>NZ_JBFBCD010000004.1:237482-890864 GCF_040683015.1 Nocardia sp. NPDC051030 | reverse complement strand
GGTGGCCTACGCGGCCCCAACCCCCCCCCCCAACCCCGCCCACCCACCCCCCCGCCTAAGCTTTCGACCCCCACCCCGCCCCGCCCCCCCCCCCGGGGCCCCCCCCCGAATCTCATTCCAGCGGTCGCCTACTTGATGCAGAGGTCTATGACCGGGATCCACTTGCCGCCTGTGAGGGTGCAGATCGCGATGTTGATGAGTTGGCTGGCGCTGGAGCCGGTACCGGCGGAGTTGGAGCTCGAGGAACCCGAGCCGCCGGAGCCGGTGGGGGCGGCGTCGGAGGCTACGGGGGCCGGGTCGAGGGTTACCGGGGCGGCGGTGGCGGTGCCTGCGGCTGCGAGGGTGGCGGTGAGGGCGAAGGCGGCGAGGGTGGCGCGTGAGAGCTGGTGCGTGGCAGTGGTTTTCGGCAAGGCGGAATCCTGTTCGAACGTGGCGGCCGGGAGGGGTGGAGCTGGGATGCTCTCCTTGCAGGGGGAGTGATCGCACACTATAAGAAATGAATCGGAAGCGTTTCAGATTTTGGGTAAATGGGACGAGCCGGTCGCGCGGGGCGACCGGCTCGGGGGGTGAGCGGTGGTGAAAGTTAGTGGCTCACTTGTGGAATGACGCGGGGAGCGGGTAGCCCTTGTCTTTCATGACCTCTCGGGCACGGTTGGGGTAGTCGGTGATGATGCCGTCCACGCCTTGGTCCAGGACCAAAGAGATGGTGGCCTTGTCGTTGACTGTCCAGGGGATCACCTTGATGCCGAGTTCGTGGGCCTTGGCTACGTATTCCTTGGTGGTGGTCAGTTTGAAGCCGGGGTCGTCTACCTTGGCATTGCTGTCCCAGGGGTTCACGTAGCTGGGGGAGGAGATGTCCGCGCCCAGGGCCTTGATCGCGCCCAGCGGATCATCGGCGTGATCCTCGTAGCGAATCGGGCTGAGCCACGGGCTGTCCGCCTTGTAGGTGGAGTCGTCGTAGAGGGCGACGGTGGGGATGGCGGGGTTCTTGGCCTTCACCAGGGGCAGGCTGCGCCAGTCGAAGCTCTGGATCTCCACCTTGTCGGTGGCCCCGGCCTTGCTCACCTCGTCGAGGATGATGTCGACGAATTCCTCGGGGGTGGCGGACTGTTCGGGCTTGGCGGCCTCGATCTTGGTCTCGATGTTGTAGCGGAGCTTGTCGAACGCGCCCGGATAGGACTTCACCAGGTCGAAGATCTCGGGCAGCTTGGCGATCTTATTGCCCGGAAGTTCCTGCGCCTCAGGGAATCCGGCGAGTTTCTTGCCGCAGTCCAGGGTTTGGATCTGTGCGTAGTCCAGATCGTGCACCAGCTTGCCCGCATAGGGGAACTGCGGATCGTCCGGGATGGCGGGTGCGGTGTCGGTGCACTTCTCCGCCTGGATGATCGGGTCGTGCCAGATCAGCGGCTGCTTGTCCCGGGTGAGCACGATATCGAGTTCCAGTGTGCTGACGCCCAGTTCGATGGCCTTGGCGAAGCCGGGCAGCGACTCCTCGATGGTCATACCGCGACCGCCGCGATGGGCCTGCAGGTCGAATGCGCGATTCGGATCGGCCGAGGCGGTGGTGGCCGTGGAGGTGGAACCCTTGTCATCGGAGCTTCCGCAGGCGGCCAATCCCATGGCGGCAACCGCCACTCCGAAGACCGCAAAAGCGCGCTTGAGCTGCCAAGATTTGGCATCGACGAAAGTCATGAGCCGGACTATAGCAATCAAGAAGCTAACAGCAACTCGCACCGCATCGGCCGAGGTTGCGGGCAATTCGGTACGCTCGCGGCCATGGTAGGTGCGCTGGTTTCGGTGGAAGGGCTCGACGGTGCGGGCAAACGCACGCTGACCGACGCCGTCCTGACGGATCTGCGCGCCCGCGGCCTGCGTGTCGCGACCCTCGCCTTCCCGCGCTACGGCGTGTCCGTGCACGCGGACCTCGCGGCCGAGGCACTGCGCGGCGGGCACGGCGATCTGGCCGCCTCGGTGAATGCCATGGCGCTGCTGTTCGCCCTCGACCGCGCCAACGCGCGCGACGATCTACTGAAACTGCTGGCGGACAATGACATCGTGCTACTGGACCGCTATGTCGCCTCCAACGCAGCCTATTCCGCCGCCCGGCTGGAGCAGGACGCGCGCGGTGAGGTCGTGGCCTGGATCGAGCAATTGGAGTTCGAGCGTTTCGCCCTGCCTGCCCCGAATGTCCAGATCCTCCTGGATGTCCCGGTCGATGTGGCGGAGGAACGCGCCCGGCTGCGGGGCGCAGCCGACCACGCCCGCGCACTCGATGCCTACGAGAAAGACGGCGGCCTGCAACGCCGCACCGGTAATGTCTACCGCGACCTCGCCGAAATCAACTGGCGTGGACCATGGTGGGTGCATCGGACCGGTGACGATCCGGCAACACTCGCGGCGCGGGTCGCGGAAATCGTTGCTGGATAGGGTTGGATGTGCGCCGACAGGTCACGAGTGTTGGCGTGGCGGCCGGATCTGAGTGCGAGAGGTGACAAACTAGTAGTTATGAAGCCGAAGATTCTGGTCGTCGACGACGATATGGCTCTCGCGGAGATGCTCACGATCGTCTTGCGCGGTGAGGGTTTCGACCCCCACGTCGTCGGCGACGGCACGCAGGCGCTGAGCGCGGTCCGGGATTTACGTCCCGACCTCGTACTGCTCGATCTCATGCTGCCCGGCATGAACGGCATCGATGTCTGCCGGGTGCTGCGAGCCGACTCGGGAGTGCCCATCGTGATGCTGACGGCGAAGACCGATACGGTCGACGTCGTCCTGGGTTTGGAATCGGGCGCTGACGATTACATCGTCAAGCCGTTCAAGCCGAAGGAACTGGTCGCCCGGGTGCGGGCCCGCCTGCGCCGCACCGAGGAAGAGCCACAGGAACTGCTGTCCATTGCGGACATCGTCATCGACGTGCCTGCGCACAAGGTGACCCGCAATAACTCGCAGATCTCGCTGACTCCCTTGGAGTTCGATCTTCTGGTGGCGCTGGCCCGCAAGCCGCGCCAGGTGTTCACCCGCGAGGTGCTCCTCGAACAGGTCTGGGGCTACCGGCACGCCGCCGATACCCGCCTGGTCAATGTGCACGTGCAGCGGTTGCGCGCCAAGGTCGAGAAGGACCCGGAAAACCCTGAGATCGTGCTTACCGTCCGAGGTGTGGGCTACAAGGCCGGACCGCCGTGATCGCTGGCTCCAGAAACCGCGTCCAGCGGTTACTGGCGGTAGTGGTGGCCTGGTTTCGCAATCTAGGCGAACAACTGGGCCACGTGTGGCGGCGTTCGCTGCAATTGCGCGTCGTCGTGTCCACCCTCACCCTGTCGCTGATCGTGATCACGATTCTGGGAGTCGTGCTCACGTCTCAGATCACCGACAGGTTGTTGGACGCGAAGATCAATGCGGCCGTCGAGGAGATGAGCCGCGCGCGCAATACGGTCCAGAGCACGCTGACCGGTGTACACGATTCGAGTACCCAGCTGGCTCGATTGGAGGATGCCCGCCGCGCCCTGGCCGGGGGCGGCGGCTCCCAATCCGGCGGCGCGGCAGGCAGTTACGATTCCGCCCTGGCCATGACGGGCGACAGTCAAGCGGAGCTGAACGCGGGCCCGATCCAGGAAATCCCGCCCGAGTTGCGGCATTTCGTGCAAGAGCGCCAGATCAGCTACCAGTTCGCGACGGTCTCCGATCCGGACGGTTACCGCGGGTCCGCCCTCATCATCGGCAGCCCCGCCACCGATATTCCGACGCTGGAGATCTATCTGATCTTCCCGCTCACCAATGAGAAGCGCAGCCTCGATCTCATGCGCGGCACCATGCTCATCGGCGGCATCGTGCTGCTGGTGCTGCTCGCCGCCATCACCGCCCTGGTGACCCGGCAGGTGGTGCTGCCCATTCGATCCGCGGCGCGCATCGCGAGTCGCTTCGCCGACGGACGACTCAAAGAGCGCATGCTGGTGCGCGGTGAGGACGACATGGCCAGGCTGGCCATGTCGTTCAATGAAATGGCCGAAAGCCTGTCCAACCAGATCACCCAACTCGAGGAGTTCGGAAATCTGCAGCGCCGCTTCACCTCCGACGTCAGCCATGAGCTACGCACGCCGTTGACGACGGTGCGCATGGCGGCCGACCTCATTCACGGATCCAGCGACGACCTGGACCCGGCACTGGCGCGCTCCGCCGAACTGCTCGTCAATGAACTCGACCGGTTCGAAGGCCTGCTCAACGACCTCCTCGAAATCTCCCGCCACGACGCGGGTGTGGCCGAACTGCAAGTGGAATCGCTCGACGTGCGCATGTGCGCGCGGGCCGCGGTCTCCACGGTGCGGCACCTGGCCAAGGAATCCGGCGTCGAACTCGTGGTGGATATGCCCGAGGAACCCCTTGTCGCCGAGGTGGATCCGCGCCGCGTCGAACGCGTGCTGCGAAACCTGTTGGCCAATGCCATCGATCACAGCGAGGGCAAACCGGTCCTCATGCGCATGCGCGGTGATGTCGACGCCAATGCCGTCGCCATCGTGGTGCGCGATCAAGGCGTCGGCCTGCGGCCAGGCGAGGAGAAACTGGTCTTCAACCGCTTCTGGCGCTCGGACCCCTCCCGCATGCGGCGCTCCGGCGGCACCGGCCTCGGCCTGTCCATCAGCGTCGAGGACGCCAATCTGCACGAGGGCAAGCTCGAGGCCTGGGGCGAGATCGGCATCGGCGCGTGTTTCCGGCTGACCCTGCCACTGGTGCGCGGACGCAAGCTCGGCCTCAGCCCGCTGCCCCTGGAACCACCCAGGAAGCTGCGCCCGGTCCCCGAGCAGCTGGCCCTGGAGGTCGGCGAACCCGGCGACGCCGTGGCCATCGAATCCGTGCCCGCCGCAGTCGAATCCGTCCCCGAGGCGATCACCCCGAACGGCGAGGCCAGCCCGGCCCAGCTCTTCCAGGACGCCGACAATCCCGATCAGCCCATGCTCGCCGACACCGCTCCACCTCCCCCCGCCGAGGACGGAAAGCAATGAGGATGCGGACCTCGCGCCTGGTGCGGGCGCTGCTGGTGGTGAGCTGCCTACTGGGCCTCACGGCCTGCGCCAGCCTGCCCGATTCCTCGGCGCCGCAGGCGCTGGGCACCCTCGACCGGCAGCCCACCAGCGCGGGCCCCAATCCGCCGATCGCGGGCCGCGAGCCCGAACAGCTCCTGCAGGACTTCCTGCAAGCCACCTCCGACCCCACCAACCGGCATCAGGCCGCCCGCCAATTCCTGTCCCCGGCAGCCAATGTGCGCTGGGACGACGCCGCGGGCACCACCATCGTGGACCGGCCCGACACGCTGCGTGAATCCCGCACAGCGGATTCGGCCACCTATGTGATCCGGGCGCGCAAGATCGGCGAACTGGCCGCGGACAGCTCCTATCGCGCCAGCGACGGCACGCTGGAGAACAAGGTCGAAATGGTCAAGATCGACGGGCAATGGCGGGTCGACGACCTACCGCCCGGCGTCATCGTGGACCAGAGCGCGTTCAACAAGTCCTATAAGCGGTATTCGCTGTTCTTCCCCAATCTGGCCGGGACGGCCATGGTGCCGGACCTGCGCTGGGTCTCGGCGCGCAAGGACCAGCTCACCCAGAAGCTGCTCGGGATGCTCGCCGAGGGCACCCAGGGCGCGCTGGCCCCCGCGCTGCGCAATCCGCTGTCCGGGCAGGTCACCCTGCGCGGGCCGATCACCAAGGCCAATGGCGACACCGAGAATGTCGGTGTCGGCGCCGGTGGCGTGCAGATCGACTTCGCGGGCGCGAGCACCCTGGACCCGAAGGCCAAGGAGCTCTTGGCCACTCAGGTGGTGCTCACCCTGGCCGGGGCCGACGTCCTCGGACCGTATGTGCTGCTGGCCGACGGCCGCCCGCTCGACGACCGCTACGCCACCTCCGGCTGGAGCCGCGGCGACGTCGAGTCCATGAGCCCGGATGCCATCGCGCACAACCGGACCGGACTGCACGCGGTGCGGGACGGCTCCCTCGTGGCCGTCACCGACACCGGAATCACCGCCGCCCCGGGCTTTTTCGGCACCACGCACACGCTGCAATCGGTGGCGCTCTCCCCGGACGGGCAGCTGGTCGCCGCGGTCGCCAAATACGACCGGCCCGAGCCCGAACCGCAGCGCACCCTGATCATCGGAACCTATGACGGGCAAGGCTTCCCGGTCGCGACCGGCGGCACCTTCACCCGCCCGTCCTGGCCCGCCGACGGCGCCTCCGCGTGGACGGTGGTGGACGGTGATCGGGTGATCCGGGCCGTGCACGACCGCGGCACCGGCAATGTGTCCGTGCAGGATGTCGACACCGGCGAATTGACCGCGGCGGCGGCCAATTCGAACTCCGCCAATCCGCCGCGCGGGCCCATCACCGAGTTACGCATCTCGCCGTCCGGGGCGCGGGCGGCACTGATCGCCAATGGCAAGGTGTACGTCGCGGTGGTCAGCCCCCAGCCCGGCGGCAAGTTCGCGCTGACCTCCCCGCTGTCCCTCGCGGTCGGGCTGAGCACCAATGCGGTATCGGTCGACTGGCAGACCGACGAGAAGGTCATCGTCACCCGCGAGGGCAATGTCGATCCGGTCGCCGGGGTGATCGTGGACGGCTCCGGCTTCCAGCCGCAGACCACCCAGAACCTGACCCCACCGGTCCGGGTCGTGAGCGCCTCGCCCGACCACGAATACGTCGCCGACTCCCGCGCGGTCCTGGAACTGACCCGCAATCCCGAAGGCGGCGAATACTACTGGCGCGAAGTTCCGGGGTTGGGGGCCAATGCGGTTCCCGTGACGCCGGGCTAGGCGCACACTTGAGGGCATGGGGGAACAACTGCTGGATCTGATCCTCCCGCGCGCTTGTGGTGGCTGTGGGAGGGCAGGAATCGGGTGGTGTGCGGCATGCGCCGACGCCCTGTCCGGACCGCCGATCCGAATCCGCCCGCGCGCCGATCCCGGAGTGCCGTGCTGGGCGCTGGCTCCCTATCGGGGTGCGCCGCGGCGGGCCGTACTGGCCGCCAAGGAACACCGCCGCCGGGATCTCGCGACCCCGCTGGGGGCCTCGATTGCCAGGGGGCTGGATATTTTGCGAGACGGTTCCCGGCCGCTCATTCTGGTCCCCGCGCCGAGCCGCAGGGTCGCCGCGCGGCGGCGCGGCGGAGATCCGGTGCTGCGTGCCGCGAGCGTCGCGGCGAGTTGGCTACCGGATTGCCGACTGGTACGAATGTTGTGCATGCGGCCCGGTGTGCGCGATTCGGTCGGCCTCTCCAGCAGCGATCGCCAGCACAATCTACGCGGGCGGATCATGGTGGTACCCGACTGCCCGCCGACCCGGATGTTTCCGGCAAATGCCGAGGTAGTGCTGGTTGATGACGTGCTGACCACCGGGGCCACGGTGAGTGAATCGGTGCGTGCGCTGAGTGATGCGCGAGTGACGGTTCGTGCCGTGCTGGTAACCTGCGCGGCTTGATTCTTCGAAATTTGCGTGAACACTGGCGGACAGGTCGCTGGCGTACTAGCGTCGCGATCAGACACCCGAACCGCAAGTTTGGAGGTGGCGCCTCGGACATATGTGCCGACGCGAGTCATACGAATCGGCACACGTTTCAATCCCGCCGCACGAGTGGCTTGTGCGGCCAGATCCGGGAGGTACGCGTGACGACTACTTCACGACCTTCAGTGAAAAACGCAGACACCGCGGTGCTGCTGGATGACGAGTTCATCCCAGAGGGCCAATCGGCCAGCCATGCGGATGTCGTGGTCAAGGGCAGGACCCTCGGTGAGGGTGGAGTTCCCGACCATTTCCGAATTCACGTCGCGGACAAGCTTTCTCGCTTGGAACGCTTCGACCCCACCATCTATCTTTTCGACGTGGAACTCACCCACGAACCCAACCGTCGACAACGCAAGAACTGCCAGCGGATAGAGATCACCGCTCGCGGCAAGGGCCCCGTGGTTCGGGCCGAGGCCTGCGCGGACAGCTTCTACGCCGCCCTCGAGCAGGCGGTCGATAAGTTGGAGAGCCGGCTACGCCGGATGAAGGATCGCCGTCGCGTACACCATGGGGACAAGACACCGATCTCGGTGTCTCAGGCGACGGCCGGATTGATCGACGATTCCCTGTTCACCTCTGGCAACGGGGCCGCCGACTCCCACGATCACAAGGCCGATGAAGACGATAACGCCGGTCCCGGCCACGTTGTGCGCACCAAGACGCACTCCGCCATCCCCATGACGGTTGACGACGCCCTCTACCAGATGGAGCTCGTCGGCCACGACTTCTTCATGTTCCAAGACAAGGAGACCGACCGACCGTCGGTCGTCTATCGTCGTCACGCCTTCGACTACGGCCTCATCCGGCTCGCGTAGCGACAGGTACCTTCCGATCCGTTCCGGCCGGGGCTGCGCATCAAGCCCCGGTCGCTTGATTTCTTTATCAGACACCGTCAGTCGGCACAGTTTCTGTGACAGCGTGTATCGCTTTCTTTCTTACCTCGCGGTAAGTTTGGTGGATGGCTACCAAGGCTCGCCGCGCTGTCATCGTGTCCGGTGTCCGGACCCCGTTCGTGCGGGCGTTCACCGATTTCACGCGCATGGACTCCATCGATCTGGCCGATACCGCCGTGCGCGGACTGCTGGAACAGACCGGACTGCCCGGGTCGGCGGTGCAGTCCATCGTGTGGGGCGGGGTGATCCTGCCCAGTGCCGCACCGAATATCGCGCGCGAGATCGCGCTCGATCTGCAGCTCGATCCCGGGTGTGAGGGGTACACCGTCACCCGGGCGTGCGCGTCCGGCTTGCAGGCCGTCACCTCCGCGGCCGCCGCCATCGAACGCGGTGAGTACGACATCATGATCGCCGGTGGCAGCGACTCGACCAGCAATGCCGAGGTCAAGCTCCCCCAGAAGATCGTGCACGCCGCCGCGCCCCTGGCGCTGGGCAAGCCCAAGCCGCGGGACTACCTCTCCGCCGCAGCGCAATTGGCTCCCTTCACCGATATCCTGCCGCGCCGCCCCAAGATCCAGGAGCGCACCACCGGTGAGGTGATGGGCGAGTCCGCCGAGAAAATGGCTCGCATCCATGGCATTTCGCGCGCCGCCCAGGACGAGTTCGCCGCCCGCTCGCATCACCGTGCCGCCGCGGCCATCGAATCCGGCCGCTTCGACAGCGAAGTCCTCTCGGTGACCACCCCCGAAGGCAAGACCATCACCCGCGACGGCCTCGTCCGCGCCAACTCCACCGTCGAGAAACTGGCCACCCTCCCACCGGTTTTCGCCAAGCACGGCACCGTCACCGCCGGAAACGCCAGCCCGCTCACCGACGGGGCCTCCGCGGTCCTGCTCATGAGCGAGGAAAAGGCCCGCGCCCTGGGCTTCGAACCCTTGGCCGCCTTCCGCTCCTGGAGCTTCGTCAGCGTCGACCCCCGAGACCAGGTCCTCATCGGCCCCGCCATCTCCATGCCCCGCGCCCTCGACAAGGCCGGAATGTCCCTGAGCGATATCGATTTCGTGGACATCCACGAGGCCTTCGCCGCCCAGACCCTGTCCGTCGTCGAGGCCCTGGCCAGCGACGAATGGGCCAAGACACGCCTCGACCGCGACACCGCCGTCGGCCGCATCGACCCCGCCACACTCAATGTCCACGGCGGCTCGGTCTCTCTGGGCCACCCCTTCGGCGCGACCGGTGCCCGCATGGTCACCACCATGGCCAATGAACTGGCCCTGACCGGACGGTCCACCGCCCTGCTGGGCATCTGCGCCGCCGGTGGCATCGGCGCCTCCGCGGTCCTCGAACGCATCTGATCTCGCTCCGGCTGCATGGGATCGGACACCTTGGTGCATGGAATCGGACACTTCGGGGAACTCGAGGAGAGTGGATCGAATGATGTTCGGTGGAATGACGATTGCCGGTGCCGCGGTGCTCATGGCCGCGACGACGGGCACCGGCGTGGCCGCGGGTGACGCGGATCCCGCGCCGGGCACCGAATCCGGCGTGTCCGAATACGACGTGAAGCAGATATTGCACGAGCACGACCGGCACGTGGGAGAGCGGTTGCCGGTATACGGCCTCGTCTATTCCGACCTATCGGTGTGGACGCTCGGCTTCGTGACCGCCGGTCCCTCGGAGTTCTTCACCATCGACGGGACGCGAGTGGAGATCACCGGGCCGAGGGGCCGGGAACTGACCCGGGGCGATGTCTTCACCGGCACCATCACGATCACCGGCCGCTCCGACTTCAGCGATCCGATCGTCACCCTCGAGGACGCGACGGTCATCGACCACCGCACCCCCTGACCTGATCAGGGGCGGGGCGTGAATTGCTCCCAGTGGATGGCGGATTCGAGGGGGCGGCGGGTGCGCCAGCCGAAACGTTCCAGATCGGGGACAGTCTGGAATTCGTGGACCGGGCCGACACAGAGCCAGGCGACCGGCTTTACGTCGTCGGGGAGACCGAGGAGGTCGGTGAGGACGGGGGTGTCGTAGAAGCTCACCCAGCCGACGCCTACGCCCTCGGCGGTGGCGGCCAGCCAGAGGTTCTGGATGGCGAGGATCGTCGAGTAGATGCCCGTTTCGGGGACCGTGGCGCGGCCCAGGACGTGGGTGCCGCCACGGGATTGATTGTGGGTGACCACGATGCCGGTGCCGGACTCGACAATGCCTTCGATCTTGATCGGGTTGAAGGTGTCGGCGCGGTCCGCGGGCAGTGCCGCACCGAACTCGCGGCGCTTGTCGGCGACGTGATCGGCGAACTTGTTCAGCGTCGCCGGATCTCGCACCACCACGAAATCCCACGGCATGGAATTCCCGACGCTGGGCGCGCGATGCGCCGCCTCGAGAATTCGTAGCAGGGTGGTGTCGTCCACGACCTCTCCGGTGAACTCCGCGCGGACATCACGGCGCAGACGGATGGCGTCGTAGACGCTCAGACATTCGGTGGGGTCGATCGGACCTTCAGCACACACGACCCCCAGTGAACCAGCTCAGCTGACCAGGGCGGGCTGCCGGGTCAGGCGGCGGCGTCCCTCCTTGAGCGCGGTGCGCAGGCCGCTGCGGCGACCGGTGTTCGGGTCGATGGTGGCGGTGCCGCCGAAGGCCTTCTCCGACTTGGTTTCCGGAGCGTCGTCGGTGCCGCGGCGCAGGTACTTGTTGGGCAGCGACAGCTTCATGATGGTGCGCCACGACTTGAAGTACTGCACCGGCAGCGAACCGGTGGTGTACGGGAGGTCGTACTTGTCGCACATGGCGCGCACGCGGACCGCGATATCGGCCAGGCGGCGCGAGGGCAGGTCCGGGAAGAGGTGGTGTTCGATCTGGTGGCTCAGATTGCCGGTCATGAAGTGCATGAGCTGGCCGCCGGAGATATTGGCACTGCCCAGCATCTGGCGCAGGTACCACTCGCCCTGGGTCTCGCCGTCGATATCGGCCTTGGTGAACTTCTCCGCGCCATCGGGGAAGTGACCGCAGAAGATGACCGCATTGGTCCACACATTGCGGACCACGTTCGCGGCCAGGTTGGCGGTCAGCGTGCCCAGGAAGGACGGGCCGGTGAGCAGCGGGAAGATCAGGTAGTCCTTGGCGGCCTGCCTGCCGACCTTCTTCAGGACCAGGCGGCGGTCCTCCTCGAACTGCAGGCGCTCGGGCGAATCGGCGGCCCACTTCTTCTTGGCGACCTTGCCGAGTTCCAGATGCTGGACGGCGACACCGTATTCGAAGAACATCTGCAGGAGCGCGTTGTACACCGGCTGCCCGAGATAGAACGGGCTCCACCGCTGATCGCGGGTGACGCGCAGCAGGCCGTAGCCGATATCGTCGTCCATGCCCAGCACATTGGTGTACTTGTGGTGCAGGAAGTTATGCGTGATCTTCCAGTGCTCCGAGGGACCGGCGTTGTCCCATTCCCATTTGGTGGAGTGGATTTCCGGATCGTTCATCCAGTCCCACTGCCCGTGCATGACGTTGTGGCCGATCTCCATGTTCTCGATGATCTTGGCCGTGCCGAGCAATGCCACACCGGCGAGCCAGGCGGGCGGGAAGAGGCTGAAGAAGAGCACACCGCGGCCGCTGATTTCGAGGGCGCGCTGCAAACGAATCACATTGCGGATGTATCGGGCGTCGACCTCACCCCGGGCTGATTCGATTTCGCGGCGAATGGCATCGAGTTCCGCGCCGATCGCCTCGACATCTTCCGGGGTGAGGTGTGCGTATTCTTTGACATCCGAGATCGCCATGCGGGTTACAGTACCGTAGGTTACGGTCCCGTAGGTTACGGAGGATCGAATCTCCAACGTGTCGAATACCGCATTGTGCAAGAGACCTGATTCTGCTAGCGGTTGCGACGCAGCTTACGCGTCCAGAACCCTTCGCGCTGAGCCTTCTCTTGCAGCAAAGCCTTTTCCGCCCTTGCCTTTTCCTGCAAGGTGACTTTGGCTTCGCGCAGCACTACCTTCTCGTGCTCCATCTTCTGCCGCAGCACGACCTTGACCTCTTGGATCGCCGAGCGCAGTCCACGCCGCTGCCCGGTCACCGGGTCCACGCCGGTCCAGTTGTGCTCGGCCAGCCACTCATTACCGCTGGCCACCCACCCCTCGCTGTTCGGCGGCGTCGGCATGGAGGGCATGGTCGGCATGGTCGGCATGGCGGGCAATGTGATGCCCGCGAACTTACGCTCCGAGGACGTTTCCGGCGCATCATCGGCGGTGCGCTTGAGCCATTGATCCGGCAGTGCCAGCTTGTGAATGGTCCGGAATGCCAACAGGTATTGCTTACCCAGCGAACCCGTGGTGTACGGCAGGTCGTACTTGTCGCACAGTGCCCGCACCTTCAGCGAGACCTCGGGATAGCGGTTGCTCGGAATATCCGGGAACAGGTGATGCTCGATCTGGTAGCTCAGATTGCCACTCATCAGACCCATGACGGGACCGGCTTCGAAATTGGCGCTGCCGAGCATTTGTCGCAGGTACCACTCGCCCTGCGGTTCGTTCTCGAACTGCTCCTGGGCGAATTTCTCGGCACCGTCCGGGAAATGGCCGCAGAAGATGACCGCGTATGCCCAAAGATTGCGGATCAGATTCGCTGAGGCATTCGCCTTGAGGGTCGACTTCCACGCCGGACCGGTGAGTGCCGGATAGATGACGAAATCCTTCGCCACCTGTTTGCCGGCCTTCTTCCAGAACGCCTTGTTCGGCTCCGAGAAGAACCCAGCCTTCTCCACGCCCAGCTGTTCCTTGGCCGCGTCCAGATCGTGCAGCGCGATGCCCCACTCGAACAGCGCGGCCAGCACCAGATTGGCGGCCGGCTGGAGCAGGTTGATCGGCTTCCATTCCTCATCGCGCGTCATGCGCAGAATGCCGAAGCCCAGATCGTCGTCCATGCCGACGATATTCGTATAGGTGTGATGGGAGTAGTTGTGCGCGCGCTTCCATTGCGGCGACGTGCCCGTCATATCCCACTCCCACGTGGTGGAGTGGATCTCGGGATCGTTCATCCAATCCCATTGCCCGTGGCTGATGTTGTGCCCGAGCTCCATGTTCTCGATGATCTTGGCGACCGAGAGCATGGCGGTGCCCGCCAGCCACGCCCACTTGTTCTTGCTGCCGAACAGCGTGGCGCGCGCCGCCGCCTCGAGCACCCGCTGCGAGCGGATGACGCGGCGGATGTACTTGGCATCGCGTGCCCCGAGCGACTGCTCGACATCGCGGCGGATGGCATCGAGCTCATGACCCAGAGTCTCGATATCCGCCTCTGTGAGATGGGCGAACGTCTTGATGTCGGTGATGGCCACCGGCGATCCTTCCGTGGTGTGAACTGTCCTCGCGCCGCTGCGGCGGGATACGCGTCCCGTAGGGGAGGCGTGGTTAGGCTCGACTGCTATCGAGGGTAGCGGTTCCGCGGCCCGAGGGGGCCGCACGGTGCTGCGTCATACATCCAGGGTGCAATCGCCCGCGGCGGCGGAGATACAGGTTTGCACCTTGTCGCCCGAGCGATGCTCGGTGCCATTGCGAAGATCGCGCACGTGACCGTCGGTGAGGGTCACCACGCAGGTCTGGCAGATACCCATGCGGCAGCCGAACGGCATCTGCACGCCCGCGCCCTCACCGGCTTGTAGCAGCGTCGTCGCACCGTCCACCTCCACACTGCGCCCGGTCTTGCCGAAGGTGACGGTGCCGCCCTCGCCCGAGGCGGAACGCTCGATCTCGAACCGCTCCACATGCACCTGCTCGGCGATACCGGCGGCGGCCCAGTGCTTTTCGATCTCGTCCAGCATGGCGGCCGGACCGCAGGCCCAGGTGTCGCGCTCGCGCCAGTCCGGCACCCGCTCGTCCAGATCGGCCAGCGCGAACTTGCCGTGCTCGCCGGTGTAATGCAGGTCCGCGGTGAAACTCGGGTGCTTCTCGTGCAATTCGCGCAGGTCATTGGCGAACATGACATCTTCCGGGGTGCGCGCGGAATGCACGTGCACCACATCCGGCACCCCGCCGCGCCGATCCATGGTGCGCAGCATGGCCATGACCGGGGTGATGCCCGAACCGGCCGTCAGGAACAGCACTTTCGCCGGCGGCGGCTCCGGCAGCACGAACCCGCCCTGCGGTGCGGCCAGGCGCACGATGCTGCCCTCGCGCACACCGTTCACGATGTGGCTGGACAGGAAGCCCTCCGGCATCGCCTTCACGGCGATGGAGATGAGCCGCTTGCTCTTGTGTTCGGGATCGGTCCAATCCGGCGGGCAGGTCAGCGAATACGACCGCCAATGCCAGCGGCCCTCCACCAGCACGCCGATGCCGATGTACTGGCCCGGATGGAATTTGAAGTCGAAGCCCCAGCCCGGCTTGATCACCAGGGTGGCCGAATCGGCGGTCTCCTTGCGCACCTCCACAATGCGCCCGCGCAGTTCGCGCGCCGACCACAACGGATTCACCAGATGCAGATAGTCGTCCGGCAGCAGGGGAGTGGTGATCCGCGCCGCCGCGCCTCGAAGCGTATTCAAGCGGGTACGTCCCGCGGTCGCGCCCTCGGCGACCGGCGCCTCCAGCCATTCCCGGAGTTGCCGCACGGAGAATCCCGCCTTGTTCGATGCCATGATCCGGAACGCTTTCCTGTCGTCGTGCGCGCGGTGAGCGCGTCGTGCGTGCGTGCCTGCCGAAGTCCCCGAATCGAGTGACGTACGGCCGTCATCGCTAGGTTACGGCATCGTAGGTTAGGGCGTCATTGGTCAGGGGGTCCGGAGGCTCGGTTAGGGGGATCAGGGGCTCGGCCCCTGAAATCCCGCGTTCCGGTGCCTAGAGAAGATCGAGCAGGAACGGCAGTTCCTGGGCCGCGTACCAGGCCAATTGGTGGTCTTCGGCATCGCCGAGCACGAACTCGGCATCCGGATCACCCATGTCTGCGGCGTCGATCACATCGACGGCCTTGGACACCTCCGCCTCGGCCTCGGCCAGGTCCACGTGCACCGAGGCGATGCGGTCGTAGGGGATCGGCGCGGACAGCCGCACCACGGCATCGTCGAGGTCGGGTCGCAGGGTGGCGTCGTCCACGTCGGCGGCGATGACGGCCCGGCGGAACACCGGCCCGCTGGGGTGCGCGGTCTCGTCGTCGTCCGAGTCGGTCTCGCCGTCCACGAGGGATTGCGCGTCGGCCAGCAGCCGCAGCGACGCCCGCGCCGCCTCGGCCATGGCGACCTCGGCCAGCTCCTCGTCGTCCCCGGACGCGTACGCCTCGCGCAGGGCGGGCGTCACGGCGAAGGCGGTGTCATTGAGCGCGCGGATCTCCCGATCGGTCACCAGTTCCCGCAGCATCGGCACGGTCGCCGGGACGTAGACACGTAGCTTCTTCGATACGCGGGGGGACTCACTGGACGCAGGCACCGAGCATCTCCTCCATCGACTCGTGCACCGATGCGGTCAGCACCGCGATATCCGCCATCGCGTCGCGATCGGCCGTGAGCCCGTAGAACACTCGCCCGTCGTAGGACGTGAGCCCGATGCTCAAAGCTTGATTGCGCAGCAGCGGCGACACCGGGTACATCTCCAGCATCCGCGCGCCGCCGATGTACATCGGCTGCTGCGGACCCGGCGCATTGGTGATCACCAGATTGAACGTGTGTTCTGCGAAGGTACTCGCCGACCGCACGCTCATGGCATGCAGGCTCGCCGGAGCGAATCCGGCCATATGCACCAGCGTCCGCGCCCGCACCCCGCGCTCGTGCTGTGCGTGCGCCTCGGTGGCGTGCTTGATGTGCGCCATGCGAATGATCGGATTCTGTTCGCCCACCGGCAGATCCACCAGCAGCGAGGTCACCTCACCCGCCGGTTTCAGCTCTCCGGAAGGCTCGTCGGCGTACACCGACATGGGCACCACGGCCCGCAGCGTGTCCGCCTCGGTGAGGATCTCGCCGCGCGAGAGCAGCCAATTGCGCAGCGCGCCGGTCACCACCGCGAGGATCACGTCATTGATGGAGCAGTCGAAGCGCTTGCGGATCTTGCGGTAATCCTCGAGGTCGGTGCGCACCACCTCGACTCGGCGATTGCGCGAGGTCGCCTTGTTGAGCGGGCTGTCGGGCGCGCCGACGGCCGCGGCCCGGACCATGGACGCCAACTTGCGCAGTGCCTTCCCGGTGGCGTCGACCATGGCGAAGGCCTCCGCGCCGTGATGGCGGGCCACCTCGAGCGCCTCGCGCGGCTGGGTGGCCAGATGCAGCACCGCCCCGATCAGCAATTCCAGATCGGCGGGCTCGCGATGCGCCAGCCAGGCGCCGGAGGCCACCTCCCGCGGCGCGACCGAGGTGTCCAGGATCACATGCCCGATCTCGAGCGCGGAATCACCGTCCACCAGGGCCGAATGCGACTTGGTGAAGACCGCCGTCCGGTTCTCCGACAGGCCTTCGACCAGATACATCTCCCATAGCGGTCGGGTGTGGTCCAGCGGGCGCGAGGCCAGCCGTGCGACCAGGTCCAGGAGCTGTTCATCGGTGCCCGGCTCGGGCAATGCGGATCTGCGAATGTGATAGCTGATGTCGAAATGCGCATCGTCCACCCACACCGGGCGGCCCAGCGCGAACGGGATCTCCCGCACCTTGCGGCGGTAGAGCGGCACCAGCGGCAGCCGCGCCTCCACCAGGGAGACCAGGCGGTCGTAATCCAGTGGTGCGTGGCCGGAATTTCGCTTGGGCGCGGAATTGCGCAGGATGGCCAGCGAACCGATGTGCATCGGGTTGCTGCTCGATTCGAGCCGGTAGAACGACGCGTCTTGCGGCGTCAGTCTCGTGATCACGCTGCCCGCTACTCCCTCATCGTGTGCCTTGCGCCACGCAGATTCCCCCTGCCGAGGCGTCGGCACTCCGGCATCGCACGCCGGTCATGTCGCAAGCTATCGCAATCCGATCACCTGGGGGAATGGCCGGGCGGCACTGCCCGTCAACCATGCGTCTCGTAGACGCCCCCTGCTCCGGGTGTGCGGGCGCAAGCCTCCGCGCACGCCGGACCCCCTACATGGTACGCCAGGGGGCACGAAACAGCCTTTGTGCCAAAACAATTCGCTGAGCAGTCACTTCGCGCCCGCGGCCGGGCCGCCGAACCCCGCCGTGCGGACCGTCCGACCCCCTACTCAACTCTCACATGTGCACCTCAGCACCTAGGATCGGGTCCGGATTACCATGGCAAGAAGGTTGCGCGTCCGCGCGCACGTTCCCTGCCGTGGCGGGGGCCAATGACAACACCGACCAGAGGACTACAAGACCCGTGCCTGCGCTGACACTTTCGAGGTTGCTACGGATTGGTGAGGGTCGCACGGTCAAGCGGCTTGCGAACCTGGCGGACGAAGTCATCGCCCTGGAAGAGGACTTCGCGGCCCTCTCCGATTCCGAGCTGCAAGCCAAGACCGACGAGTTCCGGGAGCGGTACGCCGGGGGGGAATCTCTCGACGAGCTGCTCCTGGAGGCCTTCGCCACCGCCCGCGAGGCGTCTTGGCGCGTGCTGAACCAGAAGCACTACAAGGTGCAGATCATGGGTGGCGCGGCACTGCATATCGGCAATGTCTCGGAGATGAAGACCGGTGAGGGCAAGACCCTGACCTGTGTGCTCCCCGCCTACCTGAACGCCATCAGCGGCGACGGCGTGCACGTCGTCACCGTGAACGACTACCTCGCCAAGCGCGACGCCGAGTGGATGGGCCGCGTGCACCGCTTCCTCGGCCTCGAGGTCGGCGTGATCCTCGGCGGCATGACCCCGGCCGAGCGCCGCGTGGCCTACGCCGCGGACATCACCTACGGCACGAACAATGAGTTCGGCTTCGACTACCTGCGCGACAATATGACGCACTCGCTGGACGATCTCGTGCAGCGCGGCCATAACTTCGCCATTGTCGACGAGGTCGACTCGATCCTCATCGACGAGGCCCGCACCCCGCTCATCATCTCGGGCCCGGCCGACACCGCCTCCAAGTGGTACGCCGAATTCGCGCGCATCTCGCCGCTGCTCAAGCGGGACCTGCACTACGAGGTCGACATCAAGAAGCGCACCATCGGTGTGCACGAGGCCGGCGTCGAGTTCATCGAGGACCAGCTGGGCATCGACAACCTGTACGAGGCCGCCAATTCGCCGCTGGTCAGCTACGTGAACAACGCCATCAAGGCGAAAGAGCTGTACACCCGCGACAAGGATTACATCGTCCGCGACGGCGAAGTGATCATCGTCGACGAGTTCACCGGCCGAATCCTGGTGGGCCGCCGCTACAACGAGGGCATGCACCAGGCCATCGAGGCCAAAGAGGGCGTGGAGATCCAGCCGGAGAACCAGACCCTCGCCACCATCACGCTGCAGAACTACTTCCGCCTCTACGACAAGCTGTCCGGCATGACCGGTACCGCCGAGACCGAAGCGGCCGAGCTGCACCAGACCTACAGCCTCGGCGTGGTGCCGATCCCGACCAATAAGTCGATGATCCGCGCCGACCAGTCCGACCTCATCTATAAGACCGAGGAGGCGAAGTACTCGGCCGTCGCCGACGATATCGCCGAGCGGCACGAGAAGGGTCAGCCGGTGCTGGTCGGCACCACCTCCGTGGAGCGGTCGGAGTACCTGTCCAAGCTGCTCACCAAGCGCGGCATCGCGCATTCGGTGCTGAACGCCAAGTTCCACGAGCAGGAAGCCCAGATCGTCGCCGAGGCCGGTCGGCCGGGCGCGGTCACCGTGGCCACCAATATGGCCGGTCGTGGTACCGATATCGTGCTCGGCGGCAACCCGGACATCATCGCCGACATTCTGCTGCGTCGACAGGGCCTGGACCCGGTCGAGACGCCGGAGGAGTACGAGGCGCAGTGGCTGCCCGCCCTGGAACGGGTCAAGGAGCAGACCGAGGAGGACGCCGAGGCGGTCAAGGAGGCCGGCGGTCTCTACGTGCTCGGCACCGAACGCCACGAATCGCGTCGTATCGACAATCAGCTGCGCGGTCGCTCCGGCCGTCAGGGTGACCCGGGCGAGTCCCGCTTCTACCTGTCGCTGGGTGATGAGCTCATGCGGCGCTTCAATGGCGCTGCGCTCGAGTCGATCATGACCCGCCTGAACCTGCCGGACGATGTGCCGATCGAGGCCAAGATGGTCTCGCGCGCCATCAAGTCCGCGCAGACCCAGGTCGAGCAGCAGAACTTCGAGATCCGCAAGAACGTCCTCAAGTACGACGAGGTCATGAACCAGCAGCGCAAGGTGATCTACGCCGAGCGTGCCCGCATCCTCGAGGGCGAGGATATGGAGGGCCAGGTCCAGGAGATGATCACCGACGTGATCACCGCCTACGTCTCCGGTGCCACCGCCGAGGGCTACGCCGAGGACTGGGATTTCGCCAAGCTGTGGACGGCGCTCAAGACGCTGTACCCCATCGGCATCGACTACAAGGACCTCACCGGCGAGAACGAGGACGGCGAGATCGGCGACCTCACCCGTGAGGAACTCCTGGACGCCGTGCTCGATGACGCGCACACCGCCTACGCCAATCGCGAGGCCGAGATCGACGGCCTCGCGGGCGAGGGCAGCATGCGCAATCTGGAACGCCAGATCCTGCTGAGCGTTCTGGACCGCAAGTGGCGCGAGCACCTCTACGAGATGGACTACCTCAAGGAAGGCATCGGCCTGCGCGCCATGGCGCAGCGCGACCCGCTGGTGGAATACCAGCGCGAGGGCTTCGACATGTTCGCCGCCATGCTGGAGGGCCTGAAGGAGGAGTCGGTCGGCTTCCTGTTCAACCTCCAGGTCGAGGTGCAGCAGCCGCAGCCCACCGGCGTGAATGTCGGTGCGGGCCTGCAGTCCCCGGTCGGCAACCGCCCGCTCCCCACCGAGGAAGCCGCCCAGGCGGCCACCCCGAACGGAGCCCCCGCGGCCCTGCGCGCCAAGGGCATCGACGAGTCCGGCCCGCGCGGCCTGTCCTACTCCGGCCCGGCCGGACCGGACGACGGCGGCCGTGCCTCCGTGCACAGCGACTCCGAGGAGTACGGCCAGGACGGCGACTCGAGCACCCGTCGCGAGCGCCGCGAGGCCGCCCGCTCCCAGAGCAAGCCGGACAAGGCTCCGAAGTCCAAGCGCCGCCGCTGATTTCAGCACGAACGTAGAGACGCCCCGGGTGATTCACCCGGGGCGTCTCTGTTTCGCGGTGACGTGCTTGCCGAGGTGTTTTCCTCGAAGTCGCTAGGCGCCGAGCGCCTCGATGACCAATTTCGCTGCCGCGGCACCCGAATACTGCTGCTGCCCGGTGATCAGGTTGCCGTCGCGCACCGCGTGCGGCTTGAATCGGCTCTGCACGATGAAGTTCGTGCCGTCCAGCTTGCGGGCATCGTCCTCGATGCGGAACGGCTGGATCTGCTGTCCGACGAATTCGTCGGCGAAATCCTCTTCGCTATTGGCGAATCCGGTCCAGGTGCGGCCGTCCACCACGAGTCGCCCATCCGGCAGTGTCGCCTTCAGCAGCACGCAGGTGGCGTGACACACCACCGCGGTCAGTGTGTTCGCGGTGACTCGGGCCGACACCAGATCGTGGATCCGGGTGTCCTCGTAGAACGTGTACATGGGAGCCTGGCCGCCCACCAGGAACACCGCGTCGTACGAATCGGTGTCCACCTCGGCCAGTTTCAGCGAATTCCGCACCAGCGCCGCATGCGTCGGTGAGGTTTTGAAGCCGAGGCTGATCAGATCGTGTGCGCTGTAGCCCGTGTCGTCGAGTGGATCGCTCCAGCTGTCGGCTTCGAGCGCTCCGCCTTCGGGGCTGGCGATGTCGACCTGGTATCCGTGCTCGGTGAATTCCCAATAGGGGTGGGTCAATTCGGACCACCAGAATCCGATCGGCCACCCCGTCTGCCGCGATACCGCGGGATTGGATGCCACGATCAGCACTCGCTTGGGTTTGTCCGGATTCAGGATGTCCACGGTTGCAACCACCGTTCACACCTTCCTGTCACGCGCGGCCCGGTCGATCGCGCCGCGCTCCGCCCATGAGTGTGCGGCGGTGTGGGCGCGATGATGCCGGACTACGCGTTCAGCGAACTACGCCCGAAGCCGAATCTTTCGCCGGAGCAATGAACGCCGGATCAATCAACGCCGAATCAATGGACGCCGGATCAATCAACTACATGGCGGGCGGCAGCTCGAGCCCCACCGACTCGCCCCAATACCGGGGATCCCAATTGACCAGGATCATGCCGGACACGCTCCCGGCGCAGGCGCAACAGGAGTGCACGCTGATGTGCTTGTCCACATCGATATCGCCGCTCATGACCGCGCGGGCCGATAGCCAGACCGCGCGGACGTTCAGCGGTGCGGGTTTCCCGCATCGCACGCATTCGGGAAATCCGGTGCCCTCGTCATTGCGGGCGATGCGCACCTCGGGGACCACCGGGGCGCCGGGGCCCAGGTCGTCGTCGAGAAGCGGCGAGAATTCGTGGCGCTCATGGTCTTGCACCTGCGAAGGCTAGCGAGTTCCGAGATCACGCGCACCCGCTACGACCGGGGACGTTATTCGAGCAGGATGGAATCGTGAGCTCAGATGGTGGTCGATTGGCCGCCGCGGAACCACGGGTCAACGGTATTGATCGCCTCGAGTAGCAGGCGGATTGCCGCCACCCGGCGTTCCTTGCCGGGCAACAGATCCAGCGCGCATTCGGGATCGGCGGGCGGACCCAGATGGGTGCAGCCGCGCGGACAATCTTCGATCGCCTCGGCGAGGTCGGAGAAGGCGCTGATGACATCGTCGGAGGTGATGTGGGCCAGGCCGAAGGAGCGCACACCGGGGGTGTCGATGACCCAGCCGCCATTGGGCAGTGACAGCGCCACCGACTGGGTGGAGGTGTGCCGCCCCTTGCCGACACCGGACACCACGCCCACGGCCCGATCCGCGTCCGGCACAAGCCGATTCACCAGCGTGGACTTGCCGACACCGGAATGCCCGATGAAGGCGGTGAGCTTGCCGTCGAGCAGGTCGAGCACCGGTTCGACCGGATCCTCGATGCCGCCGTAGACGATGGTGAGATCCAAATCCTCGAAGGCCTCGGCGAATTCGGATTCGGCGGCCAGGTCATGCTTGGTGAGGCACAGGATCGGTTGCAGCCCACCGACATACGCGGCGACCATGGCGCGCTCCACGAATCCGGTGCGGGGCTGCGGATCGGCCAGGGCGACCACGATGAACAGCTGTTCGGCATTCGCGACGACGATCCGCTCGAACGGATCGGTGTCATCGGCGGTGCGGCGCAGGACCGTCGACCGCTCGGCCACCCGCACGATGCGGGCGAGGGAGTCCGGCTTACCGGACAGATCGCCGACCAGATCCACCTGATCGCCGACCACGATGGGGGTGCGCCCGAGTTCGCGGGCGCGCATGGCGACGATCCGCTGCTCCGGATCGTCGTCGAGCACGCAACCCCACCGGCCCCGGTCCACCGCGACCACCATGGCGGCCTCGGCGTCCTTGTGTTCGGGCCGATTCTTGGTGCGCGGACGAGTGCTCTTGCCCGGGCGGACCCGGACGTCGGACTCGTCGTACTCGCGGCGCCTCAGTGTCCCGCCTCCGGACCCGCCAGCATGGCTTCCCAGAGTTCCACGAAGTTCGGGAGGGTCTTGGCGGTGGTGCCGATGTCCTCGATCTCGACGCCCGGCACGACCAGGCCGATGATCGCGCCCGCGTGGGCCATGCGATGGTCGGCGTACGAGCGCCACTGCCCGCCGCGCAGCGGAGTCGGGTCGATGATGAGGCCGTCCTCGGTCTCGGTGACCTTGCCACCGAGGCGGTTGATCTCGGTGGTGAGCGCCGCGAGCCGGTCGGTCTCGTGCCCGCGCAGATGCGCGATGCCGCGCAGCCGGGACGGCGAATCCGCCAGTGCCGCAAGGGCGGCCACGGTCGGGGTCAGTTCGCCCACATCGTGCAGGTCGATATCGATGCCCGCCAGCCGGTCCGGTCCCTGCACGGTCAGCGCGCCGTCCAGGAAGCCGCATTCCGCGCCCATGCGCACCAGGATTTCCCGGATCACATCGCCGGGCTGGGTGGTGTAGCGCGGCCAGTGCGGAATGCGCACCGCGCCACCGGTGACGGCGGCCGCCGCCAGGAACGGGGTGGCATTGGACAGGTCGGGTTCGATCTCCCAGTCCACCGCCCGGATCGGGCCCGGCGCTACGGTCCAGGTCTGCGCCTTGCGCGGATCCTTGGGTGCCTCCACCTGCACGTCGGCCTCGCGCAGCATCTGCACGGTCATCTCGATATGCGGCATCGAAGGCAGTTGCCCGCCGTCGTGATTCACCGTCACGCCCTGCTCGAACCGCGCCGCCGAGAGCAGCAGCCCGGACACGAACTGCGAGGACGCGGACGCGTCGATGGTGACCGGGCCGCCGCGCAGCGCGCCGGTGCCGTGCACCACGAAGGGCAGTGTGTTGCCGTCGATATCGACGCCCAGCGTGCGCAGTGCGTCCAGCACCGTGCCCAACGGCCGCACCCGCGCCTGCTCATCCCCGTCGAACGCCACATCACCCTGCGCGAGCGCCGCGACCGACGGCAGGAACCGCATGATTGTGCCCGCCAGCCCGCAATCCACCATGGCGCTCGTGAATTCCTTCGGCGGCGTGACGGTGAGCGTCTCGCCCTCGCCCTCGATGGTGGTACCCATGGCCTGCAATGCCGCGATCATGAGATTGGTGTCCCGGCTGCGCAGCGCACCGGTGAGAGTGGACGGCCGATCCGCCAGGGCGGCGAGAATCAGGGCCCGGTTGGTGATGGATTTGGACCCGGGCAGGGTCACGGTCGCGTGCACGGGAGCTTGAACATGGGGCGCGGGCCAGAAAGTCACCCCCCTATCTTCCCAAACGATCCATACTTCGCGGCGGTCCGCGCCCCTTTAACCTCGCCGACCCCTGGAAATGGCGAACGCCGGTCCCTCCATAGGGACCGGCGTTCGCCGAGACGCAGCTCCTGGGGGTTCGGGGGCGAAGCCCCTGAGGACCCCAAGAGTTGGGTCAACTCCTACTTATGGCGTCCGTGGACGAACGGCACGATCTTGCGCAGCAGCTTCATGGTGCTGTCGGTCCGCGAGTAGGACAGCAGCGCCATGCCCGGAATCGTGAAGCGCTGCACCGCGATCGAATGCGGACGGGAGAACTCCAGCAGGCCCGGCGCGCCATGGATGCGGCCGATGCCGGAATCGCCGGTGCCGCCGAACGGCAGTCCGGAGATGGCGGCGTAGCTGAGCACCGAGTTCACCGAGGTGCAGCCGACATTGAGGCGGCGGGCGATCTCGAGGCCGTTCTTGCGGGAGTACACCGCCGAACCCAGGCCGTACTTGCTCTTGTTGGTGAGCTCGACGGCCTCGTCGATGCCGTTCACGGTGCGAATGGTGACGGTCGGGCCGAACGTCTCCTCGCAGACCGCGTCGGAGGATTCGTCGGTGTCGACCAGGATGACCGGCTCGATGTAGGGGCCCTTGATCGATTCCGGCCCGCCGAGTACGGCCTTGCCGCCGTTCTTGAGGGCGTCGTCGATATGGCGGCGCACGATATCGATCTGGCTGGGCATGGTCATCGGGCCGTAGGAGGCCTTGTCGTCCGAGCCGGGCTTGATATCGGTCAGGATGCGCTTGACCTCGGCGATGAACTCGTCGGCGACCGACTTGTCCACGTACACGCGCTCGACGCCCGCGCAGGTCTGGCCCGAGTTGGCGGTGGCGCCCCAGGCGACCGCGTCGGCCGCGGCCTTGATGTCGGCGTCGGCGGCCACGATGACCGCGTCCTTACCGCCGCACTCGAGCAGCACCGGGGTGAGGGTCTCGGCGGCGGAGGCCATGATCTTCTTACCGGTCGCGGTGGACCCGGTGAAGGCCAGCTTGTCGACGCCGGACTTGACCAGCGCCGCACCCGTCGCGCCGAAGCCATTGACGGTGATGAACACCCCGTCGGGCAGTTCCGGATTCGCCTCGGCGAAGGCCTTGGCGACGAAATTGCCGATGCCCGTGGAGAATTCACTCGGCTTGAACACCACCGCATTGCCCGCGGCGAGCGCGTAGGCGATGGACCCGTTGGGGGTGTAGACCGGGTAGTTCCACGGCCCGATCACGCCCACGACGCCCAGCGGCCGCTGCTCGAGGTGCGCGGCGAAGTTGGCCATGAACATGCCCGGCGCGACCTTCTTGGCCTTGAGCACCTTCTCGGCATTGGAGGCCGCCCACTTGATGTGCTCGAGGGCCAGCATGAGCTCGAGGAAGGCGTCATCCAGGGGCTTGCCGTTCTCGGCGTGGATGAGCTCGCTCAGGGCGTCGGACTTCTCGACGAGCTTGCTGCCCCAGCGCAGCAGATGCTTCTTGCGCTCGGCGAAGGTCAGCGCGCCCCAGGTGGCGGCGGCGGTGCGGGCCTTGGCAACGGCCGCGTGCACCGCCTCCTCGTCATCGATCTTGTAGGTGGCGAGCGTATCGCCGGTGGCCGGGTTGACGGAGGTCAGTGTGGCGTCCCGCTCGATCGAGGCGGTGTCGGTTGCAGGCATGGTGGCGGCGATCCCCTTGAATTGATGTCAATTGCCATCAGATGTGTACGTCACATCCCATCATGCCCCTCCCGGGCCCGTAAAGACCGCATGAACCGACATCTGTCGGTGTCCGGTGGCAGCATGGTCGTCATGTGCGGAAGGTATGCGACAACGACAAACCCCGCCACGCTGGCGGTCGAGCTCGATGCCGTCGACGAGACCGGCGATACGGGGTTCAACCCGAACTACAACGTGGCGCCGACGAACCAGGTGCTCACGGTGGTCGAGCGGCACGACCGCGACCATCCGGAGGATCCGGCGAGCCTGCGCATCCGGGCCATGCGGTGGGGGCTGATCCCGCCGTGGAGCAAGGCCTCGGAACCCGGTGTGCCCGTGAAGGGCAAGCCCCTGTTCAATGCCCGCGCCGACAAGGCCGCGACCACCGCGTCCTTCCGGGATGCCGTGAAGAAGCGCCGCTGCCTGGTGCCCATGGACGGCTGGTACGAGTGGGTGACAGACGCCGATGGGCTCGGAAAGGCCGTCAAGCGGCCCTATTTCATGTCGAAGTCCGATGGCGGCCGCCTCTATATGGCGGGCCTGTGGTCGGTCTGGCGCGATCGCAGCCTGGGGGATGAAGCCAAGCCCCTGCTGTCCTGCACGATTCTGACCACCGATGCGGTCGGCGATCTGACCAAGATCCACGACCGCATGCCGCTGCCCATGCCGCGCTCGCACTGGGATGCCTGGCTGGATCCGGATCATCCGGCTCCCGAGGAGCTGCTGGAAACCCCGCGCCCCGAGGATATTTCGGACATCATCCTGCGCGAGGTGCCGTCGCTGGTGAACAGCGTCCGCAATAACGGCCCGGAGCTATTGGGCTCGGTGAACGAACAAGCCGGTCAGACCACGCTGATCTGACCGGCTCGGGACTATCGGCTCACGAGCATTTGACGGTCGGTATGGCGATGTTCAATCCGCACTTGAGCACGTTCTCGGCCAAGTCCAGGACGCCGGTGATCGTCGATCCGCCGAGCTTCTCGGCCTTTTCGACCTTCTCATCCTTCTTCGGCGGCTGGCCGGGCGTGCCCGGATCGGATCCGAGCGGATAGTTCGGGTTCGCTCCCGAAGTGGCGATGGTCAGCGGTGCGGCTCCCAGCGCGAGTACCAGCACCGCGGAACCTGCGACCACGATCGTGCGAAAACGCTGATGGGTGGACATAGTCACATCACATCCTCGAAGGTCGAACGAGCCTGGCAAGTCGGTCGAGTCGATCAAGCACAGCAACTACACAGCGCACGCACAGACAAGTAACGCACACATCCGGGCGCGACATGTGGAATGCGCCCGGATGTGTGCGTGTCAAAGTTGTGCCGTGCCAGTCTGAACTAGACCTTGTCCAGTTCCACGTCGGACTCTTCTGTCTCCTTCTTGCCTTCCTGGCTGGCCTGGATGCCGCCCGCGGTACGCAGCGGCACCTCCTTCCAGAACAGCACCAGGACCATCGCGATCAGCGCGACGCCCGCCGCCGACAGGAACACCGTGTCCATGGCATTGGCGAAGCCCACCTTGAACGGATGCGCCAGCGTCGGATCCAGCTTCTGGATGATCGAGCTGTCCTTCAGCACGTCACCGGTCGCGGACAGATCACCCGAGGCCAGCGCCTTGGACAGCGCGGCATCGGCCGGGTTGCTGCTGTGCACGCCCGCCGCGATCGCCTGCTGGTAGGCGGGCTGGGTCGCCGCCACCTTCATCTCGTCCGCGATATTCGGGGTCACCTGCGAGAACAGGATCGACAGGAACACCGCGACGCCGAGCGTGCCGCCGATCTGCCGGAAGAAGGTGGCGGCCGCGGTGGAGACGCCCATGTCCTTGGGCGGCAGCGCATTCTGGATGGCCAGGGTCAGCGGCTGCATGAGATTGCCGAGGCCCGCGCCGGTGATGAGCATGAACAGCATGGTCACGTACAGGTGCGTATCCGCGGTGACGAAGTGCAGCAGGAACAGGCCCAGCACCAGCAGCGCCGCGCCGATCGGCGGGAACAGCTTGTAACTGCCGGTGCGCGAGATGAGCTGACCGGCGATCACCGAGGCGACCATCATGCCGATCACCAGCGGCAGCATCTGCATACCCGCGAGGGTCGGGCTGGAGCCGCGGACCACCTGCAGGTACTGCGGCAGCAGCGTGATGCCGCCGAACATGGCCGAACCGACCACGACCGAGATGACCACGCCCAGCGCGAAGGTCTTGTTCTTGAACATGCGCAGCGGAATCAGCGCGGCGTCACCGAGTTTGGCCTCGACCGCGATGAATCCGATGATGCCGAGAATGCCGACCACGTAGCAGCTGATGGAATTCGCACTGGTCCAACCCCATTCGCGGCCCTGTTCGGCGACCACCAGCAGCGGCACCAGGCCGAGCGCGATGGTGAGCACGCCGAACCAGTCCACCGAGACATTCGGCCGTTCCGTCTTGGGCAGGCGCAGCACGCGCGACACCACGGCGAGGGCGATCAGGCCCAGCGGCACGTTCACCAGGAACACCCAGCGCCAGCCGGTGATGCCGAAGATCTCGTCCTGGCCGGAGATGATGCCGCCCAGCACGGGGCCGACGACGCTCGAGGTACCGAACACGGCGAGGAAGTAGCCCTGGTAGCGGGCGCGTTCACGCGGCCCGACCATATCGCCGAGGATGGTCAGCGCCAGCGACATCAGGCCACCGGCCCCCAAGCCCTGGAAGGCGCGGAACGCGGCGAGCTGGTACATCGATCCGGCGAAGGCGCACAGCAGCGAGCCCGCGACGAAGATGGTGATGGCCGCCAGATAGAACGGCTTGCGGCCGTACATGTCCGAGAGCTTGCCGTACAGCGGGGTCGAGAGGGTGGCGGTGATCAGGTAGGCCGTGGTCACCCACGCCTGCATCGAATAGCCCTGCAGGTCATCGGCGATGGTGCGGATCGAGGTCGACACGATGGTCTGGTCGAGCGCGCCCAGCAGCATGCCGAGCAGCAGCCCGCTCAGCACGACCATGATCTGCTTATGGGTGAATCCGGCTGCGGATTGTGGTTCGTTCTGCGTTGTGGTCGTCACGAATTGTTCTCCGGGGCTTGGTAATACGGGTGAAGGTCTTTATTTGCCGCGAGGTGGGCCAGCATCTCCTGCCGGGTGGCGTCGTAGCCGTCGACGAAGCGGTGCAGCAGTCCGGCGAAGGTCTCCCGTTCGCTCGGCGTCCAGCCGTCGAGGATCTTGCGCAGCGACTCGTTGCGGCGAACCCTGATCTCGGCGGCGGCCGCCATGCCCGCTTCGGTGACCGCGAGCACGCTCACTCGGCCGTCGGCGGGATCGGCGCGGCGTTCGATGAGTCCGCGCTTCACGAGCGCGGCCACCTGCCTGCTGATCGTCGACGCATCCGAGTAGAGGCCATCGGCCAGCACTCCGGAACGGATCGGCCCGCAGTGGATCAGGTGGAACAGGATGGCGAATGCCCCCGGTTCCACTTCGCCATTGGTGACGGCCGCGATCTGGGCGTTGGTGCGGTCGCGCAGCTTGGTCAGCCGCGTGACCTGGAAGCCGATGCTGTCGAGCACATCTTCTGGGATGTCGACTGCCTCGGGGATGTCGGCTTTCGCCGGGTCATCGCTCATGGGCGGGCTCACCTCCTTGCATCAATCAACTGCTTGCAGAAATCAACTAGTTGTACTGAGCAAGTATGTAGAGATAGTTGCCCGATGGCAAGCTATTTCCGGAGGAGGTGTCTCAACTTACAAAGAAGGCCTGGTCAGCTCACCGCGACGGCCGCCGTCACCGCACCCGTCAACCGCACCAGATCGCCCGGGGCCAGCTCGATCTCCAGCCCGCGCTTGCCCGCACTGCACAGCACTCGATCCCACTCCAGCGCCGATTCATCGATCACCGTCGGCAACCGCTTCTTCTGCCCGAGTGGCGAAATCCCGCCCAGCACATACCCGGTCGTGCGTTCGGCCTTCGCCTTGTCGGCCATGGCCGCCTTGCCGCCGCCCAGCGCGGCGGCCGCCGCCTTCAACGACAGCGTGGTCGGCACCGGCAGCACCGCCACCGCCAGCCCGCCCGACCCCAGTTCGATCACCAATGTCTTGAAGATCTGCCCCGCGGTCACCCCGAGCTCCTCGGCCAGGGCCTCCACGGCCTCCGCGCCATAGGAGTCGCTGCGCGGATCGTGCGAATAGGAATGCACCCGATGGTCCACCTTCGCCTGAACAAGTGCCTTGATCGCCGGAGTGGAAGCAGCAGCCATTCGTCACACCCTAGACAGCGCCCTATCCGCTGGGACACCGGATTTCCACGTTGTGGGAACAGGGTGTGCGTTCGGCCTGTTGCATGCGATACGCGCCTCGCAGCAACCGCAGGGCCCACGGTGAGAGGCCGTAATCCATGACTAAGGAGGAGTCGGTGACCGTTCTGGTCGAAGAGCCCCCGGTGCGGACCGGGCCGCTGCTGTTCCGCACAGCAATTCCGTGGGATAACACCCTCGAAGTCCCTCGACCTGCCGGTGTCCCGGCAGCAATCCCTCGCGCGGTAGATTCGAGTGCTACGGCGATCGAAGGGATTAGCGTGACGAGCGACGACGACATGGTCGATCGCCTGCGCGATGACGACTCGGAGACGAGTGCGGGCATCGACGCCGGTGACGATCCAGCGGTCGACACTGAAGTGGGGGACAGCGAGAACGGTGCGCGCAGTACCGAATCGGTCGACGAACTGGGCCGTCGGTTCGAGCGCGACGCGCTTCCCATGCTGGACCAGCTCTACGGCGCGGCACTGCGCATGACCCGCAATCCGGCCGATGCGGAAGACCTGGTGCAGGAGACCTTCGCCAAGGCCTACCAGGGTTTCAAGTCCTTCCGCGAGGGCACCAATCTGCGCGCGTGGCTGTACCGCATCCTCACCAATACCTACATCAACTCGTACCGGAAGAAGCAGCGCCAGCCCGCGCAGTATCCGACCGACGAGATCACCGACTGGCAGCTGGCCGCCACCGCGGAGCACACCTCGCAGGGGCTGCGCTCGGCCGAGATGGAAGCCCTCGAGGCACTCCCGGACGACGACATCAAGGCCGCCCTACAGTCCTTGCCCGAAGAATTCCGGATGGCGGTGTACTACGCCGACGTGGAGGGCTTCCCCTACAAGGAAATCGCCGACATCATGGGAACCCCGATCGGCACAGTCATGTCCCGCCTGCACCGCGGACGCAAGCAGCTCAAGGGCTTGCTCGCCGATGTGGCACGGGAACGCGGATTCAACCGGTCGGGCAGCGAGGACTCGCGTCAGGAGGTAACCCAGTGAGCGACGATATGGACCTGGACTGCTCGGCGGTGATCGCCGACGTCTGGCTGCTCCTGGACAATGAGTGCGACGAGACCGCCAAGGCGCGTCTGCAGGAGCACATCAACCGCTGCTCCCCGTGCATCGAGGCGTACGGCCTGGAGGAGAAGCTCAAGTCGCTGCTGAACCGCAAGTGCGGCGGCGATCGCGCCCCCGACTCGCTGCGCCAGCGCCTCACCATGGAGATCCGCACGACGTTCACCTCGGTGGAGACTCGGATCGAGCCCGCGGACTAGACCCTCCCAAGAAATAGCCTGAGCGGCACACTTCCCAGTGGGAAGTCGTGCCGCTCAGTGCATTTCAAGCTACGTGCTCAGCTCAGGCGTTCGGACGCTTGCCGTGGTTGGCTGCGTTCTTCTTCCGGCTGCGCTTCTTACGTCCACGCTTACCCATTAGTAGGCTCCCTTCTGTTGAGGCCATTCTTTCACGTGTGGTTGGCTGTACCGTCAGGGGCTAGAGGTCACACGAAACACGAGAGGTGTTCATGGCTGAGGAAGTGCGCGCTGAGATGGTCTCCACGGTCCAGGAGATCCTGCTCTCGGTCGGCGACAAAGTGAAGGTCGACGACGCCTTGGTCATGCTGGAATCCATGAAGATGGAGATCCCCGTGGTGGCCGAGATCGAGGGCACCGTCACCTCCATCAACGTGAAGCCGGGCGACGTACTTCAGCAGGGCGATCTCATCGCAGTGATCTCCTGACGACTACCCACGCCGCGGCGTGGGAACATACACCCGACGTGGGATAAGAGGAGCGTGGGTGAATGTCGACACTGAGCGATCTACTGGCCGAGCACACCGATCTACCGGGTGCCGCCGTCGATCATCTGCAGCGGGTGGTGGGGGACTGGCAACTGCTGGCCGATCTGTCGTTCGCGGACCTGACCTTATGGGTGGGTACCGGACCGGTCGGCGCGGGCGCGGACATCGTGTGTGTCTCGCAATGCCGTCCCACCACGGCGCCCACCGTGCATCCCGAGGACCTGGTGAGTGGTCACGCGACGAAGGACACACACCAGCAGATCTATGAGGCATTGCTCACCGGTGACATCGTGCGCACCGACGGGGATGCGGAGACGACGGGCGTCTACCACCCCCACCCGATTCACACCATGCGCGAGGCGATTCCGGTGCGCGTCGGCGACGACATCATCGCAATCCTGGGGCGCGACACCGATATTCAGCGTCGCAAGATGCGCTCCAGCCTCGAGATCGCGTACATGTCCTGTGCGGACGACCTGTGCCAGATGGTGGCCGACGGCACCTGGCCCGCGCTGGAGGATCGCACCGGTTCGCACTCCAGCCCGCGCGCCGGTGACGGTTTCATCCGTCTCGACACGCAGGGCGCGGTCGTCTACGCCAGCCCCAATGCGCTCTCGGCCTATCACCGCATGGGCTTGCAAAACGATTTGGTCGCACAGGATTTGGCGCTGACCACCAAGTCCTTGATCACCGACCCGTTCGACGCGCAGGAAGTGGTCGGCGATATCCAAGCCGCCCTGGCCGGAAAGGCCGGTCGCCGAATGGAAGTCGAGGCGCGCGGCGCGACGGTCCTGCTGCGCACCCTGGTGTTGCGCCCGCACGGTGAACTCGCCGGTGCCGCCGTGCTGGTCCGCGATGTCACCGAGGTGAAGCGCCGCGACCGCGCGCTGCTCTCCAAGGACGCGACCATTCGCGAAATCCACCACCGCGTGAAGAACAACCTGCAAACCGTCGCCGCCCTCTTGCGACTGCAGGCCCGCCGCACCGAGAACGAGGAAGCCCGCCTGGCCCTCACCGAATCGGTCCGCCGGGTCACCTCCATTGCCTCCGTGCACGAAATGCTGTCCATGTCGGTAGACGAGGAAGTCGATCTCGACGAAGTGGTGGACCGCCTCTTGCCGATAATGGCCGACGTTGCGACGGTGCACACCGCTCGCATCAAGGTCCGCCGCTCCGGATCCCTCGGCGTCTTCTCCGCCGAACGCGCAACCCCTCTTGTCATGGTCCTGACCGAGTTGGTCCAGAACGCCATCGAGCACGCTTTCGATGCGGGCGAAAACGGTACGGTCACAATCCGCTCCGAGCGTTCGGCCCGCTGGCTCGACGTCATAATCAGCGACGACGGCCGAGGCCTCCCCGACGGATTCAGCCTGGAGGCCTCCGACCGTCTGGGACTCCAAATCGTCCGCACCCTGGTTACCGCCGAGCTCGGCGGTTCCATCGGCCTGCACCCCGGCGCGGACATCGGCACCGACGCCGTCCTACGAGTTCCCCTGGGTCGCCGCTCCGCCCGCTGACGCGCTGAAAGGACCAGCTGAAGCGCTGAAAGGCTGCGTCCGCTCATTCGTTCGAAAATTGCAATCCCGTTCACCGGAATTGCAATTGCGAATACGCAGGAAGCACGATCGTAAAAGCCCAGTTCGTCGGCACATCCCCCGCAAAACTCTCACTCGAGAGGATTCGGGAAGCCCAGCCGGAGAAGTCTCTCCAATGGCGTTTAGGGCGCAGTCTCGAGGGAATCCCGAGGGGTTCAGGGCGCAGTCCCAGAGATTCTCGCGGGGTTCGGGGCGCAGCCCCGAGAGTTTCGAGGGGGGTTCGGGGGCGAAGCCCCTGAGAGTTACGAGAGTTGGTCTTTACACAGTGAAGCCCGGCACCAATGTTGGTGCCGGGCCGAATTGCGTTATGGCCGCGAGGCTGGGGTCGGCCGTAACGCCGGTCGTCAGCGAGTTAGACGACGGTGCGGGTACGCGTGCGAGCGTTACGTCGCTTCAGTGCACGACGCTCGTCTTCGCTCATACCACCCCAAACGCCGGCGTCCTGTCCGGACTTCAGAGCCCAGGACAGGCAGTCGGCGGTAACGGGGCAGCGAGCGCAGACCAGCTTGGCATCGGCAATCTGAGCGAGCGCAGGACCACTGTTACCGACCGGGAAGAACAGCTCGGGGTCCTCGTCGCGACAGATGGCCTTGTGGCGCCAGTCCATTCCTCTGCTCCTTTGCTAGGGCGCGCACATAGCGCTGCCCCTCGGGTTTGTGGTCCGTTCACTTGTGCGACTCGAATGTTTCCGCACGGTTGCTTGTGAATGCTTTCACGAACACCGTAGATGTCAATAGATACTTGGTGCACCGTGGGGAAGCTCACGCTGTAAGGCCCCTACATGGAGGGCCTGCCGTGTCATTTCTACTCGGTCCAGCAGGTTTTCGCAGCACAACGAGGATGTTCCTCAGGTGTGTCGAGCCCGCTAAGGCTTCGGCGCGACCACATCGAGGATATCCGGAACCGCTGTGAAATTCACCATGTTGCGTCGGCCGATGAAGTCGCCGTCGATTTGCAACCCGATCGGCTCCGCGGCCTCGATCCGCACGGCCGGAACATCGTCCTCGCGAAACAATTTGTGGCCCTTGGGATTTCCGTTGGAAGCCAGCAACTGCTGCGCGATCAACAGGGTCGGCACCACCCCCATGGTGCGCATGGCAAACACCCCGAGACCCGATTCGAAGCTGGTTCCCGGGTTCGTGCGCACGGGCGTGTTGTCGAGGTATGTCCATGGGCTGGTGTTGGTCACGAATGCGTAATGCACGTCTGTGACCTCTTCGTGACCCGGAATGTCCAGGCGCACCTGGGGATCGCGCCGTTGCTGGCGGAAGAACTGTTTGACCGTGGCGCGCAGATACCGTGCGGGAGTCGCGGCTTTTCCGTTCGCGCGCTTGGCATCGATGGCCTCGCACACATCGGCGTCCAAGCCGACGCCCGCACTGAAGGTGAACCAGCGATCGTCTTCGGGTGCGTCCGGGGATTCCGCGACGCCGAGTCCGATGCGGCGATCGGCATCATCGGCGAGCAGATCGATCAACTGATTGGCGGCGGTCACCGGATCTTGTTCGATTCCCAGCGAGCGCGCGAACACATTCGCGGAACCGCCCGGAATGATTCCCAAACGCGGCAGCCATTCGCGCTGTTGCCGGCCCGGCAATGGCAGAAAACCATTGATGGTCTCGTTCACGGTGCCGTCGCCGCCGTGCACCACGATCAAATCCATGCGCTCGTCCGCGGCCCATTGCGCCAGCTCCGCCGCGTGCCCGCGACGCTCGGTCTGGGCGACGGTCAGCTGGGTGCGGCTCTCCAATGCGTGTGCGAGCAGATCGCGAGTGGCCCGGGTGGTCGAGGTGGCATTGGGGTTCACGATCAGCAACGTCCGCACGCAGAGCAGCCTACTGTGTTCGATTGCGCCGCTCCCGCGATGCGGCACCCGGGCGCACGCGGCGCGGGCGAGCCGACCGCGCATCGTCGACGGCTGCGGCGAATCGACGCAGCTACGGCGGGGCCACCGAAACCTGTTGCGCACCTGACCGCCGGTACGCGAATGGGATTCTCGCGGCTCTCGGCTGGGCGCAGAAGTTTCGGGGAGGCGGGGGAGCCTTAGGCTGTCCGGGTGGCTGAGCAGAACAATGGTGGTGGCAGCACGTTCCGGCGCCGGATCGTCGCGGCGGGCGTGCCGGACACGATCGCCGGGGCGGGTGCGCTGGTGGCGCTCGAGGGCGTGGTCGGCGTGGTCGTGGGAATCGTGCTGATCGTGCGCGCGGTGGGCGGCGCGGATCAGCATGTGGTGAACGGTTACGGCACCGCCGCGTACGTGATCATCCTGGCGGGCGCGGTGCTGGCGGCGGGTATCGCGCTGCTGCGCGGTAAGCGGTGGGGCCGCGCCATCGCGGTGCTGGCGAATCTGCTGCTGCTGCCACCGGCCTGGTACATGTTCACCTCGGGTCAGGCGAAGTACGGCATTCCGCTGGCGCTGGTCGGCCTCGTGACGCTGGGCCTGCTGTTCGCGCCCGCGTCGAGCCGGTGGCTGGCCGCCGGGTACGACACCTCTGACGACGACGAGTAGCCGGACGTAAGGCCTGCTGAAAGGCTCGCCGACGGCTTACTGGTCGCTCGTCCACGCTTCCGGGTGCCCGCCGCGGCTAGAGACCGCAGCGGGCGAATCAGGCGTCTGCCGAATCAGTCGTCGGCGTGCGAGGCGAGGCGGGTGAGGTGCGTGCCGGACAGGCGGTAACCGGTCCACTCGTCCTGCGCACTCGCGCCGAGGGACTTGTAGAAGTCGATCGACGGGGTGTTCCAGTCCAGCACTGCCCAGTCGACGCGGGCGTAACCGCGCTCGACCGCCTCGCGGGCCAGCGCGGCGAGCAGGTCGCGGCCCAGGCCGAGACCGCGGGTCTCCGGCTTGACGTACAGGTCCTCCAGATAGATGCCGTGCGTGCCGGTCCAGGTGGAGTAGTTCAGGAACCAGATGGCGGTGCCGACCACTTCGCCGTCACGCTCGGCCACATGCGCGAACAGGGCGGGAGCGGGACCGAACAGGGCGGCCTCGAGCTGCTCGTTCGTGAGCGTGCACTCCTCGCGCGCCTTCTCGTATTCGGCGAGGTCGTAGACGAGCTCCACCATGGCCGGAACATCGGCGGGTGTGGCGCGGCGGATCATCGGGCGTCCCCTTCCTGCGGAACCAGGTTGTGCGCGAGCACTGTTCGAGCGTGATAGTCGTGCCCGAGCACGGTAACCGCGGCGGTGGACAGGAAGAATCGCCGCCCCTCGATCACATCGAATTCCACCCAGCGCGCGATCAGCGCCCGCGAGAAATGGCCGTGCCCGACCAGGACCACATCGCGATTCGCCAATTCCGGCATGACCCGGGCGAGCACTTTATCGGCGCGCTTCTGCACCTGGCCGGGTGTTTCGCCCTCGGGCGTGACGCCGGTCCAGATGGTCCAGTCGGGCGACATCCGCTGAATTTCCAGGGTCGTGAGGCCCTCGTATTCGCCGTAATCCCATTCGGCCAGATTGTCGTCGATGCGCACGCCCTGCAATCCGGCCAATTCGGCCGTCCGCAGCGCGCGCTGCCGTGGGCTGCTGAATACCAGCGGATCCTGTAACCCCAACCCCGCCAGCAGTTTTCCCGCCGCCACGGCCTGCGCCTCGCCGGCCTCGGTCAGGGGAATATCGGTTCGCCCCGTATGCTGCCGCGACGCCGACCACTCCGTCTCGCCGTGGCGTAGCAGGACCAGCCTGAATTCGGTAGCACTCATGACTCGATCATGCCGGACAGGCCGCTCGGAATTCGCGCACCCCCCGCCCCGGTGGAGTCAGTCGCTGCCGAGGGCGTAGAGCGTGGTGCCGCGGCGTTCCAGCACGGTCGGGCCGATGGACGACATGCTGATCGGATCACCGTGGTAATCGCTGCGCTGCACGGCAATTCGCATGGTCTGCGCACCGGTGGTGGGATCCAGGGCGGCAATGCCGTCGGGGACCGGGACCAGGAACTGGCCGGTGAGCAGGGTGGGGGTGCCGAGCGCATTGCCGAACGACCACATCGGGTCGAAGGTGGTGGCGTTCAAGGCGATCAGGCTGTCGCCGGTGTAGACGAAATACGCCGAACTCAGGTGGGTGACGAACGCCTTGTCCGAGATCGGGGCCGAAAGCTGGTGGCTGGCAATGAGATTGCCGGAGACGTCATAGATCGCGAATTGCGGTGCGCTGGAATTGGTTCCGGGTAGGAACAGGGCGATTCGACTGTCGGACACCGCCAGTACGCGCGCACCGTCCACCAGAGCGCCCGGCTCGGTGAGGACATGCGTGCTGTATTCCTCGGGAACCGTGCCGTCCTTGGGGGCCGGATTGAGAATGGTGAGGCGATCGGCCGTCTCGTTCGGGCAGCGCTCCAGCACCGCCAGTCGGCTGGGGGCCGAGGCGGCCGAGAGCAGGGTGCACCCGAAACGCTGCTGGGTGCGCGGATTCACCGGGGCGTCGACCTTGCCGTATTCGAGGGTGCGGACCAGGTCCGAACGCCACATCTCCAGGCGATCCGGGCCCAGCGCGAGCGTGTAGGTGCCGTCCACCGACAGCCGCACCTGATCGTCCATCTCGCTGGACCGCGCGGTCAGGCGCGAACCGGATTCGGCGTTCAGCAGCGTGGTCTGGCTGCACCCGCGGTCGTCCCGATAGGTCGCGATGACCGTGCCGAACTGCGATTCCACCCCGCACAGCGGCAAATCCCGCTGGTACTTCCACACCTGTTCCCCGGTGCGCGGATCGCGCCCGACCACGGTCCCGCCCTCGGCGGTGACCGCCACCCCGCCGACGCCCAGCGCCCGGGTGGCCGCCGCATCGGGCTCATGCCACAACTCGCGCAGCTGCGACGGCAGCTTCTCCGGGGTGGGCGGGGCGGAAAGGGTATGCGCGGCGGTATCGGATTCGGTCCGGCGCGCATCGCTCTGCCACCAGACCACTACTGCCGCGATCGCCACCAGAGCGGCGATCGCGACAGCGGTGAGAATATCGGCGCGCGTCCGCCGCTCAGGTGCGAGCACGACAGCGAGGTTAGCCGATCCGAGCCACTACGCGGAGGCCGCGATGGCGGTGTCGGTTGCGACAGCGGCGGATTCGCCACCCACCGCGGCCTTGCTCCGGGTCCGCTTCTTGGCCGGTGCGGCCGCCTCGGCAACCTCACCCGAACCCGCGACAACCTCGGCGACAGCCTTGGTAGCCCGACGCGGAGCCCGCTTCTTCGGGGCCTCGGCCACCGCAGCGACCTCGCCCGAACCATTCACGGTCTCGCCCGCTTCGGCAGCCTTGGCCGCCTTACGAACGCGCTTCTTCGGCGCCTCCGCGACAACCTCGCCCGAACCGCTTGCGGCCTCGGCCGATTCGGTCGCCGACTCGGCGGCAGCCTTGGTGGCCTTGCGAACCCGCTTCTTCGGGGCCTCCGCCGGAGCATCGCTTGCAGCCTCGACCACAGCGGTGGCCTCAACTGCGGCGGTGGCCTCGGCAGCGGCCTTGGTGGCCTTGCGAACCCGCTTCTTCGGAGCCTCCGCCGGAGCCTCGCCCTCGGCCACGGTCACGACGGTGGATTCCACCGAAGCGGTCGCGGTATCGCCCGCGGCCTTGGTGGCCCGCCGGGCGCGCTTGGGCGCAGCCGGTGCTTCGGCCGCACTCGCGTCGACATCCGTGGCGACGGCGGAACCGTTGGCGGTCTCGTCCGACGCGGTCACGGCGTCACCGGCGGCCCTGGTGCTGCGACGGGCGCGGGTGCGCGCCTTCGGAGCCTCGGCCACCGCGTCGTCAGCGGTTACGGTGGCGACAGCCTCGGGCGCTGCCGGGGTGGCCTCGACCGAAATGTCAGCCACACCGTTCACGGTCTCCTCCGAGCCCTTGCTGCGGCGAGTGCGCTTGCGGGCGGGGCTCTTCGGAGCCTCGGAATCGCTCGCGTCGATCGGCGCGGTGTCGGCGGTAGCCGTGGCGGCCACGTCGGACGGAGCATCGGCCTGCACTGCCGGGGCGGCCTCGACCGAAGCCTCGGTCGCACCGTTCGCGGACTCGTCGGAGCCCTTGGTGCGGCGAGTGCGCTTGCGGCCGGAGGACTTCGGAGCCTCGGCGGCTTCGACCGCGTTGTCCGTGGTGTCGGCCGTCGTGGTCACCGAGGCGGTGGTTACCTCGCTCGGGGCAGCCGCTGCTTCGACGGTGCTGTCCGAACCGTTCGTGTCGCCCGAGCCGTTCACGGCATCGGAGGAACCGCGGCGGCGGCGGTTGCGGCGGCGGTTGCGGCCGCCGGTGCGCTCGGTGCCATCGCTATCGCCGTTGCCGTTGCCCTCGCCGTTGTCGGCGGGGGCCGGAGCATCGGTGTCGACGGACTCGGTTGTGGTGGCGGTCGCGTCGACGGGGCGGTCGGCACCGCCGCGACCCCGGCGGCGGCGACGACGGCCGGTGCGCTCGCCGTCGTTGGACGAATCACCTTCGGCCGCAGGGGAATCCGACTCGGTGGTGACGGTGGCTTCCGCGCCGCCTTCGAGGGCCGTGCCGCCACGGGTGCGACGGCGGTTGCGATTGCGCGGGGCGCGGGGTTCGCGCTCCACGATGGTCGCGTCCTCGTCGCGGGCGGCCGGCTTGGGCTTGCGGAGCTGGCCGGTCACGCCCTCGGGGATGCCGAGTTCCTCGTAGAGGTGCTTGGAGCGGGAGTAGGTTTCGGCCGCTTCGGGGATGCCGAGGTCGAGGGCCTTGTTGATGGAGGCCCAGCGGTGCAGCTCATCCCAGTCGACCAGGGTGACGGCGACGCCGGCCTTGCCCGCGCGGCCGGTGCGGCCGATGCGGTGCACGTAGGTCTTCTCGTCCTCCGGGCACTGGTAGTTGACCACGTGGGTGACGTCGTCGATATCGATGCCGCGGGCGGCGACATCGGTGGCGACCAGCACGTCGATCTTGCCGTCGCGGAACTTCTTGAGCGCCTTCTCACGGGCGATCTGCCCGAGGTCGCCGTGGACCGCGCCGACCGCGAAACCGCGCTCGGCCAGATCGTCGGCCACCTTCTGCGCGGTGCGCTTGGTGCGGGCGAAGATCATGGTCGCGCCGCGGGTCTCGGCCTGCAGGATGCGCGAGAGCAGCTCGGTCTTGTCCAGCGCGTGCGCGCGGTAGATGAACTGTTCGATGCGATCGTGCACCGCGGACTCGTGATGCTCCTCGGCCCGAATGTGGGTGGGCCGGTTCAGGAACGTGCGCGCCAGGGTGATGATCGGGCCCGGCATGGTGGCCGAGAACAGCATGGTCTGGCGCTGGTCCGGGACCATCCGCAGAATGCGTTCGATATCGGGCAGGAAGCCCAGATCGAGCATTTCGTCGGCCTCGTCGAGGACGAGGACCTGCACCTTGCCGAGGATGAGGTGCTGCTGCTCGGCTAGGTCCAGCAGGCGGCCCGGGGTGCCGACCACGACGTCGACACCACTGCGCAGCGCGGCGATCTGGGTGTCGTAGGGGCGGCCGCCGTAGATGGCGTGTACCCGCAGCGGGACGCCGTTCGCATCCTTGACGTACTTGGCGGCGTTCTCCAGATCGGAGGTGACCTGCATGCACAGCTCGCGCGTCGGCACGATGACCAGGGCGCGCGGGGTGCCGTCGAGCTGGGTGGTGCCGGAGCCGGTGGTGCTGATCCGGTGCAGCAGCGGCACGCCGAACCCGAAGGTCTTGCCCATGCCGGTGCGGGCCTGGCCGATGAGGTCCTCACCCGCGAGGGCCAGCGGCAGGGTGAGTTCCTGGATCGCGAAGGTGCGTTCGATGCCGATCTCGCCGAGTGCGCGCACGATTTCCGGGCGCACTCCCAGTTCGGCGAAGGAGGGAGCGGTGTGGGTGTCGTCGAGTTCTGCGGTCAGCAGCGTCTCGGCCACGCCCGGTTCCTGCTCTACGGTGATCTTGCTCAGGGTATTGCCTTTCCTCGTCATCGCGTCTCGCGCGCACGAGGCGTGGGGCGGACCCGGTCGGCCCGCGACTACCACACTGATCCGTCTCGCCGCTGCGGGATGCCCATCCGGTTTCTCGAGAGGGCATCTACCTGGCGCGGCGTGCAATGGGAGGATCTGAGTGCGCGCACATTTTCCTGGACTACGGGCATCGAGCCCGGGTTCACGCGGCGGCCGCTGCAATCGGAGCTGCCGGAAAACTCGGTCGGGCGCGATGTCATATTCGCTGTCCGCTGAGATTGTAGCGTGATACGGGCTTCGCCTCGATTTCCGCCATGGCAAATGTGGGGCGTTACTGCCCTGGTAGGCGCGGTGCCGGGTGGTTTTCCGGCATGGGCGCGCCGCTTCGCATCGGCGTTAAGGGCTGCGCCGCACCGCAATTCACCGGCCGCGGGGCCCGCCTGGCCCCATTGACAGTTGGATTGCTCACATATGTGTTACAAGGTGTACCAGTATGTGCGAAGTTGGGCGGGTGAGCTTGGCAGACACGGTGAGCACCGCCGCGCGCAATGCGTGGAACCTGACCTTCGGCGAGGGCATCGAAGCCCCCGAACCCACCCCGTCGACGGTACTGTCCGACGCCCCGCATCGCGAGTTGCGCCGCTACGACGGCGCCGCCGACGATGCCCCGGCCGTCCTGCTGGTGCCGCCGCTCGCCGCGCCCGCCTTCTGCTTCGACCTGCGTCCCGATCAGAGCCTGGCGCGCTTCCTGCTCGAGACCGGCAATGCCCCCTACCTGGTCGATTATGGCGAGATCGGTTTCGAGGACCGCCGCATGGGCTTCGAGGACTGGATCGACGACATCCTGCCCGAGGCCATTCGCCAGGTGTCCGCCGATCGCGGCGGGCGGCCGGTCGATCTGGTGGGCTGGTCCATCGGCGGCGTCCTCGCCCTGCTGACCGCCGCCGCCGATCAATCGCTGCCCATCCGGTCGATCACCGCGGTCGGCGCACCGCTGAGCTACAACCACATGGTCGGCGTGCGGGAGCTGCGCGCGCTGGCCCGCCTCGATGGCGGGCGCACCGCCACGGCCGCGATTCGCGCGGTCGGCGGCGTCTCCGCGCGGCTGACCCGGGTCGCCTACCGCGCCACCGCGTGGGATCGAGAACTCAAGCGCCCCTTCTTCATTGCGAGCAATCTCGCCGACACCGCGACGCTGGCCCGGATGGAGACCATCGACCGGTTCCAGAACGCACTGCCCGGCTATCCGGGCCGGTTCTACAACCAGCTGTGGGGCCGCTTCATGCTCAATAACGACATCGGCCAGGGCGTCGTGCACCTCGGTGAGCGCGAGATCGCCCTCGCCGCGGTGAATGTGCCGGTGCTGCTGGTCGGCGGCCCCTCCGATGTCATCACCCCGGCCGCCGCGGTCGAGCACGGCACCACCACGCTGACCGGGGCGCCGGAGGTGCGGTACGAGACCGCACCCGGTTCGCACCTCGGCATTCTCATCGCCCGCGAGACCACGTGGACGTATCTGGACAAGTTCCTGCGCGATCTGGCCTGACCGCTAGATTCCGGGAACCGTTGGGAACGGCCGCTTTCCGGGCCAGGATCCGGGGTCGAGCTTGCCCAGTTGGTAGCCCTTGGCCATGGCCGTGTCGACGATCTGCCGCCCGATGAGCTCGTACACCGCTTCCGTCGGGTGGGCGAGATCGCTGGTGGTCAGGGCGCGGCGCAGGCCCGGATCGGTCATCGGTTCGGGTGCGCCGAGATAGCGGACCGGACCGTGCGATTGGGGGAGCCCGACGAGGTTGAAGGCCTTCGGATCGGCCGAGACCACCTTCATCCAGTCGGCCATGCGCACCCTGCTGACGTGAGTGGGATCCGCGCCGCCGACCGGGGTTACCTCGGAGGCGCCGAAGGAGGGCTTCTCTTTCGTGACCTTGGGCGTGTTCCAACTCGTCGGCGGCCAATGCGCGGTCAGGGCGGCGAGCAGTTCGTTGAACCGCGCCACCTTGCGGGCGTCCTCCGCCGCTGCCCATTCACCCTTGTCGGCGATCTTCTCCTGGAATCGGATCGAGACGCCGGGGGCGGGCAGATCGACCAGGATGAAATGCTCGTGCTGTGGGCCGAACACATCGGCGATGCGGTTGATCTCCCGTTTGATCTCCTGCGTCAGCGGGGTGATTCCGGTGCCAGCGGTCGATTGATCGGGGACGTCGACCGGTTCGTGGGTTGCCGCCGCCTGGGGTCCGAGTTCCATGCCCTCCGGTCTTTGGGCGGTGACGATGTCATTGAGTCCGATCCAGACGATGTGCAGCGTGTCGCCGGTGTAATGGTTGCCCATGGCGCGGCGCTCGTCGACATACCTCGCGACCTGGCTCTTCAGGTAGGTGAGCGCACCGGCCTTGGGCTTCCAGTCCGAGGCCGCGATGGCCCCGCCCTCGGCGTAGTTGGAGTAGCGCACCGGCAGCTGGCCTCCGACATTGGTGCTGAGAATCAGCGATTCCTTGCTCAGTTCGCGGTGTACCGCGGTCGCACGTTCGGTCTGCTTCTTATCCTCGCGAATGAGTGATTCGCCGCCCATCCATTCGACCAGGAAATCGGTCCAATTCTTGCCGTCGCTGTAGCGGCCGACTTCATTGGTGCGCATGAATCCGGCGGCTCGGGCGAACAGGCCGGTGGGCGCTTCGCGTTTGATGCCGATATCGGACAGGCTGTCGCCGAGGATGATGAGGTTCTGAATTGCGATGGGCATGGCGAACTCCGAAGCTGCGCTGGTTTGATCATGAAAATTCAAGTGGCACAATGCTTTTCGAACCAACCGAGCGTACGCCCGGCGAGCTGTCGCCGATGGGTGAATGGGCTTCACCCGAGCGGGCTAGGGTGGGGACTCATGGGAGCAAATTCGTCTACTGCGCTGGGCGTCGGGTCGGGGCCGTCGGACGCCACACAACCCGGAATCACCGACTTGTTCGCGGTTCTCGCCTATGGCGAGATTTCCGCCTTCTACCGGCTGGCCGAAGAGGCCAAGCTGTCGCCGACACTGCGCGGCAAGGTCGCCGTCGCCAAGATGGCCGCCAATGAGATGGAGCATTTCAAGACCCTCGAGAAGGCGCTCGCCGAACGCGGCGTGGACGTCTTCGACGGCATGGCTCCCTTCGTGCGCGCCCTGGACGCCTATCACGCCTCCACCGACCCCTCCACCTGGCTGGAGTCGATGGTCAAGTTCTATGTCGGTGACGGCATCGCCGCCGACTTCTATACCGAGATCGCCGGCGCCCTGGCTCCCGAGGTCGCCGACGTGGTGCGGGACGTGCTGGCCGAGACCAGCCATTCCGAGTTCGTGATCGAGGAGGTGCGCACCGCGGTCGCGCAGAACCGCTCCGAGCGCGACCGGCTCACCCTCTGGGGACGCCGCCTCCTGGGTGAGGCCATCACGCAGGCGCAGTACGTCATGGCGCAGCGCGATGAGCTCACCGATCTGGTGCTCAGCGCGACCGGCGACCTGAACGGCATCGCGACCCTCTTCGAGCGCATGCAGGACAGCCACGCCGAGCGCATGCACGTGCTCGGGCTCGGCTAGGAAGCCGCGGCGCTTCGGCGAGTTCGCTCAGAGCGGAGGGCCGTCCCTGCCGGGGACGCCTCGCGCTGCACTAACCTGATCAAGACAGCACAGGACTCTAGGTTCGGAGGTTGGCCGTGGAGGTCAAGATCGGTATTTCGGATAGCCCGCGTGAACTGATCATCATCAGCTCGCAGACCCCTGAAGAGGTCGAGGCTGTGGTCTCCGGTGCACTCGCGGGCGAGAGCGGCGTCGTGTCGCTGACCGATGAGAAGGGCCGCAAGTACCTGATCCAGGCCGCCAAGGTCGCCTACGTCGAGATCGGCACCTCGACCTCCGGCAAGGTCGGCTTCGCCGCCGTCTGAAGTTGAGAACAAAAGCAATTGCCCCCGTTGAGAATCTCAACGGGGGCAATTGCTTTCGGTAAGTCGAATCAGTCGATCGGGTGCAGCGGGACGTGCTTGAGGCCGCCCCAGCAGAGTGCGACGGTGGTGTCGACCGCTTCTTCCTTGGGGATCGGGCGATCGGCTTCGAGCCAGTAGCGCGCACTGAATTGGCTTGCGCCGACCAGGCCTACGGCCAGCACGCGGGCGCGGTAGGGATCCAAGCCGGAGTCGTGGGCGACGAGGTCGAAGACCGCGTCCACACACGCCTCGGTGGCCTGCTCCACGCGCCGTTGCACCTGCGGCTCATTGGTGAGGTCGGATTCGAAGACCAGGCGGAAACCCTGGGTTTCGTGATCCACGAAGTCGAAATAGGCCTGTACGGCGGCGCGCACACGCTGCTTATTGTCGGTGGTGGAGCGCAGCGCCTGGCGCACGCTCGACACCAGGGCGTCGACATAGTTCTGCAGCACCGCCAGGTACAACTCGAGCTTGCTCGAGAAGTGCTGGTACAGCACGGGTTTGCTGACGCCGGCGCATTGCGAGATCTCGTCCATCCCGGAGGCGTGGTAGCCACGCATCACGAAGACTTCACTCGCGGCGGCGAGGAGCTGTGCGCGCCGCGCCTCACGGGGCAGTCGGGTGCCGCGCTTGCTCGGCGCCATGGCCTCGGATGACATGCGGGATGCGGTCATCCGGTCCACGAGGTCAGTCATTTTCCGAATCTCCCAGTCAGTCTTGCTCGATACCCAGCCCAGCGGGAAGGATGTCGCCGGGTATCCCACGAACGATACTCGCTCACGGGGCCGGTGCCGATCCAGGTTCCGAATATTGGATTGCGATCTTTGATGAGAGATCGCCGCAGTCATTATGCGAGGCCGGTCACAACCGCGCTAGACATGTCCGAATTTGTGACATGTACCGCTTTTCGAGTGAGATATCTCGCAGCTATCCGGACTGCGCACCCGGCCCCTCTGTGAGCGGGCGCGCTCTATGAGAGTCTGATGGGCGTGACCGACCTTGGGGGCAGTGATTCCGGCGGGCGCGACGCACGCCGCCCCGTGGGAGCCGGCGCGCCGCGGGCGGCCGGTTCGAAGCGGCGAGGAAGACCGACCGGCCCGATTTACGATCCGCTCGGTTTGTATACCGAGAGTGGCACTCCCGGAAATGGCGCCGCCACCGGTAATGGCAATGGGGCCGGGAACGGCAATAGCGGAAACGGTGAATCCCGGACCGGCACAGCGGGACTCCCCGTTCCCGCCGGTGATCGCCTCCCGCAACCGCATCAGCCCTTGCGGGCACGCTGGGATCCGACCGCACCGCCGCAGGACGCTCGCCCCCGCCCGCGCCCGGAGCGCGAGACCAAGAAGCAGAGCGCGCTGGGCCGCTTCGTCAATGCCTATGGCTGGCGCGCGTATGCGCTGCCGGTGCTCTTGGTGGTGACCGTGCTGGTGGCGGTGGATGCCTTGCGCACCAGTGGCGATAGCGTCGCCGGAATGCCCGGTTTCGGGCGTTTGAGCGATCATTCGACCGGGACCTCCGGCATTATCGGCGCACCGCCCAAGGGCGACGGCAAATTCGGCAGCGATATGCCCGCGGGCGCGGTGCCCGGCGGTGGCCCGTACGCCGATGCGGGGGCGGGTACCTGGCATGTGGTGCCGGGCACCACCGGACAGGTCGGTCAGGGCACCGAGCACATCTTCAACTACACCGTCGAAATCGAGGACGGCGTGGACACTTCCGGTTTCGGCGGTGACGAGGCGGTCGGCAAGATGGTCGACGCCACCCTGTCGAATCCCAAGAGTTGGAACCATGATTCGCGTTTCGCCATGCGCCGCATCGATGCCGGTGACCCGGATTTCCGGATCTCGCTGACCTCCCGCGACACCACCCGCAAGTCCTGCGGTTTCGAGATCCCCATCGACTCTTCCTGCTACAACGCCGATCTCGGCCGCGTGGTGTTGTCGGAGGTGCGCTGGGTGCGCGGCGCTCTCGCCTTCGAAGGTGACGTCGGCTCGTATCGGCAGTACCAGATCAATCACGAGGTCGGGCATGCCATCGGCTATCACGAGCATCAGCCGTGCGATACCGACGGCGGCCTCGCGCCGGTCATGATGCAGCAGACCTTCGGCACCAAGAACAACGACATAGCCAGGCTCGATCCCGAGGGCGTGGTGCCCATGGACGGCAAGACCTGCAAGTTCAACCCCTGGCCGTATCCCCGGGCCTAGCCTCTCCGATCCTGGGGTTTCAGGGGCTTGCCCCTGAGAATCAAGAGTCCCCTCCGAGTCGTAGGCTCGGGAAGAACGATCCATATAGCGGTGTTGCACCTCTCGCCGCGAGTATTCGGCGAATTCGAATGAGGAGTCCGCAGACGTGTCATCGCATCAGTCCTTGCCGCCCCTGGTGGAGCCGGCCGCGGAGCTGACCAAGGACGAGGTCGCCCGCTACAGCCGCCATCTGATCATCCCGGATCTCGGGGTCATCGGTCAGAAACGTTTGAAGAACGCGCGCGTGCTGGTGATCGGCGCGGGTGGTCTCGGCTCTCCGGCGCTGCTGTATCTGGCCGCCGCCGGTGTGGGCACGCTCGGCATTGTGGAGTTCGACGAGGTGGATGCCTCGAATCTGCAACGCCAGATCATTCACGGCGAATCCGATATCGGCCGTTCCAAGGCGGACAGCGCCCGCGATTCGATTCTGGAGATCAATTCCGGAATCACTGTGGAGCTGCACAAGATTCGCCTGGAACCCGACAATGCGATCGAGTTGTTCTCCCGCTACGACTTGATCGTGGACGGCACCGACAACTTCGCCACCCGCTATCTCGTCAATGACGCCGCGGTGCTCGCCGGTAAGCCCTATGTGTGGGGCTCCATCTACCGCTTCGAGGGTCAGGTGTCCGTCTTCTGGGAAGACGCCCCCGACAATCGCGGCCTCAACTACCGCGACCTCTACCCGGAGGCCCCGCCGCCGGGCATGGTTCCCTCCTGCGCCGAGGGCGGCGTGCTGGGCGTGCTGTGCGCCTCCATCGGCTCGATCATGGTCACCGAGGCGATCAAGTTGCTCACCGGCATGGGCGACCCGCTCCTCGGTCGTCTGATGGTCTACGACGCACTCGACATGACCTACCGCACCATCAAGCTGCGCCGCGATCCCGCTCGCGAGCCGATTACCGAACTCATCGACTACGACGCCTTCTGCGGCGTGGTGTCCGAGGAGGGCATGGCGGCCGCCGCGGGTTCCACCATCACCGCCCGCGAGCTCAAGGAAATGCTCGACGCGGGCAAGGACGTCGCCATCATCGACGTGCGCGAGCCGGTCGAATGGGACATCGTCCGCATCGACGGCGCGACCTTGATTCCCAAGGACCGCATTCTGACCGGTGAGGCCCTGGCCGAACTCCCGCAGAACCGCCCGATCGTGCTGCACTGCAAGACCGGCATCCGTTCGGCCGAGGCCCTGGCCGCGCTGAAGAACGCGGGCTTCTCCGACGCCACGCATCTCCAGGGCGGCATCATCGCCTGGGCCAATCAGGTGGATCCCAGTCTCCCGGTGTACTGAGAACCCACTCTGATCGCGCCCGGTGCCGAATTCGGCACCGGGCGCACTGCTTACCGGCCGTGCTTCCAGATCCCGCTGTTGAGGAAGTTCGACCAGGACTCGGCGGGGAACCAAAGTTCTGGGCCGCCTGGGTTTTTCGAGCAACCACCGGAGCTGACCAGCCATGACGTCGGAGTAGGCAAGCTGCAGGCCTTCTCGACAGCTGCGGGGGTTGTAAGGCGTGCAACTGTCGAGAAGGCATGCAGTCTGAATCGGGCGTGGGAGTTTTCGGGGGAGTGGTCTCGGGAGTGTTTCAGCATGTCATCGGACCAAGTGGTGGTTCGGTGTGGCGTCCGATTCGAAAACGGGGACAGCGGTACCGTACGCGCGTGACCATGACTGCTGTGGAACCTCCCGAGCATGTGCGCTCGACCTTCGGGTTGCGCGAGATAGTGCCGGTTCCATCGGGGAACTGGGACGGTGGCTGGCGATGCGGCGATGTGGTCCTCAGCCCGGTGACCGATCACGCCCGCGCCGCCTGGTCGGCGAAGGTGCGCGAGAACCTGCGCGTGGACGGCATCCGCCTGGCGCGGCCGGTGCGGGCGACGGACGGTCGCTATGTCGTGTCCGGTTGGCGGGCTGACACTTACCTCGAGGGCGTGCCGGAACCACGGCATGACGAGGTGGTGTCGCTATCGCTGCGACTACATCAGGTGACGGCGGCGCTGGAGCGGCCGCGGTTCCTCTCGCAGCCGCCGGTCGCGCCATGGGTGGATGTGGATGTGTTCGCCGCGGCGGATCGCGCGGCGTGGGAGGCGGTGCCGCTGCGCAGCCTCAAGCTCGGCGGGATGTTGCCCGCGACCTCTCCGGATGGTGACCGGAGTCTGCATACGATCACGCAGCTGTCGACGCTGCGGAAGCCGGTGGCGACCCCCGCGCAGCTGGTGCATGGCGATCTGTTCGGAACCGTGTTGTTCTCCGGGTCTTTCGCGCCGGGGCTCACCGACATCACCCCGTATTGGCGGCCCGCGCCGTGGGCTGCCGCCGTGATCGTGGTGGATGCGCTGTCCTGGGGCGGGGCCGATGATGGACTCCTCCAGCGCTGGGGTGATCTCCCCGAATGGCCGCAGATGCTGGTGCGCGCGGTCATGTTCCGGCTCGCGGTGCATGCCCTGCACCCGCGCTCGACCCCGGAGGCCTTCCCGGGCTTGGCGCATACGGCCGACATGATTCGCCTGATGCTCTAGCCGGATTCGATATACGTTTCACCCGGAGCGGAAACCCCTCGCGCCCCGGGGATTTGCGATGTAATCATGTAATTCGGCGGAAGACCGTCGCTGAGTTACCAGTGAAGTGAATCGAGTTCGGTGGCCGATCAGCCAGAGCCCGTCAGTACCCAGGTCAGCCGCGAGGTGCCCGCACCCAAGGTGGCCGAGTTCGAGGGGCTGCTCCATGAAATCATCTCCGTGGCACGCGGATTCGACGGACATCTCGGTGTCGACGTGCTGCGCCCCGATGCGGGCGGGATCTATCAGATCATCTTTCGTTACCGCGGCCAGGCCGAGCATGAGGCGTGGATGGCGTCCGAGGAGCGCCATCGGCTGGTGGGGCGGATAGACGACCTGCTCGATGACGGCCGCCCCGAAACCGTGCGCGCCGTCAATGGCTGGGAGGGCTGGTTCGTCAATCCCGGCTATGCACCGCCGGTTCCACCCAAGCGCTGGAAGATGGCGGTGCTCACCCTGGCCGCGCTCTATCCGATCGTCCTGGGTCTCGGCATCCTGCTCAGACCGATCACCCACACCTGGCCCCTGGCGGTCGGCATGCTGCTGACCATGGGCTTGACCATCCCGTTCATGACGTGGGTGCTCATGCCCGCGCTCACCAACCGTCTCGGCTCCTGGCTACGCCGGTGACCGCGCGCAACAACAGATTCGGAGATCTTCCATGCTGAGCAAACAACCCGTCGACCCGCTGCTGCTGGTGACCGACCTGGAGGTGGCCAGGGAGTTCTATGGCACCAAGCTGGGCCTGGAAGTCCTGTTCGAGGATGGTGAACAGTTCATCACCTTCGGCTGCGGCGGTGACTCGAGGATCGTGGTCACCAAGAGCAGCACCGGCACCAAAGACGAAGCCACACAGGTGAGCTGGCGGGTGGACGATATCGCCGCCGAGGTCGCCGAGCTGCGCGCCCGTGGGGTCGAAATCCTCGAGTTTCCCGATCTGAACACGGTGGACGGCATTGCCGATGTCGGCTTCGCGCTCGCCGCCTGGTTCGAGGATCCGAGCAAGAACTCGCTCGGCCTGCTCCAGCTTCGGGGCTGAGCACTTCTCACTTCCGAAACGACCGTCGCGCCGCACGAATGATTCGTGCGGCGCGACAGTCGTTTTCGGGGTCAGACGTTGGCGTAGGCGAGGGACGGGACTCGGGCGAAGGAGGTGCGGAGGTAGAAGAACCAGGTGGCGGCGGCCATGCCGAGGAAGACCACGGCGTAGGCGGTGAAGGCCGGGTTCATGGAGTGGTAGTGCACGTTCGACAGGCGCAGCGCCTGCTGCACCAGCCAGCCGCCCGATGCGCCGATCGCGCCGATCACACCGATGGCCGCACCCGCCTGACGCTTGGCCGAGATCAGTGCCTCGGACGGATCCTGACCGTATTCCGAGGCGCGTCGCTTGGCTTCCGCGCTGAAGATGGACGGGATCATGCGGTAGGTGGAGCCATTGCCGATGCCGGTCAGCACGAACAGCAGCAGGAAGGCGGTCAGGTAGAGCGGGAAGCTCTTGGCCGCCAGCGCCGCCATGATCAGCAGGGTGGCGAGCGACATGCCGCCGAAGACGTACAGCGTCATCTTCGCGCCGCCGACCTTGTCGGAGATCCAGCCACCGAACGGACGGCTCATCGAGCCGACCAGCGCACCGAGGAAGGCCAGGTTGCCGATGGTGCTCATCCAGCCGATCTTGGCGAGGTCCGGGAAGTTGGCCTTGAGCAGGGTCGGGAAGGCGAAGGAGAAGCCGATGAAGGAACCGAAGGTGCCGATGTAGAGCACCGACATGATCCAGGTGTGCCGGTTGGTCAGTGCCAGCTTGTACGACTTGCCATCGGATTTCGCGCCGGAGATGGAGTCCATGTACCGCAGCGCGCCGAACACGGCGACCAGGATGAACGGAATCCACATGAGCAGCGCGAGAGTGATGCCGAAGCGGTAGCCGGCCGCGTCCTTGGCCATGAGGTGGGTGCCGAGGGTGATCACCAGCGGTACGAACAGCTGGGTCTGTGCGACACCGAGATTGCCGCCCGCGGCATTGATGCCCAGGGCCGCACCCTTCTTCCCCTCGGGGAAGAAGAAGTTGATGTTCGCCATGGACGAGGAGAAGTTACCGCCGCCGACACCGGCGAGTGCGGCCAGCAGCATGAACACCCACATGGGTGTGGCGGGCTGGTTGATGAACCAGGTCAGGCCGAGCACGGGCAGCAATAGCAGGGCGGCGCTGAACGCGGTGAAGGCGCGCCCGCCGAAGCGCGGGATGGCGAAGGTGTAGGGGACGCGCAGTGCCGCGCCGACCAGGGTGGGTGTCGAGGTCAGCAGCAGTGCGTTGCTCACGGCGTCCGGATTGTTCTTGCCGAGGAACGCGAATCCGGCGGCCCCCATGGAGACGACGACGCTTCCCCAGATAACCCAGATGCTGAACCCGAGATTTTCTGCGAATACGGAGAACATCAAATTCTTTCGAGCGGTCTGTTTCCCGCCGTTTTCCCAGAATTCATTGTTATCGGGTTCCCAGCGGTCGAGCCAACGGCCGCGTTTCTGGAAGTCGATGGACGTTTCCGGCGCCTCTACGGTTGCCATGAGCAGCTTTCCTCTCGAGCTGTCGACCGCCCTCATCGTTTCTCTCCGGGTGTGGATTGCGTGCGGGGAGAGTCGCTGCGGTCGGGACAACCGTACGAAGGAGTGATTACGCCCAGGTGGCTTTCGGTGACGCGGAAGGTAATTCCGGCTCACTGTTAGGGGATTTACACGGTGACCGTTCGGTTACCGCGAATTCTTATCGAGCGTCCGGATATTCGGCGATGAGTGAGCCGAGGAAGCAGTTGGCCGCTCGGGCCGCGCGCTCGGGATCCGCGTCGATGACCGCCTGCACCAGTTCGGTGTGCTCGGCGTGGTACGCCTCGCCGCCCTTGTCGGAGCGGGACCGGATACCGGCCTCGATGACGGGCAGCAGGGAGTCGTAGAACTCCAGATATACCGCATTGTGGCTGGCGACCACGATGGCGCGGTGCAGTTGCACATCGGCGTCGATGGCGGCCTCGAAGTCGGTGTCCCAGGTGATCCGCCGCTCCTCGAGGAGTTGCTCGAGGTTGGCGATATCGGCGGCGTCGCGACGGCTCGCGGCCAGGGAGGCGGCCGTGGTGTCGAGGGCGCGGCGCAGTTCGAGGATGTCGCGCTGCTGGGACTCGGCGAAGTATTCGGTGAGCGCGCCGCCGAGGCTGGAGGTCGAGGTCACGTAGGTGCCGGAGCCCTGACGTCGTTCGACCATGCCTGCGTGCACGAGCGCCTGGACGGCTTCGCGGACGGTATTGCGGCCGGTGCCGGTGAGCTCGGTGAGCTCGGGCTCGGTGGGGATACGCGAGCCGACGGGCCAACGGCCGGAACGGATTTCGGCACGAAGCTGCTCTGTCACCTGGGCGATGAGGCTCGTGCGCCGGACTGGTTGCACAGGGGACAGCGTACCGTGCCTCACATTCCTTGCATCACATCATCGGGTCATCCTATGATTTCGTGGTGACTGCGACGCTGAACGAGACGATGGCCCCGGAGCGGGGCCTTACTTCTGCCAACCGGCAGAAGTCCATTGTCGAGCCCACGCGACCGGTCGTCGAACATCATCAGCCGACCAAGCGCTCCCTCATAGAGGGACGACTTCTGGTGCTCGCCGCCATCCTCATGTCGGCGCTCACCCTGCGCGTCGCGGTGACCGCGTTCTCGCCGCTGGCCGCCCGCATCGGCGATGACATCGGCTATTCGACCGCGGTGGTCGGCATCTTCGGCATGATCCCCACCCTCATGTTCGCCGCCGCAGGCCTGCTGACCCCCATTCTGACCAGGCGTTTCGGCCTCGAAGCCACCGCGCTGGCCGCCATGGTGCTGACCGCCATCGGTACCGCGGTGCGCGCGATCGTGCCCGACACCTGGGAGCTGCTGATCTTCTCCGCGGTCGCGCTGACCGGCATGGGCATCGGCAATGTGGTGATTCCGCCGCTGGTCAAGCGTTACTTCTCGGATCGCCTGGCGCAGCTGTCGGCGGTCTACATCGTGATGGTGCAGCTCGGCACGGTGATTCCGGCGCTGATCACGGTCCCGATCGCGGACTCGCACGGCTGGCGGGTCTCGCTCGGCATGTGGGCGGTGCTGCCGCTGATCGCCATGGTGCCGTGGCTGGCCGTGCTCCGGGTTCGCCGTCAGGCCGCCCTGGCGGATGTCACCGACCTGCCCGCCACGGCCGCCGAGGCCACCGGTCAAGCCTGGCGGTCGCCGCTGGCCTGGGGTATGGCCTTCATGTTCGGCATGACCTCGCTGATCACCTACGCCATGTTCGCGTGGATGCCGACGATCTTCACCGACGCCGGAGCCAGCGCCGCGTACGCGGGCAGCATGGTCGGCATCTTCGCGCTGATCGGCCTGGCGGCGGCGCTCTCCACGCCGATGGTGGCCGGACGCATGGTGAACCCGTTCCCGGTCGTGATCGGTTGTGCGGTCTTCTTTTTCGGCGGTTTCGCCGGACTGCTGATCGCTCCCATGAGCGCGCCGCTGCTGTGGGTGCTGCTGCTGGGTCTGGGTCCGTCCACCTTCCCGATGGCATTGACCTTGATCAATCTGCGCACCCGCACGGCCGCCGGTTCGGCCGCGCTGTCGGGCTTCACGCAGGGCGTGGGCTACCTCGTGGCATGTGTGGGGCCGCTGGTGTTCGGTGCCCTGCATTCGATGACCGGAGGGTGGCTGGCTCCGTTCGGTTTCCTGGTGGTCGCGGTGCTGGTGCTGCTGGCCGGAGCCTGGCAGGCGTGCAAGCCGCGCATGCTCGAGGACACCTGGAACTGACCCGGGGCTCCGGGCACTGAACTAATTCACTGTTCGAGTTGCCGACCCGTGAGGTATTGGCCATGCTGTGTGGCAGGGCTCTCACCTCACGGGTCGCATTCGCGTTTTCAGGCTCTTTGTGACACACGGAAACCGTTGTGACACACGGGCGAAACATACCGCCCATTCTCACGCCGCATCCCGGGGATTCGTGAGCAACCGTTGATTTGACGGTCATTCCGCGCAGCATTGCGGCAATACCCGTTTTCTACCTTTGGGTCATCCGATTTCAGGAGGACCCTTGTTGACGACGCTGAAGCGCAACCATGACATCGAGCATTGGGATGCCGAGGATGTGGCTGCCTGGGAAGCCGGTGGCAAGAACATCGCGCGCCGCAATCTGATCTGGTCGGTATTCGCCGAGCACATCGGGTTCTCGGTGTGGTCGATCTGGTCGGTCATGGTGCTGTTCATGCCGCAGGATGTCTTCCACATCGACACCGCGGGCAAGTTCTTCCTGGGTGCGGTGCCGACTCTGGTCGGCGGCATCATGCGGATTCCGTACACCGTCGCCACGGCGAAGTTCGGCGGTCGCAACTGGACCATCTTCAGCGCGCTGGCGCTGCTGATCCCGGTGCTGCTGACCCTGTACTTCATCAACCAGCCGGGCACCTCGTACACGACATTCCTGGTCATCGCGGCCTTCGCGGGTCTGGGCGGCGGCAACTTCTCGTCGTCGATGTCGAATATCAATGTCTTCTACCCGCAGCGGCTCAAGGGCTGGGCGCTGGGCATGAACGCGGGCGGCGGCAATATCGGCGTGCCGGTGGTGCAGCTGATCGGCCTGGCCGTGATCGCCACGGTCGGCAACAAGTACGGCAATGCCTCGGTTGTGTGCGCCATCTACTTGGTTCTGATCGTGCTGGCGGCGATCGGCGCGGCGCTGTTCATGGACAATGTCAAGAACCAGCAGGCCGACCTGTCCTACATGCTGAAGGCGCTGAAAGTGCCGCAGTCGTGGGCGATCGCGTTCCTGTACATCGGCACCTTCGGTTCGTTCATCGGCTACAGCTTCGCGTTCGGCCAGGTGCTGCAGATCAGTTTCAAGGCGGGTGGCGCGACCGCACCGCAGGCCGCCCTGCATGCCGCGCAGATCGCGTTCATGGGTCCGCTGCTGGGTTCGCTGGCTCGTCCGTACGGCGGCAAGTGGGCCGACAAGATCGGCGGCAGCAAGGTCACGCTGTACACCTTCGCCGCCATGACCGCGGCGGCCGCGGTGGTGGCCGTGGCCAGCACCATGGGTGACAGCACCGGCAGCCCGAAGGGCGGTGTGCTGGTCGCGCTGATCATCGGTTTCACCGCGCTGTTCGTCATCTCCGGTTTCGGCAACGGTGCGGTCACCAAGATCATCCCGTCGGTGTTCGAGGCGAAATCCCGCAGCCTGCCCGGTGATTCGGCCACCCGCGCCGCTTGGGCGCAGAACATCTCCGGCGCGCTCATCGGTTTCGTCGGCGCGATCGGCGCGCTGGGCGGTGTCGGCATCAACCTGGTGCTGCGTTCCTCCTACGCCTCCACCAAGTCGGCCACCACCGCGTTCTGGGTGTTCATGGCCTTCTACGTGGTGTGCGCGGCGGTCTGCTGGGTGGTCTTCATGCGCCGCCCGAGCCTGCGCTCGCTGGCTACCGATTCCAGTGACACCGCTGTCGTCGTCGAGGCCGAAGCCCTGGTGCTGCAAGCCGAATCCGAGAACACCGGCTCCTCGTCCACTTCGTCGGCTCGCGCCTGACTTCCCTACTGCGAAAGGGACTCTCATGACCTCGATCGAACGTAAGACCGCAGTTGTCATCGGGCACGGCATGGTCGGCCACCGCTTCGTGGAAGCCCTGCGCTCCCGCGACGAGGCGGCCGCCTGGCAGGTGGTGGTGCTCAGCGAGGAGAAGCTGCCCGCCTACGACCGTGTCGGACTGTCTGCCTACGTCGGTGTCTGGGAGTCCGCGCATCTGGCGCTGCCGGGTAATGAATACGCCGGTGACGATCTGGTCGATCTGCGCCTGGGCGTGAAGGCCGACACCATCGACCGCGCCGCCCGCAAGGTCACCACCTCCACCGGCGACGTGATCGGTTATGACGCACTGGTTCTGGCGACCGGCTCCTACGCCTGGGTGCCGCCGGTGCCGGGTCACGACTCCGAGGGCTGCTTCGTCTACCGCACCCTGGAGGACCTCGACGGTATTCGGGCCGCGGCCGAGGCGGCCGGACCGGGCGCGGTCGGCATTGTGGTCGGCGGTGGCCTGCTCGGCCTGGAGGCGGCGAACGCGCTGCGCCTGCTGGGCATGACCCCGCACGTGGTCGAGTTCAACAAGTGGCTCATGCCCGCCCAGATCGACGAGGGCGGCGGCGCGATCCTGGAGCAGCTGGTCTCCGAACTGGGGTTGCGGGTGCACACCGGCGTCGGCACCTCGGCCATCGAAGTCATCGGGGACGCACCGCTTTCCGAGCGTCTCGAGGTTTCGTTCTCCGATGAGTCGAAGCTGCGCGCCGCGCTGGTGGTGTTCGCCGCCGGTGTCCGCCCGCGTGATGAGATCGCCCGCGTCTCCGGCATCGAGGTCGGCCCGCGCGGTGGCGTGATCACCGACCTGGGCCTGCGCACCTCGGACCCGAACATCTACGCCATCGGTGAAGTCGCTGCGGTGGAAGGGGTTTGCTACGGCCTGGTCGCTCCCGGCTACAGCACCGCCGAGGTGGTCGCGGACCGTCTGCTCGGCGGCGCGGGTGAATTCCCGGGCGCCGACATGTCGACCAAGCTGAAGCTGCTCGGCGTGGATGTGGCCAGCTTCGGTGACGCGCACGCCAAGACCGACGGCGCGCTGTCGGTGGTGCTGCACGATGCCGCCAAGGGCACCTACGCGAAACTTGTTGTCTCCGATGATGCCAAGACCCTGCTGGGCGGCATTCTGGTCGGCGATGCCGCGCAGTATTCGGCGCTGCGCCCGCTGGTTGGCCGCCCGCTTCCGGCGGATCCGGCCGCGCTCATCTCCCCGGCCGGTGCGGAACTGGGTGCGGACGCGCTGCCCGACGATGCCCAGATCTGCTCTTGCAACAATGTTTCCAAGGGTGCGATCTGCGGTGCGATCGCGGACGGCGCGTGCGATGTCCCGGGCATCAAGAGCTGCACCAATGCCGGAACCTCCTGCGGCGGTTGCGTTCCCATGCTCAAGAAGCTGCTGGAGCAGTCGGGCGTCGAGGTCTCCAAGTCGCTGTGCGAGCACTTCTCGCAGTCGCGCGCCGAGCTGTTCCACATTGTGCAGTCCACCGGCATTCGGACCTTCTCGGGCCTGATCACCAAGTACGGCAAGGGATCCGGCTGCGATATCTGCAAGCCGACGGTCGCCTCCATCCTGGCCTCGACCTCCAGCGATCACATTCTGGACGGCGAGCAGGCGGCCCTGCAGGACACCAATGACCACTTCCTGGCCAACCTGCAGAAGAACGGCACCTACTCGGTGGTGCCGCGCATGCCCGGTGGTGAGGTGACCGCCGAGCAGCTCATCACCATCGGTCAGGTCGCCAAGGAGTTCGGCCTGTACGTGAAGGTCACCGGCGGTCAGCGCATCGACCTGTTCGGCGCCCGGGTCGAGCAGTTGCCGTTGATCTGGCAGCGCCTGGTGGACGCTGGCATGGAATCCGGTCACGCCTACGGCAAGTCGCTGCGCACGGTGAAGTCCTGCGTCGGTTCCACCTGGTGCCGCTACGGTCAGCAGGATTCGGTGGGCATGGCGGTGTTGCTCGAAAAGCGTTACCGCGGTTTGCGTTCCCCGCACAAGCTGAAGCTGGCCGTATCGGGTTGCGCGCGCGAGTGCGCGGAGGCGCGCGGCAAGGATGTCGGCGTCATCGCGACCGAGCACGGCTGGAACCTGTACGTCGGCGGCAATGGCGGTCTCACCCCGAAGCACGCGGTGCTGCTGGCCGGAGATCTGGACGACGACACCTTGATCAGCTACATCGACCGCTACCTCATGTTCTACATCCGCACCGCGGACCGCCTGCAGCGCACCGCGCCGTGGCAGGAGGCCCTCGAGGGCGGCATCGATTACCTCAAGGCCGTCATCTGCGAGGACAGCCTGGGCATCGCCGCCGATCTGGAGGCGACCATGGAACGCCATGTCGCCGGTTACCGGGACGAGTGGGCGGCCGTGCTGGAGGACGAGGAGAAGCTCTCGCGCTTCGTGTCCTTCGTGAACGCGCCGACCGAGGCCGATTCGACCATTTCCTTCGACGACAGCGGTGAGCGCAAGGTCCCCGTGCTGCTCGGCATTCCGGAGCTTCCGGTGGCTGCCGCGGCTGTGAGCACCGGCACCGTGTCCGCCACGAACGGGAAATGACTGCTTAACCGCATGGAAACAGGGCGCCCGTATCAATAGACAAGGGCGTTCGGAGGAGAGTTACCGATGACCGTAATCGACACACCAGGCACCGCTACCAGCACGACCGGCTGGACCCCGGCATGCCGACTCGACTATCTGATTCCGGGCCGCGGCGTCGCGGTGTTGTTGAAAGGCGGCCGTCAGGCGGCCCTGTTCTTGACGACGGACGGCACGCTGTTCGCCGTCGGCAATATCGATCCGTTCGGCCGGGCGGCGGTGATGTCCCGCGGCATTGTCGGTGATCGCGGCGGCGTGCCGGTGGTGGCTTCGCCACTGCTCAAGCAGGCCTTCTCGCTGATCGACGGGCGCTGCCTGGACGACGAGAACATGTCGGTTCCGGTGTACGCGGTGCGCGTGCTGGACGGTGTGGTCGTGGTATCCAATGACCCGGTGGCGTTCCCCGGTGGTACAGCATGACCGAGGTCGATGCGGGAATCCCGCTCGCTGGTTTCACGGTCGGTATCACGGCCGCTCGCCGTTCCGAAGAACTCGCCACCCTGCTGGTGCGCCGTGGCGCGAATATTGTCACCGCCCCCGCCATCAAGATCATTCCGCTGTCCGACGACACCGAGCTGGAGCGGGTGACCCGCCAGCTGGTGGCCGATCCGCCGCAGATCGCGGTGGCCACCACCGGTATCGGCTTCCGCGGCTGGATGGAGGCCGCGGAGGGCTGGGGCATCGCCGAGGATCTGCGGATCACGCTCGGCAGTACCCGGCTGCTGGCCCGCGGTCCCAAGGCCAAGGGCGCCATCCGCGCGGCGGAGCTGCGCGAAGAGTGGTCTCCCGCTTCGGAATCCAGCGCCGAGGTGCTGGATCACCTGCTCGCCCAAGGGGTCGAGGGCGTGCGGATCGCGGTGCAGCTGCACGGTGCGACCACCGAATGGGAGCCCGTCCCGGACTTCTGCGAGGTATTGCGTTGCGCCGGAGCCGATGTGGTTCCGGTTCCGGTCTACCGGTGGGTTCCGCCGGAGGACCGCATCCCGATGGACCGCCTCATCGAGGCGATCGTCACCGTCGGTATCGACTGCGTGACCTTCACCAGCGCCCCGGCCGTGGCCTCACTGCTCATGCGCGCCAAGGAAACCGGACTCCTGGAAGCCGTGCTGCACGCCATGCGCACCCGGGTGCTCCCGGCCTGCGTCGGCCCGATCACGGCCGCGCCCCTGGAAGAGCTCGGCGTGGCCACCTCCATGCCCGGTCGCGCCCGGCTGGGCGCACTGGCCCGGCATGTGGCCGAGGAACTTCCCCGGCGCGCCAACCGGATTCAGGCCGCCGGTCATGTTCTGAGCGTGCGCGGCGCGTGCGTGGTGGTGGACGGCCAGGTCCGGCAGCTCGCCCCCGCGCCCATGGCGCTCATGCGTTCGCTGGCCCGCCAGCCCGGCCGCGTGGTCTCCCGCGAGGATCTCCTGGCGGCCCTGCCCGGCGGCGGCGATGACACCCATGCCGTGGAGACCGCCATTGCCCGGCTGCGTGCCGGGTTGGGCTCGCCCAAGGCCATTCAGACCGTGGTCAAGCGCGGCTACCGCCTGGCCCTGGATCCGGCCGAATGCGCCGATGATCCGCGCCCGGAGTTGTCCGTGGCCACGAATCCGATTGCCCGGCAGCCCTTCCAGGGACGTACCGCGGGTCTCGGCAGTCGGCCGGAACTGCCTCGCACTCCGGGTGCGACCCGGCCTCCCGAGTTCCCTTCGGCCACCGTGGCCCCGCGCCCGAACCCGATCTTCCCGGCCCGGACTGCCAGTGCGCAGTACCCCGCTGGCCAGCCACCGGTGACCGGTTCGGGTGTGCCGGTGCGCGCGCACGGTCCGGGGGCCTGGTGAGTAGCCCGGCGCTGGTCCTGGTCGCGCACGGCACCAGGAGCGCGCGTGGCGTGCAGATGATCGCCTCGCTGGCCGAGGCCGTGGCGCGCGAGTTGGAGGCGTCACATCCACAGGCAGATGCCGGTGCGGCTTTCGGGGCCGCATCGTCATCCTTGCTCGAGCTGCCGGTGCCGCGCGTGCGGACCGCGTTCGTGGACGTGCTCGGACCATCCCCTGCCGAGGTGCTGGGGGACCTGGGTTCCGTTCCCGCCGTGGTGGTTCCGGCATTCCTCGCCTCGGGCTATCACGTATATCAGGATGTGCCGCGAGAGGTGGCCGCGAGTGCCCATGAGGCGGTCGCGGTCACCCAGGCCATGGGTCCGGATCCGGCCCTCGCGGCGATCATGAAGCTGCGGCTGCGTGATGCGGGTTGGCGTTCGGGTGACGCGGTGGTGTTCGCCGCCGCCGGTTCCTCGGATGCCCGTGCGCGCGAGGATGTTCGGCGTGCCGCCGGGCTGCTGGCGGAACGCCTCGGCGCTCCGGTGCGGACGGCCTACATCGCCACCGGTGAACCTCGCGTGCCGGAAGTTGTTGCGGCCATGCGTGAATCGGGTGCCCGGCGAGTCTTCATCGCCTCATACCTGCTCGCGCACGGGCTGTTCCACGAGCGCCTCCACGATGCGGGCGCGGATGGCGTAGCCGAGCCCATCGGCGTCCACCCCGCCGTGGTTCGTTTGCTGATCGATCGCTACCGCACCGCCGCAAGGACTCTGACGGCCGCCCGCGTAGCTTGACGTGTTTTGACGAGAAACGCCGGATTCCCAGATCGCTTGGAAAATCCGGTGTTCCCATGGCAGCCTGAATCCCGATTTCGATTTATCGACTCGGGAGGATCTCCTAAGTGAAGAAACTTATCGTCACCGTCGGCCTTGTCGCCGGTCTCGCGGGCGCGGCATATGTCCCGGCGAATGCGGTCCCGCTGTTCGATCCGTGGGCTGCCTGCAAGAACATGGGGAAGACGGAGGCCGAATGCCACGGCGACGGCACCAATGACGTCACTCCCACCCAGGACGATATCGGCGTCTTCGGTGTTTCGGGTTCCGCCGCGAAGCAGTAATTCCGAAGCAATTCAATTTCACAATCCGCGATACCATTGAGTCGCATCGATTGTCCCGGTGACCGGGATCGACGACGGGTGTTGCGGCGGCCGTGGTCAGGATGACGGGATGTCGCCCGAACATCCTGCCCGCCGCGCCGGACTCGCCTCGCAGGCCGCGGTGCGCGCGAAACGCAAGGACGAGTGGCTGGCGCTCTTCGCTGCGGATGCGCGGGTGGAAGACCCGATCGGGGTGTCGCCCTACGACCCTGCCGGGAATGGGCACACCGGGCGCGGCGCGATCGCCGCGTTCTGGGATACGGCGATCGCCAAGAGTGACATCGACTTTCGCTGGGCCGACTCGTTCGCCTGCGGCGACGAGATCGCATTCACGGGGACGATTCGCAGCGTGCGCGCGGGTGTGGCTGTCGAAGTCGATCTGGTCGCTACCTATCGCGTGAATGCCCACGGGAAAATCGTTGCGCTGCGGGCTTTCTGGGAGCTCGAACGGGCGCGCGCGACGCAGTCGACGAGTTGAGAGGCCGCGGAAGCGGACTTCTTGTCACGCTCGTGGATCTTGTGGACCATGGGGGGTGTGGACCGAGAGACCGCCGGTCGGATCTTGGTGGGGGAGGACAGGGCCGCTTCCGTCGAGTATTGCCGGTATGCAATGGATATTGCCGCGCAGGCAGCCGAACGTATTCGGCAGATTGCCGATGCGCCGGTAGTCGATGTGCTGGTCACCGCTGGGGCGGCAGAGGCGGCGGCCCTGCTGGGCAATGTGCAGTGGTGGGAGTTCACCGCGGGGACCGACTACCTCTCGACGACTCACGGATTCAGCTCCCGAATCCGGCACCTGTGGCGGGCGAACCCCACCTTTCCCCCCGGCGCCGGTGCGACTCTTCACGAGACGAGGTCTCGTCTGGTGGATTTGGAACAGGCCCTGCGTGCCGCGGCTTCCGCTGATTCCGTGCTCATAGTTCCGAATTTCGAGCCTCCGTCACGCCATGCCCGTCTGAAGCCAGGATTGAACGCTCGCGTGCTGAAGGACGAGCTCGCGGACAGCGTCGACCGAGGTCGCGAGCTGAGCCGAATGCCGGTGAGACCCGCGACGGCGCCTACCGAAGTCGAACATTGGGTGATGTGTGTTTCGAATTTGCTGGATGGCTTCGAAGTCTCGTCCGGCTCACCATGTTTCACCGATCAGTTCGGTGGGCTCATCGAAGGTGTGGCTGCCGCGAGGAGTCCCCTGGTCGCAGAGTCGGCGCAGCTCACCAGGGCGTATCTCGCTCTGGGAATCACCTATCTCGAGGAGGTACACGGCCAAATGTCAGATTATGCGGAGACGTCGGGCCAGTCCGAACGCGATCCCAGCTTCAGGCTCGACATCAGCGGTGGAACGTTCTATGGCGGAATGTTCGGGGCGAAGATCATGAATATCGACTCGACCATCCTGACCATTGCGCAGCAGGGCGATGGTCGAACAGCCGATGCGCTCAAGGCAATCGAGCATGCGGTGCTGGCCGAGCCTGAGCTGGATGATCAGAGTCGGCAGGAGTTGCTCGAGACTGTCGAGTACCTGGCGCAGAGTGCTGAGCAGCCACCCGAGAAGCGGAGCCGGGGGATGGTCAAGTCGGCGCTGGCCGCGCTTGGTGTGGCAGCGACCGCGGGCACGGAGCTGAACAAGGCCATGGAAGCGTGGGGGCAGGTACTGGGAGGTGTGCTTCCCTCCTGATTCGAAGTTTCGACTCCTACTGGGACACCTGACCGTAAACACCCGGAAGTGTCGCGTAGCCGCCCGCTTCCTTTACGAGTCGCTGAAACTCGCTGGGTGGCAATGGTTTCCGTATGGGAAGTCGGGTGATCGACGAGTGCTGCCAGAAGCAACGCGAACAGTGGTGGCAGTAATAGCCGCCGTTCCATGCAGCCTGGGCTGCACCGATCGCCCGTTCCCGCGCGTTGGTGGCAGCCGACCATGTCTTCTCCGCCTGGTCACGTGTGTGCCTGCGGGACAGCGGAATCAGAATCGCGGCGGCGATCGCGCCATAGAAGCACAGGGTGAAAATTACGTCGAATGCGTCGTCGAAACCGGAAATCGATGCCGAGAAGATCGGCAGCACTATGAAGATCACCACGAATGCCAGGCAGCCGATCCGCCCCCAGGGTAGCGGCTCGCGCATCGGCCGTGGTTCCTTCGGTCGTAGGGCGCTGGGCTGGGCGGGCAACGATGGCGGCTCGGGGAACTCGAGCGCCACGGCCAGCAACTGAGAGTATGAAGCTGTTCTCATCGTGCGTGTGGCTGTTCCGTGCCGCGATGGGCCCTGACACGCGGCCGGGACCAGCTGTACGTACTCGTCGTGGCCGCACTGTGGGCAGGAAATCGAGGCCATACCTCAATCATCAGGCGCGACAAAGGTTCCTCGCCACCAGTGGAATCAGGCTCCCGGGGTTTGGAGCGCAGGGAACCAGATATCGGTGAGCACCGCGGCTGCCTGATCCGCGGTGACGTCGATGGTGCCCTGCATGGCCCAGCGGGTGAAGAAGCGTTCCAGCTGGGCGACCAGGAGTTCTATCCGCAATCGTGCTTCGTCCTGCTGTGTTTCGGGCCAGCGGGACAGGTATGAGGTCATGACGTTCGGCAGGGCGAGAATGCCCTCGCGCGCCACCTCCCGGAATTCCGGTTCGAGTGTGGTTGCTTCGTCCCAGGCGGGGAGCAGGTCCTTGTACTCCTGGAACCAGTCGATGGCGCGGCGCATCCAGGCGCCGAATTCTTCGCGGGAGCCGCTGTCCAGGACGTGGTCGAGGTCTTCGTAGAAGTGCTGGACGCTGGGCAGCGTGCCTTGTTCGGCGATGGCGCGCAAGACATCCGGTTTGCCGGTGAAGTGCAGGTAGAAGGTGGCGCGGCTGCATCCCACGGCGGCGGCGATGTCGTCCACGCGGACCGGTGCGTAGCCCTGGGTGGTGAACAGCTGTTTGGCGGCGTCGATGAGCCGGCTGCGGGTGAGCCGCTTCTGTTCCTCGCGCAGAGAGGTGCGCCGTTCGGTCTGCATGCGTTGATGATAGACGTACGTCGACTCACTAGACGCACTGTCTAGTGAGTGTTAGCGTGTGTGGCACGTCACGTCGGGCCGGGTGTTCTTCGTCCTGCCCAGCGTGACCCAGTGCCGAATCAGGAGAGTGAATTGTCTGAGCAAACCGCACGCGAGCTGCCCCGCGTCTGCATAATCGGTGCGGGCCCGTCCGGGATCACCGCGGCCAAACGGCTCGCCGAATACGGCATCCCCTTCGATTGCTACGAAGCCTCCGACGAGGTGGGCGGCAACTGGTACTACAAGAACCCGAACGGCATGTCGGCCTGCTACCAGAGCCTGCACATCGACACCTCGAAGTTCCGGCTCGCGTTCGAGGACTTCCCCGCGCCCGGCGAATGGCCGGACTTCCCGCACCACACGCAGCTGCACCAGTACTTCAAGGATTACGTCGCGCATTTCGGGATCGGCGATCGAATCATCCTGAACACCAAGGTGATCTCGGCCGAGCGCGATCAGGACGGGCTGTGGGTCATCACCACCGACACCGGCCACACCGAGGTCTACGACGTGCTGCTGGTGTGCAACGGTCACCACTGGGATCCGCGGATCCCCGAGTACCCGGGCGAATTCGACGGCGTGCTCATGCATTCGCACTCCTACAACGACCCGTTCGATCCGATCGATATGCGCGGCAAGCGAATCGTCGTGGTGGGCATGGGCAATTCAGGGCTGGATATCGCCACCGAGCTGTCGCAGCGGTTCATCGCCTCGAAGTTCTATCTGTCCGCCCGCCGCGGCGTGTGGGTGCTGCCGAAGTATGTGAACGGCAAGGTGGGTGACAAGCAGTCGGTGCCCGCGTGGATGCCGCCCAAGATCGCGCTGAAACTCAAGCAGCGCTTCGTGGTCAAGAACCGCGGTCATATGGAGAACTACGGGCTGCCGAAGCCGGATCACCTGCCGTTCGAGGCGCATCCGTCCGCGAGTGAGGAATTCCTGCACCGGGCCGGATGCGGTGACATCACGTTCAAACCCGCCATCACCCGGCTCGACGGTGACAAGGTGCATTTCGCCGACGGCAGTGTCGAAGAGGTCGATGTAGTGGTGTGCGCCACCGGGTATCACATCAGCTTCCCGTTCTTCAGCGATGCGGAGCTGGTGCCGGACGCCAAGAACAAGCTGCCGCTGTACCGGCAGATGGTCAAACCGGGCATCGACAATCTGTTCTATCTCGGTCTGGCACAGCCCATGCCGACGCTGGTGAACTTCGCCGAACAGCAGTCGAAGCTGGTCGCGGCCTATCTGACCGGCAATTACCGGCTGCCGTCGCAGACGGAGATGACCGAGTTCATGGCCGAGGCGGAGGCGAGTCGTTCGGACCGCTACTACGACTCGCCGCGGCACACCATTCAGATCGAATTCGAGCCGTACGTCAGGGATTTGCAGCGTGAGATGGCGCGGGGCGCGAAGCGCGCGGCCGCCTACAACTACACGCTGCCGGTGCCCGCGCGCGCCGAGGCCCGAGTCTAGGAAAGGGGCGGAACAGATGAGCACTGTCGCTGGATTCTGTGCCGACGAATTCGCTGAAGTCCGAACGGTTTTCACCGAGCAGGTGGAGTCGGGGGCCGAGCTGGGCGCGTCACTGTGTGTCACGGTGGACGGCGAAGCGGTGGTCGACCTGTGGGGCGGTTACGTCGATCGGGAGCAGACCACGCCCTGGGGCGCGGACACGCTGGTCAACACCTTCTCCATCACCAAGACCATGGCGGCGCTGAGTGCGCTGCTGCTGGTGGACCGCGGTGAGCTGGACGTGCATGAGAAGGTGGCGCACTACTGGCCGGAGTTCGCGGCCAATGGCAAGGCCGATATCGAAGTGCGGCACCTGCTTTCACACACTTCGGGTGTCTCGGGCTGGGATGCGCCGATCGAACTGCACGACATCTACGACCTGGAGGCCTCCACCGCGCGGCTGGCTTCGCAGCAGCCGTGGTGGGAGCCGGGCACGGCATCGGGCTATCACGCCATCAACTACGGACATCTGGTCGGCGAGGTGATTCGCCGGATCACCGGGCGCACGCTCGGGAAGTTCTTCGCCGAGGAGCTGGCCGAGCCGCTGGGTGCGGATTTCCATATCGGCACCGCTGCGGGGCTGCATGAGCGAATCGCCGACCTGGTGCCGCCGGAGATGCCGGAGTTCGATGTCTCGCTGCTGCCGCAGGACAGTGTCATGTACAAGACGCTGTTCCAGCCCATGCTGGAGTTCCCCGAATGCAATACGGCCGCGTGGCGGCAGGCGCAGATCGGTGCCGTGAACGGGCACGGCAATGCGCGTTCGATCGCCCGGGTGCAGTCGCTGATCAGCAATGGCGGCGTGCTGGGCGGGCGGAAGTTCCTGTCGGACAAGACGATCGACCTGATCTTCGAGCAGCAGTCCGACGGTGTGGATCTGGCGATCATGGTGCCGCTGCGTTTCGGCATCGGCTATGGGCTGCCGCAACCACAGACCGCACCGCAGGTGCCGGATGGCCGGGTGTGCTGGTGGGCGGGACTGGGCGGGGCGTTCGTGGTGAATGACCTGGACAATCGGGTCACCTTCGCCTATGCCATGAATCGGATGGCCCCCGGGCTGATCGGATCCGATCGGGCCGACGCGTATTTGAAGGCCACCTTCGCCGCGGTGCGGGGGTAGTCGTGATCCGCCGTAAAAGTTGTACGGATGCGCCAGAAATTTGCCTGTTTGCCCCCACCGGCCCGACCCGCTCGGGCAAGCTGCGAGGGCGAGGGATCCCTGACGATCGAGGACTTGATTCATGACGAAAGCCGTTGACCTCCAAGCACTGGCCGCGCAGATCTCCGGAAAGCTGGTCGGCCCGGGCGGGCCGTTCGAGATGACCGCGGAGCCGGTGCTGGGCGCACCGACGCCGGTGTTCCGCCATCGCGCCCGTTCCCTGGCGGAGCTGCTGGAGGCGTCCCGCGAACTGGGGGACCGGGAATACCTGGTGGGCGGCAATCAGCGCATCACCTTCGCCGAGCACTATCGGGCGGCGGGCGCGCTGGCGGCGGCCCTGCGCGATCAATACGGTGTCGGCAAGGGCGACCGGGTCGGCATTCTGGCGGCCAATTCGCCGGAATGGGTGCTGGGTTTCTGGGCGGCGCAGCGGCTGGGTGCCATTCCGGTCGGCTACAACGCCTGGTGGGCTCCGCGCGAGATCGCGTACGGGCTCGAGCACGCGCAGCCGAAGGTGGTGCTCGCCGACGATAAGCGGGCCGCGCGGCTGGCCGAGACCGGCTCGCAGGTTCCGGTGCTGAAAACGCACCGCGAACTCATGCGGCTGCTCGATGAGTACTCGGGTGAATACCCGGAAACCATTGTGGATGAGGATGATCCGGCGATCATGCTCTACACCAGCGGCACCACCGGACGGCCCAAGGGCGTCGTGCACACGCACCGCAATCTGGTGGCGGTGGCCAACTATCACCGTTTCACCGATGCGCTGTCGGCCGGATTCCGCGGTATTGCCTGGGACGGTTCGCCGTCCAGCCGCCGCTTTCTGGCCACCATGCCGATGTTCCACATCGCGAGCCTGCACAATCTGGTGATCCCGCGGCTCACCACCGGGGACGCCGTGGTGTTCCCGACGGGCGGCGCGTATGACACCGACTCGATTCTGCGGCTCGTCGAGACCGAGAAGGTCACCAACTGGGCGGCCGTGCCGACCTTGGCCAATCGCATGCTGCAACTGGACACTTCGCAGTACGACCTGTCCTCGCTGACGGCGTTCTCGCTGAACTCCGCACCGTCCTCCCCGGCCTTGCAGCAGCGTCTGCGGGAACGGTTCCCAGTGGCGTTGCAGGGCATGACCACGAGTTACGGGTGCACCGAGAGCGGTACCGCCGCCACCGTCGCGGCTCCGATGGAGCTGGCGGGGGATCCTGAGACGGTGGGCCGGGCGGTGCTCGGCGTCTCGGTCGAGATCCGGGATCCGGACGGTAAGGCCGTGCCCGAGGGGGTCGAAGGCGAGGTGTGCGTCCGCAGTCCCTACGTCATGCTCGGCTACTGGAACGACGAGGCGGCCACCAAGGCGTCCATCGACGCGGACCGATGGCTGCGCACGGGCGATTTCGGGACGCTGCGCGAGGGCAAGCTCTATATCTCCGGTCGGCGTTCGGATCTCATTCTGCGCGGCGGGGAGAACGTGTACCCGCAGGAGATCGAGAACGTCCTCGACGAGCATCCGGCCGTGCGGGAATCCGCCGTCCTGGGCGTGCCGCACGAGGATCTCGGACAGGAAGTCGCGGCCATTGTCGTTGTCGACGAACCGGATTCGCTGACCGAGGACGAACTGCGTGACCACGTGGCCCGGCAGCTGGCCTACTTCAAGGTCCCCGCGCGCTGGCTCATCACCGCGGATGCACTGCCGCGCAATGCGACCGGCAAGGTGATGCGCCGCGAACTCTCGATAGGCGAGTGAATCACCATGTACGACACCATCATCAAGGGTGGACGCTGGTTCGACGGCACGGGCGCGGAGTCGGCCATCCGCAATATCGGCATTCGTGACGGGCGGGTCGCCGTCGTCACCGCCGAGGCTATCGACGAAACCGGGTGCGGGCGGGTCATCGACGCCACCGGGCAGTGGGTAATGCCCGGCATGATCGATATCCACACGCATTACGACGTGGAGGTGCTGCTCGATCCGACGCTGTCGGAATCGCTGCGGCACGGCGTCACCACGCTGCTGCTCGGATCCTGCTCGCTCTCGACCGTGCATGTGGACGGGTCGGATGCGGGCGATCTGTTCGGTCGCGTGGAGGCCATTCCGCGTAAGCATGTGGTGGAGGCGGTCGACGGGCTCAAGACCTGGAACAGCGCGCACAGCTTCGTGCGCGCGCTGGAATCACTGCCGCTCGGGCCGAATATTGCCGCGTTCATCGGGCATTCGGATATTCGGGCGGCGCAGATGGGCCTGGAACGGTCCACCCGGCCGGATGTGCAGCCGACCGAATCCGAGCTGAAAGCCATGGAGCACAAGCTGAACGAGGCACTCGATGCCGGGTTCGTCGGCATGTCCTCCCAGCAGCTGCTGTTCGACAAGCTGGACGGGGAGGTGTGCCGGTCCCGCACGCTGCCCTCGACCTATGCGACGACCAAGGAGCGGCGACGGCTCAATCGCATTCTGCGCGAACGCAAGCGGGCCCTACAGGGTGGTCCCGATGTGGCCCGGCCGCAAAGCCTGGTCGCCATGGCGGTCAGCAGCCTCGGCATCTTCCGTCCGAATCTGAAGGTGAGTCTGCTGTCGGCTGCCGACATCAAGGCGATCCCCGGCGTGGTCAAGATCTTCCCGCTGATCGGCAAGATCCTGAACCGGCTCGGCGGCGACTTCCGATGGCAGCATCTCCCGGTCCCGTTCGAGGTGTACTCCGACGGCATCGACCTACCGGTATTCGAGGAATTCGGTTCCGGCGCAGCCGCTTTGCACCTGACCAATGAGCTGGGTGCGCGACGCGAACTGCTCGCCGACGAGAACTACCGGCGCTGGTTCCGCAAGGACTACGACAAGAAGTGGGGCCCGCGAGTCTGGCATCGAGACTTCTTCGATGCCGAAATCACCGAATGCCCCGACGCCAGCGTGATCGGCAAGACATTCGGTCAGGTCGGCGTGGATCGCGGCGGCGTACATCCCGTGGACGCATTCCTGGATCTGGTCGTCGAATACGGCAATAAGGTCCGCTGGCGCACCACCATCTCCAACCACCGCCCCGAGGTACTGGACCAACTGGCAGCGGATCCCAGTATGCAACTGGGCTTTTCGGATGCGGGCGCACACCTGCGCAATATGGCCTTCTACAACTTCGGCCTACGCCTACTGAAGCGAGTACACAAGGCCCAGCGCGCCGGTCGCCCGTTCATGACCATCGAGCATGCCGTGCACCGCCTCACCGGCGAACTGGCTGACTGGTACGACCTCGACAACGGCCACCTCCGCGTCGGGGATCGCGCGGACGTCCTGGTACTCGACCCGGAGCGCTTGGACGACAGCCTCGAGGCCTACGCCGAAAACCCGGTCCCCGAGTACAACAACCTCTCCCGCATGGTCAACCGCAATGACGCCACCGTCACCGCCGTACTCGTGAACGGCGAGTACGTCTTCGGCCTCGGCGAAAAGGCCCCCACCCTCGGCAAAGAGCGCACCGGCGAGTTCCTCCGCGCCGGCCGCCACGCCACGGAAGGAGCCGCCCGCTCATGAGCAGATTCACCGGAAAGACCGCCCTGGTAACCGGTGCCGCCTCCGGCATAGGCTCCGCCCTGGCCACCGGCCTGATCGCCGAGGGCGCCAACGTGATCGGCCTCGACATCGACGAAGCCGGATTGCAGAAAAAGGCAGCCGAACTCGGCGATTCCTTCGTCTCTGTGATTGCCGACGTGACAGTGGAGTCTCAGGTCGAAGCCGGAATAGCCACCGCCGCAGACCGTTTCGGCGGCCTGGACATCGCTTTCAACGTGGCAGGCGGCTCCCGCATCGGCGCAATCACCGACTTGACCGAAGCCGACTGGGATTTCACCGTAGACCTGGTCCAAAAGAGCGTCTTCCTCTGCACAAAGCACGAAGCCCGCCTCATGCGCGACACCGGCGGCGGCTCCATCGTCAACATCTCCTCCCTCGACGGCCGCATCCCCATGCCCGGTGGCAGCCCCTACGCCACCGGCAAAGCAGGCGTCGTCATGTTCACCAAAAACGCGGCCCTCGAATTGGCCCAACACCGAATCCGCGTGAACTCGGTCCTCCCAGGCCTAGTCGACACCCCGTTGGTAGCCGCAGTCATGGGGTACGAACCGGCGAAACAGATGTTCCTGGACCGCATCCCCCTAGGTGCGGCCGCCACCCCGGAACAAATCGTCGCCCCCTGCCTCTTCCTCGCCTCCGACGAAGCCTCCTACATCACGGGGATCGACATGGTGGTAGACGGCGGCTGGGAACTAACCAACTTCCCCAACCTGGCCAAACTGGCAGCTTCCTGAATCAGTCGATCGATCACTATGCATCGGTGTAGCCAAAACGCGAGAAGCGCCCTGCACCAATGCATGGTGGTTGTCGATTACTCAGGCTCGAGTTCCGTCCACGGAATGTCGATGGGGAACGGGAACTCGGTACGAATGGCCTCGGTGTCCTTCGGCGACCACTCGTCGATGAGGACGTAGTTGTTGGGGTACATCGGCCTTGCCCCATCGGGCAGCGGACCGCCTTCGGTCATGAGGCCGTAGGCTCGCACGGTTTCGATGCCATGTGCTGGATTCGGGCCGCGAGAAAGATCCACCTCCCAGTACCACGGGATCTGAGCCGAGGCATATCGAACCTTCTTTGCCTCGACAAGACCGCGGTTGCTGGGTGACAGCACCTCGCCGACGATCAGCACATCGTCGCCGCGGATGTCCTGATACCGGTCCGCGAGGCAGCGGCGCAACGCATTCCAAATGGTCTTGCTGTAGGTCTGATGCTCGGCTGGGCCCCGCCGCATCCACACCACCGGGCCGTTCCACGACTCGATCTCGCCCGCGATCTCCTCGGGTAGCTGATCGAGCTCCCCCCAAGTCATGAACTCGGGAAGGTTCGGAGGTTCAGCATTCGGCCTGGCCACGCCGCCATCGTAGCTGCGTAAGGCAGTCGACAGACGGAGTTCGCCGACCGCCGTCGATCACGTCGGCATGCCGTCCTCGTCGTAGAGGTCATCGGTGTTGAGCAATGCCTGTGCTTCGGGTGTGAGGTGAGAGTCGAGATCGGCGAGGAGGGTGTCGATCTCGTCCTTGATGTTCGGGCTCACTGTTACCTCCTGTTTGCTACCAGCCTAGGAGGGGGTAGCAAACAGGGTGGAGGAATCAGCGGGGTGGGAGGACGGGGGCGTCCCAGGCTCGGGAGTAGCGGCGTTTGTCGGGGGCCTTGTATTGCTTGCTGCGGTAGACGACGTAGGGGCGGACGAAGTAGCCGAGGGGGGCGGAGAACATGTGGACGAGGCGGGTGTAGGGCCAGATTCCTATGAGGGTCAGGACTATCAGGCCGTGGGCCTGGAAGGTCCAGGGGGTGCCGACCATGAGGGTGGGCTCGGGGTGGGCGGTGAAGAGGCTGCGGAACCAGGGGGAGACGGTTTCGCGGTAGTTGTAGGTGCCCCAGAGGAGGTTGCTGCCGACCGTGTTGAGCAAGCCGGTGATCAACGCGCCTGCGAGGAGGGTGTACATCAGCTTGTCGTTGCGGGTTGTCGCCTTGCGGACGGCGGTGACTGTGATTCGGCGGTAGAGGAGGATGCCGATGCCTGCGATGACGGCAACGCCCGCAACGGTTCCCGCGGAGACCGCTACCACGTGGTAGAGGTGCTCGGAGATGCCTACGGCGTTGGTCCAGGATTCGGGGATCAGGACGCCTAGGACGTGGCCGCCGATTACGCCGAGCATGCCGAAGTGGAAGAGGGGGGAGCCGAGGCGGAGGAGGCGGGATTCGTAGATTTGGGAGGAGCGGGTGGTCCAGCCGAATTGGTCGGTGCGGTAGCGCCAGATGTGGCCGAGGATGAAGGAGGTGAATGCCACGTAGGGGAGGGTCATCCAGAGGGTGGAGGTCATCTGCGGCCTTCCAATCCGGTGAACATCATCGGGTCCATGGAGAAGGGCTCGAGGCCTACTTCTTCTTCGGGTGGGCCTTGGGCGGCCAGTTCGGCTATGCGGCGGCGGTCGGCGGTGGTGACCGGGGGTAAGGTGGCGGTTACGGCGGTGAGGATTCCGGCGTACGGGGATGCGTTGTCGGACAGGGAGAGTCGCAACAGTTCCAACACCGGGACGTGTTCGCCGAGGAGGCGTTCGCCGCCGATTGGGTCTACGGTGGCGGCGAATTCCAGGAGGACCGCGAGGTGGTCGGGGAGTTCTGAGTCGTCGAGTTCTACGCCTGCCTGGCGGTAGGCGTGTTTGAAGCGGAGCAGGGCCATGCCGCGTTTGCGGGTGTCGCCGTAGGCGTAGAAGGTGAGGTGGAGGCTGGCTCGGCGGCGCATGTCGAAGGTTTCGACGTACTGCTGGGCCAGGACGATATCGCCGGTATTGCGCAGGTGGGTGAGGAAGTCCGCCAGGCCTGGGCGCACACCGTCGGGCAATTCGCTTATGGCGCTGTCGAGTTCGTCCAGCATGGCCAATAGCTGTTCGCCGGGGTAGTCGAGCAATAGGGCGGCGAGCCGCCAGACCAGTTGGCGATCCCGCTCGGACATGGCGACCGTGGGTTCGGGGCGACGGCGCAGTTTGAGCAGGCTCATCGGACTACTCCGGCCGCGATGCCGTCATCCACATCCGTGGCGCTACCGTTCGGGTCGGAACCGTTGTGGCCGTTGCTATCCGGTGCCGGTTCATGCCCGTTTGTTCCGTTTACGCCGGTGCCGTTCACGCCATTGCCTTCGGCCGTGGGGATCAGGCCCTTGGTGCTCTTGCCGTCCCAGTTCAGCAGGTTGATCCGGTTGGACTTCTGATCCGGTGCGGCCGCACCGTTGGTGTCGGTGAGGTGGAACTTGTCGGCCATGTAGTCGAAGGCGGTCATGCCGGGTCCGCCGTCATTGTCGAGGCTGCATCCGGTGGCGAGTGAATCCAGTTCGTGCGCACGGGTTGTCGCGGCGGGCGGGATCACGTAGCGGTGCTCGTATTTGGCGATGGCGAGCAGCCGGTACATGGCTTCGATTTCCTCGGGTTCGAGGCCGACCGCGTCGGGAATCGACATGTCCGGTTCCTGGCCGAGGTTGATCGAGCGCATGAACGAGCGCATCCCCGCGAGTCGTTGCAGCGCCGCGCGCACGGGTCCGAGTTCTCCGGCGGTGAACAGTTCGGCCAAGTACTCCAAGGGAATTCGCAGTGCGTCGATGGCTCCGAACAGGTTGGCGTGGTCTTCGCCATCGTGCCCGGTCTCGGTGAGCACATCGACCACCGGCGAGAGCGGCGGCACGTACCAAACCATCGGCATGGTGCGGTATTCCGGATGCAGCGGCAGTGCCAGCTGGTAGTCCACGATCAGCTTGTAGACCGGCGAATCCTGGGCGGCCTGAATCCATTCCGGGGAGATCCCGGCCTCCTCGGCGGCGGCTACCACGCGCGGATCGTGCGGATCGAGGAAGACCTCCAGCTGCGCCGGGTACAGGTCCTTGTCCTCCTCGACGGAGCAGGCTTCCAGGACTTTGTCGGCGTCGTAGAGCATGACGCCGATGTAGCGCAGCCGCCCGACGCAGGTCTCCGAGCACACGGTCGGAATGCCGACTTCCACACGCGGGTAGCAGAACGTACATTTCTCCGCCTTGCCCGTCTTGTGGTTGAAGTAGATCTTCTTGTACGGGCAGGCGGATACGCATTGTCGCCAGCCACGGCACTTGTCCTGATCGACCAGCACGATGCCGTCTTCGGAGCGCTTATAGATCGCACCGGAGGGGCAGGCGGCCGCACACGACGGGTTGAGGCAGTGTTCGCAGATGCGCGGCAGGTAGAACATGAAGGTCTCCTCGAATTCGAGTTTGACCTTCTCCGACAGCTTGCCCAGCAGCGGATCCTTGCCGACCTGCTCGGGCCCGGAGCCCAGCGAGTCGTCCCAGTTCGCGCCCCAGGTGATGTCGGTGTTCTCGCCGGTGATCAGCGATTTGGGCCGCGCCACCGGGGTGGTGTCCATTTTCGGCGCGGACAGCAGGTTCTCGTAGTCGTAAGACCACGGGTCGTAGTAGTCCGACACGGTGGGCAGGTCCGGGTTGGCGAACAGGTTGAGCATCCGCTTCATCCGCGACCCGGACTTCAGGGTCAGGCGCCCCTTCTTGTTGAGAGTCCACCCGCCCTTCCACTTCTCCTGGTCCTCGTACTGCCGCGGATATCCTTGTCCCGGACGGGTTTCCACATTGTTGAACCACACGTATTCGGTGCCCGCGCGGTTGGTCCAAGCCTGCTTACAGGTGACGCTGCACGTGTGGCAGCCGATGCACTTGTCCAGGTTCATGACCATGGCGAGCTGTGCCATGACGCGCATGTCAGTACTCCACTTCCTGCGAGCGCTTGCGGATCGTGGTGACCTCATCGCGCTGATTTCCGGTGGGGCCGTGGTAGTTCAGCGCGAACGACTGCTGCGCGTAACCGCCGATGAGATGCGACGGTTTGATCATGATTCGGGTCAGCGCATTGTGAATACCGCCGCGCTTGCCCTTACCCGCCACGGTGTCCGCGGCACCCTCGATGCGCGGCACGTTCACGGCGCGGTCCTGCGCGTGGTACATGAACACGGTGCCCTCGGGCATGCGATGCGACACGATGGCGCGGGCGACGACGATACCGTTGCGGTTGATCGCCTCGATCCAATCATTGTCGGCCACACCGATCTTGGCGGCATCGACCTCCGACATCCAGATGGCCTGACCGCCGCGCGAGAGCGTCAGCATATGCAGGTTGTCCTGGTAGGCGGAGTGGATCGACCACTTGGAGTGCGGCGTCAAATACCGCACGGTGACGCCGTTCTCGTTCACATTGCCGATGCCGGGCTCGCTGAAGAGCGCCGACATGTCCAGTGGCGGACGGTAGATCGGCAACTGCTCACCGAGTTCCACCATCCAGTCGTGATCGAGGTAGAAGTGCTGGCGTCCGGTCAGCGTGTGCCAGGGCTTGAGCCGCTCGGTATTGATGGTGAACGGTGAGTACCTGCGCCCGCCGGTCTCACTGCCCGACCATTCGGGGGAGGTGATCACGGGAACGGGCCGAGCTTGGGTGTCGGCGAAGGTTATTCGCTTGCCCTCATGCTCGGCGGCCAGGTCGGCCAGCTTGGTTCCGGTGCGCTTTTCGAGCGCGTGGAACCCTTCCACCGCGAGCCGCCCATTGGTGGTGCCGGACAGTGCCAGAATCGCCTCGGCCGCATGCGTGTCCTTGGCCAGCGACGGACGGCCTTGTGCGATACCGGAAACCACGGTTCCGTTCATGCCCTTGAGGTATTCGACTTCCTCGACCGGGAAGGTCGTGACGCCCTTGGTGGTGAGGCCGAGCGTCTCGACGAGCGGTCCGAGTGCGGCCATCTTCTCCGCCACATTCGGGTAATCGCGTTCGACCACAACCAGTTTCGGCATCGTCTTACCCGGAATGGGCTCGCATTCGCCCTTCTTCCAGTCGAGTACCCGCCCACCGGCCTGCGCCAGCGCATCGGCGGTGTCGTGCTGCAACGGCACCGCGACAATGTCCTTGCGCTTGCCGAGATGCTTCTCCGCCAGCCACGAGAACCCCTTGGCAATCCGGTGGAACGCACTGAAGTCGGTGCGCGCCTCCCACGGCGGGGAGATCGCCGGGGTGAAGGCATGCACGAACGGGTGCATATCGGTCGACGACAGGTCGTGCTTCTCGTACCAAGTGGCGGCGGGGAACACGATGTCGGAGAACAGCGTGGTGCTGGTCATCCGGAAGTCCAGGGAGAGCAGCAGATCCAGCTTGCCGGTGGCGGGCTGGTCGCGCCATTCCAGTTCCTGCGGGCGGATTCCGGTGGCGTCGCTGGTTTGCAGATTGGAGTCCGCGCCGAGCAGATGCCGGTGGAAGTACTCATTGCCCTTGCCCGAGGAACCGAGCAGGTTGGCGCGCCAGACGGTGAGCACGCGCGGGAAGTTCTCCGGTGCGTCCGGATCCTCGCAGGCGAACCTCAAGTCACCGGATTTCAGCCCGTCGACAACGTATTCGGCCGCGGTCTTACCGGCCGCCTCCGCCTCGTCCGCGAGATCCAGGGGATTGCGGTTGAGCGTCGGGTAGGACGGCATCCACCCCAATCGTGAAGCGAGCGCGATATTGTCGGCGGCCGTGCGACCGGCGAAGGTGCCCTCGCCCAGCGGCGACGCGAACGATTCCGACGTGAACGGGTCATACCGCCACTGGTCGTTGGTGAGATACCAGAACACGGTGCCCTGCATCTGGCGCGGCGACCGCTGCCAGTCCGAGGCGAAAGCCAGTGTGGACCAACCGGTTACGGGACGGCACTTCTCCTGCCCCACGTAATGCGCCCAGCCGCCGCCATTCACGCCCTGGCACCCGGTGAGCAGAGTGAGCGTGAAGAACGACCGGTAGATCTGGTCGGAGTGGAACCAATGGTTGGTGCCCGCGCCCATGAGAATCATGGACCGACCCTTGGATTGTTCCGCATTGGCGGCGAATTCGCGTCCGATGCGCTCGGCCTGTTTGGCGGGGACGCCGGTGATCGATTCCTGCCAGGCGGGCGTGTAGGGCTCGCTCGGGTCGTCGTACCCCGTCGGCCAGCTGCCGGGTAGGCCGGAGCGCGCCACACCGTACTGCGCGAGCAGGAGATCGAACACCGTCGTCACCAGTTTCCCGGCCACGACGGTGGTCGGCACGCCGCGGGTGAGGACATCCGCGGCAGGCCCGTCGAAACGCGGGAACTGTACGGCCGCAGCATCATCGGTGCGGCCGTGCAGGGTGATCAGGGGATCGACATCCCCCAGGTCCAGGTTCCAGCGGCCCTTGCCCGCTTCGGTGAAGCGGTGTCCCAGCGAGCCATTGGGTACGGCCGGTTGCCCGTCCGCGTCCAGCAGAACCGTCTGGAATTCGACGCCTTCGCCCGCATGCCCGAGATCCGCGGCGGTGAGGAACTTCCCGGGCACGGCCACGCCGTCCTTCTCGTCGAGGGTGACGAGGTACGGCAGATCGGTGTAGCGCTTGATGTAGTCGGTGAAGTACGGGGTGGTGCGGTCGACGAAGAATTCCTTCAGCACCACGTGGCCCATGGCCATGGCGAGGGCGGCATCGGTGCCGGGGCGCGCGGGCACCCATTCATCGGCGAACTTGGTGTTGTCGGCGTAGTCGGGGGAGACCACCACGACCTTCTGGCCGCGGTAGCGAGCCTCGGTCATGTAGTGCGCGTCCGGGGTTCGCGTCACCGGGACATTGGAGCCCCACATGATGAGATAACCCGCGTCGAACCAGTCCGCGGATTCGGGCACGTCGGTCTGGTCGCCGAACACCTGCGGGGAGGCCACGGGCAGGTCGGCATACCAGTCGTAGAACGACAGCATCGACCCGCCGATGAGCGAAATGAAGCGCGCGCCGACGGCATGGGAAACCATCGACATGGCGGGAATCGGGGAGAACCCCGCCACGCGGTCCGGACCGTACTGCTTGATGGTGTAAACGTGTGCGGCGGAGGCGATTTCGGCGGCCTCCCACCATTCGGCCCGGACGAACCCGCCCTTACCGCGCTCCGACTTGTAGGCCTTGGCCCGCTCCGGATCCTCGACAATGGATTCCCATGCCAGCACCGGATCCTTGAGCGTCTTCTTGGCCTCGCGGTACATCTCCAGCAGCGTGCCGCGCACGTACGGATACCTGATCCGCGCAGGTGAATACGTGTACCAGGAGAAGGATGCGCCACGCGGGCAGCCGCGCGGCTCGTACTCGGGCTTGTCCGCGCCGACCGAGGGGTAGTCGGTCTGCTGCGACTCCCAGGTGATCACGCCGTCCTTGACGTAGATCTTCCACGAGCACGATCCCGTGCAGTTCACACCATGCGTGGACCGCACCACCTTGTCGTGCGCCCATCGATCCCGGTAGAAGTCGTCCGCGTCGCGCCCGCCTACCTGGTGCAGGGTGCGCAGATCTTCGGACACTTCACCGCGGTTGAAATATTTTCCCAGCCGAAGCAGTGCATCGGCGGACGATTGTCCGGTCCGCGTGTTTGCCATAACGCCCCCTTCGAGCTGAAAAACCGGGCTGCTGGCTCGACTGTAAAGACGTCGTTCCTGGCATCAAAACGGTTATCGCACAGTGCGCTCGACGGCATTGTGAGTTGTGAGAACGCCGCAACATCCCGGTCACTGTGGGATTGCGGCGCCACCCCACCCCATTTCCCTCGACCTGGGCGTATGCCTCCGACCGCTCGAATTAGGCTCGGTAACAGCCGCTTCCGGCGGGTGCCGGTGATGCTTTGGAAACGGTCGGTTCTTCGACGGTTTACATTTGTTAACACGTTTCGGAAGGGCGGCTGTACGCGATTTTCCGCCAACCGGGCAAACTCGCCACGCTTCTCATCACCCGCCGATTTCCCCGCCCGACCCAGTTAGCTGACAGATCGCGGCCATATATCCCGCACCTTGTCGGTCTGCCCGAATATCGTGCTGTCATGCACCGATTCGACGGCACCATCCACCCCGCGAACGGCGGCGGCGCGTATATCCCCATTCCCCCTGCCATCCTCGATGCCCTGGGCGGCGGCGGCCGAATCCCCGTCCAAGCCACCTTCGACGGCATCCCCTACACCGGCTCCATCGCCAATATGGGTGAAGGCCCCTGCCTGGGCATGCTCAAATCCATCCGCGAGACCCTGGGCAAACAGCCCGGCGACAAGGTGATCGTCACCGTGGAGCGCGACACCGCCGAACGCACCGTCGAGATCCCCGAAGACCTGGCCGAGGCCTTGTCCTCCGCCAACCTCCGCCCGGCCTTCGACGCACTCAGCTACTCGAACCGCCGCGAACACGCCAATGCGGTTGCGGATGCCAAGCGCCCCGAGACCCGAGCCCGCCGCATAGCGAAGGTCCTCGAGTCTCTGGGCGGGTGATCCCTTCGCGTGACTCGGGGCCTGGGTAGAGCGGGAAAAGAATGCGGGGTGACTCGGGGCTTGGGTAGAGCGGAAAAAGAAGTAGCGTGGTTGCGTCGCCTGCCGTACCCGGCTTGAGCTCCCCCATCGGGTGCCGTCGGCCGCCTATTCCGGCCTGGCTGGAAGGTTGTGGTCCCGTTCCGGGACCAAACCCCAAAGAGCAAAACCCAAAAGCGCCCGGACAAGAAGAGACGAACCTCGAGAACAAGACTCGAGACGCTCCGGCCGTGGATGCCCTCCCCCTGGCTCGCTGCGCTTCGCGTCTCGGGGCCTCGCTGCGCATCGCCTGCCCCTGCCTCGCTGCGCTTCGCGACACACCCCTCGCTTCGCCTCGACACGCCGCCCGCTCCCACCTCTGAGGCCACTTCACCCCCGTTTCCTGCACGTCACCCACGGAACAACAGGGGTGGAACGAGGGTGAGGTGCACGAAATCTGGGTGGAGTCACCGGGATTCGGCGTGTCGTCCCCTGCGTATGCGTGTCACCACGTGTCTTCGGCGAAGGGGCGAGCAGCGAGTGCGCCGAGCCGCAGGTGGTGGGTGAGGGAGCTGTGGTGGTGGAATTTGTCCGAATTCCCCACCACCACAGCTCCCTCACTGCCCTCACCGGCGTGTCGCCCCCGCGCCCCGCGCGCGCCGGATCCCGTTTTCATCGAAAGGGCTTCCATGGTGGCGACACGCCGTGAAACTCCGCCATGGAAGCCCTTTGATCGTCTGTCCAGCAATGGAATCGGGCGAATCGGCTGCGGAAAGCCTTGCCGGGCAGGGTAATCGAACGAATCGGCCCCACCCACCCACCGACCCGGCCTGCCTCACCCCGCCCACCCAGCCACCCCACCCCAGCCCAGCCACCCGCCCGGCCTTGCCCTCAGTCGGCCCACCCGCCCGGCCTGCCTCACCCAGCTCAGCCGCCCCTGCCCACCCAGCCCAGTCGGCCCTGCCCACCCAGCCACCCCTGCCCAGTCGGCTCCGCCAGCTCAGCCACCCGCCCACCCAGCCCAGTCGCCCCCGCCAGCCCAGCCCCCCACCCCAGGGGTCGGTCGCCCACCCACCCGGCCATGCCTCACCCAGCCCAGCCACTCAGCCAACCCATCCACCCAGCAGTCGGTCGCCCACCCGCCCGGACTTGCCCCCAATCGGCCCGGCCACCCCGCCCAGCCCGGCCAGCCCGGCCCGGCCCGGCCGGCCTAGCCACCCAGCCCGGCCCGCCCAGCAGTCGGTCGCCCACCCGCCCGAACTTGCCCCCAATCGGCCCGGCCACCCCGCCCAGCCCGGCCCGGCCAGCCACCCAGCGTGTCGTCGAGGGGACATGAGCCGGAGTTTGCCTGGATTGTCATGCCTCATGTCCCCTGAATGCGTCCCACCTTGGGGGTGCGCCATATCGGGTTGGGCGAAGCGAAGCGAGCCGGACCAGGTTCTTGTCCTTCTTGTCCAGGCGCTTTTAGTCTTTAGTCTCTTGTCCTTGTCCCTACTCCGCGATGAGCTCGGCCTCCGAGTCCAGGGCCTGCTGGATGTCTTCCGACACCCCGACCACACCCGGCCGGTAAGTGACCGACCGGAGGTTCCCGGTGTACCGGAACACTCCATACCGCTCCCGCAGATCCCAAGCGACCGGCCCGCGGGCGTCCAGTCCGACGGAGATGCCGGTCCACGGTGACATGCCGATCAGCTGCACCTGATCCGCGAGGTGCGCGGCGCGGACACCATCGATGCCGAAGGTGAAGTCCCAGCGGAGGTGGGGGCGGACTATGGCGGAGACGGTGAGATGCTTGCTGCCGGAGGGGATTTCACCGGCGTCGACCGTGGTGTAGCGGCCGTAGGCGTTGTAACCGAAGACGAGTCGGTTGTTCTCGACGTACAGCAGGTAGCCGCCGAGCGGATCGCCGTGTGCGACGAGTACGCCCTGATCGCCCGGGCGGTAACCGTCCAGTTCCACGGCAATCGTGAAGTCGCGGTAGGCGATCAACCGCTGGGAGCGGTACCGCTCCAGCGTCGGAGTGCCCGGGAGAATGCGCACCTTTTCGCCGAAGCGAGCTTCTTCGGGCCGACGCTTGGCCAGATCCTGGCGGGTGATCAGCGGGAAAACGGTGTTGTGCCAGGCGGCTTCGTCCCAGGCCGCCGAAAGTTCGGCGACCTTCTCGGGGAACTGGTCGGAGAGGTCGTGGAGTTCGGTGGGGTCGGTGCGGACGTCGAAGAGTTGCCAGAGCGGGTTGTCGATGCCCCGGGCGGGGTCGTGCAGGGCGAGGAGTTTCCAGCCGTCGCGGTAGAAGCCTCGGTGGCCGGTCATTTCCGAGTATTGCTCGACGTGCTGGGAGACCGCGGTCGGGTCGCGGAGGACATCCACGGCGGATATCCCGTCGAAATCTTTGGCGGGCAACCCGTTGCGTACGGTCGGGCGGTCCAGTCCTGCGAGCTCGAGGAGGGTCGGGGCCAGATCGGTGATGTACACGTATTCCTGGCGGACGCCGGTCTCGGTCGCAGTGGAGGGAAGACCCTTCGGCCAGGACAGGACGAAGGGGACTCGGACGCCACCAGCGAAGGTCTGGCCCTTGTAGAAGCGGAAGGGGGTGTTCGAGGCTTGGCCCCAGCCGCGGGGGTAGTGGACGCCCAGTTTGGCGGTGCCGATCAGTTCGTCGTCGTGGGGGACGTCGCGTTCCCAGTCCGGGTCGTCGACCTGCGCGAACTGGGCGAAGTAGGTGCGGGTGCCCTCGGGGCCGCCCTCGGCGGTGCCGCCATTGTCGGAGGTGAAGACGATGATGGTGTTCTCGAATTCGCCGAATTCCTCGAGGGTTTCGACGACCCGGCCGAGGCTCTGGTCGATGCTGTCGACCATGCCCGCGTACACCTCCATGTAGCGCTCGAACCGCGACTGCTGTTCGGGCGTCAGCGAATCCCATTCCTGCGCTTCATAACCCGGTTCGGTATTGCGCGGCTTCTGCTGGGTGCCTTCGGGGAACAGCCCTTGCGCGAGCTGTGCGGCGAAACGGCTCTGCCGCAGGCGATCCCAGCCCTCCTTGTACCGGCCGCGGTACTTGGCCTGGTCCTCCGGCTTGGCCTGCAATGGCCCGTGCATGGCGGTGTGGGCGAAGTAGAGGAAGAACGGCTTGTCCGCGTCGTGGGCGCGCAGTTCCTTCAGATAGCCGATGGCGCGGTCGGTGTAGTCGTCGGTGAGGTAGTAGTCCTCGGGGTACTCCTCCACATTCACCGGGGAGTTGTCGGAGATCAGCTGGTTCGGGTGGTAGAAGGAATTCAGACCTTCCAAAGAGCCGTAGTAGCGGTCGAATCCGCGCTGGGTGGGCCAGGAATCCCGTTGGGCGGCGGGGTGCAGCGTGGCGTCGCGCACCAGATGCCATTTGCCAACGGCGTAGGTGGCGTATCCATTGGCGCGCAGGATTTCCGGCAGGGTCAGTACATCGTCGGCCAGTTCCAGGCGCAGTCCGGGATAGCCGGGATCGGCATTGGCGACGAAGCCGAATCCCGCGCGATGCGAGTTGATTCCGGTCAGCAGTGCCGCCCGTGACGGCGAGCACAGGGGAGTGGTGTGAAAGTTGGTGAGGCGCAACCCGTTCGCGGCCAGTCGATCGAGGGTGGGAGTGTCGATCTCCGAGCCGAAGGGCCCGATATCGCTGAAGCCCATATCGTCGACCAGGACAACGATGATGTTCGGTGCGCCCGCGGGGGCGGCCGGGGGATAGGTCCACTCCGGGGTGGAGTCGGCGGTGGTGCGGCCGATCTCGCCGGAGAAGTTCTCATAGCCGCGGGCATGGGAGGGGACAGGCATCCTCTCAGCAAAGTTCGGTATCGGGGCTGCTCGCCAGGGTTTCACGCACGCTGCGCGCAACCGCTGATCGAGCGTCGAGCGACTGTTAGCGTCGCCGCATGCACATCAGCCGACCCTGCACGCCCTGCGCCGGAATGCTCCGGACCGCGCGGGCGCAGCGCTGTCGCCGCTGTCTCTGAGCACAGCCGTGCCGGATGCGCAGGCCCGCGCGTCCACCATTTCTCAAGTCCCCCGGTGCTTTCACGCACCCGCCGCCCCTTCGCGGCACGTATCTCGAGGATTTCCAGATGAATTCGTCCCCCGGTGGACTCGATCGCCGTCGTTTTCTGCGTGGTTCCGCGGTCGCGGCCCTCGCCATCTTCGGCGGCGGCGCGCTGGCCGCCTGCACCTCGGCGGTCAATCAGGCCAAGGGCGGCGGTGACGACAATGCGCAGCCGGTGCGCGGCGGCACCCTGAAGTACGGCGTGGGCCTGGACCTCATCCCGGCGAATATCCTCACCAATACCGGAACCACTCCGTGGGTGGTCGGCCTGGTCTTCGAGTCACTGGTCCGCTACCCGCACGACAAGCTGGAGCCGCAGCCGCTGCTGGCCAAGAGCTGGACGCTCGCGCCGGACGGCAAGTCCATTGCCCTGGAACTGCGCGATGACGTGAAGTTCCACAGCGGCCGGGCCTTCACCTCCAAGGATGTCGAGTTCGCGCTGCGCACCTACGCCGACCCGAAGTGGTCCGCGCAGTTGAAGAGCACCGCCGCGGCGATCACCGCCTTCGACACGACCGATCCGCACAAGATCGTGCTCACCCTGTCCCAGCCTTTGAGCAATCTCTTCGACCTGCTCGACACGGTGCCCATCCTGGATAGCGAGTCCATCGACCAGCTGGCCACCGGCGACAAGCTCGTCGGTACCGGGCCGTTCCGATTCGTCTCACGGATTCCCAACTCGCAGTTGGTGTTCGAGAAGAACCCGAACTACTGGATCCCGGACCGCCCGTACCTGGACCGGGTCGAGTTCACGGTGATCACCGACAATCAGGCGCAACTCAATGCGCTCAAGACCGGCCAGATCCATCTCGCGGACGCCATCACGTACCGCGACAATGAAAACCTCGGCAAGACAGCCGGATTCAAGACAATCCCCTACGAGGGAGCCGAGCTCCAGACGTACGTCGGTGCGAACGTGCAGGATCCGGCGCTCTCCGATGTGCGGCTGCGCCAGGCCATCGCCTACGCGATCGACCGGGAACGCATTGTCGCCGAGGTATTCCGGGGCGCGGGCTACCCCGTGAGCCTGCCCTGGCCCAAGGGTTCGCCCGCCTTCGACACCACCCGCAATGCCCGGTACTCGCGAGATCTGGCCAAGGCCAAGCAGCTGCTGTCCCAGCTGCCCAAACCGCCGAAGCTGCCGCTGACCTACAGCACCGCCTACAACGCCTTCGAGGCGACCGCGCAGATCGTGCAGGCCAATCTGGCGGAGATCGGCATCGAGGTCGAATTGCAGCCGGTGGAGAACGGCACCTTCGTCAAACAGCTGATCGGCGCGCAGTTCCCGGGCCTGTGGCTCACCGATCACTCGTGGGCGCAGCTGGTGCCCTCGACCCTTGCGGTGAGCGCCTACCCGTTCAATGCACGCAAGAACTCCTCGCACTACGAGTCGCCCGCCTATGTGGCCGCCTCCGACGCGGCCTGGAAGCTGCCGCAGGGCACCGGGCCGGAGGCGGTGCAGGCGTACGGGGCACTCAGTGATCAACTGCTGGAAGGGCTGTTCCTCATCGAGATCGGCGTCCGGTATCAGCAGGGCGCGGCCACCACCAAGCTGCACGGCTTCAACTGGACCAAACGCCGCGAGACCCTGTTCACCGAGGCCTTCCTGGCATGATCAACTATCTGCTGCGCCGGGTGCCGTCGGCGGTGGCGGTGTTGTTCGCCGCTTCCGTGTTCATCTTCCTGCTCCTGCGGCTGGTCCCTGGCGATCCGGCCACCATCCTGGCGGGGAATGACGCCAGCCCGGAGGCGATCGCGGCCATCCGGCATCAGCTCGGACTGGACCGCTCCATCGCGGCCCAATATCTGAGCTGGCTGCACGGCGTGTTCACCGGGGATCTGGGCCGGTCCTACATTATCGGCGGGCAGATCTCCGATCTGGTCGGGCGCGGGCTCACCAATACGCTGGTCCTCGCCGCGTCCTCGCTGTTCCTCGCGGTGACAGTGAGTCTGGCGGTGAGCATTTCGTCCGTGCTGTGGGACCGGCGCTGGCTCAATGCCCTGGTGGCCGCAGCCAATACGGTGGCGGTCGCGGTGCCGGTATTCGTGACCGGCGTGCTGCTGGTGCTGGTGTTCGCCATCGCGATTCCGGTTCTGCCCGCGGGTGGTATTCCGCCGGACGGGTTCCTCGCACGACCCGATATCACCGTGCAATACCTGCTGCTGCCGTCGATCTGCCTGGCATTGCCGGTGACCGCCGCACTCACCCGGTTCCTCACCGAGTCGCTGCGCACCGAACTGCGTAAGCCGTATGTGCTGACGGCGCGGGCGCTGGGCGTCTCGCACCGGCAGATCGTCACGCGGGGCGCTCTGCGCAATGCATTGCCCACCGCGCTGACCGCGCTCGGCATTCAGACCGGCACGCTATTGGGCGGAGCCGTGCTGGTGGAAGCCGCGTTCGCCTGGCCGGGCATCGGGCAGCTCATCGAACAGGGCATCAACCGCCGCGACTACCCGGTGGTGCAGGCGCTGCTGCTGTTCTCGGTGGCGGTGTTCGTGGCCATTCAGCTGACCACCGACGTCGTGCACGCCTACCTCGATCCGCGCATTCGCATCGGAGGCCGCGCATGACCGACCTGACTGTGGCAACCGATACCGCTGTGACATCCGAGACCGACGCGGCATTAGAGACCGGCGCGGAAACCAGTGCACGCCAGCCGGATTCGGCACGGCCGCTGTTCCATGCCCTGCGTAGGGGGCAGGGTTTGGCAGGGGTCGTGCTGGTCGCGGTCATCGCGCTGGCGGGACTGGCCGCCGGTGTGCTCACGAAATACGGTCCGCTGGAGCAGATTCAGGGAGCCAATCTACTCGGCCCGAGCGGTGAGCATTGGCTCGGCACCGACAAGCTCAATCGCGATCTGTTCTCGCGAGTGCTGCACGGTATCCGCATCAACCTGTTGATCGGTTTCGTCGCGGTACCGCTCGGCGCGCTGATCGGTTCGCTGGCCGGTCTCCTGGCCAGCGTGAACGCCATTGCCGATGTGATCACTCAGCGCCTGTTCGACCTGATCCTGGCCTTCCCGGCGCTGATCTTCGCCATCGCCTTGTCCGCCGTCACCGGTCCGGGCGCGCACGCGGTGATCATCGTTATCGTGGCCGCCGAGATCCCCATTTTCGGCAGGCAGATCCGCACCGCGATTCTCGCCGTGCGTGAGCAGGCGTTCGTGGAGGCCGCCGAGGTGATCGGCGCAGGCACTTGGTGGACGCTGCGAAAGCATGTGCTGCCCAATGTGATCGAACCCCTCACGGTGCAGTTGGCGCTGTCCATGTCCCTGGCCGTATTCATCGAGGGGGCCATGAGCTTCATCGGTATCGGGGTGCGGCCGCCGGATCCGTCGCTGGGCTCGATCATCTCCGAGTCCACCGCCAATCTGGACGCCAATCCGGCGTTCGCGGTCGGGCCACTGCTGGTGGTGTCCGGCCTGACCCTCGGATTCCTTTTGATCGCCCAGGCATTGGGCCGCGCCCGGAGGATCGGATGAGCGACAACGCTGACTCCAGTCGAAATACCGAACCGCTGCTGGATATTCGTAATCTGGCGGTGCGATTCGGTGACCGCGTCGTGGTGGAGGGCGTCGATGTCCACGTCGGACGCGGCGAAACCGTGGCGCTGGTGGGCGAATCCGGCTCCGGCAAGTCGCTGACCGCCCGCGCCGTACTCGGCCTGCTCCCCGACGGTGCCACCGCCTCCGGCTCGATTCGACTGGGCGACACCGAGATCGTCGGTACCGCGGATGCCGACCTGCGCCCGCTGCGCGGCACCCGCGCCGCCATGGTGTTCCAGGAACCGCAGACGGCGCTCAATCCGGTGCAGAAGATCGGCACCCAGATCACCCAGGCGCTGCGCGCGCACAATCCGATCGGTAAGGCCGAAGCCCGCAGCCGCGCCATCGAACTCCTCACCCGGGTCGATATTCCGGAGCCGGACAAGCGCGTCGACTGGTATCCGCATCAGCTCAGCGGCGGGCAGAAACAACGCGTGGTCATCGCCCTCGCCCTGTCCGGCGAACCGGATCTGCTGATCGCCGACGAGCCCACCACCGCCCTGGATGTCACCGTGCAGGCCGAGATCCTCGACCTGCTGCGGGACCTGCAGCGCCGCAATGACACCGCGATCCTCTTCATCACCCACAACCTCGGCGTGGTTGCCGAGATTGCCGATCGTGTCGTGGTCATGAATGCGGGGCAGGTCGTCGAAACCCGTCCCGTGCATGAGCTTTTCGCCGATCCCCGGGAGGCCTATACCCGCGTCCTCCTCTCGGCCGTTCCCACCCTGCCCGGCACCACCGCCGCGCCCCACCTGGAAACCGCCGTCGCGGAATCGCTCCCGCCCGCGGACCCAGCCGAGCCGGTTCTCCGCATCAGCGAGCTGAGCGTCGTCTACCGCAGCCGCCGCAAGAACTTCCAAGCGCTGAACCGCGTATCCCTGACGGTCGCCCCCCGCGAGGTCATCGGCCTGGTCGGTGAGTCCGGTTCCGGTAAGAGCACACTCGGCCGCACCGCCCTCGGCCTGATCCCCGCCACGACGGGCGAAGTGGTGTTGCAGGGCGTGCCGCTCACCGGCCTTTCCCATCGTGAATTGCGCGGCCTGCGCAAGCATGTCGCCCTGGTGCATCAGGACGCCACCGCCTCCCTGGATCCGCGCCGCACGCTCGCGGATTCCATCGGCGAGCCCCTGCTCGTACACCGCGTGGCCGCCGGGTCCCTGCTCCGCGCCAAGGTGGGTGATCTGCTCGAATCCGTGCGGCTCCCACGCGACTACGCGACCCGCCGCCCCGGCGAACTCTCCGGCGGGCAGCGGCAGCGCGTCGCGCTGGCCCGGGCTCTCGCCCTGGCTCCGCGGCTGCTGGTGGCCGATGAGCCGACCAGCGCGCTCGATGTGTCGGTGCAGGCGCAGGTGTTGGATCTGTTCACCGATCTGCGTGAGGAGTACGGGTTCGCCTGCCTGTTCATCAGTCACGATCTGGCCGTGGTGAATCAGATCGCCGACCGGGTCGTGGTGCTGCGGCAGGGCGTCGTGGTCGAAACCGGGCCGGTGAACGAGGTTTTCCGCAGTCCGCGCGAGGAGTACACCCGCCGTTTGCTGGATGCCGTTCCCAATCCCGATCCGGGGCAGGCGCGTGCGGGCCGGGACGCATCGGATTCGGTGCCGTTGGCGCTCGGTGCGTAACGACTTCTCATAGCCGGAGGATGTCAGATTGGATGGTCGCGAAATGCATCACATTCAAACCAGTCGGTTTGCCAGACAGGCTTCGTGACGCGTCATAAGATCGGCCCTGTAGCAACGATTTCGGCAGTGGATTTCGCCGACGCCAGGTGTGACTGATCGCTCACTGATACCGATAGGAGTATCCGGTGATACAGATAGGGAAAGTCGCGCAGAACAGTTCATCCGAATGCCTGTGGAAGAGTCCACCGCGAACGAGAACTCGGCCTTGACCGAGTTCTAGGGGGTCCGGGGATATCTGACGAAGGAGACGGCGGTGGTCGCACATGCTGCATGCGGACGAGATTCTCGAGGACTCGAGGCCCCCACTTTCGGAAATCTACTGCGCCGCCTGCGCGATGATCGTGGTGTTTCCCGCGAACGCCTGGCATTCAATGCCGGGGTGAGCGCCAGCTACATAACGCATTTGGAGAAGGGCGACCGTGGCAATCCCACCCGCGAGGTGGTCGAGGCGCTCACCCGCTACCTGGACCGCCTGGACACCCTGACCGTCGCCGACCGCCGGCAGCTCTCCGACCTGGCGGGTCTGCCCGAAGGCGACTTCCCGACCGTGGACGAGCTGCGCGCCGCCATCACCCCGGAGATGCGCCAGGTGCTCGACATGCACCGCCCCAACCTGGCCGCGCTCATGGACCTGCGCTCGAATGTGCTTGCCTGCAACGACAGTTGGGAGGACGCCTTCCCCGGCGTGCTCGAGGACGGCAATATGCTCCGCTGGATTTTCGGCAATGAGCTGGCGACCCGCGTCATGGTGAATTGGGAATCGGATATGCGCCAGGTCGTCCGATGGATGCGCGGGCTGATCGGCCGTTCCGGCAATGTCGCGGGATTTGCCGATTTGATCAGTGAACTCGGCCAATTCCCGAATTTCCGCCAGGCCTGGTCCGAGGGCGGCGTGGAGTTCGCCCCGCACGTCTGGACGCTGCATCTACGCAATCCCGTGACGGGCCTGCGCCGCAAGATCTACGCCCAGACCGGCCGCATGGATGGTGCGGCATATCCGGGCCATGTGCTCGCGATTCTCGGCCTCCCGGCCTGACTTCGGCGGGCGCTGTATGTTTACTGGCCGGGATTATCCTGGTGGGGAGTGGATCGTCTCCGGTAGGGCGCTAATGGGCATGATGAAAACCCCTGCACCGCAAGGGTTTTTCTGCGTGCTCCTGATTTGACAGCCCCGAAAGGCTGGCCATAGCCTGTTGCTGGGAGTGTACCGGTCGACCGCCCAGCTGTCTTGTGAGCGCCGTCTCGGTAAAGAAGGAAGCGAGTCGTCTCCAATGTCTGAAGCGGGCTCAAGTCACACAAGCGGGGCGGCGACCACGCATGTCGGCGACACCATCCCGCTGCACCCGCTGCTGCTCCCGGCGGAACCCGCTGCCGCGGCCGAGCTGCTCGGGCGCGAGGTCGAGCGGGCCTACCGGGGTGGGCTCGCCCTCGCCCCGATCACAAATCCCGCACATGCGCACTATCTTCCGGCGTACGTACCCGATACCGCGGCGGTGGTGCTGTCCACCTCGGGATCCAGCGGCATCCCGAAGCGAACGCTGCTGCCCCGCGCCGCGCTGCGGGCCTCGGGCCGGGCCACCTCGGAACGCCTCGGCGGCGACGGTGATTGGCTGCTGTGCCTGCCCGCCGGATTCGTGGCGGGCTTCCAGGTGATCTCCCGCGCCGTCCTCGGCGGGACCCGGGTCACGACCCTCGGCAGCGGTCACTTCGACCCGGCCGAATTCAGTGCGGCCGCACGCCGAATGCGCCCGGGCCGCCGCTACACCTCGCTCGTCCCCACCCAGATCAAGAGACTGCTCGCCGATCCCGAAGCCACCGCCGCGCTGGCCGAATTCGACCGGGTCCTGATCGGCGGGGCGGCCCTGGACGCCGAGACCGCGGCACGCCTGCACGCGGTCACCGACGGCGTGCTGACCTACGGCATGACCGAGACCTGCGGTGGATGCGTCTATGACGGGCGACCGCTCGATGGCGTCCAGGTGCGCATCGTGGACGGCATCATCCATATCGGCGGCGAGGTGGTGGCGGGCGGCTACCTGGAATCCTCCGACACGGAATCCGGTGGCTTCTATACCGAATCCGGTCGGCGCTGGTACCGGACCGCCGACCGGGGTCACCTGGACGGCGACCGCCTGATCCCCACCGGCCGGGTCGACGACCTCATCAATACCGGCGGGGTGAAAGTCTCCGCCGCCGCCGTCGAACGGGTGCTCGCCGCCTCGGATCTGGTCGATACCGCTGTGGTCATGGGCATACCGGATCCCGAATGGGGTGAACTCGTCGGCGCGTACCTCGTTGTGCGCGAGGGGATCTCGACATCCGATATCGAGCTGCTCCGGGACCTGATCCGGGACCGGTTGGGTCGCGCGTCCGTCCCCAAGCGGATTGTCGTGCGCACCGACCTTCCGCTGCTGCCGAATTCGAAGATCGATCGCCGCACGATTCGTGAACGTCTGATCCTGGCCGCCGACGGCCCTGCCGGAAGGGATTGAAAGCCGGTGGGGAACAGCGGGTTCACGGAGTCGGCGGGGGTGCTCGTGTGATGCGGGATGCGGTGATCGTGGCGGCCGTGCGCACCCCGATCGGGCGCGGTAAACCGGGCGGGGTGCTCGAGGGTCTGCACCCGGTCGACATGATGGCGCACAGTCTGCGGGCCATCGTGGACCGCACCGGCATCGATCCGGCGTTGATCGACGAGGTGATCGGCGGTGTCGTCAGCCAGGTCGGCGAGCAGGCCACCAATGTGACCCGCCGCGCCGCGCTGGCGGCAGGCTTCCCGGAATCGGTGCCCGCCACCACCATCGACCGGCAGTGCAGCGCCAGCCAGCAGGCGCTGCGCTTCGCCGCGCACGCGGTCATCGCCGGTGACTGCGAGGTGGTGGTGGCCACCGGCGTCGAATCGGTGAGCCGCATCCCGATGGGAACGAGCCTCCTGGATGCCGACAATCTCACCGGCGCGGCTTTCCTGGAACGCTATCCGCAGGGTGTGCCGTGGCAGGGCATCAGCGCCGAACTCATTACGTCGCGTTGGGGATTGAGCCGCGCGCAACTCGACGATTACGCCTTCGAGAGCCATCAGCGCGCGGCCGACGCCACCAAGAACGGGCTGTTCGAGGCCGAGCTCACCGACCCGATCGCGGGCGTGGCCATCGACGAGGGCATTCGCTACAACGTCGACCGGAACGCCCTGGCAAATCTGCCGCCCTCCTTCCGCAATGACGTAATCTCCCAACGCTTTCCGGAGATCGACTGGCACATCACCGCAGGCAATGCCAGCCAGCTCGGCGACGGCAGCGCCGCAGTACTGGTCACCACCAGCGAGAACGCCCGCCGCCTCGGCCTGACTCCCCTCGCTCGCATCCGCAGCCACATAGCGGTGGGCGACGACCCCTTCCTCATGCTCACCGCCGTAGTCCCCGCCACCGCGAAAGTCCTGCAGCAGACCGGCTTACAACTCTCGGACATCGACCTCATAGAAATCAACGAGGCCTACTCCAGCGTCGTCCTGGCCTGGGCCCAAGAAACCGAAGCCGACCTGGCCCGCGTAAACATCCACGGCGGCGCCATCTCCCTCGGCCACCCCCTCGGAGCCAGTGGCGTCCGAATCACCGCCACCCTGGTCCACGCCATGCGCGAACGCGGCGCCCGCTACGGCCTCCAAACCATGTGCGAATCCGGCGGCCAAGCCAACGCCATGCTCCTGGAAGCGTTGTAGATCAGTCGCGTAGTAGGAGCCAGCGGCGTCCGGATCAACCCGCCACCCTCGGACACGCCATGCGCGAACGTGATGCGCTACGACCTCCCCCTTCGGGGACTCGCGTCGACGTCTCGGTCGGTCAGCCCCGCAGCGGGAGGAATTCGACCAAGGCCCCGTCCTCGGCTTCGGCGGGGACTATGACCAGGCCGTCGCGATTGAGCAGGCCCGCAAGGTGATTGGTGCGGATGTGGACGTCGGCGGACCAACCGCCTTCGGGGACGACTCGGGCCGTGGCGACTCGGGGAGTGGAGCCGGAGACTTCGCCCGCATTGTGTAGGGGGCCGGTGATGGTGCGGGCAGGGACGGTGCCGGTGAGGCCTTCGACCAGGGCGGCGCCCAGGCTCATGAAGGTAGCTACGGCGGCGAAGGGATTGCCCGGGAGGCCGATGATGACTGTGCCGGAGGGGGATTGGGCCACCACCGTGGAACCGCCGGGGCGTAGGCGGAGGCCGCGGACCAGGATGCGGGCGTCGGAGCGGTCCAGGGCGGAGCGCAGTTGATCGGCCGCGCCGCCGCCGGTCGCACCGACTATGACCAGCAGGTCGCAATCCGTGGTGGTGGCGAGGACCTCGTCGAAGGCATTGCTGGTGTCGCGCAGATGCACGCGGTCCACGGTGTCGATTCCGTACCAGGACAATAGGTCCGGCAGGATCGGGCCGATGGAGTCCCGGGTCTGTCCGGCATGCAGTGGGCCCTCGCTGCGAATCTCATCGCCGGTCATGACGATTCGCGCCCGCACCGGACCACGCACCGCGACCGAGCTCACCTCGGCGCTGGCCGCGGTGGAGATGAGGGCGGCGGTCACCGGGGTGCCCGCCGGGGCCACCTCGTCGCCGGGATTCCAATCCTCGCCGCGCCGCCGGATATCGCTGCGAATCGGGGTGTCCGGCAACCGATGCAGCAGTCCGTCCTCGCCGATCTCCACGAATTCGTCCCGCATCACGGCGCTGGTGCCGTCGGGCACGTGCGCGCCGGTGGCAATACGCACCGCCTCCCGATGCAGCAGCCCCACCGGGCGCTGGCCCCCGGCGAAGCCGATATCGCGGCGAATCTGCCACGGCCCGTCACCGCTCACGGCGTAACCGTCCATGGCCGAGACGTCGAAGCGTGGCAGCGCATCCGCGGCGCGCAGCGGTTCGGCCAGCGCCGCCCCGCGTGCCGAGCGGATCGAGGTCCGGCGCGCCGGAATGCGGGAAATGCGGCGGCGCAGCGCCTCTCGTGCCTCATCCAGGGGCAGCCGGGCGGTGGCACGCTCGGCGATCGCGCGGGCATCGCTCACCTGCTCGGGAGTGTCGCAGTCATCGACACCGGCCAGTGGAACCATGGCCGTATCGATCGGCACGATCGCCTTCATCGGCCGATTCACCAGGGAATCCAGTCGATTCAGCGATTCCGACAGGGCGCTGCGCCGCCACACGCCGACCAGGTACTGCGGCCGCCCCGAAGCGTCCGCCGCGAACACCGCGTCACTACCGGATTCCTTGGTATGCGTAATCAGTTCGTCGATGGCCTGCGCGCTCAGGAACGGCATATCCGCCGCCAGCACCACGATCAGCCCGGCCGGAAACTCGCAGCCCGACAGCGCCTGGAGTCCGGCCGCGATGGCCGCCACCGGACCGGTTCCGGCCGGGATCTCCTGCGCCTGAAGGATTTCCGGCGGCAACTCGGGCCGGTGCGGCCCCACCACCACGGTCCGGTCGGCCGCCGCGACCGCGCCCAGCGCGGCCTCCAGCATGGATTGCCCGCCCACCACGATGGCGGGTTTGTCCACGCCGCCCATCCGGCTCGCCCGCCCACCGGCGAGCACGATCGCATCGATGGTCGTCACGAGGCGCAATCCGGCGCGATGCTGATCATGGCGAAGATGTTAGTGGTTCGTGGGTTCACACTCGAATGTGACGCTAGCTAAGCAATTGCTCATGACTTACACAATTCCTCATGCGTTGCAACACATGGGAGAAACGATCACGTTTTGAACTTACATGCACTCGCATATGGCAGTATCCGAAACTGGAACTGGTGGCGTACGTGGTGATTCACCGGTTTCCCCCTGGTGTCACGACGAGTCCCGTCGCTCGGTATCGGCGGGTCCCCGAGCGATGAAGGTTGGTTTGCTGAATGTTTGTGGAGAGGGAACACCATGGTGCTGCCCGTGCGGCCTGACCGGGACTCGGAGGAACTGCAGCCGCCCACTTTCGGCCTGCTGCTGCGTCGGCTGCGCGACGCCCGGGGCGTATCACGCGAACGTCTGGCGTTCAATGCGGGCGTCAGCGCCAGCTACATCAGCCATTTGGAGAAGGGCGATCGCGGCCACCCCACCCGCGAGGTCGTCGACGCATTGGTGCGATACCTGGATCGAATAGACCCGCTCTCCGCGGTCGAACGCCGACACCTGCTCGATCTGGCCGGGCTGGGCGTGAGCGAATTCCCGACCGTGGAGCAACTCCGCGCCGAACTCACCGAGGACATGCGCCGCGCACTGGATCTGCACGAGCCCAATCTCGCGGCCTACGTCGATACCCGCTGGAACGTGCTGGCCTGCAACAAAAGCTACGCCGACGCCTTTCCCGGCCTGGTCCGCGACGTCAATATCCTGCGCTGGCTGCTCGGCAATCCGAGGGCCAAACAAGTCGTCCTGGAGTGGGAGGAAGAGGTCCGCCTGACCGTGCACTGGTTGCGCGGATTGATCGCAGGCTCCGGCGATACCGCCTGGTCACAGGAATTCCTCGCCGAACTCGGCCGCTTCGATCTGTTCCGGGAAATGTGGGATGAGGGGGTCGCGGCATATGGCCGCCCCCGCGCGACCATGCACCTGCGCGACGCCGAATCCGACCATTGCCGCGCCATTGCGGTGCAGATGTTCAGCGTCTTCAGCGCGAGCTACCCGAATCAGATTCAAATCTTCCTCGGGCTACCTACGCTATGCCCGGAATCAGACGAGCACGGCGGCCTTTTGCATTAGCCGGATCAAAAGCGGTGCCACAACTTCCGGGTGCGTCCAGACCGCGCCGTGTCCCGCACCCGGAATGGTCACCACCCCATCCGCGCCGGACAATCCGGCGGCCATGGCCTCCGACTTCTGTGCGGTGCTGGCGCCGTCATGACTGCCGCGCACGATCAGCGCCGGGGCGGTGATCTCGGGTAGTCGATCCAGCATCGAACGCCGATCCATCAGGCACCGGGTCGCCGGTTCGATGGCCAGGCGATCCGAGGTGTACCAGCGGCTGGTCCAGGTCCGCCATAGTCGCGGATCGGTGCCGCCGATCAACTGCGGGGCCAATTCGGCGACCAGCGGGGCCATCGGCTCCGAACCGCACCAGCGCGCGAAGAAAGTGCGATAGAAGGCGAGTTCCGCGGGCGTGCAGGCATTCGCCTCGGTATCCATGAGCGCCAGACCCTGCACTCGCTCCGGCGCGAGTAATGCCATTCGCAGCGCGGTATAGCCGCCCTGGCTCATTCCGCCGACCACGGCCCTTTCCACGCCGATCGCATCCAGCACCGCGAAGGCGTCGGCGGCCATGTCCCAGTAACTGAATGGTTCGCCGTCCGGTGTCTGCGTGCGTCCGTGGCACCGGCCGTCGACGGTGACCAGATTTATCCCGGCTGCTGCCAGGGGTTCGCGGAGTGGTTCGAACATGGATTCGTCCATGAGAAACCCATGCGCGAGGAGCAATGTCGGGCCGGGGATGTCGCTGGTGACGAAATGGACTGTGGCGGAACCGGATCTCACATAAGGCATGGTCAGACCGTAAAGGGTGGTATTGGTCGCTTCCTAAGGTTTGCCCGATGGGTGCTGGACACTGTTCTGTGCGGTTCCTGATGGGTACCCACACTGGCCAGTGTCGGTACTGCTAGGGGTTTGCCGGAGATGTACTAACCCCTGGACAAAAAGACCGCGCGGCATTTCTAATCAGGCCGTAGCGCTTTGGGATAAAGCGCGCAAAACAGGGAGGAAATAAATGTTCGACATCACCACCGCGGCCCGGCGCAATGACTTCCGGATCGATCGCGGTGCGGGACTGCGCGAGTCTCTCGAAGGACTACTGCTGCACGATGGCGTCGGTCTCGATGCTCGTATGCGTCATGCCATCGCCGCCGTCGTGCATTTGGCCGTCGATACTCCGCTGGGACCGCCGGAGGATGCCGAGGAATTTCTCGGACGGCTCGACGCCGGTTGGCTCTTCGCCGCCTGGAATCAATCCGATACCGAACTCTCACTGCTCAATACCCTCGCCGGCGGCGATGTGCCCGCGCTGAGCTGGTGCGAACTCATGTTCACCACGGCGCTCGCGCCCTGGTCGTCCACCCCGGCCGCGGTGCACGCCCGCCGCATCTTCCTCACCGGCGAACAGTCCCGGCTGGCCTCCGTCGGCGACTGCGCGATGGGACACGCATAGCTCCAGCGCTATTGACGATTTCAACGAGCACAAGTACCGAAACGTTTGAAAGGGTGTACGAAGTGAAACTGCTATTCACGAATTTCGACGCGATGTTCGAATCCCTCACGCGCCCGGAGGGTTCGGAGTCCGAGGCATGGCATCTGCGCGCACTGTGCACCCAGACCGATCCGGAGGCGTTCTTCCCCGACAAGGGCGGCTCCACCCGCGAGGCCAAGCGCATCTGCTCCTCCTGCGAGGTGCGCAAGGAATGCCTGGACTACGCCCTCTCGCACGATCAGCGTTTCGGCATCTGGGGCGGGCTGTCGCCGCGGGAACGCCGCCGCCACGAACGCGGCGCGGCCTGACGGGCTCGCACTGGGGGCTCGCGATAGCCCTCCCGGTTCTGCTGATGCTGCGCGGGGAAGCGCCAGTGTCAGTCGGAATCCGCTTGTAGTAGGCAGAATTCATTGGTTTCCGGGTCGGCGAGCACCACCACCGGATCATTGGGCGGGGGAGTACCGGCCTTGACAGGGAAGGCGCCCGCGGCGCGCAGCCGCGCCGCCTCCTCGGCCGGATCGTCGGTGGGGAACGCGATCAGATCCAGATGCAACCGGCTGCGCTCGCACAGCGCCTCGGGCGTGCGCAGGAACTCCAGCCACGGTCCCTGTCCGGTCGCCGAACGAATTCCGGCATATCGGGCACTGTCATGGGTGACCGGCCACCCCGACGCCGTCGACCAGAACTCGGCCAGCCGCAATGGATCCTGGGTATCCATGACAATGGCCGCCACCGCGCCGGTATCCACATAATGCTCGCGCGGCTCCAGCACACAGAACTCATTGCCCTCGGGATCGGCCAGCACCGCCCACGGCACCGCCCCCTGGCCGATGTCCAGGACCCGCGCACCCAGCGCCAGCGCCCGATCCACCTGCATCTGCTGGTGATCCAGGGAACGACTGGACAGGTCCAGATGAATGCGATTCTTCGCCGACTTCGACTGGCGTGCGGGCAGGAACGTGAGCGCCACATCCAAGCCGTCCGGATCGGGTGCGGCGACATCGACCCCATCGGGCCGATCCACCGTCACCTCCCAGCCCAGGAGTTCAGACCAGAATCGAGCCACGACTCGAGGCTCGATCGCATCGAACACCACGCATGCCAGACGGGTGGACATGACTTCAACGGTAACCGCGCTCAGGGGTACCCCGTATCAGGTTTCGACTAACCGAATCCGCGTGTTGCCGCGGCATCACTCAAGTCGATCCGGCCGGGCGCGCGGCAATCAGAAGACGAATCGGGCCCGGCGCAGGTCCACGCGGCCGTCCACCATCGGGCAGCCCTCCGCGCGTAGCTCGTCGAGTTGCCTATGCGCCAAATGTGGTGCGGGCGTACCGTTTGCGCGCAGCACCCGATGCCACGGCAGATCGGCGGCATCGGTGCGCATGATCCAGCCGACGGTCCGGGGTGTAGACAAACCCGCGGCGGCCGCGATATCGCCGTAGGTGGCGACCCGGCCGGGCGGAATGGCGGCCACCAATTCCCGGACCCGCTCGATATCGGCATCGGAGGTGGGCATGGCTGAACTCTTTCAGAGCATGGTGCGGACGAGGGCGGCGGTCTGCTCGGGGCGGGCCTGCGCGACCATGTGATCGCAGTCGAATTCGTGCACTGTCAGATGATCGCCCAGATGCGCGGAGAGCGCGGCCCGGAACGCCGGAGTCACGAAGGGCGGATCCACCTTCATCGCCTGCACCAGAATCGTGGGCAGCTCGCGCGGGGGCAGCACGAAATCCCGGGCCAGCTGACCCCAATAGGCGATCATGGCCGCGAAGGTCAGCCGCCAGGCCATCCGGCCATCGGGGGTGGGGACCAGATGCTCGGCCAGTTCGTCCTCCAGCACCCGCGGATCCACCTCGGCCCACGCGGTTTCCACCTTGTCGAAGCGTGCCTGCTCGACGCTCGCGTAATCCGGGTTCTCCAGCATGGCGGCCGCGATCTGCAACATGAATTCCGGATCCAGCCCGATCGCCGGATCGAGCAGGATGAGCCCGCGCACCAGCTCCGGATGCCGCGCCGCCAGATGCACGCCCGCGCCCGCGCCGAACGAATGCCCGAGCAGTACCACCGGTTCGCTGGTTTCGGCGCGCAGCAGCTCCACCAGGTCGGTCACGATCGTTTCGAAATCCCACGGCGGCACGCCGGTCGACCTCCCGTGACCCCGCAGATCCGGCGCAATAATCCGGACACCGGGCAGATGCTGTTCGGCCAGCGCCTGCCAGCGCTTGCCGTGACCCGTCAGCCCATGGAGAGCCAGCACGACCTGACCGGTCGACGGACCGAAGCGATGAATATGAAGATCCGACACCCCGCCCATTCTGCTGCGTACGGGCGACATGAACAGCCTCTGAGCTGTGATCGGCAGCACGGCCAACCAGTGGCAAACGTAATCTGTCAGAGCGATCTGTTGAAATAGCCGACGTGATGCGATCGGATAGCTCGGTGCAATTGGTGCGCCGGCTCGACGCCGAAACTCCCGCCCGGGAGTGGGACGCCGCGATCCGGCCGCTCTTCGACGACCTCGGCGCAGACCCCGGATGGCAGCCGTGGCAGGTGCTCGGCGGGCCCGGAACCGGAAAGACCGCTCTGCTCGTCGAGCTGGCCGCCACCCGCATCCTGGCCGGGGCAGATCCCGAATCGGTGCTTGTGCTCACCTACTCCAAGCGCGCCGCCACCGCCGTCCGCAATGCCATCACCCTCCGCATTGCCGAGGCCGATCCGGCACTCGGTGGCGTGCCCGGGGCGACCCGGGGGCCGTTGGTCCGCACCATCCACTCCTACGCCTTCGGCCTGCTGCGTGGTTTCTCCGCCACCCACGGCAACCCGCCGCCCCGCCTGCTCACCGGCTCCGAACAAGACATCGTGGTCCGCGAAATGCTGCGGGGCGAAATCGCCGACGGCGCCCCCGACTGGCCCGAACGCCTGCACCCCGCCCTCCCCACCGCAGGCTTCGCCGAACAACTCCGCGACCTCATGCTCCGCGCCACCGAACGCGGCCTCGGCCCCGAGGACCTCATCGACCTCGGCCTCGCCCACCGCCACCCCGAATGGGTAGCCGCAGGCCGCTTCGCCGAACGCTACGAACAAATCATGATGCTCCGCTGGTCCGTAGGCATGGACGTCCCCGAAGCCAGCGCCCCCGCCCTCGACGCCGCCGAACTCGTAGGCGCAGCCCTCGACGCCTTCACCCTCGACGCCGATCTCCTTGCCACAGAACGCAACCGCCTCCAAACCCTCCTCATAGACGACGCCCAACACCTCGACCCTCACGCCGCTCAACTGATCCGCGCGATAGGCGGCGGCCCCGCCACCACAATCCTCGCCGCCGACCCAGACCAATCCATCTTCACCTTCCGAGGCGCAGACTCCCGCTTTGCCCTCGACCCCGACACCCCACCCGCCCGCCGAATCATCCTCCGCCACAACCACCGAAGCCCCCTCCCCATCCAGGAAGTGGCCGCCCGCATCACTTCTCGCCTCCCCGGGCTCGCCCCCCATCGCACCCCGCCCAACGACCTCCAAACCACCACCCCCACAACAGATTTCCTCCGTGAGATCGCGCCCCACCCCGGCGACCCGGCGGAGTTCCTGCGGGAATTCGAACCTGCCCCGGACGAACAGGACGACCGCGACGGCCTGACCGCCGCCGACCTGTTCCCCGATCGCGCCCAGTCGGAAGGTGAAGTGCGCGTTCAGGTTCTCACCACCCCGGCCAAGGAAGCCGCGCTCATCGCAGACCACCTGCGCCGAGCCCACCTCACTCACGGCGTCCCGTGGTCCCGCATGGCCGTCATCGTCCGCTCGGTCCCCCTCTCCCTTGCCCCTCTCCGCCGCGCCCTGCTCGCCGCCGGTGTCCCAGTCCGCCAGCCCCCCGCCGATGTGCCCCTGGCTCGCCGCCGAGGTGCCGCATGGATGCTGCTCGCCCTGCGCGCGGTCACCGCCGGAGACCCCACCGCAGTCCGCAACCCCCGCCCGATCCCCTTCACCGCCGACGACGCCCTCGACCTCCTCGCCGGTCCCCTCGGCGGTGCCGACCAGATCAGCCTCCGCCGCCTCCGCCGCGGCATCCGCCGCACCGTCCTGGAACTCGGCTACCCCGAACGCGTCCCGAGCGACGAAGACGGCGACGAACCCACCGCCCAGGGTGAATCCACTGTCCCCGGGCAGAATTCGGAAGCTGTTACGGGTAGCGGTGCCGCGTCCGTGATCGACGCAGGTGTGGCTGCAGCTGTTGCGGCTGCCGGGGGCAGTGCTGCGGCGGCTCGTGTGGTGGGGCGGTCCGGGGAGTGGCGGGGGGAAATCGGTGAGGATGGGGAGGGGTTCGATCGATTCGCGGATTTGGATCGGTCGTCGGCGGAGATTTTGCGGGATCTGCTGGTGGGGGCGGGGAATTGGGCGATTCTGGAGCGGCTTACCCCGGTGGAGGCCGCGCCACTGCGGCGAGTGTTGAAGGCGATCGGGCGGGCTCGGAAGTCGCGGCGGGAGGGCGGCGGGCTCGAGGATGTGATGTGGGCGGTGTGGACCGGGTCGAACCTCGAACGGAGGTGGGTGGGGCAGTCCGAGCGTGGGGGAGCGGTCGGGATGCAGGCCGATCGGGATCTTGACGCGGTGGTGGGGCTGTTCGAGGCGGCGGCTGCTTATGTGGATCGGCTGCCTCGGGCTACGGCCGAAGGGTTTGTGGAATATCTGGAGCAGCAGGAGATTCCGCAGGACAATGCGCCGGTCACCGATCCGGGGGAGGCGGTGACTATTTGCAGTGCGCATGCGGCGGCCGGGCGGGAGTGGGACACCGTTGCGGTGGCGGCTGTGCAGGAGGGGATTTGGCCTGATCTGCGGCCTCGCGGGACATTGCTGGGGGTTGAGGAGTTGGTGGATCTGCTTGCGGGCGTGGGAGGTACGGGGGAGCGGGTGAGCCGGGCCGCGCCATTGCTCGCGGAGGAGCGGCGGCTTTTGCTGGTGGCGTGTAGTCGGGCGCGGCGGTCACTGCTGGTGACTGCGGTCGAATCCGTCACGGGTGACCAGGATTTGGTGCCTTCGCGGTTCCTGGCCGAGCTCGACGCAGACGGTGAGGATGGTCAGCCCGGGCGGATTCCGCCGCCCGTGGATCCGGGGCGGGCGCTGGCCATGCATGCGCTCATTGCCGAATTGCGTGCCACCGCATGCGATCCCGAGACCACGCCGGAGCGACGTGCGCGGGCGGCCCGGCAGCTGGCGCGGCTGGCCAAGGCGGGAGTTCGCGGCGCGCACCCCGACGACTGGTACGGCACCGCCGAACTGTCCACCACCGACCCGCTGTGGGTGAGCGAGGACGGCTCCATCTCGCTGTCCCCCTCCACCGTGGAGCAGCTCAAGACCTGCCCCCTGCGCTGGGCCCTGGAACGCCACGGCGGCGGCGACGGCGAGAACCCGCACGCCCTCAAGGGCAATCTCGTACACACCCTGGTGCAGGCCCTGGCGGGTCAGGTCACCGAATCGCAGGTCAAGCTGGCGCTGGTCAAGGCATGGAAGAAGGTCGACCCCAGCGCCCGTGACGGCGAGAACTGGCATTCCCGCGCCGAGCTGCGCCGCACCGAAACCATGGTCGACACCTTCCTGGCCTGGCTGCGCAATACTCGCGACGAACTCACCGCCATCGGCGTCGAGGTCCCGGTGGATTGCGTACTGCCGCCGCGCAATCCGGGCGAGCATTCGGTGCGAATCAGCGGTCGGGTGGACCGGGTGGAGCGAGATCCGCTGGGCCGCTTCGTCATTGTCGATGTGAAGACCGGCAAGACGCCCATCTCCAAACAGGCCGCCGAGGAGCACGCCCAGCTCGCCACCTACCAGGTGGCCGCCGCCGCGGGCGCGCTCGGCGAGGGCGAACCCGGAGGCGCACGCCTGGTGTACGTCGCCAAGCCCAATGCCAAGGAGGGCGCGACCCAGCGCACCCAGCCGCCCCTCGACGCCGAGGGAATCGACCTCTGGCGCACGGTCATCCACGATGCCGCCGACTCCTCCAAGGGCCCCAGCTACCTGGCCATGCGCAATGACGGCTGCCGTCACTGCAAGGTCGCCGGTAGCTGCCCCGTGCAGGACACCGGGCGGCAGGTGACCGACGAGTGAATGCAGCATCGCGTAGCGATTCGGTGGGGGGCGGTGGTCGGGCGACGGGTGGGCTTACGCCGCGTCAACTCGCAGACGCGCTCGGCCTGCCGCCACCCACCGACGAACAGGCCGCCGTCATCTCCGCCCCGCCCGGCCCCACCCTGGTCGTGGCGGGCGCGGGCGCGGGCAAAACCGAGACCATGGCCGCCCGCGTGGTCTGGATGGTCGCCAATGGCCTGGTCGAACCAGAACAAGTGCTGGGCCTGACCTTCACCCGAAAAGCCGCCCAGCAGCTCACCACTCGCATCCGCACCCGCCTGGCGCGCCTCGCCGGTGCCCCCCTGCTGCGCGATATCGACCCCACCGGCCGTCTCCGCGCCCTCCTCACTGGCTCCGAACCCGAAATCAGCACCTACCACTCCTACGCGGGCCGCCTCCTCACCGAATACGGCCTCCTGCTCCCGGTGGAACCCACCGCCACCCTCCTCACCCAAACCCAGCTCTGGCAGCTCGCCTACCGAGTCGTCTCCACCTGGGACGGCGACCTCGACACCGACCGCAGCCCCGTAGGAGTCACCGAAGCAGTCCTGGCCATCTCGGGCCAACTCGCCGAACACCTCGTAGACCCCGCCCAATTGGCCACGGCCCACATCGAACTCGAACGCCTCGTAGACACCCTCCCCGCAGGCCCCAAACAAAAAGGCGGCCCCAAAAAAGCCCTCCTAGACCTCATCAAAGTCCAGCACGAGCGAACCGCCCTACTCCCCTTGGTAGACCGCCTGGCCCAAGAGCTCCGCCGCCGAGGCGCCCTGGATTTCGGCGCCCAAATGTCCCTCTCCGCCCGCCTGACCGCCCTCCACCCCGAGGTAGGCACCGCAGAACGAGACCGCTTCCGCCTAGTCCTCCTCGACGAATACCAAGACACCGGCCACTCCCAACGAATCCTCCTCTCCTCCCTCTTCGGCGCAGCCACACCGCCGACCTCCGCCGGAGGTTCGCCGCGGCCGGAGGTTGCTGGTCGCGGCTCTGATCGTGAGGGTGAGCAGTCATCGGATCGGGCGTCGGCCGCTGCGCCGACCTCCGCCGGAGGTTCGGGACGGCCGGAAGTCGATGGTCCCGGCTCTGATGGCGAGGGCGCGCAGTCACCCGATCGGTCGCAGGACGTGCGCGACTCCGAGGGGCGGCCGAGGCAGCGGCTGGCGGTTACCGCTGTGGGTGATCCTATGCAGTCGATCTACGGCTGGCGTGGAGCTTCGGCAGCCAACCTGCCGCGGTTCGCTACCGACTTCCCTTGGGCTCCAGGGGTTCCCGCGCCGGTTCTGCCGTTGCTGACCAGTTGGCGGAACCCGCCGGAGGCGCTGGATCTGGCGAATCTGGTCGCGGATCCGTTGCGGATCAAGGCCGCCCAGGGTGGCGGTGTGACCGTGGATGCACTGCGTCCCCGGCCGGATGCCACCGCTGGAGTGGTGGCCTTGGCATTGGCGGAAACCGTTGCTGAGGAACGGGATTGGCTGGCGGAACGGATCGCGGCGGAGTGGGAGGCGGCGGCCGACGCGGGAGAGGCCCCGCCCACGTCGGCGGTGCTGGTGCGGCGTAATGCGGATGCCGCGCCGCTGGCGGAGGCATTGCGGGAGCACGGGTTACCCGTGGAGATCGTCGGGCTGGGTGGGCTGCTGCATACCCCGGAAGTCGCGGATATCGTTGCCACGCTGCGGTTGATCGCGGATCCGTCGGCGGGTAGCGCGGCCATGCGCATTCTGACGGGTGCGCGCTGGCGCATCGGGGTGGCCGATATCGCGGCGCTGTCGCGGCGGGCGCGGGAGTTGTCGATCCGGCGGCCCGGCGGACAGAACGCGGAGATCACCGATACCGGCACGCTGGACGAGGCCTTGCGAGAGGTCGCACCGGAACCGTCGGAGCGGGCGGGATTGGGTGATGCCATCGCGGATCCCGGTGAGGCGGACCAGTATTCGGTGCCGGGCTTCGCGCGTATCGAGGCATTGGGCCAGGAATTGTCGGCACTCCGGGAACGTGCGGGGCAGCCGCTGCCGGAATTGGTCGCCGATGTGGAGCGCACCATCGGCGTCGGCGTGGAGACGCAGGCGCGGCGCGCGGTGGCCGCCGCGGGGCGCGAACACCTGGACGCCTTCTCCGATGTGGTGGCCGGTTACGCCGCCGATCACCGCTCCTCGCTGTCCGGTCTGCTCGACTTCCTTTCCGCCGCAGAGGAAGTCGAGAATGGCCTGGAACAAGGCGAGGTGGAGGTGGCGCACGACCGCGTCCAGATCCTCACCGTGCACGCCGCCAAGGGCCTGGAATGGGAGGTGGTCGCGGTCCCGCACGTGGTGGAGGGCACCTTCCCCTCCGGCACCGGAACCACCACGTGGATGGGCGCTCTCGCCGAACTCCCCACCCACCTGCGCGGCGACCGCGAACAGGACGATGCCACCGACGGCGTCCCCGTCCTCGACCTCGAGGACATCTACGACCGCGCCGACCTCGAACGCGCCCTCGACGAGCACAAGAAGGCCCTGGCCCGCCGCCGCCTCGACGAGGACCGCCGCCTGTTCTACGTGGCCCTGACCCGCACCGAGCGCGCCCTGTTCGTCTCGGCGCACTGGTGGGCGGAGACCGGCTCGAAACCCAAGGGCCCCTCCGACTTCCTGCTCGAGCTCAAGCAGGCAGCCGAGGTGCCGGGCTCCGCCCTGTCCCGTGGCGTCCGCATCGACCGCTGGGACGATCCGCCCGAGCCTGATACCGCCAACCCCTTCACCGACAACCCGCAAACCGCCTATTGGCCCCGCGACCCGCTCGGTTCCCGCCGCGAATTCGTCGAGGAGGGTGCGACTCTGGTCAAATCCGCACTCGTCGACCTGCACGCCGAATCCCGCCCCCGCCAGGCCGAATTCGACTTCGGCCCCGAATTCGGTGGCACCGAAGAGGAATCGGACCCCGACCCCGACGAGGACCCCGAGGGCTGGGCCACCGACGTGGACGCCCTGATCGCCGAGCACCTCGCCGCCGAACAGTCCGTCCGCGAGGTCGAGCTCCCCGGCCAGCTGGCCGCCACCGCCCTGGTCGACCTGCGCGCCGATCCCGCGAAACTAGCTGCCCGCCTGCGCCGCCCACTCCCATACCCGCCGAGCCCATTCACCCGCCGAGGCACGGCCTTCCACGCCTGGCTGCAACGCTGGTTCGCAGGCACCCGCCTGCTCGGCTTCGAAGAACTCCCCGGCGCGGAGGACAGCACCGACAAAGACGCCGACCTCATGCGCCTCCAAGAATCCTTCCTCGCCTCGCAATGGGCCGACCGCAACCCCATCGAGGTGGAAGTCTCCTTCGAAACCACCCTGGCAGGCACCGTAATCCGAGGCCGCATGGACGCCGTCTTCCGCAACCCCGACGACACCTACGTCGTCGTCGACTGGAAGACCGGCGCAGAACCCTCTGCCGCCGAGGAGGATTCGGTCTCCATCCAGTTGGCCGTCTACCGCCTCGCCTGGGCCCGCCTCGAAGCCACCCGCACAGGCCTCCCCGAATCTGACCTCCTGTCCCGTACCACCGCCGCCTTCCACTACGTCCGCACCGCCCGCACCATCTCCCCCGACCACCTCCCCGGCCCCGCCGAACTGGAACACCTCATCCACACCGCCGCCCCTACCCGCACACCCCCGGTCCCCCCGCCACCCGCCGACGACTACCCGCCCGACCCCGACGACCAGGGCCCACCAGAGCCGACCGACGTCGAGTCCCTGCGCTACCCCAATCCCGCTGCGCCGCAACCCGTCAACAATGCCGACCCGACCCGCGAACCCGTCGCCCCCGCACCTCCGCCGGACTTCGAGCCGCCCCCGGACCCCGAATCGCTCCCACCGGACCCGATTCGCTGAGGGCATCGGCGGAGTACCGCCTTTGAACCCCGAGTCGTCCCCCGCAGCACCACTGTCCTCCGGCGCAGCATCCAGGCCGACCGCGAATGCCGCTGCGCCGTATGACGACTTCCCGCCGCCGGATTTCGAGCCGCCGCCGGACCGGGAGTCGCTCCCGCCGGACTCGATTCGCTGAGCGCTTCGACGGAAGTGCCGAGGGGACTCGGTTCAGCCGCTTGGTCGGCGCGCGGGCGGGCGACAAGGCATTTGGGTGGTTCGGGCGGTACGCTCCGACCCTGTGCCGCAGCTAGCAGCGTTTGACTTCACTGAAATGTCCGGTGATTCGCATGTTCGGTGATTCATCACGAGGGTTGGCCAAGCTGACCGACCGGCCGGACTTCGCACTGGTCGGGGTTCTGCGTGTGCCGACCGCGCAATCCAGTCCTTGGACCGCGCTGGCCCGGCGACTGCTGTTGGCGGTGCTGTTGCTGGCCGTTGCCACCGGGGTGGTGTACTTCGGCCGCAACGGCTATCACGACAATGCCCGCGAGGAGATGTCGCTACTGGACGCGGCCTACTACGCGACGGTGTCGCTCTCCACCACCGGCTACGGCGACATCACTCCGGTGACATCGGAGGCGCGGCTGGTCAATATTCTCGTCGTCACGCCGCTGCGGATCCTCTTCCTCATCGTGTTGGTCGGCACCACCCTGTCGGTGCTGACCGAACGGTCCCGGCAGGCTTTCAAGATTCAGCGATGGAGGCACAGCGTGCGTAATCACACCGTGGTCGTCGGCTATGGCACCAAGGGCCGCACCGCGGTCGACGCCATGCTCGGCGACGGCGTCCAGCCCAGCGACATAGTCGTGGTCGACACCGACCCGCAGGTGCTGGAGACCGCCGCCAATGCGGGCTTGGTCACGGTGCAGGGCTCGGCCACGCGCTCGGATGTGCTGCGGCTGGCCGGAGTTCAGCGCGCCTCGGCCATCGTGATCGCCCCCAATCGCGATGACACCGCCGTGCTCGTCACCCTGACCGCGCGTGAGATCAACCCCAAGGCACGGATTTCCGCCGCCGTCCGCGAGGCCGAGAACACCCATCTCCTACGCCAGTCCGGCGCGGATTCGGTGGTCGTTTCCTCCGAGACCGCGGGCCGCCTGCTCGGCATCGCCACCACCACCCCCAGCGTGGTCGACATGATCGAAGACCTGCTCACTCCGGAAGCCGGTTTCGCCATCGCCGAACGCGAGGTGGAGCAGGAGGAAGTCGGCGGCTCCCCTCGCCACCTGCGCGACATCGTCCTGGGCGTGGTGCGCGGCGGCACCCTCATTCGCGTTGGGGAACCCGAAGTGGATGCCCTCGAATCCTCCGACAAACTCCTCTATCTCCGCCACGTGCAGCCCTGACCCCGCGTTGCCGCCGAGGCGCGGCGGGCCGTCCGGCTAGTCTCGATCTGTGTCTGAGTTTCAGCTGAATGCGGTCCCGGTGCTGTCCCGTTCCACGCTCCATCGAGCGGAACACCTCCGCGCGGATGAGCAGGCCCTGAAAGAGGGCTGGGCGCAAGCCAAGTTGCTGCGCATGAACAAGCGCGGTCAGGTGCGCGTCGACGGCAATACGGTGGTGCTGGAGGAGGCGATCAGCCTCGCCTCCGAACGCGCAGCCGAAGCCGTGTTCCTGGGCGTCGACGGCGACACCCACCTGTGGGCGGTGCGCGACAACGACATCGAAGGCAACCTGGCCGACCTGCGCGCCTTCGGCACCACCCTCGAACTCGACGATTTCGGCACCGGCGTGCTCTCCACCGCCATCGCCCTGCTGAACTGGCACGACAAGGCCCACTTCAGCTCCGGTGACGGCACCCCGACCGTGGCCACGAATGGCGGCTGGTCCCGCACCAGCGAGGCTGGCCATGAGGAATTCCCGCGCATCGATCCCGCCATCATCTGCCTCGTCCACGATGGCGGAGACCGCGTCCTGCTCGCCCGTCAGCACACCTGGCCGAAGGGCCTGTTCTCGCTGCTGGCCGGATTCGTGGAGGCGGGCGAATCCCTGGAGCGCTGCGTCGAACGCGAGCTGAAGGAAGAGGTCGGTCTCGATGTCACCGATATCCGCTACCTGGGCAGTCAGCCCTGGCCGTTCCCGCGTTCGCTCATGCTGGGTTTCTCGGCGGTCGCGGATCCGGAGCGGACGGTGACCTTCCATGACGGCGAGATCGCCGAGGCCTACTGGTTCACCCGTGCCGAGGTGCGCGCGGCGCTGGCGGCCGGGTCGTGGGGGAGTGACCCCGATGCCCGCCTGCTGCTGCCGGGCTCCATCTCGATCGCCCGCACCATTGTCGAATCCTGGGCTGCCGAAGGCTGATCCGGACAGCAATAAGCCGCGCACTCGGTAGCTACCGGTGCGCGGCTTTCTTTATTCGAGACTGGCTCAGCCGAGGGCGGCGAGCGCCTGCTTCACCTGCGCGAGGCTCGGATTGGTGGCGGTGGAGCCATCGCGATACTTCAGCGTCGGCACCACGTGATTGCCATTGTTGACACTGCCGACGAACTCGGCGGCCTCGGGATGGTCTTCGATATCGATCACCTCGTAGGTGATCCCGGCCTCGTCGAGCTGGGTCCGGAGCCGGCGGCAGTAGCCGCACCAGGTGGTCGAGTACATGGTCAGGTCGGTTGCAGTCACGGATCGTGCAACGCCCTCTCTGCTGATCGTGTTCCCGGGGTTGACGGGTACATAGTATGCGCGCATACTAAATCTATGAACATCATCGCCACCGCAACCGCCACTTCCACCGCAGCTCCCGAGGCCTTTTTCGGCAAATGGGCCGATATGGCCACCTGGCCCGAATGGAACCAGGACACCGAATGGGTGAAGCTCGACGGCCCGTTCGTTCAGGGCGCGACCGGCACCCTCAAGCCGAAGGGCGGCCCGAAGGTCGGGTTCGTCGTGGAGAAGCTCACCGACACCGAATTCGTGGACGTGTCCAAGCTCATCGGCGCCCGCCTGACCTTCGCCCACCAGGTCGCCACCGGTGACCGCACCACGGTCTCCGTGCAGGTCGGCATTGACGGCCCGCTGCGCTGGTTCTGGACCAAGATCATGGGAGCCGATTTGGCCAAGTCCGCCCAGCCCGACCTGACCGCGCTGGTCGCCGCCGCCGAGGCGGTGCGGGCATGAGCGGCAAATACTGGCTGGCCGTCGTCTCCCGCGACCACGTACACCGCGGCATGGAACTCGGTATCGCCCAGGCCAATCACGGCAAACGCGCCGCAATGGAACGCATGCGAGCGGGCGACGGCCTCGTCTACTACTCGCCCAGAACCGGCATGCGAGAAGGCGACCCAATCAAGGCTTTCACCGCCCTCGCCACCATCGACGACCGCCCCGCCTGGCAAGCCGAAGACCAAGGCGGCTGCTTCCGCCCTTGGCGACGCGCCGTCACCTACGACCCCGCCGCCCGCCAAACCCCCATCGACGACCTCCGCGCCGACCTCGACCTCACCAGCACCCCCAACTGGGGCATCGTCCTACGCCGCGGCCTGATCGAACTGACCGCCCACGATTACGCCATCATCTCCCGAGCTATGGTCGGCCGGTGACCGCCCACCATGCCGCCGAGGAAAGCGCCACACCCGAGCAAAGCGCCGGATCCGAACATTCCGACACCGCCGCGGGATTGGCGACCGGATCCGAACATTCCGACACCGCCGCGGGATTGGCAACCGGATCCGAACATTCCGACACCGCCCCGGGATTGGCAACCGGATCCGAACCCTCCGACGCCGCCTCGGGATTGGCGACCGGCTACGAGCACGCCGACGAAAGCCCCGGCCTCTTGCTCTGGCAGGTGACCAACCGCTGGCAGGCGGCCATCCGCGCCGCCCTAGCCCCCTTCGACCTCACCCACGTCCAATTCGTCCTCCTAGCCTCCCTGACCTACCTCACCGGCAAATCGGGCGGCGCCCCCGTCATGCAACGCGACCTAGCCACCCAAGCCGCCACCGACCCCATGATGACCTCCCAGGTCCTACGCACCCTCGAACAAAAAGGCCTCCTGGAACGCCGAGGCCACCCCACCGACCGCCGCGCCAAATCCCTGATCCCCACCAAAGCCGGTGCAGCCCTAGCCAACCGCGCAGTAGTAGCAGTCGAATCCTGCGACAAAGCCTTCTTCGCCCCCCTATCCACCCAAACCCCCCAATTCACCACAGCCCTCCGCCGCCTCCGCGACCGCGCCTGACGAACCGCCGCAAGTGCGCCCGTATTCGACGGTGGAGGACATCTACTGCCGCACAGCTCCGAGGCACGGAGGACTCTTCGCGAATCGCGCCGCCTCGGCATTCGGTGAGGGAGCAGTGGTTGCGGGTGACACGCTGATTCGACGCCATGAGTGCTCCCTGACCTTGTGAGCCTTCAGGATTCGGGGTTTCGAAGGCGGAGGGCACCTGCCGCCGCACAGCTCCGAGAGCCCGAGGACTCTTCGCGAGCCGCGCCGCCACGGCATTCGGTGAGGGAGCAGTGGTGGCGGAAAATGTCCGGATTCCGCGCCGCCATCGCTCCTTGATCTTGTTGCGCTTCAGGATTCGCGGTGGGGAGTGCGGTGGGGGCGGGCGGGGCGGGAGTTGGTGCGCCACTTGCCTGCTGACCAGGTCTCCCATAGCAGCGGCCAGAGGACCAGGGCGGTCAGGCCGCACACGATTGGGAGTGCGCCGAGGTGGGGGCTGGCCGCGCCGAGGATTACGGCTATGAGTGCGCAGGGGAGGGGCCAGATCAGTGTCCAGCGCCAGCCTGCGCCGCTGCGTGCGCCGGCGAGGGCGGTGATCAGGAAATAGGCTGCGGCACCACCGCAGAGCGCCCAGCCGATGCCGGTGGTCAGGTGGCCTTCGGCGTGGTCGATGGCCAGGCCCAGGCCTGCGGCGAGGGTGGCGATCGCGCCGGTGAGGCCGCAGTGGCCGAGCATGATGTGCTGCCAGGGAAGGCTTCTGGGCAAATCGGTCTCGCCCATGAGGCGCGGCACGAATCCGTACATGAGGGTCAGCGCCCACAGCCCGGCGAGAATCACGAAGGCCGCGAACCCGAGCCCCAGTACCTTCGCATCCCAGGCGACGCCGCCCACGGCATTGATGACCGCGATGATGCCCTCGCCGAGCACGATGATCACGTACAGGCCGAGCCGTTCCCCGAGGTGCGCCGGATCGGCGCGCAGGGCCTTGTATTTCGGCACCCGATCGGGATCGATAGTGATCTTGCGGCTCAACTGCTCCAGCCGGTTGTCGAGTCGCTTCTGCGCGTTCTCGAGGAACAGTTCGCCGCTGACCGCGAACATCACCCACAGATCGATCGCCATACCGGCCGCCCACAGCCAATACTTCCCCGGCTCACCCACCCACAGTGACACGACCCACGGCAGCGTTCCGGCGCCGAGCTGCACGGTCGGCCAGTCGACCACGATCCGCCCGCGCCCGAAGATCTGATCCGACCCGATCCGCACGATCACGAAAATGGCCGCGAACGCCGTCGCATGCCGTTCCGGAATCCCCGCGACCGCCGCCGCCATCACCCCCAGCCCGAGCATGGCCGCCAGCATGAACGGCAGCTTCGTGTGATCCCGCGCGATATTCCCGTACATCGTGATGCTCGCCCAAACCATCCAAAAGGCCAGGTACAGCACCACATACAGCCCAAAATCCCCCAGCGACGGGCCTCGATGCAACAGATGCGTCAACTGCCCGATTCCCGCGACCGCCACGAGGTCGAAGAACAACTCCATCCAACTCGCATGCCGCTCATGGGTGGCATTGCCCTCGGCAGACGTCTCATTCACCACCGGGGCACGCTATCCCGCCCACGCACCTCCCGCTCGCAGGCCGCGTGGCGGCGATTCGGCGGGGCGGCGCGCCGTGGGTGGGGTGGGGTGTCGGGGGGCACTGTCATGATGGTGCGCGTGACTGCCGCGACGACCAAGGCTGGGCTTCGGCTCGACGGGCTCGATGCTGAGCAGACGGCGGCCGTGCGGGCTCCGCGCGGGCCGGTGTGTGTGCTGGCGGGGGCGGGGACGGGTAAGACGCGGACGATTACGCATCGGATCGCGCATTTGGTGTCGGCTGGGCATGTTCGGGCTGATCAAGTGTTGGCGGTGACGTTCACGGCGCGGGCCGCGGGGGAGATGCGGAATCGGCTGCGGGCGCTGGGGCTGGGGGGTGAGGCCGGGCAGGTGCAGGCCCGTACCTTCCATGCCGCGGCATTGCGGCAGCTCAAATACTTCTGGCCGCAGGTGGTCGGGGATGTGCCGTGGCGGTTGATCGATCGCAAGTTCCCGATTGTGGCGCAGGCCGCGGGGCGTGCGGGGCTGCCCACCGATACCGATACGCTGCGCGATCTGACCAGCGAAATCGAATGGGCGAAGGGCACGCTCATCGCGCCGGAGGATTACGCGACGACCGTGGCCCGCCTGCAACGGGATGCGCCGTTCGAGGCGTCGAAGGTCGCGGCGGTGTACTCCGCGTATGAATCGCTCAAGACCACGTCTGACGGCCTGCTCCTGGACTTCGACGATCTACTGCTGCACACCGCCGCCGCGCTCGAGGACTATCAGTCCGTCGCGGACGAGTTCCGCGGCCGCTATCGCTCCTTCGTCGTCGACGAATATCAGGACGTCACTCCGCTACAACAGCGCGTGCTCGACGCCTGGCTCGGCGATCGCGACGATCTGACCGTGGTCGGCGACGCCAACCAGACCATCTACTCCTTCACCGGAGCCAGCCCGACTTTCCTGCTCGACTTCTCCCGCCGCTTCCCGGACGCCACCGTGGTGCGCCTGGAACGCGACTACCGCTCGACCCCGCAGGTCGTCTCCCTGGCGAATCGGGTGATCGGCGCGGCGCGCGGCCGCATCGCGGGCACCCGCCTGCAACTCATCGGCCAGCGCGCCGACGGCCCCGAACCGGACTTCGCCGAATACGACGACGAGCCCGCCGAGGCCGCCGCCGTCGCTCGCATCGTGAAGAAGCTCCTCGGAAACGGCACTCCCGCATCCGAAATCGCGATTCTCTACCGCATCAACGCCCAGTCCGAGGCGTACGAGCAGGCCCTCACCGAGATCGACATCCCCTACCAGGTGCGCGGCGGCGAGGGCTTCTTCGCGCGCGCCGACGTGCGCCAGGCCGTGCAGGAGCTACGCAAGGCCGCGGCCCGCGACGACCTGCCCGATGCCCGCGGCGCGGACCTGGTCACCCTGGTGCGCGCGGTGCTGGCACGCCTGGGCCTGACCAATGAGGAGCCCGTCGGCGTCCAAGCCCGCGAGCGCTGGTCCTCGCTGGTGGCGCTGGTCGCCCTCACCGAGGAACTCACCGGCCACGACGCCGAACTCGATCTCACCGGCCTGCTCCGCGAGCTGTCCGCCCGCGCCGAGGCCCGGCACCCACCGACCGTGCAGGGCGTCACCCTCGCCTCGCTGCACGCGGCCAAGGGTCTGGAGTGGGATGCGGTGTTCCTGGTCGGCCTGGCCGACGGCACCCTGCCCATCCAGCACGTACTCGGCCCGGACGGAACGGTTTCCGACGAGGCCGCTCTGGAGGAGGAACGCCGCCTGCTCTACGTCGGCGTCACCCGCGCCCGCGAGCATCTGCACTTGTCCTGGGCCCTCGCCCGTTCCGAGGGCGGGCGCAAGGTTCGCCGCCGCTCCCGTTTCCTGGTCGGCCTGGTACCCGAGGAATCACCCGCCTCGCGAATTGCCAAGCACACCACCGATCGCCGCGGCCCCAAGCGTGTGCACCCCACCTGCCGGGTCTGCGGCAAGCCGCTGCTCAATACCCAGGCCACCATGCTCGGCCGCTGTTCACGCTGCCCCGCCGATATCGATCCCGCGCTGCTCTCGGCGCTGCACGACTGGCGCAAGCTGAAGGCCGACGAGCTCAAGGTCCCGCACTTCGTGGTCTTCAGCGACACCACGCTGACCGCCATTGCCGAACAGCGCCCGGCCGATGATCGCGCCTTGGTCGCCATCCCCGGCATCGGAGCCAAGAAGTTGCAGACGTACGGGGCGGATGTCCTCGCCATCGTCCGCTCCCGCGACAACGGCTGAACGGGCTCACGCCATGGCCCTCGATGTGAACTACGCAACCCCCCAAAACCGCTGGTCAAAAATAGGTTGTGCGCATTCGTATATCTCCCTAGGGTGGTCTCATGCACTCGGGAGGACATCCCGGCGCGCATATAAACCGATCCAGCAACGAGTACAGGAGGGAGGCAGACCGATGAGCAACGCAGTGAACATCTCGATTACCGGTAGTACCGGCGATTTGGCGACGGCGAGTGCTGTGAACGTCATGTCCGCCTCCCGGGGGATCCTCGCAGCCATGCAGCAGGGGATTCGTCTGTCCCGCGTCGAGCGCGATCTTGTTCTTATGGGTTTTGCAACCAAATCCCAAGCGACAGAGCAGATCGTGATCAAGCAGGACAAGCCCAACGGCGGCTGGCACCCGGTATTCGCCTATGCGGCTACCGACGCCTTCGCAGTCGAAACCGGACACAACCCGGCAGAACTGCGGGCAGCCCGCCTCCGCCCGACCCACCCCCCAGCGACCGTGATCAGTAGTCGACACCGAAGTCGACTCAGGTAAGGGACAACTCCCAGACCTTCTGGCCACGGATCGCCTCGAAGCGAAACCGTGGCCATAGTTTTATCCCCGGCCCCTCAGCCGGCGGCACCGGTTTCGCGGAAGACAAATGCAGTACTTCCACAAGAAACGACCGCTGCACGAGCTGAAGGAGCACGACGTGTCTACCCCGGTTATCCGTGACCGCATGACATGCCGCAACACCGTGGCCCCGACTACCCGCATCCGCCGGGGAGTCACCATGTCCCTGCCTTGCCGAGACGGCAACCCTGATCTGTGGTTCGCCGAGAGCCCTGCCCAGCTGGAAGAGGCCAAGACGCTGTGCGCGGCTTGCCCCATCCGGCAGGGCTGCCTGTCCGCCGCGATCGATCGCGCTGAGCCGTGGGGTGTTTGGGGCGGTGAGATCTTCGACCAGGGTGTCGTGATCGCCCGCAAGCGCCCGCGTGGTCGCCCACGCAAGGTCGCGGTGGCATGACCGGCCTGAGCGCCGGGGGCCATGAACGCATACAACCCGCTTACCTCGTCGGTAAGCGGGTTGTTTTGCGTCTGAGGGAGATTCGCGGTGTCGCGGGTCAGGCGCGCGGCCGGTGCGGGCGGCGGCGCACGGCCATTCCGTCGGCGACCGCCACTATGAGGGTGACGGTGTCATCGGTGTGCGCCCACCAGCGGTGCTTCGTTCCCGCTGCGCAGTAGTAGGTGTCGCCGGTGGACAGGGTGATCTCCTCGTCCGAACTCGCGACCGTGATCGCGCCGCGCACCACATAGATCAATTCATCATTGTCATGGGCGAATTCGCGTTCGCCGCGGTCCTTGCCGCCGGTGAACTCGAGGGCTCGAAGGTCGCGGCCGCCGTGTACGAGGGAGCGCACCGAGCCATCGCGTTCGGCTTGGGTGAGGCCGGTGTCGTCACCGGCACGCACCACCACGTCGCTCGGCGCGGTGTCGGCCTCCGAAAGCAGTTCGGTGGCCGTGGTTTGCAAGGCGTCGGCGATCCGCTGGAGTGAACGCAGGCTGGTATTGGTCCGCCCGTTCTCCAGCTGACTGAGGAAGGACTGCGACAGCGCGGTCTGCTCGGCCAGTTGCGCGAGGGTCAGCTTGGCGGTGAGCCGCCGATGGTGCACCACATCGCCCAGCCGCTGCCAGCGTTGTCCCTGCGTCGCCTCGTTCTGCACACCCAGCCTCTCCGTCCGGCCTCATTATCGGGGCGAATGGTCTGAAACCCAGCTTTAACGTCACGGTGAACCGAAGTCTTCTCCCGTGACCCATCCTACTGAATATTCAGTATCACTGAATGTTTAGGAGATGTGGTGGAGCAGAACACGCTCAAGCGCCGGGGCACCGGACTGATCGATAGTGACCCGGAGCTGGTCTCGCCCGGCTACACGCTGTACGCGCCGCTGGCCGGGCGCGGCCTGGTGGACCTGGTGGATGTGAAGGGCGAATCGGTGCACCGGTGGAACCTGCCGCACCGCCCGGGTCGGCATGCGCGGATTCTGGCCGACGGCGTACTCGCCTACAACGGTGCGACCCTGGCGATTCCGCCGCTGTTCGCCATGTGGCGCAAGTACAGCGGCGGCTCGATGGGCAAATACGACCCGAAGGGCGTGCTGCTCAGCGAATTCCGCGACGACCTCCAGCATCATGACGCCCACCACTACGACGACGGCCGCATCCTCTACACCGCCGTCGAACCCCTGACCGGTGCCGCGGCCGCACGCGTCGAAGGCGGCGTACCGGGCACCGAAGCCGACGGCATCGTCTGGGCCGACACCATTCGCGAGGTAGCCGCCGACGGCACGCCCCTCTGGGAGTGGAAGGCGTTCGAGCACCTGAATCCCGCGGAATTCGGTCTACAGCCGCACTATTGGCGCGAACACTGGCCCTTGATCAATAGCGTGTACCCGCTCGACGAGCACACCGTCGTGGCCAGTCTGCGCAGCGTCTCGGCGGTCATCCTCATCGACCGTCGCACCGGCGAGTACACGAAGCTCGCCGATCGCTCGACCGTCGCGCAGCAGCATCACGCAACGCCGGTGGGCGACAACAAGATCCTGATCTTCGACAATGGCACCTTCCGCACCGGCGAATCCGTCACCTACAGCCGAGTGATCGAACTCGACGCGACCACCGGCGAAATCACCTGGAAATACCAGGATCCCCACCGTGAGTCCTTCTTCACCCCCTACATGGGCGGAGCCCAGCGCCTCCCCAACGGCAATACCCTCATCACCGAAGCCGCCTTCGGACGAATCTTCGAAGTGACTCCCGCGCAGCAGATTTGCTGGGAATACGTGGTGCCCTCCTTCACCGAATACCCGGACCCCGACACTGCCCAGGTCTTCCCCGGCCTCTCCAACGCCATCTTCCGCGCCTACCGCTATGCCGCCGAAGACATCCCGTGGCTGGAGGGCCGATGAGCACCGCGAACCTCGAGGCCACCACCCCGGGATCTGCTGCGGGCGTACATCCGGTGGACGAGGTGCCGCCGGTCGGGCGCATGCTGGCTGGGGCGGTGCAGCATCTGGTCGTGATGGCGGCGACGCCGATCGCTTCGGTGTTATTGATCAGTCGCAGTCTGCATCTGGATGATTCGAGTGCTCGGGCGCTCTTGAGTGCGGTGCTGCTGTGCTGTGGCGTCGGGACGATCTTGCAATCCAGTGGGCGATTCGGGCTCGGGGCGGGGCTGCCCTTCGTCATGCTGCCGGGTGGAGCGGCGGTGGTGCTGTTCATTCAGATTGCGCAGGAATCGAATCCGGCCACTGCCAGTGGGGCGGTGATCATTACGGCGGTGGCGGGGGTCGCGCTGGTGCCGGTGGCCCGGCGATTCGTGACGCGGCTGCCCGCCGTGGTGATGGCCTGCATGATCGTGGTCATCGGCGTGAATCTGGTGAAGGTGGCCGGTGGATTGATCGCCGGGTCGGGCGGGTCGACGCCGATGTGGGCGGTGGGGCTCGCGGGTGTGACCATCGGGGCGACCGTGGTGCTGCACCGGGTGCTGCCCGTGGGGTGGCGGCGCTTGTCGGTGCTGCTCGGCATGGCGGTCGGTGGAGCTGTTGCGGCCGCTATCGGGCGCTTCCATCTGCAATCCGGGTCGGCGCTGGTGCAGACGCCGGAGTTGTTTCCGTTCGGCACACCACATTTCGATCTGCTGGCGGCGGTTCCGCTGCTGGTATTCGGGCTCGGTTCGATGGCGGAAGCGACCGGGCAGACGGTCCTGAACGCGGAAGTCGTTGGCAAGCAGATCGATACCGGAGTGACGGTGGGGCGCACCATTCGCGGGGATGCGGTGTCTTCGCTGCTGTCCGGAGTGCTCGGCGGGCCGACCATGGTGACCAGTGGGGAGAATATCGGGCTCATCCGGCTCACCGATGTGCGCAGCCGCTATGTCACCGCCCTGACCGGCGTATTGCTCGCGGTGGCAGCGTTTTTCGCGCCGATCGGGCGAATCGTGAACTCGCTGCCCGGGCCGGTGGTGGGCGGGACCGCCGCCATTGCCTTCGCCATGATCATCGTGGCGGGGCTGGGCATGTTCGATCGGGTGGACCTGAGCTCGGATCGGGTGCTGATCACCGCGACGGCGGCGCTCACCGCGGGCCTGCTCCCGATCCTGACACCCGGTCTCTACCAGGCTTTCCCCGCTGACCTGCGATTGCTGCTGGGCAGCGGGGTCACCATGACGGCCTTGACCGGTGTGGTGGTCTACCTCGTGTTCAGCTGGCGGTCCGGTACTCGGAGTAGCCGGGCACCCAGTCCTGCATGAGCTTCATGAACGGCATTTCGGCGTCGAGCTGAGCACAGATGCCGATCGAGCCGCCGAGTACGCGGAAGATCATGACGTGCTCGGCGGGAAGCTGGAGGGCTCGAGCGGTTTTCATCTCCGGGGCGGAGATATCGGTGGCCTTGCCCGCCACCCGTTGCATCCAGCGGCGGGTGAAGTGGAAGGTCTCGGTCTGGATGGGATCGGTGAAGGGGCGCAGGTAATCCTGAAGCTCCTGATGGCTCACCGTCTTACCGGGGATGACCCAGCCGTGGTCGTGCATGAGGGCGGTGAGCTCGTCGAAGCGCTCCTCGACGGCCAATGCCACCATCTGCCCGAGGATCGGCGGGAAGCCATTGGGCAGCGGCGCGCACGCACCGTAGTCGATGACGGCGAGGCGGCCGTCCTCGAGCATCATGAAATTGCCGGGATGTGGGTCGGCGTGCAGCAGGCCCGCGATCGACGGTGAGCTGAAATGGAATTCACCCATCAGCCCGGCGACGCGATTGCGCAGTTCGACGGTGCCCGCCGGATCCGCATTGCCCTGCTGGATGATCTTCGAGACCGGGGTGGCATTGTCCAGCCACTCGGTGACGATCACCTTCGGCGCACTGGCCACCACCTTCGGCACCAGGAAACGCGGATGCCCGTCGAAGGCCTTGGCGAACTGCCGCTGATGCCCACCCTCGATGCGATAGTCCAGCTCTTCCTCGGTGCGCTCGCTGATTTCGGCCAGCACCGGCTTCACATCCGCGCCGGGAATCATCGCGCCGATCATGCCCGCCATGCGGTTGAGCGTCTTGAGATCGGCGCGCAGCGCGTCGTCCGCCCCCGGGTACTGCACCTTCACCGCGACAATGCGCCCATCGGACCATTCGGCCTTGTGCACCTGGCCGATGCTGGCCGAGGCGGTGGGGGAGTCGTCGAACTCCCGGAAGCGTTGCCGCCAGCCGGTTCCCAGCTGCTGATCGAGCTGCCTGTGCACGTCCTTGGCGGGCATGGGCGGCGCGGCGGCCTGCAATTTGGTGAGCGCCTCGCGGTAGTGCTCGCCGAATTCCTCCGGCACCGCGGCCTCCATGACGGACAGCGCCTGCCCGAACTTCATGGCCCCGCCCTTGAGCTCACCGAGCACCGCGAACAGCTGTTCCGCGGCCTTCTGATTCAGTTCCGCATTGATTTCCTGCTTGTCGCCCCCGGCCAGTTTGCGGCCGAATCCCACGGCCGCCCGTCCCGCGATGCCGAGTGGAATCTTGGCCAACTTGGCATTGCGGGAGGAGCGCTTGCTCACAATCTCTGACACGTTCCCATCATGCCGATGTCCCAGACGGTGCGCCATGGGAATCGGGTGTTCTCGGAGGTGGCGGGCGGTAGTGGTATCCATCACACCCACTCGTTTTCGCTATTTTCGCCTTGGAGGCAGCCGCAATTCGGATGTACCGGCCACGGACGGTGATCGATGTGCGGAGAATCCAGATCCAATTCGAGGGTCGTGTTCAGGGTGGCGGGTGGGTGTTCCGCGCTGCCGTGCGCAATGGTCTCGACCTCCTGCAATGCCAGTGCGGTCGCGGCGGCGATGCCCGCGGTGGAGGCGTAGCCGACCCGGCCCAGCAGCTGCGCGCTCAGGTGCGGCCAGTCCGGATCTCGATCGCAGCGGTGCAGATCGGCACAGCGCAGACAGCTGGTCTCGCCGGGCAGCACCAGCGGGCCGACCACCCCGCGCCCGTCCCGCATCCGCACCTGCAAATGCGGAACTCCGTACTCCATGAACTCCGCCACCAGCGCCGGATCCGGCACCAAGGCATCGGCCAGCACCACCAGTTCCGGCCGGTCCGGTCGCGCGAATTCGGGTATGCCATCCCGCGGCTCGGCAGTGTCACGTTCGCTGGAACGGCTGGGGCGCAAGCCGATCCGGCGCAGGCCCTCCGCCAGCGCATCGGACAGTGGCCCGCGCCCGTGCACCCGCACGGTGCGCAGTCGCGAGCGTGGTTCGTCGTGCGCCAGCAGGCCCGCGGACGCCATCTCATCGAGCAGGGACTGGGTGGCCTCGCCGTCGAAGCCCAATGCCCTGGCTTGCCACAGGATCTCGGGCTGGGTGCGCATGCCGTCCAGCAGCCGCAGGAAGGCGGGCATCGCTTCGGCGGGGCCGGGTGGTTGCAGGATGACCGCGGTACTCGGATCCCAGCCGAGCTGAACAGCGCCATTTCGGCGCACCAGCACCGTGATTCGAGGATGCAGCATCGGTCCGTGGTTCCGCGTGAGCGTGGTCATGTCGCCAGTGTGCGCGGCCCCGAATACGGGAAAACCCGCGGAAACGCTTATCCATCAGCGCTTTCGCGGGTTATCCACAAGTCACGAGAAGGGGCTTGACCCTATCCACAGCTTCGGGCGAGGCCCGGAAACTCAGGACTTCGCGTCACCTTCGGCATCGCCGGGCTCCTCGGGCTTCTTCTCGAGGTCCGCCTTGCCTTCCTTCTCGGCCTTCTCGGCGCGCTCGCGCGCCTCCGTCTCGGCCAGTTGCGCCAGCGGGTCGTCGAAGACCGCCGCGCCGCCGCCCAGCACCGAATCGATGAATCCGGCAGGCGAATCCAGATCGGCGGAGTCGGGAAGCAGGTCCGGATGTGCCCACACGCCGTCGCGCTTCTCGGCCCCGGCATCGCTGGTCAGCCGCCGCCACAGCGCCGCGGCCTCCCGCACCTTGCGCGGCCGCAGTTCCAGCCCGACCAGGGTCGCGAAGGTCTGTTCGGCCGGTCCGCCGGTGGCGCGCCGCCGCCGCAGTGTCTCGGCCAGTGCACCCGCACCGGGTAGCCGGTCGCCGACCGCATCGGTCACCACGGTCTCGACCCAGCCCTCGATCAGTGCGAGGAGGGTTTCGAGTCGTTCCAGCGCGGCCTTTTGCTCGGGCGTGGTCTGTGGTTCGAAGGTGCCCTGCGAGAGCAGTTCCTCCAGCTTGGAGGGATCCTGGGCCAGCGCCATTGGATCGAGTCCGGCCGCGGCCTGCTCGATGGCCGAGAAGTCCATCTTGATGCCGCGCGCGTAATCCTCGACCGCGCCCAGCACCTGCGGCCGCAGCCACGCCACATGCGAGAACAGCCGCTGATGCGCGGCCTCGCGCGCGGCCAGGTACACCAGGATCTCGCTCTCGGGCTGTTCCAGCCCGGCGCTGAATTCCGCGATGGCCGTGGGCAATAGCGCCGCGGTGCCGCCGGGGCCGAGCGGCAGGCCGATATCGGTGGAGGTCAGTACCTCCTTGGCGAGCTGGCCGAGCGCCTGGCCCAGCTGCGAACCGAAGGCGAGCCCGCCCATCTGTCCGAGCATGCCGACCATCGGGCCCGCGAACTGCTGGGCCTCGGCGGGCAGCGCGGAGGTCCACATGCCGGAAACCTGTTCGGCCACCGGATCACACAGCCGCTTCCAGGTCGGCAGCGTCTCCTCGATCCAGTCATTGGCGGTCCACGCGGTGGTCTTGGTGGCCCCGGCGGGGAAGGTGGTGGCCGCGTCCAGCCAGAGCTCGGCGAGGTGCGCGGCATCGGTGACGGCGCGTTGCTGGCCATCCGCGATCGGCGGCACGCTCGAGCCGAGTTGCTGGCGGGCGAGCCGCTTGGCGATGTCGTAATTGACCGGACCCGCCCCGGCGCCGCCGGGCTGGCTCATGCTGGTGAACATCTGGCCGAGCTGCGAGAGCATCTGGCCGAGCTGGGACGGATCGAATCCGCCGCCGCCCGGGCCGCCGATACCGAATCCGAACGGGTCGTTTCCACCGGAACCACTGGACTCGTCGCCGGGCTTGCGCTCCGGGTCGTCGTCGTGGTTCGAGAATCCGAACGGGGGGTTACTCATACCCACCACGGTACTGGAGCCGCGGACACCGCGAACCGCCGAGCAAGCGCGGCAATCACCGGCATCACCAGTACCCTTGGCCGCGTGAACCGTCGGATATTCACCCTGCTGGCCGCCTTGATCCCCGTATTGGTGCTGGGGCTCGTGGGCAGCGCCGTCCATGTTCCATTCGTGGCGCTCGGACCTGGGCCGACCTTCAACACCCTGGGCGAGGTGAATGGAAAACCGGTGGTCGAAGTGCGGAATGCGCAGCTCGATCCGACCACCGGCAATCTGAATATGACGACGGTGTCCGTTCGCGATCAGCTGAATATCTTCGAGGCATTCGGCCTCTGGGTGAGCGGCGATCATGGATTGGTGCCGCGCGCGGAGGTATACCCGCCCGGCGTCTCACGTGACGAGATCGACAAATCGAACCAGCAGGAGTTCAAGAACTCCGAAGACAATGCCGAATTGGCGGCGCTGCATTATCTGAAGCTGCCGACCGTGGTCCGGCTGACCAATGTCACCGAGGACGGGCCCGCCAAGGACGTGCTGCGCAAGGGCGATGAGCTCGTCACCGTGGACGGCAAGCCGATCTCGACCGCCAAGGATGTGGTGGCGGCGGTGTCCTCCGCCAAGCCCGGCACCGCGATTCCGGTGGTGTTCCGCCGCGACGGCGTCGAGCAGACCGCCGAGATCACCCTCGGTGCGCGCCCGAACGACGCCGAGAAGGGCTATCTGGGCATCACGCCGGGCGAATTCGCGGGCGGGCCGATCCAGGTCGACTTCAATCTGGCCGAAATCGGCGGTCCCTCCGCGGGTCTCATGTTCACCCTCGCGCTGATCGACAAGCTCACCCCGGGCGAGCTCAGCGGTGGCAAGTTCGTCGCGGGCACCGGCACCATCGATCCCGACGGCAAGGTCGGCCCCATCGGCGGCATCCAGTACAAGATGATCGCCGCCCGTGAGGCCGGTGCCGAGACCTTCCTGGTCCCCGCCCTCAACTGCAATGAGGCCGCCCAGCGCACCCCCGACGGCCTGCGCCTGGTGAAGGTCGAGAACCTCGGTGGCGCGGTGCAGGCCCTGGACGACATCAAGGCGGGCAAGGACGCGCCCAGCTGCGGATAGTGACTCGAAGACGACTGTGCCCCGCTACCCGAGGTAGCGGGGCACAGTCGTTTCAGGCCTGCGATCAGAAGTCGTCGGGATCGTTCTCGAGCGTATTGCGCAGCGCCTCGACCAGATTCGACGCCAGATTGGGTGCGGTGCGGAGCTCGAGGTCGCCGAACGGATCCTCCTCGTGCTCGGCCGGACGGACCTGGATCAGCGATAGCGAGGCGCCGTTGCGCAACACGCCGACGAACAGCCGGGCGTCGCGGCGATCCGGATGGGCGACGGCGGCCTGACGACCGGCCAGGTCGGCGGCTTCCGGATCGGCGAGCAGCGGTTCGATGGCGTCGTCGAGGGTCTGCTCGGCGGCGGGCGGCAGCACCACGATCTGCTGCACCAGCACGCAGCCCTCGACCGACTGCGGCCAGCTGGTGGTGGCCAGAAATGCGTCCAGGGCCATGGAATATCCGGTGAGGTCCTCCGGGAACGGTTCCTGCGCAATGGGAGTCAACGCGTCCTCGGAATCGAGCTGATCCAACAGCGCGGGTTCGGCCGCGACCAGGTCGACGGTCGGCACCAGCGCGAACATCTGCGGCGGGCGGTTCCAGCCCTCGCCGTCGACATACTCGGCGACTTCGCGGATGCACCGGTACAGGGCGGATGCGGCCCAGGCCTCAGGGTTCACCCCGCAATCCTCGCATCGTGACGCGGCCGTCCCGATCGCGGGTGGAACAGGCTCGCTCGACGGTAGCCAGGCCGGTGTGAATGGGTCTGCGGCGCTTGCCAAGCACTCGAGGTGGCAGGTGTTGGGTCCAATGTCGGGCGTTTTACGTAGAGTGGGGCGCGAATGGTCCCCTGGGACCAACTCGCATCATCGGACTGCGGCGCACCGGCCGGTCAACTCGGCGCGGGCGTCGCCGGACCCTGGGAGAGTGGCATCGTGGGCATGCGCCCCCCGAGCGGCTTACCTTCGCTGTCCCGTCGCAGCCGCGTGCTGTTGGTGACGGCCTTGGCGCTGGCGGCTTTGTTACTGGTCGGGCCTCGCCTGACCGACGCCTATACCAACTGGCTGTGGTTCGGGGAGGTGGGATTCCGAGGCGTCTATCACCGGGTGTTGCTGACTCGAACTCTGCTGTTCCTGGTGGTCACGGTGGTGGTGGCGGCCATCATCTGGGTGGCGCTGCTGTTGGCGTACCGCTCGCGGCCGGTCTTCGTGCCGTCTTCGGGTCCGGGTGATCCGATCGCGCGCTACCGCACCACCGTCATGAGCCGGCTGCGGCTGTTCGGCCTCGGGATTCCGTTGCTGATCGGCGTGCTGTCGGGTCTGGTGGCGCAGTCGAGCTGGGTGACGGTTCAGCTGTTCCTGCATGGCGGCACGTTCGGCCAGCAGGATCCGCAGTTCCATCTCGACGTCGGCTTCTACGCCTTCGACCTGCCGTTCTATCGCATGATCCTGAACTGGTTGTTCGTCGCCGTGGTGATCGCGTTCTTCGCGAATCTGGTGACGCACTACGTGTTCGGCGGTCTGCGGCTGGCCGGGCGGGAGGGCTCGCTGAGCAATTCGGCGCGGGTCCAACTGGCGATCATCGCGGGACTCTTCGTGCTGCTCAAGGCGATCGCGTACTGGTTCGACCGGTATGCGCTGCTGTCGAGCACCCGCAAGGATCCGACCTTCACCGGCGGTTCCTACACCGACATCAACGCGGTGCTACCGGCGAAGCTGATCCTGCTATCCATCGCGGTGATCTGCGCGGTGGCGTTCTTCGCCGGTGTGGTGTTGCGCGACTTGCGGATTCCGGCCATGGCGGCGGCGCTGCTGGTGCTGTCCTCGGTGCTGGTCGGCGCGGTGTGGCCGCTGCTGGTCGAGCAGTTCTCGGTGCGCCCGAACGCGGCCACCAAGGAGAGCGCCTATATCGAGCGCAATATCGCGGCGACGCGGCAGGCGTACGGGCTCACCGATGACAAGATCGAGTACACCGATTACAAGGGCGTGGCCCAGCCGACCCCGGACGGCAAGGTGTCCGCGGTCGATCAGGAGACGATCAAGAACATCCGCCTGCTGGATCCGAACCTGATGACGCAGACGTTCGTGCAGCGCAATCAGCAGTTGCAGAACTTCTACGGCTTCCCGGATCCGCTGGACGTCGACCGCTACAAGGTCGGTGACGAGATGCGTGACTTCGTTGTCGCCGCGCGAGAACTGGTGCCGCAGAACCTGACCGGCAACCAGACCGACTGGATCAACAAGCACACCGTCTTCACGCACGGCAATGGTTTCGTCGCCGCCCCGGCGAACCAGGTGAACGCCGCGCCGCCGAAGGAGGACAAGGAGGCGGCCGGCAATACCGGCAACAACAACTCCGGCGGCTACGGCTACCCGGTCTTCAATGTCGGCAATCTGAAGACGGTCAGCGACTTGTTCACGCCGGAGGCCGAGCAGGCCATCCCGCTGAAGGAACCGCGCATCTACTACGGCGAGCTGATCTCCAAGACCGATTCGGACTACGCGATCGTCGGGGCCAACAATCAGGCTCCGCGCGAATACGATTCGCAGGATCTGCAGTACACCTACAACGGCGCGGGCGGCGTGCCGATCGGCAACTGGTTCAACCGCCTGGCCTTCGCGGCCAAGTACGCCGAGCGCAACATCCTGTTCTCGGGAGCAATCGGATCCGATTCGAAGATCATCTTCAATCGCAATCCGCGCGATCGAGTGCAGAAGGTCGCGCCGTGGCTGACCGCCGACGGGGAGACCTATCCGGCGGTGGTGGACGGTCGCATGGTGTGGATCGTCGACGCCTACACCACCCTCGACAACTTCCCGTACGCCCAGCGCACCTCGCTGGACGGCGTGACTGAGGACAGCATCGACCAGACCACCGGCCGGTTGCTGCCGCGCAAGGAGGTCTCGTACATCCGCAACTCGGTGAAGGCGACCGTCGACGCCTACGACGGCACGGTCAAGCTCTACGAGTTCGACAAGACCGATCCGGTGCTGAAGGCGTGGATGGGTGTGTTCCCGAACGTGGTGCAGCCGGAGAGCGCGATCACCGATGATCTGCGAGCGCATCTGCGGTATCCCGAGGACCTGTTCAAGGTGCAGCGCGAGATGCTGTCCAAGTACCACGTGAACGATCCGCGAGAGTTCTTCACCAACAACGCCTTCTGGTCGGTGCCGAACGATCCGACCCAGGAGGGTGCGGCCGCGGGCTTGCATCAGCCGCCGTACTACGTGCAGCTGGGTGATCCGAAGGGCGGTTCGACGTTTGCGCTGACCGGTGCGATGGTCGGCTACAAGCGCCAGTTCCTGTCGGCCTATCTGATGGCTCCCTCGGATCCAGGCAAGTACGGCAAGCTCCGAGTCATGCGTCTGCCGAACGATTCGCAGACACCGGGTCCGGGGCAGACGCAGTCGTCCATCACCCAGGACGGCAATGTGTCGCAAGCCCGGAACCTGCTGACCACGGGCAATTCCAACAAGATCCGCATGGGCAATCTGCTGGCGCTGCCCTACGGTGACGGCGGAATCCTGTATGTCGAACCCTGGTATCTGGAACGAAATACCGGCACCCAGAATGCGCCGGCGTTCCCGCAGCTGGTGAAGGTGCTGGCCAGCTACCAGGACAAGGTCGGCATGGGTGCGACCGTCGAGGAAGCCCTGAACGCGGTGCTACCCGGCTCGCCGGGCAGTGCGGCGACCACCCAGCCGCCCGCGAACCAGGGCAATGCCAACCCGCCGCCCAGTCAGCCCTCGACCGGTTCGTCCGGCAAGGACGCGGCGGTGCAGCAGATCAACGATGCGCTCAAGGCGGTGTCCGATGCGCAGAAGTCCGGTGATCTGGGCGCTCTGGGCAAGGCGCTGGAGCAACTCCAGACTGCCGTGAACAGCTACCAGAAGGCAGGCAATTAGCCTGTAGCGCAGGGTTGTTCACAACAAAAGGGTGCTGCCGTCTCCATTGACGGCAGCACCCTTTCGCTTCTTCCGGTATGGGAAGGAGGCTTGGTGTCAGCGACCCCAGGACTCGATGAGGGCCGCGTTCTGATTGAGGATCTGGTTGTACTCGCCCGTGACGCCGAACTGGTCGGCGAGACCTCCGCCGACGCTCTTGGCCTGCTCGATGAGAGCTTGGCGATCGGTGGGGGCGACGGGAGCCACGACGGGCTCGGGGGCGGGAGCCACTTCCGGCTCGGGCTCGGTGACGCCGGTGCGCAGATACTGGCCGCAGACCGGCCAGGCGCCGACGCCCTGGGTGGCGAGCACATTCTCGGCCACGCGAATCTGTTCTGCCTTGCTCGCATTGGCGGGCGAGCCGGCACCACCATTGGCCGCCCAGGTGCTCTGCGTGAACTGCAGACCGCCGTAGTAGCCATTGCCGGTGGCGATGCCCCAGTTGCCGCCGCTCTCGCACTGGGCAACGCCGTCCCAGTCGTGAGTCGGGGCGGCCGAAGCGGTTGCGGAGAAGCCGAACGGGACGGCAACAAGGGCGCTGGTGACGGCCGCGAGGCCGAGGACGCGGGTGTTGATCTTCCGGTTCTGTTTCATGCGATGTCCCTCCCTGCGCTCACCGACCAGCGGTTTCTCGCTGTGTCCCTGTCCCCAGGGGGTCGTGGCACCTAACCGCGGGACAGGGTTTCCGGCGTGCGGCGGTTCGGTTCGAAGCCCATCACGGTTTGGTCCGGGCCGAGATTGACGGTAACGAATGAATCTCGACAGATCACGTCTTGATAACTTCAGAATTGCATGAAGCGAATAACGCTTGAAATGCCATTGATGCAGGTTAGCTATGCTGTATTTGCATAATCCGATCGGTCTGTTATCTACCCGTGATGTGTCCTAAGTCACTGATCAACTGTGAGGTGAGTCACGTTTTCACACACTTTTTGTGGAGACGCACGCGTGAACCGGACATCCAGCGAAGGTCTTCGCACCCCCCGCACCCCGCCCGGTACGCGGTTTTCGCCCGAAAAACGCCCTCTGACCAGACGATTTACGTTCTACGCCCAGGTGTGTGTAATGTTGTCCTCACACCGACGCGGGGTGGAGCAGCTCGGTAGCTCGCTGGGCTCATAACCCAGAGGTCGCAGGTTCAAATCCTGTCCCCGCTACTAGCGAAATGGTCCGGAACCTTTTGGTTCCGGACCATTTTCGTTTCTGGCCAGCCATCGGGGATGCTGCTGGTCCGCCCAGTCCCGGTCGACGTGGCCGGTCCGCATGCCACGCCGGGCCTCCGGGTCCTGGAACGCCTTTCGAATGTGGCCGGCCAGGACTGCCGCGATGGACCACGCGAAGACGTCGTGTACGAAGATCGCGCTGGTCCGGGAGATGGCAGGGAGCAGATGGATGAACCACATCAGCAGACCCGTGGACATCATCACCAGCACGGCACCGGCGATCCAGCCTGCGTAGAGCTTCTGCCCGGCGTTGAATTTGCCGGCGGGACGGTCCGCCGGTTTGGTCAGGCCCCGACGGACCGCGCTCAGCCAGCGCCGGTCGTACGGTGCGAAGCGGTTCAGCCTGCGGAGGTCGGCGCGGAAGGCGGGCGAGAACAATCCCAGCAGGACCGGCACGGGCAGTAGGACGCCCGACCACTCGTGGATGGTCGCCACGATGTTTCGTTGACCAACGAGTCGAGCCAAAGGCCCGATATAGAGGAAGGCTGCGGTTGTCGCGCATAGCAGCATCAGTGCTGCGGTGGTGCGGTGGACCATTCGTTCGGCTCTCGTGAACCGCCGCACACCGCCGCGCGGTTCAGTTCTTGCCATCGAGCCAGCCGTCCACGTCGTATCCGCGCTCCTCCCAGTAGCCGGGAACGACCCGGCTGGTGACCGATATGCCCGATAGCCATTTGGCGGACTTGTAGAAGTACATCGGCGCCACGTAGAGCCTGACCGGGCCGCCGTGCTCGTGCGTGATCGGCGCGTCCTGCATCCGCAGGGCCACCAGGACGTCGGAGCGCCGGGCCTGCTCGAGCGTGAGGCTCTCGGTGTACGCGCCGTCGAAACAGTTGAAGCTCAGGGCTTTACCTCCGGTACCGACCCCGGCGTCGTCCAGCAGGTCGGACAGCTTCACACCCTCGAAGGGCACTCTTTCGACGCGCCAGCCGTCGGTGCATTGCACGTCGTGGACGACGCGGGTCTGCGGCAATGCGCGCAGGTCCGCGAGGGTGTAGGTCCGCGGCCGGTCCACCAGGCCGTCGATCTTCAGCTCGTAGTCGGTTTCGCCCTTGCGCGGAACCGAGCGGACGACGTTGTAGTAGCGGAACCCGCCCGGGTTCGGGAGCAGTCCGGTGAGGCCGGTCGGATCATTCTGGGAAGCCTTGGCCAGCAAGCCTTCCCAGCCCGACTGTAGGTAAGGCGCCGTGATCAGCCCCGCCGCGCCGACGCCGAGCATGCCCAACAGAGTTCGCCGGGCGACGGGTGCGCCATCGGGCATGTTCTCAGGTTCGGTCTCGGGCATCTTTCGGCTCCTTTCTTCGTCGTCTGGAATGTGGTCCGGGCCCGACCTCCATCGAGAGGGCGGGCCCGTCCAGGGGCGGATCAGGGAGTGGGTGCGACGCAGCGGAAGCTGGCCGGGGACGCCGGGTCGCCGTCGCCGTTGTAGCGGGAGACGAACGGGAGACGGCAGAGGTCGCGCGAGACGGTCTGGCCGGTGGCGGTGGTCAACTCGGCCCGCAGGACCTCCGGCGCTTGGCCGTGCTCGACCCACGCAGTCAGGGCGGTCAGGTCGTTGCTGCCGGTGAGGGCGCAGTGCGTGACGCCCGGGGCCAGGAAGACGCGGTAGAAATCGTCGACCTTGGCGGTGCCGCCCAGTTGCGCGTCCACGCGGTTGCGGTAGTCGACGGTGCCGGCGGTGGGGATGAGCTGGTCGGCGTCACCCTGCCAGGTGATGATCTTGCCGCCCGCGTCGCGGAAGGCCGACAGGTTCGGGTCGGCGGTGCCGATGACCGAGTCGAACTCGGAGCGGGCCTGCTGGAAGATCTGATCGAACTGCGCGTAGGTGAGATTCGCGGTGTCGAAGGCGGGCTGCTTCGCCACGAAGTTGGCGACCCACTGGGCGGGGACGGGGAACGGCGCGCCCACGGTGACACCGTCGGGGCTGGTGGTGCTGGCCGTCAGGTTGCTGAAGTCGGCGCCGATCGGCAGGCCGTACCAGAGCCGCTGGCCATTGCCGTCCCGCGGACCGTCCCAGATTTTGCGGACCACTTCGGCATCGGCCTCGCTGATCGTGTACTCCTTGCCGTCGCACGCGACCTTGGTGCCGATCAGGCTGCGTGGGTCGAAGTCGCAGTGGCTCGGCTCACTGATCAGACCGTCGGCGACACCGTCCTGCGGGTCGCAGGCCTTGACCGCGGCCTGGTTGAACGCATTGAACTCGCACGTGGTCGGGTAGGTGTGCGACTCCTTCATCACCACCTGCGGCCAGAGTGTGGCGACCTCGAACTGATTCCAGTTGATGGCCGGGGCGTCGGCATTGATGCCATTGAAGTCGGTCGGGTACTTCTGGGCCTCCATGTAGCCCTGCCGTCCGCCGGTGGAGCAGCCGTTCCAATAGGAGTAGGACGCGGCATGCCCGTAGACATCGTTGACGACCTGCTTGCCGACGACGGCCAGCTCGTGCACCGAGCGGGAGGAGAAGTTCTCCAGCAGGGCGGTGTTGATCCGGCCGTCCGAGTTCAGCGCCCAACTGCTGTTCAGGCCGCTGGTATCCACGCCGGCGTCGGTGGTTCCGACCGCGTAGCCCTGCTTGACGGCCGTGGCCACGCCCCCGATGTTCCCGGCGGCGTAGGCGGCGCCACCGACCGCTTGGAAGCGGCCGTTCCAGCCGGACTCCGGCAGCCAAACCTGCACCTTGGCATGGTCATTCGCGCCGGGGTGGGTCAGGGTGACCGTCACTTCGCAGTGCGCGGGGACGTCGGGCACGGGGTAGCCGCCCAGCGGCGGGGTCCCGGGGACCTGGAATGTTCCCGCGGGGACGGCGGTCGCGGTCAGGGACTCCACGGTGGCGCCGGCCGGTGCGGGTATCTGAAATGTATTGCAGTTGGCGGCATTCGCGCTCGCCGGTGTGGTGGCGGAATCGTCCGACCTGTCCACCAGTGCGTAGATCGCGGCGGCGCCTGCCACCGTGACACCGACGGTTGCGAGTGCCAGTACTCGTCGCTTCAAGATCTCTCCTCGATTGGAATTGCACTCACTGTGTCCGGCGCGCCACCACCGACACATCAGTCAGGTGACGTTCGGCCGACGTAATTCGGGTTCAGGCGAGGCTTTCGGTGAAGAAGTCGGTGAGCTGCTCCACGGCCGGACCGACGTACTGTTCCTTGTCGTAGAGGGCGACGTGACTCGCACCTTCGATCCAGTGAATCTTCTTGGGCCCCACTGCCTTCTGGAAGGCTTCGAGGCCCATCCAGGCGGTGATGGCACGGGTGCCAAGGATGAAGAGAAGCGGGCGCTGCCCGATCAGCGGCACCGGCGCGAAGGCGTCGAACGCCGCGAGTTTGTCGATGCTGGTCCAGTCGAAGGCCTTCGCGGAGCGAGGATGCTGACCGCGCGGGGTGCAGTAGTACTCGAAACCTTCAGCGCCGTACTCGCCGCCGAGTTCGCGGGCCTGCTCGATCGTTTCGGGGAAAAGGGGCAGGGTGTCCGGCTTTTCTCCCCTCGCCGCCACCGTGCGTGCGTGTGCCGCCGCGTCGAGCATGCCTTGGAAGACCGCGGGATCCTGTGCGCCGTCGGGACCCAGGCGGAACAGCCGAGCCACATCCACGCCGCTGACGGTCGCGGCCGCTTTCACTCGATGGTCGCTGCCGGTGGCCGAGAGCACGTATCCGCCGGACGCGCAGATGCCCAGCGCGCCAATACGTTCGGCGTCGACCTCGGGTCTGGTGGTCAGATAGGACACCGCGGCCTTGATGTCTTCGACCCGGTGGGCCGGGTCTTCCAGGCCACGGGGTTCGCCGCCGCTCTCGCCCTGGTATGCGGCGTCGAAAGTCAGTGTCACGAAACCCTTTTCGGCAAGGTTCGATGCGTAGAGCCCGGCGGCCTGCTCCTTCACGCCGCTGGCGGGGTGACTGACGACGATCGCGGGGCGCGGGCCGTCCGCGGACTGTTCGGGGATGTAGAGATGACCGGCGAGAGTGATACCGGCGCTGTCGAGAGTGACGTTGACCTTGGCCATGAGATTCTCCGTTACTTGTGATTGCCAAGAAGAGCTCGTCCGAGCTATGACCGCCGCAGCAGATCCGCGGCGCGTTCGGCGATCGCGTAGACCGTCGCGTTGGTGTTGGCCGACGGAATCGCCGGTATGACCGATCCGTCGGCGATCCGCAGCCCCTCCAGCCCGTGGACTCGCAATTCGGAATTCACGACGGAGGACTCGTCCTCACCCAGGGCGCAGGTGCCGACCGGGTGGCAGTAGGAGCCGAAATTCCTTCGGGCGTAGTCGCGGAGCATCGCCTCGTCGGTGACGTCGAATCCGGGCGCGACTTCGGCGACGCCCCAACCGGCCAGTGCCGCCGAACCCGCGATCTCGCGAGCGGCCTCGATGCCGGAGACCACTGCCTCGACATCCGCTGCCGCCGTGAAGTATCCGGGGTCGAGCAGCGGCGGCGCGGATGTGTCGGCCGAGGTGATGCGCAGGGAGCCCCGGCTCACCGGAAGCAGCGGCGAGACGCCGATGGTGAAGCCGTTCGGCACCGCCGCAACGGGATTGGGCAGCGGGATATCGATGAAGATGATCTGCACATCCGGCCCCGCCAGATGCGGGTTGCTGCGCAACATGCCGATGATCTCGCCATGATTCGCTCGCGGCGCGGGTACCAGGCGGCGGGAACTGTGCACCAGGTTGACGCGGGGATGGTCGTGCAGATTGCGGCCCACCCCGTCCAACGGGTGTACCACCGGCACGCTCGCGTCCCGCAGCACGGACTCCGGTCCGATGCCCGAGCACAACAGCAGCTGTGCGCTGCCGATGGTCCCGGCCGTCAGCACGATCTCGGAAGTGGCTGTGGCGCGGTGGATTTCATCACCCACGCGGTACTCGACCCCGGTGCAGCGCTGACCCTCGATAAGCAGCCGCTGTGCGAGCGCACCGGTGATGACCCTGAGGTTCGGCCGTTCCCGCGAGGGTGCAAGATAGGCATCGGACGCGCTCTGCCGTTGTCCGGCAACGATATTGAGGTCGACCGGCCCGAAGCCGTCCTCGAGTCCGCCGCTGATGTCGGTGGCGCGGGGGAATCCGACCTCGATCGCCCCGGCGAGGCAGGCCCGCAGGATCTCATTGGGCATGGTGGTCGGGCCGACGGTCAGCGGCCCGGCGGTGCCGCGGCCCGGCGCACCGCTCACGGCGGTCTCGCTGCGCTGGAAATAGGGCAGCAGATCGTCGTAGGTCCAGCCCTTGGCGCCGTGGACATTCCAGCCGTCATACGAGGTGTGGTGCCCGCGCGCGAACACCATGGCATTGATGGCCGACGAGCCGCCCAGTCCCTTCCCGCGCGGCAGCGGCACCGGTGCGCCCGAAAACCGCTGTGGCACAGTTCGATCGCCCCATCCGGCCGACGAGTTGGCCAGGGTCGGCCAGGCCGGGGGATGCGCGACCGCCTCGGGCAGTGCCGCGGCACCGGCTTCCAGCAGCAGTACCCGGAGGTTCTCGTCCTCGGTGAGCCGGGCGGCGAGCACGCAGCCCGCGGTACCGCCGCCGACGATGACGAAGTCGTAGGTATCGGAGGAAGGCATTTCGTTCATGGACACCACCCTCGCGCCGGGCGATGTGCCCCCGCATCCGTCAGGTGACGGTGATCGCGACGTAGCTCATCGGGCCGCGGAACGACGTACGTCGATGCCAGCGTCATCTGACGGATGTGCCGCCCGGGCCCCGGCGACGACAGTGGAGTCGTACAACCCGCATCCACCTGTTAGAAGGACGAGATCCCATGGTCGACAACGGAAATGGCCGCAACAAGCGACGCGCTACCCGGGCTGCCGCCGCACTGGTGGCCGGTGTCGCGGGCCTCGCCCTCGCCGTCGCCTGCTCCTCGAACACCGTCACCCACGCCGGTCCCGACGAGGATGCGCCGCGACCGACCATTGTGCTCGAGCACGGCGCGTTCGCCGACGGGTCCAGCTGGAACGATGTGATCGCGAAGCTGAGCAAGGACCGGTATCCCGTGGTGGCGGCGGCCAACCCGCTGCGCGGTCCGGGCAGCGACGCCGCCGCGCTGCGTAGCGTGATCAGCCACATCGACGGGCCCGTCATTCTGGTCGGGCATTCCTACGGTGGCTCGGTCATCAGTGCCGCGGCGGCCGGAAACGACAAGGTCAAGGGGCTCGTCTACGTGGCCGCGTTCTTGCCTGCGCCCGGCGAGACCGCGCTCGAACTGACCAACAAGTACCCCGGCTCCACCCTGCCCGGCACCTTGAATCCGGTGCCGTTCACCAATTCCGACGGCAGCGCCGGCACCGATCTCTACATCCAGCAGGCCAAGTTCCGCGGCCAGTTCGCGGCCGATGTGCCCGAGGATCGCGCCGCCCTCGCCGCCGCGGCGCAGCGCCCGATCGCCCAGTCCGCGCTCGAGGAGAAGACCACGGTCGCGGCCTGGAACGAGAAGCCGAGCTGGGACATCGTCACCACCGAGGACCTGAACATCCCGGTCGCGGCGCAGCGCTTCATGGCCGAGCGGGCACACGCGCAGGTCACCGAGGTCGACGCCTCGCATTCGGTCGCGGTCTCGCATCCGGACGTGGTCGCCAAGGTGATCGAGCAGGCTGCCGCAGCCGCGCACTGACCCGAAACCCCACCACCACAGGAGAACACGATCATGGATATGAAACTGGAAGTCGTCGTGCTGCCCGTCGCGGATGTCGATCGCGCGAAGGCGTGGTTCCTGCAAGAAATCACGCAGCGCGCGCCCGGCCGCTGACCCCCAGAGCCCTGAAAGCACATCATGTCTGACGAGAACATCCAGACCTACGACGTCATCGTCCTCGGGGCCGGGCCGGTCGGGGAGAATGTCGCCGACCGCACCAGCGCCGCCGGACTGAGCACCGTCATCGTCGAATCCGAACTGGTCGGCGGCGAATGCTCCTACTGGGCTTGCGAACCGAGCAAGGCGCTGCTGCGTCCGGCCCTGCTGTACAGCGAGGCCGCGCGGTTCCCCGGCGTCGCGAGCGCGGTGACCGGACCGCTCGATGCCCGCGCCGTCTTGAAAAACCGTGACCGCATGGTCGCCGACTGGAACGACCAGGGCCAGGTCGAATGGCTCGAATCCTCCGGGATCGCACTCATTCGCGGCCACGGGCGCCTCGATGGCGTCCGGCAGGTCACGGTCGAAACCCCTGACGGCGGCATCGTGCGCCTGCATGCCAGGCACGCGGTCGCGGTCTGCACCGGCACTCGCGCGGCGCTGCCGCCGCTTCCGGACCTGGACACGCTGCGGCCATGGACGAGTCGCGAGGCCACCAGCGCCCCCGACGTGCCGCGCCGGCTCGCCATTCTGGGCGCGGGTGTGGTCGCGGTCGAAATGGCAACGGCCTGGCGGGCTCTCGGCTCCGAGGTGATCCTCATCGCCCGCGAGCCGCGACTGCTCACCCGTGTCGAACCCTTCGCCGCGAATCTGGTGGCCGACCGGCTCCGCGCGGCGGGTGTCGAGTTGCGCTTCGGCTCGGGCATCGCGACCGCGGAACGGGCGGGCGGCCCCGATGACGGCGTGCATCTGAGCCTGGACGACGGCACCCGGATAGTCGTCGACGAACTGCTGCTCGCGACCGGTCGTGCGCCGCGCACCGATGACATCGGCTTGGAGACGGTCGGTGTGGCCTCGGGGGAGTGGCTTACCACCGATGACACCTTCACGGTGACCGCGGTCGAGGGCGAATGGCTCTATGCCGTCGGCGATGTCAATCACCGGGCGCTGCTCACGCATCAGGGCAAGTATCAAGCGCGGATCGCGGGCACGGTCATCGCCGATCGGGCGTCCGGCGGGGAACTCGACACGTCCCCGTGGGGACGGCATACGGGAACCGCCGATCTACTCGCCGTCCCACAGGTCGTGTTCACCGATCCGGAGATCGCCGCCGTCGGCCTCACCACCGAGGACGCGGCACTAGCGGGCCGGACGGTCGATGTCGTCGACTACGACATCGGCCGGGTCGCCGGTGCGCTCCAACATGATCCGGACTATCGCGGGCGGGCGCGCATCCTGATCGATCCCGAACGGCGGGTGATCGTCGGGGCCACCTTCGCCGGAGCGGGCGTCGCCGAACTGCTGCATTCGGCCACCATCGCCATCACCGGCGAGATCACCCTCGACCGGCTATGGCACGCGGTGCCCTCGTTCCCGACCATCAGTGAGGTGTGGTTGCGGCTGCTCGAGACCTATCGGGACCAGCGTGCGAAAGCCTAGTCGGTCGGCACGGACGAGCGTCGGGTGAGCGTCGTGGATTACGTCATCCGACGCTCGCCGCCCGCGCGTGGCGGATTTTAACGTCGGACTATGACGACGACCACAGCTCAGCGCGGAGTCCCGGCCATGACGGAGGACGAAGACGAATGATCACCTACGACCGGCTCTATGTCGGTGGCTCGTGGACCGAGCCCACCGAACCGGCACTGCTGGAGATCCTCTCGCCGCACGATCGATCGCTCATCGGCCGTGCGGCGCAGGCACAACCCGCCGATGTGGACCGTGCGGTGGCGGCCGCACACACGAGCTTCGAAGACCGCGTGTGGCGCGACACCGCGCCCGTCGAGCGCATCGCGGTGCTGCGCAGGTTCAATGAGCTGCGCGAGGAACAGGCCGATCGGATCGCCGAGCTCATCACCGCCGAAAACGGTTCCGCCGCATGGTTCACCAAGGCCGGTCAGGCCGGTCTGACCCGGCAGGCGAACGCTTACCTCACCGCCGCCGAGAATTTCGACTGGGAGCGCACGCTCACCCCGTCGGATCCGAATAGTAAGGTGCGCAGCGTGGTTCGGCGCGAACCGGTCGGCGTGGTGGCCGCGCTGATCCCGTGGAACTCGCCCTTCTCCTCCGCGACCTCGAAGATCCTGCCCGCTCTGCTCACCGGAAATTCGGTGGTGCTGAAGGCATCCCCGGAGAATTCGCTGAGCATGGGCCTGCTCGCCGAGCTGGTGGATCGCATCGGCCTGCCGGACGGCGTGATCAGTGTGCTGCCCGCGGAACGGGAGACGAGCGAGTATCTGATCTCGCATCCGCGAGTAGACAAGATCGCGTTCACCGGTTCGACCGGAGCCGGTCGCCGGATCGCGACCATCGCGGGCGAGCAGCTCAAACGGGTCAGCCTGGAGCTGGGCGGCAAGTCGGCGGCGGTGATCCTGCCCGATGCCGATCTGACCGCGGTGATCGACGGCCTGAAGTTCGGCTCGCTGCTGAACAACGGCGAATCCTGCATCGCCCAGACCCGGATCCTCGCCCCGAACTCCCGCTACGAGGAGGTGGTCGCGGCGCTGACGGCGCTGGTCGAATCCCTGCCGGTCGGTGATCCGCGCGACCCGGCAACCTTCATCGGGCCGATGGTCCGCGGCGATCAGCAACAGCGGGTCCGCGACTACATCGAGATCGGCCTCGGCGAAGGCGCCCGCCTGGTCTGCGGCGGCCCGCAGCTGCCGCCCGGCCTGCACGACGGCTTCTACGTCACGCCAACGGTTTTCGCCGACGTCACGCCGGACATGAGGATCGCGCGGGAGGAGATCTTCGGTCCGGTCCTGGTCGTCATCGCCTACGACGACATCGACGACGCGATACGCATCGCCAACGACTCCGACTACGGGCTCTCCGGCGGCGTGTGGTCGGTGGACGAGGCCGCCGCCGTGGCCGTCGCCCGGCGCATCCGCACCGGTACGGTCACCATCAACGGTGCACCGGTCGGATTCGACGGTCCCTTCGGCGGATTCAAGGCCAGCGGAATCGGCCGCGAATTCGGCGCTGTGGGCCTGGGCCAGTACACCGAATATCAGACGATCACCGTCTGACACCGCTGGTAGAGTGGCCGCGTGCTCATCGAGGAAGTCGACAGAATCTAGCCGCCCAGCCGAAGGCGGCGCTCTCTCACACCTTCTTGCCTTCGTCTGGCTCCGTGACGTCCGAAATCACGCGCGGCCCGCTCGTTCACGAGCAGGAAAGAGTCGACGACCCATGTCTTTGTCGATGTACACAGCCACATCCATGCCCTCTGCCATCACCTTGCAGAATCTGTCCTTCGAATGGCCCGACGGCACCGTCGCGCTGTCCGGGCTCAACGGCACGTTGAGTACCGGGCGCACCGGTCTGGTCGGCCGCAATGGCGCCGGGAAATCGACGCTGTTGCGGCTGATCGCCGGACTGCTGACACCCACGTCCGGGCGCATCGAAACCACCGGCGCGGTGGGCTATCTCCCGCAGACACTCACCCTCGGCCGCGAGGCCACCATCGCGCAATTGCTCGGTATCGCAGGCAAACTCGCCGCCCTGCGCGCGATCGAATCCGGCGAGACCGCCGACGCGCACTTCGAGACGATCGGCGACGACTGGGACATCGAGGCCCGCGCCGACGAGGCGCTGCACGAAATCGGTTTCAGCGCCGCCGATCTGGACCGCCGGGTCGGGGAGGTCTCGGGCGGTGAAGCCGTGCTCGTCGCGATCACGGGTCTGCGGATCCAGCGCACGCCGATCACCCTGCTCGACGAGCCCACCAATAACCTCGACCGCGAAACCCGTGCCAAGCTGGCCGGATTCGTGGACTCGTGGCCGGGCACCCTCGTCGTGGTGAGTCATGATCTCGAGTTGCTCGAGCGCATGGATGCCACCGCGGAGCTGCACGGCGCGACGCTCGAGGTATTCGGCGGGCCCTACAGCGCCTGGAAGCAGTACGTAGAACAGGAACAGGCGGCGGCCGCGCAGGCGGCTCGGACCGCCGAACAAGCGTTGAAGGTCGAGAAGCGGCAGCGCATCGAGGCCGAGACCAAACTCGCCAGACGCGAGCGCACCGCCCGCGCGACCCAGAAGGACGGCGGAATTCCGCGGATCCTCGCGGGCAACCGGGCGAGCAGGGCGCAAGGCTCGGCCGGGACCATGCGCACCACGCTGGACGCGAAAGTCCGTGCGGCCCAGGACATCCTGGACGCCGCGTCGTCGCGGGTCCGCCGTGACGAGCACATCCATCTCGAACTGCCCGATCCGGAGGTGCCGCGCAGCCGCCGCATCGCGGAACTGGGTGACAGTGACCGGCGCGTCGTCATTCAGGGCCCGGAACGAGTCGCCTTGATCGGCCCTAACGGCGCGGGCAAGTCGACGCTGATCGAGCATCTGGTCGCGGGCAGCGATCCGGACCGCGGCATCCTGCTCACCGATCGGGTGGGATATCTGCCGCAACGGCTGGACAACCTGGACGAGCAGGCCAGCGCTCTCGACAACGTCCACGCGGCGGCCACCACCACCGCGCCCGGCACGATCCGAAATCATCTGGCCCGCTTGCTGCTCCGCGGCACCAGCGTGGAGCGGCCCGTCGCGACGCTGTCGGGCGGTGAGCGCTTCCGAGTGTCTCTGGCGCGCTTGCTGTTCGCTGATCCGCCGCCGCAACTGCTGATCCTCGACGAGCCGACCAACAACCTCGACATCGCCAGCGTGGATCAGCTGGTCGAGGCCATCGCCGACTATCGCGGTGCGATACTCGTTGTCAGCCACGACTATCCGTTCCTGCACAGACTCGGCATCGAGACGGTCATCGAGCTCGACGGCGAGGGCGGTATGCGGCGACGCGACTCGCTATAGACAGCAGACAGCCGGTCCCGGCGGTATTGCCGGGACCGGCTGTCGTGCGATGTCAGAGGTGGTCGGCGTCGATGATCGCCTGCGCGAACGGGTGTGGCGCTTCCTGCGGGACGTTGTGCCCGATGCCGTCGAGGACGCGGTGCTCGTACTTCCCGGTGAACTTGGCGCGGTAGCCCTTCCCGTCCTTGGCGGCTCCGTCGAAATCGCTGCCGATCGTGATGGCGGGCACGGAGATTGCCGGTCCGGTGGCGAGTCGCTGTTCATAGGCGTCGTATTGCGGCTCGCCCGGGGCCAGGCTCAAGCGCCACCGGTAATTGGAGATGACGATGTCCACCTGGTCGGGATTGTCGAAGGCGGCGGCGCTGCGGTCGTAGGTGGCGTCATCGAAATTCCATGCCGGAGAGGCCCGCTTCCAGATCAACTTGTTGAAGTCGTGCCGATTACGGTCGTAGCCGAGGCGGCCGCGCTCGGTGGCGAAGTAGTACTGGTACCACCAGCCCAATTCAGCCTCCGGCGGCAGCGGCTGCTGCTGAGCGGCCTGCTGGGTGACGATGTACCCGCTCACCGCGACCATGGCCTTGACCCGCTCCGGCCACAGTGCGGCGATGATGTCGACCGTGCGTGCGCCCCAATCGAATCCGCCGAGCACGGCCTTGTCGATGTGCAGGGCGTCCATGAAATCGACGATGTCGCGTGCAATGGCCGACTGCTGTCCGTTGCGGACGGTCTGCGCCGACAGGAAGGTGGTCTCACCGTAGCCGCGCAGGAACGGGACCAGCACTCGATATCCGGACGCGGCCAGCAGCGGAGCGACATCGGCGTAGCTGTAGGCGTCGTAGGGCCAGCCGTGCAGCAGGATCACGGGTTGCCCGGTGGCGGGTCCGAACTCGGCGTAGGCGACATTGAGGACACCGGCGTCGATCTTCTTGATCGGTCCCAGGCTGGTGTTGGCTCCCGATCCCACCCGCAGGGCCGCGCCCGGGATGGTCGCGGGGGAGTTGGTCGTGGTCGCGGAGGCGGAGTCCGTGGAGCAGGCAGTGAGGGAAGCCGCGGCCACGCCCGCCGCCAGCACTCCAGTGAAGAGTCCTCGTCGGTTGATGTTCATGACGTCGACGCTAGGCAGCGCGCCCACCCCGCCGCGTGCGTCGGATGACGTAATCGGTGTCGATCGGCCGCGCAGGCGGCCGATCGATCAGCTCGCCGTTTCCTCCAGGGTGGGCAGCAGCGCCGCGAGGTCGCCCCGCGAACTGATGCCGAGCTTCGGGAAGATCCGGTGCAGGTGGGTGCTGACCGTCCGGTGCGACAGGTACAGCCGCTGCCCGATCTCCCGGTTGGTCAGCCCCTGCGCCGCCAATTGCGCGATGCTCAGCTCGTGCGGGGTGAGCCGTTCGCGGGCATCCGGGTCGCGATTCGGGCTGGATTCGCCCGCGCTGCGGAGTTCCAGGCGGGCCCGTTCACTCCAGGCGGTGAAGCCGAGAGCATCGAAAATCTCTCGGGCGGTGCGCAAATGGGTGCGGGACTCCACGACCCGGCGCTGCCGCCTCAGCCATTCGCCGTAGGCCAGGTGTAGGCGGCCGCGCTCGGCCGGCCAGCCGGTGAGATCCGCCGCCAATGCCACGGCGAACAGCTCCGAGGCCAGATCTCCGGCGAGAACCGCTCGCGCGTAACGCATTCCGATGTGCAAGGCAGGCGACGGCGTGGACGCCGCAACCGGTTCCAGTCCGCGCACCAGTTCCATCGCGGCGTCGGTCTGCCCGGCGCGGACCGCGGCCTCGGCGAGTTCGGTGAGGAAGCACGCGCGCAGCGTCAGCGAATATGACGGGTCGCGCGGATCATGGATGCGGGCCAGATCGGTGAAGGCGTCATCGAATCGGCCCTCGCCGAGCGCGGTGAGCCCCCGGGTGAGCTGCACGGTGGCCAGCACGGGTCGCGCACCGGCGGCCAGACCGGTCCGTTCGGCTTCCGCGGTGAGCGCCGTGGCGTGCGCGTAATCCCCACGCAGAGAGGCGATTTCGGCCTGCACCGCGATGACTGTCGCGTGCATGAAGGGTTGCCCGGTCTCCAGTGCGAAGGCCGCGGCCTCCGCCGCGATGGGCGCGGCGGCGGTGAGGTCACCGAGTCGGGCCAGGCTCCAGGCCTGGATCGCGAGTGCGCGGGTCAGCAGACCTAATTGCCCGGCGGCCCGGAATCCTGGTGTGGCCGCGGCGGAGAAGTGGGCCGCGAGGTCGAAGGCGCCGACCTGGTAGGCCGCGCTGCTGAGAAAGTGATCGACGTCCGTATCGCGCCCCGTGCTTGTGGCCAGCACCCGCAGGTGACCGAGGACCTGTTCGCCGCGCTCGAACGGTGCCACGATCGAGTCGATCGCGAGCTTGGCCGGGTCGCCGTCGGGAATACCGAAGGTATCGGCGACGGAGAGCACTGCGCGACGGATATCGGGTCCGGGTTCGGACCAGAAGCACCGTGAGGCCGCGGCCCACAGGATCCGCAGCCCGGCATCGGGAAATCCGTCGGTGGCGACGGAGGCCGCGAGCGCGGCCAGCTCACCGATGTGCGCGGGATTGTCGCGCATGCCGTCCTCGAACCCGCTGAGCACCCACTTCGCGGTGGCCTCCTGCCCGGCGGTGAGCGGGAGCATGCGCGCGGTGTCGACAAGCCGTTCGACTGTCTCACGGTGGCCGGAGTCGACGGCCAGCTCGGCCGCCCGCAGCAGCCGATCCGCGCGGCGGACGGGAGTGGTGCTCAGGGCCGCGGCACGTTCCAGCGCCGCGATCGCGCCACCGCGGTGCCGGGACCGTTCGGCCGCGTCCTCGAGTGCGGCGGCCACGTTCTCGTCGGCGCCCGAAGTACCCGCCGCTCGATGCCACACTTGGCGATCCGGGAATTCACCGAGTGTCTCGGCGAGTGCCTGGTGTGCGCCTCGGCGTTCCTCGGCCGTCGCCGCCGCGACCAGGGCGGATCGAACCAGCGGATGGCGGAAGGTCACCGTGCCGGAACCGGCGCCGATCAACCGGGCCGCCACCGCGGGCTCGAGGACTTCGGATGTCACCCTCGTGTCCAGGAGAATCCCAGTGGCAGTGAGTGTTTCGGCGGCCGAATCGCCGTCGTTGAGCGCGGCGACAAGCAGCGCCGAGCGGGTCGGCCCGGGCAGCGCGGAGCCACGCGCCGAGAACGCTCGTTCCAGCCGCTCGGTCAGGGGTAGCGCGGGAGCGGTCTCGGTGAGATCCGCTGCGGCCATAGGTAGTTCGGCCAGCGCCAGCGGATTGCCATGGGCCTCGGTGAGCACTCGGTGGCGGAGCGGGGCGGGCAGGTTCGGTGCGATGGTGTCGAGGAGCGCGTTCGCGTCGTCATCGAGCAGCGGGCCGAGCCGCATGACGGTCAGTCCGGTGTCGTGCAGCGGTGACGTCGTGGAGTCGCGTGAAGTGGCCAGCACCGCAACGGGTTCGGAGTCGATGCGGCGCGCGACGAAGGCGAGTACCTCGGCGCTGGCCATATCGAGCCAGTGCACGTCCTCGGCGACGATCAACACCGCGCGGTCGGCCGCCGCGTCGGCGAGCAGGGTCAGCGCGGCGAGACCGACCAGGTGGATGCTCGGCTCGTCGGTGCTGTCCGACATGCCCAAAGCAGTTGCCAGCGCCTCGAATTGACGTGACGGCAGGGCATCGAACTCACGCCGCAGCGGATACAGGAGCCGGTGCAGTCCGGCGAAGACCAGATTGCTCTCGGCCTCTACCCCCGCGGTCCGCAGCACCCGCAATCCCGCGGCGGTCGCGTCGGCGGCGGTCTGCTCGACGAGCGTCGATTTCCCGATGCCGGGCTCACCCTCGATCAGGATGCCGCTCCCGCCGTTGCCGGCCACGAGCGCGGCCAGGTCTTTCAGTTCGGTGTCGCGTCCGAACAGCAGCATGGTGCGGAATCCTCCTTCGGACCCCGAAACGGTATCGGGCCCGGTCGTGACCCTACCCAAACTGGATTACGTCAAGACAGCGTCATCTGACAGATTCGGCGCCCTGCCACCGGCGACGAAGGTATTTCCCATGGCTACCGTTCGCTTTCACCTGATGTCCACCCTGTCTCCCGCCGAAGTCATGCACGTGCTCACCGACTTCGGACCTACCCGGCCCGAAGCGTGGCCGAGCATCGACGCCGAACACTTCACCGTCCACGCCCGCGGCGAGAACTGGGCCGAGGTCACCGAGGGCACCGCCGCCGCCTGGGAACGCGCCCGCTACGACTGGGATCCGGCCGGGGACACCGTCACCGTCACCACGCTCGACTCCAAGCTCTTCGGCGCGGGCGGCGGCTGGGTCTTCAAGATCACGCCCGACCTGCCCGGCTGCCGGGTCGACGTCGAACTGACCCGGACCCCGCAGGCGCTCAAGGGCAAGATCCTGGCGGCGCTGCTGCCCCTGGTCGGGCCGTCTTCGCTGCGCAAGTCCTTCGCCACACCGTTGCAGGCCGCGTGATGTCCATGTCGAACACGACCTCCGACGTGCTCGCACCTGGCGCACACGCCTTCGAGTCCGACAGGCTCATTCAGCGGTATCACGTGTACGGCAGTGGACCGGTCTGCCTGGTACAGCCCGGCGGGCCGGGTATCCACTGGGAGTACCTACGCATGCCCGACCTGGAAGAGCACCTCACCATGGTGTACGTCGAGGCGCTGGGCACCGGTGCGTCCGGCCGCCTGCCGACGCATCCGAACGGCTACACCCGGGAGCGCTACAGCGTTGCGCTGCAACGAATCATGGATCACCTCGGCGTGCCGGAGGTGTATCTGATGGGCCACTCGTACGGCGCGTTCGTTGCCGCTTACCACGCGATCCATCGCCCGGCCGGGCTGGCGGGGATCATCCTGTACGAGGGCGCACCGGTGACCGGACCCGAGCACGGTGCGGAGGCCGCGCGCCGACTTCAGGAGTTCGCCGCCGCGCACGCCGATCGGCCCGAACTGGACGAGGTGCTGGCGGCCTTCGGTGGAATGCAAGACATTTCGAGCGATGAGCAAACCCTTGCCGTCGCCCGCGGTGTCCTGCCCTCGTACATCGCCGACTACTGGGGCGACGAACAGCGCTGGGCTCCGGTCCGAGATGCGCTGCGCGCCAGCTACATCTCAGGACTGGACGCGCTCGGTTCCCCCGATCTCATCGACGACCGCGCCGACCTGCCGAAAGTGACTGTCCCGGCGCTGATCATCGTGGGTCTCTTCGACGTCATCTGCGGACCGCGCTGGGCGCGGGAACTGCACGACCTGATGCCAGGTTCGCGGCTGGTGGTCCTCGAAAACAGTGGCCATCTCGGGCATCTGGAAGAACCCGAGCGTTTCACCGACGCCGTCCGGAACTTCGTCCTCTCGACTCGATCTCTGCCATCGCCGAGCGATAGCAATCCCGAAAGGCTCATGAGATGAACCAGCAATATCCCGAACGACCTTTGATCGCAGAGCTTTTCGTCTGCGGACCGATCGCGATGCTGATCTGGTCGGAGACCGCCGTGCTGGACGGTCGTGGACCGTCCGTACGGGAGCTCATGGGCTAGCAGCGCGTCCTGCTCGACGCCGGTTACCGCGTGATCACCTACGACCGCCGTGGTTTCGGCAACTCCAGCCGCCCGACCGTCGAGAGGGGCCCGGAACCATCTGGCTCCGGGCCTTTTTCATGTTCGGACCAGATCCCCGCAAGCAGCTGAACCAGCGGTTTGCGGTGGACACCGTCAGTGCAGGTGGGTGTTCAAGAAGGACAAGGCATCCGGGAGCGAGGCGAGGAACGCGCCGCTGTGGTCCTTGCCCGCGTACTCGTTCAGGGTGATCCGGACGCCCGGGTTGAGCGATTGCAGGGTGGTGGCGTAGGTGGGGGTGTCGGTCGGCGGGACATCGATGTCGGCGGTGCCGTAGCCGATCATGAGATCGGTGGGCAGTCCGTCCTCCTGGTAGCCGACCAGGTCCACGAGATCGGTCTCGAAGGTGGGGGTGGGGCGGTCCGGGTCGGCGACCAGCGCGGCGGGGCGCTGCCCGGCGGCGGTGGCGACCAGGTCGGAAAGGCAGGCGGTGGCGGCCTTGTCGACGAACCGCGTGCCGAATTCGGAGAGGTACGGCGCGACGCTGCCGGGGTGACGATCCTCCAGGGAGGCCAGGTAGTAGCCCGCATAGCCGACCTGATTGTCCGAGCCGGTGGAACTGCGGCGGAACATCTCTCGCAGGCTCTTCGCCGGATTGCTGCGCAAACCGGTGGCGATGACGCCGCTCAGGCCGGGAGCCGCGCCCCCGGAACGGTTGTAGAGGCTCGCCGCGCTCATGACCGCGTGCGCACCCTCGGACTGGCCGACCAGAACCCACTTCGCGGACAAGGGAATCGGGAGGGAGCGGACGGCGGTGACCGCGTCCAGGATGGAGTGGGCCTCGACATCCGTGTTGTAGTAGCTGAAATTGCCGCCGGTGCCCAGGCCCTGGTAGTCGGGAGCCAGTACGGCGTAGCCATTGTCCAGAATCTGGTTGAAGTAGCTGCGGTTTCGCTCCGACTGTGGGCGGTGCGAGGGCGCGCAGTCATTGCCGATGCCGATGGTGCCGTGCGCCCACACCACCAGTGGCCAGCCGCCCAGGGGTGGCAATCCCGGTGGTAGGTACAGCCCGGCGGAGGCGCGCGCCGGGGCGTCGCGCTGATCGACCGTGCCGTAGGTCAGGCCGAGGGAGGTGGCGGCCTCACCGAATGACCATGCGGCATCGAGCAATTCGACACCGCTCAGCTGTCCGGAGGTGAGGGTTTCGGCGGTGGCGGGCGCGGCCGTGAGACCGAGTGTGGTGCACAGCGTCAGCGCACCGGCCAGCGTGCCCCGGCGAAGGAAGGACGCGAATCCGCGACGAATCGGAAGTCGGACCGGCATGACAAATCACTCTCTACGACGGGCTGCCCACCCGCGTGGATCATAACGAAGATCACGCGATGAAAAGGTGAGTGCCGCAATCACATCGCCGGGTGTGATTGCGCGATGATGCTGCTGCCCATCCAGCGGCGGAGGTAGCGGCGGAGCTCGTCTTCGGTTCTCGGCGGGGTGCCGGGGGAGACGAAGAAGGATTGCATGGTGCGCAGGACGTATTCGACGAGTTCGTGCAGGGAGGCTTCGTCGTAGCCGTAGTGCTCCCAGTCGACGTCGAAGCGCCGGATCATGGCCATGCCGAAGGTTTGCGCCTCTTCGGAGGTGAGGCCGTCGGGGGTGGCGTTGGAGTAGGTCGTTGAGAGCAGGATGCCCAGGTGGGGGGTTCGGGGTACTTCGGCGAGGGTGAAGACGACGGCCTCGGTCATGGCTTCGGCCGGGTCTTCGATGCCGCTCACGCGTGCGGTCAGGCGGTCCAGGAAATCGGATACCGAGGCGATGGCCGAGGCGCGCATCAGTGAGTCGGCGCTGGGGAAGTATCGGTAGACCGTCTGACGGATCACGCCGAGCGATTCGGCGACTTCGGCAATGCTGATCTCCGCGCCGGTGCGGGCGATCAGATCGACTGCCGCGGAGACGATTCGGCGGGCCGCCTCCTCGTCGTTTTCCGGTGGGCTGCCGCCCCACCCGCGCCTTCGTGCCACTGCCCCCGCTTCCTCGGACGAAGCCTCGACGCTACCAGGGAGGGTCTTGCCGCAGGTGGTGGGGATTCTGTGGCGGCCTGCGAATTGTTATCATACATCGTGGCGCATCGGTGTATGTTGACTCGAAGCAACCGCGTGGGTCGCTGAACCAGCCCGCGTCCGAAAGACGAGGTATCGCCGAAAATGACGGATCTGATTGTGCGAAAGATGAATTTCGCCTTCGAGGATTACGATGTGCCCTTCCTGTGGAACGAAGAGAACCCGGCGTTCTCGAGCATGGCCAATGCGGTCTCGTTCCTGGCGATCGGCTTCGAGAAGATGATCGTGAAAATGATCCTGCAGACGAAGCCGCTGATCACCGATCCCGAGATCGCCGAGGAAGCGGACGCGTTCATGCGGCAGGAGGGGCAGCATTCGACCGCCCATCGCCAGCACGTGCGGGCCCTGATCCGGCAATACCCGGGGCTGCAGGACACGCTCGACGCGGTGATCGGCGAATTCGATCTGCTCACCGCGAACACCCCGCTGAAGTACCGGCTCGCCTACACCGCCGACCTGGAAGCCACCTTCACCTCGGTGTTCAAGCTGATGCTCGACAATGAGGAAACCCTGTTCCGGCCGGGCGACGATCGCGTTGCGTCACTGTTCATCTGGCACTTCGTCGAGGAAGTCGAGCATCGCAGTTCGGCGCTCATCATCTTCGAATCCGTTGTGGGAAGCGATATGTACCGGATGCGGGTGGCTCCGTCGATCTTCCGGCATGTGATGAGGATGATCCGGATCGCCTGCGAAGGCTTCAATGAGCATGTGCCGCTGGAGGATCGGAAGTCCGACGCGATGGGGATGTTCGCCTCGCATCGGAATATGCAGAAGCTGCGCGGGTGGCTGCCGTGGCTCGACGCGCAGGACAACGGCCCGATGCCGCGCGCCTTCGACAGCCTTGCGCTGGGTGAGCAGCTCATCGCCTTGCGGGGCATCATTCGCAGCCAGCTACCCAAACACAATCCCGCCCACGAGCAGCTGCCCGCGCTCGCCGACGTGTGGTTCCGGCGCTATGAGGCCGGGTATGACGTCGCGCATTGGTACACCGCGGATGCCATTGCGGCGGAGGCCCAGTCGTGACCGACCATTGCTCACCCACCTTCGATCAGCTCGCGACGGCCCTCGGATTCTCCTGTCAAAAGGCCGGAGGGCTCGTCGAGGTCCGTAATCCGTTCGGGCTGGAGAACTGGACCCTGCCGGTTCTCGAACTCACCATCATTCTCGGTTCGGTGCTCGCGCTCGTGCTGGCGATCGTGCGGCTGCGCCGGAACGGTGATCCCACCAACCTGGTGCTCTGGTTCGGCGCTACCGCATACCTTTTCATCATCGAGCCACCGCTGTATTTCCCGGCGGCCTTCGGCATCGGCGACCATGTCGACACCATGTTCGCGCACAATGTGTTCACGGTGGACTTCCTGTGGGGTCGGCTCCCGCTGTACATCGTCGCGATCTACCCGTTCATGGCGACGGTGGCCTACGAGATCGTCCGGATGTTCGGTGTGTTCCAGCGATACGGCGTCCTGATCGGCGCGACCTGTGTCGGCTTCGTGCATCACGCCTTCTATGAGATCTTCGACCATCTCGGACCGCAGCTGCGGTGGTGGGAATGGTCGACCTCGAATCCGCTCAATCAACCCATGTTCGATTCGGTTCCGCTGCCGAGCGTGGTGGTGTTCGCGGCACTGTGGCCGATGTCGCTGGCCTTCTGCGTGCAATGGTTCGTCGGTCGCCACGTCGATCAGGGTCGGCGGTTCAGTGGTGGCCAATTGGTGTGGCGCACAGTGGTAATCGGAATGCTGGCATCGCTCGGCACGTTCATACTCCCGCTCCCGGCGACCGTGTTCGGTATGGGGAGTGACACGGTGCGAGGGGTCCTCTACGCGCTGGAACTGGTCATCGTCACGCTCGTCGCGATTCCGGTGCTGTTCCGGCAATGGGTACGGCTGCGCGGGGAAGCTTCGGATGCCTCGGGATACTCGAATGGCTTCGTCCGTATCTACAGTGCGCTGTACCTCTGCGTCTTCGCAGTGCTCTGGGCCACCGCATTGCCCGATTTCCTTGGCGCAGTGGATGGCTCGACGAAGAACGGAGACCCGATCGGAAGTCTCTGGTACACACTGGCCTGCTTCGCCATCGCAATACTGTGCGTGATCGGCGTCAACACCTTGCCGCGCAGGGCGGGAGCGGTCGGCATTTCCGCTGATGCGCAAGCTGATTCGGCGGTCGCCGAGACTCCGTGACCGTCAGGCCAGGGCGCTGCCGCGCTGCCAGTCGGGCCAGGGGAGGGTCCAGTCGCCGCCCTGCCACATGTCGAGGGGGTCGCCGCCGGTATTGCGGACCTCGACCACGTCGCCTGGGTTCGCGAAGTCGTAGAACCAGGCGGCGTCGTCCGGGCTGAGGTTGAGGCAGCCGTGCGAGACGTTCGTATTGCCCTGGGCCCAGACGGTTGCCGCGAGTTCGTGCAGGTAGATGCCGTCGTGGCTGATCCGGACGGCATTGCTGATCATTTGGTCGTAGCCGAGGCTGGAGTGCACGGGCAGACCGTAGCTGGAGGAATCCATCTTCACCTGGCGCTTTTTATCCAGGACGGTGTAGACGCCGGGGCGGGTCCAGAAGGACAGCGTGCGCCCGCCCACGGTCGCGGTGCCGCCCCGGCCCATCGAGGTGGGCATGGTCCGGATCAGCGTGCCGTTCTCGAATACCTCTATGTGCTTGGTGTTGTCATCGGCGATGGCGACGTGCGCGGGGCCGATCAGAACCGAGACCCGCTCGTCCTGTGTGCCGTACAGGCCGTCGCCGAGGCGGACGCCGAACAGGTTGGCGGCGAGGGTGATTCGGGTGCCGGGGGCGTGATAGCGCTCCGGCCGCCAGTGCGCGTTGCGGTCGTCGAGCCAATACCAGGCACCGGGTGCGGCGGCCGGTTCGGTGATGACTTGCAGGGCCCGCTCCGCAGCGAATCGGTCGACGGGTTCGTCGAAGCGCACGGCCAGCACCAAACCCACTCCGTAAGTGGCGTTTTCGAGCAGTGCGTCCTGGTTGTTCGAGCGCAGTGAAACATCGGTCAGTTCGGCGGGATTCACGGTGGTGAAGGTCGCGGTGACGGCCCGGTCACCGGTCTCGCCGTGCGCGGTGGCCGTGGCCGTATAGAAATGCCCATATCCGAGCGGTTCGACGCTGGTCCAGGCGGCGCGATCGGGTGTCAGCAAACCGGGCAGCGGTCGGCCGGTCTCATCGATCCATTGGACCGAGTTCAGCGTCCCGTCGGCCACGTGCACGCTGCCGAGTTGTCGTGCGTCGAGGTCCTGTCCGCCCGCCGGGGTGATTACGATCCGGGCGGTGGTGGGGATGTGCGCCGCGACCGGAGGGAATCGCCGATCCGCCGCACTCCCGGCCAGCAAGAGCGCACCTATCCCGGTGAGCCCGGTCAGTACCTGACGACGACGCAACTCCATCGCCCTCTCCCTTCGCCCGGTCACCCGAGCACAAGATCGACTCGGTGGCGTCAGCATGCCGCTGCGAGGGTGCGCGATCACCACGACAGCGCGAATCTCGACCGATCCGTCGCGCAACCGACACCTCGCGGCAACCGAGTACTAACCGAGCGGTTTGTGGCGATCACGCTCGTCCGCGGCGGCGGCAAAGACCGAGGGGCCCGATCGTTTTCCGAACTGCCATTCATTGAAGGCCAGATTGAGTACGACGGCCGTGAGGGCGGCGGCGCTGATTCCGGAGTTCAGGACCACACCCACCTTCTCGGGGAAGGCGTCCCAGAACTTCGGGGCAGCAACGGGTATGAGCCCGAAGCCGACTCCGACCGCGACAATGATCATATTGAGGTTGTCCTCGTAATCGACCCGGGAGAGCGTGCGAATCCCCGCCGCGGCGACCGAGCCGAACAGGACGAGTCCGGCCCCGCCGAGCACCGGATAGGGGATTCCGGCGACGATCGCGCCGACCACGGGAAGCAGGCCGAGCAATACCAGGATCAATCCGCCGGTCGCGACCACGAACCGGCTCTTGATCCCGGTCAGCGCGACCAGCCCGACATTCTGGGCGAAGGCGCTGCATGTGAAGGATCCGAATACCGGTGCGACCGTCGTCGACAACATGTCCGCGCGCAGTCCGTCCGCGACCCGCCGGGCATCGACATCGGTCCCGACGATCTCGCCGATGGTCAGGATGTCGGCGGTGGTCTCGATCAGGGTGACCAGGATGACGATGGTCATGGCGACGATGGCCCCGACCTCGAAGGTCGGTGCGCCGAAATGCAGCAGCTGCGGCGGTGCGATCAGCCGCGCGTCACCGACGCTCGAGAAGTCGGCCTTGCCGAGGCCCGCCGCGATGACCGTGCCCAGCACCAGCCCGATCAGTATCGACAGCCGCGACAGCGCCCCTTGGAACAGTCGACTGATCACCAGAATGATCAAGAGGGTGAGTCCGGCCAATCCGATATTGGCCATCGACCCGTAGCCGGGTTTCGAGGGATTGTTGCCCAGCGCCCAGGAGAAGGCGACCGGCATCAGGGACAGTCCGATCACCGTGATGATCGTGCCCGTCACGACCGCCGGAAACAGTCGCACCAATTGCGCGAAGAAGGACGAGAGCACCAGCCCGATCACCCCGGCGACAATGATCGACCCGAAAACCGGTTGCAGCCCGCCCGTGCTCGCGATCGACACCATGGTCGACACGCCCGCGAAGGAGATGCCCTGCACGATCGGCAATCGGCTGCCCAACGGTCCGATACCGAGGGTCTGTAGCAGTGTGGCCAGGCCCGAGACGAAAAGTGCCGCGGTCACCAGCAATCCGATCTCGGTGGCCGACAGCCCCGCCGCGCCGCCCACAATGATCGGAGGTGCGATAACACCGCCATACATAGTCAGAATGTGCTGCGCCCCATAGGCGGCAAGCTGTCCCGGCGAGTGCCTGGCGTCCTCCGGCCGCAGCCGGTTCGTATGCTCTCGCCGCCGGTTGAATATCGCCATCGGTCATCCTCTCCGAGCGCGGACCCCTTCTTCCGCTGCCCGGAAATGTGACATGCCTCACGAGACGCCGTCCATGGTATGACCGTCCAGACAACGGTCCGTATTGGCGGCTGTCCTTTGGTGATTCGGTTACTTGTAGTGGAAATCCGTGCGGCCAGAACCGGACCGGCTGCTGGATCGGCTGGCTCACGTGGCGCTCGTACAGCAAACCCCGCCTCGTTATCCAAAGAGGCGGGATGAGCTGCCATTTCGATTACTGGAAGCTGCCGCCACCGAGCGCCTGGGCGGAGCCGAGGGAGAAGTCGGAGGCCGAACCGGTGACGATGGAGAAGAGCTCGAGCAAGGAGGTTGCGACGGACATTAGTGATGGCCTTTCATTTGTGGGTTGTGTTGCGTGCGCGGGACTTTCGGTGTCCCGCTTTCCGGAAGGAACAACCTCCGGAAGTCTTCGGTCCGGTGACCTACGCGGCCTTCCGCGTGGCCGCCATCAGCTCGTGGTATCGCTTCATCAGGTAGGCGTGGTGCACGAGTTCGGCTGCGCCCCAGGGCCCCCCGACGCTGTAGTGCTCCAGCTCCTCCAGCACTTCCACGAGGGTCAGGTCGTCATCGGTGATGGGTTCGGGCATGTGTCAGCTGCCGCCGGATCCGGTACTCGAACCGCTGTTGCCGGAGTCCATCGCGCCGGTCGCGAGGGCATCGATCCACGCGGTGCCGCATGCGACCGCGGCGAGTTTGTACTGAAACTTCATTCGAGGGACTCCGATTCTTTCCTCGCCGACCGTTTGCCGGCAGCGCATTAGCAGCCGTAATAGATTGTGGTACAAGGGAATTCGGTCAGAATCCGGTTGTGCTGGTGGCTCTGGCCGTGGCACCAAGAATGCAGGCTGGTCCGGATCTGTGTCAACAGATTCGCGCCAGAAATGGCGCGATTATGATCCATTGAGATGGTCATGTACGGTTGAAACCGCTGGTCAACCGCACAATATTGGATCGAATTCAGAACATTGTGAGTCAGGTCACTATCTGTTGTGAAGTGCGAAGACTGCTTGGCGGTTGGCCCGTGAGTGGCCCATAATCGGGCCGTGAGTGCGTGGACGGAGTGGAAATCGGCGGTCTCCCAGGGAGCTAGTCAGCGGGCTATCGCCGCGCGGCTGGGGATGCCGCATAGCAAGCTCGACCGGCACCTGAATACCGAGAGTCCAGTGGCGGAGACCGTTATCGCGTTCGCGCGGGCCTATGGCGTCAGCCCTACCCAGGGGCTGGTCGCGGCGGGGATACTCACTCGGTCCGAAGCTGATGGGAACGCGATTCGGGACGGTCTGCAACAGGCGAGCAGGAGCGAACTCTTGGACGAACTCGATCGCCGACTGGCTGGGGCCGAGGCGAAAACCCGCAAATCCGATCAGCGCTACAGCGACCGCGAACCCCAACGCGGCGGTCCTTCCATGGCGGAGCGGTTACTCGGATGACCAGCACTATCCTCTTCGCGGCGGCGCTGCTCACCGCCGCCTACGCCATCTGGCTGCGCGCCCACGATTGGGGCAGGCCCGTCGCGGTATCGCGACCGTTCACACTCGCGCTCGCCTGCTTGGCGCTCTACGCGGTTTTCAAGCTCGGCTGGCCCAACCTCGATGACGGCCCCGGCCACGAAATCATCGACCTGCTCGATGATGCCGCCCTGCTCGGTGCCGACGTCTTTCTCGCCGCCCACATAATCCGAACCTGGGGCTACGGCCGCATCCTTTGGATCGCCGCAGCCGCAGCCGCACTCGCCGCCTACGCCGTCGTCGCCCACGTCACGTTCGGCCCCTCCGACAGTCCCACCGGCGGCATCTGGCCCACTACCGGCTGGGCCGTCCCGTACACCTACGCCGGTCTGATCGCCGACGCCTCGGTGCATTCGGCGGTGGCCGCTTCCGCATTCTGGATGTGCCGCCCCGGCATCGGCACCCCGCGCGCAAGTCTGCTCCCGCTCGTCCTGCTCGGCTCCGGCGGCGCGGTCATCGGTCTTGTCCGCCTGCACATCCTGTTGGGCCACGCCATCACGGCGCTCCCCGAACCATCCATCACCGCGGAAGTCCGCCCCTCCATGGCCGTCGGAACAATTCTCTACGCCATGTCCGCCATCGTCTGGCATCGAGCGTCGGCGAAGGCGGCCCGTGAGCGAGACAACGCGTCAACCGGATCGCCTGCCTGAGAGATTCGACCAGCGAATAGTGTTGCAGTACAAGCGAAGCCCGCCCGGGCGCACTGCCTTACCGTTGCCGCATGCCAGCGAATCCGCAGTATCACCCGGCCGATACAACCGATGCCTCGATTATCAGCCAGCTCTTGGAGCGGGGCAAGCGACCGGTGGGCCCGCACCGCGCCAATTGATGTAGCCGATGGTTAGCTGAATCGTCGAATATGCGATCAGGCAACTAGGGCTCGGTTAGGATCTTGGAGGGTTTGATCGAACATCTTCGAATTCGAACCGGCCGGAGGATGTAGTGGATACTGCTCTCTCGGATTCATCCCGCGTAGTCGTGCTCGGCCACCAGCATGCCGATAAGGCGTTCGTGGTGCGCGATTTTCTGGAGCGAAATGTCGTGCCGTACGCGTGGCATGACATGAATCGGAGCGAGCCTGCCCGGGAGATGGCGCAACGGCTGGGAATGTCCGGAGATGCCGCGGTCACCGTGGTGCTGCCGGACTGTCGGGTTTTGCATGATCCCTCGCTGATCGACCTGGCGCTCGCGCTGGATCTGACTCGCCCGGCCAAGTCCGATACCTACGATCTGGTCATAGTCGGCGGCGGCCCCGCCGGGCTGGCATGTGGTGTGTACGCCGGATGCGAGGGCATGAAGGTTGTCATGATCGAGGACGACGCTCCCGGCGGACAGGCGGGTAGCACCTCACGGATCGAGAACTACCTGGGGTTTCCCAGCGGAATCGGCGGTGCGGAACTCGCGCGGGCAGCGCTCACCCAGGCCAAGGGTTTCGGAGTCGAATGGCTCTCGGCACGAGTGGCGAACCGTCTGGGCACCGACGGTGACTGGCGAACCGTCGGACTTGCCGACGGCTCGGTGATCCGCGGCCGCGCCGTGCTGATCGCGACCGGAATGCAGTGGCGTCGTCACCCCGCGCCCGGCGTGGATCGTTTCATCAATGCCGGGGTGTACTACGGATCATGTCTGAGCGAAGCCGCGACCGTCGCGGGCGAGGATGTCTACATGGTCGGCGCGGGGAACTCCGCCGGGCAAGCGGCGCTGGCGTTCGCCCGCTACGCCCGCTCGGTGACGATGCTGGTGCGCACCGCCGAGCTGGATACCATGTCGCACTATCTGATCGAGCGACTCAAGGCTTGTCCCAACATCTCCGTGCGCACCCGGACGGAGGTCGTCGAATCACTGGGTGACACGTCACTGACCGGATTGGTGCTCCGGGACGGTGTCACCGGTAGTACCGAAACAGTTCCCGCGGCGGCGTTGTATCTGCTGATCGGAGCCACACCGTGCACCGAGTGGTGTGGCGATCTCATCGGACGTGACGATCATGGTTTCGTTCTCACGGGCACCGAAGTCGTTCGCGATGACCGGCCGCTCGCGGTCCCGTGGTCGGCAGCCCGCGACCCGCTGTTGATGGAGACCAATGTGCCCGGAGTGTTCGCCGCCGGTGATGTCCGATCCGGGAGCGTCAAGCGCGTGGGCTCGGCGATCGGGCAGGGCGCGGTCGCGCTCCAGGCGATCAATGAATATCTCGGCAGTATGGTGACCGCGTCGGCGAAATCCTGACACACGTAGGCAATTGACGCACCCAGAGTCGCGCGCCGCCCATGGCGTTCAATTTGCCCTTCTGTTGCTGTAACGACGAAGAGGAATGTGCGTGAATGGGTAGTTTCGCGGAGTCCATCACGATCGAGTCGCTGTATACCGACCCCTATCCGATCTATGCGCGGTTACGCCTGGAAGAACCGGTGGCATGGGTACCAGCGCTCGGCGTCTGGCTGGTCGCCCGCCTGCAAGATGTTCGTCAGGTCCTGTCCAGTCCGGAGTCCTTCGCCACCAGCGATCCCGATGCGCCGCTGACGAAACTGTGCGGCCCGGGTATGTCGATCCTTGCCCGGGAGGGCGACGCGCACACTGAGATCCGGGACAGCGTCGCCGGCCGTGTGGCCGGCGACGCGAGAGCCAACCTCGAGAATGTCGCGAACGAGATCGCGACAGCGCGATTGGCGGAAATAGGTCACCGCGACACCATCGACCTGATGTCGGAGTATTTCCAGCCCGTCTGCGTTGCCGCCATGGCCCGGACTCTGGGTCTCGGCGCGGTCCCCGAGGCCACGCTGCGCGGGTGGTCGGCGGCCTTCACCGATGCGCTGCAGAACCCCGGCGGCGATCCTGGCCGGAGCATCGCGGCCATGGACGCAAGCCGGGAGATGGATACGACCCTCGGCCCGCTGCTCACCGAACTCGGCGCACACCCGGACGGGTCGTTCCTGTCCGCCCTGCTGCACACCGGGCGACCGGCCGACCGACCCAGGAATGCCGAAACCGTCCTTCCGACAATCAAAATGATGATCAGCGCATTCCAGGAGCCGGGGTGGCTCGCGGGAAACCTGACCTACGCCCTCGCCACCCATCCCGACCAACGCGCGCAGGTATCCGCCGATCGCGAGTCGCTCGCGGCCGCCGTGCACGAAGCGACGCGCTGGCTCGCACCCGTCGGATTGGTCGGGCGCAAGACCACGCGGGAGATCTCCCTCGGCGGCGTGCGAATTCCCCATGGCGCGTGGGTATCTCCGTGCCTGTCCTCCGCCAATCGAGACGAGCGCGAATTCGACGACGCCGACCGATTCGACATCCAGCGGGTTCGCAAGCCGTACCTCACATTCGGCTACGGCCTCCACCAATGTCTGGTCGGCGCACTGGTACCGGTCCTCGTCGAGGTCGCCGTCGATCGGTTGCTGCGTGGTATCCCGAACCTGCGCATCGAACCGGACGCTGGAGAGCTACGCGGCTGGAAGTTTCGCTATCTGAACCACATTCGCGCTACGACAGCACACGATTTCAGCACAGGTCGGTAACCGCGTACCACGAGGAAGGCGGACAATGCTCTCGCATGTGCAGTCAAACCGGTGGGCCGAATCGGTCGATGTCAACCCGCTCTACTGCGGGCTGGTGCCCGAGGGCGGGGTACCCAGATTCAAGCTCCCCGACGGTCCGATGCCGCCCGATGCCGCCGCCGCGCTGATCCGCGACGAACTCATCCTCGACGGTAACGCGCGACTGAACATGGCGACGTTCTGCACGACCTGGATGGAACCACAGGCCCGGGCTTTGATCGCGGATACCTTGGATCGCAATATCGTCGACTACGACCAGTACCCGCAGACCGTCGAACTGGAGGCGCGCTGCGTCAACATTCTCGACAATCTGTGGGGCGACCCCGATGGCATCAGCGTCGGCTGTTCGACCGGCGGTTCCAGCGAGGCCGCGATGATGGGCGGGCTGGCCATGAAGTTCAGGTGGCGCGAACGCCGGCGCGAACAGGGCCTGCCGGTCGACCGGCCGAACCTGGTGCTGCCCACGGCCGTACACACCTGCTGGCCGAAATTCTGCCAGTACTGGGATGTGGAGCCGCGGTGGATGCCGATCGAGGAGCCCTCGTACACGCTCGACCCGTCGCGACTGTCGGAACTGTGCGATGAGAACACCATCGGCGTCATCGGGGTCCTGGGCTCCACACAGGTCGCCAAGCTCGATCCGATCGAGCGCATGGCGGCGGAGCTGGACAAGCTGCAGCAGCGCACCGGGATCGACATTCCGCTCCATGTCGACGCCGCGATAGGAGGCTTCGTCACTCCGTTTCTGGAGCCGGATACGGTGTGGGACTTCCGGTTACCGCGCGTCCAGTCGATCAACACCTCCGGACACAAATTCGGTTTGGTGTTCCCCGGAGTGGGCTGGATCGTGTGGCAGGAACCGTCCGCGCTGCCCAAGGACCTCGTGATGAGCTGCGAACTGCTCGGCGGCAGCATCGAAACCTTCACCCTGAACTTCTCCCGCTCCGGGGCTCCGGTCATCGCGCAGTACTACAACTTCCTGCGCCTGGGCTTCAATGGATACCGTGCAGTCCATCAAGCGTGCCTGGACGTCGCCCGCCATCTCGCCGAACAGTTGGCTGATATCGACAGCGTGCAGGTGATCTCGGCCGGTGAGCACCTCCCGGTCCTCGCCCTGCGGATCCACCCCGACTACGAGAACACATACACCGTGTTCGATCTGTCCAACCGACTGCGCACCCGCGGCTGGCAAGCCCCCACGTACACGCTGCCGCCCAACCTGGAACACATCTCGGTCATCAGGTTCGTCATCCGCAACGGTTTCAGCCGAGACGTCGCCGAAATGCTGCTGTCCGACCTGCGTCGGGAGATCGGAATCCTGGAGGCGACCCCGAAGCGCTCCGAGGGGTGAAATGAAAGTCCCTGACCGGAATTACTTCATTTCCCCGGGAAGGGGGAATTGACCGTTGTGAAGTATTGGGCCGCGGCGAGGATTGCTATGGGGGCGGTGATGAAGATTTGTCCGGCGAGGGTGCCTAGGAAGCCGACGGCTCCCATGCCTGCGATGCAGCCGACGACTGCGCCGGGGAGGGCGCCGAACATGGCGGTGAGGGCGCCGGTGAGGAGGGCGCTGGTGGCTCCGCCGATCAGGCAGCCGATGCCTGCGCCGCCGATGCCGCCTACCAGGGTGGCGATGCTTGCGCCGAGGCTGATGGTGCCGGTCATGCGGCTCCAGGCGGCGACCTCGCGGTCGTATTCGGACTTCCAGGGGGCCTTGTCTTCGAAGGGGAGGGCGACCGGCTTGTAGGTGGCGTGGGCGAGGTCGAATTGGGGGGTCAGGGTGGCGGCGTTACCGGCGATGTCGGCGGCTATGGGGAAGACGAAATCGTCTACGCGGAAGTTCAATTCGGTTCCGGCGACGGTGGTGCCGTTAGCGGCTTTGATCTTGAAGACGCCGTTCTCGACGACCATGGAGCCCGCATCGGTGTTGATGATGGTGGACGCTTCGGTGGTGGTGGCGGTGTAGTTGATGGACTCCGCGTTGATGGCGCCCTCGGTGTCGGGGGCGGCGTGGCTCGTGCCGGCGGTGACGCCCAGGGCCGTGCTGAGGGCAGCGGCGAGCAGTGCGTACTTGGTGAATTTCACTGGGGGAGAACCTCTTTCAGGCATGAGCGGTGAGTGGCGGCGGGCAGGGATGGAAGCTCTGACCCGAACCGCTTCGAAACGTTAGGGTAGGCAAACCTTCATCCACAAGAGGTTGGTTAGGCTAGCCTTGCTTTCGGACCTGGCGATTCTCTCGCCCGAAAACGCCTGACCTGCCTGAATACGCTGGAGAAAACGTCTCGATGAAAAGATCGTTGTGGCTGCTGGCGGTGGCCGGATTGGCTGCCGTCTGTTTGCTGAGCCTGCTCGTCGGCACCAAATCGATTCCGGTCGCGGAGATTTGGGCCGCACTGTGCGGTGACGACAGTTCGCCCGATCACCTGATCGTCACCGAGTACCGGGTGCCGCGCACCCTGCTCGGACTGCTGGCGGGGGTCGCGCTGGGTGTCGCGGGCTGCCTTATGCAGGGGCTGACCCGGAATCCGCTGGCCGATCCGGGGCTGCTCGGCATCAATGCCGGTGCGGCATTCGCGATCACGGTCGCGGTCGCGTTTTTCGGGATCGGTGAGATCACCTCGTACGTGTGGTTCGGGTTCGCGGGGGCGGCCATCGTCTCGGTCGCGGTCTACCGATTGGGGACCGCGGGACGCAGGGGGACCGATCCGGTGCGGCTGACCTTGGCGGGTGTCGCCCTGACGGCGGTGCTGTCCGGGCTCACGAAGGGGCTGATTCTGTTGAACGCCACCGCATTCGATGAGATGCGCCAGTGGGATTCGGGGGCGCTGACCGGGCGTGGTTACGCGATCATCGCCGGGGCCGCGCCGTTCATCGGCGTGGGAGTGATCGCCGCGGTGATCGCCGCGCGCTCGCTGAACGCGGTCGCGCTCGGAGATGATCTGGCCCGGGCGCTCGGTGTCCGGGTCGGCCGGACCCGGCTGCTTACGGCCGTGGCGCTGACCCTGTTGTGCGGCACGGCGACCGCGGCGGTGGGGCCGATCGCCTTCGTCGGATTGGCGGTGCCGCATATCGCGCGCTGGATCGTCGGCCCGGATCAGCGCTGGATCCTCGCCTTCTCCATGCTGCTCGCGCCGACTCTGGTGCTCGGTGCGGATGTGGTGGGGCGCATCATTATTCGGCCCGCCGAGATTCCGGCCGGGCTGGTCACCGCGTTTCTCGGCGCGCCGGTGCTGATCTGGCTGGCTCGCCGTCCCCAGGTGAGTGCGGCATGACCGCCCGCGTGGATTTCGGCCGTTCGATGCTGGTGGTCCGGTCGCGCGTGCTGGCCACCCGGGTCGGCGTCCGAACCGTGCTGGTGTGCGCGGTGCTGGTGGCGGCCGCCGTGGCCGTGGCGGTGCTGGCGCTCGGCACCGGTGACTACCCGATACCGCCGGTGCGGGTGCTGCGGGCGCTGTTCCTCGGGGATGAGCGATTCGATCGACTGGTGGTGTGGGACTGGCGATTGCCGCGCATTCTGCTGGCGCTGGTGTTCGGGGCCGCGCTCGGGGTGAGCGGCGCGATCCTGCAAACGGTGACCCGGAATCCGCTGGGCAGTCCGGATATCGTCGGCTTCAATACCGGCGCGTACACCGGTGCGCTGGTCGTCATCCTCGCGCTCGGCGGCGGGCAGTTCCGGACCGCGCTGGGCGCGCTGATCGGCGGTCTGGGTGCGGCCGTGGTCATCTGGCTGCTGGCATTCCGGCACAATGTGACCGGCTTCCGGCTGATCATCGTGGGAATCGGGGTCAGCGCCATGCTGGCCTCGGTGAATACGTGGCTGATCCTGCGCGCCGATCTGCACGCGGCCATGTCGGCCGCGGCGTGGGGTGCGGGCTCGCTGAACGGATTGTCGTGGCCGCAGGTCGGGCCCGCGCTGGCCATTCTGGCGGTGCTGACGATCATGCTGATTCCGCTGGCGCGGCAATTGCCGGTGCTGGAGTTGGGCGATGAGCTGGCCAGTTCGTTCGGTGTCGGCCTGGGCCGCAGCCGGTTGCTCTTGATCGCGGTGAGCGTGGCGTTCACGGCGGTGGTCACCGCGATCGCGGGCCCGATCGCGTTCATCGCCTTGGCCGCACCGCAATTGGGCCGCCGCCTGGCCCGCACGCCTACGACCGGGCTGTTCCCGGCCGCGGCCATGGGGGCGCTGCTGCTGGTCGCCTCCGATTGGATCGCCCAGCGCGCATTCGCGCCGACCACATTGCCGGTCGGCGTCGTCACCGTTTCGATCGGCGGGCTGTATCTGGCGTATTTGCTGGTGGCCGAGGCGCGCCGGAATTAGGACCCGATGGAATCAGAGGAAGCGACGATGAACGAAAACCACGGCCCGCGAGCCGGATTCGATGCCGCGGATGAAGCCGAGTCCCGGTTGCGGGCCGAAGCCGCGGACAAATCCGAGTCCAGGTTGCGGGCCGAACGGGTACGCCTCGGCTATCGCGGGCGGACGATCAGCGACGAGCTGTCGGTGGATATTCCGGATGGGGCATTCACCGTGATCATCGGCCCGAACGCCTGCGGCAAATCCACCTTGTTGCGCGCACTGGCCCGCTTGCTGACGCCCGAATCGGGCGCGGTATTGCTGGACGGCAAGCAGATCGGCGCGTATCCGGCCAAGGAGGTGGCGCGCCGGATAGGGCTGCTGCCGCAGACGTCCACCGCACCGGATGGTATTCGCGTCGCGGATCTGGTTGCGCGCGGGAGGTATCCGCATCAGTCGCTGCTGCGGCAGTGGTCACGCGCCGATGAGGAGGCGGTGGCGGCCGCCATGGCCGCCACGGGTGTGTCGGAGTTGTCGGCGCGACTGTTCGACGAATTGTCCGGCGGGCAGCGGCAAAGGGTGTGGATCGCCATGGTGCTGGCACAGGACACGCCGGTGATCCTGCTGGACGAGCCGACCACCTATCTCGATATTGCGCATCAGATCCAGCTGCTCGACCTGTGCCGGTCGCTGCAACGGGATTCGGGGCGCACGGTGGTGGCGGTGCTGCACGATCTGAATCACGCCTTCCGCTATGCCGATCACCTGATCGCCATGAAGGACGGCCGGGTGATCGCCGCCGGTCCGCCGCAGGAGATCGTGACTGCCGAACTGGTGCGGGAGGTGTTCGCGCTGGGCTGCCGGATCATCGATGACCCGGAAACCGGTGCACCGCTTGTCATTCCGCTGGCCGAGAACGCTGTGGGTGCGCACTGAGGGGTCCGTGGACGCGATTGCCGCAGGCCAGGACGTAGCAACACCACGGCAAGTAAAGTTAGGCTAACCTTTCTTCTTGAAGTTGTCACTGAGGGAGGAAGTTACCGTTGTCGCCGATCGAACCTGACGCTACGCCGGGCGCGGGTGCCGACCATGTCGGATTGCCGCTGACGGGACCGCAATCGGGCATCTGGAATGCCCAGCGGTTCGACTCCGAATCCGGGCGGTATCTGGTCGGCGAGGTACTCGAGATCACCGGTGACGAGCCCATCGATGTCGATCTGCTCGCCGAATCGATTCGCCGAACGGTGGCCGAGGCCGAGAACATGCGGCTGAGATTCCGCGAGACCGCGGATGGGCCAAGGCAATTCGTCATCGACGCGGCGGCCGAACTGCGGCCCACCATTGATCTGCGCGCAGCAGCCGAGCCGGTCGCGCTGGCGCATGAGGCGGTGGCGCTCGAACGGCGGCACGCTGCGGAACATGCGCGCGGCATGGTGGACCGGCAGCTATACAGCTACACGCTGATTCGGGTCACCGACTGTGAGGTGTGGTGTGTACAGCTGTACCACCACCTCATTGTCGACGGCTACAGCGCGGCCCTGCTGTCGCGCCGGGTCGCCGCCCACTACACCGCTCTGCGGCGCGAAACCTCGCCACCCAAGCGGACTTTCGGGATGATCGCCGAGTTGGTCGACGAGGAACAGGCCTATCGCGCGAGTGAGCAGTTCGAACTGGATCGCCGATTCTGGCGGGAGCAGTTGACGCCCTGGCCGGACCTCGATGGCCGTGGGCGACACCTGGGTGGCCCGGTGGAACGGACCATTCGGGCCGAGGCGGTACTCCCCGTCGCCACGCTCGACCGGTTGCGGGAATGCGCGGACAACTGCGGAATCACCTGGGCGGACGCGCTGGTCGCCTGTTACGCGGCATTCGTGAACCGGGTGCTCGGCAGCTCCGATGTCGTCGTCTCGATGCTCTTGATGGGGCGGGTCGGCCGGGCCGCGCTGCGGACGCCCGCCATGGCCGTGAATGTGCTGCCGCTGCGACTGACCGTGCACTCCGATGATCGGTTCGCGGAACTCGGGCCTCGGGTCGCGGACGCCCTGCGTGAGGTGCGGGCGCATCAGCGCTACACCGGTGATGACCTGGCTCGGGACTTCCATGGCTTCGGTGCGGGCGAACTGCTGCACGGGGTCGGCGTCAATCTCAAGGTCTTCGACTTCGCCCTGGATTTCGACGGGGCTCGGGGCGTACTGCGCAATATCGCGGGCGGGCCGCCGGAGGATTTCGGGCTGGTGGTGACACCGCTTCCCGATGGCACGGTGCTGCTCGGCTTCGAATCCGATGCGCGGACCAATGATCCGGAGGCCGTGCGACGGCGGATCGACGGACTGGTGCGGGTGATCGAGGCGTTCACGGGCGGGGACAAGCCGCCGGTCGGGGCATTGGCGTTGATCGCGCGGGACGAGCGGGCGCGACTTCTGACTGACCGGTCGGGGCCTGCGGAGAGTGCTGCCGTCGAGCTATTGCCCGACGCCTTCGATCGGCTCGTACGTGAGCGGCCCGAAGCGATACTGCTCACGAGCGACGGGGAGCAGTGGGACGCAGCCGAACTCGGCGATCGGATCAACCGGCTCGCCCGCTATCTGCGCAGCAAGGGAGTGGGGCCGGAGACAATCGTCGGCATTGCCCTGCCCCGCAGTGTGGAGTTCGTGGTGGCGATGTTCGCGGTGTGGCGGGCCGGTGGTGCGTACCTGCCGCTGGATCCGGAATACCCATTGCCGCGATTGCAGGCGACGGTGGAGGATGCGGCACCCTTGCTGGTACTCACCGCCGGTACGCTGGGCACGGCCTTCGGGGCCGACACCGTGGCGATCGATGAACCGGCATATCAGGCTGAGCTGCAACAGCATTCATCAGAACCACTGACAGCTGCCGAACTTGGTTTCGCGCCGCATGAGAGTCACGCCGCGTATCTGATCTACACCTCGGGATCGACCGGTCGGCCCAAGGGAGTGCTGGTTGAGCATGGTGCGGTGGCGCGACTGCTGGCCGCGCACCGATCCGGGATCTATGCCGAGACTGCGGCCAGGGCCGGGGATAGGCCGCTGACCGTGGCGCACACGACTTCGTTCGCGTTCGACGCCTCGCTGGATCCGCTGCTGTGGATGCTGGATGGACATCGTATTCATCTGTACGACAGTGAGATTCGGCGCGATCCTGCCGCACTGGTGGCGGCCTTCGCTTGCGATCGGATCGATGTCGCGGATGGCACGCCGGGGCAGGCGGCGGCACTGTTGGAGCACGGGTTATCGACCGTCGCACCGCATTTGCTTGTACTCGGCGGAGACGCTTGCCCGCCGGATCTGTGGCAGGAGATTCAGAGCCTCGGTATCACCGCGGTCAACCTGTACGGGCCGACCGAGGCGACCGTCGATGCGATCGGCGCGCCGGTGCGCGGTACCGCACCGCATATCGGTCGGCCGCTGCCGGACACCCGGGCTTATCTGCTCGACAACGGCTTGCAGGTTGTCGCCGAAAACCAGGTCGGGGAGCTGTATTTGGCGGGTCCGCAGATCGCACGCGGCTACTTGGGGAGATCGGCGGTGACGGCGGATCGATTCGTCGCCGATCCGTACGGGCCGCCGGGTGCGCGCATGTATCGCACCGGCGATCGGGCGCGCTGGGTTCCCGGGTACGGCTATGAGTATGTCGGCCGCGTCGACAACCAGGTGAAGATTCGCGGGCACCGGGTCGAGCTGGCCGAGGTGGAGGCGGCGCTGGGTGCGCTGCCTCAGGTGCGGGCCGCAGCGGCGGATATTCGCGAGGTCGCGGGTCGGCCGACCCTCATCGGGTATGTCGTTGCCGCCGGTGGGAGTGCGCCGAACTCCGTCGAATTGCGTTCCGGGCTGGCGACTTCCGTGCCGGACCATATGGTGCCGTCGCGGATCGTCGTCCTCGAGGAACTGCCACGCACGGTGAACGGGAAGCTGGATCGCTGTGCGCTTCCGGAGCCGCCGTCCGATGCGGGTGGGCGAGCGCCTTCCACTCCGGCCGAGCAGGCACTGTGTGCGGTGATCGCCGAGGCGCTCGGCCACGATGCGGTCGGTATCGACGATGACTTCTTCGGTGTCGGCGGTGACAGCATCACCGCCATCAGTGTCAGCAGCCGGTTGCGGGAGCAAGGGATCATGCTGTCCCCGCAACAGCTGCTGACCAGGAACACGGTGGAGTCGCTCGCCGCCGCCGTCGAATTCGATTCCGGCGCTGTGGAATCCGTCGTCGGTGCTACCCCTTCCGGCACCGGGGCGCTGCCGCAGCAGACCATGGACGAGCTGACCGCGCGATACGGACCCATCGCCGATGTGCTCCCGCTGTCGCCGCTTCAGGAGGGCCTGCTCTTCCACGCATTGCGGGACGGGGCCGAGGACGTCTACACCATGACCGCACGCTTCGAGCTGGACGGCGTGGTCGATACGGATCGGCTGGCGAATGCCTTGGAGCACATGCTGGCCCGGCATCCGAACCTGGGCGCGGCCTTCCGCTATGAGGAGTTCGATCATCCGGTACAGGTGATTCCCCGGACGCCGCGATTGTCCTGGCGGGTGCGGGATCTGCGCGGCCGTGCGGGCGAGGACCTCGACAGGCTTGCACTCCGGCTGGAGCGCGAGGCCGGTGCGGAGCTTTTCGACATCGGTGAGCCACCGCTCTTGCGGGTCTTGCTGATTCGTATGACCGATACCGTGCATCGGCTGATCCTCACCGCGCATCACCTGCTCGCTGACGGCTGGTCGGTGCCGATCATGCTGCGGGAAACGCTCGCGCTCTATCACGGTGCGGACCGGCTTCCCGAATCTGGTTATTACGGTGACTATTTGGCGTGGCTGGCCGCGCGGGATTCAGACTCGGCGATCGATCGCTGGCGCGAATACCTGGACGGGCTGACCGTGCCGACGCTGGTTGGGACTACGGGAAGCAAAGAGCCTGCGGTTGGACTGCGAGTTCCTCTATCCGACACGGCAGCAACCGAATTGGAGGCAATCGGCCGACGCTACGGGCTGACCATGAACACCCTCTTGCAGGGCGCATGGTCGATGGTGCTGGCCGACCATCTCGGCCGCACCGATGTGGTCCTCGGTGCGGTCGTCTCCGGCCGCCCGGCAGATCTGCCGCAGGTCGAGACCACGGTGGGGCTGTTCAGCAATACGATTCCGGTGCGGCTGCGCCTGGATGTGCAACGCCCACTGCCGGATCAGCTCGTCGAGTTCCAGCAGGCATCGTTCGCACAGCAGGCCCATGCCTACCTGGGTTTGGCCACGGTCGAGCGGGCCGTGGGGCTGGGGCGGTTGTTCGACTCCCTCGTCGTCTACGAGAACTTCCCGAAAACGGGTTTGCGACAGCCGGATTCGCACACCCTTCGGGTCGCCGATGTGGCGGTCCACAGTCTGACGCATTACCCGATTACGGTGACCGCGCTACCCGGCGACCGGTTCAACCTGATGTTGCACCACGATCCGGGGTCGGTGTCATCCGAATCGGCCACATGGCTGACGAACCGGTTGGGGGAGATCCTCACCGCTCTGGCCGCCGACCCGGCCGTGACGGTCGCGGCCCTGACGGAGACGACCGGGCGGCGGGATACCCGAGGCGACACCCTGGCGACCTGGGGATCGACCGCGGTGGTCGATCCGGACGCATCGGCCATCACGGCCGAGAGTGGAGCGATCAGCCACGGGGAGTTCGAAGCTCGTGCCAATCGCCTGGCCCGCTGGCTGGTCGCGCGCGGTGTCGGACCCGAATCGGTGGTCGCGGTCGCCATGGGCCGCAGTATCGATTCGGTGATCGCGGCGCACGCGGTGTGCCGCTCCGGCGGCGTCTACCTGCCGGTGGATCCCGAACAGCCCGCGCAACGCGTCGATCTGATTATCGAAACCGCTGGTCCCGCACTGGTTCTCAGCACCTATTCGGATGGGTTTGCGACCGATCGGGCCGAGGTGGTGGCACTCGAGGAGCTGGATCTGACGGGGGTCGCCGACACGGCGCTTGCCAACATCGAGCGCAAATCCCCACTGCGTCCGGACAATTCCGCCTATCTGCTGTTCACCTCCGGCTCCACAGGTGTCCCGAAGGGCGTCACCGTCAGCCATGCCGCGATCGTGAACACCTTCGAGTGGTTGCAGCGACAGCACCGATTCGGTCCGGGCGACACCATCCTGTACCGCACCCCCGCCACCTTCGACGCTTCCCTGCTGGAGTTGTTCCTGCCCCTGCTGACGGGGGCGCGCATCGTGCTGACCCGCCCCAACGGACATCGTGACCCGTACTACCAAGCCCAGCTCATGCGCCGCGAGCAAGTGACCGCCATTCAGATGACGTCCTCCATGCTCGGCGTCCTCGGCGAGGAAGCCGATCTGGCCGGATACACCGGCCTGCGCTGCGTCTTCACCGGCGGCGAGGCACTTCCCCCGGCCACCGCACACCGCATTCGCGCCCTGACCGGAGCCCGGGTCAATAACCTGTACGGCCCCACCGAGGCAGCCGTCTGCATCACCTATCACCAGACCATCGATGCCGACACCGGCACGGTGCCGATCGGCAAACCCGCTCCCAATGCGGGAGTCCGCGTCCTCGACGAGAACCTCCGCCCAGTCCCCGCCGGTGCGGTGGGTGAGCTGTACCTGACCGGCGTTCAGCTGGCTCGCGGCTACTTGGCCCGTCCCTCGCTCACCGCAGGCGCATTCGTGGCCGACCCGTACGGCACCGGCGAAAGGATGTACCGCACTGGCGATCTCGTGAAATGGGGTCCGCACGGCGAGCTCGAATACGTGGGTCGCGCCGACAGCCAGGTGAAGCTACGCGGCCAGCGCATCGAACTGGGCGAGATCGAATCGGCCTTGTCCCGCTGCACCGGCGTGGCGACCGCAGCCGTCCTGCTGCGCGAGGACACCCCCGGTGACCAGCGGCTGGTGGCCTACCTCAGCGCCAAGGGGGATACCGAACTCGACACTGTCGCCATTTGCTCGGACCTGGCAAAAGCCCTGCCCGCGTATATGATTCCCGCCGCCTTCGTCGTACTCGACCACATCCCCCGCACGACCAGCGAGAAGCTCGACCGTAAAGCGCTTCCGGCCCCAACCTACGAGACGGAATCTGCGACAGCCGAGCAGGTCTCGGCCGAGCGGCAGGCGTCCGGCGATGATGGTCCGCTCGGCGAGATCCGTCTCGCGATGGCTGCCGTGCTGTCCGCGTCCGTCATCGGAGCCGATGAGGACTTCTTTGCTGCCGGTGGGCATTCGCTCACCGCCGTCCGCCTGATCGGCCGATTGCGGCGCGCGGGAATGGAAGTGGTGCTCGACGATGTGTTCGAGGCTCCGACCGCGCGTGCGCTTGCGGCTCGAATCAATACCGCCGCTGTCGATTCCGACGCCTCGCCGAGACCCGTCGACGGCCTCGCCATGCTGGGCGGTCGCCTCGATCATGTGCTGGAACTGCGGTCCACCGGGTCGGCGGAGCCGTTGTTCTGTGTTCACCCGGTGGGCGGAACGGCATGGCAGTTCGCGCCTTTGGCCCGATTGCTGCGCGCGGATCGGCCGATCATCGGACTCCAGCTGCCTTCGCTCAGCGGGAATGAGTTCCGGGCGAGCACGATCGACGAACTTGCCCGGCACTATCTGGTGACGATTCGCGAGATTCAGCCGCACGGTCCGTATCGCCTGCTCGGGTACTCCCTCGGCGGCAATATCGTGCACGCGCTGGCGGCGATTCTGGAGGCTGCGGGGGAATCGGTTGCGTATGTGGGCCTGGTGGATTCGTTTCCGTTGGCGGGCCTCGCCGAGCAAGCCGGGCGGGCATTGGCTGATCCCGCGGAGCTGGACCGGCTGTTGCCAGAACTTCCTGATGACGCACCGGAACTCGCGTCGGTCATCCGGGACGCCGCGACCGCGCTGCTCGGGATGGTCACCGAATCGTCCTCGCCTCACTACCGCGGACTGATGGCGCTCTATGCCGCCGATCCGGGTGGCGATCCCGATTCAGCCCCGACCCCCGGCCGTACCGATGCGCAGGTGGCGGGCTGGCGCGCGGCGGATGCCCGCCTCGTGGTCCGCCGACTGCCGTACACCCACGTCGGCATCGTCTCCGAGACCGGCTGGGCGGATGTCGCCGCACTGCTCGACGCTGACCCCGCGCTGTCCACCTGACAGTGGCGTCCCCCTGAGCTGCAGGGCTTCTCAACAGCTGCAGGCCTTACAACCCCTGCAGCTGTCGAGAACCCCTGCAGCTTCCGCACGACACAGAAAGTTGACACACGCATGACCTGGAAACGACGCGCGAGCCGAATGCGCGCCGCCTTGGCCCTACTGCTGATCGCATCGGCAGCGGTGGCGGGTTGTAGCTCGACATCGGACTCAGCTACCGCATCCGAGACGCGTGCGGTGCAGACGGACCGCGGATCTGTCACCGTGCCGAGCGATCCGAAGCGGATCGTCGTCGTGAACGGCGCGCTCGCCGGGTACCTCTACGATCTCGGTGCGCCCGTGACTGCCGCCGACCCGCGCTTGCTCGGGGTCAGTGGGCGTAGTGGCGATTTCCCGCCCGCGTGGGCGGAGGACGCGAAGCGGCAGGGCACTCAGGTGCTTCCGGTCGGCGACAAGATCAACTTGGAGTTCATCGCCTCGCAGCATCCGGATCTGATTCTCGGTGGCGGGCAAGGCTATCCGGCGCAGCAGTCGATCGACGCCTATGACCAGCTGTCGGCCATCGCGCCCACCGTGTTGGTGTCGGCCACCACCACCAATTGGCAGGACCAGCTGCGCGCGGTCGCCGATGCGGTGGGGCGCGGCGATCGGGTCGATACCCTGCTGAACGCGTACCGGGACAAGGTCAAGCAGGTGAAGTCGACGATCAAGCCGCCCGCCGGGTCCGTCGCCTACTTCCAGTCGCAGAAGAGTCAGCAGCCGACGCTGGTTCTGCCGACTGCCACCCTGCCCACACTGCTGGCCGAGGTCGGGATCGTCGCGGATGACAAGGTGCTGGCCAAGGCGGGGAATCCGTCGCGCAATGAGGCCGCGGACTGGTTCCAGTTCAGTCCAGAGCTGCTGACCGCCGTGGTCGACGCCCCGGTGTTGTTCGTGCTCACCCTCGACGGCGGCCGCACCGCAACGCAGCTGGCCACCGATCCGATGTACGCCAAACTGCCCGCCTTTCAGCAGAACAAGGTCTTCGAACTGCCCGCCAGCAGTCAGCGTCCGGATTACCGCGGCGTCATGTCCACCCTCGATCTGATGGCGGAGCGCTTCCAGTGACAGGCCTGTCCGGGCTGGTCATCGACGTCTCCCCGCTTCGGGCCAGCCGGGCTTTCCGGTGCGCCTTCGGGGCCCGGCTGGTGTCGGTGCTCGGGATCGGGCTGCTGCTGGTGGCACTGCCCGTGCAGATCTACCAATTGACCGGATCGACCCTGCACGTCGCGGGCGTCACCGCCACGACGGCGGTCGCGTTGTTCGCCGGAAGTCTCGGCGGCGGGGTGATCGCCGATCGATACGACCGGCGCACGGTAATCCAATGGTCGCGGACCGCAGCGGGTTTGGGGTTTCTGGCACTGGGAGTCAATGCGCTGCTGCCGAATCCGCTGCTGCCGATGATCTATCTGGCGGCCGCAGTGGACGGGGTGGCGGGCGGTATCAGCGGCAGCGCCATGATGGCCCTGGTGCCGATGCTGGTCGGGCGCGAGAACGTGGCGGCCGCCGGAGCGCTCACCGCGCTCTCCTCCGATCTCGGCACCATGATCACTCCGGCGCTGGCCGGTCTGCTGATTGCCGAAACCGGAGTTGCCCCGGCGTATTTCATGGCCGCGGCGGCAACGGTCGCGACCGTAGGGCTGATCCGGGCGATAGGCGCGGCACCACCACCGGCCCGAGCCACCGCGAACCCGTTGCGGGAATTGTCGTCCGGTATCGGATTCGCGGTACGGCACCGGATCATTCGTGCCGCGCTGCTGACCGGCCTGCTCGCCATGCTGGTGAGCGGCCCGCTGGTGTTGCTCCCGGCCATGGCCGATGAGCTCGGTGCAGGGCCGACGACCCTGGGCCTGTTGTATGCCGCCCCTGGTGCGGGAGCCGTGCTCGGCTCGCTGACCAGCGGGTGGATCGGCCGGACGGGTCGCAGTGGACGTGCCTTGCTGATCTCGCTGGCGCTCATGCCGCTCGGGGTCATCGCGGCCGGGGCCGGGTCGCATGCGATCTGGGTCTTCCTCGGACTGGCCGGTTTCGGGCTGGCCCGGGCGGTGAACACGGTGTTGCGCTACACGCTGCTGCAACAGCAGTCGCCCGAGGAACTGCGCGGCCGGATCTCGGGCCTGCTCATGGTGCAGGCGGTCACCGGGACCGCGATCGGATCCCTGGTGGCGGGCGTGGTGGGGCAACTCTTCGCACCCGGGACCGCGCTCATGGTGTACGGGCTGACGGTGCTGGTGCTCGGCGGGCTCATGGCGGCCGCCGCTGGGCCGTTGTATCGGCTTTCCGGACCGAGTGCACGGAGCACTCGCGTCGAGAAGATCGAAAAAGCCGATGCGCGAGGCGCTTTCGCCGCCTCCGGATCGGATAGCGGAAAGGATGAGAGGTAATGGATCGCGCTGCTTATGCCGAGCGCATCGACGAGGTGCTCGCCGGTACCCAGGGTGCCAAGGTCGGCTACCCGATTGGACTGCGAGAGGTGGGGGTCGTGCGCAGCGTGCCCGTGGGATCCGGGTTGCTGCGCATCACCTTCGGCGGTCCGGAGTTGGACGGTTTCCACAGCTATGTCCCGGATGAGCATGTGCGCCTCGTCTTTCCGGACGACGAAGGCGTCCTGCGACTGCCGGAGCGGGATGGACTGTCGCTGGAGTGGGGGAGTCCGCGGCCGGTGTCCCGGGAATACACGGTGCGCCGCTACAGCGCGGAGGACGGTGAACTGGATATCGACTTCGCCATCCACCCAGGCGGTTTGGCGTCCGAGTGGGCACTGGCGGCCACGCCGGGTACGCGAATCTACATCGCGGGCCCGCCCGGGGGCGTAGTCGTTCCGCGCAACTATGACCGATATCTGCTTGCCGGGGATATCACCGCATTACCCGCGATCGCCCGCTGGCTGGAGTGGTTGCCCCGCAACGCCTTCGGCTGGGCGTTCATCGAGGTGAGTGGGGCGGAGGAAGAGATTCCGCTGGACCATCCCGTAGGAATCGACGTGCGGTGGGTGCATCGCGGCGCGGTGCCGCCCGGGAGTAGCGATGCGCTGGAACAGGCCGTGCGCGGTATCGAAGCACCTGTCGGAAAACGGGTTTATGTCTGGCTGGCCGGTGAGGCGAACTGCCTGCGTCCGCTGCGCGGCTGGGTGCGCAAGGAACTCGGCGTGGGTGCGAAGGACAGCCTGATCGCCGGGTACTGGAAGCGCGGCGTCGCCGACTACGACCGTGATGAATGACGACTTCAGGGAGTGAGCATGACCAAGGATCAGACTGTCGCTGAGAATAGGCAGCGTGTAATCGACGATGTGGCAACAGCTTTGGGTATCAGCCCAGAGGAGCTGTCCGCCGAGACCGACCTGATGGATGCCGGATTGGATTCGGTCCGGATCATGTCGCTGGTGGAGAAGTGGCGGTTGGCGGGCCACGACCACATCGACTTCCCGACCTTGGCGTCTGATCCGGTGCTGGGGTCCTGGCTCGAAGTACTGGCGTAACGGGGTGGCGCGATTGTCGCGCCACCCCTTCCGGTCAGTGTCCGCCCGTCCCGTTCGCCAGCAGCTGCCGCAGTTCCTTGCGGCTGGTCTTGCCGACACCCGTCTCCGGGAAGTCCTCGACGATCACCACGGCGTCGGGCATCTTCCACGCCGCCACCCCGCGCTGCCGCACGAAGGCGCGCAGGGTGGTGAGGGTGAGCCGCTCGGCAGGATCGGCGGGCTGGACGAAGGCGCAGATACGTTGTCCCAGAATCGGATCCGGTGTGCCGACGATTACCGCGTCGCGAACCTCGGGATGGGCCAGCAGGTGTGCCTCGAGCTCCTCGGCGGATACCTTCTCGCCGCCGCGGTTCACCCAGTCACCGGCGCGGCCCTGTACCTCCAGATTCCCGTCGGGCCGCACGCGCACCACATCTCCGGTGCGGTACCAGTCCTCGGCCGTGAAGCTGCGGGCATTGGCTTCCGGGTTGTCGTAGTAGCCGCGAATTGTATAGGGCCCATGGGTGATCAGATTGCCGTCGACGCCCGGAGGAACTTCCTCGTCATTGTCGTCCACTACCTTCACTTGGTCGTGTTCGGACATGGGGCGGCCCTGGGTGGCGACTACGACCTCGAGCGGATCATCCAGGCGCGTATAGCAAACCAGGCCCTCGGCCATACCGAACACTTGTTGCAAGGTCACTCCGAGGGTCGGTCCGACCCGCCGCGCCAGTTCTTCCGGGCAGCGTGCGCCGCCCACCTGCACCACGCGCAGGCTGGAAAGATCCGGTGTGTCACCGGCTTCGGCGCGCTCCACCCACAGGCGGGCCAGGGGCGGCACCAATCCGGTGATGGTGACGCCGAATCGCTCGATCGCGCGGAAGGCGGTCGCCGGTGTCGGATCCGGAGTGAGTGCGACCGTGCCGCCCGCCCACAGCGCTCCGAGAATGCCCGGGGAGCTCATCGGAAAGTTGTGCGCCACCGGCAGCGTCGCGAGATACACGGTGTCGCTGCCGAGTTCGCAGATCTCGGCGCTGCGCCGCACGCTGTAGAGGTAGTCGTCGTGGGTGCGGGGGATGAGTTTCGGGATTCCGGTGCTGCCGCCGGACAACTGGAGGAAAGCGACGTCACCCGCGTCCACCACGGGCAGTTCGCCCGGCTGGTCCCGGAATTCGGCGATATCACGCGTGCCATCCGGCAGCGGTGCGTCGGTGTCGTCGGTGACGAGCAGCACGTGCCGCAGCGAATCTACCTGGTCGCGAATCGAATCGGCCAGTGCCGCATGGTCGAATCGCTGATGCCGGGCGACCGTGATCATGGCCACCGCCGCGCTGGCCGTGGCGATCGGCACCAGTTCCGCCTGCCGGTGCGCGGGCAGGCAGAACACCGGCAGCGCGCCCAGCCGGAACAGCGCGAAGATCACTTCGACGAATTCGGCGCGATTGGGCAGCTGCACGAGAACCCGGTCGTGGCGGCCGATTCCGAGCCGGGACAGCCCGGTGGCGAGGGCGCGCGAGCGGCGGTCGAGTTCGGTGTACGTCCAGCGGTGCGCGTCATCGACGACGGCGAGTGCGTCCGGCGTCGCCGCGGCGTGTGCGGTCAGGACATCGCCGAATGTCTCACCGGTCCACAGGCTTTGGGAGCGGTACTGCTCGGCCTGGTCCGGCGGCCACGGAGTGAAGCCGGGGAGAACGGTCGGGGGCATGCTGGCCACCTCTTTCCAGGGGATCGTGTGCGGCTCGACTGGGCCTCGGGAGGAACGGACCCACTATTCGATCATGTCAGGTTAGGCTAACCTTATGTCCACGATCGATTCGGCGACAGGGGTTGTCGTCATCACCGGAGCAGCGGGCGGGATCGGCGCGGCGATCGCCGCGGAACTGGCCGACCACGCACGCATTGTGTCGCTGTGGGATCGCGACCCGCGGGTGCACGAGGTCGCCCGCGAACTCGAGGTTCGCACCGCGGGATCCGTCTCGGTGCACGCCATCGAGGTTGATGTCAGCAACCATCAGGAGGTGGGCAGCGGTTTCGACCGGCTTGCCGCCGAGCATGGTCCGGCCGACATCGTCGTGCATGCGGCGGGAGTTGTTTCCAGCGCAACCGCATTGGACGTCACGCCCGAGGAATGGGAACGCTGCGTCGCGATCAACGCCGGTGGGGCGATGTACGTCGCGCAGCGTGCGGCCCGGGACATGGTCGCGGCCGGTCGCGGATCGATCGTGGTCGTATCGTCCAATGCCGCAAGCACTCCACGCGTCGGCATGGCCGCCTACTGTGCGGCGAAGGCGGCGGCCACCGCCTATACCCGTGCGCTCGCATTGCAGGTCGCGCCGCACGGAGTCCGGGTGAACCTGGTCTCGCCCGGCTCCACCGATACGACCATGCTGCGCGGCATGTTCAACGAGGGCGACCAGGCTCTCGACGAGGCCGCGCACACCGGCCTGCTCGACGGCGATCCGCAGGCCTACCGCCTCGGAATTCCCTTGCGTCGCATTGCCACTCCCGCCGATATCGCCGCGGCGGTTCGCTTTCTGGTATCCGATGACGCCCGCCATATCACCATGCATGACCTGCGGGTGGATGGCGGAGCCACGCTCGATATGTGACCCCGAGAGGATGATCATCATTTCCGACACACCAGTCGACACGTCGGAGGCCGCCTTTGTGCTGTCTCGCCCGCATCGGACCGTGATCGCGACAGCGGGCGGCCGGGCCTTCCGCTCGGCCGCCGAGGCGGTCGCCGCGCTGCGCAGTGGGCAGGTCAGCCACATTGTGGGCGCGCTGCCCTTCGCTCCCGATGCGCCCGCAGCCCTGTGGGCTCCGGATTCGGTGACGGTGCGCGACGGCGGCTACCGGTCGAACGCGCCGAAAGCCCTGCCCGACTTCGATTTCGATGAGGCCATCCCCGCACCCGAGGCGCACGTCTCGCGGGTCGCCGCTGCCGTCCGGCTACTGGGCGATGCCACTCATCCGGTGCGAAAGGTGGTGCTGGCAAGGTCGATTCGAGCCCGATCCGATCGCCCGGTGCCCGCCGCCGACATTCTGGATCTGCTGGTATCCACCGATCCGGTAGGCAATGGGTTCCTGGTGGATCTCTCCGCAGCGGGCGCATCGTATAGCGGCAGGCGCCTCATCGGCTCCAGCCCCGAAGTCCTGGTTGAGCGCACCGGCACCGACGTACTGAGCCACCCCCTCGCGGGCTCCGCGCGACGCGTCCCCGGCGACGATGCGGCGGACCGCGAAGCCGCTCGAAACCTGCTGGGCTCCGCGAAGGATCAGCACGAGCACCGCTACGTGGTCGACCAGGTCAGCGATGTGCTGCGCGACCGCTGCATCAGCGTGCGCACCCCCGGAACTCCGGAACTCACCGGCACTCCAGAAATGTGGCATCTAGGCACGCCGATCACCGCCACCGTGCGCTTCGACGGCCCCTCCGCCCTGGAGTTGGCCGCAGCCCTGCACCCCACACCCGCGGTCTGCGGCACCCCCACCGCCGCGGCTGCCCGGCTGATCAGGGAACTCGAAGGCGACCGCGGCTTCTACGCCGGTGCGGTCGGCTGGTGTGACGCGGACGGCAATGGCGAGTGGATGGTCAGCATCCGCTGCGCCGAACTATCCAGTGAGGGAACAACTCTCCTCGCCCACGCGGGCGGCGGCATCGTCGCAGAGTCCGATCCGGCGGCCGAATTAGCCGAAACCACAGGCAAATTCCAGCGCATCCTCGCCCCCCTCGGCATCGCGGATCTACCCGTCACCGTCGGCTGACCCGACCCACCCCTCGACGAACCGGAGCCCCGTCATGGCTATCCCCCCGATCGCCCCCTATTCCATGCCCACCCCCGACGAAGTCACCCCCGGCGGCGTGACCTGGTCCGTGGACCCCTCCCGCACCGCCCTCCTCATCCACGACATGCAGCAGTACTTCATCTCCGCCTACGACCAGGACCGCGATCCCGCCCGCACCCTCCTCGCGAATATCGCCCGCCTCCGAGACCGCTGCCACGAACTCGGCATCCCAGTCATCTACACCATGCAGCCCGGCAACCAGCACCCCTCCCGCCGCGGCATCCTCGCCGACTTCTGGGGATCCGGCATGTCCCAAGGCCCCGACACCGAAGTAGTCCCCGAACTCCGCCCCACCCCCCAAGACATCGAAGTCACAAAGTGGCGCTACTCCGCCTTCCAACGCACCGACCTCCGAGAACTCCTCGCCTACTACAACCGAGACCACCTCCTGGTAACCGGCGTCTACACCCACATGGGCTGCATGCTCAGCGCCGCAGAAGCTTTCATGAGCGACGTCCGCCCCTTCCTCATCCTCGACGCCACAGCCGACTTCTCCCGAGAAGAACACCTGATGGCCCTCAACTACACCGCCCGCCGCTGCGGCACAGTCCTGACCACCACCCAAGCCCTCTCCCACCTATCCAAAACCTCATCGAACGAGGCAGTCCGCCGCATAACCCCAGGCGCAGCCTGACCCCCGACCAACCCGCTTCCCCGCAGGTCACGGCCGGATTTGGCGATTCCCCACCCCCGTGTGTAATGTTGTGTTCACACCGACGCGGGGTGGAGCAGCTCGGTAGCTCGCTGGGCTCATAACCCAGAGGTCGCAGGTTCAAATCCTGTCCCCGCTACTACGGAAATGGCCCCGGAATCACTGGTTCCGGGGCCATTTTCTTTGGATTGGCAAAGCGAACTGCTACTGGGAGTTGTAGAGTTCCACGATCGCGGTGGCGGTCTTGGCCAGCTCCTCGCAGGTGGTTTGGCCGCTCATCTCGACGACGTCCACCCAGCGTTCGGGGTCACCGGAGTTATAGGTTGTGACGCGGGGGCTCTTCTCGTCGAGGTAAAGGTCCAGCGAGCAGTAGGCCGGTTTGGAGCTGCTGATTCTGGCCCGTGCGCTGCCGACCTGCATGGTCTCGTTCTTCTTCACCGCGTATTCCACCATGTCCAGCGTTTTCTGCGTGGAAGTCAGATTCTGCGCGGTGGACTGGTCGTCGCTGTCGAGCATGAATCCGCAGTAGTAGGGAACGACTCCGGTCTGCACCTTCAGGCGCGGGCGGTTCTTTCCCACGATCGACAGGGCGGCACACGGATCCATCCGCGCCAAGGGTGTGTTGTTCAGCGCGATCTTCGATTCGCTGCGCAGCGGCGTCGTCCGGAACTGGGGGAGGGCTGCGGTAACGAACTTCTTGGCCTCGGAACAGGTATCGGATCCGTTGAGGCTGTCGGTCCAGAAACTGATTACCCGATTCCGGAAGGGCACATCGGCGATACAGTATCCGCCCTCCGCTTTCACTCCGACGCTGGTCCCACCGAGGTCTACCTTCGGTGAAGAGCTGCCGCGGAATTCGGTCGTCACCTTGATCCTGGACAGTTGGTTGGGGCCGACCGCGGGCCTGAAGATCAGCAGGCATTCGTCGAAGCCCTGGTCACGTCCGAAGTAGGTGGGCGTGCCGAGCGTAGCGATCGCCGCGTCGTTGACGAATCCACACGGATCCAGTTCCCGGACGAAATCTTTTGCCGCGAGATCCTGCCGCACCTCCGCGCCGAGCCAGCCACGGTATTCGGACCCCTTCGGCGCCACCGATACTGGGCTTCCTTCAACCGCTCGCACACAGCCGGTCAAGGCCGCGACCAACAATAGAACGGTGGTAAGCAACACCCTCGTCCGTCGGTACCCATCCCCGGACCGTGACGGCTCGTCATCCCACACCAACCCCAGCCCCCTTATTCAAAATTGCTGTGTGCCAAGCTAACCCATACCTGGCCGATCACTCAAGGTGCCGTCCTCTTCCGGTGGCATTGCCCGCGGCAGCCTCGCGCCCCGATGTCCATTACCTCTCGCGTGATCGACATCGAAGGCGAAGGCCCGCTGCTCGTTCTGATGCAGGGGCTCGGCGACGTCCGGGCAGCCTACCGCTTCATGGTTCCCGAGTTGGTGGCTTCGGGGTACCGGGTCGCCAATGCGGATATGCGCGGTCATGGGGAATCGAGCGTCGGCTGAAATTCGTACTCGCGCACCGATATTGCGGACGACCTCATCGCACTGATTCGCCACCTGGGTGGACCGGTCACCATTGTCGGCGCGTCATGTTCGGGAGCTGCGGCGGCGATCGTCGCGGCCAGCGTCGGAATGTATTTGCGCTACTTGAATTTCGCCTACCCGACCGTCAAACCTGCCGAATACACCGAGACGCTAAAGGCCAACCTGCGCGAGCCTGGGCGAATGGACGCGGCAGCCAAGGCGGCCTTCTCCTCACCGGCCGACGCGCAGGCCCACCTCTCGAATATCAGGTCACTACCCCCACTCCCAATACCCGAACGAGGTTCTAGCTGCCGTCCTCCCCTTCCTCGCACGGCTCCGAACCAGCTAGAAGAGCGCCGTTTTGGTATATCGACCCAACACTTGTACCGTTCTGTTCACCCAACGCGGGGTGGAGCAGCTCGGTAGCTCGCTGGGCTCATAACCCAGAGGTCGCAGGTTCAAATCCTGTCCCCGCTACTAGGGAAAACGCCCCCGGAACCACTGGTTCCGGGGGCGTTTTTCGTTGGATTGGCAACGGATTTGGCAGCGCTGCTCAGATCCCCGGCGAGGGCCGCGCGGAGGATCGATCGCCGACACGGCTCGTCGCCACCCGGGGGAGGAGGAAACCGAGTGCGACCATGCCGACTCCGAGGCCGAAGTGCAGCCAGTTGTCAGCGGTGTTGACCGGGACGAAGTTCGCATCGCTGGTGCGATCGATGACCAGCCCGTAGATCCACAGCGCCAGGTAGATCACACCGCCGCCGATCAGGAAGTTTCGCGAGGCGGACGCCATCCGTGCCGCGAGAATGCCATTCGCGCGCGGCGCATCAACGTCCTACCCCGGCCGGGCGCGGTGAATCAGCGAATGTTCCGGCGCTGCACCGACTGTTTCCCGATCGGTTGTGAGGGTAGGGCAGAGATGTCAGTACACAACTCACGAAAGGAATCGACAGCGATGACCTCATCGACGGAAACCGGTAGTGCGACGGGCACGGCCGACAAGGATTACAACCTCATCTGGTTCACCGAGGCGTGCTTGAGCAACGCCCTGCGGATGCAGATCTACGCCCAGGACGCCGAACGAGCCGGCGACAACGAGCTTGCGAAGTTCTTCCGCCGGGCCCAGGCCGAAAGCCAAAAGGGTGGCGAGCAGGGCAAGGAACTGCTGCGGCAGCGGCTGGGCCACTGACGTCGGGCAACGCCGACCCGCAGCATTGCGGTCCGTGCTTGGACGCTAAGTCGGGTGATGCGCCGGTGGCGGCTGGCGGCTCGGGGCCATGTGGTCAATACCGGATTGAGGGATCAGTTCGAGGTGGCGAATCCGAATGCGACGGAGGATATTGACCTGCTGATCCGGCAATTCGGATGCCCTCGCCGCATCGACTACGTTCTCGTCGGCGCGTCTCTCGCCCACCCCCGTGCCTTTGCCCGGATCCGCAGTGCCGCACTGGCATTCGACAAGGCGGTCGACGGGGTATGGGCAAGTTATCATTTCGGGCTGGTGGTCGACCTCGAAAACCCTGTGAGTGAGCAGATTTCGGAGTTGGGACGTCCTGCGCGGTGACCGCCTGGCGGTGATGTTGCGCCATATACGGCGCGTCGGCGGTGGGTGCGGAGTAGCTTCCGTCCATGCCCGACCGGCCGACGAACCCGCACGATGCGTACTTCCGGCATGTGCTCAGCCGACCGGCTGACGCGGCCAGCGAGTTGCGGGCCGTACTACCGGAAGGTGTTGCGGCACGCGTCGATTGGGGCGCCCTAGTCCTTCAGCCGGGCAGTTTTGTGTCCGAGGAGCTGCGTTCGCGCTACAGCGACATTTTGTTCCGTACTCGCCTCGATGGGCACGACGCGTATGTCTTCTTGTTGATCGAGCATCAGAGTCGCAGCGACCGGTTCATGGCCTTCCGAATGCTGGACTATCTGGTTGCGATCTGGAACCAACACCTGCGTGAGTACCCCGACGCCCGGACGTTGCCCGCGGTTGTCCCGGTGGTCGTGCACAGCAATCACACCGGCCGTGCTTGGAGCGCGGCGACCGAGCTGTCGGAATTGATCGACCTGGACCCGGCGACGCGGGCGGTGTTGGGACCTTTTCAGCCGAGTTTCCGGTTTCTGCTTGACGATGTCGCGGCGCTGGACCTGCCGGCCTTGAAGGCGCGGGATCTCACGCCTGCTGCCCGGGTGATGCTGATGTTGCACAAGATCGCGCCAGGCAATCATCAGCTGGGTGTGGACCTGCTGCCGCTGGCCGATGATCTGCGTGCGATCTTGGATGGTCCTGGTGGTATGCGGGAGCTGCGGTGCCTTGTGACGTACATTCTTATTGTCGGCGATACCACCGAAACCGACTTCGAACCCCTGATGGATCGACTCGGTCCCCAAGTGAAGGAGGCCATCATGACCACTGCGGAACGCCTCCGCGCGGAGGGTGAAGCCAAAGGACGGGCCAAAGGTCGGGCTGAAGGCTGGGCTGAGGGTGAAGCAGTCGGCGAGGCCAGGGGCCGAGCGGCAACTTTGGTCTTGCTGCTGACCGAAAAATTTGGGTCGGTACCCGCAGCGGTCGCCGAATCCGTGAGCGCCGCCGATCCCGCGACTGTACAGATCTGGACCCGCCGCGTTCTCACCGCGGACAGCCTCGACGATATTTTCCGCTGACCGGCAGCTCCATCGCACGGTTCGTCGGTGCCGCGCACTGCTCGGTTTAGCTCGTCCTCGATCGTTTTGCTTGAGCTGCCTCCGCCGACTACGACCGTCTGGGCGCCGGTACCCGCGCCGATCAACAGCCTGTTCGTCCCTGAATCCGCAAGATTGACAACGAATTTGGCAGCCGGACGTGGCGGAATCCACCGAGCCGTCGCCGAGTGGGCGTCGATATTCTCGGATTACGCTCTGTTGCAACCATTTTCGCAACTCGATCGAGCGTTCTGGGTGCCGGGCTCACCCGTGTTCACGGCAGGCCTGAGCGGATACCACGGCCTCGAAACCCTGGCACTGGCGCACCACGGGTGGACACGGGAATCCTCCGACGGCGCCATCGACCGAATGGTGCGGCGGCTGTCCGCTGGCGGGTCGATCCAGCTGCGGATTTCGCCGAGCCTCGAATGGCGAGATCTGATGCGGTATTCGACCCACACCATAACGAGCATCGACCCGATCGACACCGACCTGCACACCCTCGACCCGGTCACCGCATCGGAGCTGATCCGCGAATTGGAGGCACTCCGCGCTGGATGAGAACACCTGGGAGGCGCCCGACGCCTGGCTACAGCTCAACTCATGAGCTGTAGCTCACGGATCAATTCCGAGGCAGCGATCGGGTCGAGTTCGGACAGGGTCGCTCCATAGAGGGTGGCTCGAGTAATGGTCTGCTTCTCGTCATCGTGGAGCGCGCCCAACCAGAGTCCGGGCTCGATCGTGATCTCGGCACGGACGTTGTCTCCGAGCGTGCGCGTCAAGCGGGTCACGACACCCCCGCCGGTTTCCTGCCACCGCCAATCGAATCGCTCGAGGCCCAACACCGTGCCGGTGCGCACGGTCCGGCCGGCGAGGCGGTCGAGCGCCTCGGCGAAGCCCGGTGAATCAGCCGTCCACCAGGGGCGTTCCAACTGCTGGAAGGGTGCGAGTACCTCGTAGTCGGCGAACAGCCGCGCCCACTCACGTGTCGACCGGCCCAGTTGGACGGGATGCGCAACCCCGACGAGCGTGTCACCGGCCTCCACGACCTCGTCATTGATGTCCGCGCGGCTGCCGTCTTCGGCGATCCGGAAGGACCCGGTGACCGCACCGGCCTCGTCGACGATCACCCAGACGAGCCTGCGGGCCAAGTGTTGCATCACCGGATGCTCGACGAACAACCGCTGAAACTCCGCACTGGACCAGCGCCGCCCCGAAACCATCGCCTGTTCGAGCCGCTTCGTCTGGGCCGCGACTGTCGTTTTCAAGATCTCCTTGAAAGCGGTGTGATCCTGGTAGGCAGGGACAGCCTTGTCCTGATCGTCCTTGGCCGTTGGCCGGGGAAGCAGCTTGCGGCTGCCCGCCGCGGCCCACCCGCCGCGGTCATCGAGCACCGCGTCGAACACGAGCGGGCAGAGTCGATGGTCGATTCGGACGAGAAATGCGCGAGTGCCGTAATCGACGAGCATCGCTCCGGTTTCGCGCAAGCCGAAGTCCGGCACCAAACGGTCGGCGAATTCTTCGTCGGTGAGGCCGCGTGCATCCGCAATCTGGCGCACAGCTACAGACGCGTGCTTTTTGAACGCCTTCGCCTTGGCTTGCTGAGAGATCCGATGCAGCACCGTGAGGGAAGCATCGCTGTCGATGGCGACCAGCACCCGCAGGGCGGCTTCCGCCGGTGAACCCGCGCCGTAATCCCAAGACCGGATAATCGGTTCCAGTCGCCAGGCGGTCTCGTCATCACCGAAGAGCGCCAGCGCCTGCATCACCCATATGCCGCCGTCGATCAGGCCGGAGAACCGCCACGCCTCGAACAGCCCCCAGGCGAAGCCCGCCAGCGAGCCCGGTTCGGCGACCGCGGCGAGTTGTGCGATACCCGGATGCTTACCGTGGGACTCGCTCAACGCGAGCATGGTGACCAGCGTGTGGACTGCCGCATCGGGAACCACGAAACCGCTCTCGCGCAACACGATCGGTGGCAAACCCGCAAGCATGAGCCAGTCCGGCAGCGCGGGAAGGTCTTTCGGCGGAGTCCAGCTGTCCACTATCGCGGTGACGGTCTCGACGGCGTCGGGTACCAGGATCGCCGCGGTCGCCAGAAGCGTGTCTCGGTGCCGATCGGCCAACGTGCGCACCGCCTTGTCGGCGGCGGTCCTGGATTTGCCGGGCACATCGAGGACCGCGGCGACCAGATCCGGTGAGGCCGTGGCGATATGCCGATCGAACCAACGGCGAGCAGCGATGCGGTGTTTCTTGCCGTTGAGCCAGCCGATCATCCACGTCGTCACCTGAGTTCCGACGAACGGCATCAGGATTTCCGGGTCGATATCGCCGACCTTCGGACCGAACGTGAGCAGGAAATCCGAGGCGTTCGCACTGTCGACCCGGCTGACGGACCGCCGCCGATCCAGGTGCGTAGCCCACCGGGCCTTTTCGCCGGGCAGCCAGTCGAGCGAGATGGGTTGGTGCCCAAAGGAAGAGGTGGCGACAGCGGGCCGGGCACGGGCAACTCGACGCTGATGAAGTGGCGTCCGCAGCGATTCGGGAAGAATATCGAGATCTGCCCAAGCACGCGGGGAAAGAAGAACTCCGAATTCGGTCGCGAGATCAGGGCGCGTGCGGGCGTAGCGGTCACGGAGATCGCGCACAACGAGGGAGGGTCGTTCCCACCCGGCAAGTACCCTCATCGCGCGCCGCGGAAAACGGGCCATCGATGCAAGTACCTGTGGCGAAATGCGAGGTAGGTCCAGGCGGGCCAACAGCAGAGAAAATGCTTCGTCGGAGGGGAGGTGTGCCAATATTTCGGCGAACTCCCGATACCAACCCTGCGTGTCATTGCTGAGGAGCTGATCCACCACGGCGGCCGCGTCGGCACCGAGTCGAGCGACGCCCGTATAGAACGGGGCACGGTCGATGGAGGTCCCTAGTCTCGGCGAGCCCGCTTTTTCAACCAACGCGGTGAATTGCTCGCGTGTGGAGATCGACATCAACAGTAAGCGGTGCAGGTTGTTCAGATTGGCGGGCTGCTTCCTCGCGTCGCGTATGTCCTTGTCGACCCAATGTTGCTCGGTGGGCGCCAGCACCGATGTCGCGATTCGGGTGACCGGGTGCACGTTCGGACCACGCAGCTCTCCGAGCCGGACCGCCACCGTGCGATAGGTGTCGTCGGGTAGCACTGCAAGATGCTGCCGCATCCGGAACAGTATCGAGGGGTACACCGAACCGCTGATGTCGTCCGGACGACGCCTGCACGGGACAAACGTCCGCGCTTGCCCGTGCCAACTACTACCCAAACTGGCCAACTGCACAGCGGCCTCGGCAGCGAAGACTGCGCCGTAAGTACTGACCCAGGCGTCGGCGACAGCGGCGTGTGTCTCAGACCAGTGGCCGGTGAGCGCCACGGTCTGCGCAAGCACAGCCGCACCGAGTGGGGTTGCAGACGCCGAGTCTTCCAGTGCTGCCCTACCGGCATCGCCGAGCTCCGCACATTCAACGCCGTCCAGCACTTGACGAATCTCGGAGATCCGTGCGGCCACCACCGCGTCCGCGCATTGTTCGGCTGACCCCGCCATCGCATCGGGATCCAACGCCGCCTGAGGTCCGCACCCACGGCCGGGGACTACCGGCCATCCGGCGGGCACCTCCCAGACATCCTCGACGGATTCGATCGGAATCGCGTGAGTCATAGTCCCCCCCAATATGTTGCAACACACTCACGCAACAACTTAACGGGCTGGTACGACAACCCTCGCATGGACCGTGTCCATAAACCTCCGGCAACGAAACCCTTGTGAGACAACGGAACACCGCAGATCACACGAGAGCGGCTTTGGGTGATGCTCGAGCAATCCCAGCCCGGACCCCAGCCGACCGCTCGCCGGGTGTGGTGTCGCGGGGTAAGTCCTTGGCGCGTAAGATCATTACCGTCGGCCCATCCCCCCCGGGTCGACCATCGCGGGCCTCGGCTGACTCCCCCCCTTTGCCGAGGCCCGCCCCCATGTCCGGAGTCGGGGTGGAGAACCGGGCCACTCCCCTCCTTCTGGCCCGATTCCCCACCGCCCCACGCCTATTGGTCTTATTGCACCCCACTCTGTTTCGCGATCATTTCTGATCGTCAGGGAAGTAAATCATAAGATGGAAGGTGGGGAAAGTTCACGGTTGCTAGGAACTGGTCCTGTTCTCCGAGTGCCGGTCTGGCGCTCACAAATGATCGTGCCAATGGCAGACTGGGCCTCATGACCGATGCTTCGCAGAAGACGCCCACCCTGACTTGCGGTAGCCGCCACCGCACCCAGTCCGATGCGCTCGCGCGTGCGGGACAGCTCGGATCGGCGATTCTGGCGGCCGGTATCGGGCGCGGTGACAAGTGTGTGATCATGGCCCGCAACGACATCGAGTTCCTCGAGACCTCGGTCGGTATCGCCTCCACCGGTGCGAACCCGCTGCCGATCAATACGCGCTGGGCCGCCCCCGAGGTGGCGCACGTACTCGCCGACGCGAACGTGCGAATGATCTTCGCGCACACCGAATTCGTGCCCGTGGTCGAGGCTGCCCGCGAACTCGTCGCCAGTGACGCCCGAATCATCGAGATCGCCATGTCGGCCGAGCTGCTCGCCGAAGGCGGGTGGGATCAGCGGCTGGCCGAGCCCACCGGCCGTCATGAACTGCTCGAAGAGCTGATCGTCGCGCACCCCGACCCTGTCGGTCATATCGAAGGGGCAATCGCCGACAGCATGGGTGTTATCTACACCTCGGGCACTACCGGCAAACCCAAAGGTATTGCGCGCGAGAAGATGGCACAGCAGCAGTTGCTCACCATGGCCGGGGCCAACGTGCAACGTGCGGGTCTGGCCCCCGGTGTACCGATACTGGTGGCCGGGCCGCTGTATCACACCAGCCCGAACGCGCTGGCAGTGCTCGGGCTGCGCATCGGCGCCGACATCGTGATCATGCCCAAATGGGATGCGCGCAGGTTCCTGCAGCTGGTCGACAAGCACCGTATTCAGCAGGTGAAGATCGTGCCCACCATGATCTCTCGCATCCTGAGCGTGCCCGCCGAGGAACGCGCGACCTACGATCTGTCGAGCCTGACCCATGTCATCCATTCCGCCGCTCCATGCCCGCCAGCGCTCAAGCGGGCCGCCATCGACCTGTTCGGCGAGGCGCTGTGGGAGTTCTACGGGTGCAGTGAAGCGGGCACGATCACCTGGATCGGCGCCAATGAATGGCTCGCCCACCCGGGAAGTGTCGGGCAGCCTGCCGACGGGTCAGCGGTGACGATCGCCGACGAGCACGGAAACCCGTTGCCCGCCGGGGAGATCGGGCGCGTGTATGTGCGGGGCGCGGACTACTGGCCCAGCTTCGAATACCTCAACCTCGGTGCGCCCTCCTCACCGGTACCGGGCATGCTGTGGGTCGGGGACCTGGGCTACCTCGATGGTGACGGCTATCTGTTCCTGACCGGTCGTGACACCGAAGTCGTGATCCGGGGCGGGGTCAACATCTATCCGGCCGAGATCGAGAACGCCCTCATCGCCCTCGAGGGTGTGGAGGACGTTGCGGTGTTCGGTATCCCCGACACCGGCGATCTGGGGGAGGTGGTGGCCGCGCACATCCAGCTGCGTCCCGGCACGGACCTCACCGAATCCGCAGTGCGCGAGGCGTTGTCGTCTGAGCTGGCCAACTACAAGGTGCCAACCCATATTCGCATCGTCGAGGCGCTTCCCCGTGACGACAGCGGCAAGATCTACAAGCGTCAGATCCAGACTGCTTACGCCGCAGGTGAGTTCGCGGAATCCGGTGCCGGGGTAGCGTGACGTTCGTCATCGGCGCGGCGAGCCAGCGTGTACTCCCGGGTTTCGCGGGCTCGCCGCAACGCACCACTGATCTGTCCACTGAGCAGACCGCTGACCAGCAATGTCAGCGCCGTCAACCCGGTGGCGACGCTGACCGGTGATTCCAATGGGATGACCTCGCCGGTGAAGTATCGGACCGCTGTCCCGGCCACCTTCCACCCCGCCCAACCGACACCGAGTACACAGCCCGCAAACGTCGCCCAGCGCGTGATCCCACGCTGAAAGCGAAACACGAACAGCCCCAGAGCCCCCAGCGGTAGTCCCAGCCACGCGGCGAAGATCAGCTCATAGATCACGACGCGAAGGTCAGCGCCGTAGGCGTTGAGAAAGTCGTTGCTGGGCAACAGCTCCGGGCCCGGAAGCCAGGAAACTGCGCGAAGCACCACCGTACTCGAGACTGCCGATACGCACAGCCCGATCACGCGCCGTCGGTGCGTCTTGGCTGAGTCCCGCGGTTGCTTCATGATGATCAGCAGTAATGCCAACATCGCAGTTCCGGCGGCTACCGCGAAGGTTGCCGCCCATACCCGCTCATCGGTGGTCATCGGGACGCGCACACCGGAGACTCCCAACCGCGCGAACTGCCGCATGGCGAGGGCGTAGAAGGCAATTCCGATCCCGAGCAGCTGCTGGGTCTTCACGCCCCGCCACATCCCGCGCCCGAACACGACCATCCCGACCAGGAAACCGAGCCAGGACACCCCCGCAATTGTCTCGCCCACTTGCTCTGTGATCCCGAATCTCGATCTCTGTTGCCCGTTACACCGTGCCGAACGCTTCCGCCAAGCCTCGCGCCACCCCGGGCATCGGCACGGACGTTCCGGCCTGCTGTCGTTTGATCTCCAGCCCGACCTTGCGCGCGAAACGTTCGCACAAAGCTTCCTGGAGACGCGCTTTCATGGTTGCACGATAGCCGAGCAGTTTCTTCTGCGTGCAGTTGTGGCCCTGCAGCAGATGCCATAGTTCATGCGCCAGAATGTGGACCTGGAACTCTTCGGTCGCATCGTCGGGTACCAGGATGACCCCGCAATCTCCTTCGCGCACAACCATTCCGGTCAGCGGAGTCCCGCGTCGCACCTTCGGGAGCACGATCAGTCGCATGCCCAGGACTTGTCCGGCTCGATCCACAAGGCCTGTCATCGTGTACGGCGTAGGCACAATCCGCACTGCAAGATCGTTCATACGGTAACGCCGCGTACGCATCTATCTCTCCGGTCCCACCTCGTCGTTCAGCACCTGACGCGCAATGTCCAAGAGCCCACGCAACTCCGTGTGCGCCTCGGGCGTCAGATCGCCCATCGTACGTAAGCCAGCCAGCTGCAGCCGGGACTCTCGAAGTACCGCCGCGACTTCGTCATCGCTGGTGGCGGAGAAATACCCCAAGGGCTTGCCGAAGAATTGTGCGATCGCCTCGAGTACCGCGCCATCGACCTTGCGGACCTTGCCGGCACGGATTCGATAGATGTACTGCCGGTCGATATCCCGGCCCGTCACTCGAGAGACGAAGGCCGCCACCTCCACGGTTGCCGCACGACTCCCGGCAGGCCAGCGCTCCGCGAACAGCGCGTCGATTTTGTCAGCCAGAGACCTGCGGTCACGACTCATATCGCCCACACTCCAAGCAACACCGAAGTCCGCCTCTCACCGCTCCCACGGTACTCATCCCCACCCCGATTGCCGCGCATACGTTTCCGTCCGAGGCGTAATACTTACCAAGATTAACGACCCGACCCCGATGAGCGAAACCAGATTTCCGGCCGGGGCGAGGCACACTGGTGTGAGTCGTGAACTGCGGGAGGGGGCACCCGCTGAACTCACACGCTTGGAGGCGAGTTTGCGTTGATGACGGATTTCGAGACCTTCGATATTCGAACGTCGGGCACCACGATTCACGGCCGTACCAAAGGAACTGGACCGCCGGTTCTGTTGCTACACGGGATTCCGGAGACCCATCTGATGTGGCATCGGGTCGCGCCGCGGCTGGCGGAGCGGTTCACCGTGGTCGCGACCGATTTGCGCGGATTCGGTGACAGCGGAACTCCGCCGAGTACGCCCGACCATGACCCGTACAGCATGCGGGCGATCGCCGCGGAGCAAGTGGAGGTGATGGCGGCGCTGGGACATCGGCGGTTCGCGGTGGCCGGGCACGATCGGGGAGCGCGGTGTGCCTATCGGATGGCGCTCGATCACCCCGGCGTCGTCACTCGATTGGCGGTGCTGGACATCATTCCCACCGCCGAGGTGTTTCGGGCGGATCCCGGCGGATTCTGGGTCTGGTCGTTCCTGGCCGCGCCGGAACCCGTTCCGGAGCAGTTGATTTCGGCTTCGCCGGACACCCTGGTCGATCACATGCTCGACTCGTGGTCGAGCACTCCCGGGGTGTTTCCCCCTGACCTGCGCGCGGCCTACCAGGCCCAGTTCCATGATCCGCGCACGGTGCACGCCATCTGTGAGGAGTATCGGGCCGCGGCCACGCTGGATCGACAGCACGATGAAACAGACCGGGACAACCGGAAAATCGCCTGCCCCACGCTGATCCTATGGGGAGAGTCCGGCGGAATCGCCGATGGCACAACAGATCCGCTGGAGACGTGGCGGCCATGGTGCCAGGCCGTCACCGGCCGGCAATTACCCTGCGGGCACTTTCTGCCCGAGGAGGCACCGGAGGAAACCACAGCTTTGCTGCTGGGATTCCTCACGGCCTGACCGGGCTCAGAACCTCGGGGTCGCAGGTTCGAATCCTGTCCCGCTACTACTAGGGCGGTCTACTCACCGCACGCTGAGTGCCGTTGGCGAGTCGATGTGGGTCAGCTTTTCCGGGTTGCGGACGAAATAGAGCCCCGTGATGCGGGTGTCGTCCATTCGGAAGGTCATGATGCCGACTTCGCCGTCCCAGCGCAGGACGAGGGCCGGGTTGCCGTTGACAACGGTGGGTTCGGTGCTGAGCGTGGCACCGATCTTGCCGAAGCCGACCAGCAGGTTCCGCAGCACGCGCTCGATGCCGATGATCGGCACCCGTGCCGCGGTCTTGATGCCGCCGCCGTCGGTGAGAAGCACGACATTCGGGGCGAGCACGTTCAGAAGCCCTTGCGGGTCACCGGTTTCCAGCGCCATCTGAAACGATTCCAGGGCCGCTCGCGCCTGGCCGGGGGAAACGACCGAGCGCGGGCGTCGGGCCTCGACATGCTGACGCGCGCGGTGGGCGATCTGGCGAACCGTCACCGGTGTCTTGTCGACCGCGGCAGCGATCTCTTCGTAACTGACGTCGAAGACTTCGCGGAGCACGAACACCGCACGCTCGGTCGGCGACAGCGTCTCCAGCACGAGCATCAGCGCCATCGACATACTTTCGGCAAGCTCGATGTCTTCGGCCACATCGGGTGCGGTGAGCAGTGGTTCCGGAAGCCAGGGGCCGACATAGGATTCCTTGCGGCGCTTCATGGTTCGAAGCCGGTTCAATGCCTGTCGAGTGGTGATCCGGACCAGGTAGGCGCGATGATCCTGCACCTGGTCCATATCGACCTGCGCCCACCGCACCCAGGTCTCCTGCAGCACGTCTTCGGCGTCGGCAGCCGAGCCGAGCATCTCGTAGGCGACGGTGAACAGCAGATTGCGGTAGGCGACGAATGTGTCGGTCGCCGAGTCGGCCGTTGCGCTGCTCATTCCGCTCCTCATGCCTTGCCGCAAATGCCCGGCAAGGCTACAGGGTCAGGCAACGAACGGTTCGAGCACGAACCGGCCCCACACCACGAATGCCGCCATCGCCAGATAGATGACATTCGCAGTGATCACCTTGTATTCGCCGTCGCGGATGTGGGTGATCATCGCGCCGATCATCAGGATCGACCAGCACACGGCGGTGACGGCGACCATGACGGGCGCGATATCGAGCACGGCGGGCAGAATCAATCCGATCGCGGCCAGAACCTCCAGAGCCCCAAGGGTTTTGATGACACCGGCACCGGCGGTGGCTGTCCACTGCCCGCCCGGGGCTTGGGCCAGTTTGGGCTTCGGCGTGAACATTTTGATATTGCCGCTGACGAGCGCGACGACAGCCAGCAGTCCGGTGACGATCCACAGTGCGATGTTCATGATGTTCTCCTTGCTCGAGGTTCGAGCCTGAAGACACCCTGAGCCCCCATTTCCGTGACATTGCGTGACGCAGGTCACTGTCGAAACATCAAGGCCAGCATTGGATCGCCAGCGTCGCTATCCGTTCGAGTTCCTTTCGGCTCGCGCCGTCGCGCGCGGACTGGGAGATGCCCTGCAGCATCGCGGTGGTGTATCGGGCCAGCGCGGCCGCATCGGTTCCGGAAGGCAGTGTGCCCGAGTCGATATCGGCTTTGATGCGCTGTTCGTAGACCGCGACGTCGCCATCGCGGAGTTGGCGAAGCCGTGCGGCCACCTCGGCGCTGTTGGTGTTGTCCGCCGCGCACAACAGCATGCATCCGCGTGGTCGCCCCGGCCGGGTGTGCTCGGTGGCGGCCTCGTGCAGTATCCGGCCGATGGCCTGCTTCGCGGTGGGTTCCTCGGCCAGCGCGCGGGCGATCCATCCGCCGTAGTTGAGGCTGTATGCCTCGATCACCTCGTCGAACAGTGCCTGTTTGTCGCCGAACGCGGTGTACAGGCTGCGGACGCCGATGCCCAGCGCGTCGGTCAGGTCGCTGATGGAGGTCGCCTCATACCCCTTGGACCAGAACAGCCGGACCGCCTGGTCCAAGGCCGTATCCCGGTCGAACTTCCGCGGTCGGCCGCGCTGAGGTTTCTCCACAAGATTATTTTACAGCGATCGCTGCATATTCTGATAACGTCTGTTTCTGCAACGATCGCTGTAAAAAGATGGAGGTGGCGTCATGGCCGCACTGACAGGCAAGACCGCACTGGTAACCGGGGGTAGCAGGGGTATCGGCAGGGCCGTAGCCGAACGCTTGGCGCAGGACGGCGCGCGCGTCGGCGTGCACTACAACACCGGCGCGGACGCCGCCAAGCAGACCATCGCCGCGATCGAGCGGGCGGGAGGTTCGGCCTTCGCCGTTCAAGCCGAACTCGGCGTCGACGGTGACGCCGAAGCACTCTGGACGGCCTTCGACTCCCACGCCGACGGACTGGACATCCTGATCAACAACGCGGGCATCGCGGAGCTCGGGGGAGTCGCCGACACCACCCCGGACGCGTTCGCCCGCCTCTTCGCTGTCAACACCACCGCACCGTTCTTCATCACCCAACTCGGCTTGGACCGCCTGCGCTCCGGCGGCCGCATCGTCAACGTCTCCACCAGCTACACCCTCGGCAAACCCGACCCGCAACTCACCACCTACGCGATGACGAAGGCGGCCATCGACGTGTTCACCTCCGCACTGGCCAAGGAGCTCGGCCCGCGCGGGATAACCGTCAACGCGGTCAACCCCGGCGCGATCGACACCGACCTCAACGCCGCATGGTTGCGATCGAACGACGAGGCCCGCGCCGCCACCGCCGCCCGCTCGCCGCTGGCCCGCGTCGGCGTCCCGACCGATGTCGCGGGCGTGGTCGCGTTCCTGGTCTCCACCGACGCGGGCTGGGTCACGGGCCAACTCCTCGACGCGACAGGCGGGGCGCTGCTGTAGCGGTGCTCTCAACCCGGGATGAGATGCGAGGCGTCCTGGATGGTTTCGGCTCGCTTACTGACCCGACCCAGCGCCCTGCCCGCCGATGTGGGCAGGGTGCCCAGGGTCAGGATTTGTGGGACTTGATCGGCGCTGTTGTGGGTGGGAGGAATAGGTGGCCTCGGAGGCTGCCCGTGGCGGTTTGGGTGGCGACCAGGCACCAGGTTGCCAGTAGGCCCATGAAAGCGATTACCGCGGCGACACGAAATGCGGGTAGGTCGGTGTGCACTGCCAACTGCGTTGTGCCGGTGACGAATGTGCCCACTGGGAAGGTCAGGCTCCACCACGTCAGTGCGAAAGGCATCCCGCGCCGAGCGGTACGCACGGTCAGTGCGGTCGCGAGGGCAATCCACAGCACTGCGAAGCCCCAGATCGGAACTCCGAAAAGGATTGCGAATACCCGCATTCCGGTGGCGACTTCCGGTGCGACTGCGAGGGTGGCGTTGGCGCCGAGTAAGCCTGCGGCGGTGATGGATTGGCCGAGAGGGCCGAGGACTATCCAGAGGGTGGGGACTCGGGCTGTGCCGGAACTGCCGAAATGGGCGAGGCGGCTCCAGACCATCGTGATGATGATGATTGATGCGAACAGGGATAGGCCGAACATCGCGTAGCAGCCGTAGAGCAGCGTTGCGCGCCCCGATCCGGGTGGCACGTGCGGGATGAGCAGCGCACCGGTGGCGGCGGAAACCATTGGGGGCACGACCGGCATGAGCCAACCGCCGAAAGCGCCATCGGGTTCGACGGAGTGGCGGGTGAACATCAGATAGGGGATGGTCAGGGCGGTGAACAGGCCGCCGATCGTGCCTGCGGTCCATAGGGTCCAGTCGAGGGCTACTGCGGCTGGCTCTCCGATCAGGGACTTTCCTACCAAGTTTGCGCCCGCGCCGACGGTGAGCAATGCCATCGGTGCGGCACCGTAGAAATGCGCCATTTGCGGGTTGTACGCGCGGGCCTGGGCCGGATGGCGGATCCAATGGGCGGCTGACGCCAGCAGCACGATCGCTAGCAATGCCGAGGCGATCAGCCAGACCACCCGGGCGAAGACCTCTTGTCCGGGGATCTGTACCGGCAGGGTTGCTGCCGCTGTGGCCACGATTCCGGTTCCCATGACGGGCGCGAACCAGTTGGGTCCCAGGTGGCCGAGTATTTGGCTCGGCGACTCCAGCGAGGGCAACAACCAGGGCTTTTTGGTGGGGCCGCTTACGTCGGGGCTGTCCATGGCGGTAGTGAAGCAGGTATTTCGGACCGGATTCGGCACGCCGACGACTCCGCCGCAGCGTGTCGAGGTTAGTAGCGCTAGTGAACTAACCCGTCTACGCTGCTCCTATGACGGACTGGCGGCCCACGGCCTGCATCCTGTGTGAGTGCAACTGCGGCATTCAGGTGCTGCTTGGCCCGGATGGGCGGTCCTTCGAGAAGATTCGCGGGGACAAGCTGCATCCTGCGTCGGCGGGGTACACCTGCAATAAGGCGCTGCGGCTGGACCACTATCAGAATGGACGCACCGGGCGGGTGACCGCGCCGCTGCGGCGGCGGGACGATGGTGAGTTCGAGGAAATCGATTGGGAGACTGCGATTTCCGAGATCACTGCGCGGATGCAGGAGATCGGGCATCGGTATGGCGGGGAGTCGATCTTTTATTACGGGGGTGGGGGGCAGGGGAATCATCTGGGTGGGGCTTATGCCCCGGCGACCATGGCGGCGTTCGGGATGCGGTACCGGTCCAGTGCGTTGGCTCAGGAGAAGACGGGGGACTTCTGGGTAGGGGCGCGGATGTTCGGGTATCCGGTGCGCGCCGATGTCGAGCATGCCGAGGTGGCGTTCTTCATCGGTAAGAATCCGTATCAGTCGCATGGGTTTCCGCGTGCGCGAACGGTTTTGAAGGAGATTGCGCGCGATCCGGGGCGGTCGATGATCGTGCTGGATCCGGTGCGGACCGAGACCGCGGAGCTTGCGGACTTCCATCTGCAATTGCGGCCGGGGACGGATGTATATCTGCTGTCGGCGATGGCGGCGATTCTGGTGCGCGACAACCTGATCGACGAGGAGTGGCTGGCGGAACATGCCGAGGGCGTCGACGAGGTGGTTGCCGTGCTTCGGGCGGTGCCGATCGAGAAGTACTGCGCGATAGCCGATGTCGATGTGGAGCTGGTGACGGCGGCGACCAGGCGACTGGCTGACGCGGAATCCGTGGCCGCGCTCGAAGATCTTGGCGTGCAGATGAATCGGTACTCCACCGTGGTCAGTTATGTGGAGAAGCTGGTGTGGTTGCTGACCGGGAATCTCGGCAAGCCGGGCACCCAGTACGCGTTCACCGGTTTGGCCGCGCTCGGGCACGATCGCGGGCATCCGGCGGGGGAGGGGCCCAAGAGTCCGGTGGCCGGTGCGCCGATCATCAGTGGGCTGGTGCCCGCCAATGTGATCACCGAGGAGATCCTCACCGATCATCCGGGCCGCTATCGGGCGATGTTCATCGAAAGCAGCAATCCGGTGCACTCCCTGGCGGATTCGGCGCGCATGCGGGAGGCGCTGGAAGCTCTGGAACTGGTGGTGGTTGTCGATGTGGCCATGACCGAGACCGCGCGACTGGCCGACTATGTGCTGCCGGTGCCCACTCAGTTCGAGAAGTACGAGGCTACGTTCTTCAATTTCGACTTCCCCCGCAATATCTTCCACCTGCGCCATCCCGTGCTGCCCGCGCCCGAGGGCGTGCTGTCCGAGCCGGAGATCCATGCCCGCCTGGTGGAGGCCGCAGGAGTTCTCAGCGATGCCGACTATGCACCCCTGCGGGCCGCGCTCGCCGAGGGGCGCGAGGCGTTCGCCATGGCCTTCCTCGGCATTCTCGCCGACCCGAGCAAGTCGAAACTTGTTCCCGTGCTGCTGTATCGGACATTGGGCGAAACCCTGCCCGACGGTGCTGCCGCGGCCGCACTGTTGTGGGCGGCGGCCTACAACTGCGTACGCAAATTCCCGCAGAGCGTCGAACGGGCGGGTTATGGAACGGGTTTGGAGGCTGGAGAGCGGCTGTTCGATGCCATCCTGACCGGTGCGCACGGCATTGTGATCACCGAGGACGACTACGAGGTGACGTGGAGCCGGATGCGTTATGACAAGCTGCGGCTGAATCTCGCCGATCTACTGGACGTCGTGGCGACCCTGCCCGAGCCGGAAGGCGATCCCAGCGAGTGGCCGTACGTGCTGTCGGCGGGGGAGCGCCGCGCTTTCACCGCGAATACCATCGTCCGCGACCCGAATTGGCGCAAACGCGATAGCTCAGGCACCCTGCGCATGAGCAGCACCGACGCCGAACGCCTGGGTCTGAGCATGGGCGACCTGGTCCGCGTCACCACCCGCCGCGGCAGCACCGAGGTTCCGGTCGAACCCACCGATCGCATGCGCCCCGGCCACCTGTCCCTCCCGAATGGCTTCGGCCTCTCGGTCACCGATCCGGACGGCAGCACCGTCACCACCGGCGTCGCCCCCAATGAACTCACCGAATTCGACTCCCGCGACGAATGGGTAGGCACCCCGTGGCATAAATACGTGCCCGCCCGCCTGGATACCGTAAGCGCATGAAACGCACCACATTCGCCGACTGGCCGTGCACGGTCGCCCGCACGGTCGACCTGATCGGCGACTGGTGGACGCCCCTGGTGCTCCGCGAGGCCTACTACGGCGCAAGGCGTTTCGACGAGTTCGAGCGCACCCTCGGCCTGAGCCGCAATGTCCTGACCCAACGCCTGACCCGCCTCACCGAAGAAGGTCTCCTGCAACGCGTCCCCTACCAGGACCGCCCACCCCGCCACGAATACCACCTCACAGACAAGGGCAGAGACTTCTTCCCCGTCATCGCCGCCATGATGGCGTGGGGCGACCGCTGGCTGGCCCCCGAAGGCCCCCCAATAGTCCTGCACCACAACACCTGCGCTCACGACACCCACGCCGAAGTAGTCTGCGCCCACTGCCGAGAACCCCTCCACCACCGAGACATGTCCGCCCACCTGGGCCCCGGCTTCCCGACCCGCCACCGCGAAACCGCCCTGGCTACAGGCAGATTCGATGACGCCGCCCGCAATCCCTGACGCCAAGTCAAAGCACGGCGTTGTCGGCACTCCCGGGGAAATCGGTGCTCAGCGCGAGGTCCATGCCCGCGTCGAACTCTGGCATCTGCCGCCGACATCGCCGATGTCCGATCGGGCTTCGGATCGGTTCTACTTGATCGTTCGGGACAACCATCCGGTGCAGTTCATCAGGGTCCGGCCCGACAGTAATCCGATTCTGATGATGAGGGGTGCGGTGGTGACCAAGGAGACGGTGCTGGTGCCTTCCGGCTCGAGGCTCGAGCCGGCGTAGTGGGAGCCCATCCCGACCGGGCAGGGGGCTAGCGCTGGGAGGGTCAGTGGGGGCCGTGTAGTTCCTGCTGCCAGAGCGCTTCGCAGAGCAGGTCCAGGCCGTGGCGTAGGTGGCGGCGGTAGGTGCCGTAGGGGAGGTTCAGGCGGCGGGCTGCGGCTTCCTGGGTGGGGGCGCTGGAGAAGTAGGCTGCGGTCAGGGCCTCGCGGGCGCGTACGCCGCGCGGGTCGGCGGCGAGGTTGTCGACGGTGCGGTGGAGTAGGGCGCGGAGCTCGTCGGCTGGGTTGGCGAGATCGGCTGCCAGGCGGGCGCGGATCAGGGCGCAGGCGGCGAAGGCGGTGGGGGTTCGCCAGTGGGACAGGGCTTCTCGGACGGCCTGGTCGAATGCTGTGCGGGAGAAGCCTGAGGGGCCGGAGGGGGCGGGGACGGCTGTGGCGGAGATGAAGTGGCGCAGCCAGGTTTCGACGGGTACTTGGCGCCAGTCGACGCCGAAAACGCCGTAGGTGTGGTCGCCTACTCGCGGGCGCGCACCAGTGTCGGTGAGGCTGCCCGCGACTCGATCGGACCATGATTCGGCATCCCGCCATACGGCGAAGCCATAGGCGCGGGCTCGGGCTCGGGCGGATTCGGCCTGGGCGCGGGAACTGCTCAGGTCGATGACGCGCGAGGGCACCTGGTACTTCTCGGGGTACACCGAAAAGCGGCTGATACCAATGTGTTCGCCGTCGCGCACGGGCGCGGTGGCCTCGGTGTACTCCCACGCGGCCGCGACGACGGGGTCGGTGGCGAGGTCCTGCGGGTCGGGCGGAGCGGGCAGGGCGAGGCGGGCGGTGAACGCCACGATCCTGCCGGTGCTCACCAGGCGGTAGACGCTGAAGGCCTGAGGCTGGCGCTGCACCCAATAGCGGACCAGGTCCGCGGCGGCGGGGCCCTCGGTCTCTTCGGCCATGCGCAGCACGGTGTCGAGATCGTCCGGACTCAAGGGGCGGTCGTGCACCTCGTCCTCGCGGGACCAGGTACGGGTACGAGCCACGACCTCGCCGTCGCGGAAGAGGTGGAAGAGTTCGTCGGTCACCGTGAAGACCTGCTCCTCGGGTGCCTCGCGCAATAGCCGCAGGTACTCCTCGGCCAAACGCCCGCGCATCGTCTCGAAGGCATTGGGGGCTCGCCAGCGCAGGTCGGCCGCAAGGGTTTCCCGTGCGGCATCGTGCGGGTACAGCCCCCGATGCGTGGACTCCATGAAGGGCAGATCCCGTAGCCAGGTGAACAGGAGATGGGCGTCCTGATCGGGCAGCACCGCGGCGAGTAGTTCCTCCGAAGTCGAATACGCTTGCGCCGCAACCTCCAAAGCGCGGCGGTGGGCGGCGGTCGGCACCTCGCCGATCAGGCCCGCCAGCAGGGTGCGCAGGGTGTCGGCCGAGGGTGCCCAGGTCTCCTCCGGACCCCAGTCGGCCATTGCGGCGGCAGCCGCGAGCGACAGGGCCAGCGGATTGCCCCCGGCAAAACGCAGGATGCGCGGGCGCAGTGCGGGCGGGACCCGACTGGTGGTCAATAGGTTTCGGGCCTGCTCATCGGAAAACGGCTCGAGTTCGCGGACATACAGGATCTCGGCCCAGGCCGGGTCGGCCGTCCACTGCGGCTGCGGCGCGAGCCGACCCGCCAGCACCACCAAGGTGTCTTCGGCGGCACGCGGCAGGAAGCGTTGCCACAGCCAGCTTTCCAGCCACTGGCAGTGCTCGAAGGAGTCGACGAACAGCACCGTGCCGGGAATGTGGAGGAACGCCTCCGCATTGCGTTCGAAGTCGGCTGGATCCCGGCTCACGAAGCGGCCGTCCAGTTCCAGGAGTGTCCGGTCGGCTGCGCGTGCCTCATCGGCGAGGCGCCGGAGCAGTGTCGACTTTCCGATCCCACCGGGCCCGAACAGGTAGAACGCGAACGGAGCCGTGGTGTCGCCCGCCAGTGCCTGCGTGAAGTGTTCGAGTTCGCCCTCCCGGGCGACGAATGCCTGAACGCGCGCACTTGCCAGTCTGTCTCTCACGGATGCCACGACGGCTTCGCCTTCCCATGCTTTGGCGCCCGTACTGCCTCGAGCCTCACCCGGCCAGATCCTAACCAAGGACGGCGAAAGGCGCCGGGTGCCGAGTGGACAGCAGTGGACAGCATTGAGCACCGTCCGGGTCTGGGAAATGGACAGCGGACGGGGCCAGGCTTTGTGCCATGGACCTCACCACCGAAAAGCCCTATCTGACAGGTCATTACACTTCCGTCGCCGACGAGATCACTGCCACCGAGCTCACCGTCGAGGGCACGCTGCCGCCCGAGCTGACGGGTCGGCTGATCCGCAATGGCCACAACCCCAAACCCGGTGTCACACCGACCCATTGGTTCAAGGGCAGCGGCATGGTGCACGGCATCCGCCTGCGTGAGGGCCGGGCCGAGTGGTATCGCAATCGCTGGGTGCACACGCCCGCGCTCGACGGCGCGCCCTATATGACCGAGCACGGCCCTGACCTGACCGCCAGCGTCGCGGGCACTCATGTCATCGAACACGCGGGCCGCCTGCTCGCGCTGTGCGAGGCGAATCTCCCCTACGAAATCACCGCGGACCTGGATACCGTGGGCGCCTACGACTTCGACGGCAAGCTGAGCTCCGTCATGACCGCCCACCCGAAGACCGATCCGGTGACAGGCGAGCTCCATTTCTTCGGCTCGTCGCCGTTCCCGCCCTTCCTGATCTATCACGTCGCCGACGCCAAGGGGCAGCTCGTGCAGAGCGCCGAGATCCCCGGGGCCACAGCCGCTCTCAAGCACGACTTCGCTATCACCCGCAATCACGTTGTGTTCATCGAGGGCAGCGTCACCTTCGACCCGAACGAACACTCCGGTATCCCGTACGGCTGGAATGACCAGCAGCCCGCCCGCATCGGCGTCATGCCGCGTGGGCCGGAAGGGCCCGCGAGCATCCGCTGGTTCTCGATCGAACCGGGCAATATGCTGCACGCCGCCAACGCCTACGAGGATGGGCAGGGCCGCATCGTCCTGGAGGGTCCCACCGTGGACCGTGAGGGCTTCCGTCTCTCCTGGAACTGGTGGGTCGGCGCCCCGGGGCGCGGCACCGAGCCCAATGCCCGTTCCTACACCCGCCGTTGGATGATCGATCTGACGGCAGGCACCGTCGACGAGCAGATCATCGATGATCTGGCGGTGGAGTTCCCGACGCTCAACGAGGACTACCTGGGCAGGGAGCACCGCTACCAGTACGCCATCGCCTTCCCGGACGAGAAGGGCTTCGGCGCTTACGGTCTGGTCAAATACGACCGCACCACGGGTGCGCGGCGCGTCCGTCCCGTCGGCGACGCCCGGCTGCCCAGCGAAGCCGTGTTCGTGCCCGCCGCCGGGGCCACCCGCGAGGACGACGGCTACCTTCTCACCGTCGTCTCCGACCTCAAGCAGGAGGCCTCCCAACTGCTGGTCCTGGACGCCTCCGGTCTCGATCAGATCGCCGCCGTCCACCTCCCGCGTCGCGTCACCGCCGGGATCCATGGTTCCTGGATCCCCGACGACGAACTCCGCCACTGACCCGCCTGTCCGACGATGTAGTTTCGGCCCAGTCCACCCATAGAAGGAAAACCATGTCTCACACCGATATCCGCTCGGCCCTCACCGATCTGCTCTTCACTCCGGGACTCGACCTGGACGTCGCCGCCGATCGCCACTTCGCCCCGGACTATCGGCAGCGCACCGACGGCCGATGGGACGACCGGTCCGAGTTCCTGACGCACATCGCGCATCTGCGCGGCGTCGTCGCGGACGGTTCGGTCGAGGTGCACGATGAACTCGCGGACGGCGACCGATACGCCGATCGCCACACGGTGACCGTCACCAAGACCGACGGTGCCACGGTTCGCATGGAGGTCTACCTCTTCGCGGAGTTCGCGCCCGACGGCCGTTTCCGCCGTATCGAGGAGACCACCCTCATGCTCGAAGGCACCGCGGCGGACCAGAATCTCGGCAGCGCCCGCTGAGCACACCCGACTCGACTCCGTGGTTGCGCTGGGGCGGCTCAGCGGGCTGGGTTTGTCAGGGCTTGGGCCAGGAAGTCGGACATGGCTGTCAGCTGTGCTGGATTCAGGGAGACGTGTTCGCCGAAGCCTGGGACTGCGCGGAAGTTCACGCCGTTTGTGGCGAACTGGGCGGCTAGGAGGCCGTGTAGGGGGGAGGGTATTTGGGTGTCGGTTACGTTCAGCAGTAAGAGGATCGGGGCGGTGTAGCCGGAGGTTGGGACGGCCATGTAGTCGGTGAGGGTGTCGCGGAAGCGGGTGTCGGACAGGGGGCGTGACAGGAGTGATCCCAGGCCCATTCCGAGGGTATAGGTCTGGATTGCGGGTAGGCACATGGTGTCGAGGGTGTCGGCTACCGTGCGGCCCATGGGGGTCAGGTAGCTGTCGACATCCAAGGCGGGGCGGGCGGCTCGTAGTGCGGCCAGAATCATGGCGTTGTATCCGGTGGTGGTCGGATCGCCGATGGCGGGTGTGGACGGCCCCGCTTGTGTCAGCACCAACTCGACGTCGGACTCCGGATCCACCGCGACCGTTCCCCGGAAGTCCAAATCGGGGACATAGGCTGCCTGTAGATGGCTGGTCCCCAAAGCGGCTTGACCGCCTTGCGATTCACCCACCACCGCCCAGGTGCGTGACAGCCCCGGCTCCCGCTGGTGCGCCGCGCGCAGCATGTCGAGCGTCGCCGTCGCCTCGTTGCCGATATCCAGGTAGGGGTGCGGCCCGGTGTCGAAGCGGCCCAATCCCACGTAGTCGGGGGCGACGACGGCGTATCCCTTCGACACCCAGTCCCGGAAGAACTGCGAAACACGTTCCGCATGAACCGGATCCGGATCGAACATGGAGTCGACGCCACCGGAACAATCCGCCGCCATGCCGGTCGTCCCATGGTCGTAGACGACAACCGGCCAGCCTCCCGAGGGCGGCTCACCCGGCGGCACGAAGAGCGCCCCGGTCGCTTGCACCGGCGTACCGGTGGCACCGTTCGTCCAATAACTCAGCACCGACCCGCCCTCGATGCCACGAATACTCGCGGGCAGCGGTTGCGATTCGATGAGCTGGCCGGGATTGCCGGTGTCAGCGGTGGCGACCCTCGGCTCCGCCGACACGACGAACACGCACAAAGCGACGGTGCCCGCGGCCCGGGCGAACGACCCATTACGGCGCATGACCGCGATCCTAGGTACCAGTTACCTGATGGCTACCCAAACACGCGGGGAGGAGGTCCGCTTCGCTCTTCTGTGACCTCCGTCCGGCGCGGAAGCCCGCCTTCAGGGCGTGATGATCGGCCCGAACACCCGGCCCCTCACTCGTACGCGTTCGACGGTGCCGGACGGGTGGGGATCATGGTGATTCGGGCGTCGGTCGCGAAGCCGATCTGCCCCAGCGTGAGGGGCATCATGCAGTCTCGCACCGGGTGCGTGAAGATCGGGTCGAGTCCCGGGTCGGTGCGTCCCGTCGCCGACTTGAAGTAGGGCCCGAACGGTTGTCCGCCGGACACGCTCACCCCGAAGCAATCGACCTCCAGGATGTAGGTGCCGTCGCCGCCGCAGTGGGCCGCCGCACCGCTCCACCATCGATCCAGCGTGCAGTCCTGCGGTTCCGCCCCCGCCGAACCCGCCACGACCGTAGCCATTGTCGCGGCACTCGCGATCAGAATCGGCATACCGACAATGCGGCGAACCATCGCTCTCATTCACGTCTCCGAATCCCTGGCCGAAAGAGCTTCTCGGCCAATCACCCTAGGGCTGTGGCGATACCCGGCCGCTGAACGACACAGTTGTCCGGCCGGGCTTCGCGCCGAACCTCAGATGGTGTAGCCACCGTCCACGGCGAGGGCGGTTCGGGCGGCGTGGCTGGTCACCGCCGCCTGACCGCCTTCTGGCCGGCGGAGATGAACAGGAGGCCGGAGGTGTCGAGGTAGCCGAGATCGCCGGTGTCGAGCAGGCCGCTCGCCTCGTCGGGCGGCGGGGTGTCGGCGTTGTCGCCGAAGAGCTGGTGATTGCCGATGTGGATCCGCCCGATCGTGCCGATCGCGACCGGTCGGCGATTCGGGGCCAGGACGGCCACCGCCGTGCCCAGCGGTGGGCGGCCCGCGGTGGTGGGGGCGGCGCGCAGGTCTTCGGGCGTGGCGATGGTAGCCCAGGGGATCTCGGTGGAACCGTATGTGCCGTAGAGGATGTCGCCGAAGGCGTCCATGAAGCGCAGCACGGTCGCGGTGGCCAGCGGCGCACCGCAACTGGCGACCACGCGCAGACTCGTGGTGTCGTAGCGGGCACGCACGGCGACGGGCAGATCGAGGATGCGCTGCAGCATGGCGGGTATGACGATGAGACTCGTCGCCTGGTGTTCGGCGATCTGGCGCAGGCAGTCCTCGGCGTCGAAATCCCCCGGCAGCACCACCGTGGTGCGCAGGGCTGTGCTCAATTGCAATACGGCCAGTCCCCAGGATTGGAACAGCGGCGCGGGGATGAGCATGGTTTCGTTCATGCACAACGGGATTCGGGACAGTAGTGCCGCGACGGTGGCGAAACCCTTGGCATGCGGACGCCGTGCCTCCTTCGGCGTACCGCCGGTGCCCGAGGTCAGCACGATCAGGCCGCCGGCGTGGGAGGGTTTGCGGAAGGTGCGTCCCAGTGCGATCAAACCGCTGGTGGTCACCCGGCCGGACGCGGTCGGATCGGTCAGGTAGCGGTGAATGTCGGTGTGCGGATATCGGACCAGCGGTTCGAGTTCACTGTCCACGAACAGTGTCCTCAGCCGGTGTCGCCGCACGACGTTCTCGATCTCGACCGCCGACAGTCCGGCATTGAGCAGCACGACGTCCACACCGAGTTTTCCTGCGGCGACCATGATTTCGACAGCCTCGGCGTGATTCCGTGCCAGCAGGCCCACCGCGTCGCCGGGACCGAGGCCGAGCGAGGCCATCGCACCCGCCAGGGCCTGGCTGTGCTCATGGATCTCGCGGAAGGTGCGAGTGCCCCGGTCGTCCACGACCGCGATCCGATGCGGTGAGTACGCGGCGGCGGCAGCGTAGCCGCCCGCCAGATTGAATCCCCATTTCGCAAGTCCGCCAACCTGTTTCAGCACGCGAATCGGCCGGAACGAACGCACCACGCCGGTCGAGACAACCTGTTCGGCCACCCGGACGCGACGCAGCAGCGGCGTGCTTCCGCTGTTCGTCACCACCGAAGGCTGTGTACCGGAGACCAGTGGGGGTCGGATCAGGTTCGTAATGACCGGCAATTCCGTCGTCGTGTCGAATTCTCTGTCAACCATCGAATTCGACATTGCGAGCTGTGCTCATCGTCTACCTCCGAGGCGACACGGTAACCGAAAGCGGCTAGGAACCAGCAGGTTTCGGACCACTTTCGCATGCCGCGGCGGTCAGTCGAGTCGCCATTCGAGCCGGTTGTCCGCGAACGGCCGAGGAGTCCGGTTGCGGCGGCGAGCTGTTCGATCAGCGCGTCGCGTTCGAGTGTGGCGGCCTGTCAATTACGTGTCGGGTAGTCGACTCCAGGGGTGATGGCGGGGAACAATCGCGCCATGGTCGAGATCGGAATCATGTTGCCCAGCAGGGAAACCGCGATGACCGGGCGGCATGATGCCGCCGGTCTGGTGTCCTTCGCGAAGTCCGCGGAGGATGCGGGATTCGACTCTGTATGGATCGGCGACTCCCCATTGGCCCGAACCAGAGTGGATCCGATGACCGTCCTCGCAGCCGCGGCCGCGGTGACTTCCCGGATTCGCTTGGGCACCGCAGCACTGACCGCCACCTTGCGGCAGCCACTACTCGGTGCGCACGTCGCCGCAACCGTAGACCAACTCAGCGCCGGCCGACTGATACTCGGCCTCGGCGCAGGCTTTCCCCTACCGGAGAGCCAGGACGAGTTCGACACGCTCGGCATACCGTTCAATGAGCGAGTCGGACGACTCGACGAGACGGTACGAATCTGGCGACATGCCTGGTCCGGCGGATCGGACTTCAACGGAAGATATTGGAAACTCAAGGATTTGACGCGAACGCTGCCCCCACCCAGCCCCGCTGGCCCACCACTGTGGCTGGCAGGCAGTGATACACCAAAGGTGCTCGCTCGCGTTGGCCGTCACTATGACGGCTGGCTACCCTTCCTACCCGATTCGACGGCCTACGCCCGAGCCTGGGAAACCATCCAGGAGCACACCACCCGCACGATAACCCCGGCGATCTACCTGACAGTCCTCCTGGACCCCGACCCAATCCGAGCCCAAGCCGAACTGGATAACTATGTCCGCCAGTACTACCGACGCTCCCTAACGGAAATGTCCACCATCCAAGCCTATTTCGCCGGTACCCCCGAAGCATGCGCCGAATGGCTCCACGGCTACATGAACGCCGGTGCCTCCCACCTGATCCTCCGCCTAGGCTCCCTGAACGCCCCCCGCCAACTAGACCTCGCCGCCCAGGACCTACTCCCACTCCTCTCCCGCGCATAACCCAGATGTCTCAGAGCGCGGCGAGCATCGACTCCCAGGCCCTGGCCGTTCAGCATGACCGGGTGCGGTGTGGGAACCCTTGTGGTGGTGGCGGATTTTGCTGGACTCCGGCCAGGCGTCGGCGCACTATGAAAACAGGTGACTGAAGGGTCGTCACCCATACCGCGCGGGATGCGGGACACAAGGGGAGGGACGGCATGCCGGAGGACAGTCGGCGAAACACCGCGCGGATACCCGTGATCGATCTGGGCACCAACCGGATGGCCTTCCTCGACCGGCGGGAGGGGAAAGTGCGGTTTGCCTTCCCGCAGATGACGATCACCGACGACGAGATCAAGGCGCTCGCTGCAGATTTCGACGACCCAGCCCGCGCCCGCGCCAACGGCATTCGGGTCGACGGAACCCGATACTCCACGCTGAGCGTGGATACGCGAAGTATCCACGCCCGAATGGGTCAGGAGACCATCCTCGCCGTCGCAACTCAACACTGGATCATCGTCGGGGTATACGACAAAGAACTGGAGCCGGCCAGGGAGACGCAGTTGGTCGAGGTTCTGGCCGGCCTCATCAGTGATGACACCAAGGCTGAACGCATGATCGGGCTGCTGTCCGACCTCATCGACAAAAAGGGTCGATGACCTGACAAGACAGTTGGACGACTTCCTGCCGTGCCCGATCCCATGGATCGAAAGCCCAAGTGCCATCGGAGGCGAAGAATCATTGTTCCTCGCGATGCCACGCAAGTTCTTGATCGGCGCGCATGTTCAGCTGGGCAGATCCCGAAGCGGAGGCATCGCCCGCCGGGCGTACGTTTCTTCGGGGTGGATCGTGACCACGTCGAGCTTTTTCACGAGCGAGCCCGGTGCTTCGCCTTCCTCGAAGTGCTCCAGGGATGGCACGAACACCGCCTCAGCGTCCAACCGCGTCGCTTGTGCCTTCAGCCGCGCCAATGGAGGCCGACCGGAGTTCGGGTCATAGATCACCATGTCCGCGAAGTCGTAGCCGTACCTGGTTGCGAGCCTGCGTATCTCGGACTCGTCCCATTGCTGACTGATCCCGGATACATCGGTTCGCAGGTATCCCAGCGCTGTTGCCCTGTAGCGCATTACCGCCCCTGTGTCCTCGTGGCCGTTGAGTGCGATGTGTCCGTGAATCTCCAGGTAGAACCCGGAGCAGTCGTCTGATTCGTCTCCGTGCGACTGGAGTTCCAGCACGCCACCGGGGAACGGGAACAGTCGTGTACGCGGCGTGGTTTCCGCTTCGGCCTCGAACGCCATGAACCGACGCTACGAATCCGCCTGTGCCGACGTCTACGAACTTGCGGATACTTGCACACTTGGATTCATCTTCCAGCGAGATTCGCTGAGCCAGAGGACCATAGAAGGTGTTAGTCCAAATACACGCAAGTTGTCAGCCGGAGGCTGGATCATGCATCTGAATTTCCTCGGGAAGTGCGGCTCCGACAAGAAGAACTGCCCCACCCTGTACGCCACTGATCAGCGGAGTTTCGTCGTCCAGGGCTGGAGGACCGACCGCCCTGAAACGATCGAGATTCCGCACGCGCTGCTCGGATTCGCCGGAGAGGAGGGTTTCATCGCAGCCGAGATGACCGACACGGGCAGGGGGTCCTTCGTCGTGTCAGGGCGGCCGATCACCGATAGCGGAACTCTCGAACAGCTGACCATGGAAGACTTCGAGACAGCGATCGAGGTTCCGAGAGCTGAGAGGAGCTACTTCGGTGGAATATCGCGGCGTTGACGACTGGGACGATCTGTTCGACGAGTGTCGAGAATCGGCCTATCACATGGAGGTTCGCGATAGCTATGCAGTCGCGAGCGAGTCTGAGCCGCTGCGGCGATTCCTCAATGGGGAACCACCACCGGACTACGACAAGTCCGACTGGATTGACCTTATCCGGGAAGTGACGGGCCGTGGTGTTGTTGTCAGCCGCGTCCGCGTCGTTACGGTGCCGCACAGCGACTACCAGCGGTGGCTGCTGTCAGTCACTGGTGAGAACGTCGAGGCAGGCGAGGATATTCGTTATCTGCCAAGGCATCTCGTCGATTCAGCCGATATTCCCGGCGATGACTGGTGGTTGTTCGACGGCAGTCGCGTTGCCTTCAACCTGGTCGATCAAGCGGGGCGGTCAGTCGGCGTTGCGGTGACGACCGATCCGAAGATCGTGGCGTTTTGCCAGGGCGTGAAGGACCAGTTGCTGGCCGTAGCGACGCCGTATCGGAAGTACGTCGACGAATCTCCGGTGAATAGCCGGTAGTGAGCGATTCGGTACAGGAGGCGCGGGAGGCTCTTGGCAAGCGGCTCCGGGAGATCCGCCGCGACGCCGGAATCACCGGCCGAGAGCTTTCCGCCCGCGAGGGCTGGCATGAGTCCAAGGTCTCGCGTATCGAGCACGGCAAGGCCAGGCCATCGACAGCGGATCTTCGCGCCTACTGTGCCCACTGTGACGCGAGCGAGCAGCTACCCGATCTGCTTGCCAGCCTCCACAACATCGACTCCGCATGGCTCGAATGGCGGCGACTACTCGGAACAGGTGTTAAGCGCGGCCAACAACTGGCCCTGAGGCTCGAAGCCTCGACGACCCTGATCCGGAACTACGAGCCGCAGATCATTCCCGGACTGCTGCAAACCGCGGAATACGCCGAGGCCAAGCTGAAGCGAGTAATCGAGTTCTACCGCTTACCCGATGACCTGGACGCCGGAGTATCCAAGCGCATGGAGCGGCAACAGATCCTCTACCGGCGGGGTCACCAGTTCCACTTCCTCATCGGCGAGACATCGCTGTATACGACGGTCGGCGACGACGACGTGATGCGAAGTCAACTCGACCGACTGCAGACGATTATCGGAATGCCCCGTGTCACACTGGGCATCATCCCGCTGACGGCTGAAGCGCTCGTGGTCGTCGAAGCATTCATGATGTTCGACAACCGAATGGTGAAGGTCGAAGCGCACACAGCCGAGCTGACCGTCTCGCAGCCGAGGGAAGTCGCGCTGTACGGGCGAGCGTTCGACACCCTGGCGAGTCAATCAGTCACGGGTAAGGCGGCACGAATGTTGATTCATGAAGCCATAAACAGGCGAAGCGCTCGGCCCAATTCGCAGCCCCTTTCATAGCGTTGACGGTGGTAATTCGTCGCCCGGCACGGCATGCTGTCATGCGATTTCCGCGGTGGAATCGAGGATGGTTGCTCGTAGGGCGCTGATTATGGTGGCGCGGTGGGGCATTCGGAGGTGGCCGGGTTCCGGTTCGCTGGCCCAGTGGCAGGCGAGTTGGTAGTCGGTGAGCGGGAGCATGATTCGGTCTCCGCGGCGGGGGAGGGTGGCGCCGTGGGCCGTTAGGCGGCTTTGGAGTTGTTGGGGGACAGGGTGGTAGGGGATGGGCGGGGTTACGAGGAAGGTCCAGCGGCGGTTGCGGGGGTCGGCGATGGCGGGGATGGATGGGAGATCGATCAGGCGGTTGCGGACTTGGCGGGCCAGGGGGGTGGGGAGTGCGATTGCTTCGACCGTGCGGCCGGAGATCAGGAAGGGGCGGTCGGCGAATAGTTCTACGGGGAGGCCGTAGCGGGCGCGGAGAAGGTGGGCTGCATCGAAGGGGGAGTGGCAGGATTCGAACATCGGGACCTCCGTGCGGGTGGTGAGGGTGCACCCGGGCCGGGCTTGTCGGGGACGGGTGCCGACAACATGGCGGGACCGAATCGGCGGCGTCGGAACCGATTCGGTGCCTGAAGGGGAGGCGGTGAGCCATGGTCCGGCACCGGGTGCGGAACATAGCTTGCGCGTTGGAGTTTGCCGGGGCGGTGACGTGTGGATGGCGTTCGGGTGACCGGGGGTAACGCTGTGATACCCCACGGCGGTCCCGTCATGGTGAGGAACCTCAGCGCGCCGTTTATCGTTCTGCGCGTTGCCGTTTGGGCGTGGCATGCCGTAGTCGCCCGGGGTGTGACCGCCGGCTAGCCGAAGTGCTGCTGGAACCAGGTCAGCAGTTCGGCCTCGGTCTTGGGCCCCTGGCGGGGGTCGTCGGTGTGCAGCGTGCACGCCAGGACCGCGAATCGCAGTTCCTCCTGGGTGGCTTGCAGGCACGGGTGCAGCGGGGTGCCGCTGCCGGTGACGTCGTCGTAGCAGAAGATGCGGCCCACCGGGCCGTTCGCCTGTTGCCATACATCGTCGGTCCCGGTACCGCCGCACTTGTGGCCGATGACCTGTACGCGATGCTTCTGATAGCCCGTGATCGCGGTTTGACGATCGCGGTAGTTGACGAAGGACACCACGAATCCCGTGGGGTAGCCGCAGGCGATGCGGGTATTCGCGACGGTGTTCGGATCCTTCGGATGTTCGTGCCGGCAGTTGGTGTGCCGGTAATCCTTTCCGAGGACATCGAGCAGTCTGTTGTCGAACTCGTTGAAGGAGTCGGGATCCTGAGCGTCCTGCGAGTTCTGGAACTGAACGGAGTCATTGTTCTTGGCCACATAGTCGCGGACCGCTTCATCGTCGGGGGAGTCCCACGTGTACACCGCCAGCGACTGCAATGCCTCGTTGGTCAGCATCAGAGACGGTTGTGGACTGGCTGGATTGCGGCGGTCGATGAAACACACCTTGCGCCCGACGTCCTTGCCGTGGAAGGCCGACGGGGCGTCCAGCCCAGCCGGATCACCGGCACAGGGTTCGGCGCGGAAGCTGCGGATATAGCTCATGTAGGCGTCGCCCAGACTCTCGATGCTCTTGAAACGCAGGAATTCCGCGTCGGGATCACCGGATGCGGAATTGGCCGTGCACGTGAACGACGCGACCGTCTCGTCCCTGGGTTTGTGGCTGCAGTTGGCGCGTTTGTACCCCGTAGCGGCTGTGCGCGACAGCAACTCGATATCGGGCTGCGTCAAGGCGGTGGCATCTGCCGTCTCCGACCCCTTCAGATTTCGCTGCGGTGCGGCCCAAACCGCGAAACTCACAGTGGCGGCGACCAGGAGCAGTACCCCGAACGTGGCGGCCGCTCGCCGCCGGGAGCGATCCGAATCCCGCATTGCCGGAACAGGAGTGACCACCGGTAGTAGATCCTGAGGTCCCGAGGGCGATACCCGGCTGGGCTGTCCCGGATCGCTCACCACCTGCGTCGTCTCCGGTACCAGGGTCTCGGCTCCGGTCGGGAACGGAGGTAGCGAGTTATCCGGCTCCGTACTCGCCCGGCTGAATCCGGATGGCGTCCAATCGCCGTCCCCCGAACCAGGATCCGCAGATATCTGATGGGTGAGGGCGGCGCGCGCCGCGGTGGCCAGCGCGCCCGCGGTGCGGTAACGCTCGAGCGCGTTCTTGGCCATTCCCTGCGCCACGACGGCGTCGAAGGCCGGGGGGATGGCGTCGGGGCGCACCAGGCTGGGGCGGGGTATCGGGCCCAGGATGTGCGCGCACATGATTTTCGCGGCGTCGGTGCCGGCGTATGCGCGCCCGCCGGTGAGGCATTCGTACAGCACGCAGGCCAGGGCGTACACATCCGCCGCGGGGGCGGCGACATCGCCTTCGGCGAAGCGTTCCGGGGCCATATACCCGTAGGAGCCGATCGGAGTCCCGGTGCCGGTGAGGGTTTCGTCGGTGACTGTCCGCGCGATACCGAAATCCGCCAGGTAGGCGAAGCCCTCGTGGGTGACGAGAATATTGTCCGGCTTCACATCCCGGTGCAGCAGACCCTCGCGGTGCGCGGCATCGAGCGCGGCACCGATCTGGTCGATCAACCCGACGGTCATTTCCGGCGAGAAGGGCGTCCCGCGGTTCAGTAGCTCGCGCAGACTGCTGCCCTCGACGAGCCGCATATCGATATAGAGCCGCCCGTCGATCTCACCGAAGTCATGGATGGGAATGACATGCGCTTCCCGCAGCCGCGCAGCCGCCCGTGATTCCCGCTGAAAACGCTGCCGGTACAATGGATCTCCGGCCAGGCTCGGCGGCAGCACCTTGATCGCGACGACCCGGTCCCGCTTGGTGTCGTAGGCCCGATACACCTCGCCCATGCCGCCGCGCCCGATCAACCTGTCGAGCCGATACGACCCGAACCACGACCCGACGGTGAGTGGCTGCTGCGGATCGGTCATGTCGTCCCCCCACCTTTTCACAGGGCGAAATACATCCTGCTGGGGATACCGTTACCGGGACAAGGCCGCAGTGTCCCGGAAATGGCCCTTCCGCCACTCAGTTTTCACGGATGCGGGAGGCTGGGCCGGTGTCTGTCACCATCCGTCATCTGGACGCCCGGAGCTTTCCTGCCTGGCGCGAGCGCAGTCGAGCCGCGTACGCCGAAGACCTCGTTGCCACAGGGCAAACACGCGAGGATGCCCACCGGCATGCGGACGAAACCATGACTCGCTCCTTCCCCTCCGGCGCACCGGCTGCGGGGCATGTGGTGTTCGACGTGGTCGATGATGCCGGGGTGGCCGTCGGCTATCTCTGGATCGGACCGGACACGAGCGGCGATGCCGGGGCCTGGTGGGTCTGGGACATCGTGATCGACGCCGATAAGCGTGGTCGGGGGTTCGCGCGGAAGGCCATGATCCTGGGTGAGGAATACGCCCGGGCGCAGGGCGCTCATAGCATCGGGCTCAGTGTCTTCGGGTTCAATGTGGGGGCGCGCGGCCTGTACGAGTCGCTCGGTTACGCGACGACCTCGATCAAGATGCTCAAGAAGCTCGACTAGTCGAGCTTGTAGAGCCAGAGTTGGGGGTCGGCGAGTTCGCCTGCTACGGACCAACGGTAGGAGTGGGCTGTGCCGTCGCCGTGGTAGCCGTGCAGGAAGGTGCGGAGGGCGGTGCGGGTGGTGTTGCCGGAGACTATGGCGCGCAGGACTATTGCGGTGAGGTCGTAGGCCTCGACGGCGTAGGCCTTGGCGGGGGTGCCGGTGGCGGTGCGGTAGTCGGTGAGGAAGCGGTCCGTGGCGGGGCCGCAGGGGCAGGCTACGAGGGTGCCGGTGGCGGCGGGTCCGGCGGCGGTTCGGAAAGAGGGGTCGTAGCTGCCGTCGCCCAGGACGAAAGGTGCTTTGACACCGGCACTTCGGAGCTTGGTCACCAGGGTTGCGGCGGCTGCGGCATAGCCGGAGTAGTAGACGGCGTCGGGGTGGGCGGCCGCGATGGCGTCCACCGCCTGGGCCGGATCGCCGTCGGGATCGATGCGGACCGAGCAGGTCGCGGCGGTGCCGAGTCCTTCGGTAACCGAGTCGGCTAGTTCGGCTCCGAATCCGCCGCCATTGTCGCGGACCACGCACACGCGGGAGAAGCCCGCTGTCTTCACCAGATACCGGCCGAGTGCGGGGCCTTGAATGTAGTCGTTTGCCAGACCTCGGAAGAATCCGGTCCATCCGGACTGTGCCAGTACGGGATTCGTCGCCACGGGGGTGAGGAAGGACAGCCCGGCGTCCTCGAAGGTTTTGCCCGCCGCGACCACTTCCCCGGACAGCGCGGGACCGATCACCGCGACGATGGACTTGTCCGCCGCGATGCGCTGGGCGGCCTGCATCGCCGTCGCCTGGTCACCGCCGGTGTCGAACTCCTGCACCGTGACCGGGCAGACATTGTTGCCGCCCTGGACGAACTGGGAGGCGGCCAGCTTCGCGCCGCCGAGCACTGTATGCCCGAGCTCGGCGTCCCTGCCGGTCAACGGCAGCGCGGCCGCGATCGACACCGGTTTGCACGGCAGTCTGCCGTCATTGGCCGGATCTTGCACCGATGCCGGTGCAGCGACCGGGTTTCCGTCCGCGTCGATCCGGGTGAGTGGTGTGAATCCGGGATACACGGCGGCGTGCGAGGTGGCCGCGGTGGGTGGCGTGTTCTTCTGGGTGGATGGACTGGAATCATTTGTCGCCCAGAAGATTCCGGTGGCCACCGCGATCACGACGACCAGTGGACCCGCTCCGGACGCGACCAGACGCCCACTCCTCCGCGCTCGCCCCGAACCAACCCGGGGGCGTGATTTCGAATCCGCCGCGTGCCGTGCCGCCGAATCAGGTTCAGGCTGCGCTGAATCCGCCGCGTGCCGTGGGTCTGAATTCGCCGCGTGCCGGGGCACCGAATCCGCTGCGGACTGCGGCTCCAAATCTGCCGCGTGCCGGGGCTCCCAATCCGTTGCGTGCCGTGGCTCTGGATCCGCCGCGTGCCGTGGCAGCGAATCAGTCAGGGGCTGGGCCACATTCGTCGGGGTCGCAGAGACCCGCGCCGACAAGGTCACCGTGGCGGGCTCGGTATCGCCCGGACGGGTCGTCACCTGCGTGGCCGCGGTCGCCCGATGGGTCGCGGTGGCTGATGCACCGTTGGGCGACGGCAGCAGGGTGGCATCGGAATCGGGCGACATCGCTTGCACCGCAGCCTCGGCGAAGGCGCGGCAGGAGTCGAAGCGATCCTCGGGCCGCTTGGCCAGACCGCGCGCGAGCACCTCGTTCAGGGCGTCGGGAAGCTCCAACCGCCGATCGGTCACCCGTGGCACCGGATGCTGCAGATGCCCCGCGATGACCGCGGCGGCCGTCTCCGCCTGGAATGGCGTCGCACCGGTGAGCAGCCGGAAGAGCGTGCACGCCAACGAGTATTGGTCCGAGCGCGGGTCGAGCGGTTCGCCCGACAGCTGTTCGGGTGAGGCGTAGGTGAGTGTCGCGGCGAGCGTCCCGGTCTTGGTCAGCTCCGCCGTGTCATCGCGCAGGCGTCCGATACCGAAGTCCGTCAGCAGGATTCGCCGTTCCTGCCCGGGAACGACACGGGTCAGCAGAATATTGGCGGGTTTCACATCGCGGTGGACCACCCCCATCGAGTGGGCGTAGTCCAGGGCTTTGGCGGTCTCGCCGATTATGTGCACCGCGTCTTCGGGCGGCAAGGTGTACGGATCCAGTGCCGCGGCGTCCCCGCCGTCGACGTACTGCATGGCGATCCACAGTCGCCCGTCCTCGACGCCGCGGTCGTGCACGGTCACGATATTCGGATGGTCCAGTCGCGCGACGAGTTCGGCCTCCCGCTCGAACCGCCCGCGAGTCTGCTCGTCCGACACCAGTTCCCGCATGAGCAGCTTGATCGCGACCAGCCGCGGCAGGCGGGGATGCCGGGCGAGATAGACCTCCCCCATTCCGCCCCCGCCGAGCCGTCGCTCGATCAGGTATCCCGCAAATTCCTCGCCCGCACGCACCATTCGGCCCCTCGTACCACAAAAACCTTATGAACCCTACCGCTTCGGCGTGCCGTGCGGCTCTCCACCTGTGGATCGCAGTTCATGGCCGGGGCGCAACCTATTGTCCGCGAGGACTACCCGCGCGTGCCGGTGCGACGTCCGGCGCGCTTCCCGTGCCGTCCGCGTGCGGAGTTCCTGATCTGCTGGGTGAACGTCCCACCCGGCACAGAAATCCCCGAGTAGCTCGGCCACCCACCAGCATTTCCGATCCGGTCCGGACGCATGTTGTCCGGACCGGAAACCATTGCCCAACTGCACTTTCGGGTCGAATCACGATCATCGTGACGTGCGCCTAATTGGGCTTCTGCCTAGCGTCATATTCGTCCCGCAATACATTCCGGGAATGACGCACAAAGGCAAGAACAATGAAGAAGATCATTACGGCAGTGGCCATGGCAGGCGCGGCGGTGCTCGCACCGGTCACTCCGGCCCACGCCTACACCTACAACTATGGCGCGATCTCGATCGGCAATAACTGGACCTATGCCGCCATCGCCGTCAACTATCCCACCTGGCAGGACGCCGCCAGCGCCGCCAATGACCGCTGCGGCTACACCGACTGCGGCTATGTCCTGACCTTCTACAACCAGTGCGCCTCGGCGGCGGTGGCGTCGAGCGGTCACTGGGGCTGGGCGAAGGAGCCCTCGCTGAGCTACGCCGACGAGGTCGCCATGGGCTGGGCAGGTTCCGGGGCGTACTGGGTCGTGCACGGCTGCACCGACCGCTAGCGTCCCGTGCCCGTCTGCGGGTTACGCTGCGGTTCATCGGCCGGTTGTGTTCAGCGGGAAGGTGAACCATGTGGGATCCGCAGCAGTATCTGGCCTTCGATGATCATCGAGCGCGGCCTTTCTTCGATCTGGTGAACAGGGTTCGGGCGGAGAAACCGCGCCGGGTGGTCGACCTGGGCTGCGGCCCTGGCAATTTGACCGTGGCGCTCGCCGAACGCTGGCCCGACGCCGTGCTCGAGGCCTCCGATTCCTCACCCGAGATGGTGGCCGCGGCGCGGGCGCGCGGAATCGATGCCGTGCTCGGGGATGTGCGGGAGTGGCGGCCGGGCCCGGACACCGATGTGGTGGTGTCCAATGCCGTCCTGCAATGGGTGCCCGGCCATCCGGACCTGCTGGCCTCCTGGGTGCGGGAGCTGCCCGCCGGAGCGTGGCTGGCCTTCCAGGTGCCCGGAAATTTCGATGCGCCCTCACATGTGTCGATTCGTGCCCTGGCGGCCCGGGAGCAGTGGCGGGAGAAGCTCGCTCCGGCCGGGCTGCTGGAACCGCGCGCCATACTCGATCCGGAGGGGTATGCCCAGGTGCTGACCGCCGCGGGTGCCACGGTCGACGCCTGGGAGACCACCTATCTCCAGCGACTGAGCGGTCCGGACCCGGTGCTCGAGTGGGTCACCGGCACGGCGCTGACGCCCGTGCGCGATGCTCTGGATGAGGCCGGATGGCAGGAGTTCCGGTCACAGCTCGCCCCGACGCTGCGAGAGGTCTATCCGCCGCAGTCCGACGGCACCACCTGGCTGCCGTTCCGCCGCGTATTCGTGGTGGCCCGCACCGGAATCTGATCGCCGAAGCCCCCGGCTAACGTCAACGACGGCGAGAGGGCGCGGCCGGGGGTTGGGCCAGCAGATCCCCGGCGGTCAGTGCACCGGCCTGTTTCAGGCGGCGCAGGACGGGTGACAGTTCGAAGCCGTGAATCCCTTGAAGCGCAGCCAGTTTGGTGGTCGTGTAGCGGTACAGGGCATCGGGTGTTTCGCAGAAGATGGTGGCGAAGAGGTTATGCGGACCGGTCACCGCCGCGGTGTAGGTGGTTTCGTCATGGTCGGCGAGCGCTCGCCCGACCGGTTCCAGTTGGGCTGGACCGACATTGAGCCAGAGAAAGGCCGCGAACCCGGAACCCAGTGCGGCGGGAGCCATATCGAGGTCGAAGTAGAGGATTCCGGCCGCTTGCAAAGCATCCACTCGGCGGATTACCCGGCCGATGGTCATACCGGTGGAGCGGGCCAAGACCGAATAGCTGGTTCGGCCGTCCAGCGCCAGCAGGGCCAGTAGTGCCCGATCGCCGTCTTCGATTTGAGAATCCTTGGCGGGCAACGAGTTCGAATCAACAGGCTGTCCGCCGGTGCGGATTTCCCGCCGACCACGCCAGTCGACGGCGTTCCGGCCGACAAAACGATGCAGGATCATCGAGGCCGTGATGTCCAGGACCGGCGTACTGCGTTGCAGCCGCTGGACGAGCAGATCATCGCGATCCTGCTGAGTGCGCGGATGCAGTGAGAACACGACCTCCGCGCCGCCCGCGGCAATGCTGACCCAGGCGGCATCCTCGCGCCGCGCCAGGGCCTCGGCCACCTGCACCGCGCCCTCGGGGCGACAGCGCACCCGGATCAGCCAGTCGCTTTCGCCGAGGGCGGGCGCGTCGACGAATCCGATCACCCGCGCCAATCCCTCACGGCGCATGCGCCGGTAATGCCGGGCGACCGTCTGCTCCGCGACACCCAGTTCGGACGCTATGTGACTGAAGGACGAGCGCGGATCCAGTTGCAACAGCTGCACGATCTGCTTGTCCAAGGAGTCCAAAGAGGAATTTCTTCTCGGCGGAATCGCTGCCATGGGAGGAAATTTACGCCGCACCCCGAGTTCGTCGACCGATGATGGTCGCCCGCCGGAAACTCGACGCCGTCATAACAGGCTTCGAGGAAGGACACCGGCACATGCGCAAGTGGCTACCGCTGCTGACGATCTGCCTGGGCACGTTCATGCTGCTCATCGACGTCACGATCGTGAACGTCGCACTACCGGACATGGCCCGCGACCTGGATGCGTCGTTCGGCTCGCTGCAATGGGTGGTCAATGCCTATGCGGTGGCCATGGCGGCCCTACTGCTCGGCGCGGGATCGATCGCCGATCTCGCCGGACATCGGAGGATCTATCTCGGCGGGCTCGCGGTATTCGCGGTGTCCTCGCTTATCTGCGGAATAGCGCCGAATCCCGTGGTGCTCATTGCCGCTCGCATCGCACAGGGCGTCGGCGCGACCGCCATGGCCGCGACCACCTTCCCGCTCTTGAACAACTCCTACGAGGGGCGTGATCGCGGCACCGCCTACGGTGTCTGGGGTGCGATCGCGGGGGCTTCGTCGGCCATCGGCCCGATCATCGGCGGGGTGCTCACCGAGGCGGCGGGCTGGCGGTGGATCTTCTTCGTGAACCTGCCGGTCAGCGTGCTCGCGATCGCCCTGTGCATGTGGGTGCTCTCCGAGGACTCCGAAACCCACCGGGCCCGAATCGATCTCGCCGGAATGGGCACCTTCGCCGTGGCCGCCGCGTCCGCGACCTATGCCCTCATCCGCGCGAACGAACACGGCTGGTCCGATACCGGCACGGTGTCCATGCTGGTGGTCGCGGCGGTGGCCTTGGCCGCCTTCGTGATTGCCGAGCGGCGTGCCACCGATCCACTGCTCGACCTGAACCTCTTGCGGGAACGGTCGTTCGCGGGCGTGCTGATCGCCGCCGTGGCACTGTTCTTCGCCGCATTCGCCGCCTTGATGTACACCTCGATCTGGCTGCAATCGGTGCTGGGCATGACTCCGATCCAGGCCGGGCTGATCGGTTTGCCGTTGTCCGCCATGGCATTCGTGGTGTCCGGCGGGTTCGGCCGCTATCTGCACGGCGCGAATGCCGGGCGCATCATCGGATCCGGGCTGCTGGTGATCGGCGCGGGCGGGCTGGTCGGCGCGCTCCTGGTGCACGGTGACGCGAGCTGGCCCGCACTCGTCCCCGGGTTCCTGCTCATCGGTGGCGGCGTCGGATTCGCCACCGCCACATTGGGTTCCGCCACCATGTCGACCGTGCCGCCGCAGCGGGGCGGCATGGCGACGGGTGCGGTCAATACCGCGCAGCAGCTGGGCATGGCATTCGGCATCGCGGTGCTGGGCGGGGTATTCACCGCACGGGCGCGGACTGTGCTCGGTGCGCGCGATGTGCCCGATGCCGAGGCGTCCGCGCGGGCGGTGGCGGGTGGTCGATCGGCCATGCTGCCGCCACAGCTTCAGGATGCGGTACATGCCTCGGCGGTGGCCGGAGTCCAGGGCGCGCTCGCCGTCGCGGGCGTGGTCGGAGTGATCGGCGGCCTCGCGGCGCTGGCGCTGATCCGGCCCGCGCGGGCCGCGGCCATCGCCGATGCGGAGCTCGAGCCGGAGACCGCGGGACGGTAGCTGGGCGATTGGTCCCGTTTCGCGAGGTCGAAACGGGACCATCGGCAAATTTCATAGCAAGAGCACAGGAAAATCGGGAGCAGACTCACGGGTTTTGTCCGTTGAATGGGGGAGTGCTGGTCGACAGCACCCATCGGGCTAGTCCGAGGAGGTCGGGCCATGCACACCGCTGCCATCGAGGTCGGAACCGCCATGCCCGGCGAGCCGCCAGGGGAGATTTCGCGGGAGTTGCCGCGCCTGCTCGGCACGGTATCCGGGTCGTCGGTGAGCAAGGTGGGGCGGCGCACCATCAATGCGGATGCGGTCGCCACCGTCACCGATGAACGGCTGGGGCGCAGTGCGTTCGTGGTCGCGGACGGGGTCGGTGATCATCTCGGGGCCGCGCGGGCGGCGCGGATCGTCGCCCGGACGGCGGCGCGGGTGGCCGTCACACAGGGTGCGCGTGCCGGAATCCTTGCCGCGCAACGGGAATTGCTGCGCCAACTGCCGGAGTCCGAGGCCGACAGCGTGCTGGTGGTCGCGGTGCTACCGGCGAGTGGGCAGCCGGACGGACCGTGCGATATCGCGTGGTTGGGCGACTGCCGCGCCTATCGATGGAACGGCCGCGTGCTGCATCAGATCACCACCGATCACACGGTGGCCGAATACTTCCGGTTGCGCGGCCATGAGCCGATGGCCGGAATGGGACATCTGGTCACCACTTCCGCGCGCACCGTGCGGCCCGGCGATATCGGGGAGGCGAGCACCGGTTCGAGCGTGGGCCAGCTGGTGCTATGCACCGATGGCGTGGGCAAGCGCCTGGAGATGGCCGATATCAAATCGATTCTCGCCGAGGGTGATTCGCCGGGTCGCACCGCGGCCGCACTGGTGGATACCGCGCTGGATGGGGGCGGCACCGACAATGCCACCGCGCTGGTCGTCTCCGCCCCAGCTATCCCTATCGCCCCGTCGCCGCGCAAGCCCCGCGCATTGGGGGCACCGCAAGATCAATAAGCTATCGGCGATGCGAGATACTTCTTCTGATCGGCGACTCGAGAACAAGCGGCCCGGAACCCAAAGGTGCCGGGCCGCTTCGCTGTCCGCGCGGGTGTCGCCGTTCCGCGTGGAGTCAGCTGTCCGCGCGAATCAGCTGTTCGAGGCGAACGTGACCGTCCAATGCTGGTGGCCGTCCTTGTAGATGACCGCGACACCGATCCGGGTGTAGCCGGTGGAGAGCATCAGCGCCTTATGGGTGGGCGAGTTTTTCCAGAACGTCATGGCGTCGTTCGGCGTGATGTTGTATCCCCAGTAATTGATCTCGCCGTAGGCCAGAGTGCTGTTCGAGAGGCCGCACTGGTGCAGGCGGGTGTCGATGCCACGGCCCAGCGTGTCGATGTGGTTGCTGGGGGAGTAGCCACGATTGGCGCTGTCATTGCTGGCCCATTCGGCGGGCCGGGAGAGGGTGTCGTCGATGGCGAGGGTCTTGATACCGGCGTCCTTGCGCAACTGGTTGATGGCGAGCAGCACATCGGGCTCTTCACCGCGCACGGCCAGCGCGGCGGTCTCGACATCGCAATTGGTGTAGGTGGGTGCGGCCGAGGCCGACGGCAGGGCGAAGAGGGTGGCTCCCGCGGTGAGGGCCAGGGCGGCGGCCAGGGGCTTGAGATTCATGGTTTGCTCCGGTGACTGATGGTGGGTTGTCACCAGAGTCGACCCGGCCACTAATGAGTTGCCAGGCAGGAACTAATGGCCGTCGCTCGTCCGGTCGGACTTGCCGCTCGCGTCGGCGAAAAGTTGACCGAGCAGGGTGGCCACCGTGGCCGACCGTTCGAAGTGCAGGCCCTGATCGGCGGCGTGTCCGGCGATCAGATGCCAGGTCGACGCCGCCAGCATGACAGCCGTGCGCTCCACCGTCTGCTGCCCGGAATCCACTGTCGTATCGATGTATTCGGTGACCACGCCTTCGACCATCCCGATCACTCCGTAGATCAGCGGCCGGAACGGTGACACATCGATGCCGAACACGGCCGTCCCGGAGGAGATGCGCTGCCAGAGTGTCTCGGCAATGCGATGGCGGGCAATCGAAATGCTGGTCTCACCGGCGGCGTGACCGTGGACCGGGCCGCTCTGCCCGTAGCGGTACAACCGGGGATGCTCGGCCGCCCACTCGACGATCTCCCGTATCACATCGAGGATGATCTGCTCGACGGTCTTGGCCGGGTCGAGTACCAGCAGATCTTCGTACCCCTCGAGATACAGCCCGAGGATGAACTCACGCACATGCGCGTCGAGATCCTCGCGGTGCTCGAACTGGCGGTAGATGACCGAGCGGGCCAGCCCGGCACGATTGGCGATCTGCTGGATCGATATCTCGGACCCCGGATCCTGCTCCTCGATCAATGCGACGGCCGCGGTCATGATCTGGGTCTTGCGCGCGGAATTGTGTTCCTTCCATCGACGTCCACCGGCCCGCCTCCGGTGGGGTCGCATGTCGATGGGCAGCTCCACGGCGGTGACTATACGGCCGTGTCGGCGCGCTCTGATTCCGGCAAGCTGCCTTCCAGGAAGCGCGGGCGCATCCGCAACGGCCCGTCCGGTCCGCCGGTAAAGGAGATCTGCCTGCGCACGCGCTGGCCGGGCACCGCGTCCAGTTGCAGCTGCTGGGCGAAGGTGGCGACTATGAGCGCGGCCTCCATGGACGCGAAAACCGAAGCGACGCACATGCGTTTGCCCGCGCCGAAGGGGATGGCCGCCCGTTTCTGCTGGCGCTCCAGGATTTCCGGGAGGAAGCGGCTCGGGTCGAATTCCTCGTGGCGCTCCCAGACCTGCTGATTGTGGTGCAGGCCGTGCAGGGAGATGGCGACCGTGGTTCCCGGCTTGATCGCGTAACCGCCCAGCACATCGTGATCCTTTGCGGTCCTGGCCAATCCGATCACCGGCGGCAGCAGGCGCATGGTCTCGGAGACCACGGCCTGGGTCCAGGGCAGCCGGTCGAGATCGTCGGCGGTGGCCGGGCGTGAGCCGAGTACCGAGCGCACCTCGTTCCGGAGGCGTTCCGCGGCCTCTGGATGCTCGGACAGTAGATACCAGACCCACGTCAAAGTTGTTGCGGTGGTTTCCATTCCGGCGCCGATGAAGGTCATCAGCTCGTCGTGGATCTCCTGGTCGCTGTAGCGGTAGCCGGTCTCGGGATCGGAGGCCTCCATCAGCAGTGCCAGCAGATTGTCCTTGCGGTCGATGCGGCCGTTGCGATGATCGGCGATCAACCCGTCCACGACACGTTCGGCATGACGCAGATCGCGCATGGTGCGCGTTTCCCCGACCCACCCGGCCATGCGCATGATCTGGATTCCCAGCCGGGAATTGGCGGCCTCGCCGTCGCGGTGGGTGCGCTTGTGCAGCCAGACGGCGAAATTGTGCAGCGGGTGGCTGGCATTGGTCATGAAGCCGCGCCCGAAGAAGCGCAGCAGGCGGGAGAGCACCACCTCGGACATGGGCCCGGTGATATCGGTGCCGAACATGGTCCGCGAGGTGACATCCAGTGTGAGACGGTTCATTTCGGCATTGATATCGATCACGCCGTCGGCCGCGGCGAGCTCGCGAATGCGGGTGACGGCATCGCGGGCCGCCTCGACCATCACCGGCGCGAAGGCATCGGTATTGCGCTTGGCGAAGATCGGCTGCACCAGCCGCCGATTCCGTTGCCACTGTTGCTCATCCCTATCCGTGACGAGTCCACGGCCGAACGCGACGGCGAGCATGTCGTATTCGGGGGCCTTCATGTAGTTGTTCTGATTATTGATCAGGACGTGCCGCACCAGGTCCGGGCTGCGCACCACCACGAACTTGGCGAAGGGCACCCGCGCGACGATGACATCGTCCTGACCGGGCAGCCCCGCCACATAGTCCATGACGGTGTGATCACGCACCCGCGGCACGATGGCCAGCGACAGGCGGATGGACTCACGCCAGGTGATCGGGGTCTTATGCCATCGAATGAAGGTCGGCGCCCAGCGCGGGGGATGCAATACGGAATCGACACCATCGGCCATGGCCTTGGCTCCCTTGTTGCGTACACGATTTATTGAGACGTGATGTCTCATACGGTAATGGGACATGATGACCCGGTCAATGGTTCGAATAGGCTCGGGACCAGTGTGGGCGCGGAAGCCGCACGGGCAGTGGAAGATCCGCCCGGCCCTCACGCACTGATCAGGACAGGAGTACTTCGCATGGATCTGGGACTCACCGGGCGCACCGCCCTCATCACCGGCGCTTCCGCCGGAATCGGCGCGGCCGTCGCCGAGGCGTTCGCCGCCGAGGGCTGTCACCTGCACCTGGCCGCCAGGACCAAACAGCAACTCGACAATCTGGCCGAACGGCTGCGCGCCGACCACGGGGTCGATGTCCACACGCACAGCGTGGATTTGCGCCTGACCGAGGACATTCAGCGGCTGGTCGATGCGGTCGGCGCGCCGGACATCCTGGTCAACAACGCCGGTGACATTCCCGCCGGATCACTCGAAACCGTCGACGCCGACGCGTGGCGACATGGCTGGGATCTCAAGGTGTACGGCTATATCGACCTGACCCGGCTCGTCTACGCCGCCATGAAGCAGCGCGGGCACGGTGTGATCGTCAATGACATCGGCGCGGCCGGTGAACGTCCCGACTTCGATTACATCGCGGGCAGCACCGGCAATGCCGCCCTCATGGCCTTCACCAAGGCGCTGGGCGGGCGCAGCTGGCGCGACGGGATTCGCGTGGTGGGCATCAACCCCGGGCCGGTGGCCACCGCACGCATCAACCACCTCATCGATTCCAGTGACCGTTTTCGTGCCATGGCCGAAGAATTTCCCTTCGGCCGTCCCGCCCATCCTCGCGAAATAGCGGACCTGGCAGCATTTCTCGCCTCCGATCGCTCCGCGTATACGTCAGGAACCATCGTCACCGTGGACGGCGGTTTGAGTAACTCTTGAGCCCGGCGCTAGGTGGTGGCCGCGTCGATTCGGCCGAGGTCTATGGCGGCGAGCAGCGCATCGTGGTCGGTGGCGGTCTGGTCGGCGTAGGCGAGTGCGAATTCCCCTAGGGCACGGTCGAATACGTCATTGTCGCCGAGGTAGGCGGCAATGGCGACGCGATCGCCGGAGCGGGCGTGGCCACGCGCCAGCGTGTGGCCACACAGCGCGGCATAGGTGCGCAGCTCCTCCGCCGACATGTCGTCGATCGTCACCGAACCCTTCATATCCTTCAGCTGCCGCCAGTAATAGAACGTGCCGTCCGGGCCGCTGGCCCAGCCGAGGAAGATATCCCCGGCAGCTTGGGTCAGGCGTTGGCCGTGCACTACGCGATGGCCCTGATGGCGGAATACGCTGGCGCGCAGGTGTGGTGCCAGGACTGATTCCTCGGCTTGCTTGACTTGCAGGAACAGGGGATCGCCCGTGGTGCGCCCGGTGAGCAATGCGATGAAGCATCGCGTACCCACGCTGCCGACTCCTACGACTTTCATTGCGGTGTCCCGCATTTGGTAGCGATCGAGGAGTACGCGCCGTTCCTCCGGCAGGGTGTTGCGGTAGTCCGCCAGCACCATTTCCAGTGCCGCCATCTCGAGTTCCTGGACCGGCATGACCAGCGGGGGATCCGCCTTGATGTGGGGAATTCCGTCTTCGTCCGGTTCGGTCAGCTTGTCCAGGGCTTGCAAGCTGGTGCGGCCCATGGCTTTATTGATGACTTTTTCGGCGCGCTTGCGATCTTTGGGGGCGGTGGTCAGCTCCGATACTTTTGCTACATCGACCATCTCGTACCAGACATCGGTTTCGCCGAGGGTGGAGAGGCGGTTCATTGTTTCGCGGTAGGCGGTCGCCGCCGCGGTGGCGGCGTCGCTGGCCTCGGTGTCGGTGAAACCATTGGCTCGGGCTGCGACCGCGACGCTTGCGGCTAGGCGTTTCACGTCCCATTCGAATGGGCCGGGGAGGGTTTCGTCGAAGTCGTTGAGGTCGAAGACTAGTGAGCGTTCGGGGGATGCGAATAGGCCGAAGTTCGACAGGTGTGCGTCGCCGCAGAGTTGCACGGTGAGGCCGGTGTTCGCGGTGGAGGCTAGATCTGCCGCCATGATCGCGGGGGCGCCTCGATAGAAGGGGAATTGGCCTGCGGCCATTCGGGCGTAGCGGATTCGCACCAGGTCTGGGACTCGGGTGGTTGCTTGTTTTTCCAGCACGGCGATCGGATCTTGCCGATCTGCGACGGGTTCCCACTTCCCGTGCTCTGAGCGGGACACCAGTTTTCGTGCTGCCCGACCGGCTTCGGCTGAGGATTCCGCGTCGGACAGTGCAGGTTCGGCCTCGGGTGTCGGCATTCTCGGGACTTTAGTTCGGGTGAGGTGAAAGACGAAGAACAAAAGACAAGAGAAAAAGATGCCTGGACGAGAAGGGACCAAACCTTGGTCGGCTCGCTTCGCTTCGCCACACCTCGACACGCCGCGCCCCTGACGCTAGAACACGTTCAGGAGGGACATGAGGCTGGGGGAAACGGACAAAACCCCGGCTCATGTCCCCTCTCGATGGGTGGGCGTGGTGGGGGGCGCACATTTGGCTAGGAGTACAGGTGGTTGAGGGTCCATTGGGTGGCGGCCGGTGTCATGGGGAGGGCGGCGTGAGTGGAGGTTCCGGCCTCGGGGGAGAGGTCTTCGAGGAAAGCGTTTTCTACGCCGGGCTCTTCTATGAAGGACGCGGTGCCTACCGGAGTGAGGATTTGGTCGCCTCGGGTGGAGAGGACTGCGTAGGTGACACCTGGTTGGGTTATGCCGCCTTCGAGGATTTGTTGGGTGATTTCGGAGCCTGAGAGGCAGTCGAGTGCGCCCTGGAAATTGGTGAGGAGGGTGTCGCGGAGTGGGTCGAGGGTGGAATACAACAGGCCGCCTGGGCCATCGGGGGTGGCGGTCAGGTTGATTCCGGCGGTGAGGGTGGCGGCGGTGGTGCCTCGGGTGACGGGGGCGAGGAAGACCGCGTGTTCGACCTGGGGGGAACCGTGCAGGAACTTCAGGTAGTAGTTGGCTACCAGGGCTCCCGAGGAGTGGGCGACTATGTCGACGTGGGTGGCTTCGGTTGTGGCCAGCACCTTCTCGATGAAGTCGCTCAGTTGCTGCGCGGACTCGGGCACTCCGGCGGCGGCGTGCATGGGGCCGATGATGCCGTAGGCGAAGGGGAGGGCGCAGCCGCCGCCGGTGCGGATGCCGGTCATGATTCCGGCCATTTGTTTGTTGATGGTGGCGGTGATGTCGCCTACCGCGCCGAAGCCTGCGAGTAGGACTACGGGGTTGGGGCGGTCCGGGCTCGGGGTGCAGTCCAGGGCGGGTTCGATGGTGGTGGAGATCGGCGGGGCGATTCCGGTGCCTGCGTGGGCGGTGGTGGCCGCGCAGAGGGGGAGGGTGAGGGCCGACAGCAGGGTGCACGCGTGAACACGGATGTTGCGCAATAGTTCTCCCGGATTTGTTGTTGCCGCACGGTGCATGGGTCTCGCGGGGCTGCATTTCTTCCAGACAGGATGCGCTCGAACGGGTCGCGGTGTTGTAGTTCGGAGAACTGGCTGATCGGGATATATGCCTGGTCGGCGTGTCGGCGGTGTGGCTTAGGCTGCCGGGGATCGGAAGGAGCACGGGTATGAGGTACGCGGACCGCGTCGAGGTGAAGTCATGAGTAAGCGCGGCTGGCTGCTGTTCCTGGGGATGGGCGTTATCTGGGGGGTGCCCTACGCGATGATTCGGGTCGCGGTGGGGGATTACGACCCGGTGGTGGTGGCGTTCGGGCGGACCTTCATCGGTGCGCTGGTGTTGTTGCCGATCGCGTTGTACAGCAAGGCTTTCGCGCCGGTGTTGAAGCGCTGGAAGTGGCTGCTGGCCTACACGGTGGTGGAGATCACGGGGCCGTGGCTGTTGATCGGTTCGGCGGAGACCAAGTTGAACAGTTCGACCGTCGGGTTGCTGATCGCGGCGGTGCCGCTGATCGCGGTGGTACTGGCGCTGTGGCTCGGGGATGAGCGCCTCGACACTCGGCGGATCGTCGGCCTGCTCATCGGGCTGGGGGGTGTGGCCGCGCTGGTCGGGCTGGATGTCGACGTGTCCGACTTCGGTGCGCTGGCGGCGATCGCGGTGAGTTCGGTCGGTTACGCGTTCGGGCCGATCATCATCAATCGCAAGCTGGCCGATCTGCCCCCGATGGGCGTGGTGGCGGCCTCGCTGATCGTGGCCGCCGCCATCTACGCGCCGTTCGCGGTGTGGCGCAGGCCGACTCACTACACGGCCGATGCGACCTGGTCGGTGGTCGGGCTGGGCCTGCTCTGCACGGCGATCGCCTTCGTGGTCTTCTTCGCGCTCATCGGTGAGGTCGGTCCGGCGCGCGCGACCGTCATCACCTACATCAATCCCGCGGTGGCCCTGACGATCGGCGTCTCCCTGCTGGACGAGCCGCTGACCGCGGGCATGGCGATCGGCTTCCCGCTGGTCATCCTCGGCTCGATTCTGGGCACGGCCCGCGCCAAGGAAGAGATCAAGGAACCCGCTCCGGCCTGATCCGGGTCACTTCGACGCGGCGGGAGTCTGCTTGCCGCTCTTGTCCGTTCGGGTGCGGCGTTCGATGCGCGGATCCTCGGCGACGTCGTAGCGCTTGATGTACTCGCTGAAGAACGCCTGCACGGTGGCGGTCGCGGGAATGGCGAGCAGGGCCCCGACCGCACCGAGCAGGGCCGCGCCGACCATGACGGAAAGCAGTGCGACGGCGGGATTCACGTCGACCGTGCGCGCGGTGATGCGGGGTTGCAGCACATAATCCTGAATCCACTGGTAGACCACCACGAAGATGAGAATCCACACCGCGTCGATCGGGCGGATGGTGAGCGCGACCAGAATCGGCAGCACCCCGGCCAGATAGGTGCCGATGGTGGGCACGAAGGACGCGACCACGCCGAACCAGATGCCCAGCGCCACCGCGTTCGGCAGCCCGAGAATGGCAAGGAAGGCACCGTGCGCGATGGCGGAGATGACCGCGAGCAGGGCGCGCGAATACAGGTAGCCGCCGGTCTTGTCGATGGCGAGATCCCAGGCGTGCAGCACCGCGCCCTGCCGCGCGGGCGGCAGCAGCGAGCACACCGAACGGCGCAGCTTGGGCCCGTCCGCGGTCATGTACACGCTGAATAGCGCGATGGTCAGGAACCGCGCCAGCCCGCCCAGCACCGTGCTGGACAGCCCCCACACATTATTGGCCGCCCGCTCGGCGTACTGGCTGATCACATCGGAGTCCTTGAACATCCGATCGCGCAGCTGCGTCACGGTGAAGTCTTGGTGGAACGTGTGATTCACCCACGAGATCAGTTGATCGAGCAGTCCCGGCAGCTCGTCGAGCACATCGCCGACGGTCTGCACCATCAGCACGCCGAGGGTGGCCACGAACCCGATGGCACAGGCGAACACGATGATGAACACCACCGCCGTCCCGAGTCCGCGATGCACGCCGCGCGCGGCCAGGGCGTCCACGGCCGGTTCCATGGCGAGCGAGATGAAGAAGGAGACGGTCATCATGATCGCGATGCCGATCAGCTGATGCGCCGCCCAATTGGCGAGCTCGAAGAGTCCGAGGAAGGCCAGCGCGAGCACCATGGCGCGCGGCAGCCAGCTCGGCATGCGGCTGTCGTTCTTCGCGGAAGCGGGAGGGTGGGCGGCCACCGACCCAGTGTCGGGGATTGCGGGAGGTTACTCGGTGCGACTCACCGAGGCGTTCGGCGCGCCGGAGTGTGTGTGACCGCCGCGATCAATCTGGGCGGTCGGTTTTATTGAGACAAAAAGGACCGAGAGCCTTTCCGCCCGAAAGCATTTGCCGCGATAGTGTGCAGTTGTGCTGGCGGGCGGACAAGATATGCGAGTGCGGACGAAATTCTCCATCGAGCTCACGGCATTGACCGATGAGCTCGCACACATGGCACGGCTGACCCATGAGGCAGCCGAGCGGGCCTCGGCGGCCCTGGTCGGGAGTGACCTGACCGCCGCCTATGAGGTCTTCGCGCTGGAGGAGCACGTTCAGGTCGAGCACGCGAAGTGCGAAGACCGTTCGGTCATCCTCCTGGCCCTGGAGGCCCCCGTGGCCCGGGACCTGCGCCACGTGATCACCGCCATGCAGATCGCCGATGATCTGCTGGGCATGGCCACCGCCCTGAGCCGCGTGGCCGAGGTCGTGGTCCGCCACTACCCCGACTCCGTGGCCCCTCGATCGATCACCCTCGTCCTCTCCGAAATCGCGAGTGCCGCCACCGATCTCGCCGCCACCGTGGTCCGCGTGATCGGCGCCCAGAACCCGCCGCGCGACCAGATCCTGATCGCCCGGGACGAGAACATGGACCGCCTGCGCGCGCAGGTGGTCGAGACCGCCGCCGACCCCGCCTGGTCGCACGGCTCCGCCATGGCGATCGATATCGCCATGCTCGCTCATCATTACGGCCATTGTTCAGACCATTCGGTCCGCATAGGCCAATTGATCCGCTTCTTCCACACCGGAATTCCGCTTTACGCTCAAGTAGACGCTTAGCCCCCGGTAAGGCTCCGTTAACCGCGAGGTAAGCTGCCCGAATTGCTTCAATGCGAGGTCTTTTCGAGTAGCACCGCACACAACGGACAGCCGAAACCGACAAGGGCCGCAAAATATGACAAATGCCATTACCGAGGCGCCGGCAAGACCGGTGCGGGTGGAACCTGCTGTGGGTGCGGAACTTTCGCATCGGCAGATCTTGACTGTTTTGTCCGGATTGCTGCTGGGGGTATTTCTGGCCGCACTGGATCAGAACATTGTGAGCGTGGCGATCGTCCGGATCGCGAATAGTCTGCACGGGTTCGATCAACAGGCCTGGGCCACTACGGCTTATCTGATCACCGCCACGATCAGTACGCCGCTGTACGGGAAGCTGGCGGACATCTACGGGCGAAAGCCCTGCTATCTCATTGCGATCGGGGTGTTCGTACTGGGCTCGGTGGCGTGCACCTTCGCCACCTCGATGTATCAGCTCGCGGGATTCCGTGCGGTGCAGGGGCTCGGCGCGGGCGGGCTCATGTCGCTGGCGTTCACGATCGTCGGCGATATCGTGCCGCCGCGTGAAAGGGTGCGGTACCAGGGCTATTTCATGATGGTCTTCGGCATCGCGACCGTGCTCGGGCCGGTGCTGGGCGGCTGGCTCTCGGGCGCGGACCGGCTGGTGGGGCTCTCGGGCTGGCGCTGGGTGTTCCTGGTGAACGTGCCCATCGGCGTGCTGGCCATGCTGGTCGTGGCCCGGGTGCTCGACATCCCGTTCGAGCGCAGGCGACAGCGCACCGACTGGCTGGGGGCGATCACCCTCACGGCGGGCACGGTGCCGCTGCTCATCATCGCCCAGCAGGGGCGGGATTGGGGCTGGCAGTCCCATCGCGCCCTGCTCTGCTACGGCATCGCCGCGGCCGGGCTGGTGCTGTTCCTCCTCGTGGAATTCCTCATGAAGGACGCCGCGCTGATTCCCTTGCGGCTGTTCAGGAGTGGCACCTTCAGCATTGCCATCGTGGGCGGCTTCATCGTCGGCGTCGCCATGTTCGGCGCGATCGTGCTGGTACCGCTGTACTTCCAGGTGGTGCGCGGCTATTCACCCACGCGCGCAGGGCTTTTCATGCTGCCGTTGGTGGTCGGCATCATGATCGGGGCACAGCTGTCCGGACTGGTCACCAAGTTCACCGGCCGCTATAAATTCATGCCGGTGCTCGGCTCGCTGGTCATCGCGCTCGGCTCGGTGCTGTTCGCCCTGGTGCACTACGACAGTCCGCTGTGGCAGCCGCTGCTGTATTGCGGCGTCATCGGATTCGGGCTCGGCGGCTGCATGCAGACGCTCATCATCGCCGCCCAGAATGCCGGACCGCGCGCGGATATGGGCGTCTCCACCGCGTCCGCGACCTTCTTCCGCCAGATGGGCGGCACCCTCGGCGTCGCGGTATTCCTCACCATCCTGTTCAACCTGCTGCCGCACAAGATCGTGGACGCCTTCGGCGGCAAGCTCCCGCCGGGCTTCGACGCGGCGCAATTGTCCAGCGTGGAAACCAATACCAGCGGGATCGCGGCCCTGCCCGGGGAACTGCGGACGCCCATCCTGATCGGCTTCACGCACGCCATGAGTGGTGTGTTCTATGTGGCGGCGGCCGTGGCGGCGCTGGCGGCCTTCGTGCTGCTGTTCATGAAGGAGATTCCGCTGCAGGACTCTCCGGTGCCTGTCGCCGCCGAGGCGGTCGCCGAACCCGATCCCGATCCGGAAATGCCGGAGCCGCAGGAGGATCTGCGGATCATCGAGCCGTCCGGGCTGTCGGTGTCGGGCTGCGTGCACCGCGAGGACGGCCATTCCATTCCCGACGCCGTACTGACCCTGATCGACGAACGCGGACGGCAGGTTTCGCGCGCCATCGGCGAACCCGACGGCTCGTACATCATCGGCGTCCCGCGCGCGGGGGGCTTCGTGCTCATCGTGTCGGCGCACGGCTATCAGCCCGCCGCGGTCACCATCACGGTCGGCCGCCGCCCGCACGAACTGGATATCGCCCTCATGGGTTCGGGCGAGGTGTCCGGCATGGTGCGTTCCGCCGTGCGCGGTGTGCCGCTGGGGGATGCGACGGTCACCCTCACCGATTCCTACGGCGATGTGGTCGGCTCCGCCATCACCACCGCCGAGGGCGTGTACGCCTGCCGCGGCGTGCTGGCGGGCACCTACACCCTGGTCGCGGTGGCCGAGCATATGCGCCCGATCGCCACCACCCTCACCGTGCCCGACAGCGGAATGCTGCGCCACGACCTGGAATTGGCCCCGCGCGCCGTACTCGCCGGTTCGGCCTGCACCGATGCCGGACGCGGCGTCCCCGACGCCCAGATCACCGTCCTGGACGAGGACGGCGACCTGATCGCCGTCACCCGCACCGACGACACCGGCCGCTACCTGGTCCCCGATCTGGCCGAGGGCCGCTACACGGTGATGGCACGCGGCTACCCACCCTCCTTCACCCGCGTCACCGTCTCCGACGGCGAGGTGGCCCACGATGTCCTCCTAGGCTACGAACGCGCCGAGAGCTATGAGCGGGTCGAGTCGGTGGACCACGTGTGAGCGCGCCGGATCGCGCGGGCCTGGGCATGCTGGCATTGCTGCGGCCATCCGGCACGCGCGACGGGCGAGGGGCTGTTAGGTTCCTGAATTGAAGGGCGGTCCAATTGATTTCGGGGATCGATTCCGGGGAGGAAATTCATGAAACCTTTGCGCGCGCTATTCACGGCCGCGGCGATCGGCGCGGTACTGCCCGTCGCGGTCGTTCAGGCCGATCCGCCCGTCGAGGCTCCGGCCTACAACGAGTATGTGGCACTGGGTGATTCGTGGGCCGCCGATGCCACGTTGAGTCAGATCAGCACCGAACATACCCCGTTGAACTGCGTCCAGAGCGCCCACGACTACGCCAAACAGGTGGCCGAGGCGCTGGCAGTGCCGGTCTTCCGCGATGCCACCTGCGGCGGTGCGACCACCGTGAATATGACCGCCCCACAGTCGACCGTGCTGGGTACCAATGCTCCGCAATTCGATCGGCTGACCCCGGACACCGATCTCGTCACGCTCGGAATCGGTGGCAATGACGCGGAATTGGCGATCACGGTCATCGATTGCGTCACCCTCGACCCGTCGGTGAATCCCTGCCTGAATTCCAAGATCGTCGATGGCGTGGATCGCATGTCACTGAAGATTGCCGCCGCCGAACCCAAGGTGATCGCGACCATCGAGGGCATTCGGGCACGCTCCCCGCATGCGCGAATTCTGTTGCTCAACTATTTCGAGGGCATCGGCACGTGGGGCGGCTGCTTCCCGGAGATCCCGATCTCCGATGCCGACGCGGTGTGGTTGGGCACCAAGCTGATCGAGCTGGATGCCATGCTGGCCCGGGCGGCCGAGACGACCGGCATCGAGCTCGTCGACACCTACTCCGGCAGCTCCGGCCATGACGCCTGCAAACCCGTGGGAACCCGCTGGGTCGAGGGTTTGCTGCCGTACTCCGGCAATCCGGTCGGGCTGGCGGTTCCGTTCCATCCCAATCAGCTGGGTGCGGACTACCAGGCCCGGCGGCTACGGGAAGCGCTCGGCGTGAACTGATCTCCGCCCGATTGTGACCATGCGCACTCTTCCCTCCGGCTCTCGATCATGAATACAGTACTGTAAATTTCAATTGGGAGGGAACGGGCATGGTTCACATTCACCACCGCGGCGAGGCCGCGGTTCCGGTCGAGTTCGCCTTCGCGTACATGGTGGACTTCGACCACCTGAAGGACTGGCTCTATGGCTTCCAGAGTGCGAGGCTGATCGGCGATATTCCGCACAAGCAGGTCGGGGCGACCTACGAAGGGGCGGTCAAGATCGGCGCGACGCTCAAGGCCAAGGCGCGGATCACCGAGATCGAGGAGAATCGGTTCTTCGCCACGGAGTCGGTGTCCGGGTTCAGCTTTCAGTCGCGCTGGCAGTTCGAGGAGATCGGGCCCGAACGCGGCGCGCTCATCGTGGATGTGGACTACCAGTTGCCTGGTGGTCTGGCCGGCCGCGCGCTCGGTGCCGCGATCGAACCATTTGTCGCAATTGCCATCCGGCACACCGAAACCAAGCTGCGTCACATCCTGCAGGAGCGCTACCGGTCGGAACAGGCGTCCGTTTAGTTTGCTTTCGGAGAGGCCGTAAAGCCCACTCCACCAGGCATAATCCCCACCGACTCGGACGACACGCCCGCCGCGTTATATAACGACACGCTGAGCCGGTGGGGTACTCTCTGCGCGCAGCTAATGAGCGGCAACGGTGTTGCGGGGGCGGAAGTGCGCGGTGGAAAGGGAGATTCATGATCGCCCCTTGCCTGAGGCTCGTCGGTGTGGTGTCCGGTGCGGCGCTGCTGTCGGCCTGTACCCACGCGGAGCCCCGGGGTGAGGCCATGGCCGTCGACACCACCGAAATGCAGCGCAGCGCCTTCGTGACCGAGTGCACGGGCACCTCCGCGGGCTGGCAGGCCACCGCCGTGGTGAGCAATCGCGATCAGATCGAGCACACCTACCTCGTGGTGATCAGTTTCCTGTCGCCGGAGGCGATCGTGCTGGACCGCACTCGCACCGAAATCGTGGTCGCGCCGGGCGCTACCCAGGACTTCACCACCGAGACCCGGCTCGACCCGGTGGACCGTCCGCAATCGGTGCGTTGCGTGCTGCGCGGGGTCGAACAGCTCTGAAAGTTGCGCGGGCACACCGGTCAACGCCTACTATCGACCCGCCGACCATGCTCGGTGGGCTGACCTGCGTGTCGGCAGGCTGCGAAATCTCCGGATGTGGATTTGTCGGTGCCATGGGGCATGCTCTTGGCACGCAGATGTCCGCCCGTCCGCTCGGAGTGCCCAATGTCGTCCCGTACCACCAAGTCACAACCCTTGTCAGATACCGAAATTCGGCAGATCGCCTCGGAAATCGACGCGGGTAAGACGCCGATGGTGTGGTTCACGGCGGCGGCAGTCGGCGTGCCGGAAGGCCGTTCCGGAAAGGTGATCTCGCTCGGCGATCCGTCCGAGGGTGATTTCCTTCAGGTGAAGCCCACCGGTTCTAAAGATGTGCTGTCGTTCGGCCCCACCGAGGTAACCCTGATCAAGCCGGCCCGCCAAGCCGCAGCCGGTGTCAAACCGGCCGGTGCCAAACCGGCCACCCAGACCCGGGCTGGGTCCAGCCAAGCCGGGTCCACACAAAGACAGGCAAACAGGAAGGACTCCACAGTGACGATGTCGTCTCCCGTGACGACGCCGGCCACCCCGCCGAGCGTTCCGAATACCCCGCCCGCCCCCGTCACCAATCCCGATGCGCCACAGGCCTCCAGCGATACCGCTGGTGACTCGGCCACCGATTCGGGCAAGGGTGCGGCCAAGCCGGCTGCCTCGCGTCCCGCACGCAATGCCGCCAATGCCGCCGCCGCCAAGAAGCCGAAGGCGGCCGAGGTCACCGTCACGCTGAACGGCACCGCCGACGGCGAATGGACCCTCGATGTCGTGAATGGCAAGAAGCGCACCATTCGCGGTCTGTCCGTACCGGGTTCGGCGGTCTCGCAGGCCGCCAAGCTGCTACACCCGGAGGTCGCCGAGGTGGTCGACGGAGTGCTGGAGGCCGTACGGCTCACCCAGCGCGCCAAGGTCGAACAGCTCCAGGCCGAATTGGAAAGCGCCCGTCGGCTACTCGACGAGCTGGCCGGCTGAGTAGTACCGGGTAATCACCGGAAGTGATCGACGCCGGGAGCGCCGCGGGGCATCAGACCGCGGACTCCCGGTGCCAGGTCCGCTGACCGGCCGTGCGTGGCGTGGTCCCGGCCGGGCGCGGTGCGGTGGGACGGGGTCCGGCGTCGGGTCGCGGTCGCCGCAGATCATCGTGGAAGACGTACCCCAGGGAGAATTCCTTGGCGTGGTACATGGCCGAATCCGCCTCGCGCAGAAGCTCATACACCGTGGTGTCGGTTCCCCGCGGCCCGCTGCACGCAATGCCGATACTGGCCGCGATGCGCACCTCGGCCGCGCTCAGTTCGAATGGTTCCCCCAGCGTGGCGAGCAGTCGTCCCGCCAGCAGCAGCGCCTGCTGCCGGGACAGCGGCGCGAGCACCACGAATTCGTCACCGCCATAGCGGGCGGCCGCGTCGTCGCGGCGGATGATGCGCCGAATCCGGGCCGCCGCATTGGCGATCAGCTCATCGCCGACCGCATGCCCCCAGTTGTCATTGACCCGCTTGAAGCCGTCCAGGTCGATGAACAGCAGCGCCAGGGGCTGATCACCCCAGCGGTCCCGATTACGATGCAGCGCCCGCAGCAGGGCGGCGCGGTTCAGGAGTCCGGTCAGCATGTCGTGATCGGCCTGGTACTGCGCGCGCCGTTCGCTGCGGGCGCTGCGTTCGATGGCGCGTTCGCTGCGTAGCAGGACCCCGGCTAGGAGCAGGGCGAACAGCGAGGACACCACCACGCGATCGGTCAGGTCCAGGCTCGAGCCCACCACCGGGACCAGGGCGGCCACGATCATGAGAATGGCGATGATGCTGGCGCGCTGGCGGGACCGGTGCGCGTGAATATCGCGCGGGGCCCCGAGCATCACCATGGTCGGGTGCAGGGCGGCCGCGCCGATCAGCGTGTAGGCCAGTTGCAGTGGCATGAGCAGGATCTGGCGTCCCAGATCGGCCGACCCGGCGGTCTCCAGGTTGTAGCCCAGATCCCCGGCCAGGATCACCAGCATGGCCAGGTAGACCAGCCGCAGCGAGGTTTCCGAGCGCGGCGAGGTGACCACCGAATGCGCGACCACGGTGAGCAGCAGCGCGTCCACGATCGGATAGGTGATGGCCGTGATGGTGGTGAAGCTGACGCCCGCGGTCCGGTGCAGGATGGGCGAGATGAGGAAGGTCCAGGACAGCAGCAGCGCGCCCAGCCCGATCAGCCCGGAGTCCAGCAGCAGATCGTGATCGGTGCTGTTCTGCCTGGGCCGCAGCCACAGCACGGCCGCCGCGCCGATGCAGCAGTACCCGCTGAGGGTGAACAGGTCGTCGAAGGGGTGGCGGTGCCAGTCGGTGACCTCGCGCAGGGTGGTGCCCACGGTGAACTGCACCGCGGAGGCCGAGAGCAGATACCAGGGCAGCGGGTGGCGCGGCCGGTAGCGGCGCACGCCGAGGCCGATCATGAGCAGGCTGATGGTGACGGAACCGATGAGGGTGATCAGCGCCAGCGACCTGGAGTTCACGAGGAGTGGCAGCGCGAGAATCAATAAGCCGCAGCTGAACAGCATGGTGCGCAAGCAGATTCTGAACCGCCACCCGGACCGTCCGGGCGGTTCTGTATCTGTTCCCACCAGCCCCCCTTGTCCACTCCGCCGAGAGAACTTGCCGCGTCGTAGGTATGCGTAATCCCTTGCAATTGCAGCGGTGATCGCATAACCCAGTGTTGCTGTAAGAGCATAGGTCCCAGCCGACGGCGGCAAAATCCACGGTAGAGCGACGCTGCCATCAGATCCGGGCAACCGAGTCGATCATGGCACGAAAACCCGCCCTCCGTAGCGGAGTTCGACGAACCCGCAGGATCGCGCGGTGCGAGGCTCGATATGCTCGCTCCGAATCGAACCGTACGGCCTGCACGACCCCCGGACAGGAGCTCGCGGTGGAATGGACAGTGGGACGATGGCTTGCCCCCGGGCGGGTCAACCTGATCGGTGAACACACCGATTACAACGATGGCTTCGTACTGCCGATGGCCCTGCCCATGGGCGTGACCTGCACCGCCGGGGTACGCACCGACGGCGCGGTGCTGGTGCGCTCGATGCAGGCCCCCTGCGATTTCGTCGAGACCACCCTGGACGGGCTCGGGGCCACGGGCTGGTCGGACCTGCCGCACTGGGCGCACTATCCGCTCGGCGTGATCCGTGAATTCGCGCGCCGTGGCCATGAGCTGCCCGGCGTGGAACTCGAACTCGACGGCGAGGTTCCGATGGGCGCGGGCCTGTCCTCCTCGGCGGCGCTGTCGTGTTCGGTCGCCATCGCGCTGCGGGATCTGTACGCGCCCAGCGTGTCCGCGGCCGAGATCATCGATATCGCGCGTACCGCGGAGAACGTCTATGTGGGCGTACCGACCGGCATCCTGGACCAGTCGGCCTCCATTCTCTGCACCGAGGGCCACGTGCTGTTCCTGGACGTGCGCAGCGGCGCGACCGAGCAAATTCCCTTCGACCTGAACAAATTCGGGCTGGACCTCCTGGTCTTCGACACCGGCAGCCCGCACCGGCTCGTCGACGGCGAATACGCGCAGCGGCGCGTGGAATGCGCGGCGGCGGCCGAGGCGCTGGGCGTGCCGTTCCTGCGCGACGTCCGCGATTTCGCCGATGTGGAACGGCTCAGCGATCCGCTGCTGCGCCGTCGCGCCCGGCATGTGGTGAGCGAGAACTTCCGGGTACTGCTGGTCGCGGAGGAACTGCGGGAAGGCTTCGACCCGCGCAGCATCGGCACCACACTGACCGCCGGACATGTCTCGCTGCGTGACGATTACGAGGTGTCGACCCCGGCGCTGGACGTCGCCGTCGATACCGCGCTCTCGGCCGGGGCCTACGGTGCCCGCATGGTCGGCGGGGGTTTCGGTGGCAGCGTGATCGCGCTCGTCGAGCAGGAACAGACCGGTCGGGTCACCGAGGCGGTGCGAGAAGCGTTCGCGCGCAGTGGTTTCGACGTGCCGCGCGTATTCCACGCCGCCCCGTCGGCGGGCGCGCACCGCCTCGAATAGCCGACGCGACCGGTCCTGCCCGGCTAGCCTGGACAGCGCTAACGATCCACTCGCACATCAGGAACGAGCGAGAAATGGTGAGTCTGTTCGAATTCGCCGGCGGTGATGAGGCTTTGCACCGGCTGGAGGAACTCTTCTATTCCAAGGCCCTCGCCGACCCCGTGCTCCGGGAGGTATTCCCGGAGCGCCGTCCGCACCACGTCGAGCACTTGACCTGGTTCACCGCCGAATCCTTCGGCGGCCCAACGCGTTTCACCGAGAATCTGGGCTTCGATTACATTATCCAGATGCACCGCGGCCTGAAGATCACCGACGCGCAGCGACAGCGGTTCGTCGAGGTGTACCTGGCCGCCCTGGACGAGGCCGGGCTGCCCGCGGACGAGAAATTCCGGGAGGCCTTCCGTCAGCATGTCGACTTCGGCTCGCACGTAGCGCAGCAGAACTCGCTTGCGGAAACTGACGAGCAACTACATCCGTTGCGGGCAGTTCCACACTGGACCTGGTAATTTCCGGACACTTTTACGGATCGCCACGCGCCTCCCGGGTGTTAGCGAACACCCGGCTAGTATTGCGCGCTACAGTCGGTCCCCGCGTCATCTCGTGCCTGTGTCATTCAGTACTGCGCCATCACGTGAGCATAATTCTGTGATCGCCTCGACAGGAGTGCCGTATGTCGTTCGACGTCAGTATGCCCGCCGGCGATTCCGCCGTGCTGGCATCGGCGCTGCGGCTGGATGCCGATCCGATCGACTATGCCCTGGTCGCACTGTATTTCGTCTTCGTGCTCGGGATCGGCTGGCTGGCCCGGCGGCGGGTGTCGACGAGCATCGACTTCTTTCTGTCGGGCCGCTCGCTCCCGGCCTGGGTGACCGGCCTGGCCTTCATCTCCGCCAATCTGGGCGCGGTCGAGATCATGGGCATGTCCGCCAATGGCGCGCAATACGGCATGCCGACCATGCACTACTTCTGGATCGGCGCGGTCCCGGCCATGCTGTTCCTCGGCATCGTCATGATGCCGTTCTACTACGGCTCCAAGGTGCGCAGCGTCCCGGAATTCATGCTGCGCCGCTTCGGACCTGGCGCGCATCTGGTCAACGCACTGAGTTTCGCGGTCGCGCAGGTGCTCATCGCCGGGGTCAACCTGTATCTGCTCGGCTCCATCCTGAATGTGCTGCTGGGCTGGCCGCTGTGGGTCTCGGTGCTGGTGGCCGCGGTGATCGTGCTGTCCTACATCACCCTGGGCGGGCTCTCGGCCGCCATCTACAACGAGGTACTGCAGTTCTTCGTGATCGTGGCGGCGCTGCTGCCGCTGACCCTGGTCGGCCTGCACAAGGTCGGTGGCTGGGAAGGGCTGCGGGTCAGGGTGATCGAGGGACCCGGCGGGGTGGAGCAGCTGCACGCCTGGCCGGGCACCGAGCTGACCGGGTTCACCAGCAATTTCCTGTCCATTGTCGGCATTGTGTTCGGGCTCGGCTTCGTGCTGTCCTTCGGTTACTGGACAACCAATTTCGTGGAGGTGCAGCGCGCGCTGGCCACCCACTCCCTCTCCGCCGCGCAGCGCACCCCCATCATCGGCGCGTACCCGAAGATGTTCATCCCGTTCATCGTGGTGGTCCCCGGCATGATCAGCGCGGTGTTGGTGCCGCAGATCGCCGACTTCAAGACGCAACTCGCGGCCGACCCGGACTTCACCAGCGATGTCACCTACAACCAGGCGCTGCTCTACCTCATGAAGGACGCGCTGCCCAATGGCCTGCTCGGGGTCGGGCTGGCCGGGCTGCTGGCCGCGTTCATGGCCGGTATGGCCGCGAATATCTCGGCGTTCAATACCGTTTTCAGCTACGACCTGTGGCAGACGTACGCGGTGAAGGACCGGCCGGACCACTACTACCTGACCGTGGGCCGCCTGGCGACGGTGGGCGCGACCGTCATGGCCGTCGGAACCGCGTTCATCGCAGGCAATTTCGCGAACATGATGGACTACCTGCAAACCCTGTTCAGCTTCTTCAACGCACCGCTGTTCGCCACCTTCATTCTCGGCATGTTCTGGAAGCGGATGACTCCCGCGGCGGGCTGGATCGGCCTCGTCTCCGGAACCGCCACCGCCATCACGGTTTTCGTGCTCAGCAAGGCGCACGTCTTCGAATTATCCGGGCAGGGCGTGAGTTTCGTCGCGGCGGGCTTCGCCTTCACGGTTGACATCGTGGTCAGTGTGCTGGTCAACGGCTACACCCAGCCCAAGCCGGTCGCCGCACTGGTCGGCCTGGTCTACTCCGAGACCCCTCACGAACTCCGCACCGACCCCGACGCCGCGACCCTGCCCTGGTATCAGCGCCCCGGCCTGCTGGCCGGTATCGCCTTCGGCGTGGTCATCATCCTCAATATCTTCATCGGATAAGAAAGGCGCACAATGCTGTTCGACATCCGCACCATCGTCGGTTCGCTGCTCGCCTGCTACGGCGTGATCCTCATCGTCGTAAGCCTCAGTTACGACTCCGAATTCCAGCGCATGAAAACCGGCGGCATCGACATCAACCTCTGGGCGGGTATCGGCATGGCCGTGGTGGGCCTGGCCTTCTTCGCCTGGGTCCGCCTGCGCCCGGTCCGCGAGGCGGTCACGGTCGTCGACGACGACGCGTAACCGCCTCACGCAAGGGAATTACTTGGCCGGAGCCACGAAGGGCTGGTTGATCGTCGTGAAGTACTGCGCCGCAGCGAGAATCGCCACCGGTGCGGTCACGAAGATCTGGCCCGCGAGGGTGCCGAGGAAGCCGATCACGGACATGCCGACAATGCAGCCGAGGGCCGCGCCGCCGAGCGCGCCGAACATGGCGGTCAGCGCGCCGGTCACGGTCGCCAGCGTCACGCCGCCGATAATGCAGCCGACGGCCGCGCCGCCGATGCCGCCGACCAGGGTGCCGATGGTGGCGCCCATGCCCAGGGTGCTGGTCATGCGGCTCCAGGCGGCCTGCTCGCGGTCATACTCCGATTTCCACGGGGCGGAGTTCTCGAACGGCAGCGCGACCGGCTTGTAGGCGGCGTGCGCGAGGTCGAATGCCGGGGTCAGGGTGGCCACATTGTCGTGGATCTCGGCCGCGATCGGGAAGACGAAATCGTCCACGCGGAAATTCAATTCGGTGCCCGCGACGGTCGTGCCATTGGCGGCCTTGACCTTGAACACGCCGTCCTCGACCACCATGGAACCCGCATCGGTTCGAATGATGGTGTTGGTTTCGGTATTCGTGGCGGTGTAGTTAATGGTCCCAGCGTTGATCGCACCGTTCTCCGCGTCCTGCGGAGCGGCCTGCGAAATGGCGGCCGTGTTGACAAGCACGCTTGAAACGAGAATGGCGGAGACAGCGTACTTCTTGAGCTTCATCAGGTGAATTTCCTTGGGTCAGTGCAGGTCAGGTTCTGCACGGGTAGAGCGGATCCCACTGCAAGGGATCTGCAAAAGAGTAGGCGAATCCGGCGACACGGCCTTTTGGCCGTGCCGCTCAAAGAGATTCGATTTCAGGCGGCGGTGCGACGGCGGGCGTACAAGCCCACCAAAACGTCGGCGATCAGGAATCCGAGTAGCGGATATCCGATCATCGGCGCGAACCAGCCAACCACCACCGCACCCGCCGCGAGCGGCAGCACAATGGCAATCGGCGTCTGCCGCAAGGCACCCCGGCGCGGGGCTTTACCGGCCGCGAACTTCGCATCCTTGGTCGGGCGGCGACGCCACCACATCAGGTAGCCGCGCGCGATGACGGTGATCAGGCCGATCATGATGGCCAGCAGCAACAACTGATTCAGCAAGCCGAACAGCAGGCCCATGTGGAACTGGATGCCCCAGTTGGTCAGCTTGGCCATGAGCGGCCAATCCGAATACCGCAGAATGTCGGTCACATTGCCGGTATTGCCCTCCACCGCAATGGAATCGCGGGTGTAGACGCCCGGACGGCGCAGCTCCTGCGCGACGAAGGCCTTACCTTCCTTCGCCGGAATGCCGATCTCCAGCGGGCCTTCCAGCCCATTGGCGCGCGCCACCCCGTACACGGTGTCGACCATCTTGGGGGCGTCCGCGGCGGGAGCGGCGGCGGGCTGCCCGCTGCCGTGCCCGGCGTGCTCGCCGCCCGCGGGCATGGCCGGACCCATCGAACCCGGCAGCTTGGCGTTCACCGCGGGCGTGGTCCAGCTCATTTCCTCGCGCAGCTTGGTGACATTCTCACCGGCGTACTTCGACCAGGTCATCCCGGTGGCCGACAGCAGCAGGAGCACCGGAATGATCCAGACGCCCACCGCCGCATGCCAATTCATGGTGCGAGCGCGCGGCTTCGAGCGATCCGGCCGGAGCAGCCAGCCCGCCGAGCGGCGTTCGCGCCGAGCCCGGACCCGGCGGTACCAGAGCACCAGACCGGCCAGCGCGATCAACCACAGCCAGGATGCTGCGATCTCGCTGTAGTAGCGGCCGAAGTCGCCCAGATGCAGGTCCCGATGCAGCTGGTCGATCCAGGTGCGAGTGGGCAATGCGCCCGAACTGCCGTAGATCACGCTGTCGCCGACCGGCTTGGCGGTGACCGGATCGATGAACACCGCGCGGCGCTCGGAAGCGCCGAGCGAGGGATCGCTGAAGATGATCCGGGTGGTGTCGCCCGCATTCTGCGCCGGTGCCACCGCGCTCAGCGGCAGCGTGGGCTCGACCTGCACGCCCGCGGCGATCTGCTCCGACAGCGGTTTGGCCGGGCCGGTCGAATCAGTGTGCAGCAGACCACGATCGGTGAAGGTCTCCAACGTTGGCGCGACGGCATAGAGCGCACCGGTCACAGCCGCGATCAGGATGAACGGTGCCACGAACACACCGGCGTAGAAGTGCAGTCGCAGCATCAGCGCCTGGAAGGCATTGCCCGCACTGCGTTTGGTGGATTGCGTGGACGGAGTGGATTCCGTCGATTGGGCAGGGGACGGCGGCGGTGTCGTCTCGACACCGCTTTCGGTGATTGTCACTAGCGGTCTTTCTGGTGGTTCGAGGAACCCGGCGGCTACGCCGATGCCTTGATACGCAGCCTCGGCAGGCGTCGATGCCCGTGGTCCGACCGTCGGGGATGACGCGCGCAGCTACGCATGCCGAAGCCCCTCATGGTGCGCAGGGCAAACGGCGAGCACACACGGGCCGATGAGCCCATGTGCCGGGTGAAGGATGAAACTAGCCTCGAACGCGCGCGGGTGGACCGCGAGTGTGGAAGGCATCGGCCGCGAAGATGCGCAGCACGACGCGATCGCGATGCCGAATCGGCAGCGCGGGCGGTCCGGACAGGACCGGAAGCGAAACGGGAACCGGCAGCACCCAGGACAGCACCGTGGTGCCGATCCGATAGGCGGCCTCCGCGCCGAGAATGACCACGGCGGCGGCCACGGCGGCCGTAATGTGCGCGGCCAGCATGGCCGGACTCCACATGGACGCGTGGTGATGATGATGATGGCTACTGCCGGGCGAACCCCACATCATGGCGAAGTGCCCGAGCATCTGACCGCACACCAGCGCGAGCACCAGGCCCAGCCAGGTGGTGCGCAGCGCACCGACCCCGGTGACCAGCGCACCCACCGCGGCGGAGGCGAGCACCAGCAGCGTCAGCGGCCCGGACTCCAGGGGAGCCGCCCCCGAGATCCAGCCGTGCGCGGCGACGGCAAGAGCTCCGGAAAGCAATCCGGCCGCGCCACCACGCAATACCCCGGCATCACTGCGGGATTGCGCCGTGGAACGGCCGGACGGAGAGCTCACGCGCTGATGATAGCCGAGCGTATGCGGCGGCTATTACCGCCGCGTACACCAGTTCCAGACGGAATTATTCGGCGGGAACCGACATTTCGATGAGCGGCTTGCGTAGCAGCTTGCCGGTGGCATTGCGGGGCAGCTCATCGAGGAAGATCACCTCGCGCGGCACCTTGTAGCGCGCCAGATTGTCCTTCACGTAATCCTTGATCTCCTGCGCATCGCGCTTGGACTCCGGGCTCGGAACGACAATGGCGCGCAGACGCTTTCCGAAGGCCTGATCATCGACGCCGACGACCGCGGCCTCCAGCACGTCATGCCGGTTGGACAGCAGGTTCTCGACCTCCTGCGGGAAGACGTTCTCGCCGCCGGAAATGATCATGTCGTCATCGCGGCCGTCGATGAACAGCAAGCCGTCCGCGTCGAAGTGGCCGACATCGCCACTGGACATGAGGCCGTCCACGGTCTCCTTGGTGCGACCGTCGGTGTACGTCTTGAAGGAGTGGCCGTTCTCGATGAAGATCGTGCCGGTCACATTCGGCGCGGTGATGCGATTGCGCTTGTCGTCGTAGAGCGCGATGCGAATGCCGACCGGCGGCTTGCCCGCGGTGGTCGGGGCCTTGCGCAGTTCCGACGGGGTGGCCACGGTCATGACCGCGCACTCGGTGGAGCCGTACACGTTGTAGAGGCTGTCGCCGAAGTAGTCCAGGGTGCGGGTGACCACGTCCGGCGGGATGGCCGAACCGGCGGCGAACAGCACCTTCAGGGTCTCGCCCGGCTGGTACTTGGCCAGGGTCTCCGGCGGCAGGTCGAGGATGCGCTGCAACATGGTCGGCACCACGGTCAGGCCCTGCGCCCGGTACTTCTGGATATTGGCCAGGGTCAGCTCCGGGTCGAAACGGCGCTGCTGGAACACAACCCGATTGCCCAGCGCGATCGACAGCGTGAACTGGGACAGGCCGGTGGCGTGGAAGATCGGCGCGGCCATGACGACGGTGCTGTTGCGCGGCGTCGGAATCCGGTCCAGGAACTGCGCGGTAATGAAGGGGCTGACCTTATCGCGGGGAGCGCCCTTCGGGGTGCCGGTGGTGCCGCTGGTCAGGATGACCATGCCGCCCGGCTTCTCCGGCGGCGACAGCGCCTCGGTGGACTGCCCGGCCGCGACCGAATCGATGGTCGGGATGGACGGATCGACATTGTCCTTCTCGTCCACCCAGGTCAGGATGCGCGGGACGTCCGTCGGGATGGCGCTCATCAGGTCGACGAACTCGCTGTCGTGCAGCACCGCCTTGACCTTCTCGCGCTCGGCCACATCGGCGAACTGCGGCTTGGCGAAACCGGTGTTCATGAGCACCGCGCGCACGCCCAGCTTGCCGGCGGCGACCAGGCTCAACACCATGCCGCGGTGATCGCGGGCCAGCACGCCGATCACATCGCCGGGGCCCAGGCCCTGTGCGGCCAGGCCGCGGGCGAAGGCGCTGGACTGCTGATCCAGCTGCTCGAAGGTCATCTCGCCGCGTTCGTCCACGATCGCGGGGGACTTCGGATTGGTCTTGGCGGCATGCACCACCGCGCCCGCGAACGGACCGAACTTCAGCACATTGACGGCCGAACGCAGCGCGTGATCCGGGCGCAGCGGATTGAAGAGACCCCCTCGGACCATGACATTGACGCTGAGCGCCGCATCGCCCGCCTTGCGAAGAACCGTGCCTGCCGATGGAAGGGCAAGTGACATTGATACAACCTTCCGCGATCCCCTGCCGGACGAGTCGGCTGACGGACCGCAACCTCGAGATCCAGTGCGGTGCTAACACTAGCAAGCACCGAGCGCCCGGGTGTGGCCGAGGTCTCTGTTACGCGCGGTAGCGCATAAACACCCCAGGTCGTGGGGCAGGTCGCACGGTTGCCACTGTGTCGCGGGCTGACGAGGGCTCCGCCCCCGAACCCCCTGAAAGAGAAGGGAAACTTGGGGGCCAGGCCCCCAAACGCCCGAACGGGAAGGGTGGGACTGACCCTGGCGGGATCAGGGTTTGTAGTCGATGAGGACTTTGCGGAGGAGCTTGCCGGTGGCATTGCGGGGGAGTTCTTCGAGGAAGAAGACGTCCCGGGGGACCTTGTAGCGGGCCAGGTTGCTCTTGACGTAGGCCTTGACCTCGTCCGGCTCCAGCTTCTCGCCCGGTTCGGGGATTATGAACGCGCGCAGGCGTTTTCCGAATTCGACATCATCCACGCCGACCACGGCGCAGTCGAAGACGTCGGGGCGTTCCAGGAGGAGGTTTTCGACCTCCTGGGGGAAGACGTTCTCGCCGCCGGAGACGATCATGTCGTCATCGCGGCCGTCGACGAAAAGCAGTCCGCGGTCATCGAAATGGCCGATATCGCCGCTGGACATGTAGCCGTCGATGATCTGCTTGTGGCGGCCGTCGGTGTAGCCCTTGAAGGGTGCGCCGGAGCGGATGAAGATGCGGCCGGGGACGTTCTTGGCGTGGATGCGCACGCCGTCGTCATCGAAGAGGACCACTTCGCAGGTGGTGGGGGCGCGGCCCGCGGTGCCGGGGGCGAGGGCTAGATCCTCCGGGCGGGCGACCGTCGCGACGGCGCATTCGGTGGAGCCGTAGAGGTTATAGAGGACGGGGCCGAAGACCTCGGCGGTGCGCGTACTCAATTCGGGGGAGAGCGCGGAACCCGCGATCACGATCCCCGTCAGCGAGGAGGTGTCGTACTTTTCGCGAATCGCCGGATCCAGCTCCACCATTCGGTGCAGCATGGTCGGCACCGCCACCAGCATCTGCACGCGATGCTCGGCGATCAGGCGCAGCGTCCGCTCGGCGTCGAAGCGGCGCGTCACCACCACCTTGTTGCCGAAGGCGCATCCGGCCAGCCAGGTGCCGAAGCCGGTGCTGTGGAAAATGGGCGAGACGATCATCATCGTCCCCTGCTGCGGAAAGTCGATGCGATCCACGATCTGCACGGTGGACAGCGGGCCGGTCTTATCGCGCGGCGCGCCCTTGGGCAGGCCGGTGGTGCCGCTGGTGAGAATGATGAACCCGCCCGGCTTCTTCGGTGCGGGCAGCGGAGCCTTGGCATTCGAGGCGATCAGCGCGTCCAGAGTCGTTGTGCCCTCCGGGATTTCGGTGCCCTCATCCACCCAGGTGAGCACGCGCGGCAGGTCTTCGGGCAGGGCGTCGAGCAGTCCGATGAACTCGCTGTCATGCAGCACCGCCTTCACGTTCTCGCGCTCGCACACCGCGGCGAACTGCGGCTTGGCGAAACCGGTGTTCATGAGCGCCAGTCGCGCACCGAGCTTGCCGAGCGCGACCATGGTCAATAGCAGTCCGCGATGATCGCGGGCCAGCACACCCACCACGGTCCCGGGTTTGACGCCCATGCGCTGGAGTCCGCGCGCCACCGCATTCGACTGATCGTCGAGTTCGCGATAGGTGAGTTCACCGCGCTCGTCGGCCAGTCCCGCACGCTCCGGCCACATGCGCGCCGCGCGCCGCACGGCGGTGGCGGGCGGCCCGAAAACCCTGGCCTCCAAGGCGGTTCGCACCGTGGCCACGGGATCGCGCGGATCGGTGATCCCCAATTCCCGCAGGCGTTTCAGGCCTTTGACGGCCTCGCGAGTGTGTGCCAGTCGCTGCTGCGCCGAATACAGGACCGAGGGCATGCCGACCACCTCCGAGAGAACGTGCGCCCATCGCCCGAACCCGCGACGGGGTAGCGCCACCGTAACAGCGAGGTGTGATGGCAGTTACACAAATTCGGTCACAACAGACATTTGCTATGTGTGTGCGAAACGACCACCCGACTTCACCCGCAGGACACGCGCCGTACACCTACGTGACCGAGGCTGCGTGCGAACCCGCTAACCAACTTGATGAGGTATCCCCATGGAATTGCTCGCTGTGCTCGCCAACCTCGTGACCACCCTCTCCTCGGGCAGCGCCGGTCTGGCCGGCTGAGTCGCGAAGCGGTAAGAGCCGCGACCGAGAACGGCCCGCCGGTGTTACGGCGGGCCGTTTCTCATGTCCGGGTCAGTTCACCGTGGACTCGAGACCGGTGGTCAGGCCCAGGTGCGCGGTCGCATCCAGATCCGCGGCCACCGCCGCCAGCTTGCCGCGAATCGCGCCCACCGCATCCGGTCCCAGCGCCAGCCGCAGCGGCGGATTCGCCTGTCCCACAGTGGCGATGACCGCGGCCGCCGCCTTCTCCGGATCGCCCTCCTGCTGCTGATCCGAGGACGGCAGCCCATCCCGGATCGCGCCGACGGTCTCCGCGTAATCCCCGATCTCACCGCTGATCCGCAGCGCCGCGGGCTTGGCGAAACTGGTCCGGAACGCGCCCGGCTCCACGATCAGCACCTGGATGCCCAGCGGATTCACCTCCGCGGCAAGCGCCTCACTGGCCAATTCCAGCGCACCCTTGGCGGCACTGTAGATGCCCACGCCCGCGAAGGACATGAACCCACCCATGCTGCTCACCTGCACGATGGCCCCGCTACGGCGTTCCCGCATCTGCGGCAGCACCAGCTGGGTCAGGCGCAGCGGGCCGTGGAACATGACCTCCATGGCATCGCGCAGATCCGCGTCACTGGTCTCCTCGATCGCACCGACAATGCCGTACCCGGCATTGTTCACCAGCACGTCCACCCGCCCGGCCTCCTTCACCGCGCGCTCGGCGGCATCCGGGTCACGCACGTCCAGCGCCACCACCTGCACCCGATCCGGGTACGCGGCAACCACTTCCGCCATGCTGTCGGGCCGCCGCACGGCCGCCACGACCTCATCCCCGGCGGCCAGCACCGCCCGGACGAACGCCGCCCCGAAACCGCTGTTCGCGCCGGTGATCAGCCAGCGGCGCGAGGTGCTCTGTGCACTCATGGTCGATCCTTTTCGCTGTGCCCCGGCCGTTTCACCCGGGGTCCCGTCGAAAATCATGCCGGGTGCGCGCGTGGCGGGCCATGGCACGAAAGTGGAATATTTGAACTGTGACCGGTGCGCTGACAGACCCCACCCGCCGACCCCGTCCGCTCCCCGACGGTGATGCGCTCTCCCCGGAGGATTTCCGGCGACTCGTGGGTGTCCTGGAATCCGTCGACCGGGCCGCCGACCTCCCCGAGTTCCGGGAAAGCCTCGTTCATGCGCTCCAAAGCTGGTTCGGCTTCACGGGAGTGGCCGTCCTGCACGGCGCCACCCTGTGCGACGCCCTCCTGGGCGGCTGCGGCGTACAAGGCGGCTACTCCCCGCAATTCACCGCGGAATACGAAGCCCGCTGGGCGGATTCGGACCCCCTCCGCACCGAACACGCCGCCGAGGTCATCATGTCCCGAGGCGTAGCCCGCCTGGCCGAAATCGCCCCCGATTCCCCCTTCATCTCTGATTTCCTGCGCCCCAATGGAATCACCGACAAGGCCACCATGGTCGTGGACGCCGCACCCTCCGGCGTCCTCTTCGTGGGCATGGCGGTCTGCGACACTCCCCGAGTCCCCGACCGCGATATAGCCCTCCTGCAAGCCCTCCGCCGCCACCTGGCCCCACTGGTGGCAGAACAACTCGACCGAGACCGAGACCGTCACGCCGCCAGCACCAATTGGCAACTGACCCCGCGTGAATGGGATGTCGCCGACCTGGCCGCCCAGGGCTTGACCAACCGTCAGATCGCCGACCGCCTCTTCATAGGCATAGACACGGTCAAGAAACACCTCAGCCGAGTCCTGGCCGAAACCTCCTGCACCAGCCGCACCCAACTCGCCCTCCGCTTCGCCACCGCCGCCTGACCGAAGGCGGTTCCGGGATGCCGTCAGGGCGTAGGGACTATCGGGATCCGTGGTCGGATCCGCCGGGGCCGACGCCCGGCAGCTTGGTGGAGATGTCGGCGGTGGACAGCAGCAGTGCGGCGATGAGGTCGGTGAGATGCTCACGGCTGGTGTCGATTTCGCCGCGCAGCCAGGCGGCGACCAACTCCATGACGCCACTGACCATGGTGAAGGACGCGAGATCGCTGTCGAGTTGAATGGGCGCGGAGCCGCCGAGTAATTCGCGCGTCATCGCTGACATTGCGTTGGCGATCATGCGAGTGCTTGCCAGCCGCAGTTTTTCGACGCTTTCGGCGGAGCGGGCTTCCATCAACATCTTGCCGCGGCGGGGATCGGCGGCCAGAAAAGCCAGGCTCGCTTCGACAGCCGCATGAATCTGAGCTTCGATGCCGGGTGGCGCTTCCATGGTCGCGGTGACGACCGCTTCCAGCCCCTGAGCGGTCATATCCTGGGCCACCGATTCCAGCAGTGCATCCCGGTCGGTGAAGTGCTCGTAGAAGTAGCGGTCGTTGAGTCGAGCCCGGGTACACACATTCCGCTTGGTGACCTGGTTCAAGCCCCCTTCGGCGAACAGGTCCAGGGCGGCCTCGGCAAGAGCAGCGCGGCGACGGGTCCGGCGTTCCTGCGCGGTCTCTCCGCCGTAGCTGCGTGGTTCCATTCCCGGCATTCTTCCGCATTCCCTTGACGGCTGCCGTGATCTGGTGCACTCTGGCACCATATTATCTGGTGCGTGGGTGCACCAGATGCTCGGAAGTGGCGTCGACCAGCCCAGCAGCTCGACGCCGGAACAAAGGAGTTCACCGATGACCTGCCCCGTGAACCACTCACCGGCCGAGTCGGAAGCCGTCACCACCGCTACCGACGACACGGTCGCGCGGTTCCAAAGGTTCGCCGGAAGTTGGCTCGTCGGATTCTTTGCCGCGGGACTGTTCGATCAGACCATGCTGCCCGCGGTGTCGGGCGCGCTGGAGGACACCGGCCGGTTCCGCAACGCACCCTTCGAACGGGCACTGCGGTCCGCGGCCTCGGATCAGATCATGTTCGCCGGAGATGCGGACGATCGGCGGGCAGAGGCCGAACGGCTGATGCGATTGCACCGCGATGTGAAGGGCGTCGGATACAACGGCATCCGGTACAGCGCACTGAATCCGGAGTCCTGGAATTGGATTCTGATCAGTACCTTCTTCGTCTACCGCGCCGCATTCGTCACCGTCACCGGCGAGCGCCTCAGTGCAGCCGACAATCAAAAGATCTGGGACCACTTCCGCGAGTTGGTCGACGGCCTGCAACTGCCCGGCCGTTCACGACTGATCGAGAACTACTCCGAGATGTGCGCCTACTACGACCGAATGGTCGGCGAAAAGCTGGAATCCACTCGCACCCTCGAGAATGTGGTCGGCACCCTCCGTCGCCCCCCGCTGCCGGGATTTCTCCCCCGCGCCATCGCGCCCGCCTGGAAGCTCGCCGGCCCGGTCGCCGGGCATGTCAGCGGCGTACTCGGCTACGGGATCATGCACCCCGGCGTGCGAGCGATAACCCCGACCCGATGGACCAAACGCCACGATCTCGAATTCGCCGTCCTGACCAAGCTGCTCGCTCTCGGCTATCGGCATCTGCCCCAAGCGATCACCGAAACCCCACTCACCCGCAACCGCCGCAAGTACACCCGGCTGATGGGCCGCTACCAGAACATCGGCCTCACATCCTTTGCCCCGGACAATATTTCGAAGGTCATGCAGTCGGCCTCATAGTCGGCAACAGCAGGTTCACCGCCACCGCCGCTCGAGTGTTCACTGATGCAGGCATTTGCCGAGAAGGGCCCTGCACCAGTGAACACTCGGTGTGGATCAGCTACGCCGAAGGGCTGACGAGCAGGCAATACAGGCTGAGCAGGGGGTCGGCGTTGCAGAGGCCGCCGGCTACGGGCTCGGTTGAGGCGGCGGGGGCCTCGAGGGGGAGGGGGGCGGCCGTGGCGGCACCGGCTCCGGCCAGGGCTGCCGCGCCGATCAGGGCGGCGACGAAAGTTCCACGCAGTGCGGACATTTGAAAACTCCTCATAGGTTGGCGACGTCAACCTATGGCGCTGATCGGGGCAGCGGTATCGGGCAGATGCCCTATTGGGCTCGGCGTGCCAGGGGGGCGGGAGCGCAGTTAAGGTGCGGGCATGTCAGAGAAGGTACGGCTCGTTATTTTGATTACTGCTCAGCCGGGGCGCGGGGAGGAGCAGGTGGCGGCTTTCGAGCGGCTCGCGCCGGTGGTGCGGGGCGAAGAGGGTTGCCTGCAATACGACATGCATCAGGTGAGTGGGGACCCGGATCGGTTCGTGCTCATCGAGGAGTGGGGTTCCAAGGCGGCGCTGGCCGCGCATGATGTGACGGCGCACATGGTGGCGGCGGACGCGGCCAGTCCGGGGTTCCGGGCGGGGCCCGCGACGGTGCTGGAGATTTCGGCGGAATCGGTTGCCTGAGGGGCTATTCGCGCAGTAGGTCGATGACCTTGGTTTCGTGCAGTTCGCCGTGGCCGGCTTCGACGAGGCGGGTGAAGATGTCCTCGGCGGTGTGGCCCAGAGCGGCGGGGGCGGAGACGGCGTCGGCCAGTTCCACGCCGATGCGGGTGTCCTTCAGCCGGAGGGTGGCGGTGAAGGCGATGTTTTCGGTGTGGTCGCCTTCCAGCATCAGGCGGCTCATGCGGACGACCGTGGGGCTGGCCGCGCCGCTTTGAGAGAGGGTGTCCACGACCGTGGGGAGGTGCAGGCCGGAGAGTTCGGCTATGCGCAGGGCCTCCGCGGTGGCGGCGATCTGGATGGAACCCAGGAGGTTCTGGACGAGTTTGTAGGCGGTGCCGGAACCGACCTCGCCGAAGTGAACGATATTGGTGCACAACGGAGTAAGTAGGGGGCGGACGGCTTCGAGGTCGTCGGGGGTCGCACCGACGAACAGGGTCAGTTCGCCCGCGGCGGCCACCTCGGGGAGACCGGTCACCGGGCAGTCGATGTAGCGGAAGCCTTGTGCGGTGGCGTGTTTCGCCAATTCCAGGACCCAGGGGCGGGAGATGGTCGAGCACTCGATGGCGAATGCACCCGGGGCAACATCGGCGGCCAATGCGCCGTCGTCACCGAGCCACACCCGGCGAGAGGCGTCGTCATCGGCGACCATCGAGATGATCGCGTCGGCCTGAGCCGCGGCAATACGCGGCGTCTCGGCCAGGACAGCGCCCGCCTCGACCAACTCGGCTGCCTTCTCCGGGGAACGGTTGTACACCGTCACCTCATGCCCGGCGGACATCATGCGCGCCGCCATTCCCAAACCCATCCGGCCCGCACCCAGAAACGCAATCTTCGCCACGCGCCGCACCCTACCCGGCCGCAATACAAGATCAAGGAGCGATGGTGGCTGGATCCGGGCCGGAAATCCGCCACCACAGCTCCCTCACCGGCTGCGTGCAATACCCGAAACGGGAATTCAGGGCGGCGGGGCGGTCGCCTACGATTGGGCGGGTGAAGGTGCTCGGGGCTTGCCCACTCGATTGTCCGGACGCGTGCTCCTGGGTGGTGACCGTGGAGGACGGAGTGGCCGTCGGGCTGCGGGGGAACAAGGAGCATCCGGTTACCAGGGGTGCGCTGTGCGTGAAGGTGAATCGGTACCTGGAGCAGGTGCAATCGCCGGAGCGAATTCAGTATCCGATGCGGCGGGTGGGGCCCAAGGGGGCGGGGCAGTTCGAGCGGATCAGCTGGGATGAGGCGCTCGGGGAGATCGCCACGCGGCTGGACGGGATCATCGGGGAGCACGGCGGTGAGGCGATCTGGCCGTTCCACGGGACGGGGAGCCTCGGGTACATCCAAGGGCTCGAAGGGTTCTCGGGGCGACGGTTCTTCAATGCGCTTGGGGCCTCGCTGCACGATCCGACCATCTGCTCGATCGCGGGCGGCGTGGGGCTCCGGTACACGCTGGGGACGGCGGCCGGGATGGATCCGGAGGATTTCGCGAAATCCAAGCTGATTCTCTTGTGGGGCACCAATCCGCTGACATCGGGGCATCACGGGTGGAAGTTCATTCAGGACAGCGGGGCCTACACGGTCGCGATCGATCCGGTGCGCACCCGGACCGCGGAGCGCTGCGATGAGCATCTCGCGCCCTTGCCGGGGACCGATGCGGCGCTGGCGCTCGGGCTCATGCACGTCATCGTCTCCCTGGGGGCGCACGATGTGGAGTTCATTGCCGAGCACACCGAGGGCTGGGATGAATTCCAGGGCCGCATAGCGGAATTCACGCCGGAGCGGACCGCCGAGATCACCGGGCTGTCGGTGGAGCAGATCGTCACGCTGGGCGAACGGATCGCGCGCACGCGGCCGACCGCCATCAAGGCCTCACAGGGTATGCAGCGGCATGCGGGCGGCGGCATGGCCTTGCGGGCGCTGGCTTGCCTGCCCGGAGTCACCGGCGACTGGGCGATTCCCGGTGGCGGACTGCACTATTCGACCAGCGATCACTTCGATCTAGATGTCCCCGGACTCCTGCGCCTGGATCTGCTGCCGAATCCGGTGCGCACACTGTCCATGACCCGGCTCGGCGAGGCCCTGCTGGAGGTCGATGATCCGCCGGTCAAGGCGCTGTTCGTGATTGCCGCGAACCCGATCGGCTCCAACCCGAATCAGACCGAGGTGCGCCGCGGACTGGCTCGCGAAGATCTGTTCACCGTTGTGCTGGAACACTTCCCGACCGACACCGTCGACTACGCCGATATCGTGCTGCCCGCCACCATGCAACCCGAACACCTGGATGTCCTGGCCGCGTACGGCAATCTCTACATGGTCTGGAATGAGCCCGCCGTCGCCCCACCCGGCGAATGCCTCTCCACCACGGAGACTTTCCGTCGCCTCGCGCACCGTATGGGTCTCACCGAACCCGCCCTCTACGACTCCGACGAGGAGCTGGCCAACCAGCTGTTGAAGGGCCACGACGTCGATCGGCTGCGCGCCGACGGCTTCCTGAAGATCGCACCCAAGCAGGTCCCCGCGGGCAAGCTCCAGTTCGTCTCGCGCCGAGCCGAATCGGCAGGCCACGACCCGCTTCCGGCCTACACGCCCCCGGCCGACCCCGGCGACGGCCTGGTCCTGATTTCGTCCGCCTCCCACTACTTCCTGAACACCAACTTCGGCAACAACCCTGAATTGCTGCGCCGCTCAGGCGATCCCCGCATCACCATCCACCCGGACGATGCGGCCGCCCGTGGCATCACCGACGGTGCCTCGGTCACCGTCCACAACGATCGAGGCTCCTTCCAAGCCACGGTCGAGGTCTCCGATCAGGTCCGTCCCGGCGTGGCAGCCACCACCAAGGGCCGTTGGGCCAAACTGTCCGGTGGCGCGACCGTCAATGCGACTGTTGCCGAACGTGATTCGGACTTCGGTGGCGGCGCTGTCTTCCACGACAATCGCGTGTACCTCACCCCGGCCGAATAGCGATCAGGGGGTTGCGTTGAAGAGGTTGCGCATGGCGGTGAAGACCTGGGACGCACCGCCGAGGGACCAGCCGCCGTCCACCGGGATGACCGCGCCGGTTACATAGGAGGCCTGGGGCGAGGCCAGCCACAGGCAGCAATCGGCGATCTCCTGGGCGGTGCCATACCGGTTGAGCGGGACCGAATCGGTGACTATGTGTTCCATCGCGGGGGTGGGGGCGAGGCGGGCCATGCCCTCGGTGCCTTCGATAGGGCCGGGGGCCACGGCGTTCACGCGCACGCCGGAAGGGCCCCATTCGAGGGCGCAGACGCGAGTGAGCATGTCCACCCCGGCCTTGGCGGCGCAGGCGTGCGCTTGCAGATCCATCGGGATGGAGGACTGCGGGGCCGAGATATTGATGACCGATGCACCAGGTTTTCGTAGGTGATCGTAGGCGGCGCGCAGGACATTGAAGGTGCCCTTCAAATCGATGTCCACGACGGCGGCGAAGGCTCGCGCGGACATGGATTGTGCTGCGGCAGGGAAGTTTCCGGCGGCCCCCGAAACAAGCACATCCAGCTCACCCAACTCCTGTTGCGCGGTAGTCAAGGCCGCCGACACGGCATCATAGTCACGCACGTCAGCAGCGAAACCCAGTGCGGTGACCCCGATTTCACCGAGCTCATCGACCGCGGACCGCACCTTGTCCGGGGTTCGGGACAGTACAGCCACGGATGCGCCCGCGCGAGCGAAGGCCTGCGCCACGCCCAAATTGATGCCACTCGTGCCACCCGCCACGAAGACGGTCCGGCCGGAGTAGTCGAAAGGTTGTGTCATCATGCGATTTTCCTGCCGCGGCGCGTACGGCGGGTCCGATTCGTAATGGTGCCTCAGTCGGTACGCAACCGCAGTCCCGGATTGGCATCCAGAATCGCGCGGATCGGCTGAAAGGTCAGCGCATTGAACACAGGCCGCTTGACCGAACCACCCACATTCCCCGCGATGCCGACGGCCTTCGTCCCACTGATCAGCGGTCCTCCACTATCACCCGGCGACAGAAAGATGCTCGCGATCGCCCCATGCCGGTAAGTCCCCTGGTTATTGGTGTACTCCTCATCCACGGATGTCACGATGCCGCAGGCGAACCCGGTCACCCCGCCGGACTTACAGACGGGCGCACCGAGCACCGGGTCCGCGATACCGTCGATCGCGATCGGCACCCCATCCCGCACCCCGATCAGATTGTTCCGAAACCGCGCCGCCGCCGCGTCACCGATCCGAATGATCCGGTGATCAACCGCAGGATCAACCGGCACCTGCAACTCCCCAACCTCGGGCCCGAGCGTCGAAGCGGAGAACTGCCCCGGCGTCACCGGAAGCATCCGCGCCACCCTGATCTCGCGCGCAACCGTATCCAGCGATTCCCCCGAATCCGAATCCGTTCTGTCACAGTGCGACCCGGTGATATTGACGACGTTCCCATCCCGATCGGTGCCGTTGAACCCGGTATTGCAGAACATCGGCATGCCATCCCGAACCGTGTAGAACCACGTCCCGCCCACAACCGTTGAATCACCCCCCGCCCCAGCCGCCTGCGCCTCACCGGCATCCATATCGACGGCGCGATACCCGATCGCCTCGCCTCCGGGACGCGTCGAACCCGCTGCGCCACTCTCGATATCGAACCCGGCCGCCAGCGCCGCAGCGCGAGCACCGTCACTCACCGCACCATCCGCGAGTCTGACAACCCCCCGTCCCTCATCGCCGACCCGCACCCCAACGACTGCCGAAGGATAGCTACGCCTCGCATCCCGTTGAAAATCTGCGAGCTGCTGCGCAATTTCGGCCCGCCGCATGTACTGCTCGCCACTCAACCCAAGATCCCGCGACACAGCATCTTCCAACTCCACCGGCAACCAGGGCGCAGCGAATGGAACCGAATTAGCAGGGGAAATAACGCCCGGCCCACACCCCAACAGCGCGGCGCAGCCGCCAATAGTAACCATTCGGCGCAGCATCGAAGTTCTCGCAGCCAACAGTTCTCCCGTGGTCGCCCAAACGTTCGCCACATGCTAGCTGCCACACGGTTCTCGACAATGACACCACACATCCTCGGTGAGTCATCCTCTACGCAGACACGAAAAAACCGGTGCGAGGCAGGTGGTCTGCCTCGCACCGGTTTCCGTTGTGCTGGTTGCTACTTCAGCTTGTCGCTGCTCAGGTTGAGCACGCGGCGGGCCACAATCAGCTGCTGGATCTGCTGGGTGCCTTCGAAGATGTCCAGGATCTTCGAGTCGCGGGACCACTTCTCCAGCAGGGTGCGCTGGGAGTAGCCCGTGGCACCGGCCAGTTCTACGGCCTTGAGGGTGACGTCGGTGCCCATGCGGCCTGCCTTGGCCTTGGACATGGAGGCCTCGAGGGAGTTGGGCTTCTTGTTGTCGGCCATCCAGCCTGCGCGCAGGGAGAGCAGGTAGGCGGACTCCCAGTCGGCTTCCATGCGGAGGAATTCCGCGGCGGCGGCGTGCTGGTTATTGGCGGGCTTGTCGTAGGAGATTTCCACGCCCGCGTCGGTGAGGACCTTGCGGAGCTCTTCGAGGGCGGCGCGGCCCACGCCGACGGCCATAGCGGCGACGAGGGGGCGGGTGTTGTCGAAGGTCTGCATGACCCCGGCAAAGCCCTTCTCCACGTTCACTTCCGGCGAACCGAGGATATTGTCCTTCGGGATGCGGCAGTCCTCGAAGCGGATCTCGGCGGTGTCGGACGCCTTGATGCCGAGCTTGTGCTCGAGCCGGGAGATGGTGAGGCCCTTGGCATCGCGGGGGACCACGAAGGACTTGATGGCGGCCCGGCCCAGCGACTTGTCGACCGACGCCCACACCACGATGTGGGTGGCGCGCGAGCCGGCGGTCACGAAGATCTTGGTGCCATTGAGGACCCACTCGTCACCGTCGAGGGTGGCGGTGGTGGTGACGGCCGCGGAGTCGGAGCCGAAGGACGGTTCGGTGATGGCCATGGCGGCCCACACCTTGCCGAAACGCGACAGCTGCTCATCGGTGGCGACCGCGGCGATGGCCGCATTGCCGAGACCCTGGTAGGGGATCGACAGCATGAGGCCGACATCGCCCCACGAGGTTTCGAGGGCGTTCATGAGCGCGGCCATATTGCCGCCGTTGGTGTTTCCGAGCAGCTCGGTGGCGTGCGAATCGGTTTCACCCTCGGCCTTGCGGCCGCCGGTGGCGCCGGACACGTCCGCGCTGCCGGAGTCGGACAGGCCTTCCACCATGGCGGCCATGGTGTCCAGCTCGACCGGGTAGTCGTGCTCGGCCAGGTCGTACTTGCGCGATGCGGGACGGAAGATCTCCGCGGCGACCTGGTGGGCCTGGTTGGCGCTGGCCCGGAGCTTCTTGGGGAGTTCGAGATTGATCATGGTTGGTGTCTCTCCGTTGAGAAGTTCGGGTTAGACGAGCACGACGCCTTCGGCAACGCCGACGGCACGAAGATCGCGGTACCAGCGCTCCACCGGGTGTTCCTTGGTGAAGCCGTGACCGCCCAGCAGCTGCACACCGTCCAGGCCGATCTGCATGCCCTTGTCGGTGGCCAGCTTCTTGGCCAGCGCGGCCTCGCGGGCGAACGACAGGCCCTGCTCCGCGCGTGACGCACCCCGCAGGGTCACGAGCCGGAGACCGTCGAGCTCGATGGCCATATTGGCGACCATGAACGCCACCGCCTGGCGGTGCGCGATCGGCTCGCCGAACGCCTCACGTTCCTTCACATACGGAATCACGTAATCCAGCACGGCCTGACCGGTGCCCACGGCTAGCGAGGACCAGCCGAGGCGGGCCAGGCGCACGGCGTCGGCGTAATCCTCGGTGCGCTGCGCGACGTCCGCGTCACCCAGGATGGCGGTAGCGGAGACGGCGACATTGTTCAGCAGCAGGCGACCCAGGCCCGCGGCGCGCAGACCCATCGACGGGTCGGCCTCGATGACGACACCCTCGGTGTCGGCCTCGACGATGAAGAAGGCCGGGCGGCCATCCAGCTCGGCGGCCACGATGAACAGCTCGGCATCACCCGCGGCCGGAACCAGGCTCTTCACGCCATTGAGGCGGAAACCGCTGGGCGAGCGAGTGGCCTTGGTCTTCAGCGCGAACGGATCGAACAGCGCCTGCGGCTCGGCGATGACCACCGAGGACTGCGGCACATTCTCACCGGTGTAGGCACCCAGGAAAGTCTTCTGCTGCGCGTCGGTACCCCACTGCGACAGCGCGACCGCGACACCGCTCGGCGCCAGGATCGGCAGCGCCAGGCCCATGTCACCGTGCGCGAGCGCCTCGGCGACAAGGGAGTTGGTGACCGCGCCACGCTCGGAGGCAGCGCCCTCGAGCTCCTCGGGCACATTGATCAGCGTGATGCCGAGTTCGGCGGCGCGCTCGAGCAGATCGCGCGGGGCCTTGGCGGCATTGTCGGCGTCGTAGGCGGCCGGGCGCAGGATTTCCGAAGCGAACTCGCGGACCGTCTCGACGATCATCTGCTGCTCGTCGGTCGGGGTCAGGTCGAAGTAGTCCTTGCCCTTGGACTCGTTGGCGGGCAGCCGCTTCGGGGCGCCGCCACCGGAGACCGCCTCGAACGCACGAGTCGCGGCACCCAGGGTGCGGAACCCGGTCTTGGTGCCCTCGTAGGTCAGCCGTTCGATCGGCTTGCGCAGGTTGTACTTCTCGGCGAGCGGCGACCCCGTGATGGTCGTCATGACCCGCATGGCTGCGCCCATCCAGTCGCGCTTGACGGGGTTGAGGCCGACGGCGGAAGTATCCCGCTTCGTTGCGGTGTCTCGAGTGCTCATAATCACCAGTTCTTCTCGGGGTGGGGTGGGTGATCCTGCCCAGCAATCTTACTCCAGAGTAAGACTATCTTACTCCAGAGTAAGAACAACCGTCGAGGCTTGTCGAATCGGCAGGTCGACGCGGTGGTTTCCGGGCACATCACGGCCGCTCGACAGATAGTGAAACAAACCTCCTTCAAATGGGGTGCGACTGGGCTACGGTGGCGGCGCATCATCCGCCCCCACATGGAGGTCTTGCTATATGAAAACGCTGGTGGGTACGACCGGCGCGATAGCCATCGCCCTCTTCCTCGCCGTGGCGCCCAGCGCCGCTGCCGAGGGAATCCCCTTGCAGCCCGCCCAGCCGGTCGGCGCTGCCCCTATCGGCAACGGCACACAGACCGGATCCGGAAACTCCAAGACCGAGGGCGGTATCAGCCTCGGCTCCGGAGACGTCGGGTCTTCCGGTGATACCGGATCGGGAGAGACCGGTTCGGGCCTCGGCTCCGGCTCGGGTCAGACCGGTTCCGCCGGTAGCGGTTCCGCCGGATCCGGCTCCGGAGTCTCGCTGCCCATCGCCACCACGAATCAGAGCGGTTCCAGCCAGGGCGGCTTTACTGGCGGCACGGCCTCCGCGGGCTAGCCGCCGCGCCCGGCGTGGGGGCCGCAGCCCCGCGCCGGACATGCTTCGGCACAAGTGTTTCAAAGGGGATCGAGTGGGTACCATGAATGCGAACATTTCATTTCGTCTTACCGCGTTCCGGACGGACAATGACGATCGGTATTCACTCTGATCGGGCATGGTGGCGGAATGTACTGGGTAGCGGGGATTTTCGCGGTAGTACTGACTGCTTGTTCGAATCGGTACGGATATCACCGCGACGAACTGTATTTCCTGGCCGCGGGGCGGCGGCTGGATTGGGGATACGCGGATCAACCGCCATTGGTGCCACTCTTGGCGCGGGTGACGTCCGCGATCGACTCGGATTCCCTCGTGGTACTGCGCATTCCGGCGATTGTCGCCGCTGTATTGGTGGTCGTGTGCGCCGGATGGATGGCCCGGGAGCTGGGTGGGGGACGGGCCGCGCAGACGTTGAGCGCCGGTGCCGTGGCCTCCGCCGCACTGCTGCTGGGGGCCGGACATCTGTTCGGCACAACGATTTTCGACCTGGCCGTGTGGTCCGGGGTGACGGTGCTGGTGCTGCGTCTGCTGCGCCCCGACGCCGATTCGCGCTGGTGGCTGCTGCTCGGCGTGCTCGCCGGGATAGGGATGCAGAACAAGGCGCTGGCCGCGCTGCCCTTGCTGGTGCTGGCCGTGTCGATCGCCGTGCTCGGACCGCGAGAAGTGTTCGCTACCAGGTACTTTCCCCTCGCGATCGGCATCGCGGCACTACTCGTATCGCCGTATCTGTGGTGGCAGGCCAACAATGACTGGCCCCAATGGACGCTGAGCCGGGCCATTGCGGGCGGCTCGTCCGGCACCTCGAACTCGCCGCTCAGCTTCGTGTTGTTGCAGTTCGGGCTGATGGGGCCGGTGCTGGTGCCGCTGTGGATATTCGGGCTGTGGTGCCTGTGGCGGCGGCCGCGCGTCCGCGCCTTCGTGCTGGCGTATGGCCTGCTGTTCACGGTGTACCTGTGCACCGGCGGCAAGGCCTACTACCTCGGCGGAATGTATCCGCTGCTGCTGGCGGCGGGCGCGGTGGGGCTCGAGCCGAAGCTCATCGGCAGCCGGATGCGCGGTGCCGCAATGGCTTCCGTGGTCGCGGTCAATGCGGCGGTGTCCGCTGTGCTGTTCCTGCCGATCCTCCCAGTGTCTGAATTGCCTGGTTCTCCGGTTCTGGCAATCAATTACGACGCGGGGGAGACCATCGGCTGGCCCGAGTTCGTCCGGCAGATCGCCGAGATTCGCTCCCGCCGCGCACCCGACGCCGACATCCTCACCGCGAATTACGGTGAGGCCGGGGCGATCGAGCGCTTCGGGCCCCGCTACGGCCTCCCCGTGCCACACAGTCCGCACAACTCGTACTGGTGGTGGGGTCCGCCCGACGGCTCTCACCAGGTGATCATCGTCGGCGTCTCGCGCGAACGCGTATCGCACGTGTGTGCCGATCCAGATCTGTTGGGCGGCATCGACAACGGCCTCGGCCTCGACAACGACGAGCAGGGCAAGCCGGTGGTCCTCTGCCGCGCGCCATTGACCCCGTGGCCCGAATTGTGGTCTAAGCTGCGACAACTCGGTTGATGACATGTCCTCGCAATGTAATTGCGTATGGAATTCTCGAAAAGTGGTTGTGCACACAGCAATTCGCTGCGTAGTGAATCATGCATTGACAGTACTCGAGTGCTGTTAATTCGTTTTGATCATGCGAACTGCTAACGGTCACTACGGTTTTGAACGAGACGAAAGGAGGATCGGTTATGTTGTCAGGACTCGTCTCGCTCGTTCTCAATCTGCTCAGTGGTGTGGTGGGAGTGCTTGTCGGCCCACTCAACTCGGGTAACAGTTCAGGATCGGCATAGTTCTAAACGCACGAAGCGAACACCCCCGCATTGCTGCGGGGGTGTTCGTGTGTTCGAAGGCGTTGCGGCCGTGCTCGATCAGGCCGCGAGCGCCGCCAGCACCTGATCTTGCAGGTGCGAGTTGGTCGCCACCGCGCTGCCGCCGTGCGGGCCCGGCTTACCGTCCAGAGAGGTGAAGGTGCCGCCCGCCTCGCGAATCAGGATGTCCAGCGCGGCCATATCCCACAGCGAGAGCTCGGGCTCGGTCACGATGTCCACCGCGCCCTCGGCCAGCAGGGCGTAGCCGAAGAAGTCGCCGTAGCCGCGCACCCGCCACACCTCATCGCTGAGGGTGATGAATTTGTCGCGCCGTCCGATAGCCCGCCAGCCGTGCAGGCTGGACATGGCCAGGCTCGCCGCACCCAGTTCGGCCACCTCGGAAACCGCGATCGCCTTCGGCTCGGACTTCTCGAAGCTGGTCCACGCGCCCGACCCGGCCGCCGCCCACCAGCGCCGCGACAGCGCGGGGGCGCTCACCACGCCGACCACCGGCACGCCGTCCTCCAGCAGCGAGATGAGCGAGGCCCACACCGGCACGCCGCGCACGAAATTCTTGGTGCCGTCGATCGGGTCGACGACCCACTGCCGCCCGCTGAACTGGGCATCCCCGCCGAATTCCTCGCCGAGCACCAGATCCTGCGGCCGTTGCTCGCCCAGGATCTCGCGGATCTTCTGCTCGACCGCCAGGTCCGCGTCCGACACCGGGGTCAGATCGGGCTTCGAGTTGATCTTCAGATCGAGTGCGCCGAACCGGTCGCGGGTAATGGCGTCGGCGGCATCGGCCAAGGTCAGGGCTAGCGCGAGGTCAGCGGAGTAGTCGGTCACGGCGAAAACGTTAGCGGTTCTCGGTTAACCGCGCGTGTCGGCCGCTAACTCTTCGCATCAGACCGATGCGGGAACGCTGCGGGCGGCGACGAGGGCGCTCGCCCACCACTGCAATTGGTCGAGCATCTCGGCGGCGGCCGCCTCGAACTCGGCGGGCTCGATCAGCTGCCCGGCCTGATCGAACAGCAGGTAGAAGCGCGGGAACGAGACATATTCACGCAGCGTATGGGCGTGCAACTCATTGAAGACCTGGCGCAGGCCCTCGATCGCGAGCAGGCCGCCGCTCTTGCCGCTGTAGCCGACGAAACCGATGGTCTTGCGACTCCACTGCGTGTAGTGCCAGTCGATGGCGGTCTTGAGCGATGCCGGGAAGCTGCGATTGATATCGGGCGTGACGATCACCATCGCATCGGCCGCGGCCAGGCGCTCGGCCAGCTCGGCCGTATTGCCGGGCCGGACCGGATCGGGCTCCATGAGCGGTGACACCGCGGGCAGGGCGTGCGGCAGCGGGTAATCGGCCAGATCGATCACATCGATCTCGAACCCGCCGTGCTTGGCGGCTTCCCCGGCGAACCACTTCGCCACCACGGGGCCGAAGCGTCCCTCCCGGACGCTGCCGATGATCACCGCGAGGCGCAGGGGCGTGCTGGTCATGATGGTCTCCTAAGCGAATTCCGGGCGACCGCAGCGGCCGCTGTGAATGACCTTGCCGCCCGGCCGAATACATAGGGAGACCGCGCCCAGAGTGGTAGTGGCAGGGTCATGATCCCGGTTGCGCGGGTTGGTACCTTCGAATACGTGAGCGATAACGAGCTGGGATTGTTTCTGCGCATCAAGCGCGAGGCGGTCACGCCCGCCGAGGTGGGATTGCCCGCCGGTGCGCGTCGCCGCACGCCCGGACTACGCCGCTCGGAGCTCGCCACGCTGGCCGGGGTGAGTGTCGAATACATCACCCGCATGGAACAGGGGCGGGATCGGCATCCGTCGTCGGCGGTGCTGACCGCGCTGGCGGACGCATTGCATATGACGTCGAGCGAACGCGTGCACATGCACCGGCTTGTGAAGGCCGAGGCGCCGGGGTTCAAGTGCCAGGGCACCGTCGAGCCGACTCGTGTTGTGCGCCCGGCGGTTCGGGCCATTCTCGAGCAGCTCGAGCCCGCACCGGCCTTCGTGGTCAACCGGGCCAGCGAGATCCTGGCCTGGACCGATGCGTATCGCAGCCTGATGGGTCCGACCGGTCTGTTCGACAGCAGCGTGCCCGCCAACTTCGCCCGCTACATGTTCACCGACGCCCGCGCGCGCGTGACGCATCCGGACTGGGAGCACGCCGCCGACACGGTCGTCGCGACCCTGAAGGTCGGCCCGTTCCGCGCCGATCCGGTGGTCTCCTCCCTCGTCGACGAGCTGACCGCCACGGTCGGCGAGGAATTCACCGACCGAGTGGCCCGCATCCCCGGCCTGCCCGACGTCACCGGCATCGAACGCCTCGACCACCCCGAGGTGGGCCCCTTGCGCCTGGCCCACGAAACCCTCGAACTCTCCGCCGACGACGATCAGCGCCTGATCATCCAGCTCCCCGCCGACGAGGCCAGCGCCGCCGCCCTCGACCGCCTCATCGGCCGCAAGCCCGGCAGCCTCCGCGCCGTCGCCGGTTGAAGAAGTAGCGGTGTAGCCCACACCCCCGCAAGGCCCCTCTTCCGCGCCGCACCGACTTGAGTGTGGTGCGGCTGTCGCATGCCCGCTCCCGGTCCGCCGCGGAGTTTTGTGGCCGACAGCCGTACGCCCTCGCCCGGCCGCGGTGCCTGCGGTCCATCTCCCATTGTTTCAACGACCCAGAGAGGGGTTGTAGCCTTGAACACCGTGCATCCTGACGTCTCCGCTGATCTGGCCGAACTCGACACGACTCTCAAGACCGTGGAGTCCGTGATCGATATCGATGAGCTGGTGCGTCGCATCGACGAGCTGGAACATCAGGCAGCCGATCCGGAGCTGTGGAACAACCAGGAACACGCACAGGCCGTGACCAGCGAGTTGTCGCATGCGCAGAGTGAATTGCGGCGCGTTCGCGAATTGCGCCAGCGCCTGGAAGACCTCCCCGTGCTTTACGAGCTGGCGGAGGACGAGGAAGGCGACGCGCAAACCCAGGCGCTCGCCGACGCCGACGCCGAGCGGGCCTCGGTCCACGCGGATGTGGAGGCCCTCGAGGTCCGCACCCTGCTGTCGGGCGAATACGACAAGCGCGAGGCGCTGGTCAATATTCGCTCCGGCGCGGGTGGCGTGGACGCCGCCGACTGGGCCCAGATGCTCATGCGCATGTACGTGCGCTGGGCCGAGCGGCACAAGTACCCCGTCGAGATCTATGACACCTCGTACGCGGAAGAGGCGGGCATCAAGAGCGCCACCTTCGCGATCAAGGTGCCCTACGCCTACGGCACGCTCTCGGTGGAGATGGGCACGCACCGCCTGGTGCGGATCAGCCCGTTCGACAACCAGGGCCGTCGCCAGACCTCCTTCGCCGAGGTCGAGGTGCTGCCGGTGGTCGAGACCACCGACCACATCGAGATTCCGGACGGTGACATCCGCGTCGACGTGTACCGCTCGTCGGGCCCGGGTGGTCAGTCGGTCAACACCACGGACTCCGCTGTGCGCCTGACGCACATTCCGACCGGTGTCGTGGTCACCTGTCAGAACGAGAAATCGCAGTTGCAGAACAAGATTTCGGCCATGCGCGTGCTCCAGGCCAAGCTGCTGGAGCGCAAGCGGCTGGAGGAGCGTGCCCAGATGGACGCCCTCAAGACCAATGAAGGCGCATCCTGGGGCAACCAGATGCGTTCCTACGTCCTGCACCCGTACCAGATGGTGAAGGATCTGCGGACCAGCTACGAGGTCAACAATCCTTCGGCCGTGCTCGATGGCGACATCGACGCCTTCATCGAAAGCGGAATCCGCTGGCGCATGCGGGAGCAGCAGACCACTCAGGGGTAATCACGCATGGGTTCGATTCTCGCCGCCGGCTCGGGCGCAGATCTAGGTAACTGGCTCCGATCCAGCGGGCTCGAGATCGTGCTGCTGATCGTCGGCGCAATGCTTTTCAGTCGCGCCGCCACGTATGTGCGGGACCGCATCACCCGCAAGATCGACGCATCCTTCCGCAGCAGCGATTCGCTGGTGCGGTCGGAGGCCGCCAAGCACCGGCATGCGCTGGCGCAGGTGATCACCTGGGTGGTGCTGTCCGTCGTCTACTTCCTGGTATCGCTGGAAGTGTTGCGGCGCATGGGGTTCCAGCTCGGTGGTCTGGTCGCCCCGGCCGCGGTGCTCGGTGCCGCACTGGGTTTCGGCGCGCAGCGCGTCGTGCAGGATCTGCTCGCCGGATTCTTCCTGATCACCGAAAGGCAGTACGGCTTCGGCGATGTGGTGCGGATCGCCGTCACTGGATCTTCGGCGGATGCCGAGGGTACGGTCGAGGACGTCACGTTGCGTATCACGACTTTGCGTAGCGTCGACGGCGAAGTGATCACCGTGCCGAACGGTCAGATCGTGAAAGTGACCAATCTGTCGAAGGATTGGGCGCGGGCAGCCATCGACGTCCCCGTGCCCGCGACCGCCGATATCAACAAGGTCAATGAGATTCTGCGTGACGTAGGCGCCAAGGCGTTCGCCGATCGCAAGCTGAAAGCGCTACTGCTCGACGAGCCCAGCGTGATGGGTGTCGAGGATCTCACCGTCGACAAGATGAGTATCAAGATGGTGGCCCGGACGCTACCGGGCAAACAGTTCGAAGTCGGACGCGAGCTGCGGGTGCGAGTTGCCGCGGCGCTGCGCCGGGAGGGTTTGAGTTCGGGTGTTGATTAAGAAGGCATCGATCAAGAGAACACGTAAGTCCACGGCGATCCTGATTTCCGTCTGGCTCGTCACGTTCGTGTTGTACATGTTCGTCAAGCCAGAGGGACACGACAATTCGGGCACTCCGCCCATTGTGAACACCGTGCTCAGCAACTATCTGCCGAACGGACCGGAACGCTAGCCGCTCTCGGGCCGCGCCTGCGCGGCGCGCTCGACTACCGTGACCAAACGGTTACACTCTGGTCCCGTGATAACCCTGCGGAACGTCACCAAGTCCTACAAGACCTCGACGCGACCCGCGCTGGACAACGTTTCCGTCGACATCGGAAAAGGCGAGTTCGTCTTCGTCATCGGCCCCTCCGGCTCCGGAAAGTCGACGTTCATGCGGTTGCTGCTCAAGGATGAGAAGCCGACCTCCGGCGAGGTGTGGGTCGCGGACTTCCCGGTCGACCGGCTGCCCGCGCGGAAGGTGCCGAAACTGCGCCAGCGCATCGGCTGCGTCTTCCAGGACTTCCGGCTGCTGCAACAGAAGACCGTCTACCAGAACGTGGCCTTCGCGCTGGAGGTGATCGGCAAATCGCGGGCGTTCATCGACCGCGCGGTTCCGGAGGCCCTCGACATGGTCGGGCTCGCGGGCAAGGCCGACCGGCTGCCCGGTGAACTCTCCGGCGGCGAACAGCAGCGCGTGGCCCTGGCTCGCGCCTTCGTGAACCGGCCGCTGGTGCTGCTGGCCGACGAACCCACCGGCAACCTCGACCCGGAGACCAGTCAGGACATCATGCTGTTGCTGGAACGGATCAATCGCACGGGCACCACGGTCGTCATGTGCACCCACGACAACACCATCGTCGACGCCATGCGCCGGCGCGTGGTCGAACTCGATCGCGGCCGCCTGGTGCGCGATGACGAGCAGGGCGTGTACGGGGTGGGCCGGTAATGCGCTTCGGATTCCTCTTCGGCGAGATCTTCACCGGCCTGCGCCGCAATGTCACCATGACCATCGCCATGATCCTGACCACCGCGGTCTCGCTGACCATGCTGGGCGGCGGGCTCCTGGCGGTCCGGATGGCGGACAAGATTCAGGACTACTACGTCCAAAGGGTCGAGATCAGGCTGTATCTCGACGGGGACGTCTCGCGCAGCGATCTGGACTGCACACAGGATCCGTGCAAGACGCTCATGTCGGATCTGAAGAAGCACAAGTATGTGTCGAGCGTGCAGTTCGTCAATAGCGTGGACGCGGTGAAGGAGGTGAAGGAGACCACCTTCAAGGATCAGCCCGGGCTGGCCGACGAGGTCAGCAAGGACGGGCTGCCCGCCTCGTTCCGGGTGAAGCTGGATGACGTCACCAAATACCGGTCCATCTATGACGACTTCGCCAAGCGGCCGGGCGTGATGACGGTGCTCAATGACATGGACATCGTGGACCGGCTGGTCAGCTTCTTCGTGGGGCTGCGCAATGCGGCGTTCGGGTTGGCCGCGCTGCAAGCCTTGGCGGCATTGCTGTTGATCGCGAACATGGTTCAAGTCGCGGCGCTGGCCCGCAAGACCGAGGTCGACATCATGCGATTGGTCGGTGCGACGCGGTGGTACACACAACTGCCCTTCCTGCTCGAGGCGGCGCTCGCGGCGCTGGTCGGATCATTGCTGGCGGTGGGCGGATTGTTCGTCGCGCAGCCGCTGGTGATCAATCGGGCGCTCGGCAGCCTGTTCAACGATCAGGTTCTGCCTCGCATCTCGGGCGACGATATTGCCGCGGTGGCATTGATCGTCATGCCGGTCGGTGTGGGCTTCTCCGCTCTCGCCGCGTACGCCGCGCTTCGCTACTACGTGCGCGATTGAGCTGCGCGGGTGGCGGATTCGCGTTCGGGATGGATGACGGGACGGGCTTTGGGCGTGTCGCGGTGCGAAGTTGTGGGTGAAGGTAGCGAACGGGTGTTCGGGCGTCGGGTGGTGTCCGTAGGATTGCGGGCGTGAGTGCACCGGAGGTTGAGACCCTGATCGGCGACGCGAGCACGAGCGGCGTCGGGAGTGACGCAGCTCACCAGGTGCTGCGAAAGACGTTCGGGTACGACAGTTTTCGCGGGCCGCAGCGGGAGATCGTCGAACAGGTGATCTCCGGCGGCGACGCGCTGGTGCTGATGCCCACCGGTGGCGGAAAGTCGCTGTGCTATCAGATTCCGGCGCTGGTGCGGCCCGGCGTGGGTGTGGTGATCTCGCCGCTCATCGCGCTCATGCAGGATCAGGTCGATGCGCTGAACGCGGTCGGCGTGCGCGCCGGATTCCTCAATTCCACGCAGTTCCCGGATGAACGGCGCACGGTCGAGGCGCAATTCGTGGCGGGAGAGCTGGATGTGCTCTACCTCGCACCCGAGCGGCTGCGGCTCGCGGCCACGGCGCAGCTACTGGACCGGGGCAAGATCTCGGTCTTCGCCATCGATGAGGCGCACTGTGTCTCGCAGTGGGGCCACGACTTCCGGCCCGACTATCTGGCGCTGTCCATGGTGCATGAGCGCTGGCCCGATGTGCCGCGCATCGCGCTCACGGCCACCGCCACCGAGGCCACGCGGAAGGAGATCGCCGAACGGCTGGATCTGCGGGAAGCTCCGGCAGGCTCCGCGCGTGGTGCCAAGCATTTCGTCGCCAGCTTCGACCGGCCCAACATTCAATACCGCATCGAGGCCAAGAACCGGCCTGAGCAGCAGCTACTTTCGTTCATCCAGAATGAGCACGCGGGTGATGCGGGCATCGTGTACTGCCTCTCGCGCAATTCGGTGGAGAAGACCGCGGCCTTCCTGAGCGCCAATGGTGTGGCGGCGGTGCCATATCACGCGGGTCTGGACAATCGCACCCGTGCGACCAACCAGTCGCGGTTCCTGCGTGAGGACGGGCTGGTGGTGTGCGCCACCATCGCCTTCGGCATGGGGATCGACAAGCCGGATGTGCGGTTCGTCGCGCACCTGGATCTGCCGAAATCGGTGGAGGGCTACTACCAGGAGACCGGTCGCGCCGGGCGTGACGGGCAGCCGTCCACGGCGTGGATGGTCTACGGCCTGAGTGACGTTGTGCAGCAACGCAAGATGATCGACTCCTCGGAAGGGGACGCCGCCCACCGCCGTCAGCTGCAACTGCACCTGGACGCCATGCTCGCGCTGTGCGAGACCGTGCAGTGTCGCCGCACCCAGCTACTGGCCTACTTCGGTCAGCCCGGTACCGCCTGCGGCAATTGCGATACCTGCCTCAACGCGCCGGAATCCTGGGACGGGACGGTCGCCGCGCAGAAGGTGCTCTCCACCGTGCTGCGGCTCAAACGCGAACGGGGACAAAGCTTCGGCGCGGGCCACATCGTGGACATCCTGATCGGCAAGCGCAATCCCAAGGTCGAGCAGCACGCCCACCATGAACTCAAGACCTTCGGCGTGGGCACCGAGCTGCGCGATATCGAATGGCGCGGCGTGGTCCGCCAGCTGCTCGCGCACGGCCTGCTGGCGGTGCACGGCGACTACGGCGTACTGACTCTCACCGAATCCAGCAATGAGGTGCTCTTCGACGGCCGCCAGGTCAGCTTCCGCCGCGAGCCCGAACGGGCCAAGGCGGCCCGAGCATCCAAGCCCGCCAAGGCTTCCCGCCTCGCCGCCGCCGACCTCGCTCCCGGCGACTCCGATCTCTTCGAGAAGTTGCGCGCCTGGCGTGCGGCCACCGCCAAGGAACAGGGCGTCCCCGCCTACGTGGTGTTCCACGACGCCACCCTGCGCGAAATCGCCGCCCGCAAACCGGCCAGCCTGGCCGACCTCGGCGGCATCTCGGGCATCGGCGAGAACAAGCGCGCCAAGTACGGCGAGGGGGTGCTCGAGGTCATCGCGGGCAACGGGTCCGCCGCGACCGGCGGTTCGCCCGCCGACAGCGCCTCGGCCGCGGTGCCCGCCTCGGCCCGAACATCTGCCTCGGCTGGGATGTCTGCCTCGGTAGGAGCATCTGGTTCGGCTGGGACGTCTCCTTCGGTAGGAACAGCTAATTCGGCTGAGACTTCTGCTCTGACAGGAACATCTGGTTCGGTCGGGACGTCGGCCTCGGGCGGGGCATCTGCCCGGTCGGTCTCTTCCGCTCCGGCTTCGAGTCGTGGGGCTTCCGCCACGCCGTCGCGGTCGCGGCTGGATGCCGGGAATCCCGTGCCGACCCGGTCGCGGGCGGCTTCCGTGCCCGCGCAGTCGCGCCCGGCTGCCGGGAATCGTGCGACACCGCCGAGCCAAGTCGCGCCCGCCTTCGATGATGTTCCGTGGCCGGATGAGGCTCCGCCGGACTTCGATGAGCTGCCGCCCGACTACCAGTGACTCGGCGGGCCCGGCGGTCATGACCTTGAAATGATGGCGGTTGTGACCTTGGACGGCCGGTAGCTGCGGATTTGGTTGCTGGGCGTCGGCACGATAAGCTTTCGGAGCTGCCGCGGTCCTCGGATCGCAGCTAGTCACTTGGTCCCGTCGTCTAGAGGCCTAGGACGCCGCCCTCTCAAGGCGGTAGCGCGGGTTCGAATCCCGTCGGGACTACAAAGAAAGACCCTCAGCCATTCGGTTGGGGGTCTTTTTCGTTTCCCTTGGTGGAGAACGCTTTTCAACGCAACCGTGTGGCAAACACCATTTCCTTCACGGGTGACTGTCGAAGACCATCCGGCTTGTGCGCGAAACCATGCTGGAAATGGCGAAGTTCTCGGGCATGTGACTCATAGACTCAAACCCCATGACACGTCGCATGGTTCGCTCGTTTGTTGCTTGCTTGACGGTCGCCGCCGGATTCGCCGGTATCCCGCAGGTTCAAGCCGATCCCGGTATGCCGCCGCTCCCGGCGCAGGACCCCTTCTACGCTCAGCCCGACTCCTTGCGGGGTATGGGCATGGGGCAGGTCGTCGACAGCCGTCCGATCGCGCTCACCGGCGTTTCCGCGCAGGCCCCGCTCTCGGCCTGGCAGGTCAAGTACGTCAGCCAGGACACCAAGGGCAAGCCGTGGACCACCATGGCGACCGTCATCAAGCCGAGCGTGCCGAACCCGCAGGCCAAGCTGGTCTCTTTCCAGCCGTGGATCGACGCCCTCGACACCCGCTGCAATCCGTCCTATCAGCTGCGGGCCGGGGTTCCGTACCAGGCCAGCACCGGCATGATCGCCGAGAACGGCAATCTCGCCACCTTCTTGGACCATGGCTACACAGTGGTGGTCCCCGACTACCTCGGACCTGAAAACCAGTTCGCCGCAGGCTATGTCGAGGGTCGCGCCACCCTGGACGGCATTCGCGCCGCCGAGAACTTCGCGCCCGCCGGGTTGAACGGCAATGCGACCCCGGTCGGCCTGTTCGGCTATTCCGGTGGTGCGCGCGGCACCGAGTTCGCCGCCGAACTCGCCGCCGACTACGCGCCCGAGCTGAAGATCGTAGGTTCCGCGGCGGGCGGGCTGCCGACTGATATGGGTCGGTCCGCCGAGGTCATGAACGGCGGGCCCTTCGGCGGCATCAACTTCAGCGCGAGTTACGGCATTGCCCGCGCCTACCCGGAGCTGAACATCCCCGCCTACTTCAACGATCCCGGTCTGCTTCCGGCCCTGTCAGGAATGTGCCAGACCCAGATCCTGGGCAGCTACCCGTTCGTCCCGATGCAGAGCAAGACCGTCAATGGTGTCTGGCCGCTCGGCGACCCGCAGGTGCAGGCGGTCCTGGACACCTTGAAGGCCGGTCATTACGGCACCCCGAATGCCCCGCTCTACCTGTTCATGGCCGAGCATGACGAGATCGCCGTGACCGAGGGCACCGACGCGCTCGTGGACGAGTACCACCGCCGCGGCGTCGACGTGACCTATGTGAAGTACCCGGGAACCGAGCACGTCATCGCCGAATCCGTGGGCTCACCGGCCGCGATCACCTGGGTCGTCGACCACCTGAACGCCGCCAACTGACCGCTTCGGGCGCACACCTGGAATAAAGGGTTGGCCCGGGCAATTATTGTTGGTCGTTATGAAGGAAAAGGGGCGCAAGGTCATCGCCAGCAACAAGAAGGCCAAGCACATCTACTCCATCCTCGAGACGTTCGAGGCCGGGGTCGCGCTGGTCGGCACCGAGGTGAAGAGCTTGCGCGAGGGCAAGGCGTCGCTGGTCGACGCCTACGCCACCATCGACGACGGTGAAGTGTGGCTGCGTGGCCTGCATGTGCCCGAGTACGGGCACGGCACCTGGACCAACCACGCGCCGCGCCGCACCCGCAAACTCCTGCTGCACCGTCGCGAGATCGACAAGCTGGTCGGCAAGACCAAGGAGTCCAGCCTCACCCTGGTCCCGCTGTCCATGTACTTCTCGGACGGCAAGGTGAAGCTCGAGCTCGCCCTCGCCAAGGGCAAGCAGGAGCACGACAAGCGCCAGGACCTCGCCAAGCGCGACGCCGACCGCGAAGTCGCTCGCGAGTTGGGCCGCCGGCTCAAGGGCATCCGCTGAGACCCATTACCCCTGCTCCCGGGGGTTCTGGGGCGAAGCCCCTGCGGGTCGCGGGAGCATCCACCACAACGCCGGGATAATGGGATGATCCCCTGTTTGACCGGTGTTACTATGGGGAGCCCGGTGAGAGCCGGGTGTTTTATCTGGATCGCTGAAACAGCACGGGGCTGAACGGTTTCGACTGCGTACGTTGATTCAGGGGAAGCGTGTCAGTGCAGGCAGGAGACCACTGTATAAGCGTCACTGCAACCCTATAAGCGCCGATTCCAATCAGCGCGACTACGCTCTCGCCGCCTAAGCAGCGAAGCGTGTCTGTCAGCCCGGGTTCGCCCTCGACCCGGTCCCTGGCATCAGCTAGAGGGCTCTACTGTCCGGCGCGGTCGCGGCGTCGGACAGGACATCAAACAGCGACTGGGATCGTCATCTCGGCTTGTTCGCGTGACTGAGAGATCCGAGTAGAGACATAGCGAACTGCACACGGAGAAGCCCTGGAAACACGGCGGAGGACCCGGGTTCGATTCCCGGCAGCTCCACCAAGGCCCTCCACCTGGGAAACCAGGTGGGGGGCCGTTTTCGTGTCATCCCCGGCCACGGGTTGGCCTCCGGGGCGGGCACGCAGGCAACGTGCTGGCGCGGGGGTAACGAAATCGCGCGGTATGCGGCATGTCAGTGTGTTCCGATACGTTCGCCGCATGGAAATCGGAGCGAAAGAGCGTCCGTCACAATCTCTCCCAGGGGCTGTCGCATGACTCGCACAACCCCGCCCCGTCCGGTCGATCTCGAGGCCGCCTTTCCCGAGCTCACGCCGCTGGCCCGCACCGCGACTCGACTGCACCCGCGCCCGGGAGATCCATCGCCCCAGGACAGTTCGATCGGCGGGCCACTGTTGTGGCCGGCGAGCGAGCCGTGGCCGCACTGTCCCGGGCACGACCACGCCGCGGGACCGCTGCTCCCACTGATCTCGTTGGCGGACGCCAAAATACAACGGCGCATCGACAAAGCAAGGGGCAGCAGACCAGAACGGGCGTACACCACGCAGGAGCGGGCGCTGCTCGAGCGGATCGAGCGGTTGCACAACCCCGAGGGCCCCATCGCGATGTTGCCGCTCGCGCAGTTGTATGTCCGTGATGTGCCCGGTCTGCGTGCGCCCGACGGTATGGATCTGCTGCAGGTGTTGTGGTGTCCCTTCGAACACGTTGACGACGCGATGCCCGCGACCGCCGTCGTCTGGCGGTCCTCGGCGGCGGTCACCGAAATCCTGCTCGCTCCACCGGAACCGGCGGCAGTGGCGTATGGCGTGGACTTCGTTCCCGAGCCGTGTGTGCTCGATCCGGAAGTGGTGATCGAATACCCGGGCTCGCTCGAACTCGACCGGGAGCTGCGTGAGCGAGTGGAGCCGTGGGCCCGGGCCGAGCACCACATCGAGTACGCCAACTTGTGCATTCCGCCCGGATGGAAGGTCGGGGGTTATGTCAATTGGGGCCTGACAGATCCCTATCCGAGCCCCTGCCCCGCTTGCGGCTCCGCGACCGAGCTGCTGCTGAGCATCGCCAGCAGAGAAAAGCATTTCGGTGGCGACCACTGGATTCCTTACCAGGACCAGGCCGCGCATGCCGCGTGGAGCGACGGGCAGAGCGGCCCGAACGCACCGACCGGGATCTGTGTCGGGGATGGCTTCAATCTGATCATCCGAATCTGCGCGGCATCACCTGAGCACCCACACACCCAGATAGTCCAGTAGCCGTGATCATTCTCCGGACGATTCGAACCACCGGGTCACGGCAATGTAGTGCGTTGGGTGGCACCGCGACGACACACCCCATAGTTCGTTGCGCTTGCTCATCGCCACCCGCCCGCCGCCGATAATCGTGCGGTGTCCTACTACGGCATCGATGGATACCAACCACAGTGGCTCACGGGGCGGGCCACCATCGAGTCCGCTCACGGCCAACGGCTAGGCGGACTGGTCGGCAAACGCCTGTCGAGAAGCTGGTTGGTTTGGGACCAATACGACGAGTGGTTCGCCGACTGCCCGGTCGTGCTGGACTTCGGCGGGGAACAGGTCGAGATCACTCACCAGAAGTTCGACGAGCTGTCGATCACCTGGAACTGCATCGACCCCCTTCGGCAGCGCTCGTGGTCCGATCCCGAGGACAACGACCCGGAGGTCCACGCCTTCCACCTGACCTGGCGATCCGACGCCATCCCCGCGTTGAACGCACTCCAAGGCCAGCCGCTACTTGCGGTCGACTTGCTCGAATGGACAAGTCAGCGAGCCGATTTCGCCGCAGGCATGGTCGCGGTCAGCTTCGCATTCGCCGATAACCGGGTGACGATCAGCAACGGACTCGACGAGAACGACCTCGAATTCGGTACACCACCGGCCGACTACCTCCAGCACCCTCTCCACAACTGAGGGTCGGTTGTTCGTCCGGTTCGGTCAGCGACAGATGAGTTCGTCGGGGTGCGCTGTGACGGGATCTATGGGACGGCGGTATCACCGATAAGGAAATCGCCTGAACCGATCTCGGATTCGTCAAGCTCAGGCACGATCAGCCCCATCGTGACGGGTTGACCCGGCCGCCAGCCCACCTTGTCCACGTATTCCACTGCCTTGCAGGTTCCTGATGGTCCGAGCGCACCACCGACTCGTAGCAGCCGAAGTCGATCACCGAGCGACACACGACCTTGCTCGATGTAACCAACGAACACCCTGGCATCGCGAAGGGTCAGCGTGAAGACACTCTCGACCCGAAACCGAAACTGATCGTCCTTCGACGGTTCACTGGGCATCCGATGATCATGCGACCGGCCGAGCCAGCCTGGCCGATGGCACACCGCAGCCGGATGGAAACGGCGCCACCAAGAGCGACTGGCGAGGAGTGCAGTACCTGCTGCCCGATCGCGACTCCAGCAGCGCTGTTGATGCTGTGGTCGAGATGTTCGACGCCTCCTCCATGCGATGCGAAGCGTTGACCACGTTCGGAAAGCTGATATCCGCGGTCCCTACCGGTCAGATAGCAAAGGCGGTCGGTGCCACCGAGTTCGACCAGTGGCGCGCCGACCACGATGTCGCAGAGTTGTCGCCAGGCACGTGTGTCTCACCCAAGCGGTACGCGTTCCTCGGTGGTGACGGCCGACTGAGCGATCGCTCGATCTCGGTGCAGGTACATGTCGGGATGGCGGCCAAGCTGAGGTGGAAAATGCAGCAGCTGGGTTTGAAGCCGGGCGATCGGTTGCCTACAGGTTTCTTCCAGCTCTGAATCCGAACCGACTCTGCCACAGCCGCACCCGGGTATCGACGGAACGATCCATGACCTCGATCGCCTCGTTTCGATCGACCATCTCAATGTCGAATTCGCAGGTCATCGATCGAGGCTAACCACTCGGCTACGGTCCGCATCGAAGGAGCCGAACGACACTCACATCATCTCGTTCCACGTCGACCTGCCCGCGCAATACCAGCGCCGCGACCATCTCGAATTGAGCGATCAGCGGCAAGAGCGGATATTCGGCACGTCAATAGTCCGGATATGCTGACCGATGACTGAGACAGGATCGCTATCGCGACTGAGGAGGTTGATTGTGAGATCGGACCTCAGCGAAGCCGTCGTCAACGAGTTGCGGTCGCGGGCACGGCGGGGAGACACATCGGCTGAAATAGCTACCTGGTTGATGCAGGAGCTTGGGAACACGTCACTCTTCCGGGTCTTTGTCTATTGGCGCGAAGCCTTCGACACACCTATACGGGTTCTCAAGGGCGCCCATGACTGGGTGGGACTCGGGCAAGGTGGCACGCTGTCCGATAACGAACTGAACCATATGCTCAGTCCCGCTGGTTCTCCGTTCTGGTGACCGAGAACGGTGCGATACCTAGATGGTCCCTGGCGGTTCCTGACAGTACCGAGCCTGTTCTGCCACGCGAAACAACGCATTCGCCCTCATCGGCAGATAAGTGCGTTCGCCTGGTCGAAATGTGTTCGGCTCGTTGATCTTCGAGCCGAGCCGCCTGGCCGGTCCGAACCGCGCGCCACGCGGCATGACCGGATGTCGCGTTCGGAAGGCACAGCAGCGATCGCGTCCGGCCTGAACATGCACTTAGACCCATGAATAGTCAGAAAACTGACCGGCAACAGAGGTTAGTGCATGAATAGGCCGGTAATCCGGAATTCGGCATGAGAGGGCGTTCTAGCGGCGCACTTCCGAAAATCCGCGCCCTTGGGTTCCTGACTCGAAGGTGGTAAGTCAGGAATTTTTTGTACGGCCTCGAATCTGGGCGAGATCGTCCCGCCTGCCCTTGACGGAGTGTGTTCCTCTCCGGGGAGAGAGGATCCTCTGACTTACCGCCGACGAGTCAGGAGGCGGGGGTGCGAGTTTTTTGGAGCCCAGGTCGAGAGCTGGGAGGCGGCATAGTGTGGCGGTATGACAGCGGCGAGGGTGTGGTCAGTGACGTCGACGACTCCGACCGAGGATGATGCGCGAGCCATTGCAAGGGCTGTAGTCGCTGACCGGCTCGCGGCCGGGGCCGAGATCAGCGGGCCTGCTACGTCGGTGTTTTGGCACCTGGGGGAGCTCGGCGAAGGCAAGGAGTGGCGGGTCACTCTGCGAACGTCCGCTGCCGTGCGCGACCGGCTCGCGGCACGGGTGGCCGAGCTGCATCCTTGGAGTAGCCCAGAAGTGACGGCGCGCCCGATCGAGTGGTGTATCGACAGCTATGCCGAGTGGGTCGAGCAGACTACAGCTGCGTCGGAATAGGCACGTGCGCGGCGTCGGCACGCCTGGCGAGTTCGAGCCCACCCGCGAGACCGATTGCGGCGCATCGCTGTGCGGCGTGGGGTGTCGCTGATCGAGTCAGGGGGACCGGGGTGTCGATCTTTGGGCCGCGCGGTGGGCTCAGATCTTGACGTCCGCCCACTTGGCGAAGTGCGCCAGTTTGTCGGTGCCGCGCCGTGAATGGGCGAGCACGCGCAGGGTCTCGTGTACCTGGGGATGATTGCGGGTCAGCTCCGGTGCGACCTGGCGCGCCTGCTCGAGGGTTTGGAATGCGCGATCCTTGTTGCCATGCAACAGCCAGGCCCGCGACACGTCGATGTAGTAGTGACCGGCGCGCGACGGCGCGACCGATCCCGCTAGACGGATGTGTTCGGCCCGCGACAGAGCGGTAGTCCCGTCGGATAACTCGACAGGAACGGCGACGGAATGGATGTCGACGTTCGACGGCCGGAATCCTGTGCCGTAGTTGCTGTATCGGCTCTCCCGAATCGCATTGGCCACGCGGCGCGCCTCCTCAATGTGCGACTCGGCGGTATCACCATCGAGCGCGCGGGCCGACAGTATCGACCCGCGCAGGTGCAGTGCGCCACGGACCGCCAACAGGTCCGGCGTCGTCGGAAGCTGTTCGCTCGTCGCGTACGCGCGGTCTATTGTTCGTAGCCCACCAACATAGGCACCGGAGTAGAGCAGGATCAGCGCTCGGTTGTACTCGGCTGCGATCGGCCATATCGGGTCGCCGCTGCGGCTGGCGGCCCATCCGCACCGTTCCGCTGCAAGCCCCGCGAGGTCGAGGTACCCGTACTGATACGCGAACAGCATTGCCTTGCTGTAGGCGTAGGCGAGAGATGAATGGATCTCTTCGAGATAGCGACCGGATGCCTCGGCGTCCGAGAGTTGGTGCAGGCCACGGATCACGTCCGGCAGCTCCGCGGTCATGTCGTTGTATCGAGCGCGGCGCATCCCCTCGCGGACGCGGTCGAGCGCCGCTGTTAGATCGTCGAATGTGGTTGGCCCGGTAGGCGGCTCGTCGTCGAATGCCACAATTGCGCGGCGCAGCTCGGGGATGGTCGCGTGCGCTGCGGTGTCGCCCGGTTCGGGTTCGTACGGTTGCCCGTTCAGGTCGCCGACACTCACACCGAGCACGCGGGCAACGGCGGCCGTCAGGGCAGGCGTCGCCGGGCGGTCGCCCTGCTCGACCTTGCGGAGCAGCGACAGCGAAACGTTGGCCTTCTGCGCCAACTGCACCTGAGTGAGCCGGGTGAGTCTGCGCGCTCTACTAATGCGTGCGCCGACCCCCATGTCGTCCATTCCTCAACGGTGCCACATGCTGTGGCACTTCGCAGGGTCCTGGTGAAGCAGGCTGATCACAGGTTGCGCCGCCGGGTCGATGCCCTCGCCCCACCTGGCTCCCCGGCGTTGCTGCCTGCCAAACCGCAAAGGGCGAGGAGGGAACGTCAGTGACGAAACCAAGGGCTATCGGATACCTGCGCCGGGACATTTCCGGCATTCGGCAGGAGACTCATGAGATTCAAATGCGGAGTCTTGCAGCAAGATTCGGATACGACTACTGCAAAACGATCGTGTTCGGTCAGGACACAGACAGGCCGGTGCATCGGCTGCGCGTCGCCGTAGACCGCACGCGGGCAGCGGCAGTGTTCACACCGAGTATCAGCCATTTCGAGGGCGACACGGTGCCAACCGAACTTGTGCAGGTGGCTGCCGTAATCGCTGTTGATACCGAGAAGACATTCGCGCGTCACGACGCCCCGTTGGAGACTTCCAGGAGAGACGTATGAGCACCCATCTGCCGAGCAGCGTGCGCATGCCCGAGCTTGCGCGGCTGCTCGATTCCGCTGCCGAGATCGCCTCTCACGGTGGGGCGGATCGGGTAGGCGCCGACCATGTCTTGCTTGCGTTGCTGCGCGATCCGGGCGCAATCCCATCGAAAGCGTTGCTGGCGATGGGATTACACCCGAGCCTCGTGATGACGCGGCTCGCGGAATTCGCCTGTCGTGAGATCGATGCCGACCCGGCTGGGCTGCCTGCCAGTGCCCACATTTTCCCCACAACTGCCCTTGCGGCGCGAGCCTGCTAGTCGGGTGTGTAGGGTTCGCCGTCGGCCTTGGGTGGGCGGGTTTGGCCTACTGCGCCTGCTACGGCGACCACTGTGAGTAGGTAGGGGGTCATTTGTAGGATTTCTGTGGGGATGGGGGTTGCCAGGACTTGTAGTTGGCCCTGTAGGGCCTTGGTGAAGCCGAAAAAGAGTGCGGCGGCGGTGGCTCCGATCGGGTGCCAGCGGCCCATGATCAGGGCTGCCAAGGCGATGAAGCCGTTGCCGGCTGTCATTTCCTTGGTGAAGCCGCCGGTTGATCCGATCGTGAAGTATGCACCGCCGAGTCCGGCGACCACGCCGGCGAGCAGGACGGCCTGGTAGCGGATTCGCAGGACATTGATGCCGACCGTGGCGGCGGCGCGCGGGTGTTCGCCGACGGCTCGCACGCGCAGGCCCCATCTGGTCCGGTACAGCACGAAGGTGATCAGGGCGACGAGCACGACCATCGCGTATACCAGTGCGGTTTGGTCGAATACCGTCGGTCCGATGATCGGAATCGAGGACAGTGCCGGCACGGCGATGGGTTGCATGGTGCCTGGCGTGTTGAATCGGGCCGAACCGTCCGGAAGCGCGGTGAGCTGATCGAAGAGGAAGCCGGTGATGCCGGTGGCGAGCACCACCAGCACCACTCCCAGCACGATCTGATTGACCAGGTAGCGAATCGAGAACACGGCGAGCAGCCAGGCGACGAACACACCGGCTACCACCGCGGCCACCACCCCGACGAGGAAACTGCCGCTCACCGTCGCGATGATGGCGGCCGCGAACGCCCCGGCCAGCAGTTGACCCTCGATGGCGATATTGATGACACCGGCCCGCTCGCACAGCACTCCGGCCAGTGCGCCCAGAATCAGCGGGGTCGAGAGCGCCAGCGTGCCTTGGATCTGGTTGGTGAGCGGGAACAGTTTGCCCGATGCCGCCCAGCAGATGAACGTCATGACGAATGCGATGCCGAATACCGAGAATGCGGCGACCGCCCATCGGCCGGACAAGCCGCGCCACAGCTGGGCGACCGCTATCACCAGCGTGATCGCCGCAGGCACCGCCGCGGCCGGTCGCGCCGGCAGACGCAGGTCGCCCGGACCGCTGGAACCCGGTGCGGCCAAACGGAAGTCGACGGTCCCGGCGGCGGTCAACGCCGCCAGCGCGACCCCGGTGATCGCGAGGATCAGCAGCAGTATGCCCAGGCGCAGCCGTCGGCGCCGGTGCTCCGGCGACTCCAGCTGGCGGGTGCTGCCGGTCGCGGTGGTGGTTGCCATTGTCAGTTCCACCCTTTCGCGAGCACGGCCTGCGCGCCCTCGGCCCGGATCCGGAAGACCGTGCGTACCAGCGCCGGTGCCGCCACCAGCAGCACGATCACGGCCTGTAGGACGGTCACCAGCGTGAGCGGGGTGCCGGTCGCCGCCTGCATCTCATTTCCGCCGGAGTGCAAGGCGCCGAAAAGCAATGCCGCGCAGACCGTTCCGACCGGACTGCCGCGGCCGAGCAGGGCGACGGTGATGCCGTCGAAGCCGAAGGATCCGGCGATACCGTTCGTCAACGGCAGATCGGTGCCCAGCACCTGCTGCGTTCCGGCCAATCCGGCGAGGCCACCCGCGATCAGCATCGCCAGGACATATGCCCGGCCGATCGGCATACCGGCGGTGCGGGACGCCTCGTGATTGGCGCCGACGGCCCGCAATTGGAAGCCCAGTGTCGATCTCGACAGCAGCCACCACACGAACACCGCCGCGAGCAATGCGACGAACAGCCCGAGATGCAGCCGTGTGCCCCCGAATCGGGGGAGCTGCGCGGTGGTGTCCACGATCGGGCTGATCGGCTCGTTCCGACCGGGCCGCTGCAGCGAGTGGGTGGTGAGCAGCCAGGTGAGCGCGTACAGCGCGACATAGTTGCCCATGATGGTGACAATGACCTCGTGAGCACCGGTGCGCGCCTTGAGGATTCCGGCAAGTCCGCCCCACAGCGCACCACCGGCGATACCGGCCGACAGCGCTGCCAGCACGTGAATTCCGGTGGGCAGGTGCACCGCGAAACCGACCCATCCCGCGGCCAGTGCGCCGGCGATGAGCTGACCCTGCGCGCCGATATTGAACAGGCCGGTGCGGAACGCCAGTGTGACCGATAGACCCGTGCAGATCAAAGGTGTTGCCGCGACCAAGGTTTCGGCGAGCTGATGCCATCCGCCGAAGGCTCCCAGAAACAGCGCCCGATAGGTATCGCTCACCGCGCGGGCCGCCGCCGACACGGTATCCATCGGCCGCGCCAGGAAATACCCGAATGCCGACGTCACGGTGGGCGTACTGACGATGATGAGGACCGCGCCGACCAACAATGCCAGCAGAACGGCGAGTGTGCTGACAATCAGCTCGTGCAACCACTGTCGTTCAGAAAACCATCTTCTTTCGGAAAACCGCTGTCGTTCAGACATCACGACCTCCGGCGGTGTCCGCCGGTGCACATCCGGCCATCATGAGACCGAGTAGGTCACGCGGCGTATCCGGGCCGACGATGCCGACGATGCGTCCGCGGTACATCACGATAATGCGGTCCGACAGCGCGGAGATCTCGTCCAATTCAGTGGAGACGATCAGCACGGCGGTGCCCTGATCCCGTTCGCGGACAATGCGATTGTGCACGAACTCGATCGACCCGACGTCCAGGCCGCGGGTCGGCTGCCCGGCGATGAGGACCGTGAGTGGCCGGGAAAGTTCCCGCGCCAGCACCACCTTCTGCTGATTGCCGCCGGACAGTGCTCGCACCTGCTCGGCCGGTGACCGGCCGCGAATGTCGAACTCCTGCATCCGGTGTTCGGCATTGCGCTGCACCGCATTCGGCGAGAGCACTCCGTGCCGGGAGAATTCGGGGCGGCCGATCAGATCCAGGACGAGGTTCTCGGCGATGCTGAACACGCCGATATAGCCATCGTGCGAGCGATCTTCGGGGACGTAGCCGATTCCGGCATCCAGATGCCGACGCGGAGAGCGGCCCGCCAACTCCTGTCCGCCGACGGTGATCGAGCCGCGCACCGGTGTCTGCAAGCCGATCAGGGCATTGATCAACTCGGACTGCCCGTTGCCCGCCACCCCTGCCACCCCGACGATTTCGCCGCCGCCGACCTGGAAGGACACGTCGTCGACCAGTACGGTGCCGTCGGCGCCGGTGAGGGTGAGGCCGTCGACGACGAGGGCCGGGCGCGTCGGCCGGGCAGCTGTTTTGGTGACGACGAGTTCGACCGACCGCCCCACCATCAGCTCGGCAAGCTGGGTTTCGGCGGCGGCCGGTGCGACGTTGCCGACCACCTTGCCGCGGCGGATGACGGTGATCCGATCGGCGATCCGCCGGACTTCCTTCAGTTTGTGCGAGATGAAGATGATCGACGTGCCGGTCGCGGCGATCGCGCGCAGCACCGCGATCAGCTCGTCGATCTCCTGCGGGGTGAGCACCGCGGTCGGCTCGTCGAGAATCAGCACCTCGACGTCATTGGCCAGTGCCTTCAGGATCTCCACGCGCTGCTTCTCACCCACCGAAAGGTCGGACACCAACGCGTCCGGGTCCACCGGCAGGCCGTAGCGCTGGGACAGCTCACGCACCTGTCGGCGGGCCGCGCCGCGGTCGAGCACGGCCCGGTAGGTGGTCGGTTCGCGGCCCAGCATGAGGTTCTCGGCGACGGTGAAGACGGGTACCAGCATGAAATGCTGATGCACCATGCCGATTCCAGCGGCGATCGCCGCCGCGGGGGAGCGGCAGACGAACGGCTCTCCGTCGAGCAGGATCTCACCGGAGTCCGGCTGCGAGAGCCCGTACAGCATGTTCATCAGCGTGGTCTTGCCCGCGCCGTTCTCGCCGAGCAGGCAATGGATTTCGCCCGGCTCGACGGTCAGGTCGATGCTGTCGTTGGCAACGAAGGTGCCGAATTTCTTGGTGAGAGCGCGTAATTCGAGCCGCATGACCGCCTCCCGAGCCGCGGCCTATTTGGCCGCGGGCTGCGCCTTCGACGTGATGGTGATCTTTCCGTTCGCTATATCTGCTGCCAGCGCCGTGATTTCACGCTTCAGGTCAGCGGGGACGGCCGTATCGAACTCGTGATAAGGCGCCAGTCCGACACCCTGGTTGGCCAGCGTGCCGACGTAGGTGGTGTTGGTGAATGCCTTGTTGTAGGCGTCGGTGACCGCCTTGGTCACCGCGATATCCATCGCCTTCTGCACGCTGGACAGCAGTGTCGTGCAATATTCGGCGGCGCTCACGCAGCCGTCGGTGTCGACCCAGATCGCGGTGACCTTGCCGCCGGAGGATTTCGCGGCCTCCAGCGCACCCAGCCCGGCCGGGCCCGCGACCGGCAACAGGATGTCGGCGCCCTGGCTGATCAGGTCGTTGGCCTTGGTTTTAGCGGTGTTCTTGTCCTGAAAATCGTTGGTGATCACACCCTGTTGCGCGGCCTCATCCCAGCCGAGCAACTGGACCTGCTTGCCCTTCTGCTGGTTGTAGTACGCGACGCCTTCGGCGAATCCGTCCATGAAGATGGCCACGGTCGGGATATTGATCCCGCCGAAGGTGCCGACCTTGCCGGTTTTCGTCATGCCGCCCGCCAGGTATCCGGCCAGGAACGACGGCTGCGCGGAATTGAAGGTCAGCCCTTGCAGATTCGGCAGCGGCGGGAACTTCTGCTGATCGGTGTAGGAGTAGTCGACGATCGCGAAGTCGATACCGGGATTGGCCTTGGCCGCGGCATAGGTGACGTCGCCCTGCTTGAAGCCGATCGTCACGATGATGTTGCACTTCTGCCGAACCATCGTATCGATATTGGTGGGGTAGTCGTTGTCCGACTTGGACTCCAGTTGAGCCTTCGAAATCCCCAGTGCTGTAACAGCATCGGTGATCCCCTTGTAGGACGTCTGGTTGAACGACTTGTCGTCGAACCCACCGGAGTCCGACACGATGCAGGCCTTGAAGTCCTTGGCCCCCGGAGCACCCGACTTCCCCTGATCCCCCGGTGGGGAACCACATGCCCCGACCGTCAGCGCGAGCACGCTCGCGGCGGTGAGAGTGCGCAACCGTCTGCCCATAGTGAGCTCCTAGACAGCAAGATCATCGAACCGATCCGACGATCCTGCCCCACGCAGCACGAAAATGTATGCGTTTCAAACTATTCGGCGTCGACTGGAGTTCACTGGGAAGGACCACTACGTCGCACTGTTCAAAAGAACCCAAGTCACCAGGTGGGGGCTTTTCATGCTGGGCGCAACTGGCGGGGCTACTGGAGGGCCTTCAGAGCTTCCGCGATGTCGGGAACCTCTTCCATGTTCCCGGTGGCTACGGCGATCACCAACGCTTCGGCGGCGTCATCGTCTACGCGGAGTCGGATTTCGTGGAGCGCGAGTAGCAGGATGCAGGCCATCCACGCGGTTCGCTTGTTGCCGTCGATGAACGGATGGTTCCACGACAGTGAGTGCAGGAGCGCTGCGGCCTTGGAGAACACATCCGGGTAGGGGTCGAGCCCGAATACGACGGTGAGTGGCCGGGCCACGGCCGCTTGAACGAGGCCCATGTCTCGGACCATGGCGGGGCCGTCGCCGGTGACCAGGTTCGCGATCTTGAGGACGTCTTCCAGCGAGACGTATTTCCTCACTTCAGGCGTTCCAGCAGGCCCGCCCAGCGTTCCATCTCGGTGCCGAGGATTTCGTCGACGACGGCGTTGTGGTTGTGGCGTTCGTAGTACTCGGCCACGGCCTTGTTGATGATGTTGTTGATGCTGGTCCCCTCCCGATCGGAGAGTTCCTTAGCTTTGTCTTCGTTGCCGTCGATGAAGCGGACGTTGATAGCCATACTTGATGGTACCAGTGTAGTACCATAGAAGGCCCGGCCCAGCTGGACCGGGCCTTCTACGTTGCTACGGCGGTGGGTTAGCCGCCTGCGCGGCGGCGGAAGGTGCGTTTGCCGCCTGCGGCTGAGTGGGCGCCTCGGACCTTGCCGTCGTTGTGGGCGGCGGCGGCTGTTGCGGTTTGGCCGTTTTTGCGGTCGAGGGCTTCTCGGAACTTGCGCTTGGTTGCCTCTTCCGGTGACTCGGCTTCCTCCGCGAGATGGTCGACGGGGACTTCTTTTTCATCGGACATAGGCCTAGCCTGCCATGCGCGGGGGGTGGGTTCGTTCGGCCAGGGGGAGTTCGCGCTGGGTGCGGGCGATGATGGTGTCGATCAGGCGGGCGGTCAGGTGGGGGGCGAGGGCGGTGAGGCGGCGGATCAGGCGGGCTCGGGCCGAGGGGATTACGGTGGGGCGGCCTCGTGCGGCTCCGGCCAGTAGTGCTCGTGCGACAGCTGTGGCGGGCATCGGTGGGGAGGCGTTGAGGGCTGCGAGTTCGGGTGGTTTGGTGGCGGCTTCGGCGGCCAATTGGGGGGTGTCCACGTCGGGTGGGAGTACGACTGTCACCATCACGCCGGTGGGTTTGAGTTCTTGGCGCAGCACCTCGCAGAGTGCGCTGACCGCGAATTTGCTTGGGCTGTACGCCCCGTAGCCGAAGCATGGCAGGACTCCGGCCATCGAGGAGATGACGGTGATGCTGTCGCGGTCGCGGCCGCGCAGATCCGGCAGGACATCGCGGATCACGTTCAACGCGCCGAAGTAGTTGACTGCCATGTGCTTGTCGAAGTCTTCGGCGGCGAGGCGCGAGAAGTAGTCCGGCTTGGCGATTCCCGCGCAGACGATCAACGCGGCGATGCGCCCGTGCCGTTCGCGGGCGAGCTCTACCGCTGCTCGGGTCTGCTCGGCCTGGCTCACGTCGGCGGCGATAACCGCCAGCCGTCCCGCCGCGGCGGGCATCCGCGTCGGTAGCTCTGTCAGCGCTTGATCGCCGAGCGCGAGCACGCTCACCCGCGCTCCCGCCGCGAGCGCCGACCGGGTTACTTCGAGCCCGATCCCGCTGCTGCCTCCGGTGACCACCACATGCCGCCCCTCCCAATAGCGCGCCACGTCGATCGGGAGCCCGCGTCCCCGCCGCCCACCGATCCGTCGCAGGATCGACGAGGTCATCGCGGGACTCTTCCCGCCGGTGAACGTCCAGCCCACTCGAATATTGCGCACCCGCATCCCCTTTCGTCCAAGGGTCCGGTTCGCCCGAGCCCATGGACGATCGTGGGAGTTGATCCGCAAAGCCACGACAACGGTTCGGCAAGATCACGTAAGGATCCATACCGACCGCTGCGGTGTGGCGTGACAAGTTGATGGTTGTGGGTATTGCCTGAGCATGATTGCCATCGTTGCCGCTGCACTGTTTGCTATCGCGTTGCTGTTGGAGCTTGCCAATAAGGCTGTTACCTATGGGGTTTCGGCGTTTGTTATTGCCGGGCTACTGGCATTGGCCCTGCATATGGCCGGGTTCAGTGATCGTCTTCCGACCGGGCGGGGGCAATGGAAGTCGCGGGCCCGGTGGGGGCGGCGATGAGGTGGGGGTGAATCCATACCGACCGGCCATCCTTCTTGGGCGCGGCAACGAATAATTGATCGGCACAAGTGTCCGTTCGGCTCGTGGCCGGCGGGCGAATCAAGTTGATCTATAAACATCTTTCGCGAAGGAGGAAAGGCATGATCCCGCATTTCATTGGTGACGTCATCGACGCAGTCAACAGCCTCCTCGGGATGTTGTTGATCCCGTAGTACCGCGCATGCTGCGAGAGGCCCTTCGCCTGAACTATCAGGTGAAGGGCCTTTTTCGTGCCTCGGGCGGTGATGGCGGTCACATTCGAGTGTGGGGTGGCGGCGGGCACGTGGCCAGCAAATTCGGAGCGCACTATGGTGGATGTATTGCCGACGTGAGGCGGTAGTCGATGATCGAAAAGCAATCGATGTTTCGAGCCTGGTGGCGGGACCGGGTCGATTACCGATGGCTGGTCGAGACCTTCGAATCCCATGGGGCGCTGGGGCGGTTCAAGTTCATGCTCGGCGCGGGCGGAATCGTCATGCTGTCGATCGCCCTGCTGGCCATGGTGGCGCAGCACGAGTTGACCGGGGTCACCGGGCTGGTCCAGGGCCTCGTCGAGGCCGCGGTGGCGGGGATCTGGACGATTCGGTGGTGGTTTCTGCCGTGGCCGCGCGAGGGCGAGTCGCTGGTGTGGCTGGCCCTGTTCGATATCGACGTCATGCTGAACGATGTGCTCGTCCACGATCGGGTGATCGGGGTGCTGGGGCTGGTGCTGCTGGTCGCGATGGGGGCGTACGTGACCGTCTTCCATACCGCGCGGATTCTGGCCTTGCACGTCGCGTGGTCGCTGGTGGCGGCGGGGCTGCTCGCGTGGCGGCTGTATTCCGGCGGGCTGGGTGGCCATGAATCGGCGGATCACGACCATCGGGTGGAGAACCTCGCGCTGGCCGTCTCGATTGTCCTGGTGGTGTTCGTGGTGGTGGGCGTCATGCTGCCGTTCATGCAGTTCAGCCATTGGCTGCTGCGCGAGGACGCGCTGACGGATCCGCTGACGAAGCTGCTGAATCGGCGCGGTCTCGACTCCCGGGTTTCGACTCACTTCCAGCACTGCCGGAACAGGCAGGCGTATGTGGCCACGCTGGATCTGGATCGCTTCAAAGCCGTGAACGATACCCACGGGCACGCGTTCGGCGATGAGGCACTCGTGCGCACGGCCGAATGCTTGTGCGCGGCGGTCGATTCCGATGCGCTGGTCGCACGGACCGGCGGTGAGGAGTTCGTCGTCATCGGCCGCCCGCGAGAGTCCGCCGCCGCCATCGGCGAACGCCTGCGCCACGCCGTCGAAACCCAGTCGAGACTTCCCCTGACCATCACCGCCAGCATCGGAATCGTGGTTTTCGATGCGTCCGAACCGAATTCGCGATCCGTCACCGCCACGTATCAGGACCTGCTCCGCGATGCCGACTCGGCCATGTACCGCGCAAAACGACTGGGCGGCAACACCGTTGTCATCGCGGAGGCGACCGAACAGATCGGCGCGGCGGTCGGATGGTGATTACGTATCGCGCTGCGTTTCAGTAGATTCGAGTGATGGATCTCGCGAGAGTTCGTGGCCGGCTCGGGGCGTTCGGGGTGTGGATCGCGCCGATGACGCTGCTGGCGACGCCGATGCCGGTGCAGCGCACGCAGTTCGCCCGGATCGACAGTCTGGGGTATGGATCGCTGTGGAGTGGGGAACCGCCCGCGGATTCGCCGATCGGCGGGCGTGAGGCATTCTCCGAGCACGGGTTGATGCTGGCGGCGACGGAACGGATCGTGGTCGGGACCGGCGTCGCCAATATCAGCCGCCGGGATCCGGATGCCATGCACAGTGGCGCGGCCACGCTTGCCGAGGCCTATCCGGATCGGTTCATCCTCGGCCTCGGCGGGCAGTCCGGCGATCGGCCGCTGGCACAGCTGGGTGAATACCTCGATGCCATGGACGCGGCGGCCGAACGCATACTGCCGGATGTCGAGTATCCGCGCGTGCTCGCCGCGCTCGGCCCGAAAATGCATGATGTCGCCGCCCGGCGGGCGCACGGCGTTCATCCGTTCATGCAGACCGTCGAGCACACCGCGACCGCCCGCAAGCTCCTGGGCCCGGACGGCCTGCTGATCCCGCACCAGTTCGTGATGCTGCACGAGGATCCCGAGACTGCCCGCGGCACAATACGTTCGGTGTTCGGCCACGGCAGGAATCTCCCGAACGACTACTACTCGAACAATTTTCGCCGGTCCGGCTTCACCGACGAAGATCTGCGCGGCGATCGCAGCGACCGTTTCGTCGATGCCGTCCTGGCTTGGGGTGACCAGAATACGGTTGCCAATAGATTGCGGGAACATCTGTATGCCGGTGCCGACCACGTATTGCTGCACCCGATCGCCAATGACCTGACCGCAGCCGTCGATCAACTCGAACTGCTCGCGCCGCTCCTCACGGTCTGAGCCCGGGAAGCCGCTTCCACCTGGACTTATGTATCTCGATAGGGTGGCTCACCCAAGGTCACGGCCGCGGTAGTGGTGCGGGTAACACATGTTACGAGTCGGTGGGCCGCGGGCACTCGCATGCGTGGGATGTTCGTTTCTCGGTGCGTTAACAGGTGGTCACGGGTTAACAAGCAGATTGCTAGTTAGTTGCCAAACCGCTGTACTGGGCGTCCGCGATTGGGCGGGTCCAGACAGGGAGCGAACACTTCATGCGCATTCACCACTTCACAGTCGCCGGGCGTGCGGGCTCGACCATAGCGATCATGTTCGGCGTCGGCACGGTGGCCGTGCTGGCGGCCGGTATGGGTGTCGCGGGCATGGGGGCGGCGGAGGCCGAGCCGGTCGCGGTGCTGGGTGGCAGTTCGGGCATTGTGCTCGGTGATACCACCGCGTGCTCCCTCACGGCGATCGGTTACGACGCCGCGGGCAGGCTCGTCGGTTTGACGGCCGGGCACTGCGCCGCGGCGGGCACGCCGGTGAGCGCCGAGCGCGCGCGGGACATCGGCACGATCGGCACGGTCGACTTCTCGGACGGCGGTCGCGGCCTCGATTACGCGGTCATCGCCTTCGATTCGGCGAAGGTGGCCCCGGTCCGTACCGTCGGCGAGACGACCATTGCCGGTTTCGGCCCCGCTCCCGGTCCCGGCGCCACGGTCTGTGCCAGCGGCCGGTCGAGCGGATTCGACTGTGGCGTCGTCTGGGGTACGCAGGGCGACCGTATTCTCAGCCAATCCTGTTCCATCCCCGGCGATTCCGGTGGCCCGGTGACGATGGGGGATCAGCTCGTCGGCATGAATCAGGGTCGCATCAACCCGTTCGGTGTCGCGGTGCCCTGTGTCGCAGCGGCTTTCCCGATTCATTCGCCGGAGTACTTCCGATCCATCGATCAGATCCTGCGGGCCATCGACGCGGCGGGCGGTGTGGGCGCGGGCTTCCGGCCCGCATAGCCCGGTCCACGTAGAGCCCGGTCCAGACGGACCGGGCCTGCGATACGGCGGCGGAGATTACGTATTCGGTTCCCCGTAGGCGGCGGCGACCGCCTCCGAACTGCTCCACCGGCTGTAGGTGGGTGATTGCGGCCATCCGTCGGGCGAGTCCTGCCATTCCTCCTGCCGTCCGTACGGCAGCAGATCGATGAGTGCGAAGGAGTGACTGAGCTGTTCGGTGCCGCGGCCATTGGTGTGCCAGGTGCGGTAGACGGTGTCGCCGTCGCGGAGAAAGACATTGACCGCGAAGCCGCCACCGGGAGGTGCGCCGACATCGGCGCCGAACGAGCTGTTCGCCGTGGAGTACCAGGTCATCTTGTTGCCGACCCGGCGCTTGTACGCGAGCGCCTCGTCGATCGGTCCCTGCGTGACGATCACGAAGCGAGCGTCATAGTTGCCGAGGAACTCCAATCGGGTGAACTGCGAGGTGAATCCGGTACAGCCGCCGCACTGCCACCGCTCACCCGGAAACCACATGTGGTGGTAAACGATCAACTGCGGCATATCGCCGAAGATGTCCGCCAGCCGAACCGGCCCCTCCTCACCTTCGAGCGTGTAATCCGGCATCTCGACCATCGGCAGCCGACGCCGTTGCGCGGCAATGGCATCGAGCTCCCGAGTCGCCGCCTTCTCCCGGACACGCAGCGCATCGAGCTCACGCTGCCAGGTTTCGCCGTCCACCACGGACGGCATTTTATTGATGCTCATAGGGATCCTCCCTGACTGAGTTCACAGATTGCGGGCTGTATATGCAGACCGCGCAGGATCGCGGAACTCATCGGTGGGGAGGCGCTACATTCGTGCGATGCCGGATGTGGTGCTGGCGGGGCGGCGGGCGGACCGGTCGGTCGATTCTGAAGTTGCCTGGGCCTGGCGGCAACTCGCGGTCAGTCGAGGCCGAGTTCGCTTTGGTGATCTTGCTGTCGAGATCGGCTGGAGTCGGCAGCGGCCGGGCAGGCAATAGCGAAGGCCCGGTCCATCGGGACCGGGCCTGTCGTGGGGAAGGAGTTGGGGATTCAGTTGTTCGCGGTTGCCACTTTTTCCTTGCCCGTGGCGGCTTCCTGGGCTTGCAGGGTGGTGGCCATGCGGAGGGCGGCCACGGCGCTGCGGTGATCCTTCGCCATTTCGTGCGCGCCTCCGAGCAGGAACCACATCCGCCAGTCCTCGGGGGATTCCTCCGCGGCGCGGCGGCGTTCGTCGCGGTATCGGGCTGCGGCGGTCTGGTTCACGCGACCCGACGGGGTGCGCTCGATCTCCGGATAGCAGCGGGGATCGCCTTCCTCCACCATCAGGTTCAGGAGGCGGTCGGCGCGCATGCCGAATCGGATCTGACTGGCGATGAGCCAGGCAGCCATGACGCCGAACCCCGCGAGCGACGCGCCGATGGCGATGCCCGCGGGGGACGCGGTGAGCAGGAATCCTCCGGCGGTGTACACCAGCCAGGCGGTGCCCATCAATCCGACCAGCGCCGAGGCGACTGCGAGCAGTTTCTTGTTCATGTCACATCTTCGAGACGACGAGGGCCGCGAACCAGATGATGAACACGGCCGCGAAGGCCAGCGCGATATCGAAATAGATGCCGACAGACATGATGTGCCTCCTGAGGCGGTCAGCGGGCGGGGCAGAACGAGGGCAGGTTCTCCACGGTGCCACTCGTCGGGCACGGATCGAAGGTGAAGATGGTGTAGGTCCCCGCGAGCAGCATCACGACCGCGAACACCGAGACCAGACTGGTCAGCCAGAACCGCGCCCCCAGACTCGGTGCATAGTCACGAATGATGACCCGCACACCATTGGTGCCGTGCAGCACCGCGAGCCACAAAATGGCGAAATCCCACAGCTGCCAGAACGGGCTGGCGTATTTGCCTGCCACGAACGCGAAGTCGACCTTGAACACACCGTCACCGGCGACCAGGTTCACATACACGTGCACGAGAATCAGCACCAGCAGCACGACGCCGGACAGGCGCATGAACAGCCACGCGTACTTCTCGAAGTTATTGGAATTGCCGGAGTTTCCGGGGGCGCCCAGGGCGCGCTCGATCGGAGTAACAGTAGCCACGATGCTCACCTACTTGAAGTAATGGCTCAGATGGTTGACGGTGAACGGGATCATCAGCAACGCCCAGATGATGACCGCGCCCCACAACATCTGGTTCGTCTTGCCCACACCCTTGCCCCACAGGTCGATGAACACGATCCGCAGACCGTTGAGCGCATGACCCAGAATGGCGGCGACCAGGCCGATCTCGCCCAACCCCACGACCAGCGTCTTATAGGTGTGGATGACCTCGTTGTAGGCGTCCGGGGATACCCGCAGCATCAGATTGTCCGCGACGTGGATCAGCAGGAACACATAGATGAGCACACCGGTGATCCGCTGGGCCACCCACGCCCACATGGACAATCCACCCCGATAGAACGGGATCCGACCACGCTTCAGCTCTTCGCTGAGTGGGATCGTACTTGTTGTCACCTGCTCCTCCTCCAAGCCTTTTCTCCGGGCGTCAAGCTAGCACAGCCGAAAGTTGCCTTCTCCCTGCGCGAATGGAGACGGTTTGACACTGGTCGGGCCGATATTGTATTGGGTGCGAGAGGTGAATCTTTCCCATTGTTTCGGGACGTCAAGCTGCTACGCGTCGGTAGCTTTGTTGTGATGCGCCACGGGCTCGGTCGCTGCTCGTGAGCTAGATCACCGAATGCTCCGCATAGGCGTGGCCGTGACGGGCGGTCATCGTCATGGGAAATGCCACACTCCCGCTCACCGGCACGTTCGCGTGTCGCCGTCGGCGTGCCTGCGTCCATTCGGACTGAGCCACAGCGGGATTCGGGCGTCTCCGGTAACTTACCGGGAATGAAGGTGGGAGATAACCGGCGGATCAGACGTGCGTGGTTGAAGAAGACGGTCACGGTCGTGTCGGCGGCCGTGCTCATGTCCTCGGTCGGCCTGGGTGCGGCGGCGGCCGCGCCGGGACATGCGCCGATCATGCGAACGCCGATGGGCGGGACCGAGGATCTCTGGGTGCCATCCAGCATGGGGCCGATCAAGGTTCAGGTGCAGTGGGCGGCGCGCGGCGGCAGTGCGGCGCTCTATCTGCTCGACGGGCTACGTGCCCCGGGCGATCACAGTCAATGGACCACCGATACCAATGCCATGCGCCAGTTCGCGGGCGACAATGTGACGCTGGTGTTCCCGGTCGGTGGGCACTCCAGCTTCTATACCGACTGGTATCGGCCGAGCAGTAGCAATGGCCAGACGACGACCTACAAGTGGGAAACCTTCCTGACCCAGGAGTTGCCCGCATTCCTGGAGGGATACGGCGTTTCGCGCACCAATAATGCGATCGTCGGCCCCTCGATGGGTGGCAATGCCGCGCTGACTTTGGCCGCGCATCATCGCGACCAGTTCAAGTTCGCCGGATCCTTCTCCGGCTACGTGCATCCGACGTTCCCGCTGTGGAGCGAGGCCATGCGCGCCGCCATGCGGGACGAGGGCAATTTCAATGTGGACGATATGTGGGGTCCGACCAGCGATCCCGCCTGGAACCGCAATGACGCCACCAATCAGGCCGAACTGCTGCGCGGACTGCCCATGTACCTCTGGACGGGCAATGCCGTGCCCGGCCTGCCCGACCTGTCGAACGGCGTCACCAATACCGTGAACGCGATGGGCCTGGAGGGGATCACCATGGTCGCCAACCAGATGTTCCGGGATCGCGTGGCGGCCTTGGGCATCGGCGCACGTATCGATTTCGGCCAGGGCACGCACACCTGGCCCTACTGGCAGCAGGCGCTGGCCAACTGCCGCACCCAGATCCTCGACGCGGTCGGCGGATACTGACAGACAATCGAAAGAAGGCCCGGTCCAAGCGGACCGGGCCTTCCTTGTTTTCGGGCTATTGCGTTTTCAGGCTACTGCGGCAGCCGGATCAGTTCGGACGCGTCGTCGTTGTCGTCGTGGTCGTGTCCGTGGTGGTGGTCGGCTTGGTGGTTTCGACCGGTGCCGTGGTGGTGGTCACGGCCGGAGGCGTGGTTGTCTCCGGGGCGACGGTCGTGCTCGGGACCGTGGTGGTCGTGGTCGTCGGCGCGGTGGTCGTCGGGACGGTCGTGGTCGGGTTGACCGAGGTCGACGGATCGGTGGTCGGCGCGACCGTGGTGGTCGGTCCGGTACCGGCGATCTCCTTCACCGGGGCGGTGCCACTGGTGGTGGTCGTCGTCGGTGCGGTGGTGCTCGCCTTGGTCGTCGTCTTGGTCGTGGTGGTCGTCTTGGTGGTGGTGGGTGCGGGCGGGTCGAGGGTCGGCGAGGCCTTGACGACCGCGACGGCCTCGGCGGCGGCCTTGTAGTCCGAGTCCTGCGGCTTGACGGTCTTGTCGACCGGTTCGCCCGCCTGAGCCTTCTTGGCCTGGGCGGTCAGCCACGCGGCGGCGTATTCGGCCGAGGTCAGGTTCTTGCCATTGCTGGAGTCGGAATCCCGCCAGTAATCGAAGTGGTGACCGGTGCCGTTCGGGCCCAGGGTGAGCTGGTAGGGATCGCTCATGATGACCGGGATGGTGTTCTGGTTGGTCACGATCAGCCCGACGATCTCATTGAAGATCTTCTGCGGCAGGTAGGCCAGCGGCGACATCTGATCGGTCGAAATGGAATCCGCACCGGAGTTCGTCGCATCCGCCGCGCCCGGCTTGTAGTTCGGGTCCGACACCTTCAGCAGCACCTGGAGGAACGTTTCGTTGCTCGCCATCCAGTTCTTGTGCGAGGCGATGTAGGTGAAGGCATCGAGCGCGGTATTGCCGAGCTTGACCGCGACATCCGCTCCGGTCGCGGGGGTGAGCCCGTCGTTCTGCAGGGCGTCGACATTCAGCTTGCGGCCCACATTGATCGCCAGCGTCAGGAGCGAAATATTCTGCGGCGCGGCACAGGTGAGGTCACCGTCGGAGCAGAAGGAGGCGATCTTGCCGTTCAGCCTGCCGAAGCCGCCGGCCTGATCCTGCAGCGCGCCCTGGCCGCCCGCGACATTCGTATTGTTCTGGTACTTCGTATCGAAGTTGTCCGGATGGCTGGGGTCCTTCGCGCCGATGAACGGGCCCTCGCCCGCCTTGCGGCCCGAGTCGGCGAGGATGACGACGCCGACGACCTTGTCCGGGTCGACGGTCGTCTCCTTGCCGGGCTCCTCATTGCCGATCTCCATGGCGACGCGGCGCACCACATCCGAACCCTCGGAGTAGCCGACGATGGAGAAGCGGGTGTTCGGGCACGCCGCCGAGATGTCCTTCATGACTTGCTTGGTGTTCGCGGCGCCGGTGGCGACCGCATCCTCATAGCTATTGAGGTTGGCCGGGTACGCGATGTAGACCGCGGCGTAGTTGCCCGGATCGACCTCGGAGGCCGGCGCGTTCACCACCGGATCGACCCAGGTGCTGTGATAGTCGTCGGACAAGGCGGCGGGTAGTTCATTGCCGTTCTCGTCGACGAGCATTTTGGTAGTGGAAGAGTTGGGCGAGTCATTGCGCCCCGCCACCGAAATCGTCACCATGTCATGGCATTCCGTGACAGATGAGGTGAGCTGCGTCTCGATGGTGCGGGACGGTGTCGATGTCAGTCCCCAAGAGGCCGCGACGGCCGCGACGACGCCCAGGGTCGCCAAGGTGGCGATGGGCACGGCGGTGCTACGACGCGTCAAATACTTCGGAAGAGCCAATGTCCTGATCCCCGTTCGGATACATAAACGGATGAAGGCCCCCCGACGGGCCGTGATTCACCGGTGACGTCGGCTTCGGAGAGGGGAGCGTTACATGAACTCCCATATGTGCTGGTCGCTTGGTTTTTCTGGGCCCGCGAACGGATGGCTACCCGGACCGGGCTACTTCACGCTCTTGCGGAGAATCGGCACCAACTTCTCCAGCAGGATCTGCTCGGAGCCGTCGGTCCAATTGCGCAGCGCGTCGACGGCGATCGGATCGTCCAGCACCAGGACGGTCGCCTTGCGCAGGGTGATGGTCTCGGGCAGGTGCACCATGCTGCCCTTGCCCGAATTGGTGTCGCTGCGCACGGCGAGCAGATAGCCCGAGTCGATCTGGTTCAGCACGCCCACATCCGAGGGGTTGTAGGTCGCGGCCAGCGGGCGGGGAGTCGGCTCGTCGTCCACGCGGGTGCAGCCGTGGTGGTAGGTGAAGCCGAGCGCCTCGAAGAAGGTCGCCTGCGGACTGGGCTGAAGATGAATCGCGACCTCGGGGCGGTAACCGTTCTCGCCCGTGACATCCACGGCGGCAATGGTTTTGCCGAGGAAGGCCGGGTTCTGGTGGCGCGCCTCGGCGACCGACTTCGGGGCCGCGACGGATGCGGTGGTGGTCGTGGTGGGGGAGGCGACCGCGTCCGGGGTGTGGTCGCGCACGGCCCACAGGCCGCCGCCGACCGCAAGCGTGACTGTGACCGCCACGGCTCCGGTCGCGAGCCAAAGCCTTTTGCGGGCAGGTGTTTTGGGATCGGCCGTGGTGGATTCAGCGGGCGGCAGTGTCGGGTCGATGAACTCCTGCCGAGCGGTCGGCGGTTCGGGGGCGGCGGCTCCGGGCCGGGTGCGGACGGTCACCACCGACTCGCCGTGATGCAGCGCCCGCTCCAGAGCGCTCGTGAATTCGTGGCAGCTGTCGAAGCGTTCCCGCGGGTTCTTCGCCATGGCGACCGCAAGCACATCGTCCACCGCGGTCGGCAGATCGGGCCGGACGGCGGTGATGCGCGGCGGCGGCTCGTACAGGTGCCCGGCCATCACCAGCGCGGGTTGCGCACCGGGATAAGGGTTCCGGGCCGTGACCAGCTTGTAAAACGAGCACGCCAGGCTGTAGATATCGGTGTGATGGTCGAGCCGCTGCCCGGAGAGCTGCTCCGGTGCGGCATAGGCGATGGTGGCCAGGAAGGTCCCGGTCTGGGTGAGCTCGAGGGTGTCCTCGGTGGATTTCGCCAGCCCGAAATCGGCCAGCAGCACGCGTTCCTCATTGATACAGCCCTCATCGCCGCCGCCGAGGGAGAGCATGAAGTTGGCGGGTTTGACATCACGGTGCAGCAGTCCGCGCCGGTGTGCGTGGTCCAGGCCGCGGCCTACCTCGGTGGTAATGCGCAGCGCGCGTTCCGGTGTCATGCCCTGCGGGAACTCGGTGAGCGCGGCGGAGGCGTCGGTGCCGTCCACATACTGCATGGCGATCCACAGCTGCCCGTGATCCTCGCCGCGGTTGTAGACCGCCACGATATTCGGATGATCCAGGGCGGCAGCGAGATTCGCCTCCCGTTCGAATCGGCCCCGGTATTCGCGGTCATTGCTGACCTCGGTGCCGAGCACCTTGAGGGCGTCGAAGCGCGGCAGGCTGGGGTGTTTGGCCAGGAACACCTTGCCCATGCCACCGGCCCCGAGCACCCGCTCGATGCGGTAGCCGCCGATGACCGTGCCCGGTCCGATATTCATGCCGTTCCCATATTCCTGCGACGCCCTACATCCACGCGCTGTTGACGAGCAGTCCGTATTGCGCCGCGGCGCGCTGCTTCGCGTCCTGCAACTGGGCGCTGGCGACCCGGGCGATATAGCGGCCGTGCCGCACCATGCAGGTGAAGCGTTCGGCCGCAATGGTGTTCGAGGAGTTCTCGGTGCACCGGGCGTCGGGCACGCCCGCCGGGGCGTCGGCGGGCTGTCCGTCGCGGTATCGCGGGTCGGTCATCACCTCGGTGGCCGCGTCGGTGTCGCGCGCGCGGAACTGCAGCGCGCCGTCGGATACCCGGGCGATCGCATCGATGCCGCCGGTCTCGATCAGCGGCATCCAGTTCTCGGTGGTGGCATTGACGAAGCCGCGCGGGGTGAACACGGCCTCCTTGTCGAAATCCGGGAGCATGGTCGACTCCGGATGCAGGGTGCGGCGCAGCATCGCTTGCGGGTCGTAGTCCAGACGCCTGATCTCACGCGCGGACAGCGGAGGGAGCTGGTCCAGCAGCGGCAGCTGCACGGCGAGGGCCTGCTGCGTCAGGGCGCGCAGCGCGGTGAGGTCTGGATCGTGGCGTTCGGCGAACACGCTGACGAGGTAGTTGCCGTGCGCCAGGGTGGCGGTGAGGGCCGGAGTGCCCGGCCGCCAATGGGCTTTCACATCCGGATACCGGTCGAGGGCGACCGGGGCGTTCTCCGTCGCGAGCGCGAGGTCGGCGGCCTCGATTCCGGTGGCCGCGCTGCGGGCGGATTCGATATCGGGGAATTGGATGACGGTCAGGTGCACACCGGTCCCGGCGGGCTCGGTGGCCGCGGCCATGGCGAAGCCGAACATCATGCCGTGGTTTTCGAGGATGGGATTGGCGGCCTCGGTGGGCAGGTTGCCGAGGCGGCGGACATCGCGCGTGCCATCCGAGCGCGCGCCGCTGATCGGGTCGGCCGAGACCTGGCGTTTCAGGCTCGGATCGATCTCCCAACCTCCGGCGACGAAACCGGCCAGGCGCGCGATGGCCAGCTCGGTACCGTAATAGGCGTTGTGCAGGTAGGTGTTCCGGTAGTCGAGCGGATCGGTCGGATACGCGCCGATATCGAGCGGACGGATATCGACCTCGCCCGGTACGGGCACGCCGGTGATCGTGGAACCGCATCCGGTGAGCAGAGCGGCGGCGAGCACGGCGAGAGCGGCCCGCCGCAGGGGCATGCTGAGTGTCATGATCTCCGGCCTACCGGCGTACGAGCAGGGTGTATTGGGCGGAAATCCGCTGGTGGACATCGGATAGCTGGCCTGCCGAGGCGACCATCACGTACCGGTCGACGGCGACATAGCAGGAGTACGGCGCGGCATCCTTGGACGGTCCGTGATACTCGCTGCACCGCGCAATGGGCAGGCCCACAGGAGAATCCACCACCCTCCGGTACTTGTCGGCCTGCTCGGTCGCGAGTAATCCCTTGGCCGACACCGCATCCCGGGCCCGGAGCAACAGACCGGCCTCGGCGAGCACCATGTCGACACCGAACTTCTCGTACTTCGCGCGGGCCGCGACCGGGTCGTCGAGCAGGTGCACGAAGGCATCACGAGGGTAATTGCCGGGCAGGTTGTAGACCTTGTCGCCCGGCGGCCGGTGCACGGCAATGCGATCCAGGCCTTCGGGATCGGTGGGGAGATCGGGGAGGGACTTGGGTGGCGTCGGCTGGAAGGCCTTCAGCCGTTCGGCGGTGACCGTGATCGCATTGTCGGTCAGTGAGGTCAGCAGGTCCTGGTCCGAGGCTCCCAGCGCCCGGTTCTCCTGACTGTCGACCACCGACACGATGACGAACTTGCCTGTGGCATACCAGGATGCGAGCACCTGCTGGTCCGGAACCCAGGAGCGGATGGCCTCCGGATGCTGGGCCGAGCGTGCCTCCTGGACGCGACGCCCGTCCTCATTGTCGGTAATCTTCCAGCCCCGCCGGGAGAGCGCGGTCGCGGCTTCTGTTGCCTGCTGGTCGGTTTCGAAGAGCAGCACCGAGGTCGAGAGCAGGGTCGAGATCGAATAGTCCTGATCGGTTTGTCCCGTGGTGGCGAATCCCGTGACGAATCCGGCCGTGTCGCCGAGGAATCTGTCCTCGTTCAGCCAGTGGTACATCGGCGGCGGGTAGGTGTCGACGGGTTCGAGGAAGGCGTGTACCGCGTCGGGGCGGTTGACCTTCAGCCGCGGGTCGATCTCCATCGGCAGCGGCATTGCCGCGCCCAGTCGCCCGGCCTCCCAGATCCGCGCCACGAAGCGCGGATCGGTGCGCGGCGAGTCCTTCGGCACCGTCTTGTAGATGCCGGTGTCCAGCGCGGCCAGATCGATCACCGGCTCCACGGCCGCTTCCGTAACGGCCTCTGCCGCAACGGAATCCGAGCCACACGCGGACGTCCCCGCCACCAGTCCGGCGGCAACCAGTATTGCCCCCAGGTTCCGCCGTAACCGCACGGATGTCCCTCCACCTACTCGACGTGCTTGCGCAGGATCGCACCACCCCTGCCCACGTCAGAGTCGCTCCCCGTGCAGGAGCATATCGCCGGAATCAGACATTCTTCCGTTCTGACCAATACTGATCCAGGCGCTGAGCCAGCTCCTTCGGACGGCTCAGCATCATGCAGTGGCTGCCGTCGATTTCGTCCGGTGTGATGCCGAGGCGCTTCTGGACCAGCGGCCGCATGAACTCCGGCGGGAAGAAACGGTCGTCGCGGAACAAGAGGAAGCGGGTCGGAACATCCGGCCAGGACTCCAGCGGAATCGGCTTATCGCCATCCTTATCCGTCTGATCGCGCCCGTGCTTCTGTGACTCGGCCACCAGCTCGGCGGGCACATCGTGCATGAAGACCTCGTTGATCTGCTCCTCGGTCTCCATCTTGATCCCGAGGGCCCCGTACTCGGCCCCGTCCCACCACTTGTCCGGCGCTTGACCCGGCACGGGAATCATCGCGTTCAGCAGCACCAGCAGCTCGGTGTGGATCCGCGAGCACACCACCGGCGCGGTGATTCCGCCGAACGAATGCCCGACCACCACGATATTGCGCGCATCTCCGATATCGGCGATCACCGAGTCCGCGTACTCCGAGATGCCCGTGTCCGGGTCCTCGATGGGCAGATCCACCGCGATCACCCGATGCCCGAGTTCCCGCAACTCGGGCTCCACCAAATGCCAATCCCACGAACTGCCCCCACCCCCGTGAATCAGTACGAAGGTGGCCGCATCCTGATCCGAACTCATGTCTCTGTCTCCCATACAGCCCTGTCCTCCCGTACAGCGCAATCCGTTTCATTCGGAGCGTATCGGGAGGCATCGTCACGAAGGGCCGTTCGCGCGAAGCCGTTCTTCCGGTCGGTGTGGCGTCAGCTCAACTGCGTGCCGAACCGATCAAGGGGGCGGAGGCATTGGCGGTTTCGGGGATTCGGTTGCCGCGCAAGGAGGTACCGGCGGTTTCGCGCAGATACCTCCACGCGAACAGGCCCACGAGGGAGGCCAGGGCCATGTAGATGGCGGGGAACAGGGTCCAGTCGGTCTTCTCGATCACGGCCTCATTGATGAGTGGGGCGGTGCCGCCGAAGGCCGCGGTGGACACGTTGTAGGCCAGGGCGAAACCGGCGTAGCGGACGTGGGTGGGGAAGATCGCCGGGAAGGTCGAGCTGATGGTGGACAGCTGCGGGACGTAGAGCAGTCCCAGGACGACGAATCCCGCTATGGCCCAGCCGGTTCCCTGACCCATGAGCCAATACATGGGCAGCGCAAGCACACTGAGGCCGGTCAGGGAGATCAGCCAGAGGGGGCGGCGGCCGATGCGATCGGACAGGCCGCCGAAGAAGGGCAGTGCGACCATGATGACCAGCTGACCGATCAACATCATTGCGGTGGTGGTGGATTCGCCCAGGCCGATGGTGCGCTGCAGGTAGGTCGGCTGGTAGGTCAGCAGCGTGTAGTTGACGACATTGAGGGCGATGACCAGGCCGCCGAGGGTGAGGGTTTCGCGGCGGTAGGTGGTCAGCAGTTCGAGCAGGCCGCCACGCGGTTGCTGCTCCTCGGCGGCCTCGGTGAAGACGGGGGATTCGTCCAGGCGGGCGCGCAGGTACCAGCCGATCAGGCCGAGCGGGAGTGCGAGCAGGAAGGGGATGCGCCAGCCCCAGTCGTGCATGGCATCCGAACCCAGGACGAGCTGGCAGGCGAGAACCACCGCTGAACCGCCGACGAAGCCGAGCATGGTGCCGACTTCGAGGAAGCTGCCCAGGAAGCCGCGCTTGCGGTCGGACGCGCATTCGGCCAGATAGGTTGCGGCTCCGCCATATTCGCCGCCGGTGGAGAATCCCTGTACGACGCGCAGGAGAATGAGCAGGATCGGCGCGAGCACGCCGGCGGTGGCGTGCGTCGGCAGGATTCCGATGGCCGACGTTGCCACGGCCATCAGCAGAATCGTGATGGCCAGCACGGCCTTGCGGCCGATCCGGTCGCCCATCGGCCCCCACACCATGCCGCCGAGCGGGCGCAGCAGGAATGAGATCGCGAAGCTGAGCATGGTGCCGAGCGTGCCCAGTTCGCCGGGGAAGAAGGCATCCGTCAGATAGGTCGCCGTCGCCGCGAACACGCCGTAGTCGAACCATTCGGTGGCATTGCCCATGGCGGACGCGGCGACCGATCGCCGCAGCGGAAATTCCTCTGTCTTCTGGTCCATCGCGTGCAGTCCTCTCCAGCCCGCTGGACGGACCTCGATCAGTTCAGGCCCGGGTCATTGCCCCCGGGTCCTTCGCACGAAGAGAGTCGTTACCCAGGTTCAGCAGATGGCAAACAACCGCTCGGTTTCGTAGACCCGGGTCGCGGAGCCGTGACCAGCGGCCGAGCCGGTAAATGTGAGTGCCACCACACCCCGGGTTTCGGGCCACGGGTTGGGTGAGCGACCGCATGTCGTTCGCTGATTAATAGCTGATGGATATAGCATCCCGCTCATGACCTCGCGTGCGCCGCGATGCGCTGTGCGTCCTCGACCGCACCGACGTTGGTGGGCGGCGGGCCTGATCGCTCTCTTCGTGACGACCTTCCCGGTGACCACCGCGCCCTCGGAGGGGTGGGCGGATCCCGCAGAACATCTGGTGGCGGCCTCAGCGCTGGGAATGGGGAAGTCCTTCACCTTCCCCGGACGCCAGCACGAGATGACCTTGACGCTGCCGGTGCTCCCCGGACTCGTGCCCAGTGCGATCGTCGGGACCATCCAGCTGCCGCCGAAGATTGCTCGCGGGACGCTGGATGTGCATTCGGGGGCGCGACTGCTGGATCGGGTGCCGCTGCCGAACGATCCGAAGGCGCCGGTCCGACTGTCGCTGGCCGGGGCGGAGGTCGAGGACGACACGATCACCGTGACGCTCTCCACGGCTCTGGTCGAGGAACCGGGGACCTGTGTCATCGACTGGCTGGGTCGGCCGACGACGCTGTCCGATCCGGCGATCGTGTACTTCGGCGAGGAAGTGCAGCCCACCACGGTGGCGGATTTCCTGCCCGCGGTGCTGCAACGCCTGACCATTTATGTGCCGTCGGAGCCGACGGAGACCGAGAGTGCGGCCGCGCTGTCGCTGGGCACCGCGGTGATCGCGCGCTACAACGGGCAGCCGGTCGTGGTGGAGCTGCGCAAGATTCCGGCGGGCGGGCAAGCGGATCACGCGCCCGCGTTCCTGGAGCGCCAGATCGCGATCACCGAATCCTCCACTACGGGATTGAGTCTGGCCACGGGTGCGGAGCCGGTGCTGACCATTGCGGGTGACAAGAACTCGCTGCCGGATCAAATCCGTTTGCTCACCAGCGATTTGACCAAGATCGCGCTGGCCACCAAGGTGAGGGCGCAGTCGCTACCCGCCGCACCGCAGATCGCGCCCGAGGCAGCGAGCCTGAGCGAGCTCGGCCAGTCGCAGCTGAGCTCGACCGGGTTCGGCGCGGTGCGCGTCGATATCGGCATCGATCAGGCGCGGCTCGGGCGAGCGGCCAAGGACGTGCGAGTTCGCCTGCTGGGCAACTACACTCCGCTGCCGAACACCATGAACGGACAGATCACCGTGCGGGTGGGCAGCCACCAGCTCGACAGCTGGCCGGTCAGCGGTGACGGTCGCATCGAACGCTGGATCGATATTCCGGACGAGGTGCTCGGCCGGTTCACCACGCTGTCGGTGACCTTGCAGCAGACCGGACTCGCCTACGGCTGCGGGCTGGAACAGCCGATCACGCTGACCATCGACCCCGACAGCGAGGTGACCAGCCGGATCGCGAAACCGCCTGTGCCCGGCGGGTTCCAGGCGCTGCCGCAGGGCCTGCTGCCGCAGGTGGACGTCGGCCTGCGGACTCCCGGCTTCGCGGACACGGTGCGCGCGGCCACCATTCTCAATGGGCTGCAACGCTTGACGAGCGTGCCCATGCGGCCGGAACTGGTGTCCTTCGACACGGCGGTGCGCAGCTCGAAGCCCGCCATTCTGATCACCGCGAATGGTGATGTGCCCGCGTCGATCCGGCTGCCGCTGGCCGAATCCGAGGATGTGCTGACGGTCAGCAGCCACAATGCCGCTCTGGCCGAGTTGAAGATCGATCCGGCGATGCCGTTCGGCTCCCTGCAGACCACCTGGTCGAACAATCGCACGGTGGTCGTGGCCACCTCGACCAATGCACCCGAACATCTGGATCGGGCCCTGGCCTGGCTGGATGCGGACCTGGATCGCTGGACTCGGCTGGAGGGTTCGGTGCTGTTCCAGGCGGGCGATCGGGAGCCGGAGTTCTTCGATCCGGCCGCGGCCGTGACCGGTTCGGGCGGAAACACTTCCACCATCCCGATGGCCCGGATCCTCACGATTGTCGGCGGTGTGGTGCTCGGCCTCGGCGTGCTGCTCGCGGCCTTCCTACTACTCGGTCGACGCCGCAGGCGCTGACATGTCCCATCGGATCGAGCGGCCGCACGTCCACATCACCGTCACCAAGGCGAGCCTGTGGGTGCTGCTGATCGTCATCGCCACGGCGGTCGCCTTCTGGTTCAGCTGGGTCGAGATCGAGGAGGATGTGCGGTACGACTCCAGCATCGGGTTCGTGTTCGTGCTGCCCGTGCTGGCGTTCTTCGCGGCCGCCGGAACGGCTTTGCGGCGCGGTGGCGAGCTGCCGATTCACGATCGGCAGACCGACATCATCGTCGGGATCATGGGGCTGGGATTATCGGCGGCCATTCTCGGACTGCTGGTGCCGCGCTACCGCTACCAGTACGAACTACTGCACCTCGATCTGACCGCGGCCTGGCTGTTCGTCTTGAGCAGCGCCATCCTGCTTTTCGGGCTGCGGCCGGTTTCCCGATTCTGGGCGACCTGGCTGCTGGTGTTGCTGCTACTGCCGCCGCGCAATCAGCTGCTCATGATCGCGTTCGGAGGCACCAAAGTGGCGGCAGGGCTGGTGATGGTGTTGCTCGCGGGATTGGCGGCGGCCATCGGATCCGGGCGTACGCGCAAGCGGGCCTTGGCTGGTGCCGCAGTCGCGCTGCTGGTCGGTGGAATCGCGCTGGCGGTCATGGCATACGGATTTCCGGAGGCGTCGATCCTTGCCTACCAGGCGATTCCGTCGATACTGGGCGTGTTCTCCGCATCCTTCGTCATGTATGTGGACTGGCGGCGCGGGAGCTCGCTGAAGCCGCTGGATCGAAAGGTCAAGCCGCTCACCGCCGCTCAGTCGCGCAGTGCGGCGGTGGTTGTGGTGGTGGCCACGATCGGGCTGATGGTGATTCCCTTGCCGACGCAATACGCGCCGAACTTCACCCGGATGCAAGGCCTGGTGGTCGATGAGAACCCCATCGTCCCACCCGGGTGGACGCTGCTCGGATCGCAGCAGTACCCGTGGGCGCACCGCTATCTGGGGCCGAGCGTCACGCTGACCCGGCAGCTCATTCGCGCTGATCGCGGTAATCCGCAGTGGGACAAGGACTCCCGGCGACGCCGCATCGTGGTGGATATCGTGCGATCGGACAATCCGAACTTCATCGACCGGTATCCGGAATTCACGCTCTACCTACTGAGTCAGCCGCGCATCACGCCGCCCACCATGGTGGACCTGGGCAATGGCATCACCGGGCGGATCAATACCGTGCTGGACGACCGGCGGCTGCTGAGCTGGACCTGGCTGACCTGGAAATGGAGCGGGGCGGGCGGTGCCGAGCGAATCAGCCTGATCGCGGCCGACAATCACCTGCCCGACGCCGAATTCCCGCAGCCGCAGCGGTCGATCAGCGCCAATATCGAGAACCTCATGCATGAGTTCTTGCGCGGAAATGCCGTTGTGCTCGACCCGAATTCGGATGAGGTCGAGGCGGACACCGATCACAAGGACCACGAGATGCTCACCACCGTCGCGCAATCCATTGTGCAGAGCGCGGGCAAGGCGTCATGAGCACGCCGGAGGGCGTCGACCCGGAATCCGAGGCGTTCAAGGCCGAGGCCCTGCATCTGGCGGTGCACGGGCTGCGCGAATCCGATCCGCTGGCCTCGGCTTCGGTGGCATTCATGCCGTGGCAACGCAATACGGCCCTCGCGATCGTGGCGCTGATCGTGCTCTGCGCGGTCTTCTTTCCACTCGGCACGCTCGCCACGCTGGTGGCGATCTGCACGGCCGGGTATCTGGCGGTGCTGATCGACCGGCTGCTGATCCTCACCCGGGGCATGGACCGCGACGCCATTCTCACCATCGATGACGAGCGGGCGCGGGCGCTCTCCGATGACGAGCTGCCGCCCTACACGATCCTGGTTCCGGCCTACGGGGAGCCCGAGGTCGTCGGCGATCTGATCGGCGCTCTCAGTGCCATCGACTATCCGGCCGACAAACTCCAGGTGCTGTTGCTGCTCGAAGAGGACGACTCGCCCACCATCGACGCTGCCCGCAATGCCGGAATCGGTTCCGGCGGTTACGAACACATCGTCATCGTGCTGGTACCCGCTGCCGATCCGCGCACCAAACCCAAGGCCTGCAACTACGGCCTGCGCCGCGCCACCGGAGACATCGTCACCATCTACGATGCCGAGGACATTCCCGATCCGCTCCAATTGCGGCGGATCGTAGCGGCTTTCGGGGATCTGCCGGAGACGGTGGTCTGCATTCAGGCCAAACTCGCCTTCCATAATGCGGGGCAGAACCTGCTCACCCAGTGGTTCACCATGGATTACGGATTGTGGTTCGGGTTCCTGCTGCCGGGGCTCATGCGCAGTCGCGCGCCGATTCCCTTGGGCGGCACCTCGAATCACTTCAAACGCGATGTCGTCACCGATATCGGCGCGTGGGATCCCTACAACGTCACCGAGGACGCCGATCTCGGGGTGCGGATCGCGGCCTCCGGGTACTCGACCGCGGTGCTCGACTCGACCACGCTCGAAGAGGCCAATCCGGACCCGATCAACTGGGTGCGGCAGCGGTCCCGCTGGTACAAGGGCTACCTGCAGAGCTGGCTGGTGCACACCCGTCGGCCGGTCCAATTGTGGCGGCAGATCGGCACCATCAGCTTCATCCGGTTCACGCTGATTCTGGCGGGCACCCCGATCATCGCGTGCCTGAACCTGATCTTCTGGTTCATCAGCCTGTCCTGGATTCTCGGTCAGCCCTCGGTGATCGGGAAGTTGTTCCCGGCCGCCGTCTACTTCCCGGCGCTCATCGCGCTGATCATCGGCAACGCCGCGACCATCTATATGAATATCGTCGCCTGCCGGGAGAACAATCGGCCCGACCTGCTGCTGGCCTGCCTGACCGTGCCGCTGTACTGGCTCATGATGAGCATTGCCGCCACCAAGGGATGCTGGCAGCTGCTACGCAATCCGTCTTACTGGGAGAAGACCTTTCACGGTCTCGGCACCTCGTCGGAGGACAGCAAATGACCGTGACGCAGGCGCATCCGACGGCGGTCAGCGCACCGGCCCGGACCGGGATCCGGCCGCGCACCCTGTTCTGGGTCTCGACCCTGATCTATCTGGCGGCCGGTGTGGTGGTCAGCACCGGGCACGGATACCTGATGGGCGATGCGCTGAGCCGGGTCTCGGCCACGCAGGCCGCCCTGTTCAGTCGCGACCCGCACCTGTCGGCCATCGGCTTCGTGTTCACGCCGCTGACCTCGCTGGCGCAGATCCCGATGGAGCTGTTCGCGCCGATCTTCCCGGGCATCACCACCTGGGGCTTGTCCGGGGTGCTCATGTCGGCGCTGTTCATGGGCGGCGCGGTGACCCAGATCCACGGAATCGGGACCGACCGGGGTGCGCCGATGTGGTTGTGCCTCAGCGTGACCGTGCTGTTCGCATTGAATCCGATGGTGTTGTTCTACGGCGGCAATGGGATGAGTGAAGCGCCATTCCTGTTCTGCCTGTGCTGGGCGGTGCGGCGGCTGAGCCGGTGGGTGCGGACTGATGATGTGCATGATCTGCTCGCCTGCGGAATCGCGCTCGGGCTGGCGTATTTGACGCGGTATGACGCGGTGGCTCCGGCATTGGCTGCGGGGGCAATGGTTTTCGTGCTCAGCTATAAGCGTCGGCGCGAGGATGCGCACCGGTGGTCGGCGGCATTCATGGATCTGGTGCTGGTGTCGGCTCCGATCGTGCTGGCATTCCTGGTGTGGGCGATCACCAGCTGGCTGATCACGGGGCAGGCATTCCAGCAGTTCAGCTCCCAGTACGGGAATTCGTCGATCCTGGCGCAGTCGGGGGCGTCGGGGCCTTCGGCACCCATTGCGGCACTGCAATATTCGATCGCCGCCACCCTGGTGCTCGGACCGATCCTGCCGCTGCTGATTCCGATCTCCGGTGCGCTCGCGGTGCGCCGTCGCGATCTTCAGGTATTGGTGCCGATTCTGTTGTGCGGTGCGGTGCTCGGGTTTCAGGCATTCAGTTACGCCAGTGGATCGACGTTCGCGTTCCTGCGCTTCTATGTGGCCGCGATACCGCTGGCGGCCGTTCTGACCTTGTACATCGCTCCCGCGGCCCAGCAGCCGCCTAGTCATCGACCCGGCCTGCATGTCGAAGCGCCCCCTCCGCATCGTCGCGTGCCCGTGTTCGGTGCGGCTTTGACGGTGGTGCTGTTGGCTGTGTCCGTGCCGATCACCGGGTGGGGCATGAACAGTAATGACCTGGCCGTGCAGGAATACGCGCTGGGCGCGGTGCTTTTCCCGAATCCCGGGAATGCCTCCGCGCGTTATGCCGATCAGCGGCGGATCGCCGCGACCTTCTCCACCGAGCGCAAGATCGCGAACTATCTTGATGCCATGCGGCTGCCGCGCGGCGCGGTGCTGATGGATACCGTGTACGGGTTCGCGGTGGCCGTCGCCTCCGATCGCCCCGATCAGTTCGTCATTCCGTCGGATCGGGACTTCGTTCGAGTGCTGGATCGTCCTGCCGATCGCGGCGTGAAATACATTCTGGCGGTGCCGAACTCGGGGCGCGGTGTCTCCGATGCCGTCAATCGCAGGTATCCCACCATGTACGACAATGGCGCGGGCATCGCGACTCTGGAGTTGGAGATACCGAACGACGGTGCGGGACAGCCGCAATGGCGGCTCTACCGGGTGGTCGGCGCGGACCGCGTCAGCCCACCGTGATCTTCTCGGCGACCAGCGACCACAGCGGATCATCCGGCCCGACATCGTAGGTGCACTCGTTCGGTCGGGGATCGGGAACATACGCCCAGATGAGGGCACCCGCCGAGCCTTCCGCGCGCTGCCCGCCCATGCTCCCGGCAATACTGTCCCGCCGCTCGTTCAGGCTCAGGCACGATCCGGCGTACACCCCGATCTCGGCCACCAGCAAGGGTTTTCCGAGTTCGGCGGCCTGTCGTAGTCGCTGCGCCAGGCCATTGCGCGGACCGCCGGGCAGCGCTATCTCATCGCTGGAGTAGTCGTGGTATTCCACGACATCCACCTGCGGTGACGCACTGACGAAGGCGAAGTCGGCGGCGGCCGTGCCACATTGGCTGCCTCCGGTGAATCCGGCGAAGATCAGGCGGTGCGGATCGAGTTTGCGCACGATCTGCCCCGACTCGTCCAGGAACCTACGCAGCACCGCGGCCGCATCCGCCGGACAGGTGCGGGACCGCAACGCACAGTTCTTTCCGGCGCACACACTGGTTTCCGGTTCCCCCACCAACTCCCAGCCCGCCAGCACCGGCGAACTCCGCCACCGGTTCACCGCGGTCCGCACCCAGTCCCGGAAACTCATGACCGCGCGGCCCGGAATCGAGACGTCCTTGGTCCACCCGTTCACATACCAATCGCGCTGCTTGAACGTCTCGTCATCGCAATCGCCGTCCTGCGGCGCGAGCACCGGCAAGATGACCTGCCCGTACTTCTCCGCAGCCGCGAACACCGCATCCGCCGCCTTGAAGTCCAGCTGCCCGGTGTTCTTGTCCACCGCCAGTGCCTGAAACATCGAGAACCGCGTCAGCGCATTGGCCGGAAGCTTGGCGAAGAAGCCGTCGAGATCGAGTTCCGCCCCGCACCCGAAGTTGATCGAATAGTTCGTGGCCGCCTGCGGAGCATTGAACCCGGCAGGCCACCAAGGCTTCCCGCGCAGCTGTAGCCCGGTTCCGCTCGCGCTCACCGCCGCGTCGGCCGCCGGCGCACCCATCGGCTGGGCGGCCTCCGGACCCGGCGTGAGCCGCACGCTATGGGGCGGCCGCTCCCCGCATCCCGCCGAGCAAACCAGCACCGCGGCCGCGATCGCGATCCGCGCGGCCGTAACCCACCCTGACCTCAGCACCGATCCTCCATCGCCCAAGCGAACACGGAGCAAATGTCGCGAACCTACCCGGATCGCCCGGCATCACCCTCCGCTGACACGCCGGGTCCGGTTTCCAGCGCCCCCGACGGCGTGTCAGCCGTGCACCCGCGGACGGCGGGCGATTACGTTGGTGGAGTTTGCTGATTGTTCGCTTTTGTTGGTGATCGGCGAGGAGGGCCTTGTGAGCACCGTAATCGACGACGCACCCTTCACCGGGTTCCACAAGCGGCTCGCCATCGCCTGTTCCGGCGGGCCATTGCTGGACGGGTACATCCTCAGCATTGTCGGGACCGCGCTGATCGGTATGAAGCCGGAACTGGGTCTGAGCACCGCCGACGTCTCGCTCATCGGTGCCTCGGCCCTCATCGGAATGTTCATCGGCGGCGCGCTTTTCGGTGTGCTCACCGACAAGATCGGCCGCGAGGTCATGTACACCGCCGACCTGGTGGTCATGGGACTGTGCTCGATCGCCTCGTTCTGGGCCGAATCCGTCTGGCTCATAGTGATTCTGCGCTTCATCCTCGGCATGGCGGTGGCCGCCGACTACCCGATCGCCACTTCATTGCTGGGGGAGTGGTTGCCGATCAAACAGCGAGGCCGTCTACTCGGCTTCCAGATCATCGCCTGGTACGCCGGATCGGTTCTCGCCTATGTGGTCGGCTACCTCTGCCTCACCTTCGCCGGAGACGGCAGCTGGCGCTGGCAATTGGCCAGCGGATCAATCCTCTGCGCGTTCTTCCTGATAATCCGCCAGAGCACCGCCCCCGAATCCCCCCGCTGGCTGGCCCAGCACGGCAAGGCCGACAAGGCCGCCCGCATGGTCGAGAAGTACCTCCACGTGCGCATCGCACCCGAAGACCTGATCGAGTCGAGCCTCGACGGCCAGCCGGTCAATCACGGATCGATCCGCGAACTCTTCGGCCCCCTCTACCGCAAACGAACCATCTTCTGCTGCGGCTTCTTCCTCTGCCAGGTGGCGGTCCTGTTCGCCATGCTCACCTTCGGCCCCCAAATCCTCTCGGCCTTCGGCATGCCCGCAGGCACCTGGATGGACACCCTCGGCACAGCCTTGATCAGCATGGTCTTCCTCATCGGCTGCTTCCCCGCCCTCCGAATGATCGACACCATAGGCCGCCGCCCCACCATCGTCTGGTGCTTCGGCCTGATGATCATCCCCGTACTCCTCATAGGCATCTGGCCAAGCATGCCCACAATCCTGGCCTTCGCCCTCCTATGCCTATACGCCTTCTTCTGCGGCGGCCCCAACGTCCTCGACTGGACCTACCCCAACGAACTCTTCCCCACCCACATCCGAGCCACCGCAGTAGGTTTCGCCACCTCGATCAGCCGAGTAGGCGCAGCCCTAGGCACCTACCTCCTCCCCTGGTCCCTAGACCACCTAGGCCTAGGCCCCACCTTCCTCTACGCCGCCCTCCTAACAGCCATAGGCTTCCTGATCTGCCTATGGGGCGCCCCAGAAACCAAGGGCCGCACCCTAGAATCCGCAGCCGCATAACCCCTCGCCTGACGCGATCAGACATTGCGGCCAGGTTCAATGGCCCGGCTCGGCCTTCGGCCATCGCTTTCACAACCGCACACCCCCGGAGGGTCGGCTCGGGGAGCGCGCTACGCCAACCGCAGAGCAAAAGCTTGTTGCGTGGTGACGTCGCCTGCCGTACCCGACTTGAGCTCCCCCATCGGGAGCCGTCCTCTCTCGTACCAGCCTGGCTGAAAGGTTGTGGTCCCGTTCCGGGACCAACAACCAAAGAGAAGAGATGAAAAGACAAGGGCGCCCGGACGAGATAGAGAAAAAGAGCAAAGAGACAAGAGCCAAGACCATCGAGCAGCCCGAAATGTCCGAACTAGCATCCGCCGCTACGCATCTCAGAGGTAGAACACGTTCAGGAGGGACATGAGGCTGGTCTAACCGGACAAAACCCCGGCTCATGCCCCCTCTCGATGAACGGGCCACCGCAACACGCCGACGCCCGTCCCGACTCGGGCTTGCTCGCGTCCGATTCGCCGGATTCCCTGGCTGGGCAGGCGTTCAGTAGGACATGAGGCTGGGGTAATCGGACAAATCCCCGGCTCATGTCCCACTCGACGAAGGGACGGGTCTCGAGTCTTGATCTCGAGTCTTTCAACTCTTTCTCGTCCGGGCGCTCTTATCTTTTGGTCTTTGATCTTTGGTTTTGGTTGTTGGTCCCGGAACGGGACCACAACCTTCCAGCCAGGCCGGAATCGCCGGACAACGGCACCCGATGGGGGAGCTCAAGCCGGGTACGGCAGGCGACGCCACCACGCAACAAGCTTTTGCTCTGCCGCTGGCGTAGCGCGCCTCCCGAGCCGTCCGCGAACCCGCTACTCCGACAACGCCATTGCGGCGTGCACGAGCTGAGGGTCGAGGGGCGCGCCCGGGAGCGGATGGGCCGCGCTGGTGCGCAGGCCGTCGAGCAGTATGGCGACATGCCGCCGCCAGGCGTCCGGCGCGGTCGCGTGAATGCATCGGTGGCGCGGACGACCGCCGGAGCAAGTCGCTATCAGTGGCCACAGGCTTGCGATATGTCCTCAACGACATATATCGTGGTTGTTGTGGGTGAACTGTTCTCCGTAGAGATCGAGCCCGAAGTCCGAGACTGGCTGGAGGCGCTGCCTGCCAGGCATTTCCTCAAGATCGACGAATACGTCGGTCTACTCGCAGAGCAGGCAGAGTCGCTCGGTGAACCCTTCGCCCGATACCTTGGTGACGGGGTCCGTGAGCTGCGTCCAACAGTTGATGGCGCGGCCATCCGCATCACCTACTGGCTCGCGCCGGGCCGGCGTGTCATTCTGCTGACTGTGTTTCGTAAGACGCGGCGTCGCGAAGACGCCCAAGTCAGACGTGCTTGCGCAGCGGGGCACGAGCCCGCCCATCAAGAATTCGTCCGCAATATAGAGAAAGGAGAACTGGACCGATGAGCCACGCACGCTGGAAGACCCTCCGAGAACGCAAACTTGCCGAGGGTCACGCCGAATCCGACGACATCGCCGAAGCCCGCCGCGAAATCCGGCTCTCCATGGCACTGGCCAAGGCCGTCTACGACCGCCGCACCGAACTCGGCCTCACCCAGAACGAACTCGCAGAACGCGCGGGCCTGACTCAGGCCAAAATCTCGCGTATCGAAGGCTCCGACACCATGCCCACCCTCCCACTGCTCGCCAAGTTGGCGGACGCCCTCGACGCCACCCTGAATATCGCCCTGGACGCCGACGCCACCCGAGTCCACTTCACAAGTCACACCGACGCCGCCTGAGGGCGGGCGGCCGTATTGTGCCCGCATTGTGCCCGCATCCGGGCGCGCTACACGGATGGGTCCATTCCCGGTCAGTCGCGCCGCCGCGCTGCGGCTGCTCACTCCGGCTCAGCTGCTGCACACCTTGCTACAGGCAATGGCCGAACGAGGCTCAGGCGCAATTGTTTTCGCGCAGGGATCCTCGGCGCGGCAGCCGAATGCCCGGTTGGCCAGCGTCGGTGTGCCGCAAGCGGGACTGGTCAACTACCTGGTTGCCGCGGATGCCGAGGTACGTGCGCGTGGTGTCCGTGTCGGCAGTCTGCAAATCGGCAGTCTCATCAAAGGCAGTGCCGCCGAACAGCTTTTCGACGCCGGTCACTTCGACGGATTCGATCTCCCCGAGGTTCGCCGGGTCACGCCGGACGTGCTCGCCGACGCCGTGTACGAGATGGCCACCACCGATACGGAGGTCGAGCGCGCCGCCTGACGGACCGTCATGAAATCCCGGCTCGCAGGGCCGGGATTTCGCCGTGAGAGAAGGTATCTCTTTCGAGGGGAAGCGGTTTCGCGGTGGGGCTAGGCTTCGACGATGAGTGACGAGCCGGTGCCCAATGGGACGCTCTCCGGGACGGCTCGGGTGGAGGCGTTCAGTGATGGGGTGATGGCCATTGCTATTACCTTGCTGATTCTGGAGATTCGCGTTCCGCCGCATGAGCCGGGGCATCTGCTCGAGGCGTTGGGGCATATTTGGCCTGCGTATGTGGCGTACTTGGCCTCGTTCATGACCATCGGCGTGATCTGGATGAACCACCATAGTTTCTTCGGGCGGTTGCGCAGTATCGATCATGCGCTGCGGTGGTGGAATCTGATGTTGTTGCTGGGGGTTTCGATCATTCCGTTCCCGACCGCGGTGGTTGCGGATTACATCACGCATGGGACGCATCGTGATGCCGTCACCGCGGTCACCCTGTACGGAATCGTCGGGGTGATGATGACCGTCCCCTGGGCTCCTATGTGGTTTCGGTTGATCAAGCGGCCGGAGATGTTTCGGCCGCCGTATGACGCCGAGTTCGCGCGCAGGGAGAGTTGGCGGGCCTGGCCCGGGATCTTGGTTTACGCGGTGTGCATCGGGATCGGGTTGGTGGCGCCGGAGGTGGCGTTGGTGCTGTTCCTGTTGGTGTCGGTGTTCTACGGGATCACCAACCGGGGGCGGACGTCGGCCGATCAATCCGGGGTCGAGTAGTAGCCGAGGTTTAAGCGGATGTGATTAACTGCATTCAGTCGGCGAGTGGAGTTGCGATGAGTGTGGTCAGAGGACCGGTCACCCAGATTGCCTGGGTGGTGACGGACATAGCGGCGAGCGAGAAATACCTGGGCGCGATGCTCGGGGGAGGCAAGTGGACCCGCATACCGGATGTCGCCTTCGGCCCCGAAAACTGGACCTACCGAGGCGAACCCGCGGACTTCACCGCCCACGTCTCGATGACCTACCAGGGCGATACCCAGCTCGAACTCATCCAGCCCGTGCGCGGAGCCTCCATCTACGCCGAATTCCTGGAGCGCGGCGGACCAGGCCTGCACCACATCTGCTTCGAGCCCGAAGATTTCGACACCGCGCTGAAAGACGCTGCGGCACAGGGCGTTGGCGTGGTGCAGCAGGGCAGCCTGGGCGGCGAAATGCGATTCGCCTACCTCGACGGGGCCGCGGCGGGCGTGCCGTACATCGAACTCGCCGAGGTCGGACCGAACCTGCGCAAGCTCTACGAGAAGATCAAGAAGGACGCGGCGTGAGCGCACAGATTCCGGAAATCGTCGCAGCGGACTCGATCGGCGAGTGGAACGGCGAATTCGATGTGGTCGTCGTCGGATTCGGCATCGCGGGCGGATGCGCGGCCGTGGAAGCCGCCGCGCAGGGCGCACGCGTGCTGATCCTCGAACGTGCCGGAGTCGCGGGCGGCACCACCGCCCTGGCCGGTGGCCACTTCTATCTCGGCGGCGGTACTGCGGTTCAGCAGGCGACCGGGCAGGCGGACTCGGCCGAGGAGATGTACAAGTATCTGCTGTCGGTCTCCCGCGACCCGGAACCCGAGAAGATTCGCGCCTACTGCGACGGCAGCGTCGAGCATTTCGACTGGCTGGAGGCCCTGGGCTTCGAATTCGAGCGCAGCTACTACCCCGCCAAAGCGGTGATCCAGCCCGGCACCCAAGGGCTCATGTACACCGGCAATGAGAAGGTCTGGCCCTACCGCGACCAGGCCGTACCCGCACCGCGCGGGCACAAGGTGCCGGTACCCGGTGAGACTCAGGGCGCCGGCATGGTGATCGAACTGCTGGTGAAGCGGGCCGCGGCGCTCGGCGTCGAGGTCTGGTACGAAACCGGCGCGACCCACCTCATTGTGGACGCCGACGGCACGGTGGTCGGCGTGCAATGGCGGCGACCCGGCGAAACCGGTGCGGTGCGGGCGAAATCGGTGGTGCTCGCCGCCGGTGGCTTCGTCATGAACGCCGATATGGTCGGCGAACACGTGCCATGGCTGACCGAGAAGCCGTTCGTGCTCGGCACCACCTATGACGACGGCCTCGGCATCCGGCTGGGCATCTCGGCGGGCGGCGCGGTGCGGAATATGGATCAGGCCTTCGTGACCGCGCCGGTGTATCCGCCATCGCGGCTGCTCACCGGAATAATTGTGAACCGCGAGGGCAAACGCTTCGTCGCCGAGGACTCCTACCACTCGCGCACCTCGGCCTTCGTGCTCGAACAGCCCGGCGCCGCCGCGTATCTCATTGTCGACTCCGCCCATATGGAGCGGCCCGAATTCCCGCTCGCCCCCTTCATCGACGGCTGGGAGACCGTCGAGGAAATGGCCGAGGCACTCGGAATCCCCACTGAAGCACTGCAATCCACCCTGGACAGCTACAACGAGCACGCCCGCGAGGGCGAGGACCCCGACTTCCACAAGGGCCCCGAATGGCTCCAGCCGCAGGACACCGGACCCTGGGGAGCGTTCGACCTGACCCTGGGCAAGGCGCTGTACGCCGGATTCACCCTCGGCGGCCTGCGCACCTCGGTGAACGGAGAAGTGCTGCGGGACAATGGCTCACCCGTTCCCGGCCTGTATGCGGCCGGTGCGACCTCCTCCACCCTCGCCCAGGACAGCAAGGGCTATGCCAGCGGCACCCAGCTCGGCGCGGGCTCGTTCTTCGGCCGCCGCGCCGGGCGTCACGCCGCCAGCCGCTCCAGCTGACGCAGGAGTTCGGAGGCGGCGATGGCATCCAGCGCACCGAATTCGCCGCCACTGAGCTCCACCGCGACAATGCGCTGCTGCTCGGCCTCATAGCGGTAGCCGCCATGAATGCCCGGGTCCAGGAGCACCGAGACCCGGTGTGACATACCGAACCGGCGATAGATGCGGTCGTAGTCCAGTTCCCACCCACGCTGTCGTAGTCCATACAGCTTGCCGGTGGCCAACGGCCGATCCACAAAGCGGGACAACCGATTCGAGGCCGACTCCTCGGGCGTGAAGCTGTGCAGGCTGCGATCGAGCTGATCGAACGGTTGCAGCAGCTCGTAATCCGCGAACAATTCGCGCCACTGCCCGAGCGAATCGCCGAGGTGCAGGGGATGCGCCACGCCGACCAGCGCATCATCGGGAAGCTCGAAGCGCTCGTCGCCGAGATCGGCGAGCGTGCGATCGGTTTCCACCCGGAACGAACCGGTCACGGTTCCCTCGGTATCGAAAATGGCCCACACCAGGCGGCGCGCCAACTGCCCCAGCACGGGATGCTCGATTATCAGCTCGCGCTGTGCGCCCGCCCGCCAGCGGCGGCCATCCACCATGGCCGCCTCGAACCGCCGGATCTGGTCGGAGGTCACCGTTTTCAGTTCCTTCGTGAAATCTCGGAAGGACTGATAGGCGACGGGTGCGAGTGCGGGATCATCGGCGGCACTCGGTTTCGGCAGGGTGCGCAGCCGCGAACCGTCCGCCGTCACACTGGGCCGCATTTCCTGATCGACGCCGATATGGAAGTGGCGCGCACCGTAATTCAGCGTCAGCGTGCTGTCGCCGGACAGGCCCAGATGCGGGACGACCCGGTCGGCCAGCTCGTCATCGCTCAAACCCCGTGCACGGGCAATGACTTCGACGTGCTCTGCGGCCCGTGCGCGCAGACTGTCGGAGCGGGCCCGCTTGGCGATGGCGTGCAGGTGCATGAGTGCCACCTCACCACCGATGGCCGCCAGGGTATTCACTCCCTCGAGCGCTCGGGCATGCGCGGATTTGCTCGGCCATAGCGTGATGAACGGGACGAGCCGCCGCACGGTGTCGTCATTGCCGAGCCGTCCGAGCGCGTGCAGCACCCAGCCGCTCTTGCTCGGGTAGGCGGCCAGCTGCCAGGCGTCGAAGATCGCCCACGTGAACTCGGCCAGGGAATCGGGGTCGACAGTGTCGGCCACCGTCGCCAACCCGGGATGATCGCCCTCGGTGCCGCCCGCCATCAGCATCGTAATGAACTGTGCGGCAGCGGCTTCCGGTAGTGCGGTGCGCGACTCCCGCAATTGGATCTGCGGTAGCAGCGCGGGCACCAGCCAGGTGGGGGGTTTGGGGGAGCGGCCCTTGCGCTCGGCCGTCAGGACCTCCGGCAGCTGATCCGCACTCGCATCGGGCAGCCGCGTCGATGCCTCGAGCAATGGCACGGCCGCCGGATCCGCGTGTTCGGCAATGAGTTCCGGATGAGCGTGCGCATGCACCCGGAGAATTCGGATCACCACCGGCGAGCTCGACTCCACGGCCCGCCGGGACAGCAATCGCAGGGCGCGCCGCGGATACCTGTCCGACGCCTTGGCGACCTCGGCCGCGACGTACTTATTGTCGATCCTGTCGAGCAGCGCCAGGTATGCCACGTCCTGCGGTATCCGGCCGAGAATGCCTGCGAGCCACTGGATGCCTCGGCCGACCGGGTCCGTCTGGCTGAAGTCCTGCACGATCAGCGGCACGGCTGCCGGGCCGAGCTGGGTCAGCATGCTGTAGTGCTGCTCGCGGCGGTCGTAGTGCCTGGGCGGCGGCGCGATCATCAAGAATCGGGTGAGCTGCTCGGGCGTCGTCACGGCGGTGATCAGCATCTGCAAGGGGCTGGCGTCGCGATCCAACCCGTCCAGTGCGAGATCCGCCTCGAGCCAATCCTGCTGTTCGGGAACCAGATATGAGGTGGCCAGTCGTGCCCACACCGTGCCGGGCTCGGCGCGCAATTGTGAAAAACGTTGCACCACAGCGTGATACTCGTCGTCCGGTGCCGCGGCGAGGTGTGCTCGCACCCGTTGCGCCATGCGGTCGAAGGGATACCGGTTGCCCGCATCGCCGGGGCCCACCGTGCTCAGCGCGGTGTATATCGTGCGATCCGCTGACTGCAGTCGAGCCAACCGGAGTTCGCGTCTGCGGACCACGGCTTCGGCGGCGAACATCAACCCGTGCTCCAGCAGCCAGCTGTCCAGAAACGGGTCGATGATCTCCCGCTCCACATGTTCGGCATGCGTGCCCGCCACCGCTCGGCAGCAGGTCCACATATCGTGCTCGACAATGGCCCAAACTACTGCCGCGCCAGCAGGTTCAGCGCTGCTGTCCGAGGTGAAGTACGCGTATCCGGCATCGGCGATCTCGCCCAGGCCGTTCTCCCGGGCGGTATCGAGGGCGGCGCGAATACTGCCCCGGTACTGGCGGAGGATCTTCATCAATGCTGACGGGCCATCCGGATCGATCCGCCGCGGCGGCACGGTGTTCAGGCCGCGGAACGGCTCCGCCTTCGCCCGCCAGTCCGCGGGCACCGACCACGTGTCCTCATCCGTCATGTGCACGATTTTGCCGTTGCGCACCGACAGTTTCGTCGGTGGCTGCCGGTAGTGTGCTCGATGACGCCTGGGGATGGGCGTGGCTAGTCACATGATCATCGTCAATTGGGGGATATTCATGCGTCTGTCTCGGTATGGAATGGGTTGGCGGACCGGTATTGCGGCCATGGCGGCGGTACTGCTGGCGGCGTGCGGGGGATCGGACGCCGCCCGGGATTCGAATCAGTGGCTGGAGGAGTTGGACAGTCCGCGCGTGCAGTCCTGGGTGGCGGCGGAGAATGCCAAGACGCTCGGGATCCTGGAGAAGGACTCGCGCTATGCCGACAATCTGGCGCAGGCCACGGCGATCGGCAATGCGCCCGATCGGCTGCCGAACCCACGCTTCGTGAATGACGTGATCGGTAATTTCTGGCAGGACTCCGAACATCAGCGCGGCATCTGGCGGGAAACCACGGTCGCGGATTACGAATCGGCACAACCACAGTGGAAGACCGTGCTGGACCTCGACGCGCTGGCCAAGGCGGAGGGCCGGAACTGGGTGTGGGAGGGGATGGACTGCGATCCGGTGACTCGCATCCACTGTCTGGTGCAGCTGTCCGAGGGCGGTGAGGACGCGGTCACCGTGCGCGAATTCGACCGGTCCATAGGGCAATTCGTGCCGGACGGGTTCGTGCTCGAGCGCGGCAAGCAGTACACCTCATGGCTGGACGCCGACACGCTGCTGGTGTCGCGGGAATGGCAGCCGGGGGAGAAGACCGTCTCGAGCTATCCGTATGTCGTCAAGCGCTGGCAGCGGGGGCAGTCGCTGGATCAGGCCGTGGAGCTCGTGCGCGGTGAGCAGTCCGACGGATTGGGCACCGCGCCGGTGGTGTTGGACAGCGGCAGCGGCAAACGAGTCGGTCTGGTGGTGCGCCGCCCGACCTTCTACGAGGTGCAATACAGCCTGCTCGGCGGCGATGGGCAGCCCGTCCGGCTGGCCTTGCCGCCGAAGGCCGACGTGGAAGGCATGGTCGGCAATCGGGTGCTGGTATCGCTGCGCCAGGACTGGACCACCGGTGGTGCCACCTTCGGATCCGGATCGCTGATTTCGCTGGATGCGAGTGAAATGGCCAAGGACCCGGAGCAATTGCGGGCCACCCTCGTCTACGCGCCCGGCCCGCAGGAGACGGTGCAGAGCGTGCTGACCACCCGTGATCACCTGGTGCTGACCTCGCTTTACGACGTGAAGGGCCGCGCCACCGTCTACACCCCGCAGCCCGACGGCACCTGGACCGGAGCGCCGATCCCCTTGCCGGACAATGCGACCGTCACCGCCGTGGATTCGGACACTCGGGGCGATATCGCGTATCTGTCGGTGACCTCGCTACTGGACCCGGCCACCATCTGGCGCGTGAACACCGCGACCGGCGCGGCGAATCCGGTGAAATCCGCACCCGCGCGGTTCGATTCGTCCCGTTTCGTGGTCGAGCAGATCAAGGCCCCCGCCCCGGACGGCACCCAGATCCCCTACTTCATCGTGCATGCCGCCGATATGAAGTACGACGGCTCCAACCCGACCATCATGTACGCGTACGGCGGTTTCGGTATCTCCTCGACCCCCGGCTACAACGGCCTGCTGGGCAAGGCGTGGCTCGAGCACGGCGGCGCGTATGTCATCGCCAATATTCGCGGCGGCGGCGAATACGGCCCGGCCTGGCACGATGCCGCCCTGAAGACCAAGCGGCAGACGGCATTCAGCGATCTGGCCGCAGTGGCCGACGATCTCATTGCCCGCAGCATCACCACGCCGAGGCATCTGGGGATTCAGGGGCAGTCCAATGGCGGCCTGCTCATGGGCGTCGAGTTCACCCAGCATCCGGAACTCTGGAATGCCGTCGATATCGGGATTCCGCTGCTGGACATGGTCCGCTTCGAGCAGATCGCGGCGGGCGCGTCCTGGGTGGGCGAATACGGTTCCGTTGCCAACCCGGACGAACGGAAGTTCCTCGAATCCATCTCGCCCTACACCCAATTGAAGTCGGGCGTGAAGTATCCGGAACCGTTCATCTGGACCACCACCAAGGACGACCGTGTCGGGCCACAACATGCCCGCAAGTTCGCCGCCCGACTAGCCGAGCTCGGCGACCCGTACCTGTTCTACGAGGCCACCCAGGGCGGCCACGGCGCGGGCGCGAATATCGACGAGAAGGCCCGCACCAACGCCCTCGAGTACACCTACTTCATGCGGAACCTGATGTAGCCGCGTCGGTCAGTCGCGGGCGATGAGGGAAAGCGCCATGGGCACGAGCAGTTCCACCAGGTCCGAGACCGGCGGTCGCGGGTCGGAGAGGAGCCATTCGTGAGCGAGGCCATTGACCGCGCCGATCAGCGCGCTGATGGCCAGCTCCGGATTGACGCGGGCGTGCGCTCCCGCACCGGCGAGCGGTTCCACCGACATCAGTAGGACGTCGGTCCACCGGTGGCGGCGGGCCCGGCGGTGCTGCTCCATGCGCTCGCTCACGCCGACCACTTCGACGAAGGCCAGCTTGGCGCGATACGGGTCGGAACCGATCGAGACGAGGAAGGAGGACAGCACCCGGGTGACGGTGTCTTTCGCGTTCGGATTCGGGCCGACATCGCTCAGGGCCGTGGCAAGGGCCGCGGTGGCCTCGTCCTGGATCTGGTCGTAGGCCGCGACCAGGATGTCCTCGCGGGTCTCGAACTCCTCGTAGAACTGGCGCTTGGACAGGCTCGCGGCGGCGCACACGTCGGCGAGTGAGCAGTTGGCGTAGCCGCGCTCGCCGAAGATGCGGATGGCCGCGTCGAGGAACCGCTGTCGGCGTTCGGCTTTGCGCTCGGTGACGGCGCGGCCGCCGTACTGTCTGCCCGCGATGGTGGTCACCGTCTGCCCTCGAACTTCACGCATACCAAGGTATCGGCAGGCGTTACGGATTCAGCGACGGGGACGCAACCCGTCCAGCAAATGCGTCACGGTCTCCTCGAAGAGGCTGTCCGCCTCCTCGGCCGGAATGAACCCGGAACCGACGAAAGCGGCCAGGCCCTGGAGTGCGGCCACCGCCGACAGGCAGATGCGCCGGGGGTCGCCGGGTACCACCTCGCCGCGCGCCTGACCATCGGCGATCATGCTGAACGGCGTGGCGAAGGCGTGCGTCACCGCCTCCTCGATGGCGGGCGTCTGCCGATGCTTGCGCGCGAACATGAGCGCCAGCAGGGCCGGATTGTCGATGGCGAAACGCAGGTAGGCGCGGGCCATGGCACGCAGCCGATCCAGGAGAGTGCCTGTCGCCGCGGCCTCCTCGAAGGTCTCCCCGAGCCGCTCGAATCCGGCCACGGCCAGCGCGTCCAGCAACGCCTGTTTATCGCGGAAGTGCCGGCTCGGCGCGGCGTGACTGACCCCGGTGTCGCGCGCGAGCTGCCGCAGCGACAACCCGTCCACCCCGGCGCGGCGTAGCAGAGCCTCGGCGTGGCGCAGTAGTTCGGCACGCAGGTCGCCGTGGTGATAGGAGCGCGAGCTGACGATGGGCATGGTGAGAGCAGGATATAGGACACACTCGGGGATGTTGGCATTGACTACTTTGTAGTCGCTGCCTACATTTGCCGTCATGGCGAAAGACAGTGTCGTGAAAGGCGATCGACCCGGCGTACCCCTGCGCGGCTGGATCGTCCCCGTCTTCGTGGTCTCCCTGCTCGCGGCGCTGATGGGCACCATGTACCTCGGCTACACCTCCGATCCGGACAAGAACCTGCACGACTTCCCGGTCGCACTGGTCAATTCGGATGACGGCGATGTGCTCGACGGGCGCACGGTCAATATCGGCGATCAGATCTCCGACGCGCTGACCTCGAAGATCCCGGCCGACAAGATCGACCTGCGGCTGATCGGATGGAACGAGGCCCGGCGGCAATTGCAGGACGGGCAGATCTACGGCGCGATCGTCATTCCCAGTGACTTCAGCAAGCGGCTGTCGATTCTCGCGGCCGCCTCGGTGGTGCCCGGCGATGTGGAGCGGCCGGTCATCTCGGTGCACACCAACCCGAGGGCCGGTACCTACGCCTCACAGATCGTGCAGCGCGTCACCGATCGCGCCATGAAGCAGGTCAATGCCACCGTCGGCACCCAGCTCACCGAGCAGGTCAAGGCGAAACTCCAGCCCGCGCCCGGCGCGGCTCCCACCGAACTCAGCGGTGCGGCGCGCTTGCAGCTTGCCAAGCCCATCGATGTCGTGGTCAGCCCGTACCGTCCGCTGCCGGAGGGCACGGGCCAGGGCCTGTCGGCCTTCTTCTACACGCTCATCCTGCTGTTCTCCGGATTCAGCTGCGCCCTGATCATTCACGCCATGGTCGACAATGTGCTCGGCTATGTCCCGGCCGAATACGGGCCCTGGTACCGGCATCTGCAACCGGTGGCCATCAGCCGCTGGCGCACGCTGATCGTGAAGTGGGCCATGGCCGTGATCGCCGCGCCCATCATCTCGGGCATCTTCCTCGGCATCGCCACATTGATGGATATGCCGATCGACCACCCGCTGGCGCTGTTCCTGTACGGCACGCTGGCCATCAGCGCGGTATCGGTGACGGGCCTGTCGATCCTGGCGGCGTTCGGCACCGCCGGGCTGCTGGTCAACATGATCGTGTTCGTGATCCTGGGCCTGCCGTCCTCCTCCGGCACCATTCCGATCGAGGCGACCCCGCGCTATATCGCCTACCTGGCGCACTTCGAGCCGATGCACCAGATCTACCTGGCGGTGCGCTCCATCCTGTTCTTCGACGCGCATCTCCAGTCGGGGCTCGGCACCGGCATCTGGATGACGGTGTTCGGGCTGGCCCTCGGACTGGTGCTGGGCGCGGTCGCCACCCATGCGTACGACCTGCGGGGGCTGCACCGCCTAGGCGTGTCGCACAAGACCACTCCGGGCGCGCTGGTGGAGTAAGTCCACGCAGATCGCCTCATCGCCTGGAATCGGGCCTCCCGCACCCCGTTCGAACCGGACCTCCCCAAATCCATTGGCCTGGTGGAAGACCCGGAGAAGGGCGTGAGCGGCCCGATCTGGGTGCGCGGCGGCACCCACCCGCACCATGCGTGCACGACGGTCAACGGGACTCCAGCCGGGCGTTGAATATTCGGGGAGGCGGTAAGAGCCCTTCGGCCCTGGTTGTTGTAGAGCTGTGACGGCAGGATTGGCCCTGGGCGTCGAATAACTCATCGCACAAGCGATGATCTTGGGGCGGTTCGTTCATGAGTACCTCACAGTTCGACCAGTTGACCGGCCAGTTCCTGCGTGCCGTACGGGATTCCGGTGGCGGGATGACGGCGGTGTGCGCGGCCTGCGTGCGCGTGTTACCCGTGCGGCGCGCCGCCATCGTGCTGGAGGAGCGCGACGCCGGTATGCAACCCTGGTGCGCCAGTGACGAATTCGCCGATCGGGTGGAGGCGGCGCAGGCCACGGCGGGGGAGGGCCCGGCGGTATCGGCGGTGGCGGATGGGGCACCGGTGGTCGTCACCGATCTCGCCTCCGATTGCGAGCACTGGCCGGGATTCGTCGAGGCCCTTGCCGGTGCTCGGGTGTCCGGGTCGCTGCTGGCGGTCCCGCTGCGGCTGGGCACGATTCGGCTCGGCGCGGTGGATCTGTACCGCGATGCGGTCGGACGCCCCGGGCCGCGAATGCTGGCGGCCGCCCTGCATATCGCCGATCTGGTGACGGCCAGTCTGGTGCTGACCGCTGCGGACGGGACGGGGCAGTGGGCGCAGCCCGCGTCGAGTCAGCGGATTCATCAGGCGGCGGGGATCACCAGCGCCCAGCTCGGCATCGAGATCGGCGATGCCTATGCCCGCCTGCGCGGATATGCCTTCACCCACGGGCTTTCGCTGGTGGAGGTGTCGCAGCTGGTGGTGGACAGGTGTATAGCGATCGAGGCCGAATAACCCGCAACTGTTCCGCGAAGCAGTCGTCGGACCATACGATGAACTGACGGCAAATGCGGCACAGTACTTTCGTGGCGGACGCTTCCGGCGCTCGTCCTTGCGGGGTGATGGCGGTGTCCGAGAGTGAGTTGCTGGTGGCGGTGCTGGCGAGGTTCGCGCGGCTGTTACCGGCGGCACACGAGTTGCCGCATATCGTGGACGAGTTGATGCGCAGCGCGGTCGAGGTGCTGGCGCCGGGCGGGGTCACTGTGGCGTTATCCCCGGAGCTATCACCGGATAAGCCGCACGGCGATCAGCACCGGTCCGACCGGTCGGACCACTTCGGCGGCCTGCCCGAGGAACTCCTCGATCTCGAAGTCTGCCAACGCGACTGCGCCCGGGGCCCCGGAGTGGTCGCGCAGACCCGGGGCGCACCGGTCACCGTCACCGATATCGGCCGCTACCACGATATCTGGCCTGAGTACGCGAGTATTGCTGTGCAGCACCGTATTTCATCGGTCGCGGCGATCCCCATGCGGCTCGATGACACCGAAGTCGGTGTGCTGAGCCTGTATTCGCTACGAGAGCGCCGCTGGTCGGCCCAGGACCTCTCGGTCGCGACCCTGCTCGCGGGCATGGCGACCGGTCACATTGTCACCACGAATCTGGTGCAGCGGCACCGCCGCGTGACCGAACAGCTCCAGCACGCACTGGTCAGCCGGGTCGTGGTGGAGCAGGCCAAGGGCGTCATCGCGCATGCCAAGCACACCACGCCCGACGCCGCCTTCGAACTGATTCGCGCCCATGCCCGCCGCAATCGGGTGACCGTGCACGCGGTGGCGCACGGCATTGTCGAACTGGGACTGCGGATCTAATCCGACACGCCGAAGCGGGAGAGTAGCCTGGACAGTTGGCGGAACCGAAAGCCCCTGTCCCCGGCCGGTTTCGAAAATGCCGCAGCGGAAACAACAGTGAAGACTTCATCAGCCGTTCACGGCTGGTGGCCGTCCCAGTACCCGACGGTTCAGTCGACCGGTCTGCATTCATACCCGTCACCCTGGGGGCAAGCGTGAACGTGTCACGAGCACAGCATGATTCCGCGCCGTCGCCGGCGCTATCCGACCGTCCAGCCCGTCCCCCAGGCCGTACCGGCCAATATGCTCGCCGCGCCAGCCAGTACGACCTGCTTCTCACCGCTGTCGCCACCGGCGATCGTGCCGCCTTTGCCGAGCTGTACCGCATGACCCGCGGTCTGATCTATACCCGCATCCTGCCCATAGTCCGCGATCCCGGCTATGCCGAGGAGACCTGCCATGAGGTTTACCTGCAGGTATGGCGCAGCGCCGCCGCCTTCGACCCGCGGCGCGGCAATGCCCTGACCTGGCTCACCACCCTGGCGCACCATCAGGCCGTGGACCGGGTGCGCCGCGAGTCCACCGCCGCCGGACACGAGAACCGCTGGGGCATAGTCGATTACCGTCCGGAGATCGATGTCGTCACCGAGGAGATCATGCGCCGCCACGAAGAACGCGCCGTCCGAACGGGTTTGGCCGCCCTCACCCCGTGTCAGCGCGAATCCGTGGTGCTCGCCTTCTACGGCGGCCTCAGCTATCCGCAGGTCGCCGCCCGCCTGGGCATCGGCCTCCCGGCCGTGAAGGCCCGCATTCGCTCCGGTCTGAGGCAGTTGAAAGTCGTTCTGGCGTAATGGAAGACGGTTCCACCGGGAAAACGCGCGCCGTCCTGACTCCGGTGCCGCGGCTGCTGTTGGCGGTCTGGGCCCGGCGGATCGCCGCGCGCCGGAGCCGATGCCGCGTCCTCAATGCGCTGCGGTGGCCTTGAAGCCCTTGGGTACCAGCACGAAGGTGAGCACCGTGACCGCGCCCACCATTGCCGCGGAGATCCACGAGGTGGTGGTCAGCGCGGAATCGTAAGCCTGCTGGGCTATTTCGAGCACCCGCGCGCCGGTCGTGCCGCCGATCTGATCCGCGATGTATGCCGCTCCGCCGACCGACCCACGGGCCGTCTCGAGTTGATCACCCTGCAATGGGAGGCCGATCATATGGTTGACGAACAACCGGCCGTGAATACTGCCCAGCAGCGCCACGCCGAGACCGATGCCGAGCTCATAGTTGGTCTCCTCCACCGCACCCGCCTGCCCGGCCCGCTCCGGCGGCACCGCCGACACCAATACGGCCGCGGCCGTGGTGATCGCGATACCGTCACCGATGCCGAGCGCGACCAGGATCATGGCGACCAGGGGGTAGGTGGTTTCCGGAACTGCGGCCAGCACGGTGAAACCGATTGCCAGCGCGCCCAATCCGAATGTCATGAGCGCTCGCACGCTCACTCGTTGCAGCAGCCACGGCGTGGACAGCGATCCCAGCAGGGTGGCGATGGCTGCGGGCAGCGTGCGCAGGCCCGCCTCCGACGGCGTGTAACCGTGAATGTATTGCAGCCACAAGGAGATCAGGAACAGCGCCGCGCCGATGGCGAGCATGGCCATGAGTGTCCCCAGCGCGGCCGCGGTGAAGGCGCGATTGCGGAACAGCCGCACATCCAGCAGCGGATCCGGCGAACGCAGCTGCCGGTAGGCGAACAACCCGAGCAGCAGCACCGAGGCCGCGAAGATCAGCAGATCGACCGGGGCCGGATTGCCCTTGGCCACATGCTTGATGCCCCAGGCCAGTGCGATGATGCCGAGCACCGACAGCACCGCGCTGAACCAATCCAAGCTGCCGTGCTGCGGGGCACGGTACTCCGGCAGCAGCCACAGTCCGGCCGCCACAGTCACGATGACCACGGGAACATTCAGCCAGAATGCCGCCGACCACCCGAACGCCTCCACCAGATGACCGCCGACCAGCGGGCCGATCGCCGCGCCCGCACCCGCCACCGAGGCCCAGATGCCGATGGCGAGTGTGCGTTCCCGGTCGTCGGTGAAGATATTGCGAATCAGCGAGAGCGTGGACGGCATCACCATCGCGCCGCCCACCCCGAGCAGCGCCCGCCCCGCGATCAGCTGCGCGGGCGCGTGCGCGGTGGCCGCGACCACCGAGGCCAGCCCGAACAGTACGAATCCGGCAATGAACAATCGCTTGCGCCCGAACCGGTCACCGATCGCCCCGCAGGTGATGAGCAGACCGCCCAGTACCAGCCCGTACAGGTCCACGATCCACAGCTGTTCCATGGGACTGGGTTCCATGTGGTCGATCAGCGAGGGCAGCGCGACATTCAGAATGGTGGCGTCCATGGCGACCAGCAACAAGCTCGCACACAACACGGCGAGCATGGCCCACCGGCTGGTACTCGGGGTGGAGCCCACGTTCCCGCCTCCTCGATTCGGTGATCTCAGCTCACGGCAACAGCGTGGCTAAGACTACAAGGCAGGCAAATGACAGCGTTCGAATGAGAGCGGCCCGCCGCGAGGATCGCGGCGGGCGCTGTCATACGAGCGGTCCGGGCTACCCCCGAAGATTCCGCGAGGGTTCGGGGTACTGACCCTGCGGGTTGGCCGGGGGCTCGGGGGTGTAGCCGCGATGCAGGCCGGTCGCGCCGTGCGCCCCGAAGGCCGCTTCGGACGCATTGCTGTTCTGCTTGGCCAGCAGATCGCGGATCTCGGCGAGCAGCTCGAGCTCGGTGGGATCGGCCTTCACCTTCTCCGGCTTGATCATCCGCGACTTGAGGATGCTCATCGGGTGGATGAGCACGAAGTACAGGACCGCCGCCACGGTCGCGAAGTTGATGATCGCGGTAATGATCGGCCCGAGCGCAATGAACGTGGACGGCTTGTCGGCCATCAACTGCACGCCGAAGCCGAATTCGCTATTGCCCCCGATGGTGGCGAGCAGCGGCTCGATCAGCCCCTTCGTCACCGAGGTGACGATCGCGGTGAAGGCGGTACCCATGACCACCGCCACCGCGAGGTCGATGACATTGCCCCTCATCAGGAAGCCTTTGAAACCCTTGAGCATGACGCTGCGTAATCCAATCCGAGACTGTTCATTCGACGAGCACCGTGTGATTATCCGCGTTCAACTCTAGAGGTTGACGGTGATCACATGAATCCGCCACTTCAGCTTCCGCGTTCGGCCCGGAAGGTGCGAACCAAGGCCGCGCACATGGCCAGCATGACCACGCTGAACGGCAGTGCGACCAGGATCGCCACCGTCTGCACGGTGGTCAGCGCCGCGGTGCCGCTGCCGCTGGCCACCAGCAGCGCGACCGCCACCGCACCCTGCGCGCAGGTCCAGAACGCACGGCTCCAGGTCGGCGGCGACGGATTGCCTCCCGAGGTCAGCATGCTCACCACCAGCGCGCCCGAATCCGCGGAGGTGATGAAGAACAGCACGATCACCAGAATCGCGAGACCGGCCGTGAGGGATCCGCCCGGCAGGGTGTGCAGCAGGGCGAACAGCGCGCTGTCGCGGTCGGGCCCGTCCGGCCCGATCAGCCCACCGCCGCCGAACATTTCGCGATGCAGGCCCGCGCCGCCGAACACCGCGAACCAGACGAAGGTCAGCAATGTCGGCACCAGTAGCACCCCGGCCACGAACTCCCGCACGGTCCGCCCGCGCGAGATGCGCGCGATGAACACACCCACGAACGGGGCCCAGGAAATCCACCAGCCCCAATAGAACACGGTCCACTGCTGCGTCCACGCCGTGCCGGTCGGACCCTCGGTGGCCCCGGTGTAAAGGCTGATCTTGGGCAGGCTCTGGAGGTACGCGCCGAGGTTCTGCACCAGGTCATTGACGATGAACAGGGTCGGACCGGCCACCAGCACGAACAACAGCAGCATGCCCGCCACGCCCATATTCGCCTGCGACAGCAGCTTGATGCCCTTGTCCACGCCGGTCACCACCGACACCGTGGCCAGTGCCGTCACCACCACGATCAGCACCACCTGCAAGCCCTTACCCGGTTCATGCAGCCAGCCTTGGTAATTCAGCCCGGCCGAGATCTGGAGAATGCCCAGCCCGAGCGAGGTCGCCACACCGAATACGGTGCCGATCACGGCGACCACATCGATGACATCCCCGCGCCAGCCCCGAATCCGGTCGCCCACCAGCGATTCCAGCGACCAGCGAATCGACACCGGTCGTCCCTTGCGGTGAATCGAGTAAGCGATGGCCAGGCCCACCACCACATAGATGGCCCAGGGGTGAATTCCCCAGTGCAGGAAGGTCTGCACCATGGCGGCATCCGCGCGCTGTGCGGTCGTCTCGCCGACGCCCGGGCGCGGATCGTCGAAGTGGAACAGCGGTTCGGCCACGCCCCAGAACACCAGGCCGATACCCATGCCCGCCGCGAAGAGCATGGAAAGCCAAGCGCCCATGGTGTATTCGGCGCGCTCGCCATCATCGCCGAGGGTGATATCGCCGAAGCGGCCCACGCCCAGCCAGATCGCGAACACCACGAACAGCGTCACCAGGACGATGTAGTACCACCCCAGCCCGCTGATCACATTGTCCTGCAAGGCTTTCGCCTGATCGGCTGCGGTATCGCGAAAGACGATGGCGTACACGGTGAATGCCGTCACCACAATGGCCGCGGGCCAGAACACCCTGGGCGCGAGCGACGCCGAATGATGGGCCGGGGCCGGTTCGGCGGCGTCGGATGACCGACCGGATCGTTCGGAGGAACTATTCGGCGGTGCGCTCACGTGGAATGTCCTCCGTGGTGGGTTGATCGAGCCGGTTGGAGATGCGGAACAACCCCGATCCCGGGCCGTCGAGCCCGGGATCGGGGTTGCCTGAACTACTTTCCGCCGACCTTGTCCTTCATGGCGGTGACGATCTCGTTGACCGCCGCCATGACGTCCTGGGCGGCGTGTTCGAGATTCGCGCGCACCGCCTCGAGGGTGCCTTGCAGATCCTCGGTATTGATCTTGTCGGCGAATGCCTTTGCCATATCGGCGAGTTCGGCCGCCGCATTGGCGGCCTTGTCGGCGAGTTCGGCGGAGGCGGCGCTGGCCTTCTCGGCCAGCTGTCCCGCCGCCGCTTCGGCCTGATCGCCGAATGTATCGTTCGTCGGCATCTGGGTGCTCCTACTTCGAGCCGCCGAGCCGTTCCTTCATTTTGTCGACGAACCCGCCGACCTTCTCCTTGACGTCCTCCGCCGCATGCTTGAGCTTGTCTTCCATTTGCTCCGCCGCGCCCTGGGCCTTGCCTGCCGCGTCCGAGGCGGCGTCGCGCGCGTCCCCTGCCGCGTCCTTCGCCTCATTGGCAGCGTCATTGATGTTGTCACCGAAAGAAGACATCGAAACCTCCTTGCGTATGGTCACGCCCCGGTCGGGCGCGCATCCAGGACAGTCCGACGAGCAGAACTGCTAAAGCAGCGATCTTTCAGCAACCGATCATAGTCGGATCGGCCAACCGTGCCCAATAACGAATGGGCCGAGGGAGAATCCCTCGGCCCATCGGCGGTGTTCTACGGACGGCTCAGCCGATCGGGCCCAACACGCGCTCGATGTACGCGTTGGTGAAGCGGCCCTTCGGGTCGAAACGCTTGCGGACCTCGGCGAACTTATCCCAGTCCGGGTAGCGCTCGGCCAGGGTCTCGGCGGTCTGGAAGTGCCGCTTGCCCCAGTGCGGGCGGCCGTTGTAGCGGTCGAAAACCCGCTCGCAGGCGCGGAAATAGGGCTCGTAATTCATGCCCTGGTACTGGTGCACGGCGATGTAGCAGGTGTCGCGGCCACCGGCGGGGGAGAGGAAGGCGTCATCGGGGGCGACCCAGCGCACCTCGATCGGCATGGCGGTGTCGAAATGCCTGGCAATGTCCTTGATCTCGCGGATCGCATCGATCGAATGCTCGCGCGGGATGGCGTATTCCATCTCGGTGAAGCGGAACAGGCGGGGGCTGGCGAACACTCGGTAACTGCGCTCCACCTGGCGGCGGTAGCTGCCCGCGTAGGCGGCGGCGCGCTGCACGGTCGGGATGGCGCTCGGGTAACGCCGGGTGAGACGGCACAGCGCGTCGAAGGTGTAGTTGGTCATGAGGATGTCGGAGAACCAGTCCACGGCCTTGCCGCGCGGCTGCTCCGGCAGGTCCACGGTGTTATTGCGCTTGGTCATGGCCAGCGGGCTGTGCGCGAACATGTAGAACTCGAAGTGCTCGTTGCCATCCACGTGGGCGTCGAGGTCGGCCAGGACCTCTTCCACGGGCAGTGGCCGTTCGATTCCCTCGAGCACGAACGACGGCACCATTTGCAGTGTGACCGCCGTGACCACGCCCAGCGCGCCGATATTCACGCGCGCGGCGCGCCAGCCGTCCGGATCGGTCTGCTCATTGAGCTCGACCCGGCTGCCGTCGGCCAGCATGAGTTCCACCGATTGCAGTGCGGCGGAGAGGTTCTGCAGCTTCGCGCCGGTGCCGTGGGTTCCGGTGGCGGTCGCGCCCGCGACCGATTGCACGTCGATATCGCCGAGATTGGGGAAGGCCAGGCCCATCGGGTGCAGCGCATTGCTGGCGGCATTCAGCGTGATGCCCGCTTCGACGCGGGCCAGCCCGCTCTCGCGGTCCACCGAGAGGATGCGGTCGAGCTTGTTCAACCGCATCAGGGTGCCGTCGGTCAGCACGGTCTCGGTGAAGGAGTGCCCCGATCCGGCGACGCGCACGGTGTTCCCGGCCACCTCGGCCTGTGCGAGCACGGCGGCGACTTCCTCGGGCGTGCCCGGTTCGACGATGGACGCCGGAGTACAGCTCTGATCTCCGGCCCAATTCGCCCAAGAGTTGGTCATGCGACCAACATTAAACCGGGAGTGTGAGACGCGCTACCGTTTCCGGCACGCGTACATGGCCTCCTTGGCGCGATCCACCTCGTCTTCGGTCAAGGCGGGTTGCGTGAGCGGCATGCGAGCCACGCCGTCGCCGCGCACGCCATTGAGAATGACGGTCATATAGCGCCGCCAGACATCGGGATTCACCGGCCGGGCGAAACCGGCGACCGCGTCCACCATGTTCACCATGGCGAAGAAGTCACCCGCCTCGATATCCGTGTGCAAGGCCCCGACGTCCTTGGCGCGATTGATGACGGCCTGCATGCCGGGCCGGATCCGATCCCGCATACAGACGAAACGCTCCATGCTGTCGTGCATTTCGAGCACGACCTCGCCGAAGCCGCGGTTACCCGCCATGTGCTTGCAGGAGTACTCGAACAGATCCACCAGGCCCTGCCAGGGGTCCGAGTGGTGCAGCGCGGTGTCGACCGCCTGGGCCAGTTCGGTGACCATCTGGTCGAAGACCTCGAGGATGAGCTCCTGCTTATTGGCGAACCGGCGGTAAACGGTGCCGACGCCGACTCCGGCCCGCTCGGCCACATCGTCGAGCGTGACCTCCAGGCCACGGTCGGCGAACAGCTCGCGGGCGGCCGCGATGATGCGCTGTTGATTGCGGGCGGCGTCCGCGCGCAGACGCCGAGGTGGGGGCGCGGTGGTGACGTGATTCACACGCTGATCCTAACAGCAATCGGGATTATCCGGAGGACTTCTCTCCGTTTAGATGATAGCTTAAGTCGATGCGGAGGCCGCTTCTCCGCTAATCCTAGGGGACGAGGAAAACACCATGACCACAGCACTAGAGAAAGACGTGGCCGCCCCGGTCGACAACGGCCGCCGCGGCTCGCATGCCATGCGCTGGTGGGTACTCGCCGTACTCGGCGTCGCCCAGTTGATGGTTGTGCTCGATGCGACCGTCGTGAACATCGCTCTACCTGAGGCTCAGCTGGATCTCGGCTTCTCCAATTCGGACCGGCAGTGGGTCGTCACCGGTTACGCCCTCGCCTTCGGCAGCCTGCTGCTGCTCGGCGGACGCCTCTCCGATCTGTTCGGCCGCCGCACCACCTTCATTGCGGGCCTGGTCGGATTCGCCCTTGCTTCTGCCGTCGGCGGTGCCGCGGCCAACTTCGAGGTGCTCGTTGGTGCGCGTGTCGCGCAGGGCGTGTTCGGCGCGCTGCTCGCGCCCGCCGCGCTGTCGCTGCTGACCGTCACCTTCACCGAACCCTCCGAGCGGGCCAAGGCCTTTGGCATCTTCGGCGCGATCGCCGGTGCCGGTGGCGCACTCGGCCTGTTGCTCGGCGGCGCGCTCACCGAGTGGGCGTCCTGGCGCTGGGTCATGTACGTGAACCTGGTCTTCGCGGCCGTCGCACTGGTCGGCGCGATCCTGTTGCTGGCCAAGCACACCGCCACCGAGCGACCCAAACTGGACTTCCCCGGCACCATCACGGTGACCGCGGCCCTGTTCTCCATCGTCTACGGCTTCTCCAAGGCCGAATCCGACGGCTGGACCAAGCCGGCCACCCTGGGCTTCCTGATCGGCGGCGCGGTGCTGCTGGCGCTGTTCGTGGCGCTGGAGGCGCGGGTGCGCAATCCGCTGCTGCCGCTGCGCGTGGTGCTCGACCGCACCCGCGGCGCGTCCTACACCGCTGTATTCCTCACTGCCATCGGCATGTTCGCCATGTTCCTGTTCCTGACCTACTACATGCAGCAGCAGCTGGGATACTCGCCGATCATCACCGGTGTGGCCTTCCTGCCCATGGTGGCCGGCATGGTTGCATCGTCCACCACGGTGCCGTCGCTGCTGGTGCCCAAGGTGGGTCCGAAGGTCACCCTCGTCGTCGGATTCCTGCTCGCCACACTGGGTATGGCGCTGCTGACCCGGATCGGCGTGGACACCGCCTACGCCACCCACATCCTGCCCAGCCTCATCCTGATGGGTGTCGGCCTCGGTACCGCCATGTCCACCGCGTTCATCGGCGCGACCTCCGGCGTGCACCACACCGACGCGGGCGTGGCCTCGGCCATGGTGAACACCAGCCAGCAGGTCGGCGGTTCCATCGGCACCGCGCTGCTGAGCACCCTCGCTGCCACCTCGTTCAGTAACTATGTGTCCGACCATGTTCCGCCGACCAAGCTGACCATGGCCGAGGCGGCCGTGCACAGCTACACCACCGCCTTCGGGTGGGCGGCCGGGATCTTCCTGGTCGGCGCGGTGCTCACCGGCCTGATCATGCCGAACAAGGTTCCGGAGCCCTCGGAGGGCGAGCCCGTTCTCGCACACTGAGATTCGGGTTCCCGGGACAACGACGTCCCCGATAACGACTCGGCCCCGCTCACGAATGTGAGTGGGGCCGAGTCGTTTCGAGCTGTTCGAGTCGTCAGCGGCAGTTCGACGGCGGGGCCAGGCCCGCGAAGCGGTCGCCGAGGTAGCTGAAGGCACTGATCGAGCCGGGGAAGATGGCGGTGGCGTGATCCGCTCCGCCGATGATGTCGAACTGGACCGGGGTTCCGGCGGCACAGTAGCGACCGGCGGTGGCGAGGGTCAGATCGAGGGGGACCTGATCATTGGCGCCGTGCCACATGTAGAGCGGGGCGTGGATGAGTTCGGGGGCGATCTCCAGCGCATTCTCATGGAATGTGGCGATCAGGACCGGATCGTTCTCGATGCTGGTGTGGAACATCTCGCTGATGCGATGGTTCGCTCCGGCCGAAATGATGTCGTCCACACAGGAATTGGCGATTCGATCGCGCAGGGCGAAGCCCGCCGGGGTCAGTGCCTCGTCGAGGGGCAGCTGCGCGGGGTATTCGCGTTGCAGGCCGACGCCGACCGCGAAGCCGAGTCCGAACAGCGCCTGCGGGGTGTCACCGGCCTGGATGGCGATCTTGCCGGGGTTCACCGGAGTTCCGCCCAATGCCACGCCGACGATGGGGAGTTCCGGCGCGTAGGACGGGGCCAGCGCGCCCGCGAATCCGGTGGACATCGCGCCGCCCGAGTATCCGGCCAAACCGACTGGACCGTCGGCTAGTCCGGCGGGCGCGAAACGCTTCACCGCGCGAATGCTGTCAAGGGTGATCTGGCCGCCTAGTCGGGCCGCTCCGTACGCACTGGTCGGTCCTAGATGGTCGGGCACGGAAATCGCCCAGCCGCGCGCCAGCAGCAGCGGCAGCGCCTGGGCTTCCTTCATGCTGCCGTCGAACAGGCTGTGCGACGGAGCGCATTGCATGCCCAGCGAATTCACGAACGGCTGATACGACAGCAGCGGCTTCGGGCCGGGCCCGGGGGAGATGAGCGTGGTGACGGCCGCGATCGGCCCGCCCTGGGAATCGGTGGAGCGGAACAGCAACTGCCACACCGTCGCACCGCCGAACGGATGCGCGGGGATCAGACGGGAGTTCAGCACGTCGCCGGGGGCGGCAGCGCCGAGATTTCCTCCCGCATAGTAGAACCCGTCCCGGTCGGCGGCCGGGTAGATCGCGCCCGCGTGAGCGACGGGTGCGGTGGCGACCGCGGCGACGATTACTGCGGCTGTCCCGGCGCTCCGGACCAGCATCCTTCTGATCGATTGGCGGACCGCCAACTTGGGCTCCTCGAGGCCGATGGGACAACACCGGGCAAGCCGCACTATCCTCGCAGTTCCCGGGTGTAGTTCAGGCTCAGCAACACGCCGAACGGCAACGATTGAGCAAACTAGAGAGGAGGCGTGTCGTGAGTCGTATCGATCGAAGCTCCGATGCGCCTGTTCTCGCCGTCATCGCCCTGGGCGGCGCGATCGGCGCGGTCGCGCGCTACGGCATTTCACTTTGGGTGCCGCACAATGGCTCGATCCCGTGGCAGACCTTGACCGTCAATGTGATCGGCTGCTTCGCCATCGGCGTGCTGATGGTCGGCATCACCGAGATCCGGTCGCCACATCGACTGCTGCGGCCCTTCGTCGGAGTCGGCGTACTCGGCGGCTTCACCACCTTCTCCACCTACGCCGTAGAAGTTCGTACACTGCTCGAATCGGGCCAAAACATTTCAGTTGGGTTCGGCTATCTCGGGGGGTCTGTGGTGGCGTCGCTGGTCGCGGTCGTGCTGGGGGTAGGCGTGACGCGGTGGGTATCGGGAGCGGCACGAGGAATGGGGGCAGACGATGAGTGAAACGAATCGGCACTGGGCACCGGCGTCGCGGCTGACGGTACTGCTCGGCGAGAACGACCTGTGGCGGCACAAGCCCCGCTACCACGAGATCGTGCGCCGCGCCCGCGACACCGGACTGGCGGGCGCGAGCGTGTGGCGCGGCGTCGAGGGCTATGGAGTGTCCTCGCAGATCCACACCACCCGGCTGCTCGACCTGGCCGAGCGGCTGCCGGTGCTGGTCATGATCATCGATGACACCGCGCGACTGCGGGAATTCGTGGAATCCAATGCGGATCTTTTCGATTCGGTCACGGTGGCGCTCTCACCCGTAGAAGTGTGGGATGGGGTGCGGCGGTGACGGCGGCCCTGGTGATGCTCGGCGCGGTCGTCGGCGCACCGACCCGCTATCTGGTGGATCGCGCGGTGGGCCGTCGATTCGATACGGTGTTCCCACTGGGCACACTGATGGTGAACGTGACCGGTTCGGCGCTACTGGGCGCTTTGATCGGTGCGGGAGCAAACCATTGGCTGCTCGCCACCGTGGGAACCGGGTTCTGCGGTGCGCTGACCACGTTCAGTACGTTTGGATACGAAACGGTTCGATTGGCCGAGGAGGGCGCTTACAGCTATGCGGTGGCGAACGTCGTGATCGGCGTTGCGGCGAGCCTGGCCGCGGCCTATGCCGGCGCCGGCCTCGGGCAGTGGGTGTGGCCATGATCCTGATGACCAGCCGGGCCCAGGCGATACGGAAGGGAGGCACGAGCATGGCGCACGATCGTGCCGGGCGACCGGCACGGGCCACGGACCTCGAGGACATCGCGCACCTGGTGACGGCCTACTACAGCCAGATCCCGGATCCCTCGGATCCCGCGCAGCTGGTGACATTCGGGACCTCCGGGCATCGCGGGTCCAGCCTCGACAATGCCTTCAATGAATCCCATATCCTCGCGATCACCCAGGCGATCGTGGAATACCGTGCGACCCGCGGCATTACCGGGCCGGTGTACTTGGCGCGCGATACGCACGCGCTGTCCGAGCCCGCCTGGACGACCGCGCTCGAGGTGCTGGCCGCCAATGACGTCACCGCGATCATCGACTCGCGCGACAGGTACACGCCCACACCGGCTTTGAGTCATGCCGTGCTGCGCCACAATCGCGGCGGCACCCGGCATCAGGCCGACGGCATCGTGGTCACACCCTCGCACAATCCGCCGCGCGACGGCGGCTTCAAATACAACCCGCCGCACGGCGGGCCCGCCGACACCATCGCCACCGACGCGATCGCCGCGCGCGCCAATGAGCTGCTGCGCAATGGCCTCTCGGAGGTGAAGCGCACCAGCCTCTCGCATGCCCTGGCCACCAAGGTCGAACGCTACGACTATCTGGATCGCTACATCTCGGACCTACCCAACGTGCTGAACCTGGATGCCATTCGCGGCGCCGGGATTCGGCTGGGCGCGGACCCCATGGGCGGGGCCAGCGTGGACTACTGGGAGGAGATCGGGCAGCGGTACGACCTCGAACTCGAGGTGGTCAATCCGTTCGTCGATCCCACTTGGCGGTTCATGACGCTGGACAGCGACGGCAAGATCCGGATGGATCCGTCCTCGCGGTATGCCATGGCTTCGCTGGTCGCCATTCGCGACGACTACGACATCTCCACCGGCAATGACGCGGACGCGGACCGGCACGGCATCGTCACTCCCGATGCGGGACTGATGAATCCGAACCACTTCCTGGCCGTGGCGATCGAGCATCTGATCGCCAATCGGATGGGGTGGGACGCGCTCACCAAGATCGGGAAGACGGTGGTCACGTCCTCCATGATCGATCGCGTCGTGGGCGTGCTCGGGCGCGACGTGTACGAGGTGCCGGTCGGGTTCAAATGGTTCGTGCCCGGATTGTTCAGCGGCAGCCTGGCATTCGGCGGCGAGGAATCCGCCGGAGCCTCCTTCCTGCGCATGGACGGAACCGTCTGGACCACCGACAAGGACGGCATTGTGCTCGCCCTGCTGGCCGCGGAGATCACCGCCGTCACCGGGCAGAGCCCGTCCACCCGCTACACCGAACTGGAAAAGCGCTACGGCAGCCCCGCCTACAACCGGGTCGACGCCAATGCCACCCCGGAACAGAAAGCGCGGCTGGCGGCGTTGACGCCGGACATGATTACCGCGAAAGAGATCGCCGGTGAGGCGATCACCGGCATCCAGACCCGCGCACGCGGCAATGGCGCGGCGCTCGGCGGCGTGAAGGTGACCACCGAGAACGCCTGGTTCGCCGCACGGCCGTCCGGGACCGAGGACAAGTACAAGATCTACGCGGAATCGTTCGAAGGCCCCGAGCACCTCGCCCAGGTGCAGGCGGCCGCGGAGGAAATGGTGGGACGGGCCCTATCCGGTGAGTGACAGATCGAAAGCCCTGCCGGTCGAGATCTGGGTCCTGGTGGGGTCCGCTTTCACCATTGCCATCGGATTCGGGCTCGTCGCCCCCGCACTTCCCCAATTCGCCCGCAGCTTCGGAGTGGGCGTTGCCGCAGCCTCTTTCTTGATCAGTGCGTTCGCCTTGATGCGCCTGGTGTTCGCGCCCATGAGCGGGCGGCTCATGCAGAAGCTGGGGGAGCGGCCGGTCTATCTGACCGGACTGATCATCGTCGCGGTTTCCACCGGCGCGTGCGCGTTCGCCCAGACCTACTGGCAGCTGCTGATATTGCGCTCGCTCGGTGGTATCGGGTCGACCATGTTCACGGTGTCCTCGCTGGCACTGGTGATTCGCATGTCGCCGCCTACCGAACGCGGCCGGGTCTCCGGCGTCTACTCGACCAGCTTCCTGATCGGCTCCATCATGGGGCCGCTGGTCGGCGGTGCGCTGTCGTTTCTGGGCCTGCGTGCGCCGTTCATCATCTATTGCATCGCCCTGCTGATCGCCAGCCTGATCGTCTATGTGGCACTGAAGGATTCACCGCTGGCGGTCCCCGAATCAGCCAATGGACTGCCGGTCATGACCTTCCGGCAGGGCCTGGCCCGTCCCGAATACCGGGCGGCGCTATGGTCCAACTTCGGTAACGGCGCAGCCGTATTCGGCGTGCGGATGGCGCTGGTTCCGCTGATCGTGGTCGAGGTGCTGCATAAGGACGCGGCCCTCGCGGGTGTCGCTCTGACCGTATTCGCCGCCGGTAATGCCTCGGTCCTGTTCCTGTCCGGCCGTTGGTCGGACACGCTGGGCCGCAAGCCCTTCCTCATCGCGGGCACACTGATCTGCGCCTTCGGAACCGCCGGTCTGGGTTTGGCCTCCAACCTTCCCTGGCTGCTCGTGGCCTCCTGCATCGCGGGCATCGGCTCCGGCATGTTCTCACCCGCCCTGCAAGCCTCGGTAGCCGATATCGTCGGACCCCGCACTCGCGGCGGCCCGGTGCTCGCGGGTTACCAGATGTCCGCGGACCTCGGAACATTCCTCGGCCCGTACCTGATCGGCACGCTCGCCGACCAGGTCTCCTACGGCGTCGCCCTGGGTGTCACCGGTGTCCTCCTGGCCTCCGCCTCGGCGGCTTGGATGGTGGTTCCCGAAACCCTGCGCCGCAAGGAACCAGCCGTCGTGACCAGCTCCTAGCGGCGGTCGTCACACCCGCGAGGTGAAGCTGCCGTGGAATCCGGGGAAGAAATGGCGGTCGACGCGGGCGACGGCGATCGGCGGCTTCTCCGGGTTGGCGGCATCGAGAATCACCAGGGCGCTGCGGTCTTCGGCGGCCAAGTAGGCGACGGTGAGCAGCCAGCCATCGTCTTCGGCGGCGGTGGCGGAGCGCGGCACGAACATGGGTTCGCCGACCACGTCGCCGACGTCGAAGGCGTGTTCGTGGTGTGCGCCGGTTTCGATATCGATCTTCACGATGCGGGGGGTCATCGATCGATCGGCGGAGACGGTGGCGTGGTAGCCGTACCGGTACGGCCGCGACGTGCGCCGCCAATCGTGTTGCGGCAGTTCGGTGCGCATCTCAGTGAAGTCCTCGACGGTCACTCGATCGCCGGTGGTGACCCGCAGGCGGGACGCGAACCCGCCGATGGCGAAGTTCGGATTGCGGAAATCCCGTACCGGGTCGAAGAATTCGCGGTAGTCGTCATAGCGGGTCAGGTCGACGACGATATCGCCGCGATCCTCGAAGGCATTGTTGATGTGCACGTAGACCAGTGGCGGGCAGTCGATTTCGCGATGCTTGCCGCCCCCGCGGGGCACGATCACAATCTTGGTGCCGACGTCGGCGCGGTAGGAGGTGGCGAGCTCGGCGGTGCGGTGGCCCAGCATGGCCTGGATGGGGTCGGCGATGATCGGGGCGAGGACGAAGACGTAGTAGTGCTCGGTGAGCGCGAAATCGTGCTGGATGTAAGCGTGGTCCAGGGGCACCGTGGCATCCACGTGCATGCGGCCCGAGGGGTCCACGCGATAGCACTTGAGGCCGATCGGGAGCTTCGCGGCGATCCGGGGCGCGAAGTCGAGACCGAAGTTGAACATCTCGCCACTGATCGGATCCAGATGCGGGTGCGGGGAGAAGCGCGAGACGGGTGACAGTTTGCCGTCGAAGGTGCACACGCCCCGGGTGCTGAGGTCGTCCAGATCGAGCTCCCACGGACGGCCCGCATCGGAGAGGGCGAGCAGGCGTTCGGCGTGCACGACGGCATGGGTGTTGGCGCTGTCGGCGGGGAAGCGGCCGAGATTGCCGAGCAGGCCGCCACTGCGCTGGTTGCCGATGCCGCGGACGCCCGCGCCCTTACCTGCCTCCTCTGCGGCGAATTTTGGGGTTCGCACGTACTGGCTGCGGAAACGCACGGTGCCACCGTCGATGACGAATTTCGAGACCAGTCCGTCACCGTCGAAGGCGTGCTGGGCGATGAATCCGCCCGCTTCCCATCGGCCCGGACCATTTCGGTAGAGGGTGCCGCGCAGCTCTGCGGGGATGGTTCCGGTGATATCGGCGAGTACTTCCGCGCCGGCCTCGAGGGCCGGGCGAAGGACCGGATGTGTGCCGGTCGACAGGTCCAACGACGTTGTTGGGGACATGGGCCTCTCCCATCTGGAAACGAACGTATCTTCTAGATACGCGCGTGTTCAGAATGTTGCCGCAGGAGGTGTTTGTCAAGATGGTTCCCGTGACGATCGAACGCCCGTACGCGGGCAAGCTGGCGGACGAGCGCAAGCAGACCCGGCGCGCGGCGCTACTGGCGGCGGGGCTGGAGCTGCTCGGCACCGAGGGCGTCCAGGCCACCTCGGTGCGCGCGGTGTGCCGCCAATCCGGGCTGTCGTCGCGATACTTCTACGAAAGCTTCACCGATCTGGACGAATTGCTCGTCGCGGTGTTCGACGACGTCATGGAGGGCGGCTTCGTCCGCGCCCTGGAACAGATTCCGAACCTCGACGGCGACCTCCGCGCGATCATCGCCGCGGTCTGTTCCGCCTTCGGCGAGACCCTCCAAGACCCCCGGGCCATCCGGATACTTCTCGTCGAAGCCTGGGGAAGCGAAGCCCTGCAACGGCGGCGCGTGGAAACCCTGCACGCCGGTGCGGCCGCCCTGGCCGCCGTCGTCCGGCAGGACGCCGACCCCGCCCCCGCCGACGGCGTGGTCGAAATCGCCGCCTTCGCCATTATGGGAGGCCTGCTCGAAACCACCCTGGCCTGGGTTGACGGCGCATTACCGCTCCCGCTCGAGCGAGTCTTCGAACAGTTCATCGACCTGTCCGTCGCCACCATGCGGCAGGCGCTCGCACCCGCACCGCAGGCCTGAAATACGCGGCGCGACAACCATTCCTCCGGCATCCCGGACCCGAACGGGCGCTGAGTCCGGGGTTCGGGCAGAGTGGTGCGCGTGAGCAAACCGACTTCGAAGCACACACCGCAGCCGGTCTCGAGCAAAACCACCTATGCGCTCGGCGCGGTGGCTGTCGCGGTGTTGTTGCTGATCGTGTTCGCCGTCTACCAGTGGAATCGAGGTGGCAGCGACGAGGTCCGCAATGACGGCTACGGTTCGTCGCACGACCCCGCCGTGAGCGTGGCACTCGACTCCGACGGCGCCATCGTGATCGGCAAGCCGAACGTCGCCAAAACCATTGACGTGTACGAGGACCCGCTGTGCCCGGCCTGCGGCCTGATGGAGAAGACCTACGGCCAGGAAATCGCCCAACAGGTCGACCAGGGCAAGCTCACCGTGCGCTACCGCATGGTCAATTTCCTGGACCGCAGCTCCGGCAGCAAGGACTACTCCACCCGCGCCATCGCCGCCAATGAATGCGTAGCCCAAGCAGGCGACGGCCCGGCCTACTCGAAGTTCCACGCCCTGCTGTTCACCACAAAACAGCCCAGCGAGGGCGGCTCCGACCACGACAACAAGGAACTGGCAGCCATCGCCAAGGAGTCCGGCGCCTCCGACGACGCAGTCACCTGCATCACCAAGGCCGACCGCCTCGACCCGGCCCGCAACCACGCCGAAGCAGCCCTGAAATCACTCGGCGACCGCGCAGCCACCCCCACCGTCTTGATCGACGGCAAAAAGGTCGACGTCTTCAAAGACACCGACTGGGTCCTCAACGCATCCAAATAGTCCCGCCCTCAGGACTCGAAAGCAGCCCGGCGCAGGCGACCCGTGTAGTCGCCTGCCCGCCCCAAAGCATCATCCGCCGCATCGATCTCGATAAGCGCTTCATCGAAAACCTCTACAGCTCCGGCAATGCAATACCCCGGCGTCAACAGCGCCCCCACCCCCTCGGTATCCAACAGCAGCCCAGACTCGGGCAGCCCCCGATAAGCCGCAGCCAGCTCCCCCAGCTCATCCCGAAGCCCTTGCACCCGTTCCCGAAGCATCCGCCTCCGCTCCTCGAGCAGCGCGGGATCGCTGGTCATCGCCGCTTCCGAACCTGAATTCCTATCTGCCATCCCCCAAGCATCCGGCACCAAACCCTGCACGGCTCGGCCTTCGGCCATCGCAATCACTAACCGCACCGGTCAAAACCAGCGTCTCGGCCGCTCGTGCCCGAAGCGCACGGCAGTACGGATATAGCGTGGTTGCTTCGCCTGCCGTACCCGACGTTGGCTCCCCAGCCCGGAGCCGTCCTCTCTCGTTCCAGCCTGGCTGGATGGCTGTGGTCCCGTTCCGGGACCAACCACCAAAGACAAAACACGAAAAGACAAGAGATTCAAGACAAAAGACAAGGACGCCTGGACAAGAAGGGACAAAACAAGAGACACAAGACAAGAACAAACCCCAACGAGCAGCCGTGAAGCCTCCGATGGCCCCGCCGCTGCGCGTCTTAGGGGTAGAACACGTTCAGGAGGGACATGAGGCTGGGGTAACCGGACAAAACCCCGGCTCATGTCCCCTCTCGATGAACAGGCCACCCCGCCACGCCGCAACACACCGACACCCGCCCCGGCCCGCCCCGGCCCGTGCGGGTGCATGCCCGGTTTGCCGGATTCCCTTGCCGGGCAAGCCCTCGAGGGGCTCCCCGCCGACCTTCCCAGCGTGTCGCCACCGGGGAGGCACCTCCGATCGCGCATCCCCGGGGGTGGAACACGTTCAGTGGGACATGAGGCTGGTCGATCCGGACAAAACCCCGGCTCATGTCCCACTCGGCGAACCAGCGGCCCCGACACGCGTGTGGCGCGGCTCGACACGCCGGGCAGTGGGGTGAGGGAGCTGTGGTGGTGGGGACACGCCGGAATTCCCGCCACCAGAGCTCCCTCACCACCCGCTAGCCGCAGCTCGACGCCCGCCACCCGCAGCTCGACGCCCGCTAGCCGCAGCTCGACGCCCGCCAGTCGCAGCTTGACGACCGCCATCCGCAACGCGACGCACCCGCCGGGCCCCTTCGAGAATGAGCCGGTGGAGTCCAAGCGCAGCGGGCCCGGGATGCGAAGCCGAGCCACTCAGGGATGCGAAGCGCGACTCAGGGATGCGAAGCGCAGCGAGGTTCGGGATGCGAAGCGCAGGGAGGTCCGGGACGCGCAGCGCAGCGAGCCAGGGAGAGACCTCCACGGTCCGGGGCGTCTCGAGTTCTTTGAGTTTTGTCTCTTCTTGTCCGGGCGTCTTTGTCTTTTGGTCTTTCAGGTCTTGTTCTTTGGGGTTGGTCCCGGAACGGGACCACAGCCTTTCAGCCAGGCTGGGACGAGAGGGGACGGCTCCGGGCTGGGGAGCCAAAGTCGGGTACGGCAGGCGAGGCGACCACGCTATATCCGTACTGCCGTGCGCTTTGGGCACGAGCTATCCGAGTCGTGTTTCTGACCGGTGCGGTTAATGAAAGCGATGGCCGAAGGCCGAGCCGTCAGAGTGGGGGCACAAATGGCCGAGTGTTCACTGGTGCAGGGGAATTCGGACATTTCCCTGCACCAGTGAACACTCGTTGGTCGAGCATGCAATGGCTGAGGTAAATCCCCAGGAAGCCCCTCCATCAGTGCATGCTCGCGGGTGGATTCGGCGGCTGGGGTGGGGTGCGGCCCGTCGGGGGTGCCGGGGTGAGCCGCACCCCGGGCAAGGAGCCGCACTGGGGGTGCGGCTCCGTGGATTGGGGTGCGGCTCAGCGGGTTGCGGGGCGGGGGTCTGGGATGTCGTTTTCTGGGGTGGCGCGGGACAGCTGGGGGTGGATCAGGATGTGGTTGTCCAGGGGGTAGGCGAGGTCGGCTGGGTGGGGGTGGCCTAGGAGGGGGAGTTCATCTTGGGGTGAGGCCGGGCGGAGAGTGTGGGGCTGATGGGGGCGGGGGCGGGTCGGGGCATCGATGTCTGTGTGGGGGAAGAGGTATCGGGCGCCTTCGCGGATGGTTTCGTGGGGTTCGCCGGTGAGATCTATCCAGCGGAGGCGGTCGGTGTCGGCCAGGTAGACGCGCCAAGGGTGTTTTCCGCTGTCGGCCAGGACTTTCAGGCGGTGGTGGTGGCTGCACAGGACTGCTCGGGACGGCATCATCTGTGGGGCCGAGTATCCGGCGTCGGGGGGATTGAATTGGGTGACAACGGTTTCGGCTGCGGGCATGGTGCAGCCGGGAAACCTGCATAGGCCGTCGACGGCGCGTACCTCTCGGGGTGGCGCGGCTGAAAACGGCCGGACCCTGGTGACTTTCGAGTGCGCCGCGCCCCCGATGGGAGTTGCCGCGGCCGCGGATCCAGGACTCGGCGCATCAGTGGCTCCGGGCTCGCGCACCCGTCGATCCCGTTCGATGCCTCCGGGCTCGCGATCCCGTTTGGCGCCTCCGGCTGTGGTGTCCGGTTGGGCGGGTTCGGAATCCGTCGAATCCGGAGGTGCGGGATGTGCGGCGTTCGGGGCCGCGGTCTCCTCGGATCGGGCGGGCTCGGGAGTTGTGAAGTATTCCGGGATCACCTGGAAGCGGGCGTGTTCGGCGATGGTGCGGGCCAAGGCCGGGTCTATCGGGCCGTAGCCGGAGAGGAAGGCTGGGTCGTCTCGGAGGCCGAGGAGGGTTTCGGCGGAGATGCCTACCTGGATGAGGGGGCGGCGGGGGTTTGCGGGGACGGCGGCCTTGGGGCAGTTGGTGCCGTGGGTGCAGGTGCAGTGGAGGCGGGCGGAGCCGTCGGCCAGGGCGATCAGGGCGTCGGCTCGGCGTTGGGGCATGGTGCGCGGGTCGTCGTCGCAGACCTGGAGGCTCATTTCGCGTAGGCGCATGGCCAGGGTTTGAGCGCCTGCCGCGGGGAGGAGGCCGTCGAAGACCGCCATGCCGTCTTGGACCGCGCGGATGCGGACGTCGCGGTCGTTCTCGCGTTCCTCGCGGCGGCGCTGTTCGCCATTCGGGTCCAGGCGGGTCACCCAGCGCTGGGCGGTTTGGCGGAGCCGGGCCGGATCGGAGCGCTGGGCCGCGTCAATGAGCTTGGGCTCCAGCGTTTCTCGTAGTTCGCGAGTCAGACCGCGCATGCTGTCCGCGATGATCTGGACGCGGGACAGGTCGATGCGTCCGGCGGCGAAGGCCAGGCGGGTTTGCGGTAGTGAGTCGAGCGCTAGTCCTATATCTATAAGGGCCGCCGCCACCGCCTCGGAGACGTGCACCGCGACCGCGATCTCCGCCGCCGCGAACTCGCCGGCCCGCACGCCGCCCGGGCCGGGCGCGGCATTGCTCGCCCGATGCCTTCGATACACCTCCCGAATGGCTGTGACTTCCGCCGCTTGTGCGAACGCCGCCGCCCCGTGTGCCCGTCGCAGCGCGTCGATCAGCTCCTCGTCGCCCATCGCCTCCACCTCTCGGCTGTCGAACATATGTTCGAGCGTACGCCTTGAAGATCGCCTTCGCTACCTTCTGTCCAGGCGATTTGGTTTGTAAGAGGCGTGTCGTGTAACTTCGTTCAGGCAAGCGGGGCACGCCCCGGGAGCAAAACTGAACACGGGGCTATGGCGCAGCTGGTAGCGCACCTCACTGGCAGTGAGGGGGTCAGGGGTTCGAATCCCCTTAGCTCCACTTAATCGAAGCCGCAGGTCATTGACCTGCGGCTTCGATTCGTTTTACCCGATGCCGATGGCGGGCAGTTCCCGGATCCGCCCATGTCCGCAGTGATATGCCGAACGATGTTGGTGTTCACCGCGATCGGGAGGACAACGGTGACATTGACGCCGTGCGCGGCGGCCCCGTCACCCACGTCGAGCCCCAGTGCGTCGGCTTTCCCCGGCCCGGTGGCATTCAATTCCGTCGCGACCCGCTGGGCTCCCGCTTCGTCGATGTCGGTGATGAGGACGAAATATCCCTTCTCCACCAATGCGACCGCGTATCCCATGCCGATTCCGGATGCGGCTCCGGTGACTATGGCTGTCTTCAGTGCACACTCCTCAGCAGCCCGCTAATTGCCTCAGACAGTGAGCGGGCTGTGGGTGGGATTGCACGGGTGAACTCTCACCGTTGCGGCGCGTACGCCTCCAAGTACCGGATCAGGGCGAGGCGGCCCTCGGCGACGATGGCCGGATCACCTTCCGGCGCACGCCGATAGGCGATTTCGAAGACGCGGTCCGCGATTTCAATGGCGATTTCCGTGACGAGCGGCGCGGTGTCGGGGCGGATGAGGTTATTGCGGATGAGCACGGCGTGGATCGGCGGCACCATGAGGCCGCGATGGCCGGGGATATCCACACCCAGTTCTTTGGCGTGCGCGTAGTAGAGGACGACCAGGTCGGGGTGGGCATGGTAGAAGCCGCGGTGGCGGACCAGGATTTGGTCGACGGCGGATTCGATGGTGTCGGCGTGGACGTCCTCGAACATGCGGGGGAGTTCGCTGTCGAGTTGATCCATGATGCGGACGATCAACTCGTGCAGGACCGCTTCCCGATTGGGGAAGAACTGGTAGAGCGTCGCGACGGGGACATCGGCCTCGGCCGCGATGGCCCGGGTGGTGGCGGCCGCAATACCGCCCTCGGTCACGAGTTTCATTGCGGCGCTCAGGATTCGCTCGACGCGTTCGCGGCTGCGAGCCTGGGTCGGCTCACGTCGTCGGTGGGGTTGCGGTGTCGGCATCGGGGCTCATCCTGCCATGCCGAATCATTGAACATGAATCATGTTCATGTTACGTTCCGTAACAGCACCGCCCGTCAATGGCGACGGGCGGCGCGTTCTTGATCGTCGAGGATCGGTGAAGCGAAGAAGATGAAAAGGGCTCGCTGCCCGGCCTGGCTCACGCTGGCGCTGGCCTGGCTGATGTTCCCGAGTGCGACGGCCGCGGCCACGGAACTGCCGGTGCCCTATGGCAATGGCGAGATGATCCGGGTCGCGCTCAGCGATTGGGATGGACCGGTCGCGGGCGCGGACGACTACTCTTGCAAGCCGAGTACCGAGCATCCGGAACCGGTCGTGCTGATCGCCTCGACTTTCCTGTCCGCCGCCGTGAATTGGACCGCGCTCGCGCCGTATCTGCACAATCGGGGCTACTGCGTATTCACCTTCGACTATGGCCGCAGGCTCTACAACGTGGGTCCGGGACTGGACGGTATGGATCCGGTTCCGATGTCCGCACAAGAGGTTTCGGCCGTTGTGGACAAGGTGCTCGCGGCCACCGGGGCGGCCAAGGTGGACCTGGTCGGTCACTCGCAAGGCGGTCTGGTCGGGCGCTACTACCTCAATGAGCTCGGCGGCCGCGACAAGGTGGATCAGATGGTCCTGCTGTCCTCGCCGTATGCGCTGACCGGGTTGCCCGTCGATGTCGCGGAGCTGGCACGCAAGGCGATTCCGAAGGATCTCTACGACGCCATCCTCTACAACGGCCGCGTCGTTCCCCTGGGCTTCAACCTCCTCGATCCGTGGTCGGTGGGTGCGGCAATGCCCCTGCAACCCGGCATCCGCTACTCCCAGATCACCGATAGCGCAGACGAAATGGGCCTTCTCGGCGGCATGCGACCGCCCGCCGGCGCGACCAATGCCACTACCGAGTACATCGACGCGGTGTGCCCCACCGACTTCTCGCAGCACTTCGCGCAGCCCTATTCGCCGACCGCCGTCGCCATGATCGGCAATGTGCTGGATCCGACGCATCCGGTCGCACTGCCCTGCACCGTCGTCCCGCTGTACTCGTTCGGTTAGGGGCGATCGCGGGCGTCCGGCCGGTGCCCATCGGAGGGGAGCACCGGGCGGACGCTCGTTCCATGTCATCCGGGTTCGGGGTGCAGTGCTCCCAGTACTCCGTGGGCCGGAACCCAACTGCCGCAGGCCCAGCCGTCGGCGGCCTGGCGGACGCTTTTCACCCAGGCGGAGCGCGCCACCGTGACCAGTCGGCCCGAGACCGGGTCGATCTGTACGGAACTGGGGGTGGCGAGCAGATAGCAGACGCCGGTTGCCAGGCCGGGGGAGGGTAGTCGGTTGCACACCTGCTCGGCCGCCAGATCCAGATCGGCGGCCACCACCACGCCCGCCGGGAGTGACTGCACCAGATCGGGATCCATCAGCATCACCGCTCGGACCATCCACTGTTGGGGTATGACGTCGCCACGCAGGGCCCGGGGATGCTCGGAATCGCTTGTTCCGAAACCATTTTCGGAGTCCGATCGCCGCACCCAGGGGGTGGCGGGCTCGTCGGGCAAGGGCTCGACCATCGTTGTCGGCATTTCCTCGCTCACCAAATACCCCCTGCGCTGGGTTCGTAACTCGAACGAACCGTCAGGGTCTGGAGCGGCATAAACCAGAAGTGTCGCTCGTTCTACTCCGGCGGCTCTACGGGCGCACGAAAATTATTGTAGCGGAACGTTTATCATGAAATCGCCGAATTCTTGCAGTCGGGTTGATTTCGTCGAACGAACGCGTGAATTTCCTTGTCCGAGTAAGTGGTAGTTGCATTTTGAATTTCATTCGCTGTGAGAAGCGACCGGTCGGCACCCGTCATGACTCGAAGGGATGCCGGGTGAGCAGGCGTTCATCGGCGTCGTACTCGTACAGCTCCGCGTACCGCCCCCAGTCGACGGCGGTTCGCAGCTGCCGTTGCGCGGCGTCCTCGGTGAAGCCGCGACGCAGCAGATCCAGGAAGAAGCCGTCGCGCAGTTGATTATTGTGAGCATTGGCCAGCGCATGGTCGATGGCTCCCACCAGTGGGGCCTTGTCCCGGGCCAGCCGGGCGAAGATCTCCTTGGCCTTGTTGATATCGGCCTCGGCGAAATTGTGGCCGTCGAGGGTGAGTTCGATCTCCCCGCCCGAGGTCGTCGCCAGCCCGAGCAGTCCGGCGGCGTCCACCAGCGGCATGATGTCGTCGATTTCGAAACGCAGCCCGCTGGCGAGCTCCGGGATATCGGCGCAACCGCCCTGTGCGGCGACCAGATCCAGCATGCCGCCGATCCCGTCCACACTGGCATCGGGCAGTGGCCGCGTGGTGGGCGTGGGCGCGATGGCATGCCGGTCACCGTCGAACGCGCCGTCGGTGAGCAGCCGGTAGGCCTGATCCACGATATTGAGGAAATGCCGTCCGCGGGTGTCACGCGGATGCTCGAGCCCGACCTTGATCTCACCCTTGATGCGGCCGGGATTATTGTCCAGCACCAGGATTCGGTCGGCCAGCTGCACCGCCTCCTCGATATTGTGCGTCACCATGAGCACCGTCTTGGTGGGGAAGGCGGTCTGCGCCCACAGCCGGATCAACTCACCGCGCAGGTTCTCCGCGGTCAGTACATCCAGCGCCGAGAACGGCTCGTCCATGAGCAGCACCTCCGGCTGGACGACCAAGGCGCGGGCGAACCCGACACGCTGGCGCATACCACCGGAAAGCTCTTTGGGATAAGCGTTCTCGAAGCCGTCCAGACCGATCATGTCGATGGCCGCGGTGACGCGCGGCGCGCGCTCCGCCACGGGAACCCCCTGGGCGCGCAGCCCGAGTTCCACGTTCTGCCACACGGTCAGCCAGGGCAGGAGCGCGAAGGTCTGGAAGACCATGGCCGTGCTCGCGCCCGGCTCGGTGATCTCGGTGTCGCCGTGCCGGGCCGTCCCCGCCGAGGGCTTGACCAGTCCGGCGATAATCCGCAGCAGCGTGGACTTGCCGGAGCCGGATTTGCCCAGCAGCGCGACGATTTCGCCCTCGCGCAGTTCCAGGCAGACCTCCGACAGCACCGGCAGTTGCTCGCCGGAGGGATTGGTGAAGCTCTTTGTGACGCGATCTACGGTGATGATGGGGGTGGACATCGCGGTCCTCCATTTCGAAAAGCGTTGTGTTTCAGGCGGCGTTGTGTGTCAATCGGTGTTGTGTCTCAGGTCAGGGAGTAGCGGCTCTCGGCCTTCGCTTGCAGCCGTCGCCAGACCAGGCGGTTGATGGTGACGGTCACGATGCTCATGACCGTGGTGCCGAGCAGCACCTTCGCGAAGTCGTTGTCGATGGTGGCGTTGGTGATGTACGCGCCCAGGCCGAAGGCCTCGAGATGCGTGCTTCCGGAATCAACCACCTCGCCGACCAGCGTGGCGTTCCATGCCCCGCCGAACGCGGTGATCGCGCCGACGAGATAACCCGGTGCGATCGCGGGCAATATCAAGGACTTCCAGCGTTCCCGCCCGCGCACGCCCAGATCGTCCATGGCCTCGCGCAGATCGGTCGGGATCTGCCCGGCCGCCGCGATCACATTGAACAGCACGTACCACTGCGCGCCGAGCGCCATCAGCACGGTGCCGCCGATATTGAGCGAGATGCCGGTATAGGTCAGCGCCGCGATCACGAAGATGTACAGGAACTGCGCCGGGAAGCTGGCCAGCACCTGCACCACCGGCTGCGCGAACCGGCAGACCCGCGGGTTCATACCGATCCATACGCCGATCGGCACCCACACGAGGGTGGAGAAGACCAGCAGGACGATCACGCGGCTCAGGCTGGCCATGCCCATGAGCGCGGCCGGGCCGAATTCGTCGAAGCCGACGGTCCTTTCGAAGTAGGTGGCCAGCTTCCAGATGAGCCAGCCGACCACGCCGAACACCAGCGCGAAGAAGAGGAAATCCCCTGCGGCGCTGCCTGATCGGTTGTCGTAGGCGGAGCGGGTGCTGCGCCCGAATACCCGCATGGCGCGATCCACACGATCGGCGACCGGCCGCAGCCGTCGCCCGATCCGGCCCGGCACGGTGGTCCGGCGCAGCAGGTCGAGCACGAGACTCCTTGGCGCCAGCGCGCTTTCGGTGTTCTCGATCCGGAATCGCTCGGCCCAGGCGGTGAACGGCCGCCAGAACAGCACGTTCACCAGCACAATGCTGATGACCATCACGACCGCGCCGAGCATGAGCGTGCCGACCTGCGCATCGGCGGTGGCCGCCGCGATGAAGCTGCCCATGCCGGGCAATGCCTGATCACTGCCCGCCGCATTGATCACCTCGGAAGACGCCAGCATGAACCAGGCCCCGCCGAAGCTCATCATGCCGTTCCAGATCATCGGCACCATGGCGGTCGGAATCTCCAACTGCCACAACCGCTGCCAGCGGGTGAGCCGCATCATGCGCGCCGTCTCATCGAGGTCGCGGGGCATATTGCGCAGCGCCTGGTAGTAGGCGAACGTCATGTTCCAGGCCTGCGCGGTGAAGATGGCGAAGATGCATGCCGCCTCCGCGCCCAGGTAGGAGCCGGGGAACATGGCCACGAACGCGGTCACCGTGATCGACACCAGGGCCAGCACCGGCACCGACTGGAGAATGTCGAGTACCGGGATGAGCACCTTCTCGGCCCGCCTGGAGCGCGCGGCCCATTGGCCGACGATCAGCGTGAAGATGATCGACGCGCCCAGGCCGAGGAACATGCGCAGCATGGTCCGCGCGGCGTAGTAGGGCAGATTGGCTGGATCGGTCGAGACGGTGTCCGGGCTGTCGCCGGGCACCCACGGCACCGACATATCGCGAAACAGCTTGAGCACCACAATGATCAGAACGACCCCGGCGGTGATCAACAAGTAGTCGGCGGGCCGGAGACCGCCGCGCACGCGTCGGGCATCGGGGGATGTCTTGGGGCTGTTCGGAATTGCGAGTTCGAGAGTCATTGCTCTGATTCCCTCTTACCGAGAGGCGTTGCCGCCCGGTCTCAGTCGTTCGCTGCCGCGGTGTCGAGTGCGGGTGGGGCGGCCATGACGTTGTAGTAGTGCACGGCTGCGGCGATCAGCGCCGGTACGCCGATGAGAAGGTTGAATACGACCATGCCCATACCGGCCCCGGTGACCGCGCCGGTGAGACAGCCGATGATCGCGCCGGGCAGGGACATGGTGGCCGCGCCGACGAGGCCGAGGCCCACGCAACCGATCGGTCGACGATTCGGGCCTCGCCGCCGATGGAGGGGGTGGTGGTCACGCCGGTGGCGCGCGACTCCCGTTGTGTCGGGTCGGCCCAGCCGGTGGCCTGGTTGCCGACCAGGGCGGCGGCGGTCGCCGCGGCGGCGAGTGTGATCATGCGAATTCTCATCGGGTTGTTCCCTCGATAAAGCGGCCGTCCACGCGGGCGTGCTGTAGCAGGCGCAGCGGGCAGCATTGATTGCCGTATCGCACGATCGTGCGTACGGGCATGGGCTATTGCGAATTGCCGAATTCGGTCGGAATTGCGCACACGAATAATTCGGCAGCGCGGCTGCTGCCGAATTATCGGAGAATTACGCGCACGTCGAATGGACGATGCGGCGTGCGGTGATGGTTATCGGCCGGATTCGGCTGGGAGGGGGTGGTCCGGAGGCTCCGGACTGTCGTCGGGCATCATCGGATGGCACACCTCCTCGCTGGTAGAACGCAGATACGTCGGCGCACGCGGGGGAGGGTGCCCCGCCGGAGCGGGACTCGAACACCCCTCTCGTCAAAGCTTCGGCACTGCACGACGTGTTCCGGAAGATCCGGAAAGCCACCTTGGATAACCCCTTAATCCGGAGAAATCTGTCCTAACCTTGGGCGTCTCTCGACGTCGTCAGATCAGTGGCCTGTGTTCGTGCAGGAGCCTCGCCTATCGAGGTGCGATACCGAATCTAGAGAAGGTCCGCACGAAAGTCAATTTCCGATTGGAAATTCTCGCTATGCCTCGATGAACGTGGCGGCGATGTTCCAGAACAGGGAGCGGTCGACCGCGCGGAAATCCCAAGTCTGCGTGAGGTTGTAGGTGGTGCAGACGATCGCGGGGATGTCGAAGTCCTCGCGGGTGGCGGTGCCCTTGGCCTCGAGGGCTGTGATGACGAAGGCGGTAGCGGTTTCTGCGGTGTGGGGCATGGGCGAGCTCCAATCGAGTACCGGGCCGGGATGTCATACGGTTCGTCCAGTCTCATTACGTCGTACAGTCCGGGGGAGTGCAGAATGCGCCAACTCCGTTCAGGACACGTCAACTCTGCTGTTGCCGAAATGTCGCTGCGATGTTGCTAGAACATGCTGCGGGCGTAGAGGTTTCGATTGCCGGAACCCCTCAGGTCAGCCATCATCGCGTTCTTGCCAGCGCTGCACCGCTCGGCGCAGGCTGGCTGGATCCGCATAGCCGAGATATTGCGCCTGCCGTGCTCGGGGGAGGTGGACGGCGCGCTCGAGCCGACGGCGGCGCGCACCGTCGAGTTCCCTGCGCCAGCTGGTGCCGGACTCGGCCAGTCGCCGTTGCAGCGATCGGGGCGAGATCAGGAGTCGGCGGGCCACGACGTCGAGGGTCGCCACGCCCTCGTGCAGCGCGGCGTCGAGCACGGCGGCCACCCGGTCGATCCAGGTCGCCGCGAACTGTGCGGGCTCGGGCATGCTGGCGGCATAGCCGCGCAGGACGGCGGCGAGTCCCGGATCGGCCGTCTTCATCGGCAGTTCCAGATCGCGGGCGCGCAGCGTGATCGTGTCCGCCGCAGTCCCGAAATCGACTGTCGCGGTGCCGAACAACTCCTCGAACGCGACGCGCGAGCGCGGCTCGGGTTCGCGGAATGTCACCCGCAGCGGATCCACCTGGCAGCGCGTGGCCCAGCGAGCGCGACCGATCATGAACGCGAAGGCGGAGTGTGTGAGCAGTTCGCGCCCACGGCTGTCCTCGACGGCGGTCCGGAGTTCGTAGGTGACCTCTCGATCGGTTCGATCGCCGATCACCAGGCTGTAGCTCGTGGTCAGGGCGCCGGTCCGGTGTACGCAGACCGAGAAGGCAGCGCCCAGCGTCGGCTCGGAGAGGACGAGATATTCGAGCAGCCCGAGTTCGCCGACGGTGCTGTCATCAGCGGCTCGAAGCGCTACTGCCGCCTCGCCGGTCTCGTCTTCCAGCAGCTCCCACAGCCGCAGGCAATATCGGCTGGAGACGCGGGTGGCCTCACCGCCTTCCGCCCAGCCGGGTACACCGGCCAGGCGAGCGAGCCGCTCGGAGTCCAGTCCCGCACCGATCGCCCGGTTCAGGACGAAGCGGGGCATGAGGATGCTGTCCGTCCCGGCCGGCCGGGCACTCATAGGTGCGGGTGCGCACTGGCGCGAGGGCCGGTGTACCCGGTAGCGCACCGGCTCGGGTGCGCACTAGCGCAGTGGCGGAACACTATTCGCGGTCAGGGTCGGCGAATTGCGACTCGGTCGCGCGGGCGTCGGCCGCGTCGAGCTGTTCGAGATGTCTTTTGCGGGCTCGATCGACCTCCATGCTCCATGTTGTTCCCGATTCGGCCAGGCGGCGTTGCAAGGTCCGCGGGCTGGTGAACAATCGGCGTGCCACCTGATCGAGCGCGGGCTCGCCCTCGCGGAGCTCGTGTTCGAGTCCCGCCGCGACCCGATCGGGCCATTCGGTGGCGTGCGGGGGCGGCGGTGGCATGCTCGCGGCATAGCGGCGGAGCACCGCGGCCAGCATGGGGTCGGCGGTGACCTGCGGCAGGTCGAAATCGCTGAGCCGGTAGGTCATGCTGTCGACGGGTGCGCCGAAATCGACTCTGGCAGTACCGAAATGTTCGGTGAAGGCATCGTGCCGCTGGGGTGCGTTCTGGCGGAAGGCCACGCTCACGGGATCGACCGGACGCCCCGTCACCTGACGGATCCGTGACACCAGGATGCCCAGCGAGGATTGCACCGACAGATCGCGGCCGCGCCCCTCCGCATTGATCATGTACAGGTTGAAGGTCGATTCGGTCTCGGTCTGTTCGCCGGGATCCATGCGGAAATTGGTGCTCACGGACCCGACGTAGGGCCCCACCACCGCGAGTCCCTCGCCGAGCGTGTCGGCCGTGGAGATCAGGTAATCGAAGAGCCCCAGCGCGCCGACGCGATATCCGCCGACCATCCGGAGCGTCGTATCCTGGTCGCCCACTTCATGTTCGAGCAATTCCCACAATCGGGGATAGAACTCGCTGGGCACGCGGGCATTGTCATCGGCCAGCAACCAGGTGGGCATCCCGGCCTCGCGCGCCAGCCGGTTCGGATCGATGCCCGCCGCTGCCGCACGAGACAGGATGAACCTTGGCATCAGAACGGTGTCGGAGGTGTGCATCAAGCAATCGTGCGGCGAATGCCCGGGTGAATCCCAGGAATTCGCCGCACTGTCCGGTCAGATGTCCGTTTATGTTTGCTGGCGTCAGGGTCGCAGGAAGCTGGCCACGATGCCCCAGAACCTGGTATGGCAGACCGAGCGGAAATCCCATGTCTCCGCGATATTGTGCGTCGCGCTGACGATGCCGGGTACGTCGAAGTCCTCGCGGCTGGCCGTGCCCTTGGCTTCGAGCACGTCGATGACGTAAGCGGTGGCGGTTTCCACGGTGTGGGGCACTCTCTGGCTCCGATCTGGTCGTAGGGGAGAACGAAGAGCTGGGATCAGGGCTTTGTATCGGTGAGAACGTCCTCGTAGCGGTACTCGGTGGTGCTGGGTTCGCCGGTGGCGTGGACCTGCTCCTCGCGGTGGCGCAGGTCCACCCGGCGGATCTTGCCGGAGATGGTTTTCGGTAGTTCCGCGAATTCCACGCGACGCACCCTCAGGTAGGGGGCGAGGTGGTCGCGGGCGTATTCGAGGATGCTGCGGGCGGTTTCGCGGTTGGGCTCCCAGCCGGCGGCCAAGGCGATGTACGCCTTGGGCACGGCCAGCCGGGTGTCGTCGGGTTGCGGTACGACGGCTGCTTCCACCACGGCCGGATGCTCGATCAGCACGCTCTCCAGCTCGAACGGCGACACCTTGTAATCCGAGGATTTGAAGACGTCGTCGGTGCGACCGATGTACGTGATGTAGCCATCGCGGTCGCGGGAGGCCACATCGCCGGTGTGGTAGTAGCCGCCGTCCATGACCGCGGCATTGCGTTCCGGATCGCCGAGGTAGCCGGTCATCAGATTCATCGGGGCCGCGGCCAGATCGAGGCAGATCTCACCCTCGTCGGACGGTTCCCCCGTAATCGGATCGACCAATACCACCGGTACACCCGGGGCGGGACGGCCCATCGATCCAGGTTTGACGGCTTGGCCGGGCGTATTCCCAACCTGCAGTGTGGTTTCCGTCTGGCCGAAGCCGTCACGGATGGTGAGGCCCCACGCCTTCTCAACCTGGGCGATGACATCGGGATTGAGCGGCTCACCCGCGCCGAGAATCTCTCGCAAACCAGAGGGTTTGTCGCCGAGTTCGGCCTGAATGAGCATGCGCCACACCGTGGGTGGGGCGCAGAAGGTATTGATCTCCGCGGATCGTAGCTGCTCGAGCAGGGCTTCCGGGTCGAAACGGCCGTAGTTGTAGACGAATACGGTCGCTTCGGCGAGCCACGGAGTGAAGAAACAGCTCCACGCGTGCTTGGCCCAGCCGGGTGCGCTGATGGCTAAATGCACGTCACCGGGGCGAAGTCCGATCCAGTACATAGTGGACAAATGACCGACCGGGTAGCTGATCTGGGAATGCTGGACCATCTTCGGCTTGCTGGTAGTGCCGGAGGTGAAGTAGACGAGCAGCGGATCGGTGACCTCGGTGACGGCGTCGAAGGGTCCTTCCGAGGCCACCGTGGCGGCTTCGGCATAGTCGTGCCAACCGGTCACCTTCTCGCCCACCGAGATTCGGGTGTACTCGCCCGGAACCTCGGCGAATTTCGGGGCATCGGTCGCGTTCGCGCAGACGAAACCCGCACCGCCACGCTCGATTCGATCGATCAGGTCCGCGGGGCCCAGTGCGCCGGTGGTCGGCATGATGACCGCGCCCAGCTTGGCCACCGCCAGCATGGCCTCCCATAGCTCGACCTGATTGCCGAGCATGAGCATGACCCGATCACCCTTGCCGACCCCCAGGCTCTTCAGCCAGGTCGCCACCCGATCGGAGCGAGCGGCCATGTCGGCGAAGCTGATTCGCTTCTCCTCGCCGTCCTGCTCGACGATCCACAGTGCGATGCCGTCGTTGTCGCGGGCGATAACATCGAACCAGTCGATGGCCCAGTTGAACGTTCCGGTGAGTTGCGGCCACTCGAAGGTGCGCAGCGCGGTCTCGTAGTCGGTGGTGACCTCGAGTAGTCGGTCCCGCGCTTCGCGATATAGCTCGGTATTGCTGGTCATGCTGCGCCTTTCTTCGCATGCCCGAGGGGCCCTGCGGGGTTACGCAGGCAAACGCGGGGAGGAGGAGCGACGCCTCCGGGCCCTGACTCGGTCATGCGTCCTCCTGAGCGGACAGGCCGAGCAGTCGCGCGGAGATCTCGCGCATCTCGACCTTGCGGATCTTGCCGGTCACCGTCATCGGGAACTCGTCGACGATGTGCACGTAGCGGGGGATCTTGAAATGCGCGAGCCGTCCGGCGCAGAACTCGCGCAGGGTTTCTGCACTCAGGGGCTTTGTACCCTCCTTCATACGAATCCATGCCATGAGTTCCTCGCCGTATTTCGCATCGGGCACGCCGATCACCTGAGCGTCCAGAATGTCCGGATGGGTGTAGAGGAATTCCTCGATCTCCCGCGGGTAGATGTTCTCCCCGCCCCGGATCACCATGTCCTTGATCCGGCCGGTGATGGCGATGTACCCGTCGTCATCCATTGTCGCCAGGTCACCGGTGTGCATCCAGCGGGCGGAATCGATTGCCTCGGCGGTCTTCTCGGGCTCGTTCCAGTAGCCGAGCATGACCGAGTAGCCACGCGTGCAGAACTCGCCCGGCTCACCGCGCGGCACCGTCAGGCCGGTTACCGGATCCACAATCTTGATCTCGATATGCGGTCCGGCCCGCCCCACCGTCCCCGTGCGCTGTGCCAGCGAGTCGCCGCGGCGGGTCTGCGTGGAAACCGGTGAGGTTTCGGTCATGCCGTAGCAGATGGCCACCTCCCGCATGCCCATTCGCTCGATGACCTGCTTCATCACCTCCACCGGACACGGTGATCCCGCCATGATCCCGGTCCGCAAGCTGGACAGGTCAAAGGAATCGAACTCCGGGTCCGCGAGCTCCGCGATGAACATGGTCGGCACCCCGTAGAGCGAGGTACACCGTTCCGCCGCAACGGTTTCCAGCGTCGACCGCGGATCGAAGGCCGGAGCCGGAATCACCATGGCGGCCCCATGGCTGGTAGCGGCCAGATTTCCCATCACCATGCCGAAGCAGTGATAGAACGGCACCGGAATGCAGATGCGGTCCTTCTCGGTGTAACCGCACAGCTCACCGACGAACCAGCCGTTATTGAGGATATTGTGATGGCTGAGCGTCGCGCCTTTGGGGAAACCCGTTGTGCCCGATGTGTATTGGATATTGATCGGATCGTCGGTGGACAGCCCCGCCTGCGCCAGCGTCAACTGTTCCGGATTGGCGGCGCGCCCGGTATCGAACAGTCCACGGCATTGCGGGCTGTCCAGTAGCACCACCTGCTCGAGTTCCGGGCACTCCGGCCGGACCGCCGTGATCATGCCCGCGTAGTCGGAGGTCTTGAAGAACGGCGCCGCGACCAGCGTGTGAACCCCCGCCTGCCGCAACACATATCGCAGCTCATGCTCGCGATACGCCGGATTGATATTCACCAGGACCGCGCCGATCTTGGCAGTCGCATACTGCGTCAATGTCCACTGCGGGCAGTTCGGCGCCCAGATCCCCACCCGATCGCCCTTGCCGACCCCCGAGGCCAGCAACCCCAATGCCAGCGCATCCACCTCCGCCGCGAACTCCCGATACGTCCACCGAATGCCCGTCGTGTAGTCGACCAAGGCCTCCCGCCCCGGATGTGCCGCCACCGTGCGATCCAGATTCGCCCCGATGGTGTCCCCCAACAGGGGCGCATCCCACACCCCGAAGGAGTAGCTCGCCGACTGGACCCGACCCGTGCTTGTGCTCACATGGATAGGATCTACGTCACAGTTGGAGCCGACTACCCCCGGAAAGGGGTACCTGATGCCCCCCGACACCGAAGCCCTGCTGCGCCCGAGCGACGCCGACGCCCTACGCGCCGAACTACGCACAATCGCCACAGCCTCCCAGCTCCCGGTGGTCTTCGGCGGCACGGTCCACGAGGGCACCCTCATCCTGAGCGAGTTCGTAGGCACCCGCACCAACGGCATGCGAGGCCTGGTGGTCGCCCAAAGCTCCGGCCTGGGCGGAGCCGCCGTAGCCACCCGCACCCCCCGCTCGGTAGCCGACTACCGCTCAGCCTCCACCATCACCCACCACTACGACATGCCTGTCCTGGGTGAGGGCCTGCGCGCAGTAGTAGCAGTCCCGGTAGTCGTAAGCGGCGAAGCCCGCGCCGTCCTCTACGTAGCCAACCGAGAATCCGGCGTAATCGGCGACCGCATAGCCGACGAAATGCTCCAATCCGCCCGCCGCCTGAGCATCGAACTAGCCATCCGAGACGAGGTAGACCGCCGCCTCCGCCTCCACTCCACCCAGCCCGCGCCCCCCACTCCCGACGCAATCATCACCGAACAACTCCGGGATCTGCACGCCGAGCTTCGCGGAATCACCCAGTCAATTCCGAATGGCCGGGCCCGGGTCCGGCTTCGTGAAGTATCGGACAAGCTCGCAAGGCTGGTATCCGGCGTCCCCGCCCCAGATGAGGAGATCACCCTCGCCCCCCGCGAGCTGGACGTGTTATCCCAAATAGCCCTCGGTTGCACGAACAGCGAAGCAGCCCAACGCCTCTCACTCCGCCCGGAGACAGTCAAGAGCTACCTCCGCAGCGCAATGACCAAACTGGGTGCGCACACCCGCCACGAAGCCGTAGTCCGGGCGAGGCGCCTCGGCTTGCTGCCGTAGCTGGGGAGAGCAAGAGACGAAAAGACAAGAGATTCAAGACAAAAGACAAAGACGCCTGGACAAGAAGAGACAAAACAAGAGACACAAGACAAGAACAAGGACCAACGAGCAGCCGTGGAGGCCTCCCATGCCCCCGCCGCTGCGCGTCTCGGGGGTAGAACACGTTCAGGAGGGACATGAGGCTGGGGTAAACGGACAAAACCCCGGCTCATGTCCCCTCTCGGCGAAAAGGTCAGCGCGACACGCCGTCACGCGGCCCGGCCCGCGCGTGCTCTTGCCCGGTTCGCCGGATTTCGTTGCCGGGCAGGCCCTCTGGGGGCTTCCATACCGGCTTCCCGGCGTGTCGCCAGCGGGGAGGCCCGCCGCTGCGCCTCCCCTGGGGGTGGAACACGTTCAGTGGGACATGAGGCTGGTCGATCCGGACAAAACCCCGGCTCATGTCCCACTCGATGAACCAGCGACCCCGGCACCGGCGTGGCGCGGCTCGACACGCCGGTCGGCGGGGTGAGGGAGCTGTGGTGGTGGGGACACGCCGGAATTCCCACCACCAGAGCTCCCTCACCATCCGCCACCCGAAACTTGACGCCCGCCACCCGAAACTTGACGTCCGCCACCGAAACTCGACTCCCGCCACCGAAACTTGACTCCCGCCACCCGCAACTCGACGCACCCGCAGGTCCCCCTTGGAGAATGAGCCGGTGGAGTCGAAGTGCAGCGAGGTCCGGGACGCGAAGCGCAGCGAGCCAGGGGGAGGCATCCACGGAGGGTGTCTCGAGTCTTGTTCTTGAGGTTTTGTCCCTTCTTGTCCGGGCGTCTTTGGGTTTTGTTCTTATATCTCTTGTTCTTTGGGGTTTGGTCCCGGAACGGGACCACAGCCTTTCAGCCAGGCTGGGACGAGAGGTGACGGCTCCGGGCTGGGGAGCCAAAGTCGGGTACGGCAGGCGAGGCGACCACGCTATATCCGTACTGCCGTGCGCTTTGGGCACGAGCTATCCGAGTCGTGTTTCTGACCGGTGCGGTTAATGAAAGCGATGGCCGAAGGCCGAGCCGGGTTCCGGGGTGTGGCATCTGGTAGGAACGACCGATGAGTGGAATGCGTGCCATGGTCGTGGTGCTGACGGTGGTGGCGGGTGCAGTCGGAGTGTCCGGGGCGGCGGGGGCCGAGGATCGGCTGGCGGCGGAGGGGTTGACTGTTCGGCACCTTGATCAGGTGACGGTGGGGGATGACTTCGAGTTCGGCGGGTATCGGGTTGGTGGGTTGTCGGGGGTCGACTATTGGGCGGGCGGGGACAGCTATCTCGCTATCAGTGACAACCGGGGAGAGGAGGGGCCTGCTCGGGCTTACACTTTGAGCCTGCCGATCGGGGCGGATGGGAAGCTGGGGTTCCCTGAATTCCACAGCCTCGTTGAGCTTTTCGATAAGGACGGCGCGCAATACGCAGCGAGATCCATCGACCCGGAATCGATTCGGTGGACGCCGGATCATCGAGGCTTCCTCTACACCAGCGAGGGTGAGGCGAAGGTTGGGCAGCCCGGGTTCATTCGGGAGGCCCGGCTGGATGGGCGATTCGTCAGAGAGCTTCCGGTCCCGGATGCCTTCACGCCACGGCTCGATGATGCCGGGCAGGGGGTTTCGGGGATTCGGGACAATCTTGGTTTCGAGAGCATGGATCTGGTGGACGGCGGCTCGACCGTCGTTGCCGTCAGCGAGAATGCCCTGGTGCAGGATGGTCCGGCGGCCGGTCCGACCACGGAGAGCCGCGCACGAATGGTGCAGGTCCGGCGCGATAGCGGAGTCGACGCGGCCGAGTACATCTACCCCGTGAGCCGCTCCGCCCTAGGCGAAATGCCGTCAGCCTCAGGCGTTTCCGAGATTCTGTCGCTCGGCGGAGATCGGTATCTGACCCTGGAGCGCAGTGTAATACCGGTGCTGGGCTTCACCGGCCGGATCTACGAAACCTCCACTGCCGGAGCGGATGAGGTGACCGGCATGGCGTCCGCACCCGAGTCCGCGAAGCCGATGACCAAGAAGCTCTTGTTCGACTTCCGCGCCGCCGGGATCGACCCGCAATGCGTGGAGGGCCTGACCTGGGGTCCGAGGCTGGCGGATGGCTCGCGATCGCTGATCGTGGTGTCGGACAATAACTTCGGGCGGGCGGGCCGCACCACATTTCACCTGTTGTCGGTGAGCGGAAGCTGAGGGACGGCCCGCGCGGCGGATCAGTCGGCGTGCAGGTAGCGGATGGATTCGCCACCCTTGGCGTGGTGGAGTTTGCCGAAGCGGCTGTCGAGCAGGTGGGCCATGCTTTCGGCGGCGCCGATGTAAGCCTCTTCCGCGGTCGGGGCCTTGTGGCTGGTGGCGACCGGTGGCTGGCCCTTGGGTCGGGCCTCCAGGTTGCATTGCTTGTCTTCCGACCCGCCCTTGTGGCCGTTCACATCGGTGATGTGGGCCTCGACGCGGGTGAGGTGTTCGGCGAAGCGATCGAGGATCGATTCGATGGTGTCCTGTGCCTGTTCGATGAGCGCCGCACCACCGCCGATGTGCTTGTCGGCGAAAACCTGGATTTGCATGGCATCTCCACTCTCTCGGATTGCCGAGAACTTGCTGACAAATCCGACACTACCCGTTTTCGCGGCGGCGGGCAGGTCGGAAACGTCACCTCGTCGTGGCGGCGCGGAAAGGGTATGTGGCCGCTCGGCGCTCTATGCCCGGCGGTGCGGTCAGCGCAGCGCCTGCTCGAGGACCGTGAGGGCGAGGTGGTCCGCGGCCTCGGGATGTCCCATGGCGCGCGCCGCATCGGAAACCGTTGCGCGAGTGGACGGGTCGGTGAGGAGTTCGGTCAGCGCCGCGCTCAGGTTGGAGGCGGTGGCATCCTCGCCGACCAGTGCCCGGGCGGCATTGCGGTCGGCCAGGATTCGCGCATTGCGGATCTGCTCGCCGCCGACCGAATGCGGGTAGGGGATCAGGACGGCGGGCTTGCCGAGGGTGGTGAGTTCGGCGAGAGTGCCTGCGCCGGAACGGGATATGACCACATCGGCGAGGGCGAGCACATCCGGCAATTCCGGGCCGAGGAACTCGCGCACCAGGTAGCGGCCGCTCAGCTCGGCAGGTAGGTTCGCGGCCTGCTCGCGGACACGGTCATAGGACAACCGCCCGCATTGGTGAATCACATTGGCGGACTGGAGCAGCTCCGGCAGCAATTCCAGCACGAGGTCATTGATCTGCACCGCCCCCTGCGCCCCACCGGTGACGTACACGGTCGGCAGCTCAGGTGCGTACCCGTCCCACTCCAGCGCCTTCACCGCCGCACCGGCGTCACCACCGGCCAGCGTGGGCCGAATCGGATTCCCGGTGACGATCGCCCGCCCCCGCACCCCCTCCGGCAGCAATTCCACCGAAGCCTCGGAACTGAGCGCGATCCGGTCCGCCATCCGAGCCAGCAGCAGATTGGCCTTCCCGATCCCCGTCGTCTGCTCGTGGATCACCAGCGGCCGCCGCCGCAATGCCGCCGCCATCCCGATGGGCGCACACACATACCCACCCGTGCACAACACCGCATCAGGCCGGAACCGCCGCACGACGCCCTGTGCCTTCATCACGCTGCCGGGTATCCGCAAGGCGTCCCGCGCATTCTGCGCATTCACCATCCGCAACGGATTTCGATCGCGCCGCAACTTCCCTGCCTTGATCCCAGCGAACTCGATGTCATTCTCTCCTGCGACCCGCTGCTCGAGACTGTCCGGCACCCCCACCCACAACACCTCGGCCGTAGCCCCGACCCCCGCCGCCAGATCCCGCAAAGCCCGCACCGCAGCCACCGCCGGATACGTATGCCCACCGGTCCCGCCGCCCGCGACGATCACCCGAACCGACCCACGCTCCCCAACTCGTCGCAGAATCGAAGTGCGGTCAATCGCGGAACCTGACATGAACAAGCCTCCTGAAGTGCGAGTAGATGCATTCCGGCGCGCCCACGCGGCGCCCCACAACGCACGGCAAGGCTATCGCGCCCCACGCCCACACTGCCGGTGACAAAGCACCGCGCCGAATGCTGGAGTCGCCTGGCCGGGCGCAGCATCGGTGGCCAATCGATCCCTGAGACGGCCGGGGGCTACGGCGACTGCGCATCTGTGGAGTCGGAGGGCGGGGTGCACTGTCTGCGGCAATACGTCTCCCGCGATGGCCGGTGATGACGGCGGCATTGCCGTCGGCGGCAACGTTGTTCGGTGCGTGTCGGCCGCTTGTCACGCCATCCATCCGTATGTCCGGCCCGCGCGGTGGACGGCGGCGAGTTAGGTGGATGGCGGGGCGGGGCGGGGACTGGTCGGTTGGTGGGGGTTGCGGGGTGTTGGCGTGGCGCTAACTGGGCTTTACCATTGGTGTGACGCTGATCACGTCGCTGCGTGGATTTCTTTGTTCGGCCTGGCTCCCTCATTGCGTCTGGTTATCGCCGGTTGCTGTCACTGGAGGTTGGCATGAGTTCTTCGACGGCGGCTGGGTTCGGCACCGGGATGTCTTGGGAAGACCGGCGGGACATGGGGTTTGGCGGGTTGCCCGGGTTTCGGGCGGCGGGAATTCTGGCTCGGGCGCAGCGGCTGGTCGGGCCGTTGTTGCGGGAGGCGGTCGAGAGTGTGCCCGATGAGATCCGGGTGCCGATCGGATATCACTTCGGGTGGTGGGATGCCGATGGGGTTGCGGCGCTGGGGGAAACGGGAAAGGGGTTACGTCCGGCCCTGGTGCTGGCCGCGGCCGAGGCGGCGGGCGGTGAGGTGCCGGGGGCGGTGCATGCGGCGGCCGCGGTCGAGTTGGTGCACAACTTCACGCTGATTCATGACGACATCATGGATGGGGCGCAGGTGCGGCGGGGTCGGCCTACGGTGTGGTCGCTCTGGGGTGTCGATGATGCCGTGCTCGCGGGGGATGTGCTGCACAGCTTGGCCATTTGGACATTGGCGGGTGCGCCCGTGGCGGCCTTGGCCGGGATCGCCCGGCTGGAGGATTCCGTCATCGAGCTGTGCCTCGGGCAGCAGTACGACTGCGCCTTCGAGACGACCGCCGATGTGACGGTGGATGAGTGCCTGAAAGCGTTGCGGCACAAGGGCAGTGCATTGATGGGTTGTGCGTGCGCGCTGGGCGCGCTGTGCGCCGAGGCCCCGCCGGATGTGGTGGAGGAGCTGGACCACTTCGGCCGCGAGATCGGGGCGGCCTTCCAATTGATGGATGACGTGATGGGGATCTGGGGTGATCCGGCGCGCACCGGCAAGCCGGTCGGTAGTGATCTCTTGCAGCACAAGCGATCTCTGCCGATAGTGGCGGCCTTGCACTCGGCCACTCCGGAGGGCCGGGAGTTCGCGGAGCTGTACGAGTCGAATCAGCCCTTGGATGGCCCGGCCGTCGCGCATGCCGCCGACCTCATCGAGCGCGCGGGCGGAAAGGGCTGGGCGCAAGCCGAATCCGTGCGTCATGTGCGCGCCGCGAAATCCTGTCTTGCCGAATACGACGATGCCGGTGATCTTTTGGAGCTGGCGGACAGCGTCATTCACCGCGATCGCTGAGGTCATTCGTATCGCTCACTTCACTTTCCCATTCGGAATTAGCTGTAGACCTCCGAAATTAGCTGCCGCCGAAATGATTTCGACCGGCCGGTACCGCAAAGGGACTTTAGTAACCAATTCACCGGACGCCATTGCTCCAAATCAACTGGGCTGTCAGGATATCCCTGCATTCACGCCCAATTCCCAGGAGTTCGAGCATGACGACGGAGTTCATCGCCGAACCGGGTCGATTGCTGGCGCTCGGCCGGGAATCCGCCCGGGAATTGGTGCAGGAATTGGCGGAGGCCGCGGCCACCACCCGCACCGGCGTCCTGCGCGTGACCGGAGAACCGGGCGGCGATCTGCATATCGTGCACGGCCGCATAGTCACCGTCGACTCACCCGGCGCACCCGGTGTGCGCGGCCTGCTTTCGCGCCCCGGCCGCACTTCCACCGGCGCCGCCGATCTGCGCGTGGTCGCCATGATGGCGGCCCTCGACGGCCTGTTCGCCATCACCGTGGGCTGGATCGGCAGCTGCTTCTGGCAAGACCCACTCTCGGATAACACCGGCGAACCCGCACCGCAGGTCCCCGGCATCGATCCCGCCTGGCTACTGCTCGAAACCGAACGACGACTGCGCGCACTGGCCCACGGCCGGGTCTCCCCGCATCGAAATCACCTGGTGCTCACCGAAACCGGTCTCGCGCAGCTGGGCGTCTGCGGCACCGGGCTGCAGCAGGAGATCGCGCTGTGGGTGAACGGCCGTCGCAGCTGCCGCGATATCGCAATGCTGTTGAGCCGCAGCCTGTATGCGATCACCGTGGAGGTGGTCCGCATGCTGGACAACGATCTTCTGACCATCGCACCGCCCGAACCGGATCGCCCCCGCGAGCACGGCACCTCCACCCGCTCGATGCTGCCGCGTCGCCGTCGCGGCGCCAGCGGCATCAATGACACCATCCCGCCGCGTCCCGCGCAGCCGGTTTCTCGTGGATCTCAACGGACCGCCATTGTACGGAAATCAGAAAGGACACAATGAATTCAACCAGTCCGGCGGGGCCAGGTGGCAGCTTGACCGACCGAATCGGGGTGCTGGTCAAGGCGCTCCGATCCGAGGTGCCGGAATGCCTGGCGTCCGGCGCGATCGATATGTCCACCGGAATGCTGCTGGCGGTGGAAACCGTCGACAATCATCCGCAGGAGGTGCTCGACCTGCTGGCCGCGGCGACCCTCGACCTGTTCCAGGGCCGCAATGTCGTGATGATCGAAGACATTTGGAAGGAGCGGCGTGGAATCCGCTTGGACCGCCACTATTTCCAGGAAATTCTGGTCAATAGCGATAACCTGACACACCTTTTCATTCGCACCGAGAGCCGCGACGATGTAGTCATCGTGGTGGTGTGCCGGAAAACAGTGAATATCGGCATGCTTTTCGCGCAGGCCCGCCGAGTCTTGAAGGATATCGGCAGGCTCTGAGCGTCCAGAAATCGTCTACGGAATGCGCGCCACCGCGCCGAGCATGGATACGGCCTCCGCGCGGGGGTGCGGTCGCCACACGTCCGGCCGCCACGCGGTGACCGAGGTGACGCCCGGCGCCACCATGGTCAGTCCACTGAAGAACTTCGAGAATTCGGCGGTTGAGCGGAGCTGGAAGGGGACTCCGCTGCGCTGATTGGCCTCGCGGGTGCGGGCCACATCCTCATCTTCCAGATGGTCGTTGGTGGCATGGCTCATCACCAGGTAGCTGCCCGACGGCAGCGCGTCGCAGAGCGTGCGGACCAGCTCGTATGGGTGCTTGTCGTCGGTGATGAAATGCATGACCGCGACCAGCATGAGCGCCACCGGCTTGGTCAGGTCGAGGGTGGCGAGCAGGTCCGGGTGGGTGAGGATGCGCTCGGGTTCCAGCAGGTCGGCATCCAGGTAGGCGGTCTTGCCCTCGGGTGAGCTATTGAGCAGGTCGCGGGCGTGGACCAGCACGATGGGGTCATTGTCGACATAGACGATCCGCGATTCCGGGGCGATATCCTGCGCGATCTCGTGCACATTGCCCGCGGTCGGCAGGCCGGTGCCGATATCCAGGAATTGCCGGATGCCCGCCTCGGCGGCCAGATACGCGGTGACCCGGCGCAGAAAGTTCCGGTTCTCGACCGCGGCCATGCGCACCGTGGGGAAGGCCTCGGCCACCGCGTCCGCCGATTCGCGATCGGCGGGGAAATTGTCCTTGCCGCCCAGCCAATAGTCGTATCGGCGGGCCGGATGCGGTTTCGTGGTGTCCACACGCTCCGCCGCGGAATCCGAGTTCACAACGCCCCCAATCCTTCTCGACTAGTGTTTCACTATGTCAGCTCGAGTTGCGATTCGGTAGCGGCGCGGGGTCGCGGCCTGAACCAGCAACGTAACGCTTGGAAGGCTCTGTCATGCAGTTGCGCTATAGCCCGTTCGATTTCGACGTGCATGCCGATCCGTACGCCCACTATGCCAGGCTGCGCACGGAGGCTCCGGTCTACCGCAATGACACCGACGATTTCTACGCGCTGTCCCGGCATGCCGATGTGCTGGCCGCCCTGCGTGATTCCGAGCGTTTCTCCAGCGTGAACGGCATTCGCATGGAACCGGCATTCTGGGGGCCGCAGGCCGAGCGGTTCTTCTCCTTCGTCGCCATGGATCCGCCCAAGCACACCCGGCTGCGCGGGCTGGTCATGCGCGCGTTCACCGCGCACCGCGTGCAAGCCCTCGAACCGCGCCTGCGGGAAATCGCCCGCGGCCTGCTGGAGCCGCTGCTGGCCAAGGGCAGCTTCGACCTCATGGCCGATTTCGCGGGCCCGTTCCCGACCGAGGTGATCTCCGAACTGGTCGGCGTGCCCGAGGGCGATCGGGAAATGCTCCGCAAGCTCGGCATGGAGATCATGTACACCGAGGAGGAGTCCACCGATCTGCGGCCCGAGGCCATGCAGGCCATCGGTGCGCTGGTCGGCTACTACACCGAACTCACCATCGCGAAGGCCAAGAGCCCGCAGGAGGATCTGCTGTCCGGGCTGCTCGGCGCGGCCGACGGCGAGGACCGGCTCAGTCCCGAGGAGATCGTGGGCGTGCTGATTCTGCTGGTCGGCGCGGGCATCGAAACCAGCATGCTGACCTTCGGCAATGCGTGGCATGCGGCGTGGCTGCACCCGGAGCAGCGCAAGCAGGCCCTCGATGGGCGGATCGACGAGTGGATCGCCGAGGCCATGCGGTGGGATCCGTCCACGCAGACGCAGTTGCGCACCACCACCGAAGCGGTTGAACTGCATGGGGTGACGATTCCCTCCGGTGCGCGGATGCTGCTGCTGACCGGATCGGCCAATCGCGATCCGGAGGTGTTCGAGGATCCGGATACGTTCTCGCTGGACCGCGACACCGGTGCCTCGCTGACCTTCGGCAGCGGTCGTCATCACTGCCTGGGCTCGAATCTGGCGCTGCTGGAACTGCGAATCGCCTTGCAGGAGATCGCCGCCAAGGTCGCCGACTATGACATCGACCCCGCCGGGGCGAAGCGGATCCACTCCTCCAACAATCGCGGTTTCGCGAGTCTGCCCACCACCGTCACGCTGCGCTGAGTCGCCGCATCGCATCGTCAGGCCCCCGGCGCCGCCCATCTTTCGTAAGGAAGATTCGCCTGCGCGCCGGGGGCCTGCATTGTTCAAACAATGAGTGACAGCTGTCTCTTTTCTAGCCGCCCTGCATTGCCATAGCTTTGCTACGGTTGCCGCACTGTCGCTCCGCAATGCTGCCGGATCGTTGGGCGGCAGCTCTTTTGCGGTGCGCGGCAGCTGAAAGGACGGCGACAATGCTCGTGCCGGTTGCTGCCTGGGCGAGCCTGGTAGACCGTCGCCGGACCGCTGACGTGGACGAATTCATGCAGATAGTCGCGGAGCCACTGCCTTTGCGGCGCATGCCGCGCTCCCCGCGAATTCCACTGGCCCCCGCGCAGGAACGACTGTGGCATGCGGCGGCCGCCGGTTACTCAGCTGACTGGAATGTTGCTCGCGCGTTTCGAATTCGTGGCGCGGTGGTGAATATCGCCGCACTGCTGACCGCTTTGGATGATGTCGTGCGGCGGCACGCGCCGCTGCGCACCTGCTATCCGGCGACCTCGGACGGGCCGATCCAAGTGGTGCTCGATGCCGATGTGGCGCGGGTGGATGTGCGCGTGGTCGACAGCTTCGCGGGTGAACTCACCGACCGCATTGCCGAATTCAGCGCCGCCGCCTTCGATCTCGCGGTCGATATGCCGATCCGCGCGCGGGTGTACCGGCTCGGCGCCCGCGATGTGGTGCTGGCGCTGGTGGTGCATCACATCTCCCTCGACGGGCAATCCCTCGGCCCGCTCATGCGAGATCTGATGAGCGCGTACATGTCTCGCATTGCCGGGCGCGCGCCCGCCTTCGCCCCGCTGCCGGTCGACTACATCGACTACACGCTGTGGAAGCACGAATACCTGGGCCGATACGACGACCCGTGCAGCCGCGCCACCACTCAGCTCCGCTATTGGGCGAACAACCTGGTCGGCCGCCCCGCCCCCCTCGAACTTCCTTACGACAGAACGCCTTCCGCCGACACCACCGGCGACACCATCCCGCTGAACCTGACCCCCGCCCTGCACCGCGACCTGCTGGCCCGAGCCCGCCAGTCCAACACCAGCCTGTTCATGCTCCTGCAAACCGCCTTCGCGGTGAGCGTCGCCGCCTTCTCGAATTCCCCCGACGTCACGGTGGCCACCGCCGTCTCCGGCCGCGACGACCCCCACCTCGCCGACCTCGTAGGCAACCTCGCCGACGACGTCCTCATGCGCATCCGCCTCGACCGCGCCACGGACATGACCGACCTCCTCGACCAGGTCCGCCGAGTAGCCCTGGCCGCCTTCGCCAACCCCGACACCTCCAATCCCCGCCTGCAACGCTGCCTCCCCGCAGACCCCTGCCACCCCCTCTTCCAAGCAACCCTCATCCTCCAACGAGCCGACACCCCACCCCCAACCAATCCCTCGGCCGCCCTAGACATATCCGAAATCCCCACCGGCGTAATCCGAGCCAAGCACGACCTCGAATTCGGCCTCACCGAGCACTACGACCACACCGGCACCCCCACCGGCATAACCGGCCCCTTCCTCTACCCCACCTCCCGCTTCGACCGCCAAACCGCCGCCCGCTTCGTCGAAAACTTCACCACCACAGTCAAACTCATAGCCTCCGGCTACACCGGCCCCCTCGCGCCTCTCCTAACCCCCACCCCCCGCCGCCGCTCCCGCCGCCCCAGCCGTCCCCGCCCCACCACCTGCTAACCAAGATCAGGGAGCTCTCACGGCGGAATTCGGCCCCCAATCACGCCACCACAGCTCCTTGATCTTGAAAGCATCGCTGCCCCGGCGTCTGAGGCTCATGGCCACGACCCCCAGCTGAATGCTCATTACTTCGTGCAGCCATCAGGTGCCGCGCGACCGTCGGCCGGGGCGGATTCGAGTGCGTGGGCGTGTCCGCCGCGTGCATCAAGATCAGGGAGCGCTGGTGGCGGAATTCTGGCCCGGATCACGCCATGGCAGCTCCCTGATCTTGAAGCGCTGCGGGCTCGGGCTGGGTTGCTGGAGTCGAATGCGCGGGGCGCTGAGCTCGGTTCTCAACATCCTCTCAGCGTGGTTGTGCCAGGGTCAGAGTATGTTGTCCACTCCATCGCCGGCTGCCCATGAAGGGGACGAGCTGTCGGCTGACCTGCGGCCGGGGCCACCTGATCTTGCTATTACGGGGGTGTTGATCGCTCTGGTGCTGGCTGCCGCGGCGCTGGTGCTGACCAGTGTCGTGGTCTGGCATGGCGGGCCGATCGGGCCGGATGCAGGGTGGTTGCAGGCGTTTATCGATCGGCGCAGTGCGGGGTGGACTACTGCGGCGAAGACCGTCAGTGCGCTGGGGGATACGGGCACCATGGCGGGGGTTGCGAGCGTGGCTTGCGTGGTGCTGGTTTGGCGGCGGTTGTGGGAGCGGGCCGCGTTGGTGGCCATTGCCTCGGGTGGGGCGGGGGTGATTGTGGCTGTCGGGAAGCCGTTGACCGGGCGGGATCGGCCGCCGGTGGTCGATCATCTGGTGACCGAGACCAATCTGTCGTACCCGTCCGGGCATGCACTTGGTTCGACTGTCGTCATCGGAGTTCTGGTGGCGTTGATTGTGCCGCTATTGCGCATGGCCGCTCGGGTGGCGCTGGTTCTGGTGGCCGCGCTGTTCGTGGTCGCGGTCGGGGTGTCCCGTCTCTACCTGGGTGTGCATTGGCCCACCGATGTTCTTGCCGGATGGCTTATCGGCTGCTGTTGGCTGACCTTATGTCTCACCTTCCGGCCGTACCTGCGCTCGCTGCTCGCGCGGGTGACCGGCGGGCGAGCAGCGGGCGTCTAGGCGATCAGTTCGCGACCGCGTGTTCGATTCCGGCGCACCAGACTCGGGTGATCGCACGGGTGGCGGTGATGTCGGTGGTCGGGTCGGCGTCGAGTAGGACCAGGTCGGCGCGGAGGCCGGGGGCTATCGCACCGCGGTCGGTCAGGGCGAAGTGCCGGGCGGGGAGCGTCGTGGCCGCGTTGAGGGCTTCGACGGGCGAAAGTCCGGCTTGGACCAGGAGTTCCAGTTCGTGGTGCAGGCTTGCGCCGAATCGGGGCTGGAACGGGATGCCGGGGGTGGAATTGGCGTCGGTGCCCGCGAGGAGGGGGACACCGGCGGCGTGCAGGGCCCGAGCGGATGCCAGGGCGGCGTCGAAGGCCGGGGAATTCCCGGTGGCCTCGGCAATGCCTTCCATCATGGTCAGGGTGGGGATGGCGATGCGGGCCTCGGAAGCCACGCGGTCGATATCGTGCTGCGGCAGTGGGATTCCCAGCGGGACGTGGGTGATGAAGTCGACGCCCGCGTCCAGGGCCGTCGCGTATGCGCCGGGGGAGGCCGCATGTGCGATCACCACGAGATTGTGTGCATGTGCTTCGGCCACAACGGCTTTGGCGGTGGCCTCGTCGGGGCCGCCTTCGCCGGGGGCTTCCAGGACCAGTTTGAGGTAGTCCGAGCCGGAGGTGATCCGCTGTGCGACTGCGGCTTCGGCCTGCTCGGGGCCTCGGATGATCGCGATCTCGCCGAGTACCTGGGCGTGCAATCCGCCCGGTCCGATCACCGGCAGTCCGGCGCTGTGAATATCGGTGGTGCCGGACAGGTTTCGGAGCGAGGCCGCCAGCACGGGGGAGGAGGCCATATCGAAGGCGGTGGTCACGCCGTGCGCCGCCAGGAGGTCCGGCGTGTCCGAATCGTGCAGGTGCAGGTGGGAGTCGATGAGGCCGGGCAGCAGTATCGCGCCGCCGGTATCGACGCGCTGGGCTCCGGAGGCGTCGCTGCCGATGATCGAGCCGTCGATCACCACGGTGGTGGGTGAGGTGAGCTGTCGTCCGTCGAACACTCGGACATTGGTCAGGGCGGTCCGCGTGGAATCTGTGGTTGATGAGGTCACCCTCTCAGCTTCCTCGCATTCGCAAGCGAGGGTGAGCCTTTACCGCTGCCCGAGTCGATGGGTTCACTGGCCCCGGCGCGGCAGCAGTTTGCGCGAGACATGTTGGGTCATGGCGTCCGCGATGGGTGCGGCCGGGCGCGGCGGTGGCGGCGGCGCGCTGCGGGCATCGTGCGAAATGCGCATGAGCAGCGCCAGAATCATGTAGTTGGCCAGTAGCGAGGACCCGCCGTAGGACATGAACGGCGTGGTCAATCCGGTCAGCGGAATGAGTTTGGTGACGCCGCCGACCACCACGAACAGTTGCCAGCCGATGGAGAACGAGAGCCCGCCGCCGAGCAGTTTGCCGAATGCGTCGCGGGTGGTCATGGCGGCGCTGAATCCGCGCACGGTGAGGATCAGGAACAGCACCAGCACCCCGGCCAGGCCGATCAGCCCCATCTCCTCGCCGATGGTGGAAATAATGAAGTCGGTCTTGGCGAACGGCACATCCTGCGGGCGCCCGCTGCCTATGCCGGTGCCGACGATCCCGCCGGTGCCCATGCCGAACAGCGCCTGCGAAATCTGGTAGCCGGTCGTGTAATACGTGGCGAGCGGGTCCCGCCACACCTCCACGCGCACCCGGACGTGATCGAACAGTTGATAGGCGATGATCGCGCCCACACTGAACATGGCGAGGCCGATGAACAGCCAGGTCGCGCGACCCGTGGCGATGTACATCATGGCCAGCACGGTGCCGAACACCAGCAGTGAGAAGCCGAGGTTCTTCTCGTACACCAGCACCAGTACGGCGACGAAGGTGACCAGCAGCAGCGGTGCGAGATCGCGCAGCCGCGGGAAGGTCATGCCGAGCACCCGCTGGCCCGCACTGGTGAACAGTTCCCGATTGGCGACCAGGAAGGCCGCCACGAAGATAATCAGCAGCACCTTGGCGAACTCGCCGGGCTGAATCGAGAAGCCGCTGAGCAGAATCCAGCTTTTACCGCCATTGACCTCACTGAATCGCGAGGGCAGCAACGCCGGAATCAGCAGCGCCACCACCCCGGCCAATCCGCAGGTGTACCCGTAGTTCGCGGGCCGCGTGTGATCGCGCACCACCACCAGCACCGCGATGAAGAGCGCGAATCCCAGTCCCGTCCAGACCAGTTGGTGTGCGGCATCCGAAGACGGCACAGCCGCCCCCGAATTCGCCGCAATTGCCGCCTCCGCCCGATCCAGCCGATCGATGATCACCAGCCCGAGCCCGTTCAACAGCACCACACACGGCAGCAACACCGGATCGGCCGCAGCCGCCCACCGCCGCACCGCAAGATGCGTGACCAACACGAAGACCGCGAACACGCCCAATGCCCGAACCGCCCGGCCATCGAACCCACCACCAATCCCGGTGGTCATGGCCAAATAAGCGAAAGCCGTCAACCCCAACGCGCCCACGCACAAAAGCAATTCGGCATTACGCGGAACCCGGCCACCGGACCTGGCCTGGGGAGGAGGATGCCGAAATCCGCTCACACCGAACAGTATCCCGTGCAATAGCGGAGTGGGGGCCGGAAGCGCCCCTGTGATCCCAGTCGGCCGCACCGCCCCCGGTGACCAGACCCACACCCGCCACCACTCGCACTCAGACTCAGCCGAGCCCTCCGCCGATTTCCCGCCCGCCGCCCGTCAAAATCAGCCGAGCCTCCAGTGGATCCCCGCCCAGCATGCGGTGGCACAACAAGCTCGCCGACGAGCATGCAATGGCGGAGGGGCTACCTGGGGGTTTGCCTCCGCCATTGCATGCTCGTCTCTGGCCGGGATACAGGTGCCCATGGCGCACTGCCGGCGGGGCGAACGGTGGTGCAGGCGACGATGAATGCTGCGATACCCAGGCCGGTGATTGTGAACCAGGCGATCTGCGCCGGGGCGTGGAAGGCGGCTGCGGAGGACAGGGCGTCGTGGTGGGCTGCGATGATCGAGCCGATCACGGCGACGCCGAGGGCCTGGCCGATTTGGCGCGAGGTGGTCGCGATGGCGGAGGCTACGCCGGATTGGGCGGGCGGGAGGCCGGCAACGGCAATGGTGGTGATGGGTGTGTTGAGGAGTCCGACGCCCGCGCCGAGTAGTGCGTAACCGGTCAGCAGGAGGGGCTGGCCGCCGCTGTCGAAGGTGAAAGCGAGTAGCAGGGCCGCCGCGGTGACGATGATCGCTCCGAGCGTGAGGGCGCGGCGCGCGCCGTGCCGGGTGACGAGCCTGCCGGAGATCGGGCCGGAAACCACCAGGGCGAGCGCCATCGGCAGCAATTCCAGACCGGCCAGGGCGGGTCGGTCGCCGCGAACCTCTTGCAGGAAGAAGGTATTCAGGAACAGGAATCCGCCCATACCCGCGAACGCGCACACAGCGATCACGACCGCGCCGGTGAACTGGCTGGACCGGAAGGCCCGCAATTCGATCGCGGGATCAGTCCGGCGCGGTTCATACCAAGCCAGTCCGAGCGCACACGCCGCCGCGCCCACGAAGCAGCCCACCGTCACCACCGATCCCCAACCCCGGTGCGGCCCTTCGATAATGGCGAACACCAGCACACCGAGGAACCCGGCCAGCAGCAGCTGCCCGATCGGATCCATGCGTCGCGCCCGCGCCGCCTTCGATTCCGGCACATACCGAATGGTGAGGGCGAGCGCGATCATCGCGATCGGCACATTGATCCAGAACACGGATTCCCAGCCGAGCGAATCGACGAGCACCCCGCCCGCCACCGGCCCCGCCGCCATGCTGATTCCGGTGGTACCACTCCATACTCCGATGGCCCGCGTGCGTGCGGCCGTTTCGGTGAATACCGCCGCGATGATCGCCATGGCCACCGGATTGAGCATCGACCCGCCCACGGCCTGCATTATGCGAAACGCCACCAGCCACCCCAGCGAAGGCGCGAGACTGCAAGCCAGCGACCCAGCAGCGAACACTCCCAGCCCGATCTGGAACACCAGCTTGCGCCCCACCCGATCGGCAAGCGCCCCGGAGAACATCAGTAGACAAGCCAGCGTGACGCTGTAAGCAGCGACCGTCCACTGCGCTCCCGCAACGGAAGTGTGCAGTTCGCGGCCGATGGACGGCAGTGCCACATTGAGCGCGGTGGAGTCGAGATTCGACATGAGCACCGCGGTGCAGCAGATCGCAAGCACCAACCCGCGCCGGACGTCCGGAGCGGTACTGGCATCGCGCTGCGTGACAGGCATGATTTTCCGGAGCGTAGCAGCGCGATCAGCGGATTTCCGGCTATCTCAGCTCGGAGTGTTCTCCGCGAGACCTTCGGCGGGCATGAAGGGCGGGGTCGTGCGAATGCGCGAGTTGGCTGAGAGGTGAAAGCGGGTGCGGTAGCGAAGTAGGAGCCAGAGCAGGATCGCTTCGGCGAGGGCGGTGAAGACGGTCAGGAATTGGCTGAAGTAGCTGGCGAAGACATTGACCACGGTGAGGGAGACGATGTTCGACCAGATGCCCAGGCGGACACCGATTTCGGTGCGACCGCGCAGCCAGAGGACCGCACCTACCGCGCAGCCAATGCCTACCGCGACTTCGGCTACGGCGGCAATTCCCAAACCCACCAGGGCTTTCCAGCCGTGGTTCTGGGTGACGTCGAGGAAATGGGTCAGTTCCTCCCAAGGGGCGTGCCAGCCGGCCAAGACGATGACGGCCAGCACCAGCCGCAGCAGCGTCCAGACGGCATGGCCCAGCAGGACCACGATCAGAATCATGGCCAGCAGATGCTTTGGGAGCAGGGCGTTTTCGATTCGCGCACTCGTGCGGCGGAGGCGGCCGGAGATCGAGGGTTCGGCGTCTTCGTGGGTGGTTCGCACGTACTCGGTCAGGGCCTCGCACAGCTGGACGGCATCAGGGGTAAATGTGCTCCGATCTATTCGGCCGAGCTTGTCCAGCAAGGTGTTTCGCCGCTCCATGCTGATCGGCCCGCCGATACTCATGCCGACCTGCTCGGTGATATCGGCCAAGTTCAGCACCGGTGTCCGGCATCGGCTTCGGCGGCTCGCGGCATAGCGCGCCGTCAGCACGATCAGCAGGAATGCCAGGTAGATGATGGGCGCGGCGAGGGGGAAGAAGTAGTTATTGTCCGCCGTGATGAACTTGCCGACCTCGTCTATGAACAGCCCCAACCCGATGCCCGACAGCACCGCGGCGACGGTCGGCGCGGCTCGCCCCGCGAACAGGAACATGACCAGAATGGCGATCACCAGCAGCAACCCGCCGAACAGCGCATGCGCGATGTGATAGGTGCTGCCGCCGATCTTGGGATATCCGGCGGCCATGAGATACAGCCTGGTGATCACCACCGTCAATCCGAAGCAGACGGCCATGACCGTCACCAATCGCCCCGCACCGGGACGCCACCTCATCCCTGCCACCTGCGCGCCGAACACGTTTTCCACCGTGGCATAGAACCGGTGCCGCCGCCCACCGAACCGAGTGAGCGGCTGCCTCGTGGAACGGGGACAGCGTGCCGAGGAGTCGAGGTCACGATGAGTGCCGAACATGTTGGACGCCGGGAGGTCGTTGTCACGGCGGGGGTGGTGATGGTCGCCGCGGCCTGCACGAATTCGCAGCGGACCGCCGCGCCCACCACCGGTGTCACGTCGACCGGCGGGTCGTCCACGACAAGCGCGGCACCGACCACCACGAGCGAATCCCCGCCTCCCACCACGGAAGCGCCGCCTCCCGAAGCGGGCCCCGCGCCGATCAATGGCACCGTGCTCGGCCAGGCCTCGGCCATCCCGGTCGGTTCCGGAGCGATTCTCGGGGACACGGTGGTCACTCAGCCGAGCGCGGGCACCTACCTGGCCTTCTCCTCGGTGTGCACCCATCAGGGGTGTGCGGTGAACTCCCTGTCCGGCGGGACGATCAATTGCCCGTGTCACGGCAGTCGTTTCGCTCTCGACGGGTCCGTGGTGTCGGGTCCGGCGACCCGTTCCCTGGTGGCGCGGGAGGTGAGCGTGCAGGACGGTCAGTTGGTGGCCGGTCCGCCGCCCGCCGTTCCGGTCGCACCCGCGTCCGAGGAGCCGCAGGCGGAAGCTCCCGCGCCGCAGATCACCGAGCAGGGAGCCCCCGAGAACGCGCTTGCCCGCACTTCCGATGTCCCGGTCGGCTCGGGGCTGATTGTCGGCAATACCGTTGTCACTCAGCCCAACTCGGGAAACTTCGTCGGGCTATCGGTGGTCTGCACACACCTGGGCTGCGCCGTGAATGACATCTCGGGCGGGACGATCAACTGCCCGTGTCACGGCAGTAAGTTCAATCTCGATGGTTCGGTCGCGGCAGGCCCCGCCACCCGCTCTCTCGATTCTCGTGAGGTGACCGTCCAGGGCGATTGGGTCGTGTCCGGTGCGGGCAGCCCCGATGAACCCATTCCCGCACCGAAACCGTGGTGGTGCGAGATCGTCCCGGCCGGATGTTTTGGCTGCTGAGAGATTTCACGACAGTTTGAAGACGCGCGGCGATCCCAGCGAAGGTGTGGGGATCGGCGATCGGGCGGGCGGGGAGTCCGGGGCGGCGGATGCTGGCACGACGGTATGGGCCTTCCGGTGCGAGGGTCGATCAACGCCAGAACTGCCAGCGGGGCTGCGGCTTCCGGGCGGCGGATCGCAGTGGCTTCAGGCGGGGTGCGGCCGCCGCGAGTGGGTCCAGGACCAGCAGGACGGCCACCCGCTCGGGTAGGTCGAGGCGGGTGCGCAGCCACGGCCAGCCGCCGCCGAGCACGGTGGCCAGCTCCTCATGGCTGAGGCCCAGTGCCGCCACCGCGCGCAGCAGGACCAGCGGCTCGGTATCGGGGTGTTGCGCGCACGCGGTGACGAGGGCGGGTACCCGATCGCGCGGTGCATTGCCGAACACTCGCAGCATCACCGAAGCGCCGCCGGGCGATTGCGAGGTGTCGGCCATGCAGGCTGCGACGAACTCGATATCGGAAGCGATTGCCGCGCTGAGTATTTCGTGCGTCTCCTCGATGACGCCGGGATCGTCGAAGGCGACCCGCAGGATGCCGGATATCTCGCCGCGAACCTGGTTTTCCTTGCGCTTGAGCCGGGGTAGGCGGAATCCGCGTCGTTCCGCGTCCGTGGGGAGCTGATCCGCCCCTGCGGCGCTCAGCACCACCATGGCTTCGACCGGTTCCGGCAGGCCCAGGAAGCCGCGCAGTGTGGACCATGCGGGATGCAGGGCGGCGGCGAGTTCGGCCGGTTCGGAGCGGGTGATGGTGACGGCCCGGACCAGCTCGGCTGCGCCGACCGCCGGATAGCGCGCGCATTCCAGAATGAGATTGGGCAGCCGGTCATTCGGCGTGCAGGCCATGAGTTGTTCGAGGACATAGCGGTCCCGGCTGGTGCAGGACACATTCACGATGAGCTGCGCGACGATCGGCAGATTGGTGTACATGGCGGTGTGCAGCACGTGACTGCTGCCGGGGTGCACGGCCGGGTCATTGACCTCGGCCAGGATGGTTTCGTACACGAGCTGCCGATCCCGCGATTGGATCGCGAAGTCACGCAGCGTGCGATGGCGGGTCAAGCGGGCGACGACATGTTCGCGCTTATCGGGATCGGCTGTCTCCCATTCTTTTTGGATGCGCGGCCAAACGGCCTTCGCATCGCTCACCGACAATGGCCCGGAATCGATGCGCTGCCAGGCCGAGGCCGATACGACTTCGCTGAGGTCGAAGCCCAGCTGTCCCGCTACCTGGCTGGCGCGGGCCTGGCCTCTATCGCCGGACTTGACGTGCTCGATGAGCGCCTGCTCGAAGGCCGCGCGAATATCCGGACTGTGGTTGATCCTGGCCAGTGCCTTTGTCACGCTCGGCTTTTCGAGCGCGAGCCCGATGGCGCGGCGGGCCACCACGCCGTCGGCGAACCATTCCGGGCTCAGCTCCGGATCGGTGAGCACCCGTGCGAGCTGGGTGTCGTCCAGCAGTGCGGGTTCCATGGTGCGCAGATGCCGCTGGTAGAGCCAGTCCCGAATCTCCTGCACGCTGCTGAGGGATTCCGGCAGCGCCACACCGGCTTTGCGATTGCCGACAATGGCGCGGCCCAGGCTCAGCGTGCCGTCCGCCGGATCGTCGGCGGTGCCTGCGGGGGTGATGACGCGGCGGTCGCCGGGCGGTTCGGCATTCGCGCCGAGCACGGCGGCAATGGCGGGTATATCCGGCGTCTGCTGGGCGTAGGTGGAGAAGGTCAACTGCCGCAGAACATTCCGGGGCAGGATGCCGTAGAGCGCGCGCAGCATGGTGACGGCATCATCGGCATTGTGGACGTGCAGTGCGAGGGCCGGGCCCTGGCCGGTGAGAAAGGCGAGGGTGCCGCCGATCAGCTCGGGGAGCCACGGTTCGTCGAGCAGCGCGGTGGCGTAGACGTCATGGTCGACGTCGGGTGTGGGTGCGGCGGGTTCCCACTGGTCGGTCGGCGTCGTCGAGCCGTTCAGCGTGGTGCGGAAGCCACCGGAGGCATAGAGCCCCAAGGTCGTTGCGCCATCCAGGACGCCCGGATCGCCCGCGATCAGATGGGTGATGCAGGTGCCCGGGCGCGCGCTGGACGGGGTCTTGAGGCTCGCGATGGCCACACCCCGGGCATGGGTGAACTCCAGCGCGTACACCTCACCGGTGGCGGGCAGCCCATCTCCCGGCATGGTGACCAGCGGCCCCAGCTCGCGCGCCGTGGAACCCACTGCGGCAGGCCAGTTTCCGGAGCGCGCGACCACTCCGACACCGGTGCCGGAGTCCTCGAGATTGACCATGGCCCAGCCGCACAGCAGCTGTGGGAACTCGGTCATCGGTCGACCCATAGTTCTTCGATCTGATTCAGCATGTACAGCATCGGATCCACCGCGCCATACGGTTTGAACACGGGATAGGAGTTGTCGCCGCGCTTGCTGCACCCGACCGCCGACACCGGGAAGTAGCGATTGCGCGGGAACTGGATGAGCATGGTGTTGTCGATGCCCGGAAAGAGCTGGCGCACCAGGCTTCTCGTGGCATCGGAGCGGTAGTCGATCTGGCCCCGGTGGTACAGGTTGCCGGAGCCATTGGTGGGCAGCGGGTTCTCCGCCCAATTCGCCGGGGGCGCAACGATACTCACCTCGGGCATATTGAGCAGCGAGAGCAGATCGGACTTGGCGATGATGGTCGAGACATTCAGGCGCGGCGGTTCGATCGGCAGGTCGATCGGGTAGTTATTGGCGGCCCGCCACAGCTTGGCGATCTGATCGATCATGGTGTTGGTGCGGCCGATGGTCTGCGAATGCTCGACATCATTGCGCAGGCTTTCGGCATCGGCGGCGTTCGCGTGGTCGCGCATGACCGCGAGGTACTGCTTGTTCAGTGTGGAAGGCACCACGAACCACAGGAAGTCGGCCACCGCGAGATGCGGGCTGACCTGCGCGGCGGTCTTGCCGTCCGCCACATCCTCGCCCGCCACGTCGACGAAGGCGAGGTTCACCGTGCGCCGGGTGTAGATCGAGGACACCTTCACCAGGAGCGGCGTGCGCTGCTCGAGGCCGCTCCACGGATGGGTCGGCTTGGGCGGTTGCGGCCGCCGCTGCGTCTGGTTCTGCGTGACTCCAGGGCTGATGGCATCCATCTTCTGCAACTGCCCGCCGGTGAACTGGCGCTTCTCGGTGGCGCCGATGGCCTGCCGGTTGATGAGCTGATTCTCCAGTGCCGCCCACTGTTTCACCGATTTGCGGGACGGGATAATGGACCAGTCCTGGCACATGACCGGATCATTCATCATGGAGTAGATCATCGAGACGATGAGATGGGTTTTGGACGAGGCGGATTCGCCGACGAAGCCGATCACCTTGGTCGGGTAGTCGAGGGTCTCCTCATCCAATTCGCAGCCGTTCGGGCAGCGCTGATTCAGTCGCGCGCTGTAGCCGCCGATATTGGAGGCGACATCGCCATTGGACTGGCGGACCACCCAGATCCAGGATTTGCTGGCGCGGTCGAATTTGCATTCGGACAGGCAGTTCAGGCAGATGGTACGCAATGCGGGAAACCTCGGGTCAGTCTCAGGTGAGTACGGCGACGGCGAGCAGCAAGACGGTCAGGACGAAGCAGATCTGTCCGACCCGGAATGCCCGGAGCAGCCATTTCGATGCCCGCGACCGCGGATACACGTATTGCTGCCAGGCCTTGCTGAGCTGTTGGTCACTCATCTGTTCACCTCACACATATTGCGAGACCTCCACGATCAGCCAAGTGAGTAGCAGGAAAACCAATCCGCCCAAGGCGATTCCGAGTGCCGCGGTAGTGACGAGCAGGGCTGCGACATAACGTGGATCATTGCGGTTCAACCCGGCCAGCAGGCGCTGGCGGGACTCGATGATCGGCTCCAGATAGAACTTCTTCAGGGTCTCGGGCTGCTGGGTTTTCGGGAACTGCTCCAGCGGCGGCCGGGGCTGCGGGCCCGGGGTCTGCACGGCGGTCCCGTGCTGTCCGGCGTCGGGACGCGCACGCCTGGGCTCGAACTGCCGGGTGGAATGCACAGCGCCCGCGAGCGCGCCGCGGAAGTAGTGGCGCAACTCCGCCGCGGATTGGAAGCGCAGCGCCGGATCGGGTGAAAGGGTCTGATCCAGCACGGATTTGAGCTGCGGCGGGATCGGCGCGGGCTCGAAGGCGATGCCGAGCACCTCGGTGCACACCACCGCGAAGGAGTACACATCGCTGAGGTGGGTGATCACGCCGTGGTGCAGGTACTCCGGCGCGGAATACTGCTGCGTGCCGACCACGTGATGATCCCGGGTGAGCCGCCGGAAGTTCTCGCGCAGTTCGATGGCGATGCCGAAGTCGGTCAGCTTGGCGGTGCCGCCGTCGGCGCAGATCATGATGTTCTCGGGTTTGATATCGCGGTGCACGATGTTCTTCGAATGCGCGTAGACGAGTCCGTCGAGCGCGTCGGTGAGGATTCGAGCCAGGTCCGGGATCGACCAGTTGTCCGGGTTGCGCATGTGTTCACGCAGATTCTCACCCAGTATGAATTCCATTACCAGAAACGGTGACCGCCGCCCGTTCTCCACGAAAACCCCGGCGTCATGGACCATCACAATATTGGGGCAGTACATCTGCGCCGCGATCCGCGCTTCCTCGGTGAACCGCTGTTGCTGCTGCAACCGCGCCTCATTCTCCTGCGCCAGCAAACTCCCCGAGTCCAGCAGCTTAACCGCAACCTGCCGCCCGAGCTGCCGATCCCAGGCATCCCAGACCTCGGCCATTCCCCCCTTGCCGATCAGCTTTCCCAGCTCATATCGGCCATTGATCAGCCTCAACCGCGTGCGATCCCTTCCAGCCGTGACATCACTACGATCCCACCCCGCGAACGCTCTTGAATCATTGCCGAGTGTACGCGCGCCCCACCCACCCCAGCCCGTATATTTCCGCCCCCCGCAACGAATCTCACGCCTATTCATAGGACGTTAACGCCGAAACCGCGTTCGCCGATTAGTGGCCCATTCCCGAAAAACCAGTTACCCCGCTCTGATTCACCCCGACCCCCCGAAACGTGACCCCGCACATCCACTTCCGAGCTCACTGCTTCCCGCCGAGGGCACCCTGCCCGCCCCTCCCGGGCGCCCCTCCGCCGGAGCCGATCCCGTAGTGCCCCTCGTCACCCGATTTGTAGTCGAACCACCCCCATGGTGTAACTTCCTCCAAGCGCTCGGGAAACCGTCCGCAACCTCCGGGGCTATGGCGCAGCTGGTAGCGCACCTCACTGGCAGTGAGGGGGTCAGGGGTTCGAATCCCCTTAGCTCCACCAAACGTGTCACTGCACGAACCGACTCCATTGGGACTGGTACCGCACAAGCGGTACCAGTCCCAATGTCGTTTCCGGGTTGAGGGATGCGGAAGGTGGGGGCGGTAGCGGTCGGATCAGGTCGGATAGCGCGAGGGTGGCGAGGTTCAAGGCTCCGCGACTCCACCGTTCCGAATCGAATGGCGCTGCCGGGCAAGGGAAGTCGTTCTCCATGGACCGACGGATTCGCGGAAGGCGAAGGTTCTGCCTACTCGCGGAGTTTGCGCAGCCGGTCCCGCACGAGACGGGCAGGGACGAATTCGAGTGCTGTGATCTGGTTGGTGGTGAGCACTTTGCGCTCTGCACGGAAGGAGGGGAGGCGTCGGTCGCGGTCGAGGAGGCGGACCCAGGGACCGGCGTCCGGACGTCCGCCGCGGTGCACGCAGCTCATACACGCGAGGAGTGGGCGGCACTCACTGTTCAGCCCAGAATTGGTTGAGCCGGGCTACCGCCTGATCTTTGGTCATCTCCTCGATTTCCTCTGGGGTCAGGTGAACCAGGCGTATGAGCTTCTCGACGACACCGAGAGGGATTGGCTCCTTGTCGGGGATCGTGACAGACCCTGGGGTGCGTGCCGGACGAACTTGATCGTTGACGCATGCCCAGAACTGGGCTTCGCTGACCTCGAGTTGGTCCTTCAGGATCTGGCACCACAGCTTGGATCCGTAGTCGGTGTTGTCCATGGGCCGCGAGATTCGGGTACGCAAGACGCGACCGTCCGAAAGCGGCAATTCCCATGTGCTGTGGTGCCTGACCACACCACCTGTGGCGTTGCGGACGCGCACCCATTCATCGTGGTGGCAGAACGTTTCGTGAGCCTTCTTGTTACCCGGAGGGTATCGGGTCATTGTTCGGCCGCCGTCAACCACTCTCTCAGCTGCTCGTCCGTGGATAGTTCCACGAACTGCACGAAGTCGACGTTCTTCTGATGGTTGAGCGCGGCATGGAGATGGTCCTGCCAGTCAGCGGTGTACTCGCGCATAGCTTCGATCAAGGCGGTGATCGCCGTATCGAGGTCGGACTCCTCCACGGCCAGTGGAAGACCTGGCAGGTATGCGACCCAGTTGTTGTTTTCTCGCACCACTTGCGGTTCGTGGACACGGATGATGTGGGAAAGCAGCCACCGGAGCCGCCCGACCTCCACCAGCGCGGAATCCTTGCCCTTACGAGATACCACGGCGACGTTGCCCTTTTCGGCGGCCGTCAGCATTTGGGCGAAGTGTTCTCTAGCGCTGTTCATGGAGTTGTATCGCTCGACGGATGTGATTCGCTCTGTGGTCGTCATCGGTCCCTCGATCTCTTCCGCTGCGGCCAGATGTACATCATGTACATGATGTACATCTGGCCGCCGACGCGCTAGGTGCGACATGCCACTTGGCGTGATCGTGATCTACCAGCGGGCGATGTGCCGCGCGCGCACGAGACCCAAACCGACGAAACCGTCGGCGATCGCTGCCCAGCTCCGGAGGATCGAAACCGCGGACCCTTCTCAGGGACATCGCCGGTACTGACAATCTAGGAGCGCGCGGTCAGAGCTGTAGCTCGGCGAGGGCAGGGTTGACCGCGAGCTGTGGATATTCCTCACAGAGTTCGGTCAGGACGGCGTCTCGAAAGGCCACCCATGCGTCCCTGAGTTCGGCGATGTCGCAGACCGCCTCGACCGTGGAGTACGTGCACGAGATACGGATCTTGCTGGCCTCGGGCGTGAACACGATCAGGTCGTCATTCTCGGTGAACCCGAGTCTGAACCGCTCGCCCCGCTCCATGTAGTCCGGTACCGCCTTTATCGACCAGACGAAGTCGAGCACTGGTGTCCACGCCCACGGCGGGGCCAGCTCGACCCCGTCGACTGTGAAAGACAGATCCGACATGAAGTAGTACCAGCGCAGATCAACTCGGCTCACGGTCGCGAGGTCAACCCCCTCCTGGCGCTCTCGGCCATGCTCCACGTACATGCCGGAACGGAGGTACTGCATCTTCACCATTGGATCCCCGGCGTTCGATCTCACCGTGCGTCCGCACCTCGTCGAGTTTCATGCGTCATCCAGGCAGCGTGCCAGACCAAACTCCGTGAGGCGACCCGGAACCTCGCGCACTCGCTAGCTGTTCAGCGGCAGTGTGTTTCGGCCACACTGGTAGCTTCGATTTGGATTGCGCTGATGGGGAGGGATGATGACTGGCGAACCTGTGACAACGCTGTATGACTTCCAGTTGTCGATGCTCCACGCGATGTCCAGGCGGATCCCTTCCCCCGGGGCGGATCTACTCGATCGGATCGGTGCGACTCGTGCCGAAACCGAGATCGCCGAGAAGCGGTGGTGGTATGCCGACGCGACCAACAACGTCAACTCCATCGCCGAGTACGTCACTGCTTGGGGTGCACCGGACTCTGACCGGATCGAACATCACGGCGACCGCCAGATCCGCTATGCGGGATGGGATCTGCCGTTCTGGCCTGGTCTTCGAATCGAGTGGATGGAGCTATCGCACCACCCCAAGTTGTTCAGACACCTTCTCCGGCACCCTGATTGCCCGCGGCCGCAGTTCGAATCTGTCGCTGACCTGACACCCTGGTCATGCACGTGGACCGAAATCCATGATGGGACTCTGGGACCAACCGACCTCATCGATGGCTGGGGCGGGCCCGGGGACATCGCGGTCTTCAAAGCAATCGACCCCGACAACGGGCGTGACCGTGTCTATTGGGCCCATTTCGATTGGTGTCTGCTGCAGTACGTCGAACCCGCTCCGGATACCTACGTGTGGACACTCTGAAGCGATGTCACGACCGGCCCGACGGCCGCTCGGACTCTGAATTCCGGTGTAGATCTAGGGTTGGGGTAGCCCACTGAGGATCGTCCGCCAGTGCTCGTTGATCAGGTTGGTGTCGACCGTCGGGGTCATGTCGGGTTCGAAATAGCCGAAGAGCTCCCTGGTTTCGGCGAACGAGATGCCGCACTCCTGCTGAAGGATCCACAGAACTCGCATGGGTCTCAGCGGTTCGGGATGCTCTTGCTGGGCCAAGCGCTTCAGAACCTCCATGAACGTCGCGCCGCCGAAGACCAGAGCTCGCCCTTCGTTATCGCTCAACTTAACGTCCTTGGTCGGCCGCGTCCTGACCAAGCGGTTCGCGGAAAGCAGAACATTTCACGGCTTCAGCGTTCCATCGGGCGCTGGTGACCGCATTCGAGTTCGGTGCCCGACCGATCCTGAACGGCAACCTCGGTGCGGGAGGCCGCCCAAGGCTCGACCCACACGGCAAACCTCTTGTCCGAGTGCGGGTTCGTGAACATGATCTTGGGCATGTCCGCAGGGTAGGACAACAGGGTCGATATCGCCTGTTCAGCCAGTCAGCCGAGCCGATCGACGTCAGTCGTCATCCGGTAGTGGGATTTCGATCAGGGTGTCGTCCTCGTGGGCCGGATCGGGTTGCTCGTCTGAGTATCGGGTCGGGGCAGGTGTCGGCGGCTGGGGGTTTGCAGGGGTGGAAGCGGTCAGAGATTTCCGGGTCGTGGAGGGTGGTGAACGCGGCATGCGCGCGATAGACCACAATCCCGTAGTACTGGGCATTCATATGGTCATTGATGTCGATCCATGTTGCATCGACCTCACATTCGAGGGTTCTCACCGCGATACCTCCCTGGTCTTCTCGATGTGGCTGGAGCCAGTTGGCCAAAAGTGGGTCGGCGGAGAACTTTGTTCATGGCGGGTACTAGCAAGTAGACGACTATCGGAACCACGATGACGGTGAGTAGCAGTGTGCGAAGGGCAAGCGGCATGCCTGCTGTCGTAGACCCAATCAACGCGAGTGTGAGCGTGATGGTCGGGTAGACCGCGAGCCAGGTGACGAGGGCTCGCCTATGGAGCGATGTTTCGGGTGCGGTCATATGCGGCTCGGTAAGGCACTGTTGCAGTCCATCGGAATTCATCGTTCCCCTCCCAGCCGGTGATGAGTCTTTCGGTGTTCGGGTCGGCACCCGCCCCGGTTCCTCCGCCTCGATCCGGACGAGATGGAGAAGTTGGGGCGGGTTGCCGCCCTGGGCCCGTTAACGATCATCAGTGACACGCGAGTGGCCGGTCAATCCTCGGTTTCCCTTGGTGATCCCCAAGATTCGGCTTTGACCATCCACGAATTACCGTGGCAATCGTGCGCATGACCTTCGATGACCTTCGAGTATTTGTGGCGGTTTGTCAGACCGGGAACCTCAGCGCTGTCGCCCGTGAACTTGCCTGCACCCAACCTGCGGTAAGCCAGCACGTCAAACGGCTCGAACAAGCTACCGGAGTACGTCTGCTCGAACGCGGGCCCGATGGGGTGACCCCCACCCTGGAAGGGCGCGTGCTGTATGCGGCCGCTCGCGACGGGATTCTCGGAGTGGACTCGGCCCTGCGCCAACTCAGCGAGATGTCCCGCGGCCAAACTGGTTCCGTCCGAGTCACTACGGGTGCGACCACCATTCGCAACTTCATGTCGGACGCCGTCGTCAAGTTTCGACAGCGCCATCCCTGCGCGACACTCGAATTCCATACGATGATTTCCAGTCGTCGCTGCTTCGAGTCGCTCACCGAAGGCGCGGTCGACCTGGCATGGGTCACCATCGGCGACACGAATCCTGGTATTGAACAACGGCCTGTGATGGACCTGCCATGGGTGCTGGCCGTCCGAGATGACGACCCCCTGGCTCATCGTGCCTCGATAGCGCCTACCGACCTGACCGAGATCCGGCATATACGCCTCCCCGACAATGCCGTCTCCCGCATCCACCTCGATATCGCACTCAACCGACTGGGAATCCAACTGGCGCCCGAAACCGGTGTAGCAGACTGGAACACCGCAGTGCTCCTCGCAGAGCTCGGTGTCGGTCACGCGATAGTTCCCGCACTCCCATACAGTTCGGCCGCCCCAGACCGGCCACTTCGATTCCATCCCTTGCCCTTCCTGCCACCCCTCACGGTTGGCTGGGCTGTGAGGGGTTGGGAAACGCTGAGTCCATTGGCGCGAAGCTTCGCAAACTTGGTCGAACAACAATGTCAAAGTCGTTGATTCGTCGCGTTGGGTGCGGTTGATTCGTCGCCGCAACGCCGTTCCGGGCTGGGGACGAAAATGAGGCTGGAGCGACCTGATCAGTTGGGGGACAATCGAATACCGAGGGGGCACGATGCGGGTGGTCAACACGACGCGATCGGATATCGAGAGCGCTGAACGGCGGGTGATCGAGGCGCTTCGGGTTTGGGATGTTCCGGGTGTAGCTGTGTGTCGCCCAGTGGGAAGCGGTGGGAGCGGCGAGGCGAGCCTGTTGATGATCCTGCCGCAAGTGGCGGTGGTGCTCGACGTCATAGGCATGAAGCGGGCGGGTGACCGGCTGCGCTGCCCGGTGCAGGGCAATTGGTCCGTGTTCGGTACCGATGGCGACGGTGGGGTGTACTCCCAGCGGGTCGAGAACCCCATTGCTCGGCTGCGCCGGGCGATGAACGAACTGAAGGACACGGCGGAGAGCGCCACTGGCGCACGTCTGTTCGTCAACGGTCGAGTCATCGTCGTTCCCTGGGAGGGATATCGGATCACTCTGGACAAAGGCGTTGACCCGATGGGAGACGGGTTGGATGTAGTGCTGTTCGATCCGGACTTGTCCGAGTTGCGGAGTTGGGCCGACACACACGCGCATAACGACGTGGTGTGGACCGACCAGCGGGTGACTGCGGTACGCCGAGCGCTCGGGCTTGCCGAGAACAGCCGTGACGAGGGCGAGGGCGAGCGTGTCCCTGATCCAGGCCCGATCATCACACGATCTCCCACGCTCCCCGCGACGAACCCGCCATGGTGGCGGCGTATGAAGGCACGACACCGGCCGAGCGGGCGACAGCCGGTTCGAGCAGTCGTGGCGGCCTCGATATTGCTGGGCTCCATGGCGGTGGCGGGCCTCGTGCTCACCCCGGACCACGTCACTCCACCGGGATCCGGGGTGACCATGACTGAGAAGGCCGTCCCTTCGAGCATGGCGGCTAATCCCACAGAGCCACCGGCCTTCGCCACCAACTAGCGTCAGAACCTCGCCGCCGTGCTATCCGCCGCAACCTGGTTGTTGATCCGGTTCGACAGCGACCCGTATGGCAATTCGAGAGTCTGGCCCCCTGACCAGTTCGACGATCGGATCGTCGGACTCCTCTCTGGCGGCGGGGATGGTGTACCGGGTGCCGGTGTCTGCACAGATGACATCTGCGATCTTGGCCAGGGCCGATAGGTCGCCGGGCTCGAAATGGTTGGTGTTCGGGGCGATCACCTCGTTCACGCCTTCGGTGTAGGCAAGATTCATCAGGCGATTGATCACAGCGCCAGGGCGCTTCGGGTCGCCGAAGTAGATCAGGACCACCGACCATCCGCGTTGCTCGGCCAGAGCGTGGATGCGCGCCTGGTCTTGCTGCCACCGCTCGCCGGACACGTCGGGGCGGAGGAATCCGATCACGTAGTTGGTCATGGTCGTGTCGCGGCGTAGTCGCGGTACACGGGTCGGGTGATTGCCAGTCGGCCCCGATCGGTGCAGCGCCAGCGTGCAGGCCCTTGCAGGGTGCCGATCGCCAATCCGGTGCGCGAGAGCCGCAACAGCGCCCGGTGGATCGAGGTCTCGGGCAGCCTGGTCGCACGGCAGAGCTGCCGCACTGTCAGCGCCTGGGTCGCATCCAGGTTCGATAGTGCACCAAGGACTTTCGCCTCCGATTCGGTGAACGCCATTACCAACTCCAGCTGATCAGAGAGTCGGCCTCTGAAGGCTCAGCGGATGGTGCGTCGGTCATGCCCGTCTCGCCTTCCTGTGGCTGGTGGCGTGGTCGGTGACGAACGGAACTTCGAAGTAACCGCCGTCCACGGTCCGTAACGTCAGCACCTCGCGAGCGGAGGTGGGGTGATGCACGTCGAGGCGGCGGGTTCCGCGCCAGTCCTCGATGAGGGCCCCGCCGATCACAACCATTCCGACGGTGAGGAGTGATACCAAAAGCCAAGTCTCCCAAGTCATAACGACTCCCATGATGCGTTCTGTATGGTCTTCGGCTGATGTACGGGCGACGGCTGGGCCCCTTGTCGTCGCCGGGTCTGTACGTGTTCAGTAGACACCTGAATCGTGGTTTGATCGGCACAAAATGGCCCGGCCAATGAATTAGGCTGTAGGTCCAAAATGGCCCGGCCCAAAATGATGCAACCCGAATAGTGAGGCTAAAGAAATGGCTGGATCTACGGTCTCTCGCAGGGCATTTGGAAAGTTCCTTCGCCAGATCCGGCTCGACGCGGCAAAGGCCGCTCTGGCGGCAGGACTGCGGATCGAGGTGTCCAAGCAAACCCTGTTGCGTCTCGAAGATGGAATCCCAACCAAGATCGCCACGTCCCAGCTGCGAGATCTCCTGGCGTTCTACGGGGTCAGTCCTCAAGTCGAAGCCGAAGCGTTGAGCTTGTGGGAGGAGGTTCGAGAACAGGCGAAAGCCCAACAGCAGCAAGGTAATTCGAAGGGATTCTGGCGACCGTACTCCGACCAATACGAAGCCCACTTTCCGCACTATTTGCGCTTGGAGTCGGCTGCCGACCGGGCCACCACCCACCAACTCGTCCTGGTACCCGGATTGCTCCAAACGGCCGACTACCGGCGCGGGGTGATACGCACCGAAGAGCCCGACATCTCAGCTGTTGATCTCGAACGTCGAATCGAGTTGACCGCCCGCCGACAAGCGCGTCTCGACGATCCGCGGTTTCGGCTCGATGTGCTGTTGTCGGAGGCCGTACTGCGTCATCAGCCCGCAGCTCCGGCCGCGATGGCGAATCAGCTCCGATCGCTGGCCGAGATGGGGGAACACGACAACGTGAGCGTTCGTGCGATTCCCTTTGCGGTGGGGCCGCACCCGGGCTTGACTACTCGTTCGTTCACGTTGCTGGAGTTCCCCCGGTTGGACAGCGGCCTGGTCGAGCCGTCGGTGGTGTACGTCGAGGGCGGCAACAGCGTGGGTGTCTACCACGAGCGCGGGGACATCGTGGACAAATATGGGCGGACCATTTCGGCCCTCGCGGCGGTAGCGTTGACAGAGGAAGGCACGAGAGATCTGCTGCTGCACTGTGCGAAGGAGTTTGGCGCGTGAAGAGACCAGCATTCGGCGTGTGGTTCAAGTCGAGCAGGTCGGAAGGCGCGAAGGCGTGTGTAGAGATCCGCCACGATCGTGATCTCACGCAGATTCGCGACAGCCAGGACAACGGTATCGGCCCAGTCCTCAGCTTCGCCCCGGAGGTGTGGGAAGGCTTTCTCGTAAGTCGCATCTGGGAGCGCTGAAGCTGCATCAGTCGGCGAGGCTGAGTGCCAGGTAGATCGCGACCACCGTTGCTGCGCCGACGATCTCACCCCGCTAGATCATGGCCGCCGCCTCCATAGTGCGCGGGCGCCAGCCGGTTCCTCTTCCACTTCCCGCGCTGCTGCCGTCGAGACGTCCTTGGCGTGGTCGACGTAGCCGCCCGGCAGCTCCCACACTCGTGACCGCGCATCGCGTTGACCTCCGAGCCTGCCGCAGCCATGGCGGGAGAAAGGTGGTCGTGCCACGATGATCACGTGGCAGGCGACGACGATATTCCGACGGTCAATGTCCGGCTTTGGCGTGCGGACGCCATCGTGTTGTACGACTGGCTCGCATCAACGGATTTGAACACGGTGCCGATCACGCATCCGGCGCAGAAACAAGCGCTGACGGACTTGTGGAGCCGTTTCGAGTGGGCCGCGGATGACGACGTCATGGGGTGCAGTCCGGAGGAAATCGCGGCCGCTCGAGAGGAAGTGGCGAAGGACATGGGGTGGTAATGACCGGACCACCGCCCACGCCTGCCGATCAGGACTTTGCCGCAACAGCATTCGTGCCCGGCCTGATGAGAAGATGCTTCATACGATGACGTATTTGAGGGCAGAAGCGGTCCGATGGGCAGACGATCATTTTCCAGGGTTTGTCGAGATCAAGTTTCAACAGGCTGACGGCAGCACCGCGAGTCTGATCGAGAAGGTCCCGGTCGTCCAGGCTCCCGGCATTGCGGGGGAAACCGAGTTGACCTGCGATGCCACGTACCCAATCACTCTGGAACTCGGTTGCGACCTCATGGGCATCGACCCTGACCGGCGGGTCGCCACGATCGAACTTTATTGGGGCAACGGCATATTCGAGGTACCGGTCGACCTACTCGGCGATCTCCCTGCCACCTGAGATGGCTCGTCGCTGAAGGTGACTCGCCCCCATCCTGCTCACCCGCGGACGCACCGCCTACGCCGATTTAGGGCGGATGGAGGTCGCCGTGCGGGGCGGCGATCTTGACGATCTCCACCATCCGATTCACCGGCGATTCGTGCTGTGCGGTGAATTCATCACCTCGAAACGTCACCGGATGGCCGGGCGAAACACCGGTTCTCGATGCTGTGCCGAATTCCCGTTGGATATGAGGTGCGAGTGTGAATTCGGGAGATACCGCATGGGTGCTGGCCAGTGCGGCGCTGGTCATGTTGATGACGCCGGGGCTGGCCTTCTTCTACGGCGGCATGGTGGGCGGCAAGAGTGTGCTGAACATGCTGATGATGAATTTCATCTGCCTGGGCGTGGTCTCGACGCTCTGGCTGCTGTACGGGTACAGCGAGGCATTCGACAACGACGTCTTCCAGGGGCTGGTGGGCGGGGTGTCGCACACGCTGCTGCGGATGACGCAAGGCACGGTGTCCGGGCCTGCGGGGCATCAGATTCCGACCATGGCGTTCGTGATGTTCCAGTTGATGTTCGCGGTCATCACGACGGCGCTGATCAGCGGTGCTATCGCGGGGCGGACGCGATTCTGGGCGTGGCTGACGTTCACGGTGTTGTGGGTGACCGTCGTGTATTTCCCGGTCGCGCACTGGGTTTTCAGTGCCACTGGATTCACCAACACCGACGCGGCGGGGAACTCCTCGGATGTCGGCGGCTGGATTGTCAACCGGCTCAAGGCATTCGACTTCGCGGGTGGTACCGCGGTGCACATCAACGCTGGCGCGGCGGCGCTGGCGGTGGTACTGGTGATCGGCAAGCGGCACGGCTGGCCGCGCACCGTCCCGCGTCCGCACAATGTGCCGTTCACGCTGCTGGGCGCGTCGCTGCTGTGGTTCGGGTGGTACGGGTTCAATGCCGGATCAGCTTTGACGGCAGGGGATCTCGCTGCTCTGGCGTTCACCAACACCACCATCGCGACGGGGGCGGCCTCGCTGGCGTGGATCATTGTCGAGCAGGTGCGTGACGGTAAGCCGACCACGCTCGGGGCGTCGTCGGGGGCGGTCGCCGGTCTGGTGGCCATCACGCCCGCCTGCGGCTTCGTGGGGACCGTCGGCGCGCTGGCCATCGGAATCGCGGCGGGGGTGTGCTGCGCGCTGGCGGTGAGTCTGAAATTCGGCTTGGGCTATGACGATTCGCTCGACGTGGTCGGTGTGCACCTGGTCGGCGGTCTGGTCGGGACGCTGCTGATCGGCCTGTTCGCCGATGCCTCGGTGAATCCGGCGGGGGGCAACGGCCTGCTCTACGGCGGCGGATTCACCCAGCTGAAGCGGCAGGCCATCGCGGCGCTGGCCGTAATGGGGTATTCGTTCCTGGCCACCCTGCTGCTGGCATGGATCGTCCACAAGCTGATCGGATTCCGCATCGACCATGACGCCGAGGTGAATGGCATCGACGAGTCCGAACACGCCGAATCCGCCTACGACGGCGCGTTCGCGGTGACCGGCCCGCCCGCCACGCCCGCGCCCCAGCGTGTCCCGGCACCCCCGCAGCGCCGCCAGCCCACCCCACAAACCCGCCCCGTGCCCCGACCCCGCGACCAGTACTGGTGATCGAGGATCCCGGCGGACGTCACAGCCTCCGCGAATCGGCGGCCGCCAGCGGGTAGTACTTGGGGCACAACATGTTTCGCGCGGCCAATGAGCGTGGTTTGTCAAGCTGAAGGAAGGCCCTCGGCGGTCCGATTGCCTTGTGCTCCTTCGTAAGTACCAGCGCGCCATCGGTCATCGCGACGGGCCGCACCGGTCCCTTCCAGCCGCACCAGCCCTCGCATTCGGCGACATCCTGGCTCTCGACGTGAGAGTCATCGAACTTCGCCGTGATGTGCCAGGCGCGGGCGGGGTGAGCGCAGATCGGGCATTTTCCGAAGTAGTTCAGGATCTCCTGGACCTCGGAGTCGACAACTGCCCGATTGTGACCGACTGCCATGACCACCTCCCTGCCCCGAGGTTATTCGACCAGTGGGGGAGGGGTCGGCGGAATAGGCATGGCTCCGATCACATCTCGCCGTGGGGCGGTGTGGTCAGTGGGTGGGGCGGGTGGTGGCTCGGGGGTCGCGCCAGTGGCCGAGGTCGAAGTAGAGGGTGGTCATGGAGTCCCAGAGGGTTGACCAGGGTTGCTTTGGGGTTTTGCATTTCCAGACGGCGACCATGCGGTCGATGCCGGGGATGCCCATGGGGTCGTCGAGTTGCACTACGCGTTCTACTTCGGCGAAGTGGGATCGTAGGTTGGGCTCGGCGGTGTCCAGGCCGACGAAGATCACGGTGGTGACGGAATCCGGTGGGGGGCCGAAGAATCCGAAGCCTCGGCTTGGACTGTAGGTGGCGGGGAGATTATACTCGCCGCCGAACTCCTCGACTGCGCCACCCTGCCAATAGCCTTGGGTGATGATGGCGGAGTGCGCCTTTTCTGCGGGCGTGAGGGTTTCGTAGCCGGAGTCTACGGCCGAAACCATGCGTGGCCAATTGGTGGTTCCCCAGAACGCCGAGCGGATGCCGAGGTCGATGGCGTCCTCGGTTTGGCTGCGCCAGCTGGGCGGGAGGGGTAGGAGGGTGAGGGTGCCGATGTACGTCACCACCGTGATCATGATGACCGGAATGACGGCGAGGTTCATCCACCGTTTGCGGGGGAACTGCCAGAAGCCGACGGCTCCGATGGCGAACATGGCGGGGAAGAAGCCCGTCGGGTAGTACGGGCGGCCGTGCGTGATGACGACGAACGCGGTCATGAGCAGCAGAGCGGCCGGGATGAAGCGATACGGGCGCAGTGACTCCTGCTTGATCACCGCCCAGAATCCGATCAGGATCAGCGGTACGCCAAGGAATCCCGCGAATCCGAGCCACTGCGGGAAGAATCCCGGCGGACCGTAACCGGTGGCGTCCTGCTCCGCGCCGATGATCGTGCCCATGGCCAGCTGCGGCCAGTTGTGCTGCGACTGCCAGTACAGAATCGGAACCAGGGATAGGGCAAGGATGCCGTTTGCCCACCACAGTGCGGGGCGACGCAGGATTTCCCGGGGACCACACACGATGACGGCTATGCCGAGGCACGCCCAGACGAGTGGGATCATCCACTTCACCTGCATGTCAAGGGCCGCAACGAGTCCCGCGACGACGATCAGCCAGTCCTGCCGGGTGCGAACCCAGCGGATGAGCAGCCAGGTGATCACGGCCGTCAGAGTGGCATCGAAGGAGAACGTGCTCAACGCGCACTGGGTGACCAGCAGGTAGGACGTCGCATAGCAGCCCGCGGCGAGCAGTTGGATCCGGCGGTTGGCGCGGAGCTCGTAGGCGATGAGCGCCGACACCACGATCGCGCCCACGCTCATCACAACGGCCGGGAACCGCACCGCCGTCACCGATCCCGGTGCGAGCATGTCCGCGAGGTGGGCGAAGAAGGCCACCACGACGCCCTGATCGGCGAAGGTGTAGTCGAGTCGCCGTCCGGCGGAAAGGAAATAGAGCTCGTCGCCGAAGAACTCGTAGCGTCCCGCCGTCACCGTCAGCACTATCAACGAGAGCGTCGCCATGAGCGCGACGCCACGGAAAGCGAACTGTGGGTGGGTATTCGGAAGGTCTTCCGGTTCGGTACGAACCGCAACGACCGCTGTCATGCACTGCCCCTGATACTTTCAGACAGACGCGTCCGACGCCGCCATTCCTCCATTGGCAGCGTCGCATCTGTTCGCTGGTGAACTGATTCCTCCCCGGCAGCGAACTTGATGAGCGCGAAGGCCCGCAATCCTGCTCGGATAATGCAGTTTCGGCAGACGTTAATACCTGCCATAAGACTTAGCAAACGCACTACATGCGATAGTCGCCTGCTCTAGGCCCTTAAGCCTTGGCCTGCGAAACGGAAACAGCACGTCGCCTCTTTGTTTTCCCTTAATGAAATGTGCCTGTTTCGCAATTAATCCGCTAGTGCGCTTGCCGATAATGATCAAGTTCGCCCGATTGGAGCAGTCGAAGTGAGGCTTTCATGATGGCCATTCAAAGAATGTGACGAGCGTCGCATAAGGCCTGGTCGTCGGCGTATGCGCTGCTCTGCCTTCGAATTCGGCCACTGTTCCGCCGTTGTTTACTTATGACGCAATCCCGGGCGATGTGATATTGGTTGTCATCGTGGCGAATGCCCATCAACCCATTTGGCAGTCAGGAGTACAGGTCGACATGGAAATTCTTGGGGTCATCGGAAATATGCTCGCCGCAGCCATGCAGGTAGCGAACACGGGATCCGCATTGGCGCAAAATCACCGCTGACGGGGGAACTGGTGCGCCGGCCCACGTCGGGGGCAGGGGCCGGTCGCACCTAATCGTCACCGGTGATGCACACTAACGTCCCACAAAGATGAACAGTCTGATGATCGGCGGGGGAGAAAAGTGTTCGCGCGGTGGGGCAACCTGGTGAACCGACTGCGATTCGCCGTGCTCGGCATCGTGATAGCCGGATTGCTTGCGTTGGGCGCGTACGGTTTCGGTCTGGGGGACCATCTCAGTTCCGGGGGCCTCGACGATCCCGGGTCGGAATCCGCATACGCCGCACTACTGCTCGGTGTGTCGTTCCCGCAGGGCCATGATGCCGATGTCGTCGTGCTCTACACCGCACCGCCCGGAAAGACCGTCGACGATCCCGAGTTCAGTCGCACGATCGTCGAACACCTCGATAGCCTGCCGCGCCTGTACCCCTATCAGATCGCCGGAATCAACGGTGCCTACTGGCCCACCGAAACCGGCAGGGCCAGCGCATCGCAACTCGCCACACCCGACAAGAAGTCGGGCCTGGCGTCGATCGCACTCCGCGGTGACAACGAAAACGACTTGCTCCGCCATTACCGCGAGGCCAAGGACGCCTTCGATATCGCCGGTGTGGATGTGCAAGTCGGTGGCCTGAAGCCGGTGGCGGTGACGATCAACGACACCATGGCCAACGACATCCGGCGCATGGAAGTCCTCGCCTTCCCGGTGGTGGCGTTGCTGCTGTTCTTCATTTTCGGCGGCGTGGTCGCTGCCGCGCTGCCCTTGATCGTGGGCGGGCTGACCATGGTCGGCGCGGCCGGGATCATCCGCATCCTGACCAACTACATCGAGGTCAATTCGTTTGTCCAGCCGGTAGTTTCGATGATCGGCCTGGGCTTGGCCATCGACTACGGCCTGTTCATCGTCAGTCGTTTCCGGGAGGAACTCGCCGAAGGGTATGACACCCCGGCGGCGGTACGGCGCACGGTGATGACCGCCGGGCGCACGGTCGTGTTCTCCGCGACGATGATCATCGCGAGCGCCGGCGGCATGCTGCTCTTCCCGCAGGGTTTCCTCGAATCGATTGCCTACGGCGCTATTTCGGCTGTATCGCTGGCGGCGCTGACCGCGATCACGGTCCTGCCCGCGCTACTGGCCGTCCTCGGCCCGCGCGTGGACATGCTGGGTATCAAGCGGTTACGCAAGACCAAGACCGCGGAGGAGATCGAGAACGGCTTCTGGGGCAGGTCCACGCGCTGGGTGATGCAGCGTCCACTGAAGGTCGGTGGCACCCTGTGCATCATCCTGCTGCTGTTGATCCTGCCCGTGCGCGATCTGGCCTTCGGTGGCTTCAGCGAGCGATACCTGCCCCCGGACAATAAGGTTCGCGTCGCGCAGCAGAAGATCGATACGGCCTTCCCCGGGTACCGGTCCGACCCGCTCGCACTGGTCTTCGTCGCCGCCGACAGCAAGAAGGTCGGTGCCGTCTGGCAACAGGCGAACGACGCACCGGGACTATCCGGGAAGTTCGGCCTGCCGCAACGGTCCACCACCCAACCGGACGTCTATCAGAGCAGTGCGGTGCTGATCGACTCGAGCAGCGCCGATGCCACCATCGACTATTTGCGGTCGATGGAAACCCCGGACGGGGTGAGCGTGTTCGTCGGCGGGCTTCCGGCCATTCAGAAGGACAGTATCGACGCACTGCTGGGCCGGATGCCGCTGATGATCGCACTGGTCCTGCTCATCACGACACTGCTGATGTTCCTGACCTTCGGCTCGCTCATCCTGCCGATCAAGGCGGCGATCATGAGCGCGCTCGGGCTCGGCTCGACCCTGGGCATCCTGACCTGGATCTTCATCGACGGTCACGGCGCGGGCCTGATGAACTTCACCCCGCAGCCCATCCAGGCGAATGTGCTGGTGTTGATCATCGCTCTCGTCTACGGCCTGTCCACCGACTATGAAGTCTTCCTGCTTTCGCGGATGGTCGAAGCCCGCGCCAGGGGAGCCTCCACCACCGAGTCGGTCCGCATCGGGACCGCGCATACGGGGCGGATCATCACCGCGGCCGCGCTGATCCTGCTCGTCGTCACCGGCGCGTTCGCGTTCTCGGATCTGGTGTTGATGCAGTACATCGCGTACGGCATGATCGCGGCGCTGCTCATCGACGCCACCGTGATCCGCATGCTTCTCGTCCCGGCGGTCATGAAACTGCTCGGTGACGACTGCTGGTGGGCGCCCGGCTGGATGAAGAAGATCCAGCGCAAGATCGGCTTGGGTGAACTCATCCTCGACGATGAACGGCCCGGCGGTGGCGACATGATCGACCTCGTCGAGACGACGCCGATCACCGATCCGGTGACCATGCAGATCCCGGTATTCAACGCGCCGATCACCGATCCGGTGACCGTGGAAATTCCGGTATTCAACGATGTGAACACGAAGTTTCGAGGTAGGGGGCAACTGTGACGACTTCTGTAGAGGCCGTTGCGAATCCGATCACGCGGGTTGCGGGAGCAGTGCGCGGACGTGGCGGCCGGTTCGAGTTTCTCGATGCGATTCGCGGCTTGGCGGCCTTGGCGGTGGTGATTCAACACTCGTCGGAGCGACTCTGGCCGGCGTATTTCCGGTTCTCGCAAGCACATTTCGGGCTCGGACAGTTCGGAGTCTTCGTCTTCTTCCTCGTCAGCGGCTTCATCATCCCCGCGTCGCTGGAGCGCGGGCGGTCGCTCGGCGCGTTTTGGGTGGGCCGGTTTTTCCGGCTGTACCCGTTGTTCTGGGCCTGCCTGACCGCGGCGATCGTCCTGCACTCGATAGACCGGTTCGGCTTGCCGGCGGGCTTTCTGGACAATCCCGTGCAAAATTTCGTGACCAACCTGACCATGGCGCAGTTCTTCCTCGGCGGCATGGACACCCAGGTGGTCGGCGCCTCCTGGACGCTGTCCTACGAACTGGCCTTCTACCTGTTTCTGTCACTGCTGCTGCTCGCTGGGCTCAATCGTCGATCGGTACCCCTGGCGGTGCTAGCGATCGGTTTGATCGCTCCCGCGGTGATCGTGCCGACCGCGATGATCAACGGCACTCAGTCGAACATGCTCACGCGTTCGATCGTCGTGGTGGCGACGATACTGATCGCGATCGTGTTCGCCCGCTGGACGACCGACCGGCGCTCGGCTGTCGTCGCGGTCCTGCTCGCATTCGTCACCGTCCCATTGGTTCTCAATCAACCTGCGTCGATGACGTACTCCGTCGGGATCTTCGCCACCATGTTCGTCGGCACGGTGATGTATCGGATGACGGCGGGTGAGATCACCGCGAGGCGAGGGTGGGCGGTATTCGGGCTCGCCGTCGCCGTGATCTTCGGGCTCAGCCTCTTCAACACGCCCTACGTGGACCCGACGACCGGCGCCTGGGTCACCTGGCTGAAGCAGCCCGTCACCATCGCCGCCGCCTACCTCCTGTTCGCCGTGGCCCTGTTGCTGCGCCGCCATTCCTTCCCACGCCCGCTGTTGTACTTGGGACGAATCAGCTACTCGCTCTACCTCGCCCACGCCCTCGTGCTCGATGCCCTGCCCCGCTGGACCAAGCCCGTCGCCGGAATTCCCGCGAGCTGGCTCACCTTCTGCACGTGGGTGATCGGCGCACTCGTGATCGCGGCCATGACCTACCGCATGATCGAAAAGCCCTGCCACAACCTCGGTCACCGTCTGATCGCCAAGCTGGACGCACGGACACAACCGGAGGCACAGCCGGCCTGAGCGATCGGGATATAAGACTGAGCTCTCGAGCCATCAACTTCCTACCGATTGCCGAATCCAATACCGAAGGTACATAGCACTTTTCCGTCGGTAGCCGCGCGAGGTTGCGTATCGTGGTGCGGAGCCACGACGTGCGATGTCGGAGGGTGGTAGTCATGGGGATTTTGGCTAGGTTCGGTAGCGGGATGAATCTGGTGTATGACCGATTGCGGGATCGGCGCGCGTTTTCGATCAGCGAATCAAACGGGGTGGCAGGGGATTTCGAGGGTCTGCGCGGGCACCGTCATGCCGTGTTGGTGACGTTCCGGCGTAGTGGTGAGGCGGTGCCGTCGCCGGTTTGGTTCGGGATCGATGAGAAGGGGCTTGTCTACGTCTTCACCGAGCGGGGGTCGGGGAAGGTCAGGCGCATTCGGAACAATCCGCAGGCGTTGATCGCGCCGTGCAATGTGCGTGGGAAGCCGCTCGGGCCAGCGGTGCGGGCTACGGCGCGGGTGCTGGACGAATCCGAGTGGGCGCACGCGGAGGAGGCGCGCAATTCGATATATCGGCTGGTGCCTCGACTGTATGACCGCGTGTTCTTCGGTGGGGTGCCGGAGGAGACGGTGTATCTGGAGCTCAGCCCGCGGATTTCCTGACCGGGGCGGCCTCGAATTCGAGTCGGAAGGCAAGGGCGCCTGCGTATTCTGAGACTTTGGCGACCGTGTTCGGGACGCTCGGACGGCCGCTCACGTCGATAGGAAGGGGCCGTCGATGCCCGCCCTGCCCTGGTCCGCCGGAGTCTGCAGACCCGCCGACGGAGTTCAGTTACATGTGCTGACTACCAATCTGCCGTTGAACCGCTATCGAGACATTCCCCGATTCCTGCGCTGGACCGCGAAGATTCATACCCAGTTGAAGTCCGCTCCGGGCTGTGTTGGTTACACGATGGATGCCAAGCCGTTCACCAAGACCTTCTGGACTCTGTCCGCCTGGTCCGACAAGGAGGCCATGGAAGTGTTCGTGCACAGCGGCAACCACGCGGACATGTTGAAGGACATGGCCGGTCGTCTCGGTGACCCCCACTTCGCCGACTCCACCGCGACTTCCGCCGACCTTCCGCTGTCCTGGGCCGATGCTCGCGCCCGCATAAAACAAGCTCCCTGACCTTCAGGGAATGCTGTCGCCATGAGGCAAGCCGGGCACCCAAGTATTTGATATATCTTCCCGCTACCACTGGTTTCTCGGCGATGTTCTGGCAGTGTGGCCAGGTGCTTAATCAGGAATTCCTGCTGGTTGCCTCCGCTGACCGCCCGCAGTGGTCGGCCGAGCATGCGCGCGTCGAGCAGGGCATGCCCTTGGCGCGGCGTCTGGTTTCGGAGTTTCTCGGTACCGGTCTGCTGGCGATTGCCGTGATCGGGTCCGGGATGGCCGCCGAGCAATTCTCGCCGTCGGACACCGGCCTGCAACTGCTGGAGAACTCCACCGCCAGCGCGCTCGGCCTGGCGGTCCTGATCCTGGTTTTCGGGCCCGTCTCGGGTGCGCATTTCAATCCGATTGTGTCGCTGGCCGATTGGCTGCGTGACGGTCGTCGTCGCATGGGGCTGACCACGGCACACCTGGGCGCGTACATTGCGGCGCAGACCGCCGGTGCGGTGGTCGGTGCGGTGGTGAGTAACGCCATGTTCGATCACCCGGCGTTGCAGATCTCCACTCGCCACCGTGTCACCGGCGGACACCTGATCGGTGAAATCGTCGCCGCGGCAGGCCTGATCGCGGTGGGATTCGTGGTGGCCCGGCACGGCCGCGTGGTCACCGCGGCCGCGGTGGCGACCTATCTCGGCTCAGCGATCTGGTTCACCAGTTCCGGATCGTTCGCCAATCCGGCGCTCACGGTGGGCCGCATGCTCTCCGATTCGTTCACCGGAATCGCCCCGGCCTCCGCCCCCGCTTTCGTCATCGCCCAGATCGTGGGTGGCCTGGCCGGTCTCATTGTGGTGGCCCTGCTCTATCGACCGACCCGGGGCAGCTGAGCTGGTCCGTCAGGTCCACGGATAACGAAGCCGCAGGTCAACTCCTGCGGCGTCGTCTCGTTTGTGGCGTTGGTCGAACCCTGTTCGCGTTCATAGTCATTGCCTGAGTCGCTGGCCGGGTAGGACTTGCAGCCTATGAGGGGTTGTAGTCGCAGTCGATGTAGATCTCGTCGGCGTCGGTGGAGACGAGGTCGTAGCCGGGGATGATCGGGCAGGACCAGTTGCCCGGGTTACCGGCGGCGTGACCGGCGCATGCTTCGCCCGGGGTCTTGACGTGCTCGTCGCCGGTAACCGGGTCGTACAGGCAGATCTGGTCGGGTACGTCGGCGACGGCCGAAGTGGCCGTGGGAACTGTGAAACCGGCGATGCCGGCTGTGGCCGCCAGGAAGAGGGCGGCGCGGGTGCGTGCGGTGAACTGCAATCGTGCTCCTTGGCTGATGGGTTCGGGGCGCAAGCACACTAGCTCGGCCGCACACCCAAAGCGACTGGACTCTCGACCAGATTGGTCACGCCGCCGGAGACCGCTGAGACCATTCGGTGGTTGAGCGGTCTCAGCGTGATGACCCTGGTCTATCGCCCGACCGGGGCTGCTGTGCCAGCCAGTTGACGTGGTTGGCGGTGGGCGGCGATCAAGAGGGTTGCGACGGAGATGAAGGCGAGGGGTAGGGGGCTTAGGCCGCCTAGTGCTACGCAGATGGTGATCCAGGCTGCGAGGGCCCACGCGACATATGGCGGCGGGATCAGGCCTTGGTGGCCGATCCAGCTGATTGCCAGGCCGAATAGGAGCAGGGGGATGCCGAAGCTGAGGATTGAGACGAAGAATGCGCCGAGGATTGGTTGGGGGGAGTGGAGGTCCAGGGAGGAGTCCCATAGGTCGCCGGAGGCCCAGTCGTTGAAGTAGTGACGGGTCAGGATGAGGGCGCCGATGGTGTGGCCGGTGCCGAGGAGGGTGACCAGGCGGCCGGACCAGACTACTGAGCGGGCGCTGTTGGAGGCTTTGGTTGTCATGGATTCGATAGTCGGGGAAGGGGTGTCGTGGGGCTTCCCGCTGTCGGGGGAATCGGGATCCCTCGTGCGAGGGAATCGCTGGTATCCGGCGTTCTGGGATGATCGGCGGGTGCGATTCTCTGGGATGGTGCGGTGGGCGGTGGGGCCGCTGGTGCGTTCGTCGACGTACTTGCGCGGCGTCTATCTGCTGTTCGGCGGGGTCGCCTCGATTCCCTATGTCGCACTTGCGGTCGTGTTCGTGATCGGACTGCGGCGTGAGGAGGCGAGTGCGGGCGGACTGGCTCTCATTGGCGCGCTTGCCATCGGTTCGGCCGTTGTCGCGGTTGGGGTAACGTTGCTTCCCGGGGTTAGGGTGCTCGAAATCGTTGCTGTCCGAGCACTTTTGGGTGTGACGCTGCCGGATCCGGAGCCATTGTCGCGCCATAACCGGGAAGCCCGGATACGCGGCATGTACTGGTATTTCTTGACTTTGGCGGTCGGTGGCTTCGCGTCGAGTGTGTTCATCTGGGCCGTGCCGACGGCGGCCACCATGTTGGTCGTGCCGTTCGTCGGGTCGCACGAGATGACATTGCATCTGACCGAGCGGTTTGCCCCGGCGGCCCACAGCATGCCGACGGCCATCCTGATTGGCTGTGCGGGTGTGGGGCTACTGCTCGCGGCGGTGTACCTGGTGGCGGGGGCGGGGGCGCTTCTGGTGCGGCTGGCACCGGTATTGCTCGGTCCGACACCGGCGGATCGCCTGGCCGCCTTGCGCCGCCGCGAGCGCAAGCTTGCCGAGGGAAATCGGCTCGCTCGCGAATTGCACGATTCGGTCGGTCATGCGCTGACGGCCATGACGATGCAGGCGGCCGCGGCGGGGCGGGTGCTCGACGGCGATCCGGAATTCGCCCGGCAGGCGCTGCACCGGATCGAGGAAACCGGGCGGGCCGCGCTCGACGAACTCGATCAGGCGCTCGGAATGCTGCGCCGCGGCATCGACGAGGAGCTATCCGGCTCGACACTGACGGATATGGATCGCCTGCTGGCCACCTACACCGGGGCCCGAGTGGCCACGACGGTGACCGGCGACCTGAATGCCGTGCCTCCTTCGGTCTCTCGCGAGGCATTCCGGGTATTGCAGGAAGCGCTGACGAATGCCGTGCGGCACGGCGATGGCGGGACGATCGATCTCGTCGTGCGCGCCGCACCACCCCTGGTCCGGCTCGCGGTGACCAATGGCGTCACCGCTCCGGAAACCGCGGGAAACGGGCGAGGCTTGATCGGCATGCGCGAACGAATTCTCGTGCTCGGCGGCGAATTGCGGGCCGGTCCGGTGCGTGATCGTTGGTCGGTGCACGCCACCTTGCCGTGGGCGACGCCGTGATCGCGGTGCTCGTCGTCGACGACGATCCCTTGGTGCGCACCGGTTTGCGAGCGATCCTGGGCGCCGAGCGCGATATCGAGGTGGTCGGCGATGCGCAAGACGGCAGCGAGGTGCTCGACCGAGTCCGGGAATGGCATCCGGACGTCGTACTGATGGACGTCCGGATGCCGACGCTGGACGGCATCGCCGCCACGCGGCAGCTCCTGACCGCACTGTCCGACCCGCCGAAGGTCGTGGTGATCACGACCTTCGAGAACGACTCGTACGTCTACGACGCATTGCGCGTCGGAGCCGCCGGTTTCCTGCTCAAACGCGCGCGCCCCGACGAAATCGTGCAGGCCGTGCGCACCGTCGCCACGGGCGACTCGGTCCTGTTCCCCACCGCCATCCGTTCGCTCGTCGCGGCACGCGCCGGAGATTTCACGAATTCCGGTCTGTCACAGGCGAACCTCACCGACCGCGAGGCAGAAGTGCTGCGCGCCATGGCGAATGGTCTGACCAATGCCGAGATCGCGGCCTCGATGTTCCTCGGTGTCGAAACCATCAAAACCCATGTGCGCAATGTCCTGATGAAGCTGGGTGCAAGAGACCGCACGCAGGCCGTCATCACCGCCTACGAATCCGGATTCATCGCACCCGGCCGCTAGCCCGATCGCGGGGGCGATTCAGACGTGGGTCCGGGACAGGACCCAGCGGCGGCTGGGCTCGAGGCAGCGGCCACGGGCCTCGGTGAACAGTCGGAGGCTGGTGGGGCCGGGCCAGGATGGAGGGAGCATGGAGTTGGGGAGGCCGGGGTCCAGGTAGGGGATTGTGCGCCATTCGTCGAGGAGGGGGATGAAGAGGCGGAAGGCTTGTTCGTCATCGAGGTTGCGCGCGTCGTGGAGGGCGCGGTGATTGTCGATGAATGAGCGGTGCCGGTCTGCGAGGGCGGGTAAATCCCACCAGCGTGCTGCGGCCATTGCTGGTGGGTCTGGAGATGTGAAATTTGTTGCGCGGAAGGAGGTTACGTATTCGTCCAAGTTCAGGGCGGTGACGATGGCTGCGGCTTCTTCTGCCAGGTAGTGGGGGCAGATCCATAGGCCGGGGGATACGTTGCCGCAGCCGATGGAGGCTAGGCGGCGGCGTAGTTGGTGGCGGGTGGTTCGGGCTGATTCGGGGATGGTGAAGGAGATCAGTTGCCATGGGTCGTCTTCGGACATTTGGCGGAAGCCGAAGATGCGAGGGTCGCCTCGGGAGTACATGGCTTCGGCGGCTTTGGTGAGTTGGTATCCGCTTCGGCCGCTTCGGGTTTGGGCGTCGAGGACGCCTTTGCTTTTCAGGCGGGCTACGGCTGTGCGGGTGCTTTGCTCGGGTACTCCGAGTCCGGACAGCAGGGTGCTGAAGTCGGCTATCGCGATCCAGCCGCCGAGATCGCGGACGTATGCGCCCAGGACGGTGCGGGCCAGGGAGGTGACGCTGCCGGGCCGGGCGTCGATGTCGTCGAGGATTGCTTCCGCGGTCGCGGGGGGCGCGTCAGTTCGCGTCGAGTTCATCGCGGATGGCGGTCACACCGGCGAGGGCCTCGCGGAAGGTGGTGCTCAACGGGCTCATACCGATACGGATACCATGCGGCAGGCGGAAATCGGGGATTACGCCACGTTGCCACAGTCGTGTGGTGATCTCCCGGAACCGTGGATGATCGATGGTCACATGCCCGCCCCGGCGGGCCGGATTCAGGGGTGAGGAGATGGTCACGCCCCTCGGCGCCAGCCACTGCTGGACGAGGTCGAGCGCGAATCCGGTGAGCGCCAAGGACTTTGCCCGTATCGCGGGCATACCGGCTTCCTCGATGAGGTCGAGGGTGTCCTGGATCGGGATCATCCCGGCGATGCCTGGGCTTGCGCTGATGAGCCGCCGGATACCGGGTGCGGGGACGTAACCCTGAGCCATCTCGAAGGGGTCCTCCCGGCCCATCCACCCCCAGATCGGCTGCTGAAACCGAGGGAGATGTGCGGCATTGACGTAGCCGAAGGCGGGAGCGCCGGGACCGCCATTGAGGTACTTGTAGGTGCACCCCGCCGCGAAATCTACTCCCCACGAATCGAGTTCGATCTCCACCGCACCGACGGAGTGGCAGACGTCGAGCAGAAGTAGCGCGCCCGCATCATGGGTGGCGTCGACGATCGCGGGGGCATCGAGCAGAAAGCCGGAACGGTAGGCGACATGGCTCAGCACCACCAGGGCGGTGCGCTCGGAAACCGCCTCCGTCAGCTCCTGGACGGTGACGCCGCCGGAGAAGTCGGCATCGATCCAGCGCAGCGTCATCCCCGATTCCTCGGCAATGGATTCCATCAGATAGCGGTCGGTGGGGAAGTTGTCCCGGTCGAGCACGATTTCGGTGCGCCCGGGCCGCAGCGCGAGCGCGCCGCGCGCCAGTTTGTACAGCAGCACGCTGGTGGAGTCGCCGATCGCGGTCTGTCCGGCCGCCGCGCCGAGCAGTGACGCGCCGATTCGGTCACCGAGGGTCAGCGGCAAATCGAACCATCCCTCATCCCACCCGCGAATCAGACGTCCGCCCCAGGCCTCGGTGACGAAAGCGGCCATCCGCCCGGCGGTTTCGCGGGTCGGGCGGCCGAGCGAATTGCCGTCCAGGTAGGCGACGATCGCCGGATCATCGCTGCCGACGAAGCGGCCCGGGAAATCGCCCAGCGGATCGTTGGCATCGAGAATGCTTGCACGGGCGGCGAAGTCGTGAGACAAGGCGGTCATCGCGTCAGATATCCGTTTCGGTGCGAACGGCGAACAATTCCGGGAAGAAGGTGAGATCCAGTGCACGCTGAAGAAATCCGGCTCCACTGGAGCCGCCGGTGCCGCGGGTGCTTCCGATGGTGCGCAGCACCGTGCGCAGGTGCCGGAACCGCCACAGCTGGAAGTTCTCCTCGAGGTCGACCAGCTCTTCGAATGCCTCATAGACGGGCCAATTGTCTTGCGGGGCCGCATAAATCGATTTGACCAGCGGAATCAGGTCCGGGTTCAGAACATAGGCGGCAGTGATGTCACGCTCCAGCACCGAGCGCGGCACCGCCAGTCCGGTCCGCGCCAGGTGACGCCAGAACGCGTCATACAGCGTCGGCTCGCGCAAGAGCGTTTCCAACTCCGACCGAGCCGCCGGATCCGCCTCGAAGACGCGCAGAATCTCCGGATTCTTATTACCGAGCAGGAATTCGACGGCCCGGTACTGATGGGATTGGAATCCGGAGGAGTGTCCGAGGAACTTGCGGAACCGGGCGTACTCGGTGGGTGTCAGTGTCGCCAGTACCGACCACTGTTCGGTCAGCGTGCGCTGGATGTGCTTGACCCGGGCGATGGCCTTGAGTGCGACACCCGGCTCATCGGCATCGAAAGCCGCACGCGCCGCACGCAATTCGTGCAGCACCAACTTGAGCCATAACTCGGTGGTCTGGTGCTGAATGATGAACAGCAGCTCATCGTGCTGCGGCGGCCTGCTGACCGGATGCTGCGCACCGAGCAGGTCGGGCAGCGCGAGATAAGCGCTGTATCCGGGACCCGCCCCGAACTCGGTGACGATCTCCGGTTCGAGCGCACGGGTATTGGTTTCGCGGCTCATCGCGGTCCCCATTCGTTCTATGACTTCCCCCAACAGTAGTACACATTCGTGACGGCGGTCAGGAAAGTGTCACATTCGCCGGATTCTCAACCTTCGAAACCCCTTAGCTCGACTCATGTATTCGGGCGTATGTTGGGTTGATGGCAACGCATCTCACCCACTGGGGCGCGTTCGAGGCGCGCAGCGACGGCACTCGCCTGACCGAGGTGCGACCTTGGCGCAACGATCCGGAACCCACTCCGCTCATAACCAATGTCGCCTCGGCCCAGCATCATGCGACTCGCATCGATCAGCCGTACGTGCGTAAGGGCTGGTTGGAACACGGTCCCGGCCCCGGCGCGCGCGGGGATGACGAGTTCGTGCCGGTGTCCTGGGAGCGGGCGCTCGATCTGCTGGCCGGTGAGCTGGGCCGGGTGTATCGGGAGTACGGGCCCGAGGCGGTGTACGGCGGCTCCTACGGATGGGCCAGCGCGGGGCGATTCCATCACGCGCAGAGTCAGGTGCATCGCTTCCTGAACTGTCTCGGCGGGTATGTCTCGCATCGCAACAGCTACAGCCTCGGCGCGTCGACGGTGCTGTTGCCGCATGTGCTCGCCGATATGGGCACGATCATGGCGCGAGCCACCACCAAGTCGGTGCTGGCCGAACATTCCCGGCTGATCGTCGCTTTCGGCGGGTTGTCGCCGAAGAATTCGGCGGTATCGCCCGGTGGGGTATCGCGCCACAATGGCCGCGGCTGGATCGAGACTGCGCAGGCCAATGGCTGCCGATTCGTCACCGTCAGCCCGCTGCGCGACGATATTCCGGGCGAGGCACAGGCGGAGTGGATCGCGGCGCGGCCCGGCAGCGATGCCGCGCTGATGCTCGCGCTGGCCCAGGTCCTGGACGCGGAAGGGTTGGCGGACACCGAGTTTCTCGACAAGTACGCGGTGGGCTACGACCGTTTCGCCGACTATCTGCGCGGCGGTGCGGACGGCATTGTGAAGAATCCGGAATGGGCCGAACCCCTCACCGGTGTTCCCGCACAGCGGATTCGGCTGTTGGCCCGAGAAATGGCAAGCACCCGAACGCTGATCTCGGTCAGCTGGTCGCTGCAGCGCGCGCAGTACGGCGAGCAGCCACTGTGGCTCGGCGTCGTCCTCGCCGCCATGCTCGGCCAGATCGGCCTGCCGGGTGGAGGATTCGGGCACGGCTACGGTTCGGCGGCGAATGTCGGCCTGGCCGTACGGGTTACGTCACCGCCGAAACTGCCGCAGGGCATCAATGGCGTGAGCGAGTACATCCCCGTCGCCCGGATCGCCGACATGCTGCTGAATCCCGGTGCGCCATATGAGTACAACGGCGAGCACCGCTCCTATCCGAATATCCGCCTGGTCTACTGGGCGGGCGGCAATCCCTTCCACCACCACCAGAATCTGGCCCGCCTGCGCGGCGCGTTCGCCCGCCCGGACACCGTGGTGGTGCACGATCCGTTCTGGTCGGCCACCGCCCGGCACGCCGATATCGTGCTGCCGTCGACCATGACCATCGAACGCGACGACTACGGCTCGGGGGAGGGCGACCGATTCTTCTTCCCGATGCAGGCCCTCACCTCCCCGCACGGCCAGGCCCGCGACGACTACTGGATGTTCGGCGAGCTCGCCGAAAGGCTCGGTATCGGAAAGGAATTCACCGAAGGCCGGACCACGCAGGAGTGGCTGCGTCACCTCTACGAGGAGTGGCGCGAACGCCTGACCGGCAAGGGCTACGAACTCCCGGACTTCGACGCGTTCTGGTCGGGCGAACCCCTCGAACTGCCGATCGAGGACGAGGAGCACATCGCCTTCGCGGACTTCCGCGCCGATCCGGCCGCGCATCCGCTGCACACCCCGAGCGGGCGCATCGAGATCTTCTCCGAGACCATCGCGGGCTTCGGCTACGACGACTGCCCGGGCCACCCGGTATGGCTCGAACCCGAGGAATGGCTGGGCAGTCCCGCGGCGGCCCGCTTCCCGATCCAGTTGGTGGCCAATCAGCCCCGCACCAAACTGCACAGTCAGCTGGATGTCGGCGACCACAGCCAGTCCACGAAGATTTCCGGCCGCGAACCGGTCCGGCTGCACCCGGACGATGCCGAGGCCCGCAGCCTGAGTAACGGCGATATCGTCCGCATCCACAATGACCGCGGCAGCTGCCTGGCGGGCTTGCACATCGACGACGGCGTGCGACCCGGCGTAGCGCAATTGTCGACCGGTGCCTGGTATGACCCCGACCCGTCGGACCCGACCTTCTGCCGCCACGGCAATCCGAACGCCGTGACCAATGACCGCGGCACCTCACGCCTGAGTCAGGGCTGCACCGGTCAGCTATCCCTGGTCGAGATCGAGCGCTACACCGGCGAGATCCCGGCACTGACCGTCAGCGGACCGCCTCCGACCACTCGGCCGGATCCGAACGTCGAATGATGGAATACTGGGCGCTTGTTTGACGACCGTCCAGGAGGAATGTGGTGGGGGGCGATTGGCTGCTGGGTGTCGCGTTCGGCATGACAGCGACAGCCGCGACAAGTCTGGATCCGTCCGTGCGGCAGGTGACACCGATCGCGCTGCCGAGCAGCGTGACCGCGATCCCGCCCGACCCGGAAGCCGTGATCTGGGCACTGCGCGCGGCGCTGAACGCAGCGCAGTTCGTCCGGAGCGGGCAGCCGCCGTCGGGATTGGCACTGGCGCATCCGGATCAGTGGTTGCCGGACCAGGTCGGGATGCTCACGCAAGCGGCGGCGGCCGTGGGATACCCCGTGAATCTGGTACGGCTGATACCGATTTCGACCGCCACCGCCCACAATTCGGCGATCTACCCCGACGACGGCCCAGCCTCGGCGGCCGCCCGCGGCGCACTACTCGCCGCGACCGGCCCTGCCTCCCAACAGATTCCGCAGCAATCGGCTCCGCAGTGGAATCCACCGCCGGTCGGCCCGACACCACCCGCACGGCGAGCGGCCTGGATCTGGGCGGCCGTCGTCCTCGCCCTGCTCGTCGTAATCGCCGGTGGGATAACAACAGCCGTCATAGTGGTCAACCGCGGTGACGACACCGTCTTCGCGACGGACACCACCATGGCATCCGCGCCACCGCGCCCGAACACCTCGCCGACCACCACCTCAGCCCCCGTACCAGGTGCCGGGAACCCGTCCCCACCGGAAACCCTGAAACCGGACGTCCCGGCCGAGACCGCACCTCCACCGGAAACCACCACGCCCCCCGCCGAGACGCCGCCGACCACATCGAAACCCAGCGAGCCCGAGCCCACGCAACCCAGCACCTCCGAGAAGCCGCCACCGCCGAAGGACACCCGCGACGCCATGATCCGCGGGTACTGCCAAGGACTCCTCAAACAGGTGGACAGGTATCCGGGTGGTCTCCCGGCAATGCGGGCACAGGTGCCGCCGCCGTTCACCGCGTCTCCCTCCGATTGGGCCGAAGCCTTCGACCGCGCGGCCACTGGATCGTGTGAGTAGGACCGTCCCGCACACGGCACCCGCGAGACATCCGCCCGCGCCTCTGACCAGCCGTCGATCCCTCCTCGGCGGGCAGTGCCGGTACGGGTGCGCGCCGGTGGGAGGGCGCGGATAAAGTGGTAGCGGATGAGTCGTTCTACCGCTGTTGCTACGCCGAAGTCGCTGGACCGCCGTTTCGGGCGGGTGATGTGGCTGGTTCCGGCGATCTCTGTGGCCTTTACCGCACTGTGTCTGATGTTGCCGGTGTGGCCGTTCAAACAGATCACGGGCGGGTTCATCGACCTCCAGGTGTATCGGCTGGGTGTGCAGACGCTGTGGCACGGCGGGGATATGTACGGGGAGCTGCCGCAGACCACGATCGGGATCGGGCTGCCGTTCATCTATCCGCCGTTCTCCGCTCTGCTGCTGTCGCCGTTCGCGTGGCTGCCGTGGGATGCGGCTCGCCTCGGATTCTTCGTGACCTCGGTGGCCGCGCTCGCCATCTCCTTCTATCTGGTAGCGCGGCGGGTATGGCCGGGGGAGAGTCGCAAGCAGCTCGCGCTGTGGGTGACCGCCTGTGCGACGCCGCTGGGCCTGTTGCTGGAACCGACCCACTCGACGCTCGACTTCGGGCAGGTCAACCTGCTGCTCATGGTGCTGGTGGTGGCCGACTGCCTGACGGAGAAGCCGAAGTGGCGGCGCGGCATGCTGCTCGGTATCGCGGCCGCGGTGAAGCTGACACCGGCCGCGTTCGTCCTCTACTTCCTGATCCGGCGTGACTACAAGGCCGCCCTGACGGCCGCGATCACCGGTGCCGCGGCGACCGCGATCACCTTCGCCGTGCTGCCGCACGCGTCGATGACGTACTGGTTCGGCGGCATGGGCAATGTGTCGGGGCTCAGCGGTTCGGCATTCCACACCAATCAGTCGATTCAGGCCGTGCTGGCCCGGTTCGAAGTCCACAAACCACTACTCACCATCCTCTGGCTGATCCTGAGCGCCGCACTGCTGGCGCTGGTCGTGCCCGCCATGCGCCGCGCGGCCGACTTCCCGCCACTGGCTCTCGGGATCAATGCCGTCTTCACCCTGCTGGTCTCCCCGATCTCCTGGTCGCACCACTGGATCTGGATCGCCCCGGCCCTGCTGGCGATGCTCGGCTACGCGACCCGGCTGCCCTGGCGGGACGCCGTGGGCTGGTACGTGGTCACCGCGATCACCGCCGCGGTCTTCGTGATCGGCCCGCAGAATTGGCTCCCGGACGGCGAACATCGCGAATCCCATTGGACGCCTTGGCAGCACTTCATCGGCAATACCTACGTCTGGTTCAGCGTGCTGCTGGTGGCGCTGTTCCTGTTCAGTCGCAGAAACCGACCGGCCTCGACCGGCGATTGACCTCATCGGGTCACATCTGATCTGTTCGAGCGCAACACCTCTGGTAAGTGCGCTCCTCCCCGAATTCGGCAACTGACGACAGTGTTCGTGGCCTCGAGGTACCTTTAACGTACGCGTACGGAAAAGGGATCGGAGAGCGATGAATGCCATCGAGCTAGCCGAGGTGCGGGGGAGGGCCGCGGCACCATCGACACCGTCATCGGAACCGCAATCGGATGCTGACGTGGCGGCCGGACTCAGTGTCCGGGGATTACTGCGGCCGTTCTGGTGGGGGTTCGCGGGGGTCGTGATATTGCAGGTCATCGGGGCGGTGGCGGGGCTTGCACCGCTCTTGGCCGTGGTCGAGTTGGGGCGGACTCTGTTGTCGCCCAAGCCGATTGATCACGGGCATGTGTGGGCCGTGGTGATCGTGGGGGCGGCCGGGCTGTTCGTGCGGCTGGTGTTCACGGCGGGGTCTTCGGGGCTCGGGCATCTGCTGGATGGGCGGGTGCAGTTGTCGTTTCGGCGGCAGTTGGCGGCTCGGCTGGGGAGTGCGCCGATCGGGTGGTTCTCGCGGCGGCGCACGGGGGAGTTGGCAAAAGTGGTGGGGCAGGACGTGAGTGCGGTGCATCCGCTGATCGCGCATACGCCGGGCGAGCTGGTTTCCGCGTTCGCGGTGCCATTGGCATCGCTGGTGTACCTGTTCACCGTGGACTGGCGGCTCTCGCTGATCACCATGATTCCGGTGGTGCTGGCGCTCGCGCTGGTTCCGCTCATGATGACGCCGAAGCGGCAGCGTGAGCAGGTGGATCTGGATGCGGCCATGGAGCGGATCTCCAGTTCGGCCGTGGAGTTCGTGCAGGGCATCGCGGTGGTCAAGGCGTTCGGCGGCGGGGAGCGCGCGCATCGCAAATTCCGCACGGCCGCAGATGATTTCACCGACAACTTTCTTCGGTGGGTGGGAGGCCTGTCCGCGCCCGCCGCCGGAATGCAGCTGATGTTGTCGCCGCCGTTCGTGCTGCTGGTCGTGCTGATCGGTGGGACGTCGCTGATCACGAGCGGGTCCATGGCCCCGGCCGACCTGCTGCCCTTCCTGCTGCTGGGGCTTGGCATCACCGCTCCGGTTGCTGCGCTCGGGCACGGCTTCGACGACGTCCAGGCGGCCCGGCGCGCGGTCGGCCGGATTCGGGATGTGCTTGCGGTGCAGCCGCTTCCGGAACCCGCGCGGCCGCAGCAGCCGCGGGGACACCGGGTGGAACTGCGTGATGTGCGATTCGGTTATGAGGCCGGACACGAGGTGCTGCGCGGGATCGACCTGGTGCTCGAGCCGGGGACAGTGACCGCTCTTGTGGGGCCCTCGGGCAGCGGAAAGTCCACGCTGGTACAGCTTTTGCCGCGATTCTTCGATCCGGATCACGGTGCGGTCCTGCTCGGTGGCGTCGATCTGCGCGAGCTCGGCAGCCGGGAGCTCTACCGCAATGTCTCGTTCGTCTTCCAGGATGTGCGGCTATTACGCGCATCGGTCGCGGACAATATCGCGCTGGCAGTGCCTCGGGCCGAGCTCGAAGAGGTCGTCCGGGTCGCCCGGCTGGCGAATATTCACGATCGAATCCTGGAGTTGCCGCGCGGCTACGAGTCGGTAGTCGGCGTGGACGTCGAACTGTCCGGTGGTGAGGCGCAACGACTCTCGATCGCCCGCGCACTGCTCTCCGACGCGCCCGTGCTGGTGCTCGACGAGGCGACCGCCTTCGCCGATCCGCGGACCGAACAGGCGGTGCGCCGCGCTCTGGCGACACTGACGGCCGATCGGACGATCCTGCTCATAGCGCACCGCATGGAGACCATTGCCGATGCCGACACCGTCGTCATGCTGGAGCACGGCGAGATCGTCGAGCGCGGCAGGCCCGCGGAGCTCTTGGCACACGACGGAAAGTTCGCCGAATTCTGGCGAACCCACCGAACCGCGACCACCGACGGGGTCGAAATCCCCAGTGGCACACGAGGAGACGAACTCCGATGATCCGAATGCTGCTACAGGTGCTTGGCCACGAATACGCCCGGCCCATCCGCCGCACCGTGACCCTCATGACCATTACCGCGATCGCGGAAGGCCTCTCCTACGCACTGCTCGTGCCCGTCCTGCGGGCATTGTTCGGAAGCACCCCCGACGACGCCTGGCCCGCACTGATCGGATTCGGCGCGGCATTCGCGGTCTACGCGGTGCTCCGCTACCGCAGCGATCTCGCCGGATTCCGTGATGCCGGTGCGGGGTTGCGCGGCCTGTACCACCGCTTCGGCGACCACCTGGCCCGGCTACCCCTGGGCTGGTACACCTCCGGGCGCGTCGGCGAGGTGTCGGTGCTGGGCAGCCAAGGCATTCTGCAAGCCATGAGCATTTCGGCGCATCTGATGGCACCGCTCATCTTCGCCAGCGTGACGCCGTTGACGATCGTCGTCGTAATGCTCGCCTACAACTGGCAATTGGGCTTGGCCGCCCTGGTAGCCGTGCCGATTGTGGCGGCAATCCAGATCTGGACCGGCCGCGCCATGGCCGCCACCGACGCCGAGCACGGCGCACGCAGCGACGAGGCCTCCGCGCGAGTCATCGAATATCTTCAGGTGCAGCCGGTATTGCGGGTCGGCGGCCGCACCGCCGAACGCTTCCGGCTGCTCGATGATGCCCTCTCCGGACTTCAGCGGGCGGCCCGCCGCTCCACACTGTCGGCCCTGCCCGGCGTGCTGGGTCTGACGCTCACCGTGCAAGCCGTGTTCACGGCGCTGCTGGCTCTCGGCACATATCTGGCGTTGGGCGGAAGCATCGGTGCGGCAGAGGTTTTGGCCATTCTGGTGCTCGCCGCCCGCTGCGCCGACCCCTTGCTGTCGCTGTCGGATATCGGCGGCAAGCTGCGCGGCGCACGATCCGAGCTGGCCCGGCTCGACACCATTCTGAACACCCCGCCGCTGCCGGAACCCGCCGAGCCGATCCGGCCGGAACGCCGGGACCTGCGATTCGAGTCCGTCACCTTCCGGCAGAACGGCCGCACGGTGATCGACGACCTGTCGCTGTCCGTGCCGCAGGGCCGTAGGCTCGCCATTGTCGGCCCCTCGGGTGCGGGCAAAAGCACTCTGCTGCAATTGATCGCGCGGTTCTACGACGTGGACGCGGGCGCGGTCCGGGTGGGTGGCGTGGATGTGCGCGCGATCAGTACCGAGGTGCTGATGGAGCAGATCGCCATCGTCTTCCAGAACGTCTATCTCTTCGACGGCACCATCGAGGAGAATGTGCGACTCGGCCGCCCCGACGCCGCCCCGGCCGAGGTGCGCGCCGCGGCCACCGCGGCCGGGCTCGACGAGGTGATCGAGCGCCTGCCCGGCGGCTGGTCAGCCGCTGTCGGCGAGGGCGGCGCACTACTGTCCGGCGGTGAGCGCCAACGTGTTTCGATCGCCCGGGCGCTGTTGAAGGACGCGCCCATAGTGCTGCTGGACGAGGTTACCTCCGCGCTCGACCCGGTCAACGAGGTCGCCGTCCACGCGGGCGTCGAACGCCTGATGTCCGGCCGCACAGTGGTTTTGGTGGCGCATCGACTGCGCACCGTGCAGAGTGCCGACCACATCGTGTTCCTCGACGGCGGTCGCGTGGTCGAGGAGGGTACGCATGATGAGCTGCTGCGCCGCAATGGCCGGTACGCCGATTTCTGGAACATCTCGCTGACACCCGTTGCGAGTGAATGACTATCGGGCAGTCCCGGCGAGGGTCGCGCGCACGATGTCGATCCACCACTCGATGGTGAGATCGTGTGCGCCCGAGGCCAATCCGGCGCTCCGGCGGAAGTCATCGCCGAACAATGGCTCCAGTGAAATGGCCTGATGCAGTGCGGCCACCGTGATCTGGATCGTCTCCCGTGTCGGGGGCGTCCGGCCGGTGGCCGCGCAGGCCGTTTCGGCCTGCGCGTGCAGGCGATCCACGACCTCGTCGAGCAGCCCGCCGCCGGTGTCGCGCCAGCCCGATCGATGCAATGCGAGCGCCAGGTCGGCATAGCCGTCGGCATAGAGCGCGGACAGCGCGCGCACCAGCTGGGCCGGGTCGACCGGTCCATCGGACCAGGTGCTCAGCACGGCGCGCAGTTCGGATTTGAGCTTGCGTCCGCCGAAGCGCAGGAGCTCGGCGAGCAGCTGTTCCCGGGTGCCGAAGTGGTGGTTGACCGCGGCGTCGGACACCCCGACCTCGGCGGCCACGGCCCGCACCTGCACGGCCGTGGGACCGCCCGCGGTGAGGAGCTTTTCGGCCGCTTCCAGGATCAAGCGCTTGGCATCGTCGGGTTTGCGTCGTACGCGGGGAGCCACGGGCCAGATCTTACCTTGACCGCCCAAGGTAGGAGTTTTACCTTGGAGGTCCAAGGTAAGGAGTTTCGTGATGAACCGACAGACCACGATCCCTTCGATGACCGACCGGGCGGCCGCACTGGGTGTCCGGATCCACGACCCCGCCCCGCCGCGCGAATTCGACTACTTCCACGCGGGCTGCCGATTGCACGGATTCGACTGGGGTGGAACGGGACCCGCCGTCCTGCTGCTACATGGTGGCCGATTGACCGCCCGCACTTGGGATTTCGTCTGCCTCGGCCTGCGTGGCGACGCTCGCCTGATCGCCCTGGACCTGCGCGGCCATGGCGACAGTGACTGGTCCGAGGACTATCGCATCGCCACCATGGCCGAGGACGTCCTCGCCGCCGCCGATCACCTCGGCTTCGATCGAGTCCGCCTGGTCGGCATGTCGCTCGGCGGCACGGTCGCGGCCCACCTCCGCGGCGCGCATCCCGATCGCGTCGAGCGGCTGGCGCTGATCGATGTCGCGCCCGGCGTCGACTTCGAGAGCACCGAGCGCATGCGGACCTTCCTGCTCGCCCTCGGCCCGGTCGCCGAACTCGATTCGGTCGTAGATGATGCCTTGCGGGTCAATCCGCTGGCCGATCGCGCCGCCGTCACTTATCGAATGAGCACCATGTTTCGCCATACGCCCGAAGGGGATTGGGTGCCCAAGGCCGATCCGAGACCGCCCGATTTCCCCGCCATCATGGCCGCCGTCGAGAGCTTCCCCGTGCAGCTCGCGGGCCTGCCGGTCCTGCTCGTGCGAGGTGAACGCAGCCGGGCGCTTCCGCAATCCGCCGCAGAGCGTCTGATCGGCAGCCTCCCCGGGAGTGCGCTCGTGGTGGTGCCGGACGCGGGACACAATGTCCAGGAAGACAATCCGGCAGTGCTGATCCCCGTATTGCGGGGGTTCCTGACCTAAGGGCGGGCCGGTAGCAAGCCGTCGACCACCGCCGACAGCCCCTCCCGATAACTGTCGAGGGTATTGAACTCCGACCAGCGATCGGCGACCGAGGCGAGGTAGGGGTGGGTGTCCGCGCTCAATTCGGCGATGACCCCGTACTGATAGGCGGGCTCGCCGGATCGGGCCCGGCGGCGCGCGCTGTTCACCCGGATCATCAGATTGCCGACGATATAGAACCAGATCGTGCGGTAAACGAATACGGCGCGCTCGGGGGTGCAGCCGTATTCGATTGCCGCACCGAGCATCTCATCGACGACCCACAGCGCCGACGGCCCGATAAGGTCGTCGCCGGTCAGCACCTCGACAATCCACGACCGCTCGGACAGCAGCTCGTAGAGCAGTACGGCAGTCTCCAGCAGCCGCTCCCGCGGATCCTGCGGCAGCTCGGGCCGCGGCATCTGCCGCGCATGCGCCTCCATGACGAGCAGCAACAGCTGATCCTTGTCCCGCACATGGTGATACAGCGCCATGGGCGCACTGCCCAGCTCGGTGGCCAGCCGCCGCATGGACAGCTTGTCGGCCCCCTCGGCCTCCAGAACGCGATCGGCCGCGGCAATGATCGCCTCCACCGTCAATCGCGGTGGCCGCCCGACGCTTCTCGCTTCGCGCGCCACGGATTACCGCAGGTCTCGAACAGTGTGGTGGCGGGTCATGCCTGCGATGTTATCCGCCGAGCCGGAAGCCACATCTACGCGGACGGACGTGCATCTCCGAGGGCACCCTGAACTTCCGGGGTCCGGCCTCACCGGAGGAGTAGGCATCGGTCACCGGCAGGGCATTGGCGCTGCCCGACCGATGGGCGAGTGTCTGTCTGGGACAGATTGTTCCAATTCGCGGACAGATACGGCCGGGCGGGGCAGGCTTGATCCATGGCGACACCGCTCATCCCCACGCCCGTTCCGCGCCCCGCGGATGCCCGCTTCGAGATCGGGCAGGAGCAATACCCCGCGGTCCATACGGACACCACGGTCACCATTCCGATGTCCGACGGCGTGATCCTGTGCGCCGATGTCGGGCGGCCCGCGTATCGCCGGGAAGAACCCGCGGACGGCGCATTTCCGGTGGTCGTGACCTTCACGCCCTACAACCGGATGGGCAATCGCTCGGGTGCGCGGTTCGCTCGGGTGGCCAAGCGCTTGGGGCGCGCGGTGCGCGGGTCGGATAGGCGGCGGTTCACCGGTCGAGACCTGGTGCACACCATGGCCGGTGGCGCGATGGACGTGTTCGCCACCAACCGGACCCTGGTTTCGCGCGGCTATGTGAATGTCGTGGTGGATGTGCGTGGCACCGGATCCTCCACCGGCAGTTGGGATTTCTTCAGTCCGCGCGAGCACCGCGATTACCTCGAGGTGCTCGAGTGGATTCGCGAACAGCCCTGGTGTGATGGACATCTGGCGATCACCGGTATCTCCTACGGCGCGATCGCCGGACTCATCGCGGCGGGCCAGCGGCCCGAGGGCCTGGACGCCGTTTTCGCGATCGTCGCCGGTGAGGACCCGGTGCGCGAACTCGGACTGACCGGCGGCGTGCCCACACCCGGTATGGCGGTGTGGCTGGCGGCGGTGAATATCGCCAAGTTCCTGCCGTCGCCGCGCGGCATGATCCGCAATCGGGTGCTCGGGCCGTATGTGCGCGACCGCCTGCGGGATCCGGCCAGCGGGCTGGGCCTGGCTACCCGGATCGCCACGACCGATGGTCATCCGGACGGCTTCCTCAATGATCAATGGCAGTCCCGGCTGCCCCGATTCGAGGACATCACCGCGGCCACCTGGATTCATGGGGCCTGGCATGACGTCTACAACCGTTCCAACTTCCGCATGTTCGATCGCCTCGGCCTGAGCGGGGGAGCGAAGCAGGTGCTTGTCGACGACGGCTATCACATCAGCTTCGGCAGCGGCTTCGGCGAAACAGGCAACCCGCCCGCCCTGGACGAGCTGCAATGCGCGTGGTTCGACAAGTGGCTCAGGGGAATCGACAACGGGATCGAGGGCTACGGGCCGGTGACCGTTCGCAGGCAGGGCGGGGGCGGATGGATCTCGCGCCCGAGTTTCCCGGACGCCGCCGCCACTGTGCGAAGGCTCTACCTGGCCGCCGAGCCCAGCGGTTCGGCAGCGCACGCGGCCACCGATGCCTCATTGGGGGACCTACCGCCGCAGGGTCCGTCATTCCTGCCACTGCCGACCGTCTCAGCCGGTGCCGCCTCCAATAACACCGCGCTCATGACCATGGGCGCACTCACCCTGCTCGGCCGCCGCTACGGTTCCGACGACCGCCGCGCCGAGGCCGCCGCCATCACCTTCACCACCGACCCGCTCCTCGCCGATCTCATCCTGTCCGGCCCGCTGAACCTGCACCTGCGCGTGGAAGCCGGTGGCACGGACGCCTTCTGGTCGGTGACCGTCACCGATGTCGAACCCGACGGCGCGTCCGCGCCCCTGACCCGCGGCGCACTCCTGTCCTCGCTGCGCGCTATCGACGAGAAACACAGCACCTATGTGGACGACGAACTCGTCTTCCCGCTGCACACCCTCCTGGCCGAATCGGTGCTCCCCGTCGTCCCCGGCGAACCCTTCGACATCGATATCGAGATCAACCCCACCGAAGCGGTCCTGCGCGCGGGCCACCGCTTGCGGGTCGCGATCGCGCCCAGGAGTTCCCCGCGCCATCTGCTGACCCCGTCCTTGAAGCGAAAGATCAACGGCCAGACCATAATCCTCGACCCCGACCACCCCAGCTACCTCACCTACCTGGCGGTCGATCCCGCTTCCTAGCCTGGCGTGGGTCACCTCGCACCCGAGTCTCTTTCGCTCAGTCACCGCGCGCGTTTCGAACCGAACGGCATACGCGGGCGGTTTGCGGAGACGACTGTTCGGCGGGAATTCCGCTGCCCGAGAGGGCGACTCGGCTCCGTCAAGACAACTGGTCGAACCAATCGCCTCCGGAGTTCGTGCTGTAGTGCGTGCCGCCGCGTGCGGACCTACTCAGCTAGGCCGGTCATGAACGACTGCATCCAGACCTTCCTGGACATCGAAGTCTGTCGGTTCCCCGTCGCGTACGACCCTGAGGCGAAAGCCTTCTGGGTGTGCGGACATTCGCTGCCCAGCCCCACCCGAAGCGATTCGAACTATTGCGGTGAGGTCTGTCTCGACCCCGATGCGCGGCTGCGTCGGCACGACCGGATCGCGGCGCTTCGGCGCGAACGGGAACTAGTCACCAGTTCGAAATTGGAGATCGGAAATGACTAGAGCGGCCTCGAAAACGACCACTGCGCAACAGCACCCCGACACCACCCGCCGGGATCTCGCGGGCAAGCTTGTCGTCGAAGGCATCGGCACCTTCTTCCTGGTGTTCACCATCGGCACGGCGGTGCACAGCGGGAGTGCGCTCGCACCGCTGGCGATCGGCGCGGCGCTGATGGTGATGATCTATGCGGGCGGCCACATCTCGGGCGGGCATTACAACCCCGCCGTGACGCTGGCGGCCCTGGTCCGCGGCCGGATCGGATTGATCGCGGCCGCCGCCTACTGGATCGTTCAAGTGGTCGCGGGACTCGTGGCGGCCCTGATCGTGCGCCTCGTCCTCGGCGGTCCCGCGGCGAGCAGTTCCCTGGATCCGTCCGGTCGCCCGCTGACCAATGCGCTGATCGCGGAATTCCTGTTCACCTTCGCCCTGGCGTATGTGGTCATGAATGTGGCCACCAGCGCGGATCATCCGAACAACTCGTTCTACGGCCTGGCCATCGGCTTCACCGTGGCGGCGGGAGCGGTTGCGGTCGGCGGCATTTCCGGCGGCGTATTCAATCCGGCCGTGCTGTTCGGCGGCCTGGTGATGGGCCTGTTCGGGGCGTCGACGCTGGTGTACCTGATCGTGCAGCTGCTGGCCGGCGCGCTGGCGGGCCTGGCCTTCCGCATGCTGAACCCCAACGACGCGTAGACCGGGATCCGCATCTGTCAGGATCAGTCGTGTGAAACCCGCGGACTTGGTCTTCCTCGGCGGCACGGTCCTGACCATGGATGCTGCCCGCAGTCGTGCCACAGCCCTGGCTGTGACCGGCGATCGCATTACCGCTGTCGGCCATCAGGAGGTGCGGGAGTACATCGGGCCGGGGACCGAGCTGGTCGACCTGAGCGGGAAGGCCTTGCTGCCCGGATTCCAGGACGCGCATGTGCACGCGGCGGCCGCCGGGGTCGAATTGGGTGCCTGTGACCTCACGGGCACCACCGACCTGAACGAATACCTGCGGCGGGTCGCCGCCTATGCGACCGCGCATCCGGAGCGGGAATGGATTACCGGCAGCGGATGGTCGCTGGAGAGTTTCCCGGGTGGCATGCCGACACGTGCGCAGCTGGACTCGGTCGTCGCGGACCGGCCCGTCTATCTGACCAATCGTGATCATCACGGTGGCTGGGCCAATAGCCGAGCCCTCGAAATCGCCGGTCTCACCGCCGATACGCCGGAGCCGCCCGACGGCCGCATCGAACGCGAATCCGACGGCACCCCAACGGGAATGCTGCAGGAGGGAGCGACCGACCTCGTCGAGCGATTCGTTCCGCCGATCACTCCCGCGGAACGGCTGGCCGGACTATTGCGCGCGCAGGCGGTACTGCACGCTCTGGGCATCACGGGCTGGCAGGAGGCCATTGTCGGCCCCTACGGCGATGCCTTCGACTGCGCCGCAGCCTATCTCGACGCCGCCGAACGCGGCCTGCTCACGGGACGGGTGACCGGAGCCCAATGGTGGGAACGCGAGCAAGGCGTCGAACAGATCCCGGCAATGATCCAGCGCCGCAAGGATTTCGCGGTCGGCCGCTTCCGCCTCGACACCGTCAAGATCATGCTCGACGGCATAGCCGAAAACCAGACCGCCGCAATGACCGCCCCCTACAAGGACAGCAAAGGCTGCTGCACCACCAACACCGGCCTCAGCTTCATCGACCCGGCGGCCCTGCGCTCCCACGTAACCGACCTGGACGCCAATGACTTCCAGGTCCACTTCCACGCCCTGGGCGACCGCGCGGTCCGAGAAGCCCTGGACGCCATAGAATCCGCTCTCCACACCAACGGCCCCCGAGGCAACCGCCACCTCCTGGCCCACCTCCAGGTGATCCACGCCGACGACATCCCCCGCTTTCACCACCTCGGCGCGATCGCCAACCTCCAACCCCTCTGGGCCGCACACGAACCCCAACTGGACGACTTGACTCTCCCCTTCCTCGGCGGCGACCTCCCCACCCGCCAATACCTCTTCGGCGACCTGGCCCGAGCGGGCGCAACCCTCGCCTGCGGCAGCGACTGGCCGGTCAGCGACCCCAACCCCCTCGCCGGAATCCACACCGCCGTCAACCGAGCAACCCCCGGCTCCACCCTCCCACCCCTCCTCCCCGCCCAGCGCCTGGACCTCATGACCACCCTCGCCGCCTACACCGCAGGCTCAGCCCACGCGAACCGCCGCGACGACACCGGCACCCTCCGCACGGGCCTGCTGGCCGACCTGGTCATCCTCGACCGCGACCCATTCACCGTGGCCCCCAATGAGATCGCCGACATCACCGTCGCGGAGACCTACGTCGGCGGAGCCCGCGTATACGGCCGAGAGTGATGTCGTAGCGGCACGCCTCGCGGGCCGCCTGTGTCACTGCTAGCCAGTCTTGCCGCGACATTCCGGCGGTGAGCATGCACTGGTGGAGGGCTTTTCCGGCGTGTCGCCTGCACCAGTGCATGCTCGAGGGCTTCAAGATGATGGTTCAAACCGTCTTCCTGGCACCGGATTTGGCCCCGGCCGCATCGTGCGTTGATCTCTCCGGGAGCCACGCCTGACATGGCCATTCCCCGGAACCGCGCGGTCGGCGGCCCCGGGGATGGCACTGGTGCCACTATGGCTGCGGTACGGCGGAAACTGTGGAGCGCGGACCGACCGTAGCGGGGATGGTTTTGCTTGCGGTGGCTCGATGGCGGGCGATGGCCAGGGTCATGGTGCCCAGCGACGCCACAATGATTCCCGCGCCGAAGATTTGGATGGTGTGCGCGGCCCCGAGATGGCGGGCCGTGTATCCGGCGGCGATGGCGGGCAGGGAGATCGCGGCGTAGGCGACGATATAGAAGGCCGCCATCACCTGTGCGCGCCGATCCGCCGGGGCCGCAGCGCCGATGGTGCGCACTGCGCCGAACATGCCACTGCCCATACCGAATCCGATGACGACGGCGGAGAAGAGGAAGGCCAGGGCGTCTCCGGAACGGGTCACCGACAAGGCCAGGCCGACAATGCCGGTCGACAGTATTGCCATGCCCCAGGCGATTTGGTCGGTCGGCGCCACCCGCTGCGTGTACACCGAGGCCACCGCGCCCGCGCCGCCCATGGCCAGAATCGAACCGCCCGCCGGGAGATAGCTCGTGGTGTGCAGCAAGGCCGGGGCGATCGCGCCGACCAGGCCCAGGAACAGTCCGACGATCGACCAGGCGCAGGTGATGCCCAAGCCCGCCAAGGTGAACGCCCCGAGGATCCGACGCGGCACGCCGGGGGCGCTGAACCGGAATCGAGTGCGCGACACCATGGTTTCCGGCATCAGTAGGCTGCCGCCCAACAAGAGCGCGACCAGCACCGCGAGCAGGATGAACGGCGTCACCAGCGGATCGGCCACGTATTGCACCAGCAGCGCCCCGGCCATGCCGCCGAGCCCGACGCCGAGCCCGCTCGCGACGACGTTGTAGAGCCCGGCCTTGGCCGGATTCTCACCGCGATACAGCTCCAAGAGCGCCGCACCGGCCGCGCTGATGGCGATCCCGGTCGAGAGTCCTTGCACGGCACGGGCGATGAACAGCCAGGTCACATTGGTGGCGTTGATGAAAATCAGCATCGACAGGAGCAGCCCGGTCAGCCCGGCCGCGATGACCGGGCGGCGGCCCACGGCGTCGGAGACGCGGCCGAACAACAGCAGCGTGGCCAGCACGCCGAAGCAGTAGATGGCGTAGATGAGTGTCACGGTCGAGGTGTCGAGATGCCAGTTCGCCGCATACAGCTTGTACAGCGGCGAGGGCATGGCGGACGCGGCCAGGCACAGCCCGATCACCGCGGCGGCCAGCGTGAATGCCAGCCGGTCTGGCAACCGCGGCACGCGCGAAATATCAATCGAAGTCATGACATTCAGCGTGGTCCGGTGACTGGTTCCTGACGAGTGGCAGAAAGGCCTAACTTGATGAAAATTCTGCCAGTACTCTGGAGTGCATGGGTACGGGAGTAATCGCGGTCGCCATCACGGACCGCATGGCATTGTTCGAAATGTCCATTGCCGCACAGGTGTTCGGTCTCGAGCGGCTCGATCTGATGGACCCGTGGTATGAGCTGCGCATGTGTGCCGCCGATCCCGGCGTCACCCGGGTCGAGCACGGCTTCGTCGTCGATACGCCCTACGGCCTCGACGCGCTAGAGGACGCGGACACCGTCATCGTGCCTGGTCTGGACCCCAAGGAGGTGACTGCGGGCACCGTCGATCCGCGCCTGATCCCCGCCGTCCTCGCCGCGCACGCCCGCGGAGCCCGCATGGTCTCGCTCTGCACCGGCGCATTCGCCTTGGCGGAGGCCGGGCTGCTGGACGGCCGCCGCGCCACCACCCATTGGCGCTACGCCGATCTCATGCGCTCCCGCTACCCGAAGATCGAAGTCGATCCGGCGGTCCTCTACGTGGACGACGGGGACGTGCTGACCAGCGCGGGCGTCAGCGCCGGAATCGACTTGTGCCTGCACCTGATTCGCACCGACCTCGGCGCGGACATCGCCAACCAGGTGGCCCGCCGCATGGTGGTCCAAGCCCACCGCGCGGGCGGCCAGGCCCAATACATCGAAGCCCCCATGCCCCGCTCCACCGGCGACGGCCTGGGCCCCCTCCTGCAATGGGCCACCGAGAACCTCGACCAGCAGCTCACAGTCACCCAATTGGCCCGCACCGCAGGCCTCTCCACCCGCACCCTGGCCCGCCGCTTCACCGAGGCCACCGGCACCACCCCCCTGCGCTGGCTACACGCCGAACGCCTGACCCGAGCCCGCCAACTACTCGAATCCACCGACCTCCCGGTCGAACGCATCAGCCAACTCTGCGGCATGGGCACCGCCGGAAACCTCCGCCACCACTTCACCCGAGAAGTAGGCGTCACCCCCATGACCTACCGCAGATCCTTCCAACCGTGACCACCAGCCTCGAGTGTTCATTAGTGCAGGCGACACGCCGGAAAAGCCCTGCACCAATGAACACTCGTTGCTCGGCAAGCGGCTATTTGAGGCGCTTCCACTCCGCGACGGGGGTGTCGGGGGAGTAGGTGAAGCTGCCGGGTTGGTTGAGGCGGGCTTTTGCGCCCTTGTAGGAGAGGCAGAATCCGTAGTTTTCGCCGGGGGCTACGTGGTGACCGGCGGGGCTGGTTTTATTGGCTGGGGTTTGGCCGGGGGTGATTTCGGAGCCCTTGGCGAAGTAGAACTGGGTGGGGTCGACCGTGAATCCGGAGGGGCCGCCGATGATTTGCCAGCAGGTGGTGCTGGCGGCTTGGGCTTCCGATGTCACGGTGGCGGCTATGCGGGAACCCTTCGGGGTGGTGTACCAGTCGGCGAGGGCCCAGTCGCTGTCTTTGACGTCGTGATTCTCTTTGAATGTGGGGAGGCCGAGCGTCGCTTTCGGGACCGTGATGCCCTGGAGGTCGGCCAGGCGGGCCTCCGAGATGTCGAGCAGGCATTTCGCGAAGGTGATTCGGTCGATGGTGCCGCCAGTCTTGAAGACATTGCAGGTGTTGGGGCGGGCGGCCAGCCAGGCGCTGTCCTCGGCGAGGATGTCGGCTCGGCCGGATTCCGGTTCCTTGGTGAAGCGCGCGAGTTGGAGGGCGTCTATGGCCGCATCGGTGTTCTCGATATGGTCCTGGTAGCAGGACGCTATGTCGCTGGTGGAGTTCTTCTGGGAGCAATCCTCCAGCGCGGAATGGGCTTTCGCGGGCTTGCCGTCCGTGGACCAGGGCTCCACGGTGTAGACGAACGGGGTCCCGGCGGCGGTGGTTGTCACCGGTGCCGCCGGTTTGGTCGCCGCCGGTGGTGCCGCCGCCGGGCTCGCCTGTGGCGACGAGGTGAGGCTTCGCACCGCGACGACCCCGCCGACGGTGAGTGCCGCACCGATCACCGCCGCCGCCACCGCGATGATCACGTATCGCCGGGTCTGCGAGCGTTTCGGGATCCGGCCGTGCGCGCGGTCCATGCGCGCCAGGTCCTCATCCGAAAAGCGTTCGAATACCTCGGTGTCCTGGTTCCATACGTCATCGGAACGCTGTTCCCCCCACGCCATCGCAGTTCCTCTCCATGATCGATTCGCTCTGACATCGATTGGTGAGGTTTGTCTGTTTCATTGGCTCGAGCGGGCGTGGACATCGGCGTCGACAACACGCTCGCCGGTGGTGGGGTGGAACAGATGCACGATGCCGCCATCACGGACACGCAGGGTGATGGACTGGCCCGGTTTGGCCGGAGCTCGGTGCGGGGAACGAGCCACGAACAGGCCGGAGCCATTGGTGGAGAGCGTGGCCGGGCGGCCGTAGACGTAGGACTCGCTACCCAACTCCTCGATCAGCTCGACCGTGACCGGGAAACCCGGTGCGCCGCCGTCGATGTCGAGTTGTTCGGGTCGGATGCCCACGGTGACGGAAGTCAGGTGGGCCGCCGCCAGCTGATCCAGGGTTTCGCGGGGAAGCCCGAGCGTGCTGCCCGCGAGAACCACGCCATCGGACCGGATCTCCGCCTCGAAGAGGTTCATGGCGGGGGAGCCGATGAATCCCGCGACGAAGGCATTCGCGGGGCGGTCATAGAGCTCGGTCGGCGGGCTGAACTGCTGAAGCTTGCCGTCGCGCAGCACGGCCACCCGGTCGCCCATCGTCATGGCCTCGACCTGATCGTGCGTGACGTAGACCGTGGTGGTGCCCAATCGTCGTTGCAGCGCGGCGATTTGGCCGCGCGTCGCGACACGCAGTTTGGCATCGAGGTTGGACAGTGGCTCGTCCATACAGAACAGCCGGGGCTCGCGCACAATGGCCCGGCCCATGGCGACGCGCTGGCGTTGTCCGCCGGACAGTTTGGCGGGCTTGCGATCCAAATACTCGGTCAGATCCAGCAATTGGGCCGCGGCGGCGACGCGGCGCTTGCGCTCCTCCAGCCCCACGCCGCGCATCTTGAGCGCGAATCCCATGTTCTCGGCCACGGTCTTGTTCGGATAGAGCGCGTAATTCTGGAAGACCATGGCGATATCACGATCCTTGGCCGCCACGCCGACCATGTCCTCATTGTCGATGGTGATGGACCCGGCATCGATCTCCTCCAGCCCGGCGAGCATGCGCAGCGCGGTGGACTTGCCGGAGCCGGACGGCCCGACCAGGACCACGAACTCGCCGTCGGCGATATCGAGATCGAGGGAATCGACGGCCAGGCTGGTCGCGCCCGGATAGACGCAGGAGGCGGATCGGTAACTCACGGTGGACATTTCGTACATCCTTAATTGGATACAGGCTTACTTGATCGCGCCGAAGGACAGCCCGCGCACCAGCTTGTTCTGGGCGAGCCACCCGGCAAGAATGACCGGCAGCGCGGTGAGCACCGCCGCCGCCGAGAGTCGCGCCCAGTACAGGCCCTCGCCGGTGATGAATCCGACCAGATACACCGGAATCGTCTGGGCCTGCACCGCGGTGAGGTTCACCGCGAAGAAGAATTCATTCCACGAGAAGATCACGCAGATCAGCGCGGTGGCGGCGATTCCGGGTGAGATGAGCGGCAGGATGACCTCCCGCATGGCCGTCCACAGGCTCGCGCCGTCCATGCTCGCGGCCTCCAGTATTTCGCCGGGCACCTCGAGGAAGAACGAGCGCATCATCCAGACGGCGATGGGCAGATTCATGGCGGAGTAGAGGATGACCAGCGCCCAGATATTGTCCAGCAGGCCGATATCGCCGACGATCACATACAGCGGCACGATGGCCGCCACGACCGGCAGCATCTTGGTGCTGATGAAGAAGAACAGCGCGTCCTTCGTCTTGCGGACCGGGCGCAGTGACAGCGCGAACGCGGCCGGAATGCCCAGGGCAAGAACGAGAATCGTGGATATCACGGTCGCGAAGGCGGAATTGGCCAGGCTGGTGCCGATACCGCCGTCCAGCACCGCGCGGAACTGATCCAGGGTGGGTGCGAAGAACAGCTTCGGCGGATCGGTGTAGGCGTCGCCCTCCTGTTTGAAGGCGGTCAGCGCCATCCACAGCACCGGGAAGAAGAAGCCGATGCCGATCACCCAGGCCAGCACGCCCCAGCCGATATTGCCCCAATTACGTTGCCTGCGAATACTTGTGGCGGCGGTCATCAGGCTGCCTCCTCTTTTCCGGTGAAACTGGTGAAGATCAGGCGCAGCGCCAGGGTCGCCACCACGATGGTGGCCACGACCGTCACCACGCCCATGGCCGCGGCCTGCCCGATATCGAAGCCGAGGAACGCGCGCTGATAGATGTAGAAGGGCAGATTGGAACTGGCGATACCGGGCCCGCCGGAGGTCATCATGTAGACCGCGTCGAAGGTATTGACCAGGTAGATCGCCCCCAGCACGGTGCCGAGTTCGAGGAACCGGCGCAGATGCGGCAGGGTGATCTCCCGGAACAGCGCGAAGGTGCCCGCGCCGTCGACCCGCGCCGCCTCCATGACGTCCCGAGGTAGCGATTGCAAGCCCGCCAGGATGAGCAGCATCATGAACGGCGTCCACTGCCAGACCAGATCGGCCATGACGGCGGGCAGCGGATACCGGCTCACCCAATCGATGTGATGCACGCCGAACGGCTTCAGCACGAAATTGACCAGGCCGAACACCGGGTCCAGCAGCGTCGTCTTCCAAATCAATGCCGCGGCAACGGGAGTCACCAGAAATGGCGTGATGAGCAGCGTGCGCACCACGCCGCGGCCGAAGAACGCCCGATCCAGCAGCAGCGCGAACAGCAGCCCCAGGATCGCCGAGATCAGCACGGTGCCGACGATCAGCACAATGGTGTGCCAGGCCACCTGACGGAACTGACTGTCGCGCACCACATCCGCGTAGTTCTGCAATCCGACGAAATGCTGGGAGCCGGGCCGCACCAGGTTCCACGACTGGGTCGAGTAGAACAGCGTGAAGACGAACGGTATCTGGGTGACGACGACCATGAAGATCAGCGCGGGCAGCAGCGGCCCGCGACGCCGCCAGCCTTCGACCCGGGAGATCCTGTCCCGCTTCGAGACGAGCGGCGGCACCGCTGCCGAAGTACCCGCCTGGGCCGCTGAATCCTTTGTGGCGGTGAATGTTCCGGACACGGCTAGTTGTCCTTCCGATAGGTCTTGCCGACCACCTCGGCGTACTGCTGAGACTGGGCGAGAGCATCGTGCACGCTGGTCCGCCCCGCCACCGCGGCGCTGATCTGCTGGCTGACTCTGGTGCCCAGGTCCTGGAATTCGGGAATGGTGAGGAACTGAACCCCGGTGTAGGGCACCGGTTTCACGGTGGGATGTTCGGGATCGGCACTCGCCATGGCTTGCAGGGTGACCGCGCCGTAGGCCGCCGATTCCTTCTTGTACCCGGGAATGTCGTAGGTGGACAACCGGCTTCCCGGTGGCACGTGCGTCCAGCCGAGCTGCTCGCCGACCATCCGGATGTACTCCTTGGAGGTCATCCAGGAAATGAATTTCCATGCGGCGTCGGGCTTGTCGCTGGTCTTGGGAATGCCGAGCGACCAGGTGTAGAGCCATCCGGACTGTGGCGTGGACTGGATCGGCGCGAGCGCGTACCCGACATTGCCCGCCACCTTGCTGGACTTGGGATCCTCGGTGACGCCGACCGCAGCGGTGGCGTCGTACCACATGGCGGCGTGACCCTGCGAGAACTGCGTAGCGCATTCGCCGAAACCGGCTGTGGCAGCGCCCGGTTCGCCGTACTTGCGGATCAGGTCGATGTAGAACTCGGTGGCGCGGGTGGTCTCCGGACTGGTGAGCTGCGCGTTCCAGTTCTCGTCGTACCAGCGTCCGCCGAAGGTATTGATCACGGTGGTCAGCGGCGCGAGCGATTCGCCCCAGCCGGGCTTGCCGCGCAGGCAGATGCCCGCAGTGTCAGGCGTATTCAGCTTCGTGGCCCAACCCGCGACCTGATCCCAGGTGGGCTGCGCGGGCATGGTGATCCCGGCCTGATCGAACAGGTCCTTGCGATACATCAGGAAGGAGGATTCGCCATAGAACGGCACCGAGTACATATCGCCCTGATACGACAGCGACTTCTGCAGCGACGGAATGATATCCGCCTTGTCGTAGCCGGGGTTCTGCTTCATGTACGGGTCGAGGTCGACCAGCCAGCCATTGGCCGCCCACTGCGGCGTTTCGTAATTGCTGATCATCACGGCATCGAATTCACCGGCCCCGGTCGCCACCGAGGCGGTGATTTTGGCTCTGGCCTCGTTCTCCGAGAGCGAGGTGAATTTCAGTTTGATGCCCGGGTTCTCGGCTTCGAACTTGGGGGCCAAGCCGATCGCATCCTGCATCTGCGAGTTCGACACGATCGCGATGGTGACCGTATCCGCGCCGCCGCCGGTGAACGAACCCGCTCCCGCGCAACCGGTTGCTACCAGTGCGACGGTCGCGAACAGCATTGCGAGCCTAGGTGTTCGGCGCCTTCGATGGGTTGGGACCGAATGTCGCATCGGTCGCCTCCTTCTTCCTATCCAGCAGCCAGCGCGCGCAGCCGACATCGGTGACCAGGACCTTGGCCAGGCCGCCGAGCAATGCCGCGTGGATGGCTTGATGCTTGATCTCTCCGCCGGAGACCAGCACCGCTGTCCGGCAGGCCCGGACCGCGTTCAGGGGCACCGAGACCGTGCGCGCGGGTAGATCGCCGCCCGCATCGGTGCCATCGCTTCTGAAGAACCGCCCGCCGATTTCGCCGACCGCGCCGCGTTCGTGCAGTTCGGCGAGGGTCCTCGCGTCGAGGTATTCCCCGGCGTACAGGGTGGTCGCCGTGGAGGCCGTGCCGACGCCGAAGGCCATGACATCGGCGGCCGCGCCGATCGAAAGCGCCTGTCCCACCGCGGAATCCTCGATCAATGCCTTGACCGTGGCCGGATCGGCGTAGAGCGGGGCGTACAGCCGGACGGGGGTGGCGCGCAGGACTTCGGCGCAGCGGCCCAGGGTGTAGTCGATGCCGGTCTGATAGTCGGCGGCGGTGAACGCGCCGTCGAGTTGGACCACCCGTGCGCAGCGAGTTGCCCTGGCGCGCAGGGCCTTCGCGATCGCCACGGTCTCGGGGCCCCAGGTGAAGCCGAGGACATCGTGCGGTTGTAGTCGCCGCACCAGGACTTCGGCGGCGGCGCGCCCCAGCACGTGATCGCCCGGAGCCTCATCCCCGCCGGGTGCGCCGACGACGCGGGCCTCGGTGAGTCCGAAGCGCTGTTCCAGCTCGTGTTCCAGCTCCGTGTGCACGGTGTCGCGCAGCTCGCCGGGGAGGGTGATCTCGATGCGGACCAGGCCCTGGGCGCGGGCGCGGGCCACCAGTCGGCCCGCGGTGGCCCGCGAAACGCCCAGCTTGGCAGCGATTTCCGCCTGCGTGGCTCCCTCGAGGTGGTAGAGCTCCGCGGCCCGCAGGGTCAGCCGCACGTCGTCCGACGTGGTGGGTGGGGGCGGGTCGAGCGTCACGGCGGTTCCTCATCGGTGAGCAAATGCTCAACGTGTGAGCGATTGCTCATGAAGGTATCATTCGAAATGTGATGCACGCAACAATCATTCGGGGCGGTCATGACTGAACCCAACGAGCGCAATCTGGCGGCAATCGCGAACCGAATTCCGGTCCCCACCTACGATCGAGAGGAGATAGGCACGGCCATAGTGCATTTCGGCATCGGTGGCTTCCATCGCGCGCATCAGGCGTGGTATCTGGACCGATTGCTGGAACAGGGCGGATCGCGCGACTGGGGAATCTGCGGGGTCGGCGTGCTGCCCGGCGACCGCCGCATGCGTGACGTGCTCGCCGCACAGGACGGTCTCTACACGCTGTGCGTGGCCGAACCGGGTGGCGAATGGACGCCTCGGGTGATCGGGGCGATCGTCGAATACCTTTATGCGCCCGATGATCCCGAAGCAGTGGTCGAGACGCTGGCCGATCCGAACACCCGCATCGTCTCGCTCACCATCACCGAGGGCGGATACCGCCCGGAGCTTGCGCAAGACGCCACGGCCGTCAGCGTATTCGGCCTGGTGACAGCGGCTTTCGCGCGCCGCCGCGCCCGCGGCCTGCCGCCGTTCACCGTAATGTCCTGCGACAATATTCCGGACAATGGCGCGGTCGCTCGCGAGGCCTTCGTCGCCTTCGCGCGGCGGCAGGATGCCGGACTGGCCGAGTGGATCTCGCGTGAAGGGGCCTTTCCCAGTTCGATGGTCGACCGGATCACCCCGGGCACCACCCCGGCGATGATCGCCGAATTGCGGCATCGGTTCGATATCGCGGACGGCTGGCCGGTCCTGACCGAGCCCTTCGATCAGTGGGTGCTGGAGGACGAATTCCCGTTGGGCCGACCGGAATTCGACCTTGTCGGCGTGCAGCTCGTCACCGATGTCGCGCCCTACGAGTTGATGAAGCTGCGCCTGCTGAACGGCGGCCATCAGGCACTCGCCTTCCTCGGCTACCTGGCTGGCCATCGCATGGTGCACGACGCGTTGGCCGATCCACCGCTGGCACGGTTCCTGAGCCGGTATCTCGAGCGGGAAGCGCGGCCGACCCTGCGCCCGGTGCCCGGCATCGATCTCGCCGCCTACTGCCGCACGCTGCTGGAGCGATTCGGCAATCCGGCCATTGCCGACACCATTGCCCGCCTGTGCGCCGACGCCTCGGAGCGAATCCCGAAATGGGTGGTGCCGGTGATTCTCGATCGACTCGACCACGACGGCGATATCGACTGCGGCGCAACCGTCCTCGCCGCCTGGGCCCGCTACTGCGAGGGCGTCGACGAGCAGGGCGATCCGATCGAGATAGTCGATCCGCGCCGAGACCGACTACTGGCCAACGCACTGAGCCAGCGCCACGACCCCCTGGCCTTCCTCGCCGACCGCGACCTTTTCGGGGACCTCATCGACAACCCGCGATTCGTCGCCTCCTATCGGAAGGCCCTCGACTCCCTGATCACCCGCGGGGCCACGGCAACCCTCACGGAACTGATCGGCGAGTAGTGCTGTGAGCTGCTCGGATTGCCTCGCGGAGAGGTCCGTGCCAGCCTGGTCCCAGAAGGAAGCCCCGCCGAGGCGCGCCGCATGCGCGCGGCCGGTCCGGGCGCTGGAGGAGGACGCCGTGCGGCACCAAGCCGGGTTGGAGGAGGTAGCGGTGCTGCGGGTCAGCATCGAATTCACCGATAGCGAGTATCGATCCGTCGATATCAGTTGGTCGCTGTCACCCGAGGCGGCGGCGCATAAGCGGCTGGAGTGCGCCCGCGTTTTCCTGATAGCCCTCGACGGCACACCGGCACGGACCTACCTGGACATTGTGGACACCCACCCTCGGGCATCGGTACGACTTCCCGGCGGATTGTCCCCCGGCGAATACGCCGTCGAGATCGACGCCTATGGCAGCTCCAGCTGGGGCGACGGCCGCCTGGACGCCCACGGCCGAAGTCCCTCGTTCACCCTGTAGATCTCATACCGATCGGGTATCGCGCAGGAGAAGACGGTCGAGCAGCCATGCGGCCGCCACCATCATCAGCGCGCCATCGAAGTAGTGGAAGGCCATCGCGCCCAGGTAGCTCGGGCCACCCCAGGCATTGACGGTGAAATTCGGGTCGAGGCCGCCGAGAACTTGGATGCCCATGCGGAAAGGGCCGAACAGCAGCAGCGCGGCGGGTGGGATCGCGGCGAGCAGACGGAAGATGGTTTTCGGCCGCCGCGGCACCGAGGCGAAGGTGTATCGAATCCGGTGTGCCGCAGACTTTCCGAGCGGTGCGAGGAGCACGATTGGCGAATGTGGCTGCGCGCGGCGGCGTTCGATGACGATGAAGATCGTCGAGGCGACCAGCGCCAGAATGATGTGCTGCCACAGTGCGTCCGTGCCCGGGACAAAGGGCTGCCGCTCCGGAGAGCGCTCCAGATAGGTCACGCCGCCCGCGATGACACCGGCCAGGAACAATCCGGAGGCCAGCGCGACGAGCGGAATCGACAACTGCCGGGCAATGGTGGGCGTGGTTGTGTTCACGGCGTTCAGAATCGTCGGCGCGGGCCATTGCTGTCGTCGGGCCGAGAGCTGGTTCGGAGGTCATCCCCGGGGTGGATGCCGCGCGCTCGTCCATCTCCGGGATGACGCGGGTATCGGACTCGCGCCGGACTCGGACCGCGGGTGTGGGGGATTACGGTCGGGATATGACCACCGCACTGTCCGCCGACCAGCGGGAACCGCATTCGCCACCAGCGCCTCGGTGGCGTCGTCCGGATCTGTGGCCGCATCGGGGCGAATCCGTGGATGCGATCGACGCGCTCATCGCGCTCGCGTCATTCGCCGTATTCACCTTGCCGATTCTGGTGGGTTGGACGGACGGGGTCGGATCGAAACCGGCCATCGCGGCGTTCGGGGTGCTCGCCGTCGCGCCGCTGCTGGTTCGGCGTCGTTGGCCGATGGCGACGCTGGTGGCGGTCACCGTCGTCATTTGCCTGGCCTCGCTGTGCGGGGTTCGGTTCACGCTGTGGGTGAGCAATGCGGGACCGGCCATCGCGGTCGCGGTGTTCACCGTGGCGGATCGACTGCCGCGCAAGGTTTCGCTGCTCGCGACCGTCGCCGCGGTGCTGGCCACCATTGTGGCCGCCCAGTTCGATATGGCCTGGCATCCGGATCAGGACCAGAACATGGTTCAGCTCGTGGCGGCCGCGCCCGCATGGCTGCTCGGCTACCTGCTGCAAACCCGTCGCGGGTACGGGCGGCAGCTCGAGGCCGAGGCGCGCGGGCAGGTTATCGAGCGGGAACGCCGGGTTCGGGCCGAGGAGCGGCTGCGGGTATCGCGGGATGTGCACGACGTGCTCTCGCACACGCTCAGCATGATCGCGGTCCGATCCGGGGTGGCGCGCCTGGTCGCCGATGAGCAGCCGGACGAGGCGAAACGCGCGCTGGCGGCGATCGAGACGGCCAGTCGGGAGGGGCTCGGCGAGCTGCGGCGGGTCTTGAATCAGCTCAGAGATGATGTGCCGCAACAGGATCAGAGCGAGCCGACGCTGGAGGCGGTGGCTCAGCTGGTGGCGGAGACGCGGCATCCGGGTCTCGCCATCGACTATCGCGCGAGTGGGCCGGTCGCGGCGTATCCGGCCTTGCTGGAGACTTCGGCGTATCGCATCGTCCAGGAGGCGCTGACCAATATCGTCAAGCATTCGCACGCCTCGCACGGCTGGGTCGAGGTGCGTCACGCGGCGGAGGAGTTGACGATTTCGGTTTATGACGATGGGAGGGGCGGGCCTGCGAGTCCGGATGCCGGGCAGGGGCTCGGGCTCCTCGGTATGCGCGAACGGGTCTCGCTGTTCGGCGGAACGCTGGAGGCCGGTCCGCGGGCGGAGGGTGGATTCGGCGTCGTCGCCCGGATTCCGATCGATCGGGCCGCCGATGACCACTGAGCCGCAGGGCCGAATCCGGGTATTGATCGCGGATGACGAGGCCCTCGTCCGCGCGGGCTTCCGCATTCTCGTCGATTCCGCCGCGGATCTCACCGTCATCGGCGAGGCCGCGAACGGCGCGGAAGCGGTCCATCTGACCCGGCAATCGCATCCCGATGTCGTGCTCATGGATATCCGCATGCCGATCATGGACGGCCTCGAGGCGATGCGGCATTTGGCGGCAAGGGAATTCGAGGCCACCCGCGTCATCATCGTGACAACCTTCGATCAGGACGAGCACGTCTACCGGGCCTTGCGCAGCGGGGCCAGCGGCTTCGTGCTCAAAGACACTCCGCCCGAACAGTTGCTGCACGCGATTCGAGTGGTGGCGGGCGGCGAGGCCTTGCTGACGCCGAGCATCACCCGCCGCATGATCGGCGAATTCGTGCGCCGGGCACCGGTTTCCGAGATGCGCGACACCCGGCTCGAACAGCTCACCGACCGTGAACGTGAGGTGCTTGAGCAGGTTGCCGCCGGACGATCGAATGCCGAGATCGCCGCGGTGTTGTTCGTCAGCGTCGCCACGGTGAAAACCCATGTGGGACGCCTGCTGACCAAGCTCGACGCGCGTGATCGGGCGCAGCTCGTGGTGTTGGCGTATGAGACGGGAGTGGTAGCGCCCGGCGGCAATCCGGGGCACCGATAGTTCCGTTTGGAAATCCGGCAATTCGCACCCGGTCTGACCAGCACAATCGAGGTCGGCTGCCTCACAGCCCCATTCGATGAGACCCCCGCGTGGCGAGCGGATATGCTGCACCACAAGATCTGCCGCGACGCGTCTTCGCGGCGGCGGGTCGATCGTGGGGACGCGGCTCGAGGGGCCGCACAACAGAAAGGCCGAATTGGATATGCGTGGCGTGGCTGTGCGAGGGGCGCAGGAGCGCCGACACAGATCCCGGGGTGGATGGCTCAAGCGGTCCGTGATCGGAGCCGTGGTGGTCGGACTACTGCCGTTCGGGGCGTCGGTGGTAGCGGCCGGACCGGCCTCGGCTGATCTTGATCCGTCGGCGATCGATTTCTGGGTCGACTCCAGCATGGGCAAGATCAAGTCGCGGGTCGTTCGCGCGGCCGACGGCAATACCGACCGGGTGGTGTACCTGCTCGACGGTGAACGCGCCCTGAGCAGCGGCAATGGCTGGGAAGTGCACACCAGCATTCCGGCCGAACTGGCCAAGTTCAATATCAATGTGGTGATGCCGGTCGGCGGCATGTCCAGCTTCTATGTGGACTGGGATCAGCCGAGCAGCTTCAGCGGCTACAACCCCGACTCGAACGGCCTGCCCGGCGCGGACTCCGGTTCGGCCATCGCGGGCTTCGACGAGACCATCGGCAAGACCAGCACCTACACCTGGGAGACCTTCCTCACCCAGAACTTGCGTGACGCGCTGCGGGATCGCCTGGGCTTCAGCACCTCTCGCAATGGCGTGTTCGGCCTGTCCATGGGCGGCGGCGCGGCCCTGATGCTGGCGGCCTACCACCCCGATCAGTTCAACTACGCCGGTTCGCTGTCGGGCTACCTGTACCTGTCCGCTCCGGGCATGCGCGAGGCGATCCGCCTGGCCCAGCTCGCCGCCGGCGGCTACAACGTCGACTCCATGGCCGCCGCGGGCAGCGCCAAGTGGGCGCGCATGGACCCGTACCAGTTCATGCCGAACCTGATCGCCAATAACACTCGCCTCTACATCGCCGCGGGCAGCGCGGTTCCGGCCAACCAGGATCTCTCCAACTCGGACGCGATCACCCTCGGCATGCCGCTCGAAGGCATCGCCCTGGCTAATACCCGTGCCTTCCAGTCGAAGCTCCAGGGCCTCGGCTACGACAACCTCACCTACGACTTCCCGAGCATCGGCGTCCACAACTGGGGCAACTGGGAACAGGTAGCCAAGCGCCTGGGTCCCGACCTGGCCCAGAACATCGGCAAGCCACTACCCCCGGGAGCCCAGCCCGGCCCGCCCGCCGACGGCCAAGGCCCTCCCGGTGGCGGCGACGGCCCTCCGGCCAAGTAACAACCCCGGAGGCCCCGAGCTCTCGGCCTCTTGGTTCGCTTTCCGACTTCGCCCACGTAATCGCATTCGATTACGTGGGCGAAGTGCTTGGAATACAGGTGAAGTCGGCGCAACGCCTCGGCCGCCGGTGCACCCTGCATGCTTCTTGCTGAAATGCGCTGGGGCGCACCACCTGTTGGTGGTGCGCCCCAGCGCATTCGGTGAGTGGGTCCGGGACGGTCTCGGTCGGTGGACCTTGAACGTCTCGGATCAGCGGAGCTTGATGGGGGAGTCCTTGCTCATGCCCCAGCGGTCTTCGACCTGCACCTTGACGGCGGCCGCGGGGGCCTCGGTGTAAGGGGTCAGGCGTTGGAGTTCGCCCCAGTCCCGGGTCCAGTCATGGTTGAGATAGGTGGGGACTGGGTGGGACTGGGTGAGGAGGGTGATCCAGCCGAGGGGGCCGCCATTGGCGTCATTCTGCCAAGTTTCGGAGACCTGGGAATTGAGCTTGTCCGGGGTGATGCGCCAGCTGGGGAGCTGGGCTACGCCGTCGGTGGTGTCGAGGGGGTGCTGGCACGGGAAGGCCAGGCCCACATGGAAGTCCGTCAGGACCGGGTCCGTGCTGCCCACCACGGTATTGAGGGTGTCCAGGCGCGGGAGGCGAGGTGGGGTGACGGCCAGCCACTGCTTGCCGGTCGGGTCGTCGGTCTTGGCGACCAGGCGAATCGCATTGGTGCCGCGGGGAATTCGATCCAGGCCGATCGGCAGGTTGCGCCAGGCGGGAGCGCCGCCGACATTCGGGGGCACCAGATCGCCGAGGGCCTGGATGGTGCCGTCGTCGGCGCGATGGGCGAATTCCAGCTTCAGCTGCTGGCCTTCGACCTTCTTGCCGTCATCGTCCACGGCGGCGATCTTGCCCGCCACGGTCAGCACCAGCACCTTGTAAGTGGAATCCTGCTGCACCGCAGCCGGATCCAGCTTGTACCACTGCGTGGTCAGGTGTCCCGGCTGCTGCTGGCTGACCGGCTGGCCGCCCGGCTGCTGACCGCCCGGCTGTTGTCCGCCGGGTTGTTGTCCGCCCTGCTGGCCACCGGGCTGGCCGGGCGGCTGTGAGCCGCCCGTGCTGCTGCCCAGTACGGGTGTACGAGCCGGATCCAGGCCGAACGGCAATGCCACTGTGCTGCCATTGATTCCGGGCTGAGTATTCCCGCTGGGACCACTCGGGCCGCCGGGGCCGCCACCGGGACCGCCGCCGGATCCACCGCTGGGCGGCGGACCGGACGGGCCGTTTCCGCCACCGGGCACATCCCCGGGTTCAGGGATCAGACTGCCGACACCATTGGCGGTGAAGCCGGTGTTCTCGGCGGAGAGACCGTCGGCAGCCGAGCCGGTGTAGGGCTGTAGTAGCGAGTCCGCCGTATTCGTCTCCACCAGAACGTCATCCGCCAGCGCGCACGGCTTACCTTGCAGAGTGCGCAGATTCGACGAGGCAACCGAATAGGCCGGGTGCTGGGAGACGGCGGCCGTGATCATCGACGCCAATTCGAACAGCACCAGCGCGGCCGCGGCCACGGTCAGCGGCCGCATGGCAATCCAGTCGAAAGCCCGTGCGCCAGTGGCATTTCCGGTCGGGTGATACCGCTCGAGATAGTACTGCCGAGCCGCCACCGCCAGGCACAGCACCGCCAGCACCAGGAACAGCGTCGAGAACCCCGCCCCGGCCAGCGTCGGCGCATGCGCGGCCCACGGCACCCCGTAGCCGGACACATACCACCAACCATTCGTCCCCGCGAAGGTCACGCCCAGCAGGAACAGCACCCCCGCCGCGAACAGCGAACGGTTGTACCGAGCCCGAATCGCATTGCTGCCCACCGCAACCGCGGTCACCGCCGCCAACGCCCCCGCCAGCCCCGCGTACACACCGAAATGATGCGTCCACTTGGTAGGCGTGAACATCATCAGCAACAGCGACATGAACACAATGGCAAGCACCCGAGCCACCGGCCCGCGCGCGGTATCCGGAATCCGCCCACCCTTACGCAGCGCCACCAGCACGCACACGCCCAGGCACAACAGCATCCCGATCACACCGAACCGCCGAGCCAGCGACCCATCCGGATTCTGCGACAACAAGGTCTGCCACCGAACGATCTCCTCGAACCACGAGTAATCCGGCCCGATAACCTTCCGCACCCGCACAGCCTCGAGCACCGTCGCCAGCGTCTGATCCGCGAACACCACAACCAGCACAAGCACGCCCGCGGCCACAATCGGCGCCAGCATCGCGCCGTAGCTCAACAGCCTTCCCGCACGCCCGGAACCGGCTTCGGCATGAGTGCGGGCGGAATCAACTCCGGACCGAGAGCCGTCGGAACCCGACGCCGCTCTGGAACCGCCGGAACCTGCTCCTGCTTCGGTACTAGTGGAATCGGCTGCCGCCAGGGAGCCGCCGGAACCCGCTTCCGCATCGGTAGTGGTGGAACCGGCTGCCGCCCGGGTGCCGCCGGAACCGGGTTGGGTGCGGGTGTCGGCGAAACCTGCGCGGGCGCGCGTGCCGATTGTTCTGAGTACCGGCCACATTCCGGCGATCAGGGCTGCCAGGCAGATCAGGCCGGAGGGGCCCGCTGCCAGGGAGAAGGCCGCGATCAGTGCGGCGATGGCGGCTGGGAGTAGGCGGCGGGTGGCTATGGCGCGTTCGATGGAGCACCAGGTCAGGAGTGCGCCCAAGGCGATCAGGGGTTCGGGGCGGAGGCCGTTGTTGTAGGGGAGCCAGAAGGCTAGGAAGACCAGGCCCGCTGTCCAGAGGGCCGCGGCGCTGCCGCGTACTCGGGAACCCAGGCGGGGTAGTACTTCTCGGCTGATGACCCACCAGCACAGGACTCCGGCCAGGAGCGACGGTAGGCGCATCCAGAGGCTGGCCTCGCTGACTCGGGTCATCTGGGCCAGGATCTCGTATGGCCAGCCGAAGGGGGCCTCCGCGACGCCGAACCAGCGGTAGTAGTTGGCTGTGTAACCGGCTGCCTTCGACGCTCGGGCCATGGTGAGGATGTAGCCGTCGTCGGAAGTGTTGGCGCCGATCACATGCCAGACGCCCAGCGTGCCGATGACCACGGCGTCGGCGAGGGTGAAGCGCCACCAGCGGGCCGGGAGGAAGCGGCGCGCGCGGCGACCGTCACGAGTGTCGATGAAATGCAGGCAGATCAGGGCGATCAGCGTGCACAGCACCGCGCCGATAATGGCGGCCAGCTTGAGCGGGGTCGGGCTGGAGGAGAAGCGCGAATCCAGTTCGGCGTGCAGGCGCGAATTGTCGAGCCGCATGCGGTCGAAATCGGTGTAGATGCCGACGATCTGCGGGCGCACGTCCTTGGTGATCGTGGTCCGGTACGGGCTGCCGTCACTGCGCAGGACGCCGGTCAGCTCGGCGGTGGTGGTATCGGAATTCGAGTGGATGGCCAGCGCTCCGCAAATGGTGGCCGGTGGCGCATTCGGGTCCGAGGCCGGTGGCGCACCGGGCGCGGTCGCGCTGCCATCCTGGGCCGCACCCGTGGTGGGCGGCGTCGAACCGGGCGGCGGCGTCGATCCGGGTGGGGGAGTCGATCCGGGAGGAGGCGTGGAACCCGGTGGCGGAGTTGCGCCAGGCGGCGGAGTTGCGCCGGGTGGTGGGGTCGATCCGGGCGGGGGAGTTGCGCCGGGCGGCGGAGTGGATCCGGGCGGCGGCGTCGAACCCGGCGGCGGAGTCTTCCCAGCCGCGGGCCCCATACCGGCCGGATCAGCGCCGGGCGCACCGACTCCCGCCGGAGTCGTGCCTGGTTCGGGCGCTTTCGCCACTCCGGTGATATCGGCGAGCGAGGCCGTCAGCAGCGGAATATCGCGCAGCAGCACCGAGAGCGTGCGCCCGCCATCGGAGTCCGTGATCCGCACCAGCAGGCCCTTTTCGGCCGCGCCGGGCGCTGTCGAGGGAATCGTGGACAGCACGGTCCCGCTGGGCAATCCGCGCAGCACCGTGCACGGCACGCTCAGATACAGATTGAGCGGCACGTAATCCACCAGCGGCGCGGTGACCTGAACCGTCTGCTCCTGCGGCCAATCCAGGCTCGTCCGGTCCTGCCGCACCGGCAGCAGCGGTGTCAGCACCGCCAGCAGTATGCCGAGCACACCGGCTATGAGACCGATCAATCGAATCCGCAAGAATCCCCCCGAAACAACACGCACGAACGCCGATGCTAGCCATAGTTCGGTGCGATCAACCACTCACGACGGAGCCGGCGGGCGGGCATAGGCCCACCGCGCCGGCTCCGATGTCGTGAGTTCGCGTGCTCAGGAGGGTTATCGGCCCAGCTGGTTGCAGGCGCCGGTGCCGCTGGCCTCGCCGACCACCGGCGGCATGCCGAGGATGGTGCAGTAGGCGCCGGCCGGCATCGGCTCGATCTTGATGTCGGAGCCGTTGATGCAGTTGATGAAAGCCGGGTAGCCCTGGATCGCGGTCTGCACCTGCTGGTACTCGCCACCGACCTGCTGGCACACCGAGATGGCCTGGGAATCGAAGTCGGCGGGGTTGCCAGCGCTGGCAGAGCCGGTGCTGACAGCGGTCAGCGCCGCCGCGGCGAAGCCCACGAGAGCCGCAGTACGGACGTTGATCATGGTGAATCTCCTTGATGTTGGGAGGCTTTGGTTCCGGTTCCCGACCTCCGGACACGGTACGGGGCGATCGCCCGCCCGGCCAAGCCTTCCTGCTACCCATCGGGAAAGTTTGGGGAGAAACCCCTAATGATCACCGCGAAACATTGCGGTCGAACACGTCGGCGTGTGGCGTTAGTGTCGGGCTGTGCGTGACGACTTGCGGGTGGATCTGGCGGGCGCGATCGAGTTGGCGGGGGTGGCAACGGGATTCGATTGGACATGGGATATCGCCGATATCCAGAAGTTTGCTGACGCGGCGGGGTGGAGCGGGCTCGAGCCGGGAACCGATATGGGTCAGGGCGGTTGGTTCGCCTCTACCGGCCTCGACGTGTGGCAGGGATCGGCGATGTTCTGGTGTGGGGATGAGCGGCTCGCGTACGTGCGAGTCGCCCTCAGCAGCCCGGCCTATGAGCATGACCCGGAGACGCCCGATACCGTGCGTGCCGCCTTCGATACAGCCGTCGCGGAATTCCACAGGGTCTGGGGTGATCCGGTGCAGGCCACGGCCGGACCGGAGCAGGGACCGTGCTGGGCGTTCCCGAACCTGTTCGCCGGAGTGGTGGTCGGCCCCCAAACAGTGGATCTCATGCTGATCAGCCCCGCGGAACAGCAGTACTGGACCGAGAAGAACGCACGGCGCACAGCGTGGAACACCGAGCTCAGCGCCTGGGAGCTGTTCACCGACAGCCTCGCCGCATTCCTGGACGGCTACCGCGCCGAAGGCACCAAACTGATCATCAGCGCGCCCGGAAATCGGTACGCGCAATTCGCCTTCGATGACGGCGGCCTGTATGCCGAACTGGCCGCCGCCGAATTCATCGAAGACGACTACCGGTATGGGCCACAGGTCGAGGCCGCGCTGATCGCGGACGGCTGGATGTGGCCGGAGCCGGACCGCAACTGGTCGCGGCAGCTGTCGAAACCGGTGAACACCTTCGGCTACAACGAATTGGCGGGCATCGTCGTCTTCGGTTTACAGGCACTGGGCATCGAGACACCGGACGAACTGCTGGCGGACGCGTGGATCGACGGCTCAGCCGACACCGTCGATCTCTCCGGATTGGGCATCCCGCCACACCCGAACATCGGTCCCCGTCGGGACCGGCAACGCGCGGCATCCGGTATTCGGATCGAGAGCGACCCGGAGGACGACCTGGCCGTGGATGTGCCCGGCGCGATCCGCATCGTCACTGCGGCAATGGCTTTCGAATGGACCTGGACCGAGGCTGACGCGGAGCGATTCGCCGCCGATGTCGGCTGGGCGCACGATGGCGATCTGTACAAGCAGTCCTTGCTACGCATGCGGACCGATCTGGAGATCGACGATCCGCAAGCGACGTATTGGTTCGAGGGCGAGACGCTCCGCAGGGTCGAATTCGCGGTCAGTGACAATGTCGGCCACCTCGACCCGGGCGAGGAGAACACGTACGAAGAGGAGCTGGTCCGGATCGCGTACGACTCGGTCCTCGAGGGGCTGCGAGAGGTCTGGGGCGCGCCGGTCGGGTATGGCACCGCCGGTTCCGGTTCCGGTGCGGTCTGGGAGTTTCCGGGTTTCGCACTGCGGGTGGAGAAGAGCGGAGAGTCGGTCGAGATGAATCTGCTCGGACCGGCCGAACGTAAACGCGGAGTCACCAATGACCGCAACCACATTGCCCATCGCGCGCAGGCCCGCGGCTGGGATCAGCTCGTCGAGGATCTGTCCTTCCTGCTCGCCGAAGACCTATCCGTCGGCGCGACCCTGATCGTCGGCGCGGAGGGCAACAAGTACGCGCGGATCACTCGTGAGCCGAAGGGCCTGCACGGCGAACTCGGCGACCGCATCGCGGATCCGCTCTGGCGATTCGGTTCCAGCACCGAGAAATACATGATCAAGTGGGGTTTCACCCCGCCCGATGACGAGCGTCCGAACTGGCGAATCGATCTCGCGCTTCCGGCGACACTTCGGGATTGCCGTGAATTCGCCCGCTTGCTCGTCTGGGGCGTGCGCACCCATGGCGGGCCGCTCGCCGAGGTCACCGTGCGCGGTGAGGGCCTCGACCTATCGGCCTTCGAGAGGTAATCGAACTACTGCGCGCGCAGAACGACTATGCCCGGCACGGATTGGACGTAATCGCTGAAGGAGGAGTCGACGACCTGGTTGTTCGCCGCCAGGGAGGAGGCATTGCGGAAGGCCGGGCCGCTCGCGGTATTGACGAAAATGCCCACGTGCGAGACATCCAATCCCGCGACATCGGTGTACGCGCCGATGTAGTCGCCGGGGCGGAGCTGGTTGATGACGTTCTGGTCGACCGAGCCGCTCGGAATATAGGTGATGGCGCGATCGACCACCGGGATCCCCGGAAGGTAGCGGCTGCCATCGGGCTTGACATTGAGTTGCTTGCCGACGGTGACCGTAGCGGGGGTCAGGCTCGCGGTGATATCGGTGGCGGCGACCCGGTCGGTCTGCGCCCAGTCGGTGAAGAAGTGCTTGCGCTTGGTGAAGTCGACCTGGCCGCCGGTGTAGCGGGTCTGGATCAGGTTCGCCACGAACTGGTTCCGGTCGGTGGATCGGGTGAGCGCTTCGACATAGTCGAGGTAGGTGAAGCAATCGACCGCGCGGAAGTCGATGACCAGCTGTTCGGGCTGCGAGGCGGAGCCGATCAGCATGTTCGCGCCGTAGGGGGTGCCGAGGAAGCGGCTCGACAGCGATGTGATCAGATCGCCCTTGCTCGCGAGCGGCTGCGTGGCGCGCAATGCCAGCAGCTCGTCCAGCTTTCGCGAGGTGGTGTCATCGAGATTCGCGGAATCCGGTGTCGCGACGGCCGCGGGCAATGCCGTGGCCAGACCGCAGACCAGCGCCACCATGACGAGCAGAACGCGGGCAATGGTGCGCGCTGTGTTCATGTGAAACGCCTCCGGCAGGGTTAACGGTCGGACAAGATCGACCCCCACGGTAGCCGGGCCGTGGCCCCGCGACCACACCCTTGACCTCGAGTGAGGTTGAGGGACGAACCTGAAGACATGACTCAGACCGCAGAATTCTGGAATTCCGTCTATGACAATGACACCGCACCCTGGGTGATCGGCGAGCCGCAATCCGCGATCCTCGAGCTGGAACGCGCCGGTCGGATTCGCGGTCGCGTCCTCGATCCCGGCAGCGGCGCGGGCGAGCACACCATCCTGCTCACCCGCCTGGGCTACGACGTGCGCGGCATCGACCTGTCACCCAGCGCGGTCGAATACGCTCGCCGCAATGCGGCCGCCCAGGGCGTCCCCACGGCCCGCTTCGACGTGGCCGACGCCCTCGACCTCGCCCACTCGGCCGCACTCACAGAGGAGGACGGCACCCCACCGGAATTCGACACCATCGTCGACAGCGCCCTCTTCCACGTATTCGGTGACGCCCCCGAAGCCCGAGCCGACTACGTCCGCAGCCTGCACGCGGTCACCAAACCCGGCGGTCACCTGCACATACTCGCCCTCTCCGACCGCGAGCCCGGCTTCGGCCCACGCATCAGTGACACCATCATCCGCGAATCCTTCACCGACGGCTGGGAACTCGAAGACCTCCAACCCACCACCTACCGAGGCCGCGTCACCGCAGCGATCGCCGCCCAATCCGACCTCTACAAAGGCCAAGAGGGCCTCGTCGACCTCGCCGCCTGGCTCGCCCACATCCGCCGCCTCTGAAACCGGGCATGTCCCAGACCTGAAGGCCGCGGCCAGGTTTGAGGTTGCCGGTCGCCGTCTCACCGCAGCGATCGCCGCCCAAACGACCTCTATGACTGGCAGGAGGGCCTCGTCGACCTCGCCGCCTCTGAAACCTATGGCCGGTCCGTCTCCGCTGGTCTCGTCGTTGCGGTCGGTTTCGGACGCCGGAGGCGGTGTCGCGTGGCAGTTGGATCTGACCTCGGCGAGATTCGAAGGCCGCGGCCAGGTTTGGGGGTGTGGTGTGGTTTGCCGGTTATGGCCAGATTTGGGGCGGTGGATCTTTTCGGGGGTGCCGTGGGCTTGGACAATGGCGGGATGACTGCTCTCTCCAGTTCCACGCTGTTACCGAGTTCCGTGCGAGACGCTTTCGCGCCGACCGTCACCTACTTGAACACGGCCAGTTGCGGTTTGCTGCCGACGACGGTGCTGGCGGCGGTCACGGCGGCCGATCAGCGGCGGGCGAGTGGCGAGTTCGATATCCCCGGCGTCGATGCGGCTATTGCCACGAGCCGGGCGGCCTATGGGCGGCTGGTCGGGACGGATGCCGATCATGTGGCCATCGGTACTCAGGTTTCGCAGCTGGTCGGCCTGATCGCGGAGAGTCTCCCGGAGGGCGCGAATGTGCTTGTGCCCGAAGGGGAATTCAACTCCGTGCTCTGGCCGTTCCTGGCCCGGCCGGACCTGAATGTCCGCACGGTTCCGCTGCGTGAACTCGCCGATGCCATCCGTCCGGGCGATGCGCTGGTCGCCGCCTCGGTGGTGCAATCCGCCGACGGCTCGGTGCTCGATATGCCCGAGGTGGTCGGCGCGGCGCATGCGCACGGCGCGCGGGTGCTCTTCGATCTGAGTCAGGCCGCCGGATGGCTCCCCGTGCATGACACCGGTGCGGATTGGCTGGTCTGCGGCGGCTATAAATTCCTGCTCGGTCCGAAGGGTTCCGCCTTCCTGTCAGCCACCGACGAGGCCTTCGATTCGCTGCGCCCGATCGGAGCCAGCTGGTACTCGGGCTTCGACCCGTGGCAGACCTGCTACGACGGCCCCCTGCGTCAGGCCGACAATGCCCGCCGCTTCGACCTCTCCCCGGTCTGGCCCTCCTGGATCGGCCACGTTCCAGCCTTCGAACTCCTGGAGTCGGTCGGCATCGAGGCCATCCACCGGCACAATGTGGCCCTGGCCAACCGCCTCCGCGCGGGGCTCGGTCTCGCGCCGGGCAATTCGGCCATCGTCTCCTTCGAGGCCGCCCCGGAAGCCGCCGCCCGCTTGCGCGCCGCGAAGGTGATCGGCGCGATGCGTGCGGGCCGCCTCCGCCTGGCTGTCCACCTCAATAACACCGAAGCCGATATCGACCGAGCCCTCGACGCGCTGGCCGGATAGCCCGCGACCAACCGGGTAGTTGGCCGAAGGTCGCTACCCTGGGGCCAATGGGTGCCCCTGCTATCGCATTGGTGAACGTCGCCGCCGATCTGGACGCGGTGACCACGATCGGCTCGGAAGACGATCCGGCGGATGCCGGTCTGACCAGCGCCGGAATCGAATCGGTGTGGGAGTCGGTGCGGGCGTGGTACCGGTTGGGGACCACACCCGCCATCCAGGTCTGCCTCCGCCGCAATGGGAAGGTCGTACTGAATCGGGCGATCGGCCACGGCTGGGGCAATGGCCCGGGCGACGGACCGGATACGCCGCGAATCCCGGTGACCACGGAAACCCCGTTCTGCGGATTCTCCACGGCCAAGGGCGTCTCGGCGGCCCTCATGTTCATGCTCATCGAACAGGGCGCGTTTCGGCTGAATGATCCGGTGTGCGAATACATTCCGGAATTCGCGGCCAACGGCAAGTCGGCGATCACCATCGGCGACGTACTCACGCATTCGGCAGGTGTGCCCTTCGTGACCGGGCCGTACCGGGGATACGAACTCGTGGTCGACGAGGACGTCGCAACCCGAGCGCTCGCCGATCTGAAGCCGAGCTGGCGACCGGGCCGATTCCGCGTCTATCACGCGCTGACCAGCGGGTTGATCCAACGCCTCCTGGTACAGCGGGCTACCGGCAAACACATGCGAGACCATCTCGCCGAGCAGGTCCTGGACCCACTCGGCTTCCGCTGGACCAACTTCGGCGTCCGCCCCGAAGACGTCGACCTGGTCGTCCCGAGCGTCAAGGTGGGCCCGGGCCCCTCCCGCGTCTGGAGCTATTTGGCGAGCAAGGCCCTCGGCGGCGGAATGAACGGCGCGATATCCGAATCCGCGAACCGCGCCTTCCTCACCGCCGAACTCCCCTCCGGAAACCTGGTCACCACCGCCTTCGAACTCTCCCGCTTCTACGAAATCCTCACCCGCGGCGGAGAATTGGACGGCGTTCGCATCATGCGCCCGGACACTCTCCACTCGGCGATCCAACCCGCGAAACGCATCCCCGGCGTAGCGGGCCGAGTAAGCCGAGCCGGTTACGAACTCGGTTCCCGCCGCTCGAAGTTCGGGCCCTACACCGAATCCCACTTCGGCCGAAGCGGTCTCACCACCCAATACGGCTGGTCCGACCCTGCCCGAGCCTTGTCCGGAGCAATCCTCACCAGCGGCAAGGCGACCGCCGACATCAACCGCCCCTGGAACCTGGTCGCTCAAATCTCCGAAGCCGTTCCCCACTCGGACGGCTCGGCCTTCGGCCATCGCTTTCATTAACCGCACCGGTTAGAAACACGACTCGGGGAGCTCGTGTCCGAAGCGCACGGCAGTACGGATATAGCGTGGTTGCGTCGCCTGCCGTACCCGACTTTGGCTCCCCAGCCCGGAGCCGTCACCTCTCGTCCCAGCCTGGCTGGAAGGTTGTGGTCCCGTTCCGAGACCAAACACCAAAGAACTAAAGACAAAAGGGACAAGAGACAAGAGCGCCTGGACGAGCAGAGAAGAAAAGACTCGAGAACAAGACTCGAGACCCTCCAATCCCGGGCCGAGGGGCCGGTTCTCGGCGTGTCGTTGCGTGTCGGCGCAGCCTCTTCGCCGAGGGGGGACATGAGCCGGGGTTTTGTCCGGTTAGACCAGCCTAATGTCCCTCCTGAACGTGTTCTACCTCTGAGACGCGCAGCGGTGGGGCCTTGGGAGGCCTTCAGAGCTGCTCGTTGGTCTTTGTTCTTGTCTTGTTTCTCTTGTTTTGTCTCTTCTTGTCCAGGCGTCCTTGTCTTTATCTCTCGTCTTCGTCTTTATCTCTTGTCTTCCCCCGCCGACGCAGTCGGCGAGCGCCCTCCGATGGTGGCAGTGAGAGTGGCTGCGGTCGCACGGACCTGGGAGGCCAGTTCTGGCCAGGTCTCTCCGCATTCGACCCCTTCCTCCGCACAGTGATGCCGCAGGGTCGAGCTGATTGCCGCGATAGGTCGTGCCCCATGGTCGAAGACGGCCGCTGCGACGGTGGCGAAACCTGGCGTGACGTGCCCGTCTTCGACCGACCAACCTCGGGTCTTCTCGGTTCGCAGGATATTTCGGAGATCTCGAAGGTCGCGTGGGCCTCGGTCGGTTCGCATGGGGAAGGCGGCGGGATTGGGGAAGAGGGCCCGGACATGGGTGGGGGCGAGGTGGCAGAGCATTGCTCGGCCTGTGGCGGTCAGGTGGGCGGGGAGGCGGACGCCTACGTCGGTGACCAGGGTTTGGGGGCGGGCGGGGCGTTGTTCGATCAAGTAGAGGGATTCGTTGCCGTGGAGGATGCCTAGGTGGCCGGTGCCGCCTGCGGCGTCTACCAAGGTCCATAGGAGGGGGGCGGCTACTCGTTCGAGGGGGTCGTGGCGGAGGTAGGCGGAGCCCAGTTCGAAGGCGGCTATGCCTAGCCCGTAGCGGCGTTCGGCGGGTAGGTAGGTGACGTATCCGGCCGTGCGCAGCTCGTTGAGCAGCTGATATGTGGATGAGCGGGGGAGGTCTAGTTCGCGGGCTATGACTGCGGCGGGGACCGGGTGGGGGCGTTGGGCTAGTAGGTCCAGGACTCGTAGGCCGCGCCGCAGGGCTGGGATGTCACCGCTCATACTGTCTGAAATACCAGACGAAACCCGGTCGTGGGTGCTCGCTACCGGAGGGCGAAGGGGCTGGAATGGTGGCCATGAGGCGAATCGGAACGCAGCGGGCATGACGAGTATCGGGATTCGGCGGGTGCTGGTCGGTGCGGGGGCATTGACATTGGCGGATGTGGTCGCGGTGGCTCGTGAGGGTGCGCGGGTGGAGCTTGATGCCGAGGGGCTGGCTCGGCTTGGGCGGGTGCGGCGGCATATTGATGAGCTGGCGGATAGTGAGCGGCCGGTTTATGGGGTGTCTACCGGATTCGGGGCGTTGGCGTTGCGGCATATTCCGCCGGAGCGGCGGACTGATCTGCAACGGTCGCTGATTCGATCGCATGCGGCGGGGGCGGGCGCGCCGGTGGAGCCGGAAGTGGTGCGGGCCATGATGTTGTTGCGGTTGCGGACGCTGATGAGTGGGCATACCGGTGTGCGTACCGAGACCGCGCAGGCGCTGGCGCAATTGCTGGACAGCGGGCTGATTCCCGTTGTGCCGGAATATGGTTCGCTGGGCTGCTCGGGGGATTTGGCTCCGCTGGCGGCGGTGGCACTGGCGCTCATGGGGGAGGGGGAGGTGCTCGGCCCGGATGGGCCGCATCCGATCGTCTCCGCCATGGCCGAACACGGGCTGAGCCCGCTCACGCTGGCCGAGAAGGAGGGGCTCGCGCTCACCAATGGCACCGACGGCATGCTCGGAATGCTCTTGCTGGCCATCGCGGATCTGCAGCGGCTCTTCGATATCGCCGATCTCACGGCGGCTATGAGTGTGGAGGCGCAACTCGGCACCGACCGGGTGTTCGCGGCCGACCTACAGGAGTTGCGACCGCATCCGGGACAGGCCGTCTCCGCTGCGAATATGCGTGCGGCACTGGCTGGTTCGGAGATCGTGGCCAGTCACCGTGGCGAGGATTGCCCGCGCGTGCAGGATGCCTACTCGCTGCGCTGTGCCCCGCAGGTGCACGGCGCGGCTCGCGACACTCTGACCTACGCCGAAACCGTCGCCGAACGCGAATTGGCTTCCGCCATAGACAATCCCGTCGTGCTCGCGGACGGTCGGGTGGAATCCAATGGCAACTTCCACGGTGCGCCCGTCGGCTATGTGCTCGACTTCCTGGCGATCGCCATCGCGGATCTGGCCAGCATTGCCGAGCGCCGTACGGACCGCATGCTCGATGTGCATCGCTCGCATGGGCTGCCCGCCTTCCTGGCCGCCGATCCGGGCGTCGATTCCGGCTATATGATCGCCCAATACACGCAGGCGGGAGTGGTTTCGGAGCTCAAGCGGTGTGCCGTGCCCGCCTCGGTGGACTCGATTCCCTCGAGCGCCATGCAGGAGGACCACGTGTCCATGGGCTGGTCGGCCGCACGCAAGCTGCGCCGGTCCGTGGACGGGTTGACCACGGTCCTGGCCATCGAACTGCTCACCGCCGCACGCGCTCTCGACTTCCGGGCGCCCCTGGAACCCGCGCCCGTGACCGCCGCGGTCCGAGACCTGGTGCGCAGCGTGGTGCCGGGGCCGGGACCGGATCGGCATCTGGCACCGGATATTGCCGCCGTGACCGATCTGATTCGATCCGGAGCGGTGAATCACCTTCTTGTTCAGGGGGTTTAGCGGCCATGACCAGAATCATTCGAGCTGCCCGCGGTTCGACTCTCACCGCCCGCAGTTGGCAGACCGAAGCCGCACTGCGCATGCTGCACAATAATCTCGACCCCGAAGTTGCCGAGCGCCCGCAGGATCTCGTCGTCTACGGCGGTACCGGAAAGGCGGCCCGGGACTGGAACAGCTTCGACGCCATCGGCCGCACGCTGACCGACCTGCGCGAGGACGAGACGCTTCTGGTCCAATCCGGTAAGCCGGTCGGCGTGCTGCGCACCCACGAATGGGCTCCGCGCGTGCTCATCGCCAACTCGAATCTGGTTCCGGACTGGGCGAATTGGCCGGAGTTCCGGCGACTGGAAGCGGCCGGGCTCACCATGTACGGCCAGATGACCGCGGGTTCCTGGATCTACATCGGTACCCAGGGGATTCTGCAAGGCACCTACGAAACCTTCGCCGCGGTGGCGGCCAAGAGATTCGGCGGCAGTCTCGCCGGAACACTCACCGTCACAGCCGGTTTGGGCGGCATGGGTGGCGCGCAACCCCTGGCCGTCACCATGAACGGCGGGGTGGCGCTGTGTATCGAATGCAATCCGCGCCATGCCGAAAGGCGGGTCGAGACCAGGTATCTGGACGAGATCGCCACGGACCTCGACGATGCCCTGGTGCGGGTTATGGCCGCCAAGCGCGACCGGCGTGCCCTGTCGGTCGGGGTCATCGGCAATGCCGCCGAAATCCTGCCCGAGCTGCTGCGCCGCGAGGTCGAGGTGGATGTCGTCACCGATCAGACCTCGGCGCATGACCCGCTCACCTATCTGCCGATCGGCATCGCCCTCGAGGACTGGGACGACTACGCGAGCAAGAAGCCGGACGAATTCACCCGCCGCGCACGGGATTCCATGGCCATCCACGTGGGAGCCATGGTCGGCTTCCTGGATCGCGGGGCCGAGGTCTTCGACTACGGCAACTCGATTCGCGGCGAAGCCAAGCTGGCCGGGTACGACCGCGCCTTCGACTTTCCCGGATTCGTGCCCGCCTACATCCGCCCGCTCTTCTGTGAAGGCAAAGGCCCCTTCCGCTGGGTGGCCCTGTCCGGCGATCCCGCCGATATCGCGGCCACCGACCGCGCCATGCTCGAGCTCTTCCCGGAGAACGAGGCCCTGGCCCGCTGGATCCGCCTGGCCGGGGACCGCGTCGCCTTCCAGGGTCTGCCCGCCCGCATCTGCTGGCTCGGCTACGGCGAACGTCACCAGGCCGGACTGCGCTTCAATGAAATGGTCGCCAGCGGTGAGGTTTCCGCCCCCATCGTGATCGGCCGCGACCACCTCGACTGCGGTTCGGTGGCCTCCCCCTACCGCGAGACCGAGGCCATGGCCGACGGCTCGGACGCCATCGCCGACTGGCCCCTGCTCAATGCCATGGTCAATACCGCCTCCGGCGCCACCTGGGTCTCCATCCACCACGGCGGCGGCGTCGGCATGGGTCGCTCCATTCACGCCGGTCAAGTCACAGTCGCCGACGGCACCCCACTCGCGGCGCAAAAGATCGAACGCGTACTCACCAATGACCCGGGCATGGGCGTACTCCGCCACGTCGACGCGGGCTACCCCGAAGCCGACGCCGTAGCCCGCACGCGGGATGTGCGTATCCCTATGTGGGAAAGGTGAGTCGGTGAGCCCACGATTCGAGGATGCGGCGCAGAAGCTCGCATCGGCCAATGATCTGCTGGCCGAGATCGCGCGGGTGGGCGCGGATCGGGCGCGGGGTGGGTACTCGCGGCATGTTTTCACCTCCGCCGATGCAGAACTGCGCGAATGGTTTGCCGGTGCGGCGCGGGCGCGTGGGCTGCAGGTGCATACCGATCGGAATGCCAATCTGTGGGCCTGGTTCGGGGCACCGGGGGTGGATGCGGTCGTTACCGGGAGCCATCTGGATTCGGTGCCGGGTGGCGGTGCGTATGACGGTCCGCTGGGGGTGGTGAGTGCGCTGGCCGCGTTCGACCTGCTGCGTGCGGAGGGGTTCGCGCCACGGCGGCCTTTGGCGATCGTGGTGTTCGCCGAGGAAGAGGGTGGGCGGTTCGGGGTGCCGTGCTTGGGGTCTCGGCTGTTGACCGGCACTCTCGAGCCGGAGCGGGCGCTGACACTGCGCGATGGTGACGGCACCACCTTCGCGGATGCCGCGCGAGCCGGTGGGCACGATCCCGGGCATTTCGGCCGCGATACCGAAACCCTCGGGCAGATCGGCACGTTCGTGGAACTTCATGTGGAGCAGGGGAGGGGACTGATTCACCTGGACGCACCGCTTGCGGTCGGCAGCAATATCATTCCGCACGGCCGCTGGCGGTTCACCTTTACCGGTCAGGGCAATCATGCTGGGACGACGCTCATGGATGACCGGCGCGATCCTATGATGCCCGCCGCCGAAATGATCGGCGCGGTAAGGCGTTCGGCGGCCGCGGTGCCTGAGGCTCGCGCGACTGTGGGCCGTCTGGTGCCGACACCCGGCGGCACCAATGTCATCGCTTCCCAGGTCGATGTCTGGCTGGACGCCCGGCTGCCCGAGCCGGGCAGTGTGCGCGACTTGGTCACGGAGATTGCTGAGAAGGCCAGGGCCGCCGCTGAACTCGAAGGCTGCACAGTCGACGTGCGGGAGGAGTCCTACGAGGGCACCGCCGTCTTCGATCCGGCGCTGCGGGACCGGCTCACCGCCATGCTCGGCGGCGCACCGGTGTTGCCGACCGGTGCCGGTCACGATGCCGCGGTGCTGGCCCCCTTCGTGCCCACCGCCATGCTCTACGTCCGTAACCCGACCGGAATCAGCCACGCGCCACAGGAATTCGCCGAGCCCGGCGATATCGACCACGGCACCGTCGAATTGGCGCGCGTACTGCGGAGCCTGGCCGGATGAGCACGTACTGGTGCCCACACGCCTGGCTGCCGAGGGGGGTGGCGGCCGTGGTGCGCATCGACATAGCCGACGGCACGGTTGAATTGGCGCGCGTGCCGAGGAGCTTGGCCGGATGAGTACGTATTGGTGCTCGCAAGCTTGGCTGCCCGGAGGGGTGGTGGCCGGGGTGCGTATCGATATCGCCGACGGCATAATCACAGCGGTCGACGTGGGTCAAAATCCCAGTGGGACGGTGCTTTCCGGGCTGGTGCTGCCCGGCTTCGCGAACGGGCACTCGCATGCCTTCCACCGCGCCTTGCGCGGCCGCACCCACACCGATCGCGGCAGCTTCTGGACCTGGCGTGAACGCATGTACGCCCTCGCCGAGCGGCTGGAGCCGGACTCGTACTACCGGCTGGCCCGCGCCGTCTACGCCGAAATGGTGCTGGCGGGCTACACCAGCGTCGCCGAATTCCACTACCTGCACCACCCCGGGCGCGGGCAGCGCTACGCCGACCCCAATGAGTTCTCGCACGCCCTGGTCGCCGCGGCGGCCGATGCCGGTATTCGGCTGACCCTGCTCGATGTGGCCTATCTGGCAGGCGGTTTCGGCCGCCCCACCTCCGGCGTGCAACAGCGCTTCGACGATGGCGATGCCGATGCCTGGGCGCGCCGGGTCGAATCCTTCAGCCCGGTAGGTGAACTCGTGACCGTGGGTGCGGCAATCCATTCGGTGCGTGCCGTCCCGGTCGAGCAGCTGCCCGCGATCGTGCACGCCGCCACCGGCCGCCCGCTGCATGTGCACCTCTCCGAACAGCCCCGCGAGAACGAGGAATGCCTCGCCGTCCACGGCTGCACTCCGACCCAACTCCTCGCGAGCGTCGGCGCGCTGACCCCGAACACCGTCGCCGTACACGCCACCCACCTCACCGCCGAGGACATCAAGGCGCTCGCCGAGAGCTGGGTCTGCCTGTGCCCCAGCACCGAAGCCGATCTCGGCGACGGCATCGGCCCCGCCCGCCGCCTCGCCGACGCGGGCGTGCGCCTCAGCCTGGGCAGCGACGGACACTCGATCATCGACCCCTGGTTCGAGCTGCGCGCACTGGAACTGCACGAGCGCCTCGCCAGCGGGCAGCGCGGCCGTTTCGAGAGCACCGAACTGCTGACCGCCGCCACCGCACACGCCGCCTCGGGCTGGTCCACCGTGGGCGCGATCGCCCCCGGCCACGCCGCCGACCTGGTCTGCGTCGACACCGACTCCCCACGCACCGCGGGCGCTGACGCCACCGGAATCCTCTACGCGGCAACGGCGTCCGATGTCACCGACGTCATGGTCGCGGGCCGCTGGTCGGTGCGCGATCGCCTCCACCGCAGCGTCACGGACATCGGAGCAACCCTCGATACCGAGATCGGAGCATTGTGGCAGTGAACCCGACGACCACGGTCATCACCGGCATAGGTGAACTCACCACCAACACAGACGAATTCGGCACCTTGCACGATGCTGCGCTGGTGCTGGAGGGCGAGTGGGTGCGCTGGGTCGGCCCGGCCTCCGCCGCCCCCGATGCCGACCATCACCTGGACGTCCACGGCCGCGCCGTCCTGCCCGGCTGGGTGGACAGCCACACGCACCTGGTCTTCGCCGGTGATCGCACGGCCGAGTTCGGGGCTCGTATGAGGGGAGTCCCGTACTCGGCCGGTGGCATTCGCACCACCGTCGAGGCCACCCGCGCGGCCGATGACCAGGTCCTCGCCGCCACTCTGCACCGCCTGCGTGCCGAGGCACTGCACCAGGGCACCACCTACATGGAAACGAAAACCGGCTACGGCCTCACCGTCGCCGACGAAAAGCGCTGTGCCGCACTGGCGGCCGAGGTGGCCGACGAGGTCACCTTCCTCGGAGCCCACGTGGTGCCCGCCGAATACACCGCCGAGGAGTATGTCGACCTGGTCTGCGGCCCGATGCTCGACGCGGTCGTCGACCATGTCCGCTGGATCGACGTCTTCTGCGAGACAGGCGCTTTCGACGCCGAACAATCCGCCCGAGTCCTCGCCGCGGGCCGCGCCAAAGGCCTCGGCCTGCGCGTCCACGGTAACCAACTCGGCTACGGCCCCGGAGTCCAGCTCGCCGTCGAATACGGCGCGGCCAGTGTCGACCACTGCACCCACCTCACCGACGACGACGTCGAAGCCCTGGCGGCTTCCACCACCATCGCCACCCTGCTCCCCGCCTGCGACCTCTCCACCCGCCAACCCCTGGCCCAGGCCCGCCGCCTCCTGGACGCGGGAGCCCGAATCGCCTTGGCCACCAATGCCAATCCCGGCAGCTCCTACACCACGTCCATGGCGTTCTGCGTCTCCACGGCGGTCCTGCAAATGCGCCTGTCCGTGGACGAGGCGATCTGGGCCGCGACCGCGGGCGGTGCTCTCGCCCTCGGCCGCGACCTCTCCGCCGACGGCGCTGTCGGCGTGATCCGCCCCGGTGCCCGTGCCGACCTGCACATACTCGACGCTCCGTCGGCAGTGCATCTGGCCTACCGCCCGGGCGTTCCCCTCACCTGGGCGGTCTGGCACCGAGGGGTACCGGCGGTCGTAGGTTATTGACCGCCGGTACTTCTGGTCATCGGGTGGCGTGCGGGGCTCCCATCCCCGGGTCGATGGTGACGGGGCCGGAAGCCGAGGGCGTGATCGGGAAGTCGAAGATCGCGGTCGGGATGTACACGGTCGCACACGAATTCGGGATGTCGACGACGCCGGAGAAGCGGCCCTCGATGGGAGCCGCGCCGAGCAGCAGATAAGCCTGCTCCGGGCTGTAGCCGAATTTGGTGAGGTAGTCGATGGCGTGCAGGCAGGCGCGCTCGAAGGACAACTGCGAGTCGAGGTAGCGCTGTTCGCCGGACAGCGTCACCGATGTCCCCGAAAAGGCAAGGTACTCGGTGTAATTGGGGCCTTCGTTACCGGGCATGAAGATGGCGTTCTCGGAGACGCCGTAGAGCTCCATGCCGTTCTTGATGAGATCCACCCGCAGATCGATGAAGCCACCCATCTCGATGGCCCCGCAGAAGGTGATCTCCCCATCGCCCTGTGAGAAGTGCAGGTCGCCGACCGAGAGCTTCGCGCCGTCCACGAATACCGGGTAGAACACCCGGCTGCCCCGGGTGAAGTTCTTGATGTCCTGATTGCCGCCGTTCTCGCGTGGCGGTGCGGTGCGCGCGGCATGGGCCGCGGCCCGGTCGAATTCGCTGCCGGTGAGCGAGCCCAGAATGGCGTCCCGAGGCTCCGGCGGGAGCGCCAGCGGCGGTACACGCAGCGGGTCGGTGGCGATGAGCGCGCCCTCGCGAGCATTCCACTTGGACAGGAGCGCCGCCGAGGGCGCGGTACCCATCAGGCCGGGGTGCGTGATGCCGGTGAACTTCACGCCCGGGATATGCCGCGAGGTGGCGGTGTGGCCGCTGAAATCCCAGATCGCCTTGTACGCGTCGGGGAAATGCTCGGTGAGGAAGCCGCCGCCATTGTCGGTGGGGAAGATGCCGGTGTACCCCCAGCCCTGCCCTGCTAGGGGACCCGAATCCTCCTGGGGGATCGGCCCGATGTCGAGAATGTCGACGATCAACAGGTCACCCGGCTTGGCCCCCTCGACCGCGAACGGCCCGGACAGGCAGTGCACGGTGCTCAGCGGGGCATTGAGCACATCCTCGGCGGAGTCGTCATTGTGGATCGCGCCATCGAACCATTCGCGCACGTGCACCCGGAATTCGTCGCCCGGCTTGACGGTGACCGGGGCGGGAATATCCGGATGCCAGCGGTTGTGGCCCACGAACTGCTGTTCGGTGAACTTTTTGCGGGAGTCGAGCGGGAAGAGCAGTTCGGGCATGGTCGGCCTTCTCTCGTGTCAGGGGCGGGGGAGGTTGCGATGCAGGGGATTGCGGGTGATGTGGCTGGGTCGCCGCCCGGGCGGTGGGGTGCTGACCACGCCCGGCTCGCTCGCGCTGCGTTGCGTCGTCTCGATGAGCTTTCCGAGCGCCGAATCCGGCCGGATGAGGGGCGCGCCCCCGAAGCGCCGCCCGCTGGGTGTATCGCAGATCGGGCAGGCCGTGGCGCCCGGGACATCCGCCATCGTGAAGTCACGGTCGAAGATTCCGCAGGTCGGGCAGCTGAACTGATAGGAGGGCACGTTCCACCTCAATTATCTTCATTCGAACATGTTCCGTATGGAGACGATACAAAGCGCCGCATGTCTCCGCAGCGAATCCGCCTCGTGAACTTCGGATTACGGTCGAAACGCCCCTGGACAGGAAGACGTTCGGTTACCGGCCCAACTCGGCCAGCACGCTGAACTCCAGCGCGTCGGCATCGGCGAGAAAGACCGGCTGGGTGGTGTGCGCCCCGCGCACCCGCACCTCACCGCGCGGGCCGCCATAGCTGACCCGTCCGGCATTGCGTTCGATGGCGCGCAGGTCCAGGCTGCGGGCGGCCTCGGCCAGCCCGGCGAACAACAACAGGCCCTCGTAACAGGATTCGCCGATATTATTGAGCGCGGGCGCCATCGTCCCGAATTCGCGCAGGTATCGTGCGCCGAAATCCATTCCGGGCGAGGACACCAGGGATTCGAAATATCCGCTCGCGGTGAACAATCCACGCGTGCTGGCGGCCCCGCCCGCGTACAGCACATCCTCGCCGATCATCATGCTCAATCGGATTCGGCTCTCGTCCAGACCGGCCCGGGCGAAGGCGCGATTGAAGGCCGCGCAGTCTGCGCCGACCATGAAGAGCAGCACGCCCTGCGCGGGCGAATGCCGGATCAGGTCGATGGCGTGCCGGAAATCGCGGCCGCCCAGCGGAATGAAGGTCTCACCGACAATGTCGAGATCGGTCGTCGCGGTGAATTCCCTTGTCACGCGCGCGGTTTCCCGAGGCCAGACATAGTCGTTGCCGATCACGCACCAGCGGCGAATGCCCTGTTCGGCGCGCAGCCAGCGCATGGCCGGGAACAGTTGATGCTCGGGCGTCTCACCGACCATGTACACGCCGTCGGAATCCTCGCCGCCCTCATAGAAGGTCGTGTACACGTACGGCACCCGCCCCGCGGTCTGCGGCGTGATCACCTTGCGGGCATTGGAGAGATGCCACCCCACCACGCCGTCGACCTGGCCGAGGCCGACCATCTTATCTATCCGCGCGGCCAATTCGGGCAGCGGTGCACCGGCGTCCACGGGATGCAGCCGAACCTCGCGCTCCAGAATCCCGCCCGCCGCATTGATATCGGCGACCGCCAGGTCGGCGCAGGCTTCACAGGAAGGCCCGAACATCCCCGCCGGACCACTGAGCGGCACCACGAGCGCAATGTCCACGGTCCGGCGATTGCCGCGAAATGCCGAGGGCGACACTGGAATCACCACCGCATATTTCCATTTGAATAAATACCGGACGGCTTTGTATATAGTGCTGACGTGGACGATAGTACCGCCCTCGCGGCCCTGGAAGAGCTGGCGCGACAGCTGCGCCGCACCTCGCAGGAATTGGATCGGGCCCTCGCGAGCTGCCTCGGCGAAACCTCCGTCGCCCGCTGGCATGTGCTCACGGCGGTGTCCGGCGGCACCGGCATCCCGATGTCGCAGATCGGCGAGGCGACCGTGCTCAGCGGTGCCAGTTTGACCCGGCTCATCGATGCGATGATCGCCGACAACCTGGTGCACCGCAAGGTGGACGCCACCGACCGCCGCCGCGTGCTGGTCTTCCCCACCCGCCGCGGTCAACTCGCCCTCCAGGTCATGACCCGCGCCATCACCGAGAACGGCCTCGACACCGTCGCCAACCCGCGCATCACCCGCTCCCTCACATCTCTCGTCGACCAGGTCCACAAGGTGGAGGAAGCCGAGCGGGTAGCGACGAAGTGATTCGCTCCGCGTGTGCGAGCCGCACGGCCGGGGCAAGCTCGGCGGCCGGGAGATCCCTGTGGTCGCCGGTGCCGAAATGACCTCGCTGGCCGCCGGACTGTGCTCCTCGGCGCGGCCGCCCGAGCCCGATCTCGCCCGCACCCCGATCCTCCCCGAGCCTGCCGGAGCGTAACTCCCCAAGTTGCAGGCCTTCTCGACAGTTGCAGGCCTTACACGGCATGCAGTTGTCGAGAAGGCCTGCAACCTGCTTTCAGTTGGGGAGGAGCGCGCCGCCGTGGTACCGGGTGGCAGCGTTCCAGAGGAAGTAGCCGTTCATGCCCGCGGCGTGGGTGGCGTCGATTTGTGCCTTCACCTCGGAGTCGCCATAGGAGACTCCGAGGCTGAAGTCCTGTAGCCACGGAACGACCTGGGCGTTGGTGCCTTCGGTGCGGGCGCGGAAGTCCTGCAGCGAGCGGAAGACGATGTCGTAGGGCGAGGAATTCGGGCTCGGGACGCCGTATTCGCCGGAATTCCAGTGCGAGGGATAGAGCATCGGGGCCACCACATCGACACTCTGGGCGATGAGCGGAATGTCCTGGGCGATCTCATCCGGGCGAGTCGCGGCAATGCCGAAGACGGCCGCGCCGAGGTGGGCTCCGGCCGCGTGGACCGGATCACGGCTCTGGGCAAGGAAATTCGCGATCGAGATGCTGGGGGTATCGGTCAGGCCTGGGAATTCCATGCTCGACAGGCTGCCGTCGGGGCGGCGGACGTAGTCGTACATGACGCCGTCGAAGCCGAGTTTGGCGGCCTCGGTCGCGAGATCTATGTTGTAGCCCCGGATTTCGGGATTCGCGAAGTTGGTGAAGGCGATCGCGCCGTAGTGGCTGGAGTACGGCTGGCCGGACGGGTTCTGGATCACCCAGTCGGGGTGGCCGTTCTGCCAGGCCCAGCCCGCCATGGTCGGATCGCGGAAGGCCACGATCCGGCCGACCACCCGCAGATGCATATCGTGCAGCTGCTGGATCGCGGCCCGTGCGTCGTAAATGTTTGTGGCAGCGCCCGATTCGCGGGCGAGTGGCACCTGTGAGTCGTAGCCGACGACGCCGTCCTCATCCTTGATATCGAGCTGGACGGTATCGATCCGGCCCTCGCGCGCCAGGTCCAGCACGGCTTCGCGCAGACCGTCGTAGGCCCACGCGTAGGCGGTCACGTGCACGGCCCGCATGCCCGGCAGCTCGACCTTGGTGGTGAGCGGGCGCGCCGTCTTATTGCCCGCCGCGTCCACGGCCACAACATCCAGGCCGGTCGGAATGCGCGGCAGGGTGAGGGCGAAGCTCCCGTCCGGACCCGGTGTCACCGACTGATCGCCGATCGCCACCCGGTCCGCGCCGATCGCGGTGCCGCGCACCGTCACCGGATCCCGATAGGACGTCGCGACGACCGGCTGCGTCACCTCCAAGGTCGGTGGCGTGGTGTCCGCCACCGGCGTGGCCGGCGACCCGCTCGGGGTACGCACCGCGCCGATGATCAGCGACACCACGAGAATCGCCAGGACCGCCCCACCCGCAATGATCGCCAGCCGCCGACGGCCGACCGATCGGACCCGCATAAGCAACGCTCACACCAACTTCCGCCGACACCTGTCTTGCACACTATCGACCGTCTCCGGGTCTCGGTGATCGCTTTTATGAAGATCATCCGTAAACCGTTGTCGCCGCGTAATGTTCGGGTGATGAAGCGGGGGTCGGCCGTCGTCCTGCGGATCGCCTTGGCTGCGCTGTCCTGCGCGGCGCTGGCCGCTTGCGGGGGTGCACCGAACGCGGCGACTCCGGCGCTCACCTCGACCTCCCCACCCGCGGCGCAACCCCCGCGCCCCGATCCGGCCGCGGTGGCCGCCAATGAGCTGGGCGTCATCCCCATCCTCATGTATCACCAGCTGTCGGCGAACCCGGCCGGTGACTACGACCAGACTCCCGACGAATTCCGCGCCGAGTTGGAGCGCCTCTACCGGGAGAACTACCGCCCGATCACGGTCGCCCAGTACATTTCCGGCGATATAGACATCCCCGCGGGCACCCACCCCGTCGTCCTCACCTTCGACGACTCCACCCGCAGCCAGCTCAGCTTCGCGGACAATGGCTCACCGACCCCCGACTGCGCGATCGGAATCCTGCAAACCCTCTCGGCCCAGCACCCGGATTTCGCCGCCCGAGCCACCATGTATGTGAACAACGAGCCCTTCGGCAACGACCCGCGCGCCCTGCCCTGGCTCGCCGCCCACGGCTACGAAATCGGTGACCACACAGCCGATCACAGCAATCTGGGCAGACTCGACGCCGCGAACGTGCAACGCGAATTCGTCGAGAACCTCCGTGCCATCACCGCGGCCGCCCCCGGTTACAAGGTCCGCACCATGGCCCTGCCCCTGGGCATATTCCCCACCGACCACGCCCTGGCCAGCGCGGGCGCTTGGGACGGCACCCCGTACCAATTCGAGGCGGTCATGTTGGTCGGTGCCAACCCGGCCCCCGCGCCCTACGGTCAGGTGGACCCGGCGGCAGTCCCGCGCATTCGCTCCGGCCGCGGCGAGGTTCCCTTCGACTCCGCCTACTGGCTCGACCACTTGGCCGCCGACCCCGCCCAGCGCTTCACCTCTGACGGCGACCCCACCCGTATCTCCTTCCCCCGGAACCTGGCCGCGGACCTGAACGCCCGCTGGTCAGGCCGGTCCAACCCGTACTGAGGTCCAACCGGTACTGAGGCCGCGGCTAAGCTCGTGCACCTATGGCTATCAGCGCAACACTCCACAATTTCGCCGTCCAGTTGGCCGATGTCGATCGCGGCGTCTATGAGGAGCTGGATCTGCGGGTGGCGCGGCATCCCTCCGAGACCGCCGAATTCATGCTGACCCGGCTGCTGGCCTACTGCCTCGAATACGAGGAGGGCATCACCTTCAGCGAAGGGGGAGTGTCCTCGACCGATGAGCCCGCCGTGCTGGTCCGGGATCTCACCGGTCGCGTCACCGCGTGGATCGAGATCGGCGCGCCCGATGCGGAGCGCCTGCATCGCGGGAGCAAGCTGGCCGGGCGTGCCGCCGTCTACACCCATCGCGATCCGGCGAAGGTGCTGGCGCAGCTGGTCGGCAAGAAGATTCATCGCGCCGAAGCGATCGGCGTCTACAGCTTCGACCGCGACTTCATCGATGCCGCCGTGCGAGCCATCGACCGCCGCAATACCGTCACGCTGTCGATCACCGAGCGCGAGCTGTACCTAGACCTCAATGGCACCACCTTCAGTACCCCCGTCGAGGAGCATCGGCTCGCCTGAGCCGCGCTTGCGAGAGCGGAAGAGCCGAATGCCACGGACAGCGAACACCACGAGCGTCGTCGCGGTCCCCGCCGCCATCCAGATCACGAGGGCGGGCCACACATAGGTGACCTGCTCGAAGGTGCCCGAGCGTCCGGCGAAGACGAGCCCGCTCAGATAGGGCAGCAAGATCAATGCCCCGGGCAGTACGAGGTAGGGCACCAGGCGCACGGCCGTGAGCCAGGCGGGCCGGTCGGCCGTGCGGGCCACCCAGCGTCGTGAGCGCACCACTGCCGCCGCGCCGAGCCCGATCGTCGCCAGGGTGAGCGCGGCCAGCGCCCAATCCGCGTAGATTCCGCCCGGCCGCCGCACGTCGGGAGCCTTGCCCTGAGTGAGCGCGACCAATCCGTCGGCAATGATTCCCGGGTCGTCCTCGAGCGACATCCCGGTATTCGCGATCACCGCGATGCCATAGCCGGTATCGGGCAGCAGCACCTGTTCGGAGGTGTAGGTGAACCAATCCCCATTGTGGCTGAGCTTTTCCGTGCCATCCTCGGGTTCCTCGCTGCGCCAGCCCATCGCGTAGGAATTCACCTTGGACGGTGTGTGCATGCGGGTGATGGCGGTGGCGGAGACCAGCTGCTGATCGTAGGGGGTGCGCCCGCCACTGTTCTGCATGATCAGCCACCGTGCGAGATCGGTTGCGGTGGAGATGATTCCGTGGCTGCCGCCCACGAACCAATCGGGTTCCCCGGCGGCGATCGGCAGCCCGTAGGCCCGGATATAGCCGTGCGCCAGGTCTTTCGCGTCGCGCGCGGTATCGACGGTCGTACTGTCGGCCATGGCAAGTGGCGAGAACACGTGGCGCGTCAGGTAGTCCGCGTACGGCTCACCGCTCACCACCTCGACGAGCCGGGCGGCCACCTGGTAATTCGGGTTGTGATAGTGGAATTGCGCGCCCGGATCGCTCGCCAGCTTCGCCGAATGCAGGCGTTCGACGGCCCCGGTCAGCGAATCCGCCTGCGGCTTGCGGAGATCCGGGAAGGTGGTGTCCGACATCCCCGAGGTCTGATTCAGCAACTGACGGACCGTGATCCGGTCGCCGCGCTGGTCGCCCAGGTGGAAATCGTTCAGGTACCGCCGCACCGGCGCGTCCAGATCCACCGTCCCGGCGTCGACGAGCTGCATTACCGCCAGCGCCGTGAAGGATTTGCTCAGCGAGGCGATCGGCATCCGGGTGTTCGCGGTGACCGCCGTGCCGGTGGAGTCGTGCCCGTAGCCCTTCACATAGGCGACTCGATCACCGCGCGTAATGGCAATGGAGACGCCGGGTAGCCGGGTCTTCGACATGTAGTCGCCCATGAACCGGTCGACCGCCGAGGTGTCGAGCTCGCGGATCTGTGCGGATCCGACCGCGATACACGGCGGCAGCACCGTGGCGATCATTGTCACGACCAGCAGCAATGCCGCACGCGCGGGCCGCTTCCATGCCTCGCCCGAGCCTCTCGCCACACCGACACGTTAGCCTCGGAACCTATGACGCACATGATCGCCCCACCGCATCCGTTCGATGCGGCGACGACCCTGACCCCGTCGGAATCGGGCGCGTTCCAGGGCAAGACCTCGGCGGACTACGCCAATATGGTCGGGCCGTTCGGCGGCATCACCGCCGCGATCATGCTGCGCGCCGCGCTGGACCACCCCGATCGAATCGGCGACCCGGTCTCGCTCACCGTGAACTTCGCCGCCCCGATCGCCGACGGATCATTCGACGTGGTCGCCCGGCCGGTGCGAACGAGCCGCAGCACTCAGCACTGGGCCATCGAAATGCTCCAGAACGATGAGGTGACGACCACGGCGACAGCCGTTTTCGGCATCCGCCGGTCGACCTGGGAGGCCACCGATATAGTCGCGCCCGAGGTCCCGTCGCCGGAATCGATTACGCCGCCGGAACTTCCGGAGTTCATCGCGTGGGTGCGCAATTACGAGATGCGATTCGTGCACGGCGGCCTCGACGCCCTCGCCGAGGGCAAACCGGCCGATTCCAGTTCCACCCTCTGGGTACGCGACACCCCGCCCCGTCCGCTGGATTTCCCGGCCCTCGCCGCAATGTCCGACATCTTCTTCCCCCGAGTGATGCTCCGCCTGGGGAAGCTCGTCCCCGCGGGCACGATTTCGATGACGGTCTACTTCCACGCCACCGCAGCACAACTCACCGCACAGGACGACCAGCCGGTGCTCGCCACCGCCCGCGCACTGCGCTTCGGCAATGGCTTCTTCGACCAGTCCGCCGAACTGTGGACCCCCGGCGGCGACCTGCTGGTCACCACTCACCAGATGGTGTACTTCAAGGCCTGACACTCGCGCGCACAGCGATCTGTGGCGGCGGGCTGGCCGCCACAGATCAGGGAAACTACTTGGCGTGCAGCGTGACCGGAAGGCGCACGTGCCCGTTGGAGATGAAGCTGCCGACCTTCTCCAGCTCGGCCGGATCGACGGCCAGGGCCAGATCCGGGAAGCGCTCGAAGAGCGCGGGCAGCGCGATGGTCGCCTCGAGGCGGGCCAGCGGCGCGCCCAGGCAGTGGTGTACGCCGTAGCCGAAGGCCAGGTGCTTGTCCTTGGTGGCGCGCGTCGGATCGAACTCGGCGGCGGTGTCGCCGTGCACGTTCGGGTCGCGGTTGGCCCCGGCATAGGAGGCGAGAATGGCCTCGCCCTTGGGGATTCGAATATCGCCGATTTCGATGTCCTCGACCGCGTAGCGCAGCGGCAGGTGTGCGACCGGGGCCTCGAAACGCAGGGTCTCCTCCACCACATCGGACCAGGAGATCTTGCCCGCCACCACGTCGGCGCGCAGCTCCGGACGGGTCAGCAGCGCGAATACGGCCTGATCGAGCAGGTTCACGGTGGTCTCGTGACCCGCATTGATGACCAGCATCAGCGTGTCGACGAGTTCCTTCTCGCTGAGCTGCGAATCGTCGTCCTCGTCGCGGGTGGCGATGAGCACGCTGATGATGTCGTCGCCGGGGGTTTCCCGCTTGAGCGCCACGATCTCGCCGACCAGCGCGTACATGGCCAGGTAGTTGGCCATGCCCTCCTCCGGCCCGAGCGAGCCGTCGAAGAAGCCGTCGACGCACTTGCGCAGAGCCGGATTGCGGTCCTCGGGCACGCCCATCAGCTCACTGATGACCTGGATCGGCACCGGATAGCAGTAGCCCTCGCGCAGGTCGACCGTTGCGCCGCTCGGGGTTTCGGCCAGCTTGTCCAGCAGCGCCGAGGTGATCGCCTCGATGCGCGGCCGCAGCGCCGTGGTGCGGCGATGCGTGAACGCGGGCGCGACCAGCTTGCGCAGCCGCCGGTGGTCGGTGCCGTAGGCGGTGAACATATTGTCCGCGGTCACCCACGGCAGCAGCGGCCATTCGGTGGTGATCTCGCCGTTCATGAAGGCGGTCCAGTGCTGGCGCGGATCCTTCGATACGCGCGGGTCGGTCAGCAGGCCCTCGAGCACGGTCGCATCGGTGACCGACCAGGCGGGTACGCCGTGCATCTCGACCTGCGCGACCGGGCCGCGCGCACGGATCAGGGCGGATTCGCCTTGAATATCGGAACCCAACGGGTCCAGGGCAATTGGTTGTTGTTCCATCGCGTTCTCCTTAAATCACCGGCAGCGGTGGGGACTTGGGGAAGACCACGGGCAGCGCCGCCAAGGCCCGGTGGAACGGTCCCGGCCGCCAGCCCAATTCGCCGGCGGGCACGGCCAGCCGCAGCTCGGGAATGGCGTCGAGCAGCTGATCGATGGCGTCCTGCGCCACGATGTAGGCCACCGAATTCGCGGGGCAGGCGTGCGGCCCGGCGCTCCACGCCAGGTGCGAGCGGTTGCCGGTGGGGTCGCCGTCCCGGATCGCGGGATCGTTATTGCAGGCGCTCAAACTGATCAGCACCGGCTGGTGTGCCGGGAGCCAGCTATTGCCGATCAGGATCGGCTGCTGCGGATAGGTGATGGAGAAGTTCGCCATCGGCGGGTCATTGAACAACACCTCGTCGAGGGCGTCCCGGGTGGAGAGACTGCCGCCGAGAATATCGCCGCCGAAACGCTCATCGGTGAGCATGAGCAGCAGGGTGTTCGCGATCAGGTTCTGCATCGGCTCGAGACCCGCGCCGTAGAAGCTGATCAGGTTGAACAGCATCTCATTGTCGTCGAGCTCGGCCGGGTGATGCGCGAGCCGCGAGGTGACGTCGTCACCGAGTTCGGCGCGCCGCAGGGCGATCAGCTCCAGCAGCGCCTCGCTCAGATGCTGCATGCCCCAGGCCGCGTTCACGGTGTCGAACAGCGCGGCCATGCCGGTGGCGACCCGCTGTCCCAATTCGGCCGAGCAGCCGACCATTTGATTGAGGATCTCGAAGACCAGCGGAAACGCGTACTGCGACACCAGATCCACCGATCCGGCCTCGCAGAACGTATTGATCAGCGGCGCCGCGGCCTTGCCGACCGCGGTGTGCAACGCGTGCAGATCGATGCCGTCGATGCTCGCCACATACGCCTGCCGATAGCGCGCATGCGCGGTTCCGCTGTTGCGCAGCGCATTCGGATACCACTGCATCATCGGCTTGATCGGCGAATCATCGGGCACGCTGTCTTGCCAGCCCCGCGGATCGGCCGGAAAGTGCTCCGGGTCATGCAGGATGCGCAGTGCGGTCCGGTAATCGATCACCAGCGTGGCGGGCACGCCCGGGGCAAGCTCGATCGGCACCAGCGGGCCGTACTCCTGCCGCATCTGCCGATACGCGCCGTGTGGATCGGCCGCGAATTCCTCGGTGTGCAGCAGGATTCGGGGTCCGGCGGCATCGGTCGGCGAGCCGTGCCCGACCGGGCAGACACCGGACATGGTGCTGAAGGAATTGGACGCAGAGGAATATGACGAGGTCAAAGACGTGGCTCCAGGACGATGGGACAGTACGATTCCGGCAAATCACCGTCCGATGGAGCAATCCTTCCCAGCCACCGCCCCCGCGACGACTGGCTCACAGTAGCAGCATCGCGGCAAATCCTCTCTCGATGTCGCAGGCGCGGGACCTGCTCACCGGGAATGTGCTGCTCGGGCAAAGCCGCTGGGCCACTGCCTATTACGGGGTAGCCATTCGGCGACCGCGCCCAGAATGACGAGCGTCACTGCGGCGATCGGCCGTATCGCGCGTATTCTGCCCAGAGCTCGGCTATCGCCTCCGGCGTGGCCGGACGGTACGTGTTCGACTTCGGATCACCGAGGTAGAGCGGATCATCCACCAGCCAGGATTCGCGGCGCAGCAAGGGCTTATCGATCTTCCGAGTCGCCGTCACCGGGATATCGGCCGCGATACGCACGATCCGGGGAGCCCATTTGGTGCCGAGATCGGCTTGCTCGGTGAGGAATCGGCCGAAGGCCTCGGCATCGAAGCGCACGCCCGCCTCGAGCGTGATCGTGGCCATGACACGATCACCGGTGCGCGGGTCCGGGATCGGGTAAACGGCCACCAGCGCGATGCCGGGGAAGCGGGCCAGGATTCGCTCGATCGGGGCCGCGGAGAAGTTCTCGCTGTCGACCCGGATGCGATCCCCCGAGCGGCCCGCGAAGTAGAAGAACCCGGCCTCGTCGCGATAGCCGAGATCGCCGGTGCGGAAGGCGGTTCCGGCGATCCGCTCCGCCGTCGCCTTCGCATTGCGGTAGTAGCCCTCGAACATGGCCGCACCCGTGGTGTTCACGATCTCGCCGATCGCCTCGGCCGCGTTGACCAGCCTGCCGTCGGCATCGAAGGCCGCTCGCGGGCATTCGTTCCCGTGCTCGTCGTGGATCTCCACGGTCATGTACTCCGGTGCGCGACCGAGGGATTGCGGTGGGGAGTCCGGGGTCACGCGGATCACGACCCCGCCCTCGCTGGAGCCGTAGCTTTCGATCGGGCGGACACCGAAGCGGCGTTCGAACTCGTCGCGGTCCCGGTGCGCGGCCTCGGTGCCGAAGACGGTGCGCAGGTGGGTGTCTCGCTCCAACGGCGACTCGGGCGCGGACAGCAGGTAGGCGAGTGAGCGGCCGACATAATTGAAATAGGTGACTCCGAAGCGGCGCACATCGGGCAGGAAGCCGGAAACCGAGAAGGTGCGGCGCATGGTGAAGGTCGCGCCCGTGAAGACCGACGGGGCCCAGCACGCCATGATCGCATTGCCGTGGAACAGCGGCATGGCGTTGTAGGTGACGTCGGCCCTGGTCAGGGCGCACGGGTTGGTCGCCGCCAGCATGGTCAGGCGGCCGGTCGTGCAGATGACCGCTTTGGGCGCGCCGGTCGAGCCGGAGGTGAAGGTCAGCAGCAGCCGGGTCGCGGGGTCTCGTGCGGAATCCGGTGGCTGCCAGGGCTTTCCCGCTTCCGCCCGCAATCGCTCCTGCCACCGCGGGCCGTCGACCTCCAGTATTCGATCATCGGAGATCCCGATATCGATTCCGGCCAATAGCTTTCGCTGCACCGAGTCCGTCACAACCAGATCGCAATCGACTCCGCGAATATCGGCCGCGAGTTCCTCACCCCGCCGAGTCGGATTGATGCCGATCACCGTCGCGCCCGACAGGGCCGCCGCGCCCAGCAGGAAGATGTACTCGGGCACATTCTCGAGCAGGACGCCGACATGCAGTTTCTCCGCAGGAGGCCCGTCAGCCCGCAGCCCGGTCAGCACCGCCGCCCGAACCTCGCACTCGCGCACCACCTCCCGCCAACTCCACCGCGCATCCTCGAACAACAGCCCGGAATGATCGTCCTCGGCGCGAGCCAGCAGCAGATCCGCGAAGGTCATCCGCCGCGCGGCAACCACATCCGGTGTCAATCGCGGAATCTCCGGGGAACCTTGGGGTTCGGCGGAATCAGGCACCCCTCCAGACTCTCACCGACCAGTGGCCGTTTTGCCCGGTTTTCCGTAATACGTTATGAGCATGTCGATGCCACCGGCAATGAGCTTCTGGGCCATGGCGGGGCTGATCCGGGTGGCATAGGCGTCCTGAACCAGATGCGGATAGAGCACCAACCCGTAGAACTGCAAGGCGGTTCCAACCCGAAAGCCTCTTGCGCGCCCTGTATCTCATCCGGATCTTCCCCTTGACCATGGCGGTCATCTCCCGAGGTCTAGACCCCGCCCGCCTGATCCGCCCCACCAGCCCGCGCGCATACCCGATGCGGCATCGATGGTCGCCGGGATTTCGCCCGTCGACCGTCCGCCTGTGCCACAGTCGAACGAAAGCGTTTCTGTTCGAAGGACCGGGTATGAGCACACAAGTTTCGTCCGTGACCGATCTGTCCGGAGACATCGCCGGAACCTATCGGCGCACCCAGAGCAGCGGGCACAGCATCGACCCCGCGGTGGCCGACGCCGACGTGGCCACCGTCCTGCGCGAGGGATACATCGTGCTGCCGGATCTGCTCACGGCGGACGAGCTGGCGGACATTCGCGCGGACGTCGAACCGCTACTGGATCACAAGGGCCGCAACAGCTTCGAGGGCCACACGACCCAGCGCGTCTATAGTGTGCTGAACAAGACTCGCAGCTGCGACCGGATCGCCGCGCACCCCCGCGTGCTCGCGCTCCTGGATCGGCTGCTGATGCCGAACTATCTGCTCTCCATGCTCCAGATCATCAATATCCTGCCCGGCGAATCCGCCCAGATGCTGCACACCGACGACGGCTTCTACCCGATACCCCGCCCGCGTGCCGCCCTCAGTGCGGGCACCATCTGGGCCATCGACGACTTCACCGCCACCAACGGCGCGACCGAATTCCTCCCCGGCAGCCACGAATGGGGCATGGAGGTGCCCGAAAACGATTCCCCCGCAAGAACTCCCGTAGTGATGAAGGCGGGCTCCTGCGTCTTCTTCCTGGGCACCCTCTGGCACGGCGGCGGCGCGAACACCTCCACCGCCTCGCGCCTGGCCGTCACCGCCCAATACTGCGAGCCCTGGCTGCGCACCCAGGAAGCCTTCAACCTCTCCACCCCGGGCGAGATCGCCGCCACGGTGAACGAGGACCTCCGCCGCATGCTCGGGTACAGCATCCATCCGCCCTTCGTCGGCCAGGTGAACGGCATGCACCCCAAACGCCTGCTCGAACTCGACGGTTAGAAGATCGCGACCGGTGCGACCGGAGTCCCGACCGCGCCCACGAACGGTTCGGGTGTGGCGGTGAGCAGGAATTCGTACCGCTCCTCCTCGGCGCACACCTGGGACAGCTCTTCGAGATTCCAGTTCTGCCCCTGGAGCATGCCCATCTCCACCAGGTGCAGGGCGTGCACCGACAGCCAGGCGTTCTCGATCTCCGGCGGGAAGATCTCGAAGGTCAGGGTGTCATTGGCGACGGCGGCGACATCCCGGGCGTGGAACCACTCGGGGCACCGCACCGAAAGTCCTGGCGCGGGAAGCGCATACCCGGTCTTATCGCCCGCCAGGTACAGCTGGATCTGCCCGGTGCGGACCAGCACGATATCCCCGGCGCGCACCTGCGTCCCCGCCAATTCCATTGCGAGCTCCAGATCTTCGGGCGTGACCGCGTATCCGCCCACCAGCCGGTCCACCCCGCGCGCCCGCGCCACATCGAGCAGCACGCCCCGCGAAACAAGATGCCGAGCCTTCTCGATCCCACTGAACGCCGCCCCGCCGTGCGGGGTGATACTGCTCGCCGGTCGCCCGTTGTAGATCACCCCCGAGTGCGAAACATGCGGCAGCGCATCCCAATGCGTCCCCGCCTGCAACCCCATCGTCACCACATCATCGCTGTTGGCCACCGTGTCGGGCCCGAACATCTCCCAGTTCACCGCGACCATGCTGTGCAGCGGATTGACCCGCCCCGGGATCATCCCGGTCTGAATCCCGTTCTGCTGCAATGGCACCGCCAGCCCCACCCGACGCCCACTGCGCACCGTAGCCGCCGCCTCCCGCACCACCTCATCGGTGATCAGGTTCAGCGTCCCGATCTCATCGTCCTCGCCCCACCGCCCCCAGTTGTTCACGCGCTTGGCGATTTCCAGGATCTCGGACGGCAGTCCCATGAGTAGAGCCCTTCTTCAGAACAGATCTCCCCGTAACGTACCTCGCTGCCACCGCCCACGGATCGTGGCATATTCGGTAAGCGAGACCGGATCTGTCGCCCTCGAGTGAGGAGGTCGCCGATGGCCAGGCAAGAGTTGGCTCGATACCTGCGTGATCGCCGAGAAGGACTGCGGCCCGCCGAAGTCGGCTTGCCGAATGCGGGCCGGCGGCGCACGCCCGGCCTGCGCCGCGAGGAGGTCGCGCAACCTCCGCATCGGTGACATCGAGGACGAGCAGGCGTGCGCCACGGCCGATCTCATGGACGGCGGCCTGCCCGCGCCCGGGATCCCACATAGACCGTGTGCCCACCCTCGGCCAGCAGCCGGGCGATTGCCTTGCCGATCCCTTTATTCGCCCCTGTGACCAGGGCATACGAATTACTCATGGCAACAACGTTGCCGCTGGTCCGGCCTTCTATCCAGGGATCATCCGTACCTGGATGTGGATTACGGCCAGGTCCGGACGGTCATGTCCGGAGAATGCGAAGAGCCCCGCACCCGAAGGTGCGAGGCTCTATCAAGATAACGCGTCTCAGATCGCGCGGACGTCCTGGGCCTGCGGCCCCTTCTGTCCCTGGCCGATCTCGAACTCCACACGCTGTCCCTCTTCAAGGGACTTGAATCCCGAGCCGGACACGGCGGAGTAATGGACGAAGACGTCAGGGCCGCCACCGTCTTGCGCGATGAAGCCGAAGCCCTTTTCGCTGTTGAACCACTTCACACTGCCTTGAGCCATTGCTTTACTTCATTCTTTTCTGTAGATGAGCCAAGCGGATCACGTCGATAAGCCTGATCTCAAGAGACAACAATGCCATGGATTCCCGGATTTGCCACTACCAACCCGCAAACTGTGAGCCACCCTACCTTGGGAACAATCCGTGATCGGCGACCGTTCCGCCGACGCACGGTATCGCCGCAGGGTCGGATGAGCTGCGACGATACAACTTTCCAGGGGTCTCGGAGGGTCATTGGCCGCCCGAATTGACCGGTAGGGAGATCACCAACTCCTGTTCGTTCTCGGGGAGATAGTGGACACGAACCAACCGGCCGATCTGCACCTGGGAGACCTTGTCGGGCGGCAGGTACTTCTCCGTGCGGGCCGCGAAGGTGGTGCCGTCGGGTCGGGTGACGACCAGTTCGAGGTCCAGGCGCGGGTGACCCTCGCGGATCTCGCCGGGGACGGACAGGGCCCGGACTACGGCCTGCGCGGGGACGCCGCGGCGGGCGATATCGAGCTTGGCGGGAGTGACCAGACCCTTGCGGACCATGGCCGCGTTCATGGCCTCCTGGGCGGCGGCCGGATCACCCGAGAGGTCGATCTCCACGCGATCGGTGCGGCCGGGGAGGTAGCGCACCGGAAGCACCACGCCGGGGCGCAGCAGGGCCAGCTCGGTGAGCGGAACGATGGTCTTGGCGTGGGAGGGGAACGTCTTGCCGTCCACGCCCTCCACCCGGAACTCGATGCGAACCTGCGGCTGATCGTTCAGCGAGACGCCGGTGTGCGCAAAGGATTCGACGGTGCCCAGGCCGAGCAGGCCGTCCCGGAACTCGGAGCTGTTGGTGCCGGTGAGGGCCGAGAGGATGCCGTCGCCGGTGAAGGCGAAGGCGATCGGGACGACCGTGCAGGCAATGATCGGCAGCGACATCTGCCAGCCGACCCAGGGCAGGAAATCATCGGAGGTCAGGCCGTGCCACACGTAGTAGCCGACGGACAGGGCGAGGAAGACGAGGGCGGCGGTACGGATCTGGGTCTTCATGAGGTGTCCTCGAAATGAGAATTAGCGGGCCGGAAGCGCGCCGAGGGGAGGTGCCCCGCTCATGCCCGGCGCGGCATGAGCGGGAGGGGCCTTGCCCAACCGCGGGCGGTGACCGGGACTAGCCGCCGACGATGCTGGAGCAGGCGAAGGTGATGTCGAACTTCGAGTTCTTGACTCCGGCAAGCGGATTGGACATGTCGGGAGCGCCCACGCCCTCACCGGTGATGGTGTAGGTATCGCCGTTCTTGGTGAGCTTGGCGGAGCCGCCCTGCTGGCCATTGCCGTAACCGACCGCGTACGGCATGCCGTTCGAGCCGCCCTTGCTGCCCGCGATGCCGACCGCCGTCACGGTGTCGCCGGAGACCGTGGCGCTCACGCTGAGCTGGCCGTAGGTGGCATTGGCGGTATCGGTCAGGGCGAGGGCCAGGGTGCCGCCCTGCTTGACGCAGGTGGTCTCGAACTTGGCGTCCAGGGCCACGCCGTCGACGGAAGCGCTGGACTTTCCGACGTGGGAAGCGGTGGTGCCGGGCGCGTTATTGGCCGGTGCGGAGCTGCCCGGGGCGGCCGAGGTGGACGACGAGCTGCTGCCGTTGTCATTGCTGCAGCCGGTCACGAGGAGGGCGACGGCGGCGGTGGCGGCGAAGGCGGTGGAAGCCAGGCGAATCGACTTGGTGTTCATGATGTTTCCTCGATCTCGATATCCGGCTCTCCGGTGGAGCCGATGCGAGAACGGTAGGAAGAACTGGTCGCCCTACCGATACCAACATTCGCCGCGCGAAAGGCACTGAAACTCCGCTAACCTGGGCGAATGCGAAGACCGAGGGCAATGGTGCTGGACGAGGTCTGGCGCCGCCTCGACGGTGTGGAAGCGCTGAGCGGTCCACACGGCGGCCCACTGCGCCGCACGGTGAAGCTGATCCTCGACCCGCTGGTCATCCGCCCGGTCCAGAACCCGGCCTGCGCCGGATCCATCCTGACCGCCGACGGGGCCGTCCTGCTGACCACCCGCATCAATGCCGCCGCCGACGTCCTGCGCGCCACCGCCGCCTGGTTCACCCTGCTCAAACAGACTCGGCGCGCTCTGCGCCTCACCGAGGGCAATGCCCAGGACCTCTACTTCCAGCGCTGCTTCGAACTGGCCACCGTCTCCGGCCTACCCGACCCGGTCCGCGACCGGCCCGCCGCCGAAGCCGCCCTCCGCGAAATCCACAACCTGACCGCCGGTCGCACCACCCAGGCGCTCAAGGAGTACCTGGCCGACCCGATCCGGGCACAAGAGCTTGGCGACCTCGTCCACACCGCCTGGCGGCGACGCCCGATCACCGGCACCCCCGACCACACCCCGGCCCTCGCCGACCTGCTGAACGCTTGCGCCGCAGCACGACTCGGCCTGCCCGCCCCCGAAATCGACGTCCAAGACCTGACCGACGCGCACACCGGCACCCATACCGGAATCCGGCTCTGGCGCGAAACAGCCGCCCCCGCACCGGAACTCGCCCCCACCGCCCATCGCCTCGGCCTCACCGTCCACCACCTCCCACAGCCACCCCGCGTCGGCGAATCGGCCTCGAAGGGCAGCCTCGGCCTCCCCTTCGACCGCACCATCCACGAACGAGTCTTCACGGTCCTTCAAGCCACCGGCGACCGCGCCGACCTCCCTCCGATCCCCGAACTCGTCGACGCCGAAATCGCCCGCGCCTGCGCCCCCTGGGCCCTACTCGACGAATCCTTGCGTGTGGCCGCCGCGGCAGGCTCCGTGCTCGCCATCCAGTTGCGCCCCTTCGGCGCCGTGGGTCTCGGGACCGGAATGATCCACGCGCCCTCCGGCACCCGTACGGATGCGGCCGATGGGACGGCAGGTTCGGGCGCGAGTGCGGCGGACGGGCTGGGCGTCGGTACGGCGAATGGGCTGCACTCGAGCGCCGGGGGCGGTGCGGCGGGTAGCCGCAGTTCCGGCGCGGAGGCCAGTGCCCGCAGAAACGCGACCGACGGGACGGCAGCAGCCGTGTCCGACGACAGTGTCGTGAATGACCTGCGCGAGGGTGCGAACAATGGCGTGGCAGCCGCCGTGAGCCTCGACATCGTGCCGGGTCTGCGCGCGGGAGACGGTGCGGTGGGTGATACAGCTGCGGCGCGGGTGATCAATGGGCGGTGGCAGCGGGAAGCGTATGTGCTGCAAGCGCGGCGGCTGGTGGTGCGCGGGGATGCGCCGGAGTCGGCGGGGCCGCTGGCGGGGATCGCGGCCGAGTTGCGGGTGCCTTGGCGCGCCTATTCTCGACGACTGTGGGTTCGGTTGCATGGGCGAGATGTGCGGGAGGCGCCGGTGTTCGGGTCGGATGAGTTGTGGGATCTGCTGGATGGGGTTGCGCGGTCGGTGATTTTGGATCACCGGATGCGGGTGAAGCGGGCGTTGGCGGCCACTGCTGTTGCGGCGGAGCTTGATCCGATGGAATCGAGGGCGGGATGACGAACTCTGGAGTGGTGATCCGGAGTTATGGGGATGGGGTACACGGGATTCTGCCCGTCGGGGCCGCGAACGTGCTGGATGCGGCGGCCGATGTGGATGTCATGGTGCTCGAGGTTGCGGGCGGGTACCTGAGTTGGAATGTGCTTGCCGGGCAGCAGCTTCCGGCCGCAGTGAGCTACGACGCGGAGCTTGCGCAGGAATGGGTGTGGGCGATCTATGGGGAACCGGCCGCGCTGGCGTTGGACGAGGGGCATCCCGTGGCGGTGGAGGCCGCGCCCGCGGTGCCGTCGCTGGCCGTGAATGCTCGGCGACTTGCGTACGCGCACTGGGCTTCTCGGTGGTGGCCCGCGTCGTCCCTGGATGCGATCGCGCCGCTCGATCCGACGCTGCTCGCTTGGGATATCGCGACGCTGAACGAGGCGTGCGAATCGCTGGTCGACGGGGCGGACGCGGTGATGCCCGAGCTGGCCGAGCTGGTCGAAACAGTTCCCCGGGCCTCGGATTACGCGTTGGCGGCCGGGGACGAGGAGCGCGGTGGATTGGTTCTCGCGCGGGGCGTGGGCGGATGGGATTGGCGGCGGTGCCCGCCCGGGTTGGTCGATGCGTCCGAACGCGCGGTGTCCTGGCAGGTGATCCGGGACGCGGGCGTGACGACCGTCGCGGTAAGTGCCGTCGCCGCACCGGGCCCGCCCGCGGATGTGCCCGCGTACCTGCGGCCTTGGGCGCGGATCGAGACCGGTGGGGGAGTGGTGGAGGCCGCGCTGCGCTGGGTCGGTGGCGCGTGGATCGGTGAGGCGGCGCTGCCGTCGGCCGGATCTGTCGGCCGCGTGGATGTTTACCTGCCCGGCTTCGGGGTGGACGCCGATCTCGGCTCGGGCGCGATCGAACTGCGCCGTGAGATTCGGGAATTCGCTGTGGCCAGGCTCCGGAACGCCGCACTGGCCGACTCCGATGACCAGTCTCCCGATGCGCCCTTGCTCGCCGAGATCGAGGCTGCCGCAGAGGATTCGGACTTCTGACATGAGTGATCCGGCGAGCGGTGCGGCACCGGATTCGGCGGTGCTGCGGGCCGGAGCCGATGCGGTGGCGCGCGGTGAACTGCGCGAGGCATTGCGGATCTTCGAGGCCGCGATCGGCACGGAGACCGGTGACTATCGGGTGTGCGCCATGGTCGATGCCGCTTGTCTGACGGATCAATTGGGTGATCACGCCGGGGCGGTCGTGCGCTTCAGGGAGGCCTTGGCGCAGATGCCGCCGCACGCTCCTCGCATGCGCCCGGGAACGTTGATCAATCTCTCCCAGGCCCTGCAACGGCTCGGTGACCTGGACGCCGCCCAAGAGGCGCTGGACCAGGCTCGTGGACTGCTGACGGCCGAGGACGCGCCGGGAGATCTCAGATTCGCCTGCCTCGTATCCCTGACGGCGGTGGCGCTCTACCGGCAGCAATGGTCGCTTGCCATCGAGCTGGCGAACGAATCCCTGGACGCCGCGGCACGATTCGATCCCGACCGAGTCGGGCATCCATTGATGAACCTGGCGACCGCCCACTTCGAGACCGGTCGCTGGGAACTGGCCGAGGATTTCGCCATGCAGGCCCTGGACGCCTTCCTGGCCGCCGGTGACCGCGGCGGCGTCGCCGAAACCCGGCAGAACCTCGCCGTCATGTATATGCGCTCAGGACGTTTCGACGACGCCCATCCACTCCTGGTCGAAGCCCAGGAATTCTTCGATAGCGCCGGAGACGCGCATCGAGCCGGAATCGGCTGGAAGGTCATGGGTTTCATCGCCGAGCACCGCGGCCGCCCCGACACCGCGAACACCCGCTACCGCCAAGCCCTGCAACGCTTCGAGGAATCCGGAGCCGTCGTGGACGCCGCCGACGTCCGGGCCCGCCTGGCCACCGTCGCCTTCACCACCGGCCACTTCGCCGACGGCGAAACCGAATTGGCCGCCGCCCGCACCATCTACGCCGAGCACGGCCTCGGCCTGCACTGCGCCCAACTCGACTTCTGGCACGCCGGCCTCCTCGAACCCCTCCTCGAATCCACCCCCGGCCTCCTACGTCGAGCCGTAGATCTCGCCCTCCCCGCGGCCCTGGCCCTCGACGCCGTCCGCTGCGAACTCCCAGACGGCACCCAGCGCGAAACCTGGAACCGCCGCATAGCCGACCCCGCCCTCCGCCTGGCATTCCGCTACGCCTACCTGACCGGCGACGCCCACCTCGTCGCCGACCTGATCGAAACCAAGTGCGCGGGAACAACTCCCGACATCGCCCGCCTGTCGGCCACACCGCCGCGCACACCCCTCGACCCGATCGACCCCTTGGACGCGCCGATGACGAAGTCCGGACCGGTCAACGACGCGCTACAACTGGGCACCGCCCTGGCCGCCGTCGCCGCGAGCGCCGGACTGCCCGTCACCCCGCCTCCGCATGTGGCGGTCGCCCCTGACGGCCACATCGCCCTCGCCGCCTGGATCACCGCCGCCGAACAGCGCTACGGCCGCCGTCTCCGCGACGATCGCGTGGTCCCGGCATGACGCACCGGTCAGGCTGTCACAGCCGGGCGACCCGCCTGGCGGAGCGCTTTGGCAGAGGTACCGTCCGTCATCCCGGCCTGCTTGTGGCCGGGATCCACCGCAGCCGAGTGGATTCCGGCCGAGAACATGCGGGAATGACGAGGATTGCCGCAGATCGGCGGCTTGTTATGGGGGAGTGGAATGGACTTGTGAGTCCGACTGGGCGAGGGGTGTTCCGGCGTGAGCGGTGAGCAGCCTGTTGTGCTGGTGCGGATGGCTGATGCGGGGGATCTGTATCTGACGTGGCGGTGGGTGGATGGGAGTGCGCCCGCAGGGGTGGGGGTGGTTCCGGAGGAGCAGGTCGAGGCTGCTGTGCGTCGATTCACGGCGGCATTGCCTGCGCCCGGGACAGAGGGTGGGCTCGAATCGGCGCTTACCACTGGGGAATTGGCGTCGTGTGAGGGTGAGAACGCACTGGCGCAGCAGCTTTCGGCGACCTTCCTGCCGTACAAGCTGGCGGTGCGGCTGCATGAGCTGTATGTGCAGGGGGTGCGCCCGCTGATTCGGATACAGCCGTCGCCGCGGGTCGCGCAGATTCCGTGGGAGTTGATCGCCCCCGATCCGGACCTGCGGCTGGTGGATATCGCGGACGTGAGCGTGCTCGCGCCACCCGGGATCGTGCATGCGCCCGCGCGGGTGGCCCGGTCCTGGAGCGAGACTCGGACGCTGCCCGTGGTTGCGATTCTGGATCCGCGCATCCCGGGATTCCGCGCCGACTCCGCGCTCGGTTCGGTGCTCGGGCGGATGGACTCGGCCGCGCCGCTGGCGGCCTTGGTCGCCGAGCATTCGAGTAAGCGTCGGCTGGTTCCGGTGGTGGATGATCCGCTCACCGCATTCCGGCGCACCGATGTGGATCGAGACTGGCTCGGTGAAGTATTGCGGGCAGGTGCGTCTCGGCTGCTCTATGTCGGCCATGTGACCGCGGCACCCCCGGCCTCCGGCCAGAGTGAGTCGGCCACAATGCATTTGGCGTGTACCGCCGAGACTCACGGGTTCGCTCCCGTCCAGCGTAATCACCGCCCACTCTCGGCGCGCGATCTGTTGCTCGGCACCCATACCTTGACCGACGACCCGCGGAGTGGTCCGCAACTCTGGCCGATCCCCAGCCGCGTCGCACTGATCGCGTGTGAGAGCGGCGGAGATCTGCGCTTCGGTGAAGCACTCGGCCTGATTGCCGCAATGCTTACCGGCGGTGCGGAACTCGTGACCGCAGGCCGCTGGCCGCTGCCCACCGACCTCGCTTTCCAGCGCTTGGGCGGCGCGCCACCGGAGAGCCGCCCACTCCAGGATGCGGTGTGTGCGATCGATGCCGCCCATGAGCAGCCGGACCCGGTGGCGGTCCTGAATCAGTGGCAGCGCACGCGATTGGCGGCCTGGCGCAAAGGTGGCCTGATCGAGGACTCACCCCTCGTCTGGGCCGCCTTCGCCACAGTCGATGCGCGCTGATTCACTCACATCGCCGCGAGTGCGCCGATCGCCGCAAGCAGCCCGAGTTCGGTGGCGATTCCCGCCGCGGTGATGCCGAGGAATTGTTTGGCGGTCATCGGAGTGCCCGGCGTTTTGGTCAGCCTTTCGATGAGCTTGTGCTTCAACGACATTACAAGGCCTCCAATCCGAATCGCACGCCGAACGCGCCGATTGCGACGATGCCGGTGTCAATTGCGATGAACACGCCCCAGACGGCCGCATATTGTTTCGCTGTGACATTGCGCAGTTTGCGCCAGAGGCTCTTGCTTGCGGGTTTTCCGCTCTGCGGCCCTGTTCGAGTATCGATCGTCATGATGAATCTCCTTGCCTCGCAACTCAGAACATGCTCGCCAGTTTTTTGGTGTCGGTCCACAGTTCCTGAATCGGTGCGGCGGCAATGGCGGGGTCGAGTGCGGCTGCGGCCTCGGCCGCTTCACGGTCGCGGTAGATATTGACCCGGTCGCAGTACACCGCTCGGATTTCGCCGCCGTCGGCCGGTGCGAGGGTGAACCATGCGTCCGGGTGTGAGAGCTTCGCGAATCCACCGGGCGTGACGGTGAAGGTGATCGTCTCGCCGGTCGCCGGACACACGGTCTGGCAAGGAGATTCGGTCCCGAGGATCATCGGGAACATGACAATGTCGCAGACGCACCAGTTGTAGAATCGACGGCCATTGATCTCGCAGATATGCACTGCGGAGCGCTCGTCGCAGATCAACGAAAGGCCCGCGCCCACAATGTCTCCGGCGGCGTTCACTTCCAGACCGTAGTCACGATCCGCGAAATACTGCACCATGCCCGTCGCCTGATCCTGTGGCGGCAGCCATAATGCGCCCTTTTCCGGCGGCAGCGGTCCCAGCTCGATCAAATGCGTGACGATCTTCGCGCCTTCTTTGATCAGTTCCTGCCCGGAGGGCTGCTGCCATTTCCGGACGAGCCGATCGCCGACCTCGTGGAATTTCTTTACCTGTTCAGCAGTCATTGCCGATTTCATGGACACAGTATTGCCATTCTCAACTTCATGGGAAGGTTCTACGTAGCGTGTCGGTCACGCCATCGGGGGCTCACAGCCCGCACCGATCCGGTTACAGAATTGACTGTATCAGACCGTGTAGCGCCGTCGGCGGAGTGATTCTCTTCTCATTGTCGCCATCGAGTGGGTGGGTGCCCCGAAAACCACGGCCCCAATAAGTCGGGGGTCACGAGACGATAACGGCCTGCTCCGCCCTCCGATGAATCGAGCGGAAGTTCGAGGAGTTGGAGGGACGGGTGTCGCGGTTATTGACAGGCCTTGCGGCGGTGGTGATTACGGCCGGCATGGTGCTGGTCGGTGGTCCCGGGTCGCAGGCCACGCCGGCAACGGCGGATGGGCTGAAGCATTGCGCCCCGAGCGATGGGCGGCAGCCGGAGACCGCGACGCCCGAAGAGGTGGGGCTGGATTCGGAGCAGTTGAAGAAGGCGGTGGCGTTCGCGTCGGATCCGACCCGATTCACGGTGCAGATCTTCCGGAACAACTGCCTGGTCGCGGGCGGGGCGAACAATAAACTCGCGGGCGGCGTGGCATGGAATCTGTGGAGCAGCACCAAGAGTGTGGTGTCCATGGTGACCGGAATCGCCGTCGACGATGGGCGACTACGCGTCGATGACCCGATCGACAAGTATCTGCCCGCGGGCATCGGGGATGCCGAGCATCGAGCGATCACCGTGCGCAGCCTGCTGACCGAGACCTCGGGCATGCAGGTCGCGGTCGCGTCCGAGGGCGTCACGGGGCTGGTGCAATTGGATCCGAATGTGGTGGCGCAGGCGCTCGGCATGCCGATCGTCAAGTCGCAGGGCGAGGAATGGCAGTACAGCCAGCGAGCCATCGACCTGCTCGCGTATACCGTGCAGCAGGCCGTCGGTGAGGACTTCCAGGCGTATGCGCAGCGAAAGCTGTTCGACCCCTTGGGGATCAAGAAATCCGACTACTACTGGGGACGCGACCGCAGCCACAACACCTACGGGTACGCCCATCTCGTGCTGCCGCCCGATGACTTCGCCAAGCTCGGGCTGCTCATGGTTAATCGCGGCAATTGGCATGGCACACAAGTGCTCTCCGCCGACTACCTGAAGCAGGCGGTCACACCGACCGCTGCCAACCCCTGCTATGGCTTCCTGTTCACCGTGAACGGCGATGGCTGCGATGCGGTGTTCCCCGGCCTGCCCAAGGATTCATTCCAGATGGCGGGCATGATGCGCCAGGACAACTTCATCGTGCCCAGCCTGGGCTTGCTCGTCAGCTGGACGGGTGTGACGGTTCCCGGTGGCGCGGTGAGCTTCCCGCACGAGGTGCTGCGCGGTCTCGCCGCCGCCTTCCGCAGTCCCACGCTGGCCGACCCCGGGCCGTATACCGAGCATCCGGATGTCAGCCTGACCGATCCGATGATCCTGAATCCGGACGCCACCTACGCGGCCCTGGGCATCGGCCCGATGTCCTATCCCGGCTGCGGAGTCCTGCAATGCCTGGGTAAATCCTTGTCCGCCCCGTTCGGTGATTGGCCGACCGGCTGCTTCATCCTCGGCTGCGTCGGCAACGATCCAGCCACCCCCGGCATTCGCTGAGGGTGGCGGCGGAACCGGCTGCTCGGGCAGCCGGTTCCGCCGATCGAGTGCTACTGCTGCTGACCGCAATTCGTGCAGAACATCGAGCCCGGCGGCACCTGATGGCCGCAACCCCGGCAATCCGTGCGAGTGTCCAGCGCGGTGCCGCAACCGCCGCAGAACTTGCCGCCATGGGTATCCGCGCCGCAGGTCGGGCAGTTCACGCGCGCCGGAGTGGACGGATCGTGCTGTCCGCCCACCCAATCCTGCTGGTAGGCGGCATCGCGGAACTGGGAGCCGCGGGCCTCGGCCTGCGCCTGCGCCATCTGGTGCGCGGCCAGCGGAGAGCAGCGGGTGCACTGGCCGACGTGCTCGTTCCAGCAGATGCGGTCGCACACCCAGGAGCCACAGCCCGCGCACAGCCGGAAATCACTCTTGACCTGGTCCACCGCGTTGGAGAACGCCTGATCCTTGGTGCCGGAAGAGGAACCGCCCCAATGGTTCGAGTAGCTCTCGGCGGCATTGGAGATCTTGTCGATGGCCTTCACCTGGTCGCCGAACAGGTCGCGCAGCACGCGCAGCGCGCCACGGCCGCGCGAGTAGTAGTTCTGCTGGAACGGCGACTTGTAGGAGGTGCTGCAGCGGTCGCAGCGGAACTCCCATTGGAAGCCGTCATCATTGGATTCGTCATGGTAGTAGCTGGTGAAGACGACCGGTCCGGTCATGAGTAAACGATTCCTTTACGGCTCAACGGAACTGTTGCGAACGAACAAGTCCGGACCCCCCGGACCGCGTTTCGTCAGCTTCATATCGTATGACCCGCCGAACCCGCAACGCCAGGCGTACGAACGTCCGCCCCTCGAGGCGAAAATCGCAATACCGTGGAGTATGCGAACTTTCGTTCACCTGCTGCTCTTCGTCTGCGCCATCGTCATGGCCGTCGGCGTTTTCGGTCCCCTCATAGGCACCGTCGATGCCCGAAATGTCCAATTCTCGGATCTCCGCAACGGTTTCGCATCCGGAGGATCCCTAGATCAAATCGGCTCCCAATCCGGTTCATTCTTCTCCTCCTTGGCAATCGCCCTCCTCGCCGTAGCCGCCGTAGTCCTCATCGCAGCGCTCACCGGCTCCCGCCTCATCGGCTGGATAGGCGTCCTGGCGGGCCTCGCAGGCCTGGGCATCCTCACCTGGCGCCTGAACCAAAACTTCGACCACCAACTCCGCGACGACTACCAAGACCTCCTCACCGGCTCCTGGGGCCTCTACCTATTCGGCGGCGCCCTCCTCCTCTCCCTACTCCTCCTACTCACCCCCCGCGAACGCCGAGCCCCCATCGGCACCCCACCGGGACGAGTCGGCGTTTAAGTTTGGAAAACAATTCACGCCCAATCGATCCCCCGTTATTCGAAGCGAAGGAGGGCCCGGCATTGCGCCGATCCCTCCAAAGCTCGTGCCCGGTGCAGATGCCGCATCGCGGGTGATGTTCTTCCGGAACGGAAACCGGATTTCCGGGCTGGAAAGGGCTGTCGAACTGTGTGTTTCGTATCCGGACCGGTCGTCATCAGGTGATCTCGGGTGGTGGCTCGGCGCATCCTCGATTCGATTCGAGGAATGGAGAGGTCATGAGTGGGGACATTGCGCTGGTCACGGAGATTGGGGTGACGGCGGTGCTGATTTATTTGGCGACCGTGCGAGCCAATAAGCGGTATCGGATTCAGTGTGGCGAGTGTGGGTATCGGACGCCTTGGTTGAGCGATGTGGAGGCCAGGGATGCGCGGGAGCGGCATCGGGCGCGACGGCATCCGGTGGGGGTGCCCAGCGATGATGTCGAGGTCACGGCTCCCTGATCTGGGTCGCACGCCATGAGCTGACACCGTACCCCTGTAGGGTATATGGTACCGGGGTCGTGTGAGCGGCGGGTATGGATCGGCAGAGCGGTACTGAGCACCGCGCACACACCGGAATGAGCGAGAGTGCGCCCGCCGGGCTGGATCACAGCGCACATGACGAGATGGTCCAGGACACGCACCTCACGATGGACCACGGGGCGCAGGCTGCGATGGATCAGAGTGCGTACGCGGCAATGGATCACGGGTCGCACGCGGGTATGGACCATGGCGCGATAGAACGGCCGCAAGGTGGTCATCGGCGATCGCAGACTGCTGGAGCGGGAGGGAATCCCACTGGGCGACTTGGCTTCCGCACGCGAGCGCGTGGCACGGGCCGGACAGACCGCCGTGCTCGCCGCGGTCGACGGCAAGGCGGCCGCCGTCATCGGTATGAAAGTCGCCATGGTCGGCGACGGCGTGAACGATGCGCCCGCCCTGGCCCGGGCCGATCTGGGCATTGCCATCGGCGCGGGCACCGATGTGGCGATCGAGACCGCGGACCTGGTGCTCATGCGCTCGGACCCCTTGGATGTGCCGACCGCGCTGCGTATCGGACGCGGCACGCTGCGCAAGATGCATCAGAATCTGACCTGGGCGGTCGGCTACAACTCCATCGCATTGCCGATTGCCGCGGGCGTGTTCGAGCCCATATTCGGCCTCACTCTGCGTCCGGAAATCGCCGCCATGTCCATGTCCGGTTCCAGCATTATCGTGGCGCTGAACGCACTGTCGCTGAAGCGTCTTAGGCTCCCTGACCGGGGGTAATCGCCAAAGTGGCTGGCGCGCGGCACTTTCACGGAATGTGACGGCGATTACGGCCGAGCGTTGATCGTGAGTCGATTCATGATGCAGACCTTTAGCCCGCCTAACTACAGTGGGACTGCATTTTTGTATCCGACTCGAAAGTAGAACGCTATGCCGATCATCAACCTCGGTTCCGCCGCGCTCGACCTGGCGAACTCGGTTACTGCCCTTGCCGCCAACGTCACCTACTTGCTGAAGGCGTGGGGCTTGGCTTAAACCAACTCTCGTAGCTCTCAGGGGCTTCGCCCCCGAACCCCCAAGAGCCCGAGCGCCCCGAATCCGGCGCAGCCTGCTCGTCCCGGACGAGCAGGCTGCGCTCTTTGGTATGAAGCTCAGTTCACCGTGGTGAGGGCGGGGACCTGCCAGTCGCCGTCGATGGCACGTTTCTGCGGCGCATAGAGGCGCATGCTGAGGGAGAACTGTCCGGACGATGGGATAGGCAGCCAGTTGCCATGCGGCACCGAGGAACCCGGATCTTCACTCTGGATGGCGAGATCGACCGAACCGTCCGCGTTCGGAACCACCGGAGTCTCGTGCCCGATCGCGTAGATGCCCGCCGGATTCGGAACCAGGTAGCTGCTCGCGTCATAGGCGGTGATCGACCAGAACGCGTCCACCGGCGGCAGTTGCCCGGCGGGGAAGTGCAGGCGATACCGGATCGGCGTCCCATTGTTGTCGGCCTTACCGAAGATGGTGGGGTACAACGAATCTTCGGGCAGGTTCGCACCCAGGGCCTGCTGCGCGGTGCGGGCGCGCAGCGCGTAATTGGTGCCATAGAACCCGAGGTCGGTGGCGAACATCCAGCCGTTCTCGTGCTTGGTCTTAGGGTCGTCGTACTTGGGAATCTGTGCTTTCGCCTGGGCCACACCATCGTTCAGCAAGTCGGCGGCCAGGTTGTCCACGGTGCCGCCGGGTTTGATGCCGATCTTGGCGAACCGCGCGAGCGCCGGAGCATCCTCGGGCGCAGGGGGATTCGCGGCCATCAATGCGCACATGCGGTTGAAGAAGGTCGGGCCGTCCATGGCCGCCACCTGCTTGGGCGGCGGGGTCAGGTTCGGATCGGAGGCGTAGGGCCGCCCATGGGAATCGGTCTCACCGCGCAGCCAGGCGCTCAGCGGCACCAGCTTGAGCTGATCCTGTAAGGCCCGGACATTTCCGACATCCTCCTGGCCGTTGACCTGAATGCGGCCGATCACCCACGCCGTATCGGAGGGCATGGGCAGCTGTGTCAGATCGCTCGGCACATTCCCGGTCCAGCCCGGCCCGGTCAGCAGATAGTTGTACGGCGCCCCATCATTGCCGGTGCGTTCCTTGGGGTTCACGCTGCTCGGGTTGTGCCGGGTATTCGTCCAGGCATCGAGGACCTGCATGAGCCAATAGCGCCCCGATTCCATGGCGGGCACCTGAAGCACCAGCGGTTCGGGGTGCAGATCCAGCCAGGCCTGGGAGTAGAGGGTGTCCAGATTAAGCCGGACCACCTGCTTCTCGTCCGGGGTCGGCAGCGCGACCGCATTGGCGAACTGATTGACCGGCAGTGCACCCGCGCGGGTGACATCCATGAGCACGAGCGGGTATCCGAACGTATAGGCCTCGGCGGCAACGTCTTTCGGATCGTGTGGGGGCTCACTCGTGGCCGAGGTGGAGGATCCGCTGTCGGATCCGCATGCGGCCAGCCCCAGTCCCGCGACGACCGCCGTGCCCATGCCCAGCACCCAGCGGCGTGATATCCGGTGTGTGTCCACTCCGGGAAGCTTAGCCATCCGTTTGCTCCTTAGTGCGATCTCGGTCATAGACCTCTTGCTCGTGAATAGCCAGCTTATTACAGTCGAACTGCAATAACAATGAGAGTTCGACAGAGAGGGCATCATGAACTTCCCCATCATCAGCCTGGGTTCCGCCACCCTGGACCTGGCTTCGACCGTCGCCGGACTGGCCGCCAATGTCACCTACCTGCTCCAGTCCTGGGGCTCGATGTAGTTCCCGTCCAACGAAACCGCTGCCGCGAGTTGTCCCCAATGCCGGGTCGATCCGTGGCAACCTCGAATCGCGGAGTATTAGCTATGACAGTTCACACGGTTGTAGAGGTGACAGTGGAATCCATCGATCAGCCTCGGTCCACGGCGTCCGAGATGTGGGGCAAGTTCCGGGCGCTGGGTGGACCGCAGCACATCGTGGACGGCGCGGCCCCCGCCATCGCGTTCCTGATCGGCTATGCGGCCGCGAACGCGAAGGTCGGCGTACTCCTCGCGCTCGTGGTGGCCTGCGGCATCGCCGGATACCGGATGGCCAGGGGTGACTCGGTGCGGGTGGTCGGGGTTTCGGTCGCGTTGGTGGTGGTCTTCTCGCTGTTCGTGGGCATCACCGGCGAGGGCCGCGGCTTCTATCTGCCGGATCTGCTGATCTGCGCGGTCGCGGCGGCGGCCTTCGGCGTCACGCTGCTCACCGGGAAGCCGCTCAGCCATTGGATCTGCCGCCGAATCGGCCTCGAACCCACCGAGGTCGCCGACCCCGCCGCGCGAATCCGCTTGCACCGCAAGGTGACCCTGGCCTGGTTCGTCTTCTGGGCGCTGCACCTGGTGATCATGGTGCCGCTGTATGCGGCGAACAAGGTGGTGCTGCTCGGATCCGTAGCACTGGTGCTCGGCAAACCGGCGCTGGTGGTCATGCTGGCGGCGACCTGGCTGTGGGTACGGCGTTCGCTGAAGCATCCAGACGACGCGCAGGTCCCGGAACCTCGCAATTCAGGCGTGTAGCAGCGCAGTCTGCACCTGACCCAGCCGCCCCACATCACCCCGGAATCCGGCGACCGCGTCGTTGTTGCGGCTGGCGGTCGGTGAGGGAGCTCTGGTGGCGGGATTTCCGGCGTGTCCCCACCGCCACAGCTCCCTCACCCCACCGCCCGGCGTGTCGGGCCGCGCCACGCCGGTGCCGGGGTGGCCTGTTCATCGAGAGGGGACATGAGCCGGGGTTTTGTCCGTTTACCCCAGCCTCATGTCCCTCCTGAACGTGTTCTACCCCTAAGACGCGCAGCGGCGGGGCCATCGGAGGCTTCACGGCTGCTCGTTGGTCCTTGTTCTTGTCTTGAATCTCTTGTCTTTTCGTGTTTTGTCTTTGCTTGTTGGTCCCGGAACGGGACCACAGCCATCCAGCCAGGCTGGGACGAGAGAGGGCGGCTCCTGGCTGGGGAGCCAACGTCGGGTACGTCCGGCGAGGTAACCACGCTATATCCGTACTGCCGTGCGCTTCGGTCACGAGCTCCCCGAGTCGTGTTTCTGACCGGTGCGGTTAATGACAGCGATGGCCGAAGGCCGAGCCGGGCAATGTCATTCACCCGAAAAGCGCTCGCAGCGCGCGGCCGATGGCGTGGGAGGCTGCGCGCTGGGAGAGCCCGCGGCGGTCGATCAGGGAATGGCGGTAGGCCCAGCCGACGGTGGATTCGATGAGGTTCAGGAGTTCCTCGTCGAGGGTGTCGTTGCGGGTCAGCTCTTGTGCGAAGGTGCGGGCCAAGGCTTCGCGGATTCGGTTGTCGGTCAGGCGCATTCGCTCGTCGATCGGCTTGCTGGAGATTGATTCCAGCAGGCCGAGAATGCGCGGGTTGCGTTGGGCGGTGAAGATCGCCTCGCTTTGTTTCACCACCGCGTCGATGCGCTTGTCCAGGGGGAGTGTCGGATCCGGGGTGACGATCAGCGTCTCCACGTAGTCGGACTGGGCTTCGACCACCGCTTGCCGGATGTCGTCCAGGGATTGGAAGTGGACGAAGACGCTGCGCTCGGAGATACCGGCGCGTTCGGCGATGTCCTTCGCGCCGGGGGCGAATCGGCCGTTCTTGAGTTCCTCGAGCAGCGCGTCCACGATCGCCTTGCGGGTCTGTTCCGGGTTGCGCCTGCGTCGGCGGACCGGGGTGGCGTCTGCGGTCATGACTGAATCCGATCACAGCGGGCGGGGGAAGTGGCGAAGTGGGTGGGGTGGGGTGTTTCGGAACGCATCACTATTGCAGTCTAACTGCAATATGAGTTAATGTCGGCATTGCAGCAAATGCGTGGATGACATGGCGAGCGCTGTGAGCGAATCGTTATCGGGAATGTAGACAACAATCAGTTAACTGTTGCTTGGCTGGTGCTCGGAAGGCAGGAGAGCGAAGTGGACGACGGCGACAAGGTCGAGGGCGCGGACAATCAGGGCAAGAGGTGGGGCGGTGTGTCCCGGCGAGGGGTGTTCGGTGTCGGGGCGGCAGCATTAGCCGCAGTCGGTGTCGGCTCGGCGCTCAGCGCGTGTGGGTCCTCGGACGAGGTGAATCCCTCCGGTACACAGACCGACCCGACCGACGGCATCGCGCAGGCGAACAAGAAGATCGTCGACACCATGCCGTTCTCCGACACCACCGACTTCGCCGATGCCGACCGTGGTTTCGTCGCCGCGCTGCAACCGGGCGTCATCAAGGACGACAAGGGGAAGGTTGTGTGGGACAACGACTCCTACAACTTCCTCCAGGGCACCTGCCCGTCCTCGGCCAATCCGAGCCTGTGGCGGCAGTCGCAGCTGACCGTCAAGCAGGGGCTCTATGAGGTCGCGCCCGGCTTCTATCAGGTGCGCGGGCTGGACCTGTCGAACATGACGCTGATCGAGGGGCAGACCGGTGTCATCGTCATCGACCCGCTCATCTCCAATGAGACCGCGGCGGCTGGTCTGGCGCTGTACCGCGAGCATCGGGGCAATCGCCCGGTCACCGGGCTCATCTACACGCATGCGCATGTCGATCACTTCGGCGGTTCGCTGGGCGTCACCACTCACGAGGATGTGGCCGCGGGTCGCTGTCCGGTGGTCGCGCCCTCCGGTCTGCTCGAACATGCGGTGTCGGAGAACATCTATGCGGGCACCGCCATGGCGCGGCGTGCCGCCTACATGTACGGCGCTGCGCTGCCGCGCGGCCCGAAGGGGCAGATCGGTGCGGGCCTGGGGCAGACCACGTCGGTCGGCACCGTCAGCCTGCTCGATCCCACCATCAATATCGAGAAGACCGGGCAGGAAGAGGTGATCGACGGCGTCCGCATGGTGTTCCAGATGACGCCGGGCACCGAGGCGCCGTCGGAGATGAACTTCTACTTCCCGGACCGCCGCATTCTGTGTATGGCCGAGAACGCCACGCACACCTTGCATAATCTGCTCACCCTGCGTGGCGCGCTGGTTCGTGACCCGCATGTGTGGTCGAAGTACCTCACCGAATCCATCAATCTGTATGCGCGCCAATCGGATGTGGTGTTCTCCTCGCACCACTGGCCGACCTGGGGCACCGATAAGATCGTGGAATTCCTTACCCAGCAACGGGATCTGTACGCGTACCTCAATGATCAGACGCTGCGGCTGCTGAACCAGGGCTATGTCGGCAGCGAGATCGCCGAGATGATCCAGATGCCGCCCGCCATCGAAAAGGCTTGGTCCTCACACGGTTACTACGGGTCGGTCAGCCACAATGTGAAGGCCATCTACCAGCGGTACATGGGCTGGTTCGACGGCAATCCGGCACATCTGTGGGAGCACCCGCCGGTCGATAACGCCAGGCGGCACGTGGACGCCATGGGCGGCGCCAACGAGGTGCTGAAGAAGGCCCAGAAGGCCTATGACGCAGGCGATTTCCGGTGGTCCGTGCAGCTGACCAACTACGTCATCTTCGCCGATGCGAACAATAAGAAGGCGAAAGACCTGGAGGCCAGTGCCTTCGAACAGCTCGGCTACGGCTCGGAGAACGCTACCTGGCGCAACTTCTACCTGTCCGGCGCGCACGAGCTGCGCAATGGCTCGTTCGGCACGCCCACCTCGGCGAACTCGAAGGGCCTGCTGGCCGCGCTCACCGTGGACCAGGCCTTCGACGCCATCTCGCTGTTCGTGGACGGCCCCAAGGCGTGGGATACGCATGTGGTCACCGACTGGAAGTTCAGTGACAAGAATGACCAGGTGCATCGCGCCGAACTGCGCAATGGCGTGATGATCCACTACGACCGCTGGCCCGACGACGGCCTGCCCGCCCCCGACGCCACCATCACGCTCACCCGCGGCGGCTTCATCCAGAACATGATCGGCGGCGGCAGCATGCAGGACGCAATCATGAAGGGCGACATCAAAGTCGACGGCAATATCGCCGTCCTGGCCACTCTGAAGGGACTTTTCGGCAAGCCTGATCCGAATTTCGCCATCGTCACTCCGTAATACGAGCAGGAGGCAGGGTAGTGAGCGCAGAAACCGAACCGAGCAGCTACATCGTCGAACAGCAGCAGCGGGCCGCCGCGGATCTGCCGTTCGCCGACACCACTGATCAAGAGGATGCCGATCGCGGGTTCATCGCCGCGCTCACACCCGGGGTGGTCAAGGACGACGCCGGAAATGTGGTCTGGGACAACGACTCCTACGACTTCCTGAAGGGCGCGTGCCCGGCCTCCGTGCATCCCAGCCTGTGGCGGCAGTCCGGGCTCAATATCCGGCAGGGGCTCTACGAGGTCACCGAGGGGATCTATCAGATCCGCGGCCTGGACATATCGAATATGACGCTGATCGAAGGCAAAACCGGTGTGATCGTGATCGATCCGCTCATCTCGGCCGAGAGCGCGAAGGCCGGGCTGGAGCTATACCGCGCGCACCGTGGTGACAAGCCGGTCACCGGAATGATCTACACCCATTCGCACGGCGATCATTTCGGCGGCGCTATGGGCGTCATCACGGTCGAGGACGTCGAGGCGGGCCGTTGCCCGGTGCTGGCTCCGGCGGGATTCCTCGAGCATGCGGTCGCCGAAAACGTATATGCCGGAACGGCAATGATGCGCCGCGCCGCGTATATGTACGGTGCCTTCCTGCCGCGCGGGCCGAAGGGGCAGGTCGGTGCGGGCCTGGGGCAGACCACCTCGCTCGGCACCGTCGCCGTGATCGCGCCGACGCTCGATATCACCCACACCGGGCAGGAGGAGACGCTCGACGGGGTGCGCATCGTCTTCCAGATCACCCCGGGCACCGAGGCCCCGTCGGAGATGAACTTCCACTTCCCCGACCACCGCGCACTCTGCATGGCGGAGAACGCGACTCACACCCAGCACAATCTGCTCACCCTGCGTGGTGCGCTCGTGCGCGACCCGCACGTGTGGTCGCAGTACCTGACCGAGTCGATCAATCTGTTCGCCCGCGACTCCGATGTCGTGTTCGCCTCACATCACTGGCCCACCTGGGACACCGATCGATTGGTGGAATACCTTTCCCTGCAACGGGATCTGTACGCCTACCTGCACGACCAGACCCTGCGCCGACTCAATCAAGGCTATGTCGGCGCCGAGATCGCCGAAATGATCGAACTCCCGCCCGCCGTCACCGCTTCCTGGAGCACCCGCGGCTACTACGGCTCGGTCAGCCACAATGTGAAGGCCATCTACCAGCGGTACATGGGCTGGTTCGACGGCAACCCCGCGCACCTGTGGGAACACCCGCCGGTCGAATCCGCCAAGCGCTACGTGGATTTCATGGGCGGCGCGGACGAAGTGCTGCGCAAGGCCCGGGTCTCCTTCGACAATGGCGACTACCGCTGGGTCGCCCAGGTGGTCAACCACGTCCTGTTCGCCGATCCCTCGAACGAGGCCGCGAAAACCTTGCAGGCCAGCACCTTCGATCAACTCGGCTATGGCGCGGAGAACGCCACCTGGCGCAACTTCTACCTGATGGGTGCCTATGAACTCCGCAATGGCAGCGTCGGCACCCCGATCAAGACCAATGCGCCGACCGTAATGGCCGCACTGAGCGTGAATCAGGTCTTCGACGCCATGTCCCTCCGCTTGGACGGCCCCAAGGCCTGGCACGAAAAGGCGGTCAGCGACTGGGTTTTCACCGACGAGAAGCGCACCCACCGCCTCGAACTCCGCAATGGCGTCCTCATCCACTACGACCGCCGAGACGGCGACAACCTCCCCTCCGCCGACGTCACCTTCACCCTCACCCGAGCCACCCTGATCGGCGTTCTCCTCGCCGGCCAAGACCTCGGCGCGGCAGTCTCCTCCGGAGCCCTCACCATCGAGGGCGACGCCCAGAGCTTCGTCCGTCTTGCGGGCTTGTTCGACAACCCCGACCCCGACTTCGCCATCGTTACTCCCTAGACGAGGCGTTGTGATGCCGCGCTCATGACCATCCCCGTGCGCAGCGTGGCGCACGGGGGAGCGCGGCACATCCTCCAAACAGCATGACGGGCAAAGAAAATCAATAGCCTGTGCGGTGTGATCGTTCCTACACTTCTGGGATGAACACCGCTGCACTGCTTCACCACTTTCATACCCACCGCGCGCCGCTGGCATTGTCCAAGGCCGGTGTCGTGACGTGGGACGATGCGGAACTGCACCGGGAGGCTTATCGGGCCGATCCGGAGGGGTACGTGTTGCTGGCTCTGGTGCCCGGAGTCGGGGAACAACAGCGGGCGCGGGTGCTTCTGCAGGTGCTGGCGAGTTCGCGAGTCGGGGTCGATGTGACCACTCGCGTCAATCTCGACAAGGGTACGCGGGCACTGCTTTTCGGGCTTACGCCGAATGTGGTGGTGACGGTTCTGCTCGCATTGCGGCGCATGCGGGTCAATCACAAGCACACCACTCGGGCGATTCTGGGGTTCGTGCTGGATCATCCGGATGCCGAGCTGCTGATTGCCGCGCGGCGGCCGTCGCTGGTGGACTGCTTCGAGCATGCGCTGGGTAAGGCGACGGCGCGTGGGTGCGTTCGGAGGATCGCGGAGGGCGATGTCGATTCGCCGGAGTTGCGGCGAATGCTGTTGCGGTTCAGTGTGAATCCGGCGGCGGCTGTTGAGCGGGTGCGGCAGTTGTATGCGCCGGGGACGTATGGCGTGCCTGTGCTGACCGAGCCGGTCGCGCCGCTCGAGCCCGTGCGGGAGCGGGAGCCGATTGTCACCGTGAGCAATCGCGGGGATATCGCCGCAACGCTGGTGCGCATCTATCGGGGTGGGTCGGCAAGCGAATTGAGTTCTGCGCTGGTCGGTTACGTCGCCGACGCCACCCGGGACCTGCCGCGCCTGGCGGGGACGGTCGCGGTGGTGCTGGACGCTTCGGAGTCCATGCGCGGCTACGGCGAGCGCGAATGGGCGCTGCTCTCGCAGGCCGAGGCGCTGCGGCTGGTCCTGGCTCGGGTCTGTACGGGATTGGCCGTCGTGGAGGTCGGTGCGGCGCAGCAAGGGCCGACCGATCTCGCGACCGGACTGCTCGACGCGCTCGATGCCGCACCGGATCTCGTCGTCCTCGTCACCGACGGCTATGAGAACCGGATGCCGGGGGATCTGGCTCGCATGGTGGAGACCCTGCCGCATATCGGTATCAAGACGCCGATCGTGTTGTGCCAGATCAAGTTCACCGGCCGCGATGTCATGACATTGCGCGATCCGGTACCGGCGCTGCCGCAGCACGGCGTCTGGCATCAGGACGATTTCGCCGCCCTGCTGCCGTGGATGTTCGCGCACTGCCCGACCGGAGGGGAGTGGATTCGCGAGGTGGCACTGCGGTTCCTCGATACGCACAGCTTGCAAGGAGCATCGGCATGACTCGACTCGACACCCTCGTCCGCGCGCCGGTCGACCTGACCGGTTACCGGCTCGGCGCACCGCAGCGCGCGGGCGCGCTCACCATGGTGCCCATTCACGGGCCGGAGCGACCGGGCATCGTCCCGCCCCGCTCCGGGCTGAAGCTGAATCGGGTCGCCGGATACGGGAGCGTGGAGTTGCACAATGGCGCGCCCGCGGGCGTGGCCATCGTGCCGCTGCACATCGGCTACATCCAGGACAGCGCGCAGAATCACGCGCTGTGCTCGGCGGCGCTGCTCGGTGCGGGGGAGACCCGCATGTTCACCGACGCCTGCTGTGTTCAGGCCGCGCAGGGCGGCTACCTGGAGGGCCGCGACCAGTGGTTCTTCATGCTGCCCGTGGAATTGCGCCCCCGCGCCCTGGCCCTGACCGGCCAGGTGGGCTACAGCAAGCTGTGGCCGGAAATCGCGGCGCTCAATCGTCGCTACCAGCTGCCCGCGCGTGGGCATCTGGAGCAGCTCCTCACCCGTAAGCGGGCGGTGCTCACCCAGTTCCGCAGCCGACTGGAACTGCTGCCGGGTCAGCTCGGCGCGCTGTTCTTCGTGGGTGAGCGGTTCGCGGGCCTGGAGATCGCGCCCGATACGCGCTACTTCGCCGAGATGTGGATGCCGCTGGTGTGCTTCGCCTACGGTGTCGCCGCATGGCATGCCGAGCCGGAGCGCGCCGAGGCCGAGCCGTTCGCGGCGGGCGACCTGGCCGGGCTGCGTGCGGAGCTGGAGCGAGACCGGGCCGAGCAGGCCGAGCAGGTGCTGTCCTGGATGTCCGCTCCGACCGAGGTGCGCATGGTCGAGCAGGAGCGCTACCTCGACCTGCGGCTGCACACCGTGACCGGTGACGGCATCACCGGCCAGCTGGTCGGCGAGCATGATCGTGTGGTCTACGCCTCCCTGTTCGCGGCGAATTAAATGGTTTGCGCCACAACCGAATACACGATTGAATAGGTATACCGGGAACTGAGCCGGGCACGACGGGAACCACGTCATTCCAGATGATGAAATCGCCTGAAAGCGAATAACGACCCGTCATCGCGCCGGCCGCCTGTCCCGTCCTTACTCCGGGAATGCCCCGGCGAGGCTACGCACCTCGCCGGGGTTTTTCCGTGTAAACCGCCCGATGTCACCGTTGGCTGGTGAGTAGCGCTCGCCGCCGCGAATCTTCGTCCCGCCGAGCCGCTTCCAGTGCGTGCATCGGCCTCGAACGCACCGCCGCGCTGAACAATTGATATTCCGCCGACGGTACACACACCTCGCGATACGGCTGCCGGGACGCGACCCGCCGCTGCGATCCGGGAATGACGACCCCGTGTCGGAGCGAACTACCCTCTTGCGCCCGGACCCAGGTCTGCATGGCTTGGGAATCGATGCTCGGGAGGTACTCGACCGCCCGCTCCCATGCCATGCCCTCTACCTCCATCGGGTCGGTGACCGCGGTGACGACGACGGCATACGCCGTCCCTACGGTGATGTCCGCCATGCGGATCTACCCCCTGTCCCTTGTTTCGGAAGATCTCCGGCATTGCGTGGGGAACGTCCAGGATACTGCGAAATATCTTGCACTACTGCGTCTTTCACAGTGATCGCAGGTGGGTTGCGGGTTATTACCGGTACGCGGGTACCGGTCTACCGCCGCGCCGTCGGTATAGCCACTGGGTAGCTGAGTAGCATGACGCTGAACCGCCGACCTCGAACACGACCGTCTCGACGAAAGTGGGTAGGGAAATGGCCGAAGCCGCGGGAACCGCGATCCTCGCCGCCGGAGCGGACGAAGTCCTGCCGCCCATCCCCCTCGAAGCGTGGTTGCCCACCAAGGCCACCCTGCACCGATTCGCGCAGGTCATCGGCAAGGTGGCGCTCGCGAAGGGCATTCGCCGCAACCACTGGTGGCACATCACCTACCGGCTGACCGCCCGCGGCTGGACCACCGTCCCGCTCGGCGACGCCACCACCGGCCCGGTCTTCACCTGCGCCTTCGACTTCTTCGACCACGTGCTGCGGCTGTCCACCGACCGCGGCACCCAGGACGAGATCCCCTTACGCGGCCAGTCCGTGGCCAGCTTCTACGCCGAAGCCATGCGCGGGCTGCGCGACCTGGGTGTCGAGGTCGCGCTCGCGCACCCCACCCCGTTCGACCTGCCCGATCACGGCCGCCCCTTCGCCGACGACTTCGAACACCACACCTACGACCCGATCGCCGCGCACCGCGCCTTCCGGGTGCAGAGCCAGGTCGGCCGCATACTCGAGGAGTTCAGTGCCGACTACTCCGGCAAGATCAGTCCGGTCCAACTCTTCTGGCACAGTTTCGATCTCGCGGTGCAGCGATTCTCCGAGCGTAAGATTGTGATGCCTGACACGGTGGATCCCGTGACGCGCGAAGCATATTCGCGTGAGGTCATCAGCGCGGGCTTCTGGTTCGGCGACGACAAGGTGCCCCAGCCGATGCTCTACTCCTACACCGCGCCCGAACCCGCGGGGCTGAGCGAACTTCCGCTGCGCCCGGCCGCCGCCAAGTGGGTGACCAGCGGGTCCGGGCATAGTGCCTACCTCGCCTACGGCGACGCCAGGAAGAGTGCGGACCCGGCCGCCACGGTGCTGGAATTCTTCCGGTCCGCCTACGCCGACGGTTCAAAACTGGCGGGCTGGGACACCCTCGGATTGGCTTGTCCGGGCGGCATCACCGACCCCGTTCTGGAGGGTCCGGGCCCGGGGTGGGCGGAATAAACCGTATGCCGGTTTTGGTCTCTTCGGCATAGTGTGTCGAAGAGGAGTTCGGGAGGATCACCATGGGGAGACGACTGGTGAATGGCCGGTCCGCGGAGAGCAGGGGGCGAAATGCGTGAAGAACGCGTAGCGAATCAGACGCTTACCGCCTACCGTGACACCGCCTTCACCGCCGGACCCAACACCCGCGTCGGACTGATCGGAGCCCTGGTCCTGGGCGCGGTAGTGCTGGTGTGGGCGGCCGAGCGCGGGCCCGCCGAAGGCAATGACTACGCCTGGTTCGTGGCGGTCTCCATCGCCGGACTGTTCGTCGCGCGCGGGCTGCACCTGCGCCGCCCCATCACCCTCCCGCATCTCACCGCGGCCGTCATGGTGCTGGTGGTCGCGAACTTCAGCTACCGGGCCTCACATCCGGTGGTCGGCTTCGTCTTCCTGGCGGCCAGCGGCGCGGTGCTCATGCTGCCCGTCGGCAGTCGCCCGCAGCCCGAACAGCTGCCGCGCGTGGCCGACCTGGTGCGGCGCACCGAGGGAGATCCCTTGGCGCCCTTCGCCATGCACTCCTCCAAGAGCTACTTCTTCAATCCCGAGGCCTCGGCGGCCATCGCCTACCGGACCCGGTTCGGGATTGCCGTGGTCTCCGGCGATCCCATTGGCGACCAGCGCCGATTCGGCGAATTACTCACCGATTTCTCGGTTTTCGCGGCCGATCACGGCTGGCGCATCGCGGTCCTGGGCGCGAGCCCCGAACTGGTGAAGCTGTGGCAGCTGCGGGCCATCGAGCACCGCGGCCTGCGTTCGGTCGCGGTCGGCCGGGACGTGGTGATCGAGGTGGGCGACTTCGAAATGGTGGGTCGCCGCTTCCGCAATCTGCGCCAAGCCGTCAGCCGCACCAAGAACTTCGGCGTCACCACCGAGATCGTGCCCGAGGTCGCGCTCACCGAACCGCAGCGAGAAGCGTTGTACGCCATCGTCGATGAATGGGGACACGGGCGGCAGACCCGCGGTTTCTCCATGATCCTGGATCACCTGCTCGACGGCAGGCATCCCGGCATGCTGGTCGTCATCGCCCGCGATGAACAGGGGCAGATCGCCGGATTCCAGCGCTACGGCGTCTCCAATAATGGCCGTGAGCTCAGCCTCGACGTGCCGTGGCGGCGGCACGACGCACCCAATGGCCTCGACGAACGCATGATCGTGGACCTGACGGACTATGCCCGCGCGCGCGGCATCACCCGAATCTCGCTGGCCTTCGCGGCTTTTCCGGAGATCTTCGCCGAGAAGGAACGCTCCCGGACCATGCAGCTGGTGTATGTGGCCGTGCGCGCCGGTGATCCGCTGATCCGGCTGGAATCGCTGTACCGATTCCTGCGCAAGTTCAACTCCTTCTCCGACCAGCGGTTCGTGCTGCTGCGCTGGCGCGAGGTGCTGATCACGGCGGTCGCGCTGCTGACCCTGGAATTCGTGCCGCACCGCCATCAGAACTGACGACGGCACGGCTTGCCCGGAAGTCGCTGTGCGACAGTCCGGGCAAGCTCACTCCAGGAACTCGACCAGCGCCGTATGGAAACCAGGGTCGACGACCGCGCCGAGATGATCACCCGGCACCACCACGCAGCGGGCATCGGGCAGGGCGGCGGCGAGACGTTCCGGTTCGGCCGCGAACGGATCCTTGTCGCCCGCCAGCACCAGGCTGGGAATCGTAATGCCGGAAAGGCTTTCGAGCGGAGCGGTGTTCAATCCGGCCGCGACGGCGCTGATCGCCTCGCGGTCCGCGCCCAGCGCGTCGGCGAGCATGCGGAACATCTTGGCCAGCGGCACCGCCTCGGACCCGTCACCCCGCATGGAGGCGATAATGTCCTCGGCCTTGATGACTCGCCAATCGATGCCGCCACAATCCACCACACCGCACCCGACGCCGCCGATGGCCAGCTTCTCGACCCGGCTGTCGGTGCTCGCCACCAGCAGCGAGATCACCGCGCCCATCGAATAACCCACCTGCGCAACCCGATCCAGCCCGAGCTCGTCATAGAGCGCCCGCACATCCTTGGCCATGGCCTCCCACCCGTAGCGGGCCGGATCATGCGGCTTCTCCGAGCGCCCGTGCCCGCGCGCATCCAGGGAGATGATGTGATGCCCGGCTTTCTGCAAGGCCGCCACCACGCCGACGCTCATCCAATTGGCATTGGTATCGGCGACGACGCCGTGCTGCAAGACCACAGGCAGCCCCTCGCCCTCCCACACGCGGTAGTTGAGCTCGAGACCGTCCCAGGTGGTGAACTTCGCCATTGCGCCGATGCTACGTAGGCCGGAGGCATCCCGGCGAGGATTTGGCCGGGATCGGCCTCCGACACGAGTGCGTGCAGCGGGCTCAGCCCATGCGCCGCATGACGCCGCGCGGCAGCATCGGCATCACGAATCCCAGCACCCGCCACGGCCATTCGGGAACCGAGGCGCGCACGGCCTCGCGCTCGATGGCGGCGACCATGGCGTTCACGCCCTTGTCCAGCGGCGCGATGAGTTTGGCATCGCCCGCCCGGGACGCCATATCGGTGGCGATGAAGCCGGGCTGCACCGTGGTCACCTTGATCGGCGTCCCGCGCAATTCGATCGCGAGCCCCTCACCCAGCGCCGACAATCCGGCCTTGCTGGCCGCGTACGCCGCCTTCTTCCCGGGCAGCCCGCGCACCGCGCTGATCGACGAGATCAGCACCAGATGCCCGGCATCCTGGCTTCGGAAGATGCTCATGGCGGCCTCGGCCTGAGCCAGCGCGCTCACGAAATTCGTGGTGGCCGTGGCGATATTGGCGTCCGCGCGACCGGTCCCGATCTTGGCGCCCTTGCCGAGCCCGGCGTTCACGATGACCCGGTCCAGGCCGCCGAGCTCTTCGCGCAATTCCTCGAACACCTTCGGTATCGCGTCATGGTCGTTCACATCCAGCCCGCGCACCGCGACCTTGATGCCGGGATGCGCGGCCAGCAGCTCATCGCGCAGCTCCTCCAGATTGGAGACCCGTCGCGCGCACAGGGCCAGATCCCGGCCCCGCCGCGCGAACTCGCGGGCCATGCCCGCGCCCAGTCCGGAACTCGCACCCGTGATGAGAATCTTGCGCCGCGTCATGCGGCTCACACTAGTGGCTCGTGCCGGACCGAGGCAGTGTCGGAATCGGCCGTTATTACCCGGCCGAACCGGTTGACGGTGCGTTCGGAACCAGATGCCACGCACCACAATTCTCGGTCTTGAACGCGACGTCGGTCGATTTGATCACCACGGTGATCGGCTTGAGCTTCGTGAAATCGCTTGCGGTGACGTAGTAGTTGGGGTCCGGATAATCCTCGGGAGTCTGCACCTTCCACAGTCGACGCCAGAAACAGCCGCCGGTGGCCGGGTCCGGCGTGCCGTCGCCGATGTAGGTGCCCGGTTGGATATCGGTATTCACCAAGTAGATCCCGTCCACCGTGATGTCGGTGGCGGGCGTGGCAGCCGCGGTTCCGGATGCCATCAGTACCAGCGCGGACCCAGCGGCCCCCGCGATCACGAGTGCGCGTGCACGCAACGTGTTCCTCCCTCGGAACTCTCTGAACCCACGGCTGCATCCCGCCGCAGCCGCGGCGTGGGCGATCCCCGAAATCTCCCGGGTGGGGTGTATCAGAAATTCGCGCCGGATTAGGGCAGATTGGCGGAATTACGGACATATGCAGAAAAATTGCGTGCACCCAGGTTCATATAAAGCCGACCAGTACGAGTGTCCAATAAATAGGCAGCAATTACCGATTCTCTTCTGGCCGCTGCCCACGATATTCAGGGCATGAGAACCCTTCGCCCGCTCGGACAACGCGCCGCCACCGGCCCGCCCGGCTGTACCGCGCACTGCGCCCGACTCTGTACCAACACCGGTATCGCCGCCGTCCTCGCCGCCGACAAGGCACTGCTGCACTGGCGGGCCATGCGCCGACTGGGCGATACCGGACTCGCCGAACACGCCGTCCAGGAAACCCTGCTGCGCGGCTGGAAGGCCTGCGCCACCTACAACCCCGAGCGTGGCAGCGTCCGCACCTGGCTGCTCACCATCGAGCGCAATGTCCTCACCGATATCGCCCGGGTGCGCGCCAGCCGCCCCGGCGACGCTCATTGGGACGAACTCGGCGACGTGGCCGAGGCCCGGTGCGCCGGGCCCGATTTCGCCGAGGCCATCAGCAATGGGCTCCTCGTCGACGAACTCCTCGCCCGCCTGCCCGAACCGCAACGTGACGCCGTGGTCCAGGTCATTCTGCGCGACCGCGCCTACCAGGATGTGGCCGCCGACTTCGGCGTCCCGGTCGGCACCGTCAAGACTCGCGTCCACTACGCCCTGCGCTCGCTGCGCCGCCTGCCGATCAGCGCCTGAGACGCCCGAATCCCATGGCTTCCGGACTACCCGTTGCCGCGACCGGTGAACCGCGCGCCCCCTTCGCCCGTCCAACTAGCAGCGGCCGACCGCACCGGTCCGCCCCGAGGTAGGAGAAACCATGCCCGATCACAATCTCGCGCCCGGCTTCCGCATGGATCGGCGGACCGCGCTCGCCGCCACCGGGGTGGCCGCCACCGTTTTGACCGTTGCCGCCTGCGGCAGCAGCAATACCGAGTCCGCGTACGCCGCATCGGACCCCGCCCAGGGGAAGAACCCTGTGCAGAAGAAGCAGGATCCGGTCGAATTGGCCAAGACCGCCGATGTGCCGGTCGGCGGCGGCGTCATCAGCGGCGATACCGTCGTCACCCAGCCCAGCGCCGGGACGTTCAATGGCTTCTCCTCCACCTGCACGCATCTGGGGTGCAAGGTGAACTCGGTCGAAGGTGGGCTGATCAAGTGCCCGTGTCACGGCAGCTCGTTCAATCTCGACGGCTCGGTCGCGGGTGGTCCCGCGCCGCGCGCCCTGGATACGAAGGCCGTTCACGTGGACGGCGACCGCATCGTCGCGGGCTAGCTCCGCCATCTGTCGAACCCAAAAGTCTCGAGTCAGTAAGTCACGGTCGCCTCGAGGTCCCGGCACAGCCCCTTCGGGACCTCGGCGAGTCTCCACGGCCGAGGGTGGGGATTGCGGGATAGTTGGCCGGGTGGTCGGTTGCCCGCATCGGTCGAAATCATCCTGATCTGCGGGTTCTGGTCCTCTGACCATTGGTAACAGTTCCATCAAGTAGCTTGCCAGACGGTAACTGATGTTGCCAAAGTAACAGCTGGGTTTGGTGTTACTCGTGTTACTAGTGGGAAGGGAGGGGCGTCCCGGCCAGGGTCGCCGTCACCGTTATGAAGCCGAGCATTCTGAAGGCCGGTATCTGCACCGCTGTCACCGCCGCGGCATTCTCGACCGTGGCCGGGCTCATCCCGGGCATCGCCCTGGCCGCGCCCACATTGCCCGATCTGCCCCAGAAGCTGGCCGGGAAGACCATCTTCCTGGACCCGGGGCATCAGGGACCCAACCACAATCAGGACGTCGCCAAGCTGGTCGACGATGGCCGCGGCGGCACCAAGGCGTGCCAGACCACCGGCATGAGCAGCGTGCACGGGGTCCCCGAGCACACCATCAACTGGAACGTCGCCCAACTGGTGCGCACCTCGCTGGAGGGGCTCGGCGCGAAGGTCGTGCTCAGCCGGCCCGACGACACCGGCTGGGGCGGCTGCGTCGACGAACGCGCCCGCGCCGCAAACCAATCCGGAGCGGACGTCGCGGTCAGCATCCACTCCGACAGCGGGCCCGCCGACGCCCGCGGCTTCCACCTCATCGTGCCGCAGCTGCCGATTCCGGACGCCAAGGCCAATGAGGTGCAGTCCGTCGCCGGACTCGCCGCGAGCAGGGCCATGCGAGACGCCTACGCGCAGGCCGGATTCCCGGTCGCGGGATACAACGGCGCGGTCGAGGGCCTGCAAACCCGCAATGACATCGCCGGACCGGCCCTGACCCAGGTGCCCGACGTCTTCCTCGAGATGGGCAATGGCGCCAATTCCGAGGACGCGCAACTGCTGGAGACCCCCGAAGGTCAGCTGCGGCACGCGATCACCATCACCACCGGTCTCGCGTCGTACCTGCTCGGACTCCCGATCCCGTCGACGGATCCGACCGAGAAGGTCTCCAACAACACCGACAAGACGGCCCCGGCCCCCGAAGCCCAGCCCGCACAGGCGAATCCGCCCGCGCCCCAGGCTCAGCCCGTGGCTCCGGCTCAGCCCGCGGACCTGAATCAGCCCGCTCCTCCGGCCCTGCCCGCGGACCTGAACCAGCCCGTGCCCCCGGCGCAGCCCGCACAGGCGAACCAGCCCGCACCGCAGGCGCAACCGGCACCGCAGGCGCAGCCCGCACCGGCGAATGATCCTGCCCCGCAGGCGCAGCCGGGGCAGAGCGAGGTGCTGACCTGGCAGGAATTCCAGGATCAGTTCCTGCCCAAGCCGGGGGAACCGGCCAAGGAACAGGCTCCGGGACAGCCCGGTGCCGCGCCCGAGGCCCAGGTGCAGCCGCAGGTCGCACAGCCGGGAGGGGCGCAATCGCAGGCCCAGCCGCGAGAAGCGGTGCAGCCGCAGGTTCCTGCGCAACCGCAGGCCGCAAAGCCGGAGGTACCGCAGCCGGTGCAGTCGGCCCAGCCGGAGACCGTGCAGCCCGCGCAGGCTCCGGGCAAGGAGCAGTCGAAGCCGAGTGACGCGGCCGGGGTGGTTCCGGGCGTGAAGCCGGTGGCCGCGCCGATCAAGCCGCAGGCTCCGGCCGCGCCGGGTGGCAACCAGGGCGCGGGTAGCCCCGGGGCACAGCCGAATCCGGCCTCGCCGGGCGCGCTACCCAATCCGGGCGCGCAAACGCCCGGCGGGCAGGCGAATCCGGGCGGGCAGGCCCCGTCGACCGATAAGAACTCCAAGTCCGAAGGGCTGGACGTGGATTCGATGAGCACGCTGGTCACGACGGCGATGAAGTTCCTGGGTCCGCTGGCCAAGATGCTCATGGGCAATACCGGGGTCGCCTCGGACATGATCAACCTGGCGTACAGCATGGTGTCGATCCTGAGCTCGTCGATGCTGTCGACTTCGACGAAGTAGTTTCGCGCTTCGGCGCACAGGTGCGAGAAATCGCCCCCACTCCGAATTGTCCGGAGCGGGGGCGATTTTCGTCTGTGGACCGCCGCACCGGCCCCACCCGTACCGTCCGGCCTCGTTGTTCCCACGTCCGGCGAAGCGCCGAAGCCGGGCAAACTTTGCGCGATCAGCGTGGCCGGAAATCTGTCCGCCCCCGCCCCGCTGGCCAGTGCGGTCGTGTCCGGAATGAGGCGCACGTGCGGACAACCGCGTGTCCGGTGGTTGGCAAGCATCCGGCGCAGGAGTTGCATGAATCCCGGGTCGGGTCAGAGCAGCTGACGTATACGACTCGTCGATCGAGGTGGATGTGATGGCGTTCGGTGTGGGCTTGAGTATCGGCACGGTCAATACGGTGTGCGCTACGGCAGCCGATAAATCAGGCAAATATCCGCCGGGACGTCGAGGAGCTCCGCCCACCACCTGGCGGACCACCCTCACCTTCGACAGTTCCGGTACCGCCCGGGTCGGGCGCATACCCCGGCACGGGCGGGTCATCACCGAATTCGCCGATCTGACCCAGCGCGGGGCGCCGGTCGCGCGGGTCGGCCACCGGGCGCTGTCGGCCGCGGATCTCGTTGCGACCGTGGCCTACAGCGTTATCGAGGAGGTGCTGGGGAAGGCTCCGGCGGGAGGGGAGACGGGCATTGCCGTCACCCATCCGGCCGGGTACTCCGAGAACCTGGTGGCCGACCTGCGCACGGCTCTGAACGGGGTGGGGCTCGAGGATGCCCTGCTGGTCGCCGAACCCATTGCCGCCGCTACCTGGCTGCAAGCCGAACGTGGGCCGCTCACACCGGGTCTGGCGTTGATCTACGACCTGGGCGGCTCGGGTCTGGACGTGACCTTGGTCCGGGTCGGGGCGGGCACGCCCACCAATCCGATCGTGGGACTGCCGCTGCATTCGGAGGAGTACGGCGGCCGGGCCTTCGGCGGCCTGGTGGCCAAGCAGATGCGCCGGGCCACGGGTTCGGCGGTGGTCTCGCGGGTGCAGTCCGATGCCGATGCGGGGGATCTGCGCACCGAGCACATCGAGCGGTCGCTGCGGCTGGTCTACAAATGCCTGCGGATTGCCGATGTGACCATGGCCGATGTGGATCGGGTGCTGGTCGTGGGCGGTGCGGCGCGGCCGCCGGAGGTGGCGGCCGTATTGTCCGCGCAGCTGGCCCGGCCCGTGGTCGTGGCTTCTGATCCGGAACGCACGATCGCGGATGGCGCTGCCATTGCGGCCCGGCAGGCAATGCTGGCCCAGGATTCGAACGGCCATCGGCCGCATTCGCTGACCGGGTTCTTCCGCAGGGTGACGCGGGTCGCGGCGCTCTGAACCTTCGCTGGACGGCTCCGAGCGGCTCTGATCACCGGTTACCGACCGGTTCGTCCTTCATGGTGTGTCCCCTGGTGCTGGCTCATGCAAGCATCTGGCTAGCAGGTTGTTGACGCTAACTCCGGTTACGTGTAACTTTTGATTACACATAACGACACCGACTGGAGAGGTGACGACGATGTCTCCGACCACGACACCCGTTGACTACGACCCCGTGGTTGCCGAAGCACAGGATTATGCGAACAAGCTGCTGCTGCTGTCGGAAGGGTCGGTCAACAAGAACTTCGACCCCTTCGAGGACATCGACTGGGAAAACCCGGACTTCGACGCGAATGCCAAGCCCGAGCGCTGGATCCTGCCCGCCTCCGCGGACCCGCTCGGCCGGCATCCCTGGTACCGGGCGCTGACGCAAGAGCAGAAGATCGCCGTCGGCATGTACCGGCAGGCCAATATCGCCAAGGTCGGCCTGCAGTTCGAGTCCATCCTGATCAGCGGCATGGTCAACCACACCTTCGGCCTCGCGAACGGTGACCCGGAATTCCGGTACTGCACCCACGAGATGTCCGAAGAGCTGAACCACACCCAGATGTTCCAGGAGATGGTCAACCGCATCGGCGTCGACGTTCCGGGCATGGGCCCGATCGTGCGGCAGCTGCGTCTGCTCGGCGTGCCCGTCGCGGTCATGTTCCCGAACCTGTTCTTCATGGCCGTGCTCGCCGGCGAGGAGCCGATCGACCACATTCAGAAGCAGATCCTGCGCTCCGGCGAGGATGTGCACCCGATCATGCGCGGCGTCATGGCGATTCACGTCGCCGAGGAGGCCCGCCACATCTCCTTCGCGCACGAATTCCTCAAGCATCACGTGCCGGAGAAGAACGTGCCCACCCGCCTGGTGCTGTCGATCGCCATGCCGATCGTCATGTTCATCCTGGGCCGCTCCATCGCGACGCCGCCCAAGAAGTTCTTCCAGGAGTTCGACATCCCGGACACGGTCCGCAAGGAGCTGTTCTACGGGTCGAAGGAATCCAAGCAGGTCTTCAGCGACTACTTCATCGACGTGCGGGCGCTGGCCCAGGAAATCGGCCTGATGAACCCGATCGCCAAGCGCGTGTGGAAGGTCCTCGGCATTGCCGGAACCGCCTCCCGCTACCGGTCGGAGCCCATCCGCGCCGGCAAAGCGGCCTGAGCGTAAGGGAGTCGTACAGTGCCGTACGTCGTAACCCAGTCCTGCTGTAGTGACGCCTCCTGCGTCTATGCCTGCCCGGTCAATTGCATCCATCCCACGCCCGATGAGCCGGATTTCCGGACGGCGGAGATGCTGTACGTCGACCCGCAGGCGTGCGTGGACTGCGGGGCCTGCGCCACCGCCTGCCCCGTGGACGCCATCACCTCGACGAAGAAGCTGACCGACGAGCAGCTGCCCTTCATCGAGATCAATGCCGACTTCTACCGCGAGGAACGGCCGAGACCGCTTCTGGCGCGGCCGATTCCGGCGGCGGAGGTCAAGCCCGGGCGGGAGCCGCTGCGGGTGGCGATCGTCGGCTCGGGGCCGTCGGCCATGTACGCGGCCGATGAATTGCTCACGCAGCCGGGCGTTTCCGTGACGGTGTTCGATCGGCTGAGCACGCCCTACGGGCTTGCTCGGTTCGGTGTCGCGCCGGATCACACCAAGACGCGGCAGGTGAGCCAGCTCTTCGATGTGATCTCGGCGCAGCCTGGGTTCGGGTCGTACCTGAATGTGAATGTCGGCCAACATGTTTCGCATGAAGAGCTGTTGGCGCATCACCATGCGGTGGTTTACGCCGTCGGTGCGTCGTCGGATCGCAAGCTCGGCATTCCGGGTGAAGGACTGCCCGGCAGCGTGTCCGCCACCGAGTTCGTCGCGTGGTACAACGGGCATCCCGATCAAGAGGGCCGGTTCTTCGATCTGTCGCAGCAGCGGGCCGTGATCGTGGGCAATGGCAATGTGGCGCTTGATGTCGCGCGCATTCTCACCACTGATCCGGAACTGCTGATCGATACCGAAGCGTCGCCGCGTGCGGTATCTGCCCTGCGGCGCAGCAAGATTGAAGAAGTCGTGATTCTCGGACGACGCGGTCCGGCCGAATCCGCCTTCACCGCGCCGGAATTCGTGGGCCTGCTGGGCGCGGACGTGGATATCGTGGTCGAGGGTGAGATCCCCGAACCGGTCGCCGGTATGTCGCAGAAGGTGGAGCACAAGCTGAAGCTGCTGCGCGGGCTGGCCGAACGGCCGACCGGCGGGCGTAAGCGGATCGTGTTCCGGTATCTGTCCTCGCCCACGGCCTTCACCGGCGTGGATCGGGTGACCGGGGTCGAGGTGGTGCGCACCGCGCTCGTCACCGGTGATGACGGTGCGGTGCATGCGGTGGCCACCGAGGATGTCGAGACCCTCGACACCGGTCTGGTGCTGACCTCCGTGGGCTATCGCGGTGTGGCGTTGTCCGGCGTGCCGTTCGATGAGAAGGCCGGTGTGGTGCCGAATCTCGATGGGCGCGTGCTGGAGGAGTCCGGTGGCGCGGTGGTGCCCGGGTCGTATGTGACCGGCTGGATCAAGCGCGGGCCGACCGGGTTCATCGGGACCAATAAGTCATGTGCGCAGCAGACGGTGCGGCAGCTGGTGGACGACTTCAATGCCGGGCGGTTGGATCGTCCGGCGCGCAGTGGCGGTGACTTCGACCGACTGGTCGGTGCGCGGCAGCCGAATGTGGTGCGCGGCGGTGCGGTGAACCGGCCGCGGCGGCTCCTGCCATTGCTGGTGCGAGGCCGCTAGTTTCAGGACTCTACGACCGCCGCATGCGACTCGGTTCGCCTGCGGCGGTCGTCATTTTCGGGTGGAAGCTATCCGCGCCGGGGGCGGCTGCGAATCCGATAGGCCCCTGCCCGCCCGTGGGGTCTCCTATATGTGCCGTGTTGTGTGAGTTGTAATGATCCGTTTGCTCGCTACGACATCACTTGTAGTAGAGAAGAATTCATCGCGAATCACGGACGGCGAGCCTCCACGCATTGGGGAATTCGAGGCAGCAACCGACCAGTGATCGGTATCTCACACTCCCAAACTGACGTTGCGGTTTTGTTTTTCGGACACTCATCGCCTACCGGTTGGTTTGGAATTTGAGTTCGCTGGGGCGTTGCCATTTTAGAACCGACCGGTATTGTTCTGCCGCGTAGTCCGTTTCGATCTTGATGTCTCAGTTACTTGACCAGTAGATTCGCCATCTTCGCTACTGGACGCGAAATCTTTTCTCCGGATTCGATATTCACATCCGGCATGCGCCAGCTAACCTGAACGCGCTGTTTGGAAAACGACCGCGATCACATGGTTGGTACGCCTGTGGGGCCGTGGTCACGGTGCGTTGACGGGATAGCAATGACTGTTGGCTTTGGCATGAGCATCGGCACAGTGAACTCCGTATGGGCGATCTCGGCGGGGGACCGGAACCGGCCCACCGTGCGCGTTCGGCGTACGGCTGTCACCTTCGACAGTGCGGGCGGCCCTCGAATCGGGGGAATTCCCCGATTCGCCCCGGTGGTCACCGACTTCGCCGATCTCACGACCGAGCCGGATCCGGTGGTCATAGGCGGTCGTATTTGGTCGCCGGGGGATTTGGTGGCTGCCGTCGTAAATGGGCTTATTGAGGCAAATGCCCCAGAAGCCCCGGCCGTAAGTACTTATCCCGCATGCTATTCGGACAAACACGTCACCCGATTGCGGCGGGCGCTGGATTGGTCCGGCGCGGCCGACGTCACCCTTATGCCCGAACCCGTGGCCGCCGTGGAATGGCTGGACGCCGAATACGGCATTTCCGAAGGCGGCCTCACCCTGGTCTACGACCTCGGCGGCAACTGCCTCGACGTCGCCGTCGTGCGCACCGAAGCCGACCGCGATGTCCGCGGAATCCTCGGCCGCGCCGAACGATCCCACGATTACGGCGGCCGCCCGCTCGGCACCCTGCTCGCCCGCTACGCCCGCAGCATCGCGCCGGGCGCATCGCAGCCGGTATCGGCCGTGGTCCCCGCCTCCGATACGAATCGCCTGCGCACCTGGCACATTCGCAATTCGCTACGGCTCGCCAGAGCCTGCGTGCGCAGAGCCGGGCTCACCCTCGACGATATCGACCGCGTACTCCTGATCGGTGGCGCCGCCCGCCCCATCGAAGTGGCCCGCGTGCTCGGCGACCTCGGCCGCCCGGTCATCATGTCCACCGATCCGGCCCACACCGTGGCCGTCGGGGCCGCCATCGCCGCCTTCCGCAGCGCAGACACCGGCTCCGCCATCGGCCGCTACGCCCCCCGCGCCGCCGTATTCTCCGGCGCCGCAGTAGCTTCCGCCCTCGCCATGTCCGCCGCCACCGTCCTCGGCGGCCCGGTCGCGGGGCCGCCCGGCCTGCAAGCCGCCCCCGGCCCCGCCGACACGGTCGGCACCCCCATCGGGCTCGGCGACGTCATCATCCTCGAAGACGCGTCCGCGCCCCCCGGAACCCGCCCCCACGCGGTGACGACCGTAGCTGCGGTCCACAGCTACGGTCCCACCGCGGCCACGGTCACCCCGAACTGGTCCCAGGGGCGACCGGTCGACAACACCCGCGCCGGAACCCATTGCGACACCCGCATAGTCCAGGACGCGGTCATGTACTCCAACCCGGCGTCGTTCACGAATCCCCTGCCATTCCTGAACACGTCGACTCTGAGCAGCTCGCTCACGATCGGGGCCTACCCCGGCCAGATCCCCTCGGTGAGCCTGCCCGCCGCAGGCCAGCCTGCCTCGGGGCAGCCGGTCGCCGGTGTGCCTCAACAGCCCGGCACTGCGCCGGGTGCTCCAGCTGCTGAAACCCCGCCGGGTGCAGCACAACCCGCTGCCCCGGCACCGGGTGCCCCGGCCAATCCGGCTCCGGCGGCCGGGGAACCCGCTTCGACCACGACGGGCGGTACGACGACCGGCGGGACCACTACGGGTGGAACTACCACGGGTGGAAGCACCGGCGGAACTACAGGTGGCACGACAGGTGGCACCGACACGAGTGGCGGGACCGGCGGCGGCACCGATCCGGGTACGACCACCGGGGGCGGGGCGACTGGTGAAACTACCGGTGGTGGAACGACTTCCGGTGGAACGACCGGCGGAACCACCTCGGGTGGGACGACTGGCGGTGGGACGACCTCGGGTGGGACCACCGGCGGTGGGACGACTTCGGGTGGGACTGATGGCGGAACGACCTCTGGTGGCGGGACCAGTGGTGGGGGTACGACTGGCGGAGGTGCGACCGGTGGAGGCACGACGGGTGGCGGTTCGACTTCCGGTGGAGGCACTGGCGGTGGAACGACTTCCGGCGGTGGCACTTCCGGCGGTGGCGGAACCACGGGTGGCGGTACGACCTCCGGCGGAGGCGGCACCAGCGGCGGATCCACTTCGGGTGGGAGTACCAGTGGCGGTGGAACTTCCGGCGGCGGCGCGACAGGTGGGGGTGCCACCGGTGGCGGTTCGACCTCCGGGGGTGCTACCGGTGGCGGTGGCACGTCGGGTGGAACTTCGTCCGGCGGAGCATCTTCCGGCGGTGGCGCAGCTAGTGGTGGTGCCGGTGGAGGTGGCGGCGCTGGAGGTGGCGCTGGTGGAGGCGGCGGCCATGGCGGCGGGGGTGGTGGCGGTGGAGGTCATCACTAGCCACACATAGACGGCGACGCGGGCGGCGGCGGACGGGTCCACCGGCACCGCCCCGACGTCGAAGCGACCAGCCCATCCTCGCGCCATTCCTAGTGCCCAGCGCGGGGGTGGGTGCGTCGCGTTTGGGCGCGGGGGAGTTTTAGGGACAAGAGATGAAAAGACAAGAGAGATAAGAACAAAAGACAAAGACGCCTGGACAAGAAGAGAAGAAGAACAAGAACAAAGACCAACGGGCAGCGCGGCTCCACGCGCTGAGAACCTTGGGTCACGTTGGCATGGCACGGCTGGTTCGGCTCGCTTCGCTTCGCCCGACCCCCTCAGCCGCTGACCCTCCGAGACCACCCGCATTTCACCCAGGCTGTTACGCGGAACGTGATCTGGGCCGCCTGGCCGCCGGTGCGGACATCGTCGCTGCGGCTGCCGGGCTCGTCGGCGTGTGCCACGACGAGGTGCTGGCGGCCGTGCTGCCCGGCTTACCGCGTACCCCGGCCGCCGTCGAATCGGTCGTCACGACTCTTCTCGACGGCTTCGGGCCCGCGCTGATCCCCCTGGATTCGTGAAGTGCGTGAAAGCGTTTGTCGCCGAACGTGGATCGGGTCTGCGTGCCATGTCGGTGTCGCCGCACCGGCGTGTCGGGTGGTGCAGAGGGTGAGGGAGCTGTGGTGGTGGGAAAACGGGCGAATTCCCACCGCCACAGCTCCCTCACGCCTTAGCCGGGCCGCCTGCGCGTCCCCCGCGCGGCGTGTTGCGGAGTGGCGCTGGGTGGAACGCGTTCAGGGGGACATGAGGCTGGTCAATCTGGACAAATCCCCGGCTCAAGTCCCTCTCGGTGAGGAACTGGTGTGGCGCGCTGGTGGATTCGGCGGGAGGGAGGCTGCGCAGCCGGGGGAGGCCGAGGATGAGGATGCTGTGGCGGCGGGAAAACGTTCGAATTCCCACCGCCACAGCGCCTTCACGCCACAGCTGGGCCGACTATGCGTCCCCCGCGCGGCGTGTCGCGGAGTGGCGCTGGTGGAACACGTTCAGGGGGGACATGAGGCTGGTTGAACCGGACAAAACCCCGGCTCATGTCCCCCCTCGGTGGCTAGCGGGCGGTGAAGCCGCCGTCGATGGCTAGGGCTGCGCCTGTGATGAAGGTGGCTTCGTCGCTGAGGAGGTAGGCGCAGAAGGAGGCGATTTCTTCGGGGCGGGCGATTCGGGCGATGGGGTGGAGGGAGGCGATTGCGGCCTCGCCTTCGGGGGTGCCGCCCATGGAGTTTCGGAAGGCGGGGGTGTCCACTGCGCCGGAGGTGATGGCGTTGACTCGGATGGACTGGTCGGCGTTCTCCAGGGCTACGGCCTTGGTGAGGCCGACTACGCCGTGCTTGGCGGCGACGTAGGGGGCCACTTGGGCCATGCCGACCGTGCCCAGGTTGGAGGCGTTGTTGAGGATTGCGCCGCCGCCGGTGGCCGCCAGGGCGGGGACCTGGTGGCGGAGGCCGTAATAGACGGCGGTTAGGTTGAGTTCCAGGTCGGCGCGCCAGGCGGACTCGTCGATGTCCTGGACGGGGCCGAAGGCGTTGATTGCGCCTGCGTTGTTGAAAGCGCCGTCGAGGCGGCCGAATTCGGCGATCGCGGCGTGGGTCAGGCGTTCCACGTCGGCCTCGATGGTGACATCGGCGGGCACGAACAGAGCGCGGCCGCCGGTGGCGCGGATTTGCTCGGCCAGGCGGTCACCGGCCTCCTTGCCGCGGGCACCCAGGACGACTGCGCCGCCCTCTGCGGCGATTCGGCGGGCGACGGCCTCGCCGATGCCCGAGGTGGCACCGGTGATCAGGACGACCTTCGACTCGAAACGAGATCCCATCATGACTGCATTTCCCCTTGCGGTTGAACCGTTTTCGTTGACATGTCATATTCAACGCGGACCGCGGGGGTGGCGCTGGCGGAAATCCGCCCTCGCACTTGATGTGTCATGTATTCGGATGAAACCGCTGGAGAAGGGTGGGGGAAGTCAGCGCTGAGCGTTGATGAATCCGATGGCAGTCGCGCCCCACCAGCAGATTTGCGAGACCAGACCGGTCGCCGCGCCCCATGCCAGGAGTCGTGCCGTAAGCGGTGCGTCTCCCCGCCGGTGCAACCGCCGTCCCAGCGCCCACGCCTGGATCCCATTGAGCGTCAGGATCAATACCAGCGTCAGCTTGGTCCGCGTCATGGACGAGGAGAGGTTCGGCTCCAGCACGCACCCGCTGGAAACCAGCCCGGCGAGCCCCACCCAAATCGGCGCATGCAGCCGATTGATCACCCGCAGCGTCTCGCCGAGCGTGGCGCGCCCGGCAAGCCACCGCAGCGCAAAGGAATCCGCGACCAGCACCCCACCGAACCCGAGCATCAGCGAAGCAAGATGAACGAACAGCCCGCCCGTATGCACCGCATGCGTCACCGTGGCATGTGCCGCGATCCACACCGCACCCGCTAGCGCCCCGGTGGCCAGCAGTGCGTACGCGGCCACGATCCGCCACGAATCATGCGGAATACGAGCTACTCCGGTTCCATACCGGACGCCACCGCCGTCGAACATCCCGAGCCTTCGCTTCCATCAGGTAAGGGAAGCCTAAACTATCGACCCACCGCCCCCGGCTGCAAATCGGACACAAACCATTCGCCACCCCGCCGATAATGCGGCCACGCGCAGTGACATCAGCCGGTCCCCGCTCCACCGCTGCCGCCAGGTCGACGTACTCGCCCAGTCCAAGTTGGCAGCAGTTCGGGGTGAACCCGCGCCTACGGTGTCGGCAGCGAAACCGCCGCTGTGACACCGGGCGCGACGATGCGCGCATCGTTGACGCTGGTCAATGTCTCGTCGGTAAGCAGACGGCCCAAAGTGTCGTTGTTTGGCCCGCTCCGGGCGGCCAGTTCGGGCACGCCGAATTCGGCGGTAGGAACCGTGGAGCACTCGACGATGGTCGGTGAGCGTGTTGGGGCCTTTGGTTAGGCGGACAGTTCCAGGGGCTGCGCAATGGCGGCGGTGTAGCGGTCGAGGACCACATCGGCGAGGAGGGGGTGGGGGCCGATGGTGTTGGCGTGCAACAGGTTCGGGGCCGCTGTCATGAGGCGGTCGGTGAGTAGGCCGGGGGCCAGGAACCAGGGGGCGATCAGGACTCGGTCTGCGCCGCGGGTGTGGAGGGTGGAGATTGCTTCGGTGACGGTTGGTGTCGTGGTGGCGAAGCAGATTTCGGTGGGCCAGCCGGTGATTGCGGATAGACGGTGGGCCACCTGGGCGGTGCGGGCGTTCGCGGTGGGCGAGGAGGAGCCGACTGCTGCCACGGCGATGCCGATTCGCTCGCTGTGGCGGGCGAATGCTCTGTCGGGCAGCGCATTCCGGTGATCGGAGGATACGGCGGCGACGGCCTCCAGTACGCGATCTTGAAGCGCCAGCAAGAGTCGGGAATCGGGGCCGAGCACGTTGGCCTGGGTCAGTTGCAGGCGCGGGTTGCGGGTGCGGGCGGCGGCCAGCATGCCGGGTAGGTCTACGCGGGCGTGGAAGGCGCTGCCCAGGAGGAGGGGAACTACGACGGCGTGTGAATAGCCGTCGGCGGCAACGGCATCCACTATCTGGTCCACCGACGGCGCGTTCAGATCAAGGAAGGCCAGGCGTACGTCGAGATCCGGTCGGGCGGTGGCGATCTGCTCGACCACGGCGTGCATGGTTGCGGCCGAGCGGGGGTCGCGGCTGCCGTGCGCGACGGCTATGAGCGCCGCGCGGCCCGCGCCATCCGGCCGGATGGCCGAGACGGTGCGGGCGGCGGGCGAACTCATATCAGGCTCCGGCCGCGGTGCCGACCTCGACCTTGGTCAGGGCGTCGCCGACCAGGCCTGCGGCGAGGGTGTTGCCGCCCGCGGGGTCGATGAGTAGGAAGCTGCCGGTCTGGCGGTTGACGCTGTAGTCGTCGGCCACGATCGGGTCGGCGACCCGGATGGAGATGCGGCCGATGTCATTGAGGGACAGGGACTCCGGGTCGGGGTCCGCGGCCAGGTGCTGTTCGTCGAAGCGCTCCAGGAGGGTGCCGACAATGGCCTGGGTGGTGCGGGTGCCGTGCTTGAGGAGCAGGCGGGCACCGGGGCGCAGCGGCTTGTCGCCGAGCCAGCAGATGGTCGCGTCGAAGGACTCGATCGGCTCGGGGGCATTGGCCGCGGCGGCGATGGTGTCGCCACGGGAGACGTCCACATCGTCGGCCAGGATCAGGGTGACGCTGCGGCCGGGCTGCGCGGAAAGCAGTTCGCCATTGGGGGTGTCGATGCGCTCGACGGTGGTGCGGGTGCCGGACGGCAGCACCACGACCTCATCACCCTTGGTGACCACACCGGCGGCGACCTGGCCCGCATAACCCCGGTAGTCCGGGTATTCGGCGGTGCGGGGGCGGATCACGTACTGCACGGGGAAGCGCAGGCCGACATCGTGGCGGCGGGCATCCGCGTCCACCGGCACCGATTCCAGGTGCTCGATGAGCGAGGGGCCGGTGTAGTACGGGGTGTTCTCCGAACGCGAGGCGACATTGTCACCGTGCAGCGCGGAGACCGGGATCTCCACGACATCCTCGGGAGCCCAGCCGAGTTTGGCTGTGAGACCGGAGAATTCGGTGACGATGCGCTCGAACACACCGGCCGGGTCATCGACCAGGTCGATCTTGTTCACGGCCAGCACCAGCTTCGGCACACCCAGCAGCGCCATCACGGCGGCGTGCCGGCGGGTCTGCTCGATGACACCCTTGCGGGCATCCACGAGCAGGATCACCAGCTGCGCGGTGGACGCGCCGGACACCGTGTTCCGGGTGTACTGCACATGCCCGGGGGTGTCGGCGAGCACGAAAGACCGTGCGGGCGTGGCGAAGTAGCGGTACGCCACGTCGATGGTGATGCCCTGCTCGCGCTCGGCGCGCAGGCCATCGACCAGCAGCGACAGGTCCGGAGTGGACAGGCCCTTGTCGACCGAGGCGCGGGTGACCGCGTCGATCTGGTCGGCAAGAACGGATTTGGTGTCGTACAGCAGGCGTCCGACCAGAGTGGACTTGCCGTCGTCGACGCTGCCGGCGGTGGCCAGTCTCAGTAGGTCGGACATCAGAAGTAACCCTCTCGCTTGCGGTCTTCCATGGCGGCCTCGGAGACACGGTCGTCTCCGCGGGTCGCGCCACGTTCGGTCAGCCGAGACGCCGCCACCTCGGCGAGAATCGCCTCGTTGTCGGCCGCATCGGAAAGAATTGCGCCGGTGGTGGATCCGTCGCCGACGGTGCGGTAGCGCACCGACTTGACCGACATTTCCTCATTGTCGGCGGGCCCGCCCCAGGAGCCGGGCGTCATCCACATGCCGTCGCGCTGGTACACCGGGCGCTCATGGGCGTAGTAGATGCTCGCCAGTTCGATGTCCTCGCGGGCGATGTACCGCCAGATATCCAGCTCGGTCCAGTTGGAGATCGGGAACACGCGCACATGCTCACCCGGAGCGTGCTTGCCGTTGTACAGGTTCCACAGCTCGGGCCGCTGCCGCTTGGGATCCCAGCGACCGAAGGCGTCACGCAGCGAGAAGATGCGCTCCTTGGCGCGCGAACGCTCCTCGTCGCGGCGGCCGCCACCGAAGACCGCGTCGAAGCGGTTCTCATTGATGGAGTCCAGCAGCGGAACGGTCTGCAACGGGTTGCGGATGCCGTCCGGGCGCTCGGTCAGCCGCCCGTCGGCGAGGTATTCCTCGACCGAGGCGACGTGCAGGCGCAGCCCGTACTTCTCGACGATCTTGTCGCGGAATTCGAGGACCTCGGGCAGATTGTGCCCGGTGTCCACGTGCAGCAGCGTGAACGGCAGCGGCGCGGGCCAGAAGGCCTTGAGCGCCAGGTGCAGCAGCACGGTGGAGTCCTTGCCGCCGGAGAACAGGATCACCGGCCGCTCGAACTCGCCCGCTACCTCGCGGAAGATATGGATGGATTCGCTCTCCAGCGCGGCGAGCGTGTCGAAGTCCTCGAGGGCGAGCGAGTCGAACTCGGCGTCGGTGTCGATTGTGGTCATGAGGCGTGCAACCCGCATTCGGTCTTGGCGAGGCCGGCCCAGCGGCCGCTTCGCGGATCGGATCCCGGTTCCGGCTTCCGTGTGCACGGGGCGCAACCGATGGACGGATATCCCTCCTCAACAAGAGGATTGACGAGGATGCCGTTGGCTTCGATGTACTCGGCCATGTCTTCGTCGGACCAGGCGGCGATCGGGTTGATCTTCACCAGGCCGAAGGCCTCGTCATAGGAGATGAGGGGCGCGTTGGCGCGGGTGGGGGATTCGACGCGGCGGATGCCGGTGACCCAGGCGTTGTAGCCCTTCAAGGACTTGGTCAGCGGGACCACCTTGCGCAGGCGGCAGCATTCGGCGGCGTCGCGGGCGAACAGGTCCTTGCCGAGCAACTGATCCTGTTCGCCCACAGTGTTTTCCGGCTGCACATTGACGATGTTCACGCCGTAGACCAGCTCCACCGCGTCACGGGTGCCGATGGTTTCGGCGAAGTGGTAGCCGGTGTCCAGGAACAGCACATCCACGCCCGCATGCACTTTCGCGGCGAGCTCGACCAGTACGGCGTCCTGCATGTTGGAGGCGACGATGTAGCCGGTACCGAAGTTGTCCTCGGTCCACTGCAACAGTTCCTGCGCGGTGGCGTTGGGGCCCAGTTCGGCCGCGCCCTTTTCCGCCAGCGCCCGGAGGTCGGCTTCAGCGAGTTTCGTTGTAGTCATTGATGTCTCCCAACTACCGCAGGTCGTCTTCGTCGGCGCGAACGGCCCAGACCGCGAAACGTTCACCCGCATCACGGTTCTTGACGAAGTTGCGCACCACGCGCTCGATGTAGTCGCCGAGCTCGGTGCTGGTCACCTTGTGCTGGCGCAGCTTGCGGCCGAAGCCGCTGTCGAGCCCGAGACTGCCTCCGAGGTGAACCTGGAAGCCCTCGATCTGATTCCCCTCGCCGTCGTCGACGAGCATGCCCTTGAAGCCGATATCCGCGATCTGCGAACGGCCGCAAGAGTTCGGGCAGCCATTGATGTTCACGGTGATCGGAACATCCAGGTCGGCATTGATATCGGCGAGCCGGGTCTCCAGCTCGGGAGCCAGCACCTGGGACCGCTTGCGGGTCTCGGTGAACGACAGCTTGCAGAACTCGATACCGCTGCAGGCGAGGAGGTTTCGCCGCCAATGCGACGGACGGCCGTGCAGGCCCAGCGGCTTCAGTTCCTCGATCAGCCATTCGACCTTGTCGTCGGGCACGTCGAGGACGATGAGCTTCTGGTACGGCGTGAACCGAACCCGGTCGGAGCCAATGGATTCCACCGCGTCGGCGACCTTCTGCAGGATGGTGCCCGAGACGCGACCGGCAATGGGGGAGAAGCCGATGGCGTTCAGTCCATTGCGCAGCTTCTGCACACCGATGTGGTCGATCGGGCGCTCCGGCTTCTCCGGCGCGGGACCGTCGATCAGTTTGCGCTTGAGGTACTCGGTCTCGAGCACCTCGCGGAACTTCTCGATACCCCAGTCCTTGACCAGGAACTTGATCCGCGCCTTGGTGCGCAGGCGGCGGTAGCCGTAATCGCGGTACAGCGAGACGACGGCTTCCCACACATCCGGTACCTCGTCCAGCGGCACCCATGCGCCGAGTCGCTGGGCCAGCATCGGATTGGTGGACAGGCCGCCGCCGACCCACACGTCCAGGCCGGGGCCGTGCTCGGGATGCTCGACGCCGACGAAGGCGATGTCGTTGATCTCGTGCACCACGTCCTGCTGACCGGAGATGGCGGTCTTGAACTTGCGCGGCAGGTTGGAGTATTCCTTCTTGCCGATGTAGCGCTTGACGATCTCGTCGATGGCCGGGGTCGGGTCCAGGACCTCGCCGAACGACTCACCGGCGAGCGGCGAACCGAGCACCACGCGCGGGCAATCGCCGCACGCCTCGGTGGTCTGGAGACCGACCGCTTCGAGCCGCCGCCAGATCTCCGGCACGTTCTCGATTTCGATCCAGTGGTACTGCACGTTCTCGCGGTCGGACAGGTCCGCGGTGTCGCGGCCGAACTCGGTGGAGATCTGGCCGAGGGTGCGCAGCTGGTTCACATTGAGCGCGCCCGCGTCGCAGCGCACTCGCATCATGAAGTACTTGGCCTCGAGAATGTCGATGTTCTCGTCGCCGGTCCAGGTGCCGTCGTAGCCCTGCTCGCGCTGGGTGTAGAGGCCCCACCAGCGCATACGGCCGCGCAGATCGCTCTTGTCGATGGAGTCGAAACCCTGCTTCGAGTAGATGTTCTCGATGCGCGCGCGAACGTTGAGGGGATTGTCGTCCTTCTTGTTCTGCTCGTTCGGGTTCAGCGGCTCGCGGTAGCCGAGCGCCCACTGCCCCTCCGACTTGCGCTTGACGGGCTTGCCGGTGCGCTCACGCGGCGCGACGGGAGCATCCGAATGCGGACGATCCGGACGCACCCGACGCTCGGCCACAGGGCGCTCAGGCCGTGCGGGACGAACGTTTTCGGAACTATTGGGACCGGCGTCGGTGCTCGACGTCATTGGGGTCGCTCCTGAAGGTCTTGCGGGCAGGCGGGAGGGGCTGACTCACGCCTCCGATATCAGCGAATCGGTCCCAGGCGTCACGAAAAGACGCCGAGTCCGGAGAGAATGGGAGCCGATCTACCGGAGGCTTCCCGGCAGACAGCTCGCGCTGCAAACACGCTTGAAGTCGACGTGGCGCCGCGCCACGAGTCGTACTCCAAGTCCAGTCATGAAGCTTATTGTGCCACGTCAACGGGGTCGTTCCGACCGCCCGTCGATATTTTCCGCACTTTTGAGGGAAATCCCCTGGATAGCCGACCCCATTTGTGACAGGTGTCATAGATCAGGTCGTTATGGACCCTGGACGGTTGACCTGTACCGCCCTAGAGGTTTCAAGGTTGAGTCATGACAACAGCAGACCTCGACGCCACCGCCGAAACCGCCGCAATCCACGCCGTCGTGGCCGCGGTCCAAGCCGCCCAGCGCGCCGAAGACTCCGACGCCTTCCTCGCCCTCTTCCACCCCGACGCCATCTGGACCACCGGAGGCGGCAAATTCCTCAATGGCCGCGACGAGATCTCGGAGTTCACCCGCGCGGTCCTGCCCGGCGCGACCAAGGACGGCTACGCCACCTATGAGCCGTTCTTCATCCGCTTCATCCGCCCCGACGTGGCCGCCGTCAAGGTTCGCCAGACGTACTTCAATCATGCTGGCGAAAAGCAAGCCGAAGGCTCGCCTCTCTACGGCATGACCAAGGAAGACGGCCGCTGGCAACTCACCTTCTGCCAGAACACTCCGGTTGTCGACCACTGACGAAGACCGCCGTGCGTGGGAGGTGACCGGTGCGTCCGGTCACTCCTGCGAGTGCGGGCGGATGGGCGGGCGCGTGCGGTGTGAGCTGGGCGACCGGTCACACTGGTGGGGTGACTTCGACCGCTTCGACTTCGACCAGTGCGACCGCTCCGATAGGCGACGATTCGCTCGTGCCGGTGCTGCGCGACTTCGGGGGTGGGGCGTTCGGGATCTATGTTCACGTGCCGTTCTGTGCTACTCGGTGTGGGTATTGCGACTTCAATACGTATACGGCCGGGGAACTGGGGACTTCTGCTTCGCCGCAGTCTTGGTTGGAGGCGCTGAAGGGGGAATTGGCTACTGCGGCTGAGCAATTCGCGGGATTCCCGAGTTCGACTCCGGCGGTGGAGACGGTGTTCGTGGGTGGGGGTACGCCCTCGCTGCTGGGTGGGGATGGGCTCGCGGAGGTGATGAGCGCGATCCGGGACAACTTCACGCTGGCTCCCGGGGCCGAGGTGACCACCGAGTCGAATCCGGAATCGACTTCGCCCGCATTCTTCGAGCGGCTGCTCGAGGGGGGATTCACGCGGGTTTCGCTGGGGATGCAGTCGGCGGCCGCGCATGTGTTGAAGGTGCTGGATCGGACGCATACGCCGGGGCGGGCCGTGGCGGCCGCGCAGGAGGCTCGGGCTGCCGGGTTCGAGCACGTCAATTTGGATTTGATCTATGGGACGCCGGGGGAGACCGACGCCGATCTGGATGCCAGTTTGGATGCTGTGCTCGCGGCGGGCGTCGATCATGTGTCCGCGTACTCGCTGATTGTCGAGGACGGCACCGCCCTTGCTCGGCGGGTGCGCCGAGGCGAGCTGCCCGCGCCGGATGATGACGTGCTGGCCGCTCGGTATGAGCGCATTGATTCTCGGTTGGAAGCGGCCGGGTTGAGTTGGTATGAGGTCTCCAACTGGGCCGCGAATGACAGTGCGCGGTGCCGTCACAATCTCGGTTACTGGGATGGCGGCGACTGGCTCGGTGCCGGTCCGGGCGCGCACAGTCATGTCGGCGGTGTGCGGTGGTGGAACGTCAAACATCCTGCGCGCTATGCGGATCGGGTCGCGTTGGGTGGGCTGCCTGCCGCTGGGTGGGAGGCGCTCACCGATGAGGAGCGCTACACCGAGCGGGTGATGCTGACCGCTCGGCTGCGCACGGGAATGCCGATGGCTGATCTTGATGCGAGTGGTCGAGTGGCTGCCGAGGGCGTGATCGCCGACGGTCTGGCCGAGCTTCGGGCCGACCACCTCGTGCTGACCGATCGCGGGCGGCTGCTCGCGGATGGTGTGGTTCGCACTCTGCTCACCTGAGCGACCGACTCGCTCGGCCCAGCTGACGCATCTGCGTCGATTCCGGTAAATCGGGTACGCGGCCAATGGTGGGGCCTACGCTCCAACGTATAGCCGAAACGAGCCGCCGCCGGGCGCTCAGGTCGTGAGGAATCGTCATGTTCGACGATGACATCGTCCCGTTCCAGGTCGATATTCCGCAGGCACAATTGAATGACCTGCGCAAACGTTTGAATGAAACACGCTGGCCCGCACAGGTTCCCGGAGTGGGCTGGAATCGTGGTGTGCCGCTGGACTATCTGCGAGAGCTGGCCGGGTACTGGGCCGAGCGCTTCGACTGGCGGAGCTGGGAGAAGCGGCTCAATGCCTATCCGCAGTACACCACCGTCATCGATGGTGCGCGAGTTCACTTCCTGCACATACGATCTCGCCGATCCGATGCGACACCGATGATCATGCTGCACGGCTGGCCGGGGTCCGTGCTCGAGTTCATCGACGTCATCGAACCGCTCACCGATCCGGAGGATGGCGGACCGGCCTTCCATCTGATCATTCCCTCGCATCCCAACTTCGGGTTCTCCGGACCCGCGCCGCATGCGGGCTGGGACAGCGATCGCACCGCCCGCGCCTATGTGGAACTCATGGTGCGGCTGGGCTATCCGCGATATGCCGTGCAGGGCGGCGACTTCGGCGCGTTCATCGGCCCGGATATGGCGCGCGTCGATACCGATCATGTGATCGGTGTGCACGTGAACGCCGCCACCATGGGCTTCATCCCGTACGGCCCCGTCCCCGACGAGGTCGCCGAAACCCTCACCGATCTGGAGCGATCCAAGCTCGACCTGCTGGCCGCCTTCCTCTCCGATGGCAGCGGCTACTTCCAGATCCAGGGCACCCGCCCGCACACCCTCGGCTTCTCGCTCGCCGATTCCCCCGCGGGCCAATTGGCTTGGATCGTGGAGAAATTCCACGACTGGACCGGCAACGAGGGTTCCTCGCTCGAGGACCGGGTGGACCGCGATCACATGCTCGCCGATATCTCGATCTACTGGTTCACCAATACCGGCAGCTCCTCGGCGCAGATGTACTACGAATCCCTGCACTCCAACAATCAGCCCATTCTGTCGAGCACCCCCACGGCGGTCGCGAACTTCCCCGCCGATCCGGCCATCCGCCGCTACGCCGAACAGCTCCACACCATCGTCCGCTGGACCGAATTCGACCGCGGCGGCCACTTCGCCGCCATGCAGACCCCCGACCTGCTGGTCGCCGATATTCGCGCCTTCTTCCACGAACTCGGCTGAGGCCGCCTGCGAAGACCGGTCGGGCGGCGCAGAATCGAGGCATGGCACTCGAATCGTTCATGGTTCAACTCGGCACGCCCGCACCGGAATTCACGCTGCCCTCGGTCGGCGGCGAGAAGGTGTCCCTCGACAGTTTCGGCGGCGAACCGGCGCTGCTGGTGATGTTCCTGTCCAATCACTGCCCGTATGTGCGGCACGTAGAGCGCGGGCTGGGCGCGGTCACGGCGGAACTGCGGTCGCAGGGTTTGGCCTCGCTCGCCATCTGTAGCAATGACATCGGCAACTATCCCGACGATGATGCCGAACATCTGCGGCAGCAGGCGCGGCGCGCCCGATTCGAATTCCCATATCTCATCGACGAATCCCAGGACGTCGCCCGCGCGTATCACGCGGCCTGCACCCCTGACCTGTTCCTGTATGACGCCGACCGCCGCCTCGCCTATCGCGGCGAATTCGATGCCGCCCGCCCCGGCAACGCCAAGCCGGTCGATGGCGCGACCCTGCGCGCCGCCTTCGAACTGGTGCTCGCCGGTCGCCCCGTCCCCGAACCGCACACTCCCAGCATCGGCTGCGGCATCAAGTGGAAGCCGGGTAGCGAACCGAGGTGACAAGCCGCCGTCGGGCAGGTGAAGCCGGGCGCGCAGGCAATTTGCCAACGGGCAACTAAACTGGGTCTCGGATATCCCGGGAATCCGCATGGTCACCGCTGTGCCGCAAACTCGGGATCGGCTACCTGAAGGCGAGCGAGGAGGTGGGGCCGATGTCGAGCACTGAGCAACGGCGGCTGGAGGTCCTGCGGGCGATCGTCGCGGACTACATCGCGACCAAAGAGCCGATCGGATCCAAAACTCTCGTGGAACGGCACAATCTGGGCGTCTCCAGTGCGACCGTCCGCAATGACATGGCGGTGCTGGAGGCCGAAGGCTATATCGCGCAGCCGCACACCAGCTCCGGGCGGATCCCGACCGATAAGGGCTACCGGCAGTTCGTCGATCACATCTCCGAGGTCAAGCCGCTGTCGAATGCGGAGCGGCGGGCCATCATGGACTTCCTGGAGAGCGGTGTCGACCTCGACGATGTGCTGCGCCGCGGCGTGCGGCTGCTGGCGCAGCTGACCCGGCAGGTCGCCATGGTGCAGTACCCGACGGTGTCGGCCTCGACCGTGCGGCATATCGAGGTGGTCGCGCTCAATCCCGCGCGGCTGCTGCTGGTCGTCATCACCGATACCGGCCGAGTCGATCAGCGCCTGGTCGATCTGGGCAATGTCGTCAATGAGGAAGACCTCTCGGTGCTGCGCGCCATGGTCGGCAAGGCCATGGAGGGTAAGCGGCTCGCCCTGGCTTCGGCCTCCGTCGCGGAACTGCCCGAGCATTCGCCCGCGCGGCTGCGGGATGTCCTCATCCGGGTGTCGACCGTGCTCGTGGAAACCCTCGTCGAGCATCCGGAGGAACGACTCGTGCTCGGCGGTACGGCGAATCTCACACGCAATGCCGCAGACTTTGCCGGGAACGGATTCCCCGGCTCCCTTCGTTCAGTCCTCGAAGCCCTGGAAGAGCAGGTCATCGTGCTGAAATTGCTGGCCGCATCGCAGCTTCCCGGCACCGTCACCGTCCAGATCGGGGAGGAAACGAAGGTCGAACAGATGCGTGGAACGGCGGTGGTTTCCACCGGCTACGGGATGCCCGGTACCGTTCTCGGAGGTATGGGGGTGCTGGGCCCGACCCGCATGGACTACCCGGGGACCATTGCCTCGGTGGCGGCGGTCGCCCGATACATCGGTGAGGTGCTCGCCGAACGGTGAGCAAGCGGCGAGACGAAACAGGACTAGAGAGCGCACGTGGCACGGGACTATTACGGACTGCTCGGCGTCGCACAGAACGCGACCGACCAGGAGATCAAGCGCGCCTATCGCAAGCTGGCGCGTGAACTGCATCCTGACGTGAACCCGGAACCGGAGGCGCAAGAGCGCTTCCGGGAGGTGTCGAGCGCCTATGAGGTGCTGTCGGATCCGGAGAAGCGGCGCATCGTCGACCTCGGCGGCGACCCGCTCGAATCCGGCGGCGGCCCGGGCGGCGGCTTCTCGGGTGCCGGGTTCGGCGGGCTCGGGGACGTGTTCGAGGCGTTCTTCGGCGGCATGAGCGGCGGCGGCAACCCCCGCAAGCCGCGCGGACGGGTGCAGCCCGGCGCGGACTCGCTGCTGCGCACCCGGCTGTCGCTGCAGGAGTGCGCGGTCGGCGTCACCAAGCATCTGACCGTCGACACCGCCATCCTCTGCGACCTCTGCCAGGGCGCGGGCACGAACGGCAACTCCAAGCCGGTCCGCTGCGAAACCTGCGGCGGCGCAGGCGAAGTGCAGACCGTGCAGCGTTCCTTCCTCGGCCAGGTCATGACCTCGCGGCCCTGCCCCACCTGCCGTGGCGCGGGCGAGACCATCCCCGATCCCTGCCGCAAGTGCGGTGGTGACGGCCGGGTGCGGTCGCGTCGCGAGATCGCCGCGCCGATTCCGGCCGGTGTGGCCAGCGGCATGCGGGTGCGCCTCGCGGCCCAGGGTGAGGTCGGCCCCGGCGGCGGCCCCGCCGGTGACCTCTACGTCGAGATCGTCGAACAACCGCACGACACCTTCGTGCGCGACGGCGACGACCTGCACTGCACCATCCGGGTGCCGATCGTGGATGCCGCCCTCGGCACCACCGTGGTCGTCGACACCATCCTCGACGGCCCGGTCGAGCTGAACATCCCCGCGGGCACCCAGCCCGGCGAGGTGGAGGTGCTGCGCGGCCACGGTATGCCCAAGCTGCGCGTCAACTCCCGCGGCGATCTGATCGCCCACCTGGACATCGTGATCCCGACCAAGCTGGACGCCAAGCAGACCGACCTGCTGCGCAAATACAAGACCCTGCGCGGCACCGAACGCACCGAAGTGCTCTCGGCCCAGTCCGAGCACAACAGTGGCCTGTTCGCCCGTCTGCGAGCCTCCTTCAGCGGACGCTGAGCACTTGGCCGCCACCGTCTTCTACCTCGACGACATCCCCGAACCGGGTGCGACCGCGGTCCTGGACGGCCCCGAGGGCCGTCACGCCGCCACCGTCCGCCGCACCCGGGTCGGAGAGCCCATCACCCTCTCCGACGGCCACGGGGTTCTCGCCGACTCGGAAGTGACAGCGGCCCAAAAGGACCGCCTCGAACTGAAGGTCCTCTCCCGCCGCCTCGCCGACCCGGTAACGCCGCAGGTGACGGTGGTCCAAGCCCTCCCCAAGAACGACCGCTCCGAACTCGCGATCGAACTCATGACGGAGGCGGGCGCGGACGCCATCGTCCCGTGGCAGGCCTCGCGCTGCGTAGCCAACTGGGAAGGCAAGGCCCGCAAGGGCGTCGACAAATGGATCGCCGCCGCTCGCCAAGCGGCCCGCCAATCCCGCCGCGCCTATATCCCGGATGTGGGCGAGTTGCACAGCACGCGTGACCTTCTCGACCTGGTCCGCACGGCGAAAGCCAACGGCGCGATCGTGGCGGCTCTGCACGAGTCGGGTGGCTCCCGCTTTACGGAACTCTCCTTCGATGGAGTCCCGGAAGTCGTTCTCATCGTCGGCCCCGAAGGCGGCCTCGACGATTCCGAACTGAAGTCCCTCGAAGAGGCGGGCGCGGAAATCGTCCTCCTCGGCCCGACGGTCCTGCGCACCTCCACCGCCGCAGCCGTCGCCCTGGGTGCCCTGGGCGCTCTCACCCCACGGTGGTAGCCACAGGGGGCATCTGCGCCGTCCGTGCGCGAGTTTCGGAGCGGTGCAGGTGTGTGACGAGTAATGCGGCCGCGCCAGCCAGGGTGGCGACGTAGGCGGCCAGGGCGGGCCAGCCGTGGGGGCCGTAGGCGATGCCGCCGAGCCAGCCCAGGACGGAACTGCCGAGGTAGTAGGCGAAGAGGTAGAGGGAAGAGGCGGCGGCTCGGTTGCCGGTGGCGGCTGCTCCGACCCAGCCGCTGGCGACCGAGTGGACGCCGAAGAAGCCTGCGGTCCAGAGCAATACGCCGATCAGGAGGGTGGGGAGGTAGTCGGGGACAGTGCAGGCGAGGCCGATGGCCATGGTCAGGAGCGAGACCGTCATTACCCGGATGCGGCCCACGCGGTCGGCCAAGCGGCCCGCGATCGTGGATGAGGCGGTGCCTGCCAGGTACATGACGAATACCGAACCTGCTGCGGCGGCGGACAATCCGAACGGTTCCGCGATGAGACGGAAGCCCAGGAAGTTGTAGATCGCGACGAAGCCGCCCATCAGGACGAAGGCCAGGCCGAACAGTGGTAGCAGGGTGCGGTTGCTCAGATGCCCGGCCAGATCGCTTGCCACCGAACGGATGTCGAGGGTGTGGGCGACGAATCGGCGTGAGGGCGGGAGGTAGCGGACGAACCAGATCGTGCACAGTGCGGCTGCCGTACCGACCACCGCGGCACCCCAGCGCCAGGAGGCGAATTCCAGGGTGAGCGCCGGAAGTAGCCGTCCCGCAAGGCCTCCCATGCTCGTGCCCGACACGTAGACGCCCATTGCCGCGCCGAGACCCTTGCCGCCGATCTCCTCGGCCAGATAGGCCATCGCCACCGCGGGGACGCCCGCCAGCGCCATCCCTTGCACTGCACGACCGACGAGCAGCACCTCCAGGTTCGGGCTGAAGGGCAGCAGCAGCCCGATCGCCGCGGATGTCAGGGCCGAGGTGATCATTACCCGGGTGCGGCCGAATCGTCCGGACAGCACGCTCACCGGAACGACTGTCAGCGCAAGCAATCCGGTGGTCAGGGAGACGGCCAGGGCCGCCTGCGCGGGGGTGGCTCCGAATTCCGTGGACAGTGCGGGCAGTAGGGCCTGCGCGCTGTACATCGAGGCGAAGGTGGTCAGCCCGGCCGCGAACAGGGCCAGTCTGATTCGTCGTTCATGTGCCGTCGTGTCGGCATGGACGCTCGCAATGCCGGGCGAGACGCCGGTGGCGTGGGCCGGGGTGGCTTCGATGGTCACCGGCTCAGCATGGGCGGGTATTACTTCCGAAAGGAAATGCATCATAATTGCCTTGTTCATGCAGCGACGGCATTAGCTGAGCTATCGGGCGGGAGGTCGGAGCGGATGAGTGACGGGCTTCACTGGTTCATCACCCTTGCCGAACTGGAACGGGTCGGCGCGGCCGCCGAGCGGCTGCATCTGACTCAGCCGACGTTGTCGCGCATGCTGGCCCGGCTGGAACGGCGGCTCGGGGTGCAGTTGTTCGACCGACATGGGAAACGGCTGGCCCTCAATGACTTCGGGCGCGTCTACTACGAGCACACGCGGCGGGCGCAGGCCGAACTCGATGCCGCCGCGCGCGAACTGGCCGATCTCGCGAATCCCGCCAAAGGTGTTGTGCGCCTGTCATTCCTGCACTCCTTCGGTGCTCGCATAGTGCCCGAGCTGATCGCGGGATTTCGTCGCGGATCCGGCCACATCACGTTCACCCTCACTCAGGAGGCGGCCGAATCGGTCGAGGCGAGAGTGCTCGACGGCGGCGCGGACCTGGGCCTGGTGTCGCCCAAACCCGCTGTCCCCGGCCTGGGCTGGCGCACCCTGCAGCGGCAGCGCCTGGCCTTGGCGGTTCCCGCGGATCACCGCCTCGCGGCCCGCCGCCAGATTCGCCTGGCCGAGGTCTCCGACGCGGACTTCATCGTCATGCATCCGGGTTTCGGGATGCGTCGCATCTTCGATGACCTCTGTGCCGCAGCCGATTTCCGCCCGCGCATCGCCTTCGAATCGAGCGACCTGGTCACCGTCGCGGGGTTGGTCGCGGCGGGTTTGGGAGTAGCCCTGCTCCACATGGACGAACCACCGGTTCGCGGCCCGGTGCCCGCTCCGGTGCTGGTCCCGCTGTCCGATCCGGGCGCGATTCGCGAGGTAGGCCTGATTTGGTCCGCCTCCGCGGTCCCCTCCGAGGCGGTCCGCCGCTTCCGCGACTTCGCCCTCGACCGTGCCCATTCCGCCCCGTGAGCGGTAACGCCCAGGCCGCGAGGGTGCGGCGGTCTCGCGTCACCCCTGCCGGTAGCGATCTATTCACTGGGCGGTGTCGGTGTGCGGCGTTAAACTTTCATCAACGAAGCACCGCTCGAGACCGGGAAGCAGGCTATAGCCACTTTTGAGAACACCAGGCGAAATCGGCGACCAGAACACACCCCTTGTCGGCATCGGAGCCGGTACAGATGGGTCCGGACCGGCGGGTCGGACCGTTCGTTCCAGTATCGAATTGGCACCCGAGTCGGTGTTCGGATTCCTGGGTTCGGCGGATGAGAACCTGCGTGAACTCGAGCGACTGCTCATTGCCGACATTCATGTGCGCGGCAATACCGTCACACTCACCGGCAAGCCCGCGGATGTCGCTCTCGCGGAACGCGTTGTGGCGCAACTGGTCGCATTGACGGCGCGCAATCGGGTGGTCAGCCCGGAGGCTGTGCGGCACACCTATTCGATGCTCACCGAGGGTTCCTCGGACTCCCCGGCGGAGGTGCTGAGCCTGGACATCCTGTCCCGGCGCGGCAAGACTATCCGGCCCAAGACGCTCAATCAGAAGCGCTATGTCGATGCCATCGACAAGCACACCATCGTGTTCGGCATCGGCCCGGCGGGTACCGGCAAGACGTATCTGGCCATGGCGAAGGCGGTGCAGGCCCTGCAGACCAAGCAGGTCACCCGCATCATCCTGACCCGTCCCGCCGTCGAGGCCGGTGAGCGGCTCGGCTTCCTGCCCGGCACGCTGAACGAGAAGATCGACCCGTATCTGCGTCCGCTCTACGACGCCCTGCACGACATGATGGATCCCGAGGCCATTCCCAAGCTCATGGCCGCGGGCGTCATCGAGGTCGCGCCGCTGGCGTACATGCGTGGCCGCAGCCTGAACGACGCGTTCATCATTCTCGACGAGGCGCAGAACACCACGGCCGAGCAGATGAAGATGTTCCTCACCCGCCTGGGTTTCGGCTCCAAGATGGTGGTGACCGGCGATGTCAGCCAGGTCGACCTGCCGTCCGGTGCGCGTTCGGGCCTGCGGGCGGCGACGGAGATCCTCACCGATATCGACGACATCAATATTTCCGAGCTCACCAGCGCGGATGTGGTGCGGCATCGGCTGGTCGGCGAGATCGTGGACGCCTACGACCGCTACGAGAACGACACCCGCCCGCAGGTGGCGGCGCACTATCCGGGCAACCGCGCGGAGCGGCGTGCCGCGAGCCGGACGGGGCGCCGCTGAACTCGGCCGATACCCTTAGCGCGTGAGTATCGAGATCGCGAACGAATCGGGTATTGAGGTATCCGAAGAAGAGCTGGTCAGTGTCGCGCGTTTCGCGATCGGCCAGATGGATGTGCACCCGGCGGCCGAGCTGTCGATGGTGCTCGTCGATCTCGACACCATGGCGGACCTGCACATGCGCTGGATGGACCTGCCGGGTCCGACCGACGTCATGTCCTTCCCCATGGATGAGCTGGAGCCGGGCGGGCGGCCCGATGCCGCCGAGCCCGGCCCCTCCATGCTCGGCGATATCGTGCTCTGCCCCGAGTTCGCGGCGCAGCAGGCCGAGAAGGCCGGCCACTCCATGGACCACGAGCTGGCTCTGCTGACCGTGCACGGCGTCCTGCACCTGCTCGGCTACGACCATGCCGAGCCGGAGGAGGAGAAGGAGATGTTCGCGCTCCAGGCCTCGCTGCTGGAGGGCTGGTACGAGAGCCTGCGCGAGGCGCAGCGGCGGGCCGAACTCGCCGAACGGGATCGGCGACTGCTGGGCAAGACAGGTTTCACCGAATCCGGTGATCCACTGGATCCGGCGTGAATTCGATAGTCCTACTACTTCTGGCGATTGTGCTGGTGCCCGCGGGCGGAGTTTTCGCGGCATTGGATTCGGCGCTGAACACCATTTCCCCGGCGCGTGTGGACGATATGGTGCGGGCCGACCGCACCGGCGCGGCACGGCTGGCGCGCATCATCGCCGACCGGCCGCGGTACGTGAATCTCATGGTGCTGCTGCGCCTTACGTGTGAGATCACCGCGACGGTGCTGCTGGCGGCCGTGCTCATGGACTGGCTCAGCGAGGGGCAGGCCCTGATCATCACCGCCGCGGTGATGGTGCTGGTGGACTACCTCGTGATCGGTGTCGGGCCGCGCACTTTGGGCCGTCAGCACGCGTATTCGCTGGCGCTGGGCGCCTCGTTGCCGCTGCAGGCGATCGGCACGCTGCTGGGTCCGATCAGCCGCCTGCTGATCCTGATCGGTAATGCGATCACCCCGGGTAAGGGATTTCGCAACGGCCCCTTCGCCTCCGAGATCGAGCTGCGTGAGGTCGTGGATCTCGCCGGTGAGCGCGGCGTGGTGGACGATGAGGAACGCCGCATGATCCAGTCGGTGTTCGAACTCGGCGAGACGGCCGCGCGCGCGGTCATGGTGCCGCGCACCGAGATGGTGTGGATCGAGGCGGATAAGACTGCGGCGCAAGCCATGTCGCTGGCGGTGCGGTCCGGGCATTCGCGAATTCCGGTGGTGGGGGAGAACGTCGATGACATTCTCGGCGTCGTCTACCTGAAAGACCTGGTGTCGTACGCGGATCGGAGCAAGAAGGTGCATGTGCGCGATGCCATGCGCCCGGCCGTGTTCATGCCCGACTCCAAGCCCCTCGATGCCCTGCTCGACGAAATGCAGCGCCGCCGCAACCATATGGCGGTGCTGGTGGACGAGTACGGCGGGATCGCCGGTCTGGTCACCATCGAGGATGTGCTGGAGGAGATCGTCGGTGAGATCGCCGACGAGTACGACAAGGACGAGATCGCCCCGGTCGAGGATATCGGGCACGGCAAATACCGTGTCTCGGCGCGACTTCCGGTCGAGGACCTCGGCGACCTGTTCGGCATCGAGATCGAGGAGGAGGACGTCGACACGGTCGGCGGCCTGCTCGCGCACGCGCTGGGGCGCGTGCCGCTGCCGGGCTCCAAGGCCGTGGTCCACGGTCTGCAATTGAAGGGGGAGGGCGGTGCCGACGCGCGTGGCCGGGTGCGGGTGCATACGGTCGTGGTGCGTCGGGCGTCCGACAAGACGAAAACCGAACCGGCGGAACATGAGCCGGGCAGCGGTGCATACGAGGATGGAGAGACCGATGACTGAACTGGATGCCGAGGACAATAAGCTGCTTGTCCTCGCGCGTGGGGCCATGGGCCGCACGGGTGGCAATGGCGGTGCGGCGGTGCGCGATACGGATGGACGCACCTACGCGGCCGGCGAGGTGGCTCTCGCCGCGCTGGAGCTGACCGCTTTGCAGGCCGCGGTGGCGGCCGCCATCTCCAGTGGCGCAGAGGGATTCGAGGCCGCCGTCGTGGTCGCGGGGCGTTTCTCCGATCTCGGTGTCTCGGCTGTTCGTGAAGTAACCGCTTCGGCGCGAATCGTTTTCGCCGATGCCAAGGGCGCCGTATTCGAGGTGCTCGACCCGCAGGTGGAGGGTGATCCCGCTACCCGCCCGGGTATTCCCGAGGGGTTCGATCTGGAAACCGAGTCGGAGGTATTCGAGTGAGCGGCAAGAATAATGGCGAATTCCGTTCGGGCTTCGTATGTTTCGTGGGACGGCCGAATACCGGCAAGTCCACGCTCACCAATGCGCTGGTGGGTCAGAAGATCGCCATCACCTCCTCGCGCCCGCAGACGACGCGGCACACCATTCGCGGCATCGTGCATCGTGAGCACACGCAGCTGATCCTGGTGGATACGCCCGGTCTGCACCGGCCGCGCACCTTGCTGGGGCAGCGGCTCAATGACCTGGTGCGCGATACCTATTCCGAGGTCGACGTCATCGCGATCTGCATTCCGGCGGACGAGAAGATCGGCCCCGGTGACCGCTGGATCGTGGAGCAGATTCGGACGATGGCTCCCAAGACCACCCTCCTGGGCGTGGTCACCAAGATCGACAAGGTGAGCCGCGACGCGATCGCGCATCAGCTCATGGCGGTGTCCGAGCTGCTCGGACCCGAGGCGGACATCGTGCCGGTTTCGGCCGTCAAGGGCGAGCAGGTCGAGACGCTGATCGATGTCATCGCCTCGAAAATGCCGGAGGGCCCGGCCTTCTACCCCGATGGCGAGCTGACCGACGAGCCCGAGGAAACCCTCATGGCCGAGCTCATTCGCGAGGCCGCGCTGGAGGGTGTGCGCGATGAGCTGCCGCACTCGCTCGCCGTCGTCATCGAGGAGGTGCTCGAGCGTTCCGAGGATGAGGAGCTCGAGGCCGGGATGAAGGACCCGAAGTCCGCGCGCGACATGCTCGACGTGCATGCCCTGCTCTATGTCGAACGGCCCAGTCAGAAGGCCATCATCATCGGCAAGGGCGGTGCCAGGCTCAAGGAGGTCGGCACGAATGCCCGCAAGCAGATCGAGCACATTCTGGGTGTGCGGATCTACCTGCACCTGCATGTGAAGGTGCTCAAGGACTGGCAGCGCGATCCGAAGCAGCTCGGCAAGCTCGGATTCTGACGCGCGGCTTCTGATAGTCGACTGAGAACCGTACAAAAGCGACACTTACCCGCGATCGGCCACGTTGAGATCAGTAGGACGGCCGCTCGGCCACCACGAAGGAGTTCGACATGAGCCTGATCGGATTACTGCTCGGATGGGCGCTGACGGTGCTCATCCTGGTGCTGCTGGCCCGCATGGTGCTGGATTGGATCGGCACCCTGAGCACCGACCCCGCCCCCTGGGTAGGCAAGGGCCGCGCCCTCACCTACCGCTGGACCGAACCCCTCCTGGCCCCGGTCCGCCGAGTCCTGCCGCCCATCCGTACGGGCGGTCTATCCATCGACTTGGCCTTCACAGTGGTCTTCATCCTCGCGTTGGTGCTGCGCAGCGTCTTCTTCGCCATGGCGGCATCCTGACCCTGCTCTCACCTGGCCCACGGAAATAGTTGAGGGCTATGGTGGGTTGACGAATGTGGGCCAGCTCACTGTTCGTCGCGGCCCCGGCCGGACCGCCTGAACCCTCCGGCCGCGCAACACCCAGCCGCAGCAGAACCCCGTCGGGGGCTGCTACGGCGGCCATCTATCGCCCCAGCCGCGCACGCCGCAGCTGGGGCGAAAGTATGTCGCCACCTCTGAGCCCCGGCCGCACATACCGCAGCTGGGGGAAGCATCGGCGACCTCTGGGCCCCAGCCGCGCACGCCGCAGCTGGGGCGAAAGTATGTCGCCACCTGTGACCCGAGTGCACGGCGGGTTCGATCAGGCGGGTTGGCTCCACCAGTCGGTGGGGCGGTGTGCTTGCCACTTCAGTTCGGATTCGAGTTGGGCGGCGACCGAGACCAGGAGGGGTTCGGAGTTGGCGGGGCCCATCAGTTGGGCGCCGACGGGGAGGCCGGTGGCGGTGAAACCTGCGGGGACATTGACAGCGGGCCAGCCCAGGACGTTCCAGGGCCAGGTGTAGGGGCAGGCGGCGGTGATGAGTTCGTCTGTGGCCCAGGAGCCTATGCCGTCGATTTCGTGGACGCCCGGGGGAGGGGTGGCGGTGGTGGGGGCCAGGACCAGGTCGAAATCATTGAACATGCGGCCGATTCGCATGCGCAGCAAGGGTTCTGCGCGGCGGGCGGCGAACAGCAATGGGGAGAGGATTCGGCCTACGAGGGCATTGTGGTCGGTGCGCGGGTCCACGACCGCGCCGGGGAAGCGCGCCATCGCTTCATGGATGCCGACCATGGAGCGCGGCAGGAAGGTCGCGCCCATCATGACGCCGTAGTGGACATCGGCGATGACCACCTCGTGGCCGAGACGGCGGAGGGTGTTCGCCATCGCGTGCACATTGGCTTCGACCTCGCGATCGAGCGCGGTCTTGGTGGCGGTGAAGGGGATTCGCAGTGACAGTGCGATGCGCAGCCGCCCGGGATCGCGGCCCACGGCATCGGAGACGCGCACTGCGGGCGGGGTGTGCAGATCGCCCTCGTGCGGTCCGGCGGCGGCATCGAGGAGCAGTGCGGCATCGGCGACGGTGCGGGCGAGCGGGCCGTTCACGGTGAGTCCGTGGAACGCCTCCGGTAGCGGCCAGGTGGAAATCCGCCCGCGCTGCGGCTTGATCCCGACCAGGTTGTTCCACGCCGCCGGGATGCGCACCGACCCTGCCCCATCGGAACCCAGTGCGGCAGGCACCAATCCGGCCGCGACCGCCGCCGCCGACCCACCCGACGAACCGCCGGGAGTATGCCCCTCACTCCACGGATTGCGGGTATGCCCGAACGCGTCACCGCTGGTGAACGGCAGCTGCCCGAGCTCACACGTATTGGTCTTCCCGACGATCACCGCACCGGATGCACGCAACCGCCGAACCGATTCCGCGTCTTCGGTTTTCGCGGGAAAGTCCCCACCGCATCCGAAAGCCGTAGGGCTACCGGCGATATCGGTGTCATCCTTGATGGCCAGCGGCACCCCGAGCAGCGGGGTCCGTTCTCCCGCAGCAAGTTTCCGGTCCGCCTCGGCGGCCTCGGCCAGCGCCGCCTCCCGCCGCACGACCCGAAACGCATTCAGCCGCCCCTGACTGCCCTCGATCCGATCGAGCACCGCCCCGGTCGCCTCCACCGAGGTGACCGCGCCCTTGGCCAGTGCCGCCGCCAGCTCCGCCAGCCCGAGTTCGCCAACCGACGCCATCGTCATGTGAATCCCGTCTCCCAGCCGTGAGCGAAAAACGTATCGCGATTCTGGTCACACGTCCAATGTCTGTCCAGCCCTCTCGATATGCTGAGGGCTACTGCAATCCCGGTGCTGTACAGACGGGCGATCGGATGCCGACCACCGGGAGTTCCCGACATCCGCGCCCGTACCAAACTTTCCGAGGCGATCGTGCAGCGCTTCGACCCGCCTCGACCCGCCTCGATCCAGCGCTTGGACGCACCCTGTCCGGGCGTCCCGGCGAGGCCGGGCTTGAACCAGGCGTGGCACCTCGTCGCGGGTCTCCGCGTACGACAAGCCCGCGAGTTTCCTAGCGCGGACGGCTGGCGCGAGATATCGGCGCGATCCCGCACACGCCCGGCGACTCGTCGCCGCTCGGTCGGTCTCGCGTGCGAGACTGTTGCGGTGCGTTTGTATCGGGATCACGCGGTTGTGCTGCGCCAGCACAAGCTGGGCGAGGCCGATCGCATTGTCACGCTATTGACTCGGCAGCACGGGCTGGTTCGGGCGGTCGCCAGGGGAGTGCGGCGGACGCGGTCCAAGTTCGGGGCGCGGTTGGAGCCGTTCGCTTATATCGATGTGCAGCTGCATCCGGGCCGCAATCTCGACACCGTTACCCAGGTGCACACCGTGGAGACCTTCGCCGCCGATATCGTCGCGGATTATGGCCGATACACCACCGCCTGCGCTGTGCTGGAGACCGCGGAACGCCTAGCCGGTGAGGAGCGTGCCCCCGCGCCCCGCCTGCATACCCTTACCGCGGGCGCGCTGCGGGCGATCGCGCTCGGCCAGCGGCCTCACGAACTGATCCTCGACGCATTCCTGCTGCGCGCCATGGGTTTCGCCGGTTGGGCTCCGGCCCTGGACGACTGCGCCCGCTGCGCCACTCCCGGCCCGCACCGCGCCTTCCATGTGGCCGCGGGTGGCGCGGTCTGCGTTCACTGTCGTCCCCCGGGCGCGGCCACCCCCTCCCTGGGCGTCCTAGAGCACATGAGCGCCCTCAACCGAGGGGATTGGTCCGGCATGCACGAGATCCCCGACCCGATGCGCCGCCAAGCCAGCGGCCTCATCGCCGCCCACCTCCAATGGCACCTCGAACGCCAACTCCGCACTCTCCCTTTGATCGAGCGCACCCGCCCCCACGAGTCCGCCGTCGCAGGCTGATCTCCTGAAGTGGTGAGGGAACACTGGTGGAGGAATTTGTCCGATTTCCCCACCACCAGAGCTCCCTCGGCGCTTCGGTGTGCGGGTTTTGGGGAGAGAGTGTGGGAATGCGGTGGGTGGCGTCGGGGGGTTGGGGGCGTCGGGCAGGATGGTGGGCGTGATCGGTAACCGCAAACCTTCGACGGCCCAGCGCTCGGTTCGGCCGCCTTCGCCGCATCCGTCGGGGGCGACGCCGCCGGCGATTCCGCTCGAGTTCGTGCCCAAGCATGTGGCGCTCGTGATGGATGGGAATGGGCGGTGGGCGCAGGAGCAGGGGCTGCCGCGGACCGCGGGGCATGAGCGCGGTGAGGCGGTGCTCATGGATACCGTCGAGGGCTGCATCGAGATCGGCGTGAAGTGGCTGTCGGCGTATGCGTTCTCGACCGAGAATTGGCGGCGCAGCCCGGATGAGGTGCGCTTCCTGATGGGCTTCAATCGCGATGTGATCCGCCGCCGCCGCGATGAGATGCACGAGATGGGTGTGCGGGTGCGCTGGGCCGGGCGGCGACCGCGCTTGTGGCGCAGCGTGATCAAGGAATTGGAGATCGCGGAGGAGCTCACCCAGGACAATACGGTGATGACGCTCACCATGTGTGTCAACTACGGTGGCCGCGCCGAGATCGCCGATGCGGCAAGGGAAATCGCGCGTCGCGTGGCCGCAGGGGAGATCGACCCGGAGAAAGTCACCGAGGCGACCGTGGCCAAGTACCTGGACGAGCCGGACATGCCCGATGTGGATCTGTTCCTGCGCCCGTCTGGTGAGTTCCGCACCTCGAACTTCCTCATGTGGCAGTCCGCGTACGCCGAATTCGTGTTCCAGGAAACGCTTTTCCCCGATTTCGACCGCCGCAACCTGTGGGATGCCTGCCTCGAATACGCCAAGCGCGACCGTCGATTCGGTGCGGTGAAATGAGCGACCTGACCTCCGCCGAGGAACTCCAGGCCCGCGCCGGTGCCTGCCTGACGCGCTATGACGTGGCCGTCCGAGTCGAGGACACCGGCCTCGGCTTCGAATTCGACGGGGCGCTCTGCTCGCTCCGTGCCGTGAATCTCGCCCCCGGCCTGGATGTTCTGACCTTGACCTGCGTTCTGGCCTGGGACCGCCCGATGAAGCCGCAGCTCCACAAGCGGGTGGCCGAACGCAATGCCGCCCTCCAGTTCGGCTCCATCACCGTCATCAACCAGGACAAGCTGGCCGATGTGATGCTCCGCTACACCTTCCCGGCCGCGGGCCTGGACGACGAGGCTCTCGCGACCATGCTTCTGCTGGTCCTGTCCGGTGCGGGTCGCGCCCGCCAGGGCTTGCTGCCCTGACTCGCATTCAGCTGAATCCTGCTGTGGGCCTTGCTCATCGCGGGATTCAGCGCGCCGCCAGGGCTTGTTGCCCTCGTCGGTGCCGCATCAGCCGGGGGCGACGGCGGTGTGGCGGAAGGTCGGGAAGAGCTGTTCGACTCCGTGAGTGAGGGTTTCGGGGTCGACGTCGCCCATGATCAGGTATTGCAGGATGAAGCCGGGGAGCAAGCCCAGCAGAGTCTTGGCGACGGCGTCGGTATCGGCATCCGGTGGGAGCCAGCCGATGTCGACCATGCGGCGGGTGTAGTCGAACCAGAGTTTGCGGACGCCCGCCATATTGGTGCGGACGTAGTCGGCGATATTGGGGTCGGTGAGGGCGAGCGACCAGGCTTGCGGGATGAGGCGGACGGCTCCGCCCGGGGTGCTGAGCCGGACCACGGCCTCCGCGACGGTGTGCATGAGTTCCGGGGGAGTGGGGAGGGGGTCGCTGTAGACGGCCTCGCTCATGGCGGCGTGCAGGTCGACGGTGGCCTCGGTGGTGAGGGCCGCGATGAGGTGGTCCTTGCTCTTGAAGTAGCGGTAGACGGCGCCTGCGGACAGGCCTGATTCGGCGAAGACGTCCTGCATGGTGGTGGTGTGAAGGCCCTTGCGGGCGAAGCACGTTTGCGCAGCGTCGAGGATCTGCTGCCTGCGGCGTTCCAGGTGTTCCTCGCTGACTCTTGGCATGACCTCAAAGTAAAACGAATATCCGTTCTTGACTAGCTGACAGCTCGATGTCAGGGTTGTCCCCAACAAAAAGAACGAACCTTCGCTTTTCTCGCAGCGTAAGGATCACTCCCGAAACGCAGTGCGCCCCTTGCGGTCATCGCAAGGGGCGCACTGATTTTCGCCGGGGGGTGTCAGGCCTTGCCGTTGGCGCAGGCCCGGCAGGTGCCGAAGATCTCCATGGTGTGGCTGATCTCGGTGAATCCGTGCTCTGCCGCGATGGCGTCGGCCCAGGCTTCCACGGTCGGTCCTTCGACCTCGACGGTTCGTCCGCAGTGGCGGCACACCAGGTGATGGTGGTGGCCGGAGGAGCACTGGCGGTACACGGATTCGCCTGAGTCCGTGCGTAATACGTCGACCAGGCCCGCGTCGGCGAGGGATTGCAGGGTGCGGTAGACCGTGGTCAGCCCGATCCCCTCACCCCGTTTGCGAAGCTCGTCGTGCAGTTCCTGCGCGGAGCGGAATTCGTCGATATCGGCGAGCAGGGCCGCGATGGCGCTGCGCTGTCTGGTGCTGCGCACCCCGACCGTCTTCTCGGTTGTTCCCACCGTCACCCCTCCTCGGCATGCGCCACGGCGTCGATGACGATGTGCGCCAGATGTTCGTCCACGAGTTCATAGATCACTTCGCGGCCGGTGCGCTCGCCCCGCACCACGCCCGCGGATTTGAGGATGCGCAGGTGCTGGCTGATCAGCGGTTGCGTCACCCCGAGGGTGTCGACCAGTTCGTGCACGCAGCGCGGCGATTCGCGCAGTTGCAGCACAATGGCGATGCGTACCGGCGCCGCGAGGGCGCGCAGTAGCTCCCCGGCGGAATCGAGAATGGTGCGCGACGGCACCGCGGGTGGCAGGGGCGACCGGTACGGGTACGGGTCGTGGGGGATCGCGGTCGGGGCCTCCGTCGCGACATGGGAGCGCCGCAGTGGTGCACCACTGTCCGTGGTCATCGAACCAACTCCTTATTGGAAACCGATGCCATTTTTGTATGCATAGTTGCGCATGTCAAATGTGGCGCGTCTCAACTCTCGAAACTCTCAGGGGTTCCACCCCCGAACCCCCTGCTATCCGCCGTGTCCGCCGCCTCGGCAGCGGGCACGGTGAGTGCAGTCACTCGCGGGCAGGTCCGGGTGAAAATCCGCTCGCCAGGTACCGATAGTCTTGAGGTCAATCCTTGTTATCTTCCGGACCGGATGGAGAAATCTTCAGTGGCACCCAAGTCGAAGGTGGACACCGTCGCCAACCTCGCCAAGCGTCGGGGTCTCGTGTACCCGAGCGGTGAGATCTACGGCGGCACCAAGTCGGCGTGGGATTACGGCCCGCTGGGAGTCGAGCTCAAGGAGAACATCAAGCGGCAGTGGTGGCGGTCCATGGTCACCAGCCGTGACGATGTGGTCGGCCTGGACTCCTCGATCATCCTGCCGCGTCAGGTGTGGGTGGCCTCGGGTCACGTCGCGGTATTCAACGATCCGCTGGTGGAGTGCCTGAATTGCCATAAGCGGCACCGGCAGGACCACCTGCAGGAGGCGTACGCCGAGAAGCACAAGATCGATGACCCGGACACGGTCGCCATGGAACTGATCGGCTGCCCGGATTGCGGCACCCTCGGCAAGTGGACCGAACCGCGCGACTTCAACATGATGCTGAAGACCTACCTCGGCCCGGTCGAGTCCGAAGACGGCATGCACTACCTGCGCCCGGAGACCGCGCAGGGCATCTTCGTGAACTACAAGAACGTCGAGACCACCGCGCGCAAGAAGCCGCCGTTCGGCATCGCCCAGATCGGCAAGAGCTTCCGCAACGAGATCACGCCGGGCAACTTCATCTTCCGTACTCGTGAGTTCGAGCAGATGGAGATGGAGTTCTTCGTCAAGCCGGGCGAGGACGAGCAGTGGCACCAGTACTGGATCGACACCCGTCTGGCCTGGTACACGGACCTCGGCATCGATCCGGAGAACCTGCGGCTGTTCGAGCACCCGAAAGAGAAGCTCTCGCACTACTCCACCCGCACGGTGGATATCGAGTACCGCTTCCGCTTCGCCGGCAGCGAGTGGGGCGAGTTGGAGGGTCTGGCCAACCGCACCGACTTCGACCTGAAGACTCATTCCGAGCATTCGGGACAGGATCTGAGCTTCTTCGACCAGACCACGGGCGAGCGTTTCACCCCGTATGTGATCGAGCCGGCGGCCGGTCTGACCCGTTCGCTGATGGCGTTCCTGGTGGATGCCTACAACGAGGACGAGGCCCCGAACGCCAAGGGCGTGCTGGAGAAGCGCACCGTGCTGAAGCTGGATCGCCGTCTGGCCCCGGTCAAGGCCGCCGTTCTGCCGCTGTCGCGCAATGCGGATCTGTCGCCGAAGGCGAAGGATCTGGCCGCGCAGCTGCGGAAGAACTGGAATGTCGAATTCGATGATTCCGGCGCTATCGGCCGCCGTTACCGCCGTCAGGACGAGATCGGCACCCCGTTCTGCATCACGGTGGACTTCGACACGCTGGAAGATCACGCCGTTACGGTGCGGGAACGCGACTCCATGGCTCAGGAGCGGATCGCGCTTGATCAGGTAGAGGGCTACCTGGCCGCGCGCCTCATCGGCGCCTGACACACGCCATCCAGGAAAGACCGGTCAATGCCTGACCGGTCTTTTCTTTTATTCCGTGCCCCTGAAATTTGGGGCGCTGCTCAGTAATTCGGGTATCGCACTACTCATGTTAACGGCCCATGACCGGCGCACTATTAAATAAGTGTATGGGCAACGGCGCCTTCTGCCGCTGTGCTCGATCTGCCGAGGTGAAGTCATGAGCGAGCGTGTTATCGGCCCCCGCTCGGGGCTGCAATGGGTCTCATTGGGGGACACCGGTTCTTCCTGCCCGGCCGCAAAGTCCACGGTAGCGGCCTTTCGATCTTGGGCAGAATCCTTTCTGACCCAACCCAGTGATGAACTGGGCCGAGACGGGCCCGTGTGCCCGTATGTAAGGCCGTCGATGCGACGGGATCTGCTCTGGCTTGCGCAGGTCCCCGCCGTGGAACCGCGGCCGGTGTGGGTGCGCGCCATCATCAACGACGCACTGGAGATGTATCCCGAACTGCCTACGGGGAACGGCAGTTCCACCTCCGTGTTGCGCGCACTCATCACCGTGTTCCCGAATTTGAAGGATTATACGCTGATCGACGAGATCCATAGAGAATTCAAGACCAAATTCGTTGAGAGCGGGTGGATGCTCGGGCAATTCTATCCGGGCTGTGATCAACCGGGCTTGTGGAACAAGGAATTTCGGCCATTGGACGCGCCTATGCCGATGCTGGTGGTGCGAAGCATGATGACGACCGACTTCCCATTCTTGCTCGATAAGCCGGAATGGATGGATTCGTACGTGCGCAAGTTCGCGCCGATGCTTCCGGCGCATGTGCGATCAGTCATGGTGGGGCGCTTGACGGCTCGGCCGGACAGCTGGGTTCCGGCATATGAGGAGCAATCCGACGAGTCATGCTCGACCGGTAGCCGGTGACCAGCCGTGACACGCGAACTCGCGGCGGAACAGACCGCCACCGTTTTCCCGTTGTCGCCGGCCCAGTTGGGCATGTGGTATGCGCAGCAACTGGATCCGAGCGTGCCATTGTCCGAGGCGCAGTACATCGAGATGCGCGGGCCGCTGCTACTGGACGCGCTGCGTAGGGCCGGTGTCATCGCGGCACGCGAATTCGGTTCCGGCGTACTGCGACTCGTCGAGATCGAGGATCGGCCGTATCAAGTCGTCGATCCCAATCTCGAAGCGGCGGTCGGGTTCCTGGACTTCAGCGATCGGCCCGATCCGGTGGCGGACGCGCTGGCCTGGATGCGCGCGGACGTCACCGCGCCCATCGACCTGTTCGGCGCGAATGCCGGTATCTCCACGGTGATTCGGGTCGGGGAGGACCATCACCTGTGGTACACCCGAGCACACCACATACTTATCGACGGATTCGGCTCCGTGACCATGCTCTACCGGGTCGCCGAGCTCTACAACGCCGCGGTGCGCGGGGAACAGGCGCCTCCCGCCACCGCGGCCTCGCTGCTGGAAGTGCACGAGGCCGAAATGGCGTACCGGGATTCCACCCGGTACGCCACCGATGAGCGCTACTGGCGGGAAGCGTCCGCCGGGCTGCCCGACCGGTGCAGCCTCGTCTCCGCCACCGCGCCCGCGTCCGCGCTGGGACGCGAGGCCCGGGCGCAACTGCCGCCAGAGACCGCAAGGCGGCTGGACGCGGCCGCCCGGCGGTACGAGACCAGCTCCGCGACCCTCGTAATGGCGGCTGTGGCGCTCTACTACGCACGAATGACGGCTTCTGCTGATGTGGTCCTCAGTTTGCCGGTGTCGGGGCGTACAACGGCCGTGCTGCGGCGGTCGGGCGGGATGATCGCCAATGTCGTCCCCCTGCGCGTGAACGTCCCTCGTGACGGCCGCATCGGCGAAGTGGTCGCCGCGATCCAGGTGGCGGCCTCCGGCGCGCTCCGGCACCAGCGCTTCCGTCACGAGGACATGCGCGCCGACACCGACGCGACCTCCGACCAGCCCGACTTCGGCCGCGGCTTCGTCGGCCCCGTCATCAACATCATGCTGTTCCCCGCCGGTATCGACTTCACCGGCGTCGAATCCAGTCTGAACGTCCTGACCTCCGGCCCCATCGAAGACCTCTTCGTCAACTTCTACCAACACGGCGCGGGTGCACCGATCCACGTCGACTTCGCCGCCAATCCCCGTCTCTACGAACCGGATTCCCTCGATCGTCACCACCGGCGCTTCCTGACGCTGCTGGATTCCCTGCTGATAGCGGCACCGGAAACCCCTCTCGCCGAACTGGATTACTGCACCACAGACGAAAAACCCCTGCTCGCAGGAGCCTTTGGCGCGCCCGCGCCACAGCCACGCCTACTGCCCGAGATCCTGGAGGGCGGGCTGCGCCAGGCCGGTCGTGACGCGATTGCCGTATGTGGCAACGGTCGTCAGCTCACCTACGGTGAACTCGACGTCCTGTCGAACCGCTTGGCGCGCAGACTATTGGCGACCGGCATGCGGGAGTCCGCCGACACCGGTGGCCGAGACACCTTGGGGGAGACAGGGTCCGGCCACGGCATTGTCGGACCGGAATCGGCTGTGCTACTGGCCCTTCCGCGCTCGATCGAAGCCATGGTCGCCCTGTGGGCGGTGGCCAAGACCGGCGCGGCCTTCGTCCCGCTCGGAAGCGCCATGCCCGGCGATCGAGTCGAGCGAATCGCCGCCGAATGTGGCGCGAAACTCGGCCTCACCTTCGCGAAATCGGCTGCCGAACTGCCGGATTCGGTGCGATGGATCACTCTGGACGATCTGCTCGCCGACGTCGGACGACCCGGCGCGGAATCGGCTGCCTCGAACGGCCCGATTGCCTCCGATGAGCTGCGGGGGCCGGTGCGGCTGGAGAATCCGGCGTACATCGTGTTCACGTCGGGGTCTACCGGTGTGCCGAAGGGCGTGGTGGTTACCCATACCGGACTGGCGGGTTTGGCTGCTGCGGTGGTGGATTCGTATTCGGTGACGGCCGGGTCGCGGGTTCTTCAATGTTTGAATCCGAGTTTCGATGCGTCGGTGCTGGAATGGCTTATGGCGTTTGCTTCCGGGACGACTTTGGTCGTGGCCGAGGCAGATCCGGTGCTGGGCCCGGAGTTGGCGGCGTTGGTGCGGGACTATGGGATCACCCAGATCTGCTCCACGCCCGCGGTGTTGTCCACGTTGGAGCCGGGGGCCCTCGATGGGGTGCGGGCGGTGTCGTCGGGGGGTGAGCCGACTCCGCCGGATATTGTGGCGCGCTTCGGGATCGGGCAGGATCTGCTGAACTCGTATGGTCCGAGTGAGACCACGGTGGCGGTCACCTATACGAAGGGCCTCGTGCCGGGGGAGAACGCGGGGATCGGTGACCCGATTCCGGGTGCGGGGATGCTGGTGCTGGATCGCTGGATGCGGCCGGTGCCGATCGGTGTCGCCGGTGAGTTGTATGTGAGCGGTCCGGGGGTGGCGCGCGGGTATGTCGGTCGTGCGGCGCTGACCGCGGAGCGGTTCGTCCCGGTTCCCTCGGGGCGGCCGGGTGCGCGCATGTATCGCACCGGAGATCTGGTGCGCTGGACCGAATCCGGTGTGCTGGAGTATGTCGGCCGCGGTGATTTCCAAGTGAAGCTGCGCGGCATGCGCATCGAACCGGGTGAGATCGATGCCGCGCTCAATACGCATCCCGCCGTGGAAATCGCTGTGACAGTGGCCCGTCCGGCACCCAGCGGTGGCACCATGCTGGCCGCCTACGTGGTCCCGCGCGCCGATGCCACCGTCACCGAGGCCGAGCTGCTCGACCACGCCACCCATCGCCTGCCCCCGTACATGGTCCCCGCGACCATCACCGTCCTGGGTGCGCTACCGCTCACCGCGAACGGCAAGGTGGACCGCCGAGCCCTCCCCGAACCTGTTGTCGCACAGCCGGTCCACCACCGCGAGGCCGCCTCCGACACCGAACGCCTCCTGTGCACCCTCTTCACCGAGGTCCTCGGCACCCCCGAAATCGGCCCCGACACGTCCTTCTTCGCCCTCGGCGGCGATTCGATCATGGCGATCACCCTGGTCTCCCGCGCCCGCGCCGTCGGCCTCGTCTTCTCGGCCCGAGAGGTCTTCGAACACCGCACTCCCGCCGCCTTGGCCGCCATAGTCACCAGCCTCGACGACCGGCCCGCCCAACTGGCCGAACTCCCCGGCGGTGGCGTAGGCCGCCTCCCTCTGACCCCCATAGCCTCCTGGCTCCTGACCCGCCCCGGTTGGGAAACCTTCGCCCAGTCCATGATCCTGCGCCTCCCGCGAGGCGTAGAACACGAAGCCCTACTCACCACCATCCAGGCCCTCGTCGAACATCACGACATCCTCCGCGCCCGGGTGATAACCACCCCTTCCGGCTCCGAACTCGAGATTCCCCCACCCCACCGCGCCGACGCCGCCACCCTCTTGACTCGAATCGACTGCGCCTCAACTGAACCTGGGAACGGCGACCATGCACGGACGGAAGGTTCGGCGGACGCCAATACGCTCGATGACCGCGCGGAGCGTGAGCTCGACGTGGCGGTCACCAGGCTGAATCCGCGCGACGGCGTGATGATTGCGCTGACTTGGCTGGATGCCGGACCTGCTGCGGCTGGTCGCCTGGTGATCGCCGTGCACCACCTTGCCTGTGATGCGGTCTCCTGGCGCATCCTGTTACCCGATCTGATGGCCGCGTGGGCGCAGGCGTCGGCGGGGACGACCCCGACCCTGCAAGACACCGGCACCTCCGTGCGGACGTGGGCGCACACGCTTCGTGCACTCGCCGAACCGTCCTCCGCCTTGGATTCGGAAGTCCCGGTGGATGTCCCTGATATCGGCGACGTTGCGGATGTACCGGACGCTGTGGATGCCTCCGGCCTGCGCGAAGGGCGGCCCGGGGGAGCGGATCAGACTCCCGGGCGGTCAGCTGCGGCAGACGTGGGCGAGCTTGGCGTGAGCGAGGTGCGCGCGGAGGGTTCCGTGTGGCCGGTGAGTGAGCTTGGGTATTGGCGCAAGGTGCTGGCGGCGGACGCGTTGCTGGGTCGTCGGCGGCTCGATCCGGCGGTGGATACCGTGCGGACCGCCGGACGGGTCGAGGTTGATGTCTCGAGGGAGGTTTCGGCGGCACTGGTGGGCCGGATTGCGGCGGCCTATCGATGCGGTGTCGAGGATGCGCTATTGGCGGCGCTGGCCTTGGCGCTGGCGCGATGGCGGGCCGGGCGGGGGCAGTTCGGGGCGGCCGCGGGTGGGACCGTGGTGGCGGTCGAACGGCATGGGCGGGATGAGGCCGCCGTGGCCGGTGCCGACCTGTCGCGGACCGTCGGCTGGTTCACGGCTCAGGTGCCCGTGCGACTGGGACCGGTTGTCGCGGGGGGCTTCTCGCAGCCAGAGGACGACGCTCAGTTCGCGCCCGAGCGGATCGGTTCGGGAATCGCTGCGCTCAAGGCGGTCAAGGAGCAGTTGCGGGGGGTGCCTCGGGGTGGGTTCGGGTTCGGGTTGTTGCGGTATTTGAACTCGGAGACCGCCGGGGAGCTGGCGGGGTTGCAGGAGCCGCAGGTGGGGTTCAACTATCTGGGGCAGGTGCCGGAGTCGGATATGGAGGGGGATTGGCTGCCGGTTTCGATGGCTTCGCGATTGGGCGGGCACGCCGCGCCCGAAATGCCGCTGGCGGCGGTGGTTTCGGTCGATGCGGTGGTGTTGGAGTCCGAGCGGGGGCAGCGGATTCGGGCGGTCTGGCAGTTCGCCACCGGGGCCGTGGATGCGGCCGAGGTGGAAGCGTTGGCGCGCGAGTGGGTTTCGGCGGTCGAGGAGATTGCCGAGCAGATCGGTGTGCCGGAGTCGGGTGGGTTCACGCCCAGCGATGTGGGGTTGGTGTCGGTTACCCAACCTGAAATCGACTCGTGGGAGCGAGATTACGGCCGTTTGGATGATGTCTGGTCGTTGACTCCCTTGCAGCGGGGTCTGCTGTTCCAGGCGCAGTTGGCCGAGGGCGGGCCGGATGGGTATTCGGTGCAGGCGGTCATCGACGTGGAGGCCGACCTCGACCGGGACCGGTTGACGGCCGCCGCGGAGGCCCTGGTGCGCAGGCATGATGCATTGCGGGCGAGCTATGTGCCATCCGCGGCAAGCCCGGTGCAGGTGATCGCCGCTCGGGTGCCGGTGCCGTGCGCCTATCGCGAGGCCTTCGGCGCGACCGAGGCCGAACTCGACGAGCTCGCGGCCATCGAACTGCGCACTCCGTTCGAGGTGGATGCCCCGCCGCTCATCAGGTTCCTGTGTATTGCGGTGGGGGAGCGGAAGTTCCGGCTCGTCATCACCAACCATCACCTGATCCTCGACGGCTGGTCCATGCCACTGCTGTTCGCCGAACTCGTGGCCCTCTACGAAACCGGTGGGGATGACAGCGGATTCGGGCCCTCGGTGCCCTTTCGTGGCTACCTGGAATGGCTGTCGGAGCGCGACGCGGAGGGGGCTCGGCGGGCATGGTCCCAAGCCCTGTCCGGCGTCGAGGGCCCGACCCTTGTCGCTCCGGCCGCACCACGAGCCGACGCGGCCACCGCGCCTGTCGCACACGAGGTTCCGCTACCCGACGGCCTGACCGAGAAGCTCCGCACCACGGCAGCCGAATCCCAGGTCACCGTGAATACGATCGTCCAGGTGGCGTGGGCCCTGGTGCTCTCCGAGCTCACCGGTTCCGCCGATATCCTTTTCGGCGCTACCGTCTCCGGCCGCCCGCCGGAGCTCCCCGGTTCGGATCGCATGATCGGCATGCTGGTTAATACCGTCCCCGTCCGGATCGCCCTGAACCCGGCCGAATCCATTGCCGCCCTGCTATCCCGCGTTCAGCGCGAGCAGGCCGCCCTGGCCGAACACCAATTCCTCGGCCTGGATGAAATCCACGCTCGCACCGGCCTCGGCCCACTCTTCGACACCGCGACCGTCTTCGAGTCCTATCCCGTGGACGCCGCGTCCTTGACCGCCGCCACCCGCCAAGCCCAACTGTCGGTCACCGGCATCCACACCCACGACGGCACCCACTACCCTCTCTCCCTGGCTGCCTACGCCGCCGCCGGGCTCCGTCTGGAACTCACCCGCTCACCCAGCTATTTCGATGCCCTCCAAGCGGATTCGATAGCCGAGTCGCTGGCCCGAATCCTGACTTCCCTCACGGGCGACCCGAACCGTCGAACCGCCGAACTGCGCAGCACCATCCCGCTCGACACTCCCGCCATCCGTCACGGCGGCCCGACCCACTCCGTCCGGCTACTCCCGGACCTGCTCACCGCCACCGGACGCCCGCAGTCCACGGCTGTCGTAGCAAACGACACCCTGACTTCCTATGGCGAGCTGGACGCGCTCTCGAACCGACTGGCTCGCAAGCTCATTGCGCTGGGCGCCGGGCCGGAACGCGCGGTGCTCGTGGCCTTGCCGCGTTCGGTGGAGGCCATGGTGGCCGTGTGGGCAATAGCCAAAACCGGTGCGGCGTTCGTACCGATCGACACCTCGCAACCGGCCGCGCGCACGGCGACGATCGCGACGGAATGTGGTGCGGCACTGGGTATCACCGGGCAGTCGGTGGCGGCGGATCTGCCAGAGGAGGTGTCCTGGCTGCTGCTGGACGACCTGAGCACCATCGACGCCATGAGCGGTCTGTCCGAGGAACCGGTGACGGACGCCGACCGGCTGCTGCCGCTGCGCCCCGACCATGCGGCGTATGTGGTGTTCACCTCCGGCTCCACCGGAACCCCGAAGGGCGTCGTGGTCACGCACACCGGGCTGGCGAACATGGCCGACGGCACCGCCGAACACTGTCTGATCAACGCTGAGTCTCGCGTACTCCATTGCCTCAACCCAGCTTTCGACGCGGCGATTCTGGTCTGGCTGTCGACCTTCGCGGCAGGTGGCACGCTGATTATTGCCCCGCCCGAGGCCAATGCCGGTGGGGAGCTGGCCACCGCCATCGCCAATGGCGCTGCGACGCATCTGATCTGCACGCCAACCGTGCTGGCTACTCTCGATACAGCCGATCTTCGCGGCATCGAAGCGATCATCGCCGGTGGTGAGCCCTGCCCGCCAGCCTTGGTCACGCGCGTCAGCGCGGGCCGAATCCTGGTGAATTCCTACGGCCCTGCCGAATCCACCATTGCCGCCAGCTTCAGCGCCCCGATGACCCCGGAAACCTCCACCGTCATCGGTGCCCCGATCGCCGGTACCACCCTGCTGGTCCTCGACAACTGGCTACGCCCCGTCCCGCTCGGTGCGATCGGCGAACTCTATATCGGCGGACCCGGCGTGGCCCGCGGCTACACAAGTCGCACAACGCTTTCCGCGGCGAGTTTCGTAGCAGACCCCTACTCGGCCGGTCAGCGCCTGTACCGCACCGGTGACCTGATGCGCTGCACGCCAAGCGGGTTCGAATACGTCGGCCGCATAGACCACCAGATCAAGATCCGTGGCATCCGAGTCGAGCCCGGCGAGGTCGACGCCGTCCTGCTCACTCACCCTCAGATCGAAGCGGCGATCACTGTCGCCTACGAAACACCCACGGGCACGAAGGCGCTGTACTCGTACGTTTCGCTGTCATCCAAGACCAGCGGCGGTGATTCGGCCGCCGCAGCGGATGGGTCTGCCGTGGATTCGGTGGATGAGAGTGGCATCCCCTTGACGCCGAGCGCGGACTCTTCTGCCGATGAGATCAACACGGAGACCCTCGGCGGGCGGCCGACAGGGCCGGACCCCTCGGATCCGACCGCTACAGCGCCGGTGACGGCGACCGAGGTCGCGGCGTGGGTCCGGGCTCGGTTGCCGCGGTATTTGGTGCCGTCGGGGATTCGGGTGCTGGAGGAGTTGCCGCGCACTCGGAGCGGGAAGGTTGATCTGCGTGCGCTCCCGGAACCGGAAGTGGCGCAGGCGGAATACGTCGAGCCGGTCGGTGCCGAGGTGATGGTCGCGCGCACCTTCGCGGAGGTGCTGGGGCAGGAGCGGGTGGGTGCCCGGGATGATTTCTTCGCGCTGGGCGGGGACTCGCTGATCGCGACTCGGGTGGCGGCTCGGTTGAGTGCGGAGTCGGGTGCGCCGGTTCCGGTTCGGGTGCTGTTCGAGGCGCCCGTGGTGGCGGATTTGGCTCGGCGATTGGTCGCGGCGGAAGCGCACGCGGCCGGGCCCGAGCTCGTGGGCGGCGTCCGGCCCGAGGTGGTGCCGCTGTCTCCGGCGCAGCAGCGCATGTGGTTCGTGAATCGCTATGACCCGTCGTCTCCGGCATATAACGTGCCTGTGGCACTGCGGCTTTCGGGTCACTTGGATTTGTCCGCGCTGCGAGCCGCGTTGTACGACGTGATCGATCGGCATGAGACGCTGCGCACCCTGTATCCGGATATCGACGGGGTCGGTGGGCAGCGGATTGTCGCCGCGCGTGAGGTGCCGGTGGATCTCGATCCGGTTCCGTTGTCGCTGGAACAAGTGCCGGACGCCGTCGTGCGCACGGTCACCGAAGGATTCGATGTCACCGCTGCGGTGCCCCTGCGGCTGCGGCTGTTCCGCATCGAATCGGGCCACGGCGGTGAGGCGAAGGACGGCACCCTGGGAACGGCATCCTCGGGCTCCCGTGTCGACGGCACCGTGGGAACGGCCTTCACCGGCTCCGATGCCGACGGCACTACGCCCGCCGACTCGGCGGCCGAGTATGTGATCGTGCTGGTCGCGCATCACATTGCGACCGATGGTTTTTCGATGGCCCCGCTGATCCGGGATGTGGCCGCCGCGTATGCGACGCGTGCCGCCGGGCAGCTGCCCGCGTGGGAGCCATTGCAGGTGCAGTACGCCGATTACGCCCTGTGGCAGCATGCCCGGCTCGGTGATGAGGCCGATGCGGATTCACTACTGGCACGGCAGGTCGACTACTGGTCGCGCACGCTGGCCGGATTGCCCGATCACCTCGAATTGCCCACGGACCGGCCACGTCCCGCGCGTGCCTCGCATCGGGCGGCCGAGTGCACGGCACGAATGGATCGTGACCTCACGGCGGCCGTGGAGCGGTGCGCACGCAGCCACCGGGCGACGCCTTTCATGGTCATTCACGCCGCGCTGGCGGTTCTGCTGGCTCGGCTCAGCGGCAGCGCCGATATCGCCGTGGGCACGCCGGTCGCCGGTCGCGGTGCGCGCGAACTGGACGATCTGGTCGGCATGTTCGTGAACACGCTGGTACTGCGGACGGGTATCCGGCCGGATGAGGGCTTCGGCGAGCTGCTCGACCGGGTGCGCGAGAGTGATCTGGCCGCATTCGAGCAGGCGGACGTGCCGTTCGAGCGGCTGGTGGATGTGCTGGCCCCGGCGCGGTCGGAGGCTCGGCATCCGATCGTCCAGGTAATGCTGGTGTTCCAGAATCTCGCGCTGCCGGAACTGCAACTGCCGGAGCTGACGGTCACGCCACTCGAATTGCCGCAGACGACAAGCCGTTTCGACTTGAGCGTGACGGTCGTCGGAGATGCCGACGGCATGGAACTGCGCTGCTGCTATGCCACGGATCTATTCGACGAGTCCACGATGACGGCGTTCACCGACCGGCTGGTTCGGCTGCTCACCGCGGTAACGGCCGAATCGGCGCTCACGGTCGGTGATATCGACCTGCTCACCGCCGGTGAACGGGACGCGCTGACAGTCGGCACGACGCCTGCGGCGGCACCACGACCTCTGGCGGAACTCATGGCGGACGCGGTCGCCGCCAACCCGGATGGCATCGCGGTGGTCTGCGGAGACCGGCGGCTGACCTATCGGGAATTCGACCATCGCGCAGAGCGACTCGCACGCCGCCTCGCCCACGCCGGTGCCGGGCCGGAAACCCTGGTGGCCGTGGGTATTCCGCGCTCCATCGAGTCTGTGTTGGCAGTCTGGGCGGTCACCCGCACCGGTGCCGCATTCGTGCCGGTGGACCCGGCCTACCCACCCGAACGTATCGCCCGCATCGTCGATGTTTCCGGCGTGGAACTCGGACTGACTGTCACCGATCAACGGCATCGCCTACCCGATGCGGTCGACTGGTGGTGCCTCGATGATTCGGCCGATCCGGATAACCCGGCGGCAGGCGAAGGCAGCCGGGTAGCGCGGCCGGAGAATCCCGCGTACGTGATCTTCACGTCCGGTTCCACCGGTGCTCCGAAGGGGGTCGTCGTTACTCATGCGGGTCTGGCGAATCTTGCGGTGGCGCAACGGGAACGCGGTGGGCTCACCCCGCAGTCCCGGGTGCTGCACGTCGCATCGCCGAGCTTCGATGCTTCCGTGCTGGAACTGGTGATGGCGGTGAGCGCGGGCGGAACCCTGGTGGTTGCCCCGCCGACTGTCTTCGCCGGTGCCGATCTGGCGGAATTGCTCTTCCGTGAACAGGTTTCGCACATTGCTCTCACGCCTTCGGCGCTGTCCACGGTGGACGCGGCCGGGCTGGATTCCGTGCAAATGATCATTACCGGCGGTGAACCCTGCACTCCCGAGCTGGTGACTGCCTGGGCCGCGCCGGGGCGCGAGCATTTCAACGATTACGGTCCGACCGAGACCACGGTATGGGCAACTGGCAGTGGGCCTTTGCGGCCGGGGGATCCGATTACCATCGGCACGGCCGCGCCCGGTTTGCGGGAGCTGGTGCTCGATGATCGGCTGCGCCCGGTGCCGGACGGCGTTGTCGGCGAACTGTATCTGGCTGGGATCGCGCTGGCACGCGGCTATCACGGGCGGGTCGATCTCACCGCCGCCAGGTTCGTGGCGGACCCGTACGGGGTTGCGGGCGAGCGTATGTACCGCACCGGAGATCTGGTGCGGCGGCGCGGCGGGGATCTGGAGTATCTGGGCCGCACCGACACTCAGGTGAAGCTGCGCGGTCTGCGGATCGAGCTCGGCGATGTGGAGACGGCGCTGACCGCCGATCCCACGGTGTCGCATGCGGTCGCCCTGGTTCGTGAGGATGCGCGGGGCGGCATGCTGGTCGCCTATGTGATCCCGGAGACTGATGCGGAATTCGATCCGGCTCAGCTGAAAAAGGCTATGGCCCAGCGTGTGCCGTCCTACATGGTGCCCTCCGCGATCGTGGAGCTGGACGAGCTGCCGCGCACGGCCAATGGGAAGCTCGATCGGGATGCGCTGCCCGCACCCCGGTTGACCGTCGGTGAGCGTTCCGCGCCCAAGGGGCCGGTGGAAGCGGCAGTGGCCGCCGCCTTCGCGGAAGTCCTGGGTATCGACCAGGTTTGGCGTGATGACGACTTCTTCTCTCTCGGCGGCAACTCGCTGATTGCCACCCGCGTCGTGGCCCGGATCGGCGCGGCGCTGGCCACCACGGTCGCGGTGCGAGCGTTGTTCGACGCGCCGACGGTGGCGGAGCTGGCGACGCTCGTGGCTTCCGGCGGTACCGCCGATCGCCCGCGGCCGGGGCCTCGCCCACGCCCGGAGCGCATTCCGCTCTCGGCGGCTCAGCAGCGCATGTGGTTCCTCAACCGGTATGACCCGGGCTCGCCCGTCTACAACATTCCGGGTGCCTTCGAAATCCTTGGGGCACTGGATATACCGGCCCTGCGTGCCGCCATCGATGATGTGGTGGCACGGCACGAGACCTTGCGGACCATCTATCCCGCCGGTGCGGATGGACTGCCCGATCAGCGGATTCTCTCCGCCGCAGAGGTTTCCACACCGGTGATCGAGTTGGATGTGGCGGCGGATGAGATCGCGCAAGCGCTGGTTTCTCAGCTGTCACGCGGCTTCGACATCACGCGCGAGACTCCGCTGCGCGTATGCATCCTCCGCGTCTCACCGGAGCGCACGGTATTGGCAATGGCCGTGCATCACATCGCCGCTGACGGCTGGTCCATGGCCCCGCTGGCACGAGATGTGCTGTACGCCTTCGCCGCCCGCACAACCGGTGCGGAACCGCAGTGGACTCCGCTCCCGCTGCACTACGCCGATTACGCACTGTGGCAGCGAGAACTACTCGGCTCCGACGATGACCCGGACGGCCTCGCGCACCGGCAGCTGGAGTTCTGGCGCACCGCGCTCGACGGCTTGCCTGAGGTACATTCGCTACCCACCGACCATCCCCGCCCGACCATTCCCTCGGGTATCGGTGACCGCATCGAATTCACCATTCCGGCACCGGTTCACGACCGGTTGCAGGTCCTCGCCCGAGCGCACGGGGCAAGCCCCTTCATGGTCGCGCACGCGGCCCTGGCCGTACTTCTTGCCAGGTTCTCCGGCGAGCCGGATATCGCTATCGGCTCGGTCGTGGCCGGACGCGGTGACGGCGAATTCGATGATCTCGTGGGCATGTTCGTCAATACCGTGGTGCTGCGCTCGCATATCGACCCGTCCGCGGGCTTCGCGCAGACTCTCGATGCCACCCGCCGCTCCGACCTCGCCGTCTACGGCAATATGGACCTGCCCTTCGAGCGGCTCGTGGAGGCACTGGCCCCGTCCCGTTCCACCGACCACCACCCGCTGTTCCAGGTGCTCCTCGCCTTCCAGAACTTGCAGCTCGCCCGAACTGCCTTGCCCGGCATGGAGATCCGGCCACTGGATGCCCCCACCCCGGGCTCCAAGTTCGACCTGGAGTGGATGCTCGCCGAGCAATTCGGCTCGGCAGGCGAGCCCGCGGGCATCACCGCGTCGCTGATCTACGCCACCGACCTGTTCGACCGCGAAACCGCACAGACCCTGGCCGACGGCTTCGGTCGCCTCCTCGCTGCGGTCGCCGCGGCTCCCGATGAGCCCGTGGGCGATATCGCGTGCGATCCGGTGCCGCGACTCGCTATGAAGATTCATGATGCGGATGCCCCCGCAGTGAAGGTTCACCGCCCGGCCGAGAACCCGCGCCTGGCCTACCGCGCCCCGCGCACCGACGCCGAGCGCACGCTCGCCGCGGCCTTCGAATCCGTCCTCGACAACCCGCGAATCGGCATCGACGACAATTTCTTCGACCTCGGCGGCAACTCCATGGCAGCGGTCCAACTGGTCACGCTGGTTCGGGAACGCACCGGTATTCCGATGCCGCTGCAATGGATGTTCCTCGACCCGACCCCGGCCGCTCTCGCCCTCCGCCTCACCGAGACCGCCGATCAGCCTGGCGTGGATCCGTCCATGCGCGTGCTGCTCCCCATACGCCCGACGGGTGATGGCCCGGCCTTGTTCTGCATCCATCCCGCCGTCGGGCTGGCCTGGTGTTACGGCGGTTTGGTGCAGCACATCGATCGCGCTCACCCGATCTACGGCCTGCAATCCCCGGGCGTCACCGATGGCGGCAGCGCCGAACGCACCGTCCACGACTTGGCGGTTCGCTATGTCGAGGAGATCCGCCGAGTCCAGCCGAACGGCCCCTATCACCTGCTCGGCTATTCCGCGGGCGGCCCCATCGCCCACGCCATCGCCGTCGAACTGCGCCGCCGCGGTGAGCAAGTCCCCGCCCTGATCATGATGGATGCTCGCGCCGACGTGGCACCCGATGACAGCGCCATCCCGCCGCTGTCCGTGCTGCTGGCCGAATTCGGCGGCATCGATGTTCCACCCGAACAAGCCGAGCTGACTCCCGCCGAGACCGCCCGCCTCCTGGAATCCACCGGCGTCGCCCTCACCCCGGCCGACCTGGACCACCTCTACACCGACCTGCAGCACCTCCTGCGTCAAATAGCCGCCCACAAGCCGGAAGTGTTCGACGGCGACCTCCTGTTCTTCACCGCTTCCGGCAACCCGGACCCCACCCCCAATGTCGCGACCTGGAGCCCATACATCTCCGGCCGAATCCACGATCACCCGATCCCGTTCCCGCACAACCACCTGATCACCCCCGCCGCCCTGGCCTTGATCGGCCCCACCGTCAACAGCTACCTCACCGCCGGGCAATAACCCGCTGTCGACGGGGACATCGTTTGCCCTGCACCTTGGGGAAACCTTCTGGGACGCACGTCGGCTGGGGAAGAATGGGGCTGATTACCCGGGAGACTAGGGAAGGTTCTGCTGTGTCGGTGAACGGGAAGCGTCGGCTGCTGAGTGCGGCGGCGGTAGGGCTGGGTGCGCTCGGCGCCGGAGAGTTGATTGCCGCGGCCAGGGGCGGGTCGGTGATCGACGGCGTCGGACGATTGGCGGCCGATACCGCGCCGGTGCCGGTGGTCGAGGCGACCGTGGCCATGTCCGGCCGACACGACAAGGAGGTGACGCGCGCCGGGGTCGCGGTGGGCGCGATTGCCGCCACGGCCGGAATCGCGGCCCTGCCGGAGCGATTGCGCGGGCCCGCGGTGGCGGCCTTCGGTGCGGGAGCCGCGGCGGCCGCACTGCGAGGATCGACGCGGTCGACGGCCGGAGCATTCGGCGGGGTCGCGGCGGCGGGCATCTTGCGCGCCGGACTGCGCCGGACGCCGACTGGGCTCGGTGGCGGATTGCTGTGGGCGGCAACCGGTGTCGGGATGCTCGCCGCGGCGGAGACGCTCGTGCGCCGGGAGGATCGGTTGCACGAGGAGCGGGTGCGGCGGGTCGGCCCGATGGGTTCGCACACCCCGGTTCCCGAGGACGGTTTCGGCACCGAGCCCGGCCTGTCTCCGCTGATCACCAAGGCGGGCAGATTCTATGTGGCGGATGTGAATTCGCGTCCGCCGCGCATCGATCCGAATCAGTGGCGGCTGTCGATCAGCGGCAAGGTCGCGCACCCGCTGCGGCTGTCGCTCTCCGACTTGGCCGACCGCGCAGTGGAATTCGACGCCGTCATGGTGTGTGTGCACAATACGGCGGGCTCGGGCCGCGCGGGCAATGCCCGCTGGCTCGGCGTACCCCTCACCGAACTGTTCGACCACGCCGTCCCCGAATCCGGGGCGACACGCCTGATCACCCGAGCCGTAGACGGTTACACCATCTCCCTGCCCCTGGCACCCCTGCGCTCCGGAGAATGGCCCGGCTACCTGGTAATCGGCATGAACGGCGAACCCCTCGCGCCCGAACACGGCTTCCCCGCAAGAGTTTTCGTCCCCGGCCTGTACGGCCAATACACCGGCGCGAAATGGCTCACCGGCCTCGAACTCGCCGACGAAACCCACGTCGACTACTGGGTGAAACGCGGCTGGCCCCGCGAACCCATGTGGATCAACCCCCACGCCCGCATTGACGTAGCCTCCTGCGCCAGCTCGGGTTCCGGAAAATTCACCATCGCAGGCGTAGCCTGGGCCCCACCTCAGGGCGTCTCCGCCGTGGAAATCCGAGTAGACGAAACAGACTGGACCCCAGTAGAACTCGGCTCCGAACTGGCCCCCGCCGCCTGGCGTCGCTGGCGAACCATAGCCGACCTCCCACCCGGCCCCCACACCATCCAGGCCCGAGTAACCAGCCGCTCGGGCGAAGTCCAAGAAGGCACCCCCCGCCCCCCATTCCCCCACGGCCCCAGCGGCTTCCACGCCGTGACAGTCACCGCGTAACCACACCCGTGGCCTGCCGGTAAACAACGCAGACACTCGTGCGCTGAAACGGGTGAGTCCCCCACCTGAGGCTCGAATCTGCACAGGCTGCACGGCCAGGGCGCAGAGCAAGCGCCCCCGTGTGTTCCGTGCCCATGCGTGGTGTTTGGTGAGCATGCAATGGTGCAGGCAAATGCCGAGTGAGGGCCTGCACCACCGCATGCTCACGGGTGGTCGGGGTTAGAAGCGGCCGCCGCGGCTTATGCGGCGGGAGCCGTCGGAGCCGCCGAAGGAGCCGGGGCCGTAGCTGGTGCCGCCTCCGCCGAATCCGCCTCCTCCGCCTCGGTATCCGGAGCCCATGCCTCGGAGCATGCCGTCGATGAGGATGCCGCTGAGGACTGCGCCGGTTTGGGAGGAGCTGGCGACGGGCTGTTGTTGGGATTGCCACGCTTGGACGGAGGCCTGGGCGGTGTTCAGGGCGCGGGAGCCGAGTTCTACTGCGCGCTGGGCGGATTGGAGGGCCTGGTCAGGGTTGGTGGGGGCGAGTTGTTGAGCCTGGTCGAGGCTGCGCTGGGCTTCGGCTAGGCGGGTGCGGGGTTCGGCGTCGACGCCGCCTCGGCGGGTGCTGATGAAGTCGGCGGCGGCATTGATCTGGCTGCGCGCGGCGGTGAGGGCCTGGTCGAGGCGGCGGCGGAGTTCGTCGGCGGCCAGCTTGCGGTCGGTGGCGACGGCGATCGCATTGTCGAGGGTGGTGTCGGCGGCGACCGCTTGCTGGAAGGTGCCGAGCGGGTTGGTGGGACCGTCGTTGATGGCCTGCTCGAGGGCGGTGCGCGCACCGGTGGAGGCCGTGGTCAGGTCAGCGCCGCCGTGTTCGGTGAGGGTGGCGGCGGTGGCGAGATCGCGGCGCAGCTCCTCGATGATGCCGGGGAGCCCGGCGCGGGCCTGCTCGATATCGGTGGCGGCGGTGTCGACCGCGTTCAGCAGAGTGCGGGCGGTGTCGAGGGCGGATTCGGCTGCGCGAATGGCGGCCACGGCGGCACCCTGCTGGCCGACCGGCTTGGCGACTGCATCGCGGCCTTGCTCGATGCTGCGCTCCGCGAAGCTGATTCGCTCCCTCGCCATGTTCACATTGTCGTGAATGGGCGCGATGACCGAGGCGGGCTGTTGCGAGACCAGCTGGGCCAGCGTGACATTGGAGTGCGGGGCGCGCGTGGTCAGATCCACTACGTCCCGGGTCAACGCATCCAACCGTTCCCCGGCATTGATGAGCAGGTTTCGCATGGCATCGAATTCGGCGACCTTGGCGTCGAGTTCGTGATCGGCTCGCCCGCAGGTGCTGATCAGATCGACCAGCATGAGGCGCTGTTGATCCGGTGTTTCGGGAATATCGTCGTCGAGTTGCTGGCGGATCGAAAAGGCCTTGGCCAGAGCATTCTTCGCGGCTTGCAGCGCGGCGGTGAAAGGCGCCACGGCGGTAATGCCGAATTCGTCTGTGGCGAGCTGTAATTCCTCGCCGCTGGTGCGAATCGCATTGTCGGCGTCGACCAGGACTTCCTTGGATCGAGTGTCCAGGGCATGCAGGGGGAGTGCCGCCAATGCCTTGGTGTCGGTCGGATCGAGTTTGCGAACGGCATCCAGTTCCCGGCGTTCGCGTCTGCCGCGCCGATTACGCGACCACAGCCACAGCGCGATCAGCACCACCGCCACCACCAGCAAGAGCAGCGCAATCGTCCGGAAGCCCACTCCGCCGGAATCATTCATCGCGGCCGAGAGCCCCTCGGCCGTGGCGAGCCCGGCCCCGGCCCAATCTCCGGTCCGGAGTTTCGGCTCCACCTGGTCGGCGAGCAGCCGATCCAGCTCCTTATCGCTGACCGAGGTCGGCGCGGTTCCGGTGAACGCGTACGCCCGGTCGTTCACCGCGACCGACAGCAGCACATCGCGATCCCCGAAGCCGGAGGCCTGCGCGGTCCGCTCACCCCACGCGGTGGCGTCCATTCCGCCGAAGTCGTGCACGTAGACGATCCACAGTCGCTCATGATCTTTCGAGTAGAGCGAGTCGATCGCGGTCTGCAATTCCGCGGTCTGCCCCTTGTCGAGCGCTCCGGCCTTGTCGGTGACATAGGTGGGCAGCCGTGCCGGTTCCTCGGCGAGCGCCGGTGCGGCCCAGCCGACGAGCACGGCCAGGGCCAGGAGGAATCCGCTCGAGATCAACGACCACCGCTTCGACTGCGCCACCCATCGAATCTATCCGCCACAAGCCGGGCGGGCGGCTTCATCCGCGCACCTCGTGTCGGAGTCGATGACTACCATCGGGGGTGTGATCACGATCGATAGCCCGTATACGGGTCATGTCGCCCCCGGTTCGAACCCGCAGCAGCGGGAGGTTTCCGGCGCGCGCATCGTGAAGATGTCGGTGGGCGGCATGGATAACAACGTGTACCTGGTCCAGTGTGCGAATACCGGCGCTACCCTGCTGATCGACGCCGCCAATGAGGCCGAACGGATTCTCGAATTGATCGGCCAGGAGGCTCCGGAGCGGGTGGAGTTGATCTTCACCACGCACCGGCATCCGGACCATTGGTGGGCGCTGCAGGATGTGGTGTCCGCGACCGGGATTCCCACTGCCTCGCATCCCCTCGACGCCGGCCCGCTACCCGTGCCGCCGGACCGCATGGTGACGGACGGCGAGAAGATCCGCGTCGGTGATCTCGAGCTCGAGGCCATTCACCTGCGCGGACACACGCCCGGATCGGTGGCGCTCGCATTGACCGACGGTGATGGGCGCACGCATCTGTTCACCGGTGACTCATTGTTCCCGGGTGGGGTGGGCAAGACCGCCACGCCCGAGGAGTTCAGCACTCTGCTCGGAGATGTGGAGTCGAAACTGTTCGGTCGCTATCTGGATGACACCGTGGTGTATCCCGGCCACGGCGACGACACCACCCTCGGCGTGGAACGCCCGCAATTGCCCGAGTGGCGGCGGCGCGGTTGGTAAAACTCCGGAACCGCGCCCCCGAGCCCACTTGGGCACCCCGGGAGGAGCCCGACGACGCACCCCAGGACGGCTGCGTCGGGGGAACGCTGCGCTGGGTACGGCGGCTGCTGGTCGGTGCGCTATTGATGAGCGTGCTGGTGGTCGGCGGTACGGCCGTGCGGGTCTGGCAGGTGGCCCGGATCAGTGATCATTCCCCGGCCGATGCCATTGTGGTGCTGGGAGCCGCGCAGTACGACGGCACGCCGTCCTCGGTGTTCAAGGCGCGATTGGATCAGGCGGACAACCTCTTCGACAAGGGCGTTGCACCGCTGATCGTCACGGTCGGCGGGAAACAGGTGGGCGACAACTACACCGAGGCCGCTTCCGGGAAGCTGTATCTGGAAGACAAGGGTGTGCCGTCGGATCGGATTCTCGCGGTGGAAACCGGTTCGGACACACTGCAAAGCGTGGAGGCGGTCTCCAAAGCGCTACTGGCGCGCGGTAAGTCGTCGGTGGTGCTGGTGAGTGATCCGTGGCATTCGCTACGCACCCGCACCATGGCCCGCGATGCCGGTCTCGACGCGTGGACCGCGCCCACCCGCACCGGGCCCGCCGTGTACACGCGGGAATCGCAGGCGCACGGGATATTTCGCGAGACCTTCGCGCTGCTGTGGTATCAGCTCAGTCATTTCTCGGCGGACTTCAAGTACACGGCGGATCAGTAATGTGCGCGCGTATCGACTATGACAAGGTCTACTCCGATGCCGATCGGGAGCGACTGGTGCCCGAGACCGATCGGACGGCCGGGCTGTCCTGGTCGCCCAGTCCGGCGCGGCGCAGCGAGTTCGCGCGGGATCGCGCGCGGGTGCTGCATTCGGCCGCGCTGCGCAGGCTGGCCGACAAGACGCAGGTGATGGGGCCGCGCGATGGCGATACCCCGCGCACCCGGCTCACGCATTCGCTGGAGGTCGCGCAGATCGGGCGCAGCATTGCCGACGGGCTGGGCTGCGATCCGGATCTGGTGGATCTGGCCGGGCTCGCGCACGATATCGGGCATCCGCCGTACGGGCACAATGGTGAGAAGGCGCTCGACCAATTCGCTGATGCCCATGGCGGTTTCGAAGGCAATGCGCAGAACCTGCGCATCCTCACGCGGCTGGAACCCAAGGTGATCGACGAGCACGGCACCAGCTTCGGCCTCAATCCGACCCGCGCCGCCCTCGACGCGGTCATCAAATACCCCTGGGGCAGAACAGGTCCCAACTCCAAATTCGGTGCCTACGACGTCGACATGGACCGCCTGGCCTGGGTCCGCAAGGGTGCCCCCGAGCGCCGCCAATGTCTGGAATCCCAGGTCATGGACTGGGCCGACGATGTCGCCTACTCGGTCCACGATGTCGAGGACGGCGTCATAGCCGGCCGTATCGACCTGCGCGCCCTCGCCGACCCCCTCGAACAGGCAGCCCTCGCCGAATACGGTGCCCGCCAAAAGAACTCCCTGGCCGCCGGCGAACTGATAGCCGCAGCCCAACGCCTGTCCGAACTCCCCGTAGTCACAGCCGCCGCCGACTACGACGGCTCTCTAACCGCCTCGGTAGCCCTCAAACGCCTGACCAGCGACCTGGTAGGCCGCTTCGCCACCGCAGCCGTCGAAGCAACCCGATCCGCCTGGGGCAGCCGCCAACTCTGCCGCTACACAGCCGATCTCGAAGTCCCCCCGATAGTCGCCGCCGAAGTAGCAGTCCTCAAAACCATGGCCCTCCGCTACGTCCTCTCCGACCCCATCCACCAAGTCCGCCAAGCAGGCCAACGAGAACGCATCCTCCTGGTGGCCACCACCCTCCTCGCCGCCGCCCCCCGAGGCCTCGACCGCCTCCTCCTCCCCTGGTGGGACTCCGCCCCCGACGACACCGCCCGCCACCGAGTAATAGTCGACCAAATAGCCTCCTACACCGAAAGCCGCCTAGAACGAGTAGCCGCCGCCATCCCCTAACCCCCCCACGCCCACCTTTGCGCGCCCTTGGCGGCGGGCATGGCGGCGACTGCTTCCCAGCCCCTTGGGCCGCCCGACAGTTGGAACAGACCTGCGGCGGTGTCGAGCGGGCCGTCGAGCGAATTCCGCCCGCTGACCCGCCGCGCCTAGCGAATTCCCGCGCGGTGAGGGAGCGCTGGCGGCGTCGAATCAGCGAGTTGGCTCCCTCGGCTGCTCCGCGGGGCGGACGTAGGCGACCGGCCAGGACATGGCGCTCCTTGGACACAGACGATCGAGCGTGCGGTAGTGAGGGAGCACTGGTGGTGGCGAATCTGGCGATTTCCCGCCACGGTCGCTCCCTCGGTTACTCCGCGGGGCGGACGGAACCCGTGCCGGATGTGCCGCTCCGCAGTCGCAGACGATCGAGCGTGCTGAGGGAGCACTGGTGGTGGCGAATCCGGCGTGTCTACACCATGGTGGCTCCCTCGGTTACTCCGCGAGCAGACGGAGGTCGTTCGTTCCGGGCGGGTGGAGGGTGAGGCACTCCTCGCGCTTCGATGGCGGGGTGGGATTTGGGGTGGGCGGCGTGCCGGTGGGGTGATGGCGGGGGTGTGGGCGGTTGTGTCAGGCTGGCGGGGGAAATTGCGTCGCGGGCAATCGTTTCCGTGGCGGGCGGCGGCAGTGGGGATGGTTATGCCGACAGGGCTGGATTCGATTGTCGATCTTGATCTGTATCCGTTGGATCGGCGGGATCTTTGGGCGCTGGATGAGCTGTTCGACAGGGCGCATGTCGAGTTCTCGGCCAGCGGTGTGGTTGTACTACGGGAGTTCCTGCGGCCGGAGGCTATTGCTGAGATTGCTGCGGCCGCGCTGGCCAATGGGCGGTTGGACAGCTTTCGGTTCACAGATATCGATGCCGGTGAGGCGCTTCCCGACGTCGGGTCGGGGGGAAGTCGGGTGGGAGCCGGGCAGGGATCGCCGAGCAGTGAGCGTGTGCTCGCCTATGACCGGATTCCGGGGGGCTCGCCGGTCAAGCGGTTGTTTCAATGGGAACCGCTGCTCGACTTCGTTTCTCGGGTGGTGGGGGAGCCCGTATATCGGTCGGCTGATGATCTTGGCGCGTTGACCGTGCGGATTCATGAGCCCGGCGATGGTGAGGACTGGGGGTTCGGGTTCTCGGATTACACGCTCACGCTGCATATCGCGGCTCCCGAGCAGGGCGGGATTTTTGAATATGTGCCGCTGTCAGGAGCTTTCGCCGGGCTGGGCGGGGGCATGCCGGGCGGGCGGGTGGATATGTTGCCCACCGTGCCGGGGACGCTGGTTCTGCATGCGGGGCGGCGGTCCACGCATCGGGTGACGCAGGTGCGCGGGAAACTGCCGCGAGTCACCGCGGACATGGCGTTCAACAGCAAACCGGGGCAGCGGCTCAACGACTTGCAGCGGCGAAAGTGGTTCGGGCGCGGGGAGTGACGGCTTACGAGTCGGCGTGCAGGTCCAGGTAGTGGGCGATGCTGTCGGCGGGTGGGCCGTCGGCGACTATGCGGCCTTCGTGAAAGACGAGGACGCGGTCGAAGTCGCTGAGCAGGTCGAGGTCGTGGGAGATGACCACGATGCGCTGGGTGAGGGTGTGCAGGAGTCGCGCTATGCGGCGTTTGTTGCGTAGGTCGAGGAGTGTGGTGGGCTCATCGAAGATCACGTATTCGGGGCGGACGGCCAGGACCGCGGCGATGGCGAGGAGCTGTTTCTGGCCGCCGCTGAGTAGGTGCGCGGGGTGATCGCGGAATTCGCTGAGTCCGTATTCGGTCAGGACCTCGGTGACTCGGTCGGCGATTTCGGGTTTGGCCAGGCCGTGGTGTTTGAGGCCGAAGGCGAGGTCTTCGGCCACGGTCGGCATGACGATCTGGACGTCCGGGTCCTGGAAGACGAAACCGACCTGTCGGCGAACTGCCTTGCCCTGCTTGCGAGTATCGAGCCCGTTCACTCGAACCTGCCCGGAGGTGGGCACCTGCAAGCCATTGAGCAGGCGCGCGAAGGTCGACTTGCCCGAACCGTTCGCGCCGATGACGGCGATTCGATCCTCGCTCAGCGTCAGATCGAGTTCTCGCAGCACCTCACGCTCACCGAAGCGATGCGAGACCGTCTCGAGCTCGATCATGCGCGCGCCGGAATCATCGGATACGCCTTCTTCACCGCAATAGCCGCCGCTGAGCCGATGACCGCCTTCACCACATCACCCGGCAGGAACGCCACCGACGTGACGATCGCCTTCCCCAGCGAAATGTGCGCGGCCGCCGCCATCCACGGCACTCCGATCAGATAAAGCACGACCGCCCCACCGAAGAAGTTGATCGCAAAAGCGATAGGCGGGTTGTACTGCCGCCACAGCCGCTCGGTGAGCAACCCGATCACCAGCGCCCCGATCGGATAGGCAATCACGAACCCACCCGTCGGCCCCATGATCACCGACAGCCCGCCGCGCCCGCCCGGCAACACCGGCAACCCGACCACCACCAGCGCATCGAACAACAGAATCGCCAGCGCACCCCGCCGCGCCCCCAGAATCGACCCCGCCAGAATCACACCCAAGGTCTGCGAGGTGAATGGCGCGAACGCCCCCGGCAACTGAATGAGCGGGAAGAACCCCAACACCACCATGATCGCCGCGAACAATGCCACCTGCGCCAAATCCCTACTCCGCACCCGGGCATCCTAGGCGAGCGTCGCCCAGCATTTGCCGGGCGCATCCGGCATGGCTCAGTCGAGGCCGCGGGCGTCGAGGGCCTCGCCTACTCCATCGGCCATGCGGAGGGTGCGGATCAGGAGGGGGATGAGGAAGACGGTGCTGCGTTCGATGCCTCGGGCGCGCTGGGCGGAGCGGACGAGGTCGGCTTGGGCGCGGATCACCGGGATGAAGCGAATGGTCATGGCGATCAGGAGGCCGACCCGGTCGGGGCGGACGCCGAGGGGTTTCAACGGGGTGAGGGCGCGTTCGATGGTTTCGATCATCGCGGTGGTGCGGGTGGTGAGGGTGACCAGGTTGGCCAGCAGGACCAAGGTCAGCAGGCGTTCGCCCACCAGGAGGGCGGTCTCCCGATCGGTGAAGAGGATCTGGGCGAACATGATCAGCGCCAGGACCGGGATGAGGGCGAGGACTTGGCGGGCGGTCGTGCGCCACGGGATCCGCGCCAGCGCGTAGAGGCCGAGGACCAACGCGAGCGCCACGGCCAGCCACAAGATCGACGGCACGAAGAACAATGCGGTCCCTGTGACGGCCAGCACCAGCAGCTTCGCACCGGCGGGCACGGTATGCACCGGGGTCGCGGCGTCGTGGTACAGGCTCAGCACCGGTAGATCCTGGCATGCGGCTCGGGTCTACTCGGAGGGGGTGGTCGCTCGATCTTGGGAGGACCATTCGGTCCGGTGTCCAGCCGTGCGTCCCGGTCGAGCGTGTCGGTGGGTCGGGGGTAGGCTCGCTGCCGTGGCCGGCCGACTTCCAGACCGCGATATCGCGGCGATTCGTGAACGTGTTCGGATCGAGGATGTAGTCGGTGAATACGTCTCATTGAGGCGCGCGGGCGCGGACTCGATGAAGGGCTTGTGCCCCTTCCATGACGAGAAGTCGCCGTCGTTCCATGTGCGCCCGAATCACGGGCATTTCCACTGCTTCGGCTGCGGTGAGGGCGGTGACGTCTTCGCCTTCCTGCAGAAGCTCGAGCACATCGGCTTTGTGGAGGCCGTGGAGCAGATGGCCGACCGCATCGGCTACAAGATCAACTACGAGGGCGGCGGCACCTCGGTGCAGCGCGACCGTGGGACTCGCTCCCGCCTGGTCGCCGCCAATACCGCGGCGCACGAGTTCTATATGGCGCAACTCGGACAGCCCGAGGCGGAGACCGCCCGCAAGTACCTCACCGACCGCAATTTCGATGCGAATGCGGCCCGCGATTTCGGCTGCGGCTATGCCCCCGGCGGCTGGGACACGCTCACAAAACACTTGCTGCGCAAGGGTTTCGAGTTCAAGGAACTGGAAGAGGCGGGCCTGTCCAGGCAGGGCCAGCGCGGCCCGATGGACCGCTTCCACCGGCGGCTACTGTGGCCCATCCGCAATCTCGGCGGTGAGGTGATCGGCTTCGGCGCGCGCCGCCTCTTCGACGACGACACCATGACCGCCAAGTACATCAACACTCCGGAAACGGTGCTGTACAAGAAGTCTCAGGTGCTGTTCGGGCTGGATCTCGCCAAGCGTGATATCGCCAAGGGGCACCAGGCCGTGGTCGTCGAGGGCTATACCGATGTGATGGCCATGCACCTGTCCGGCGTGAAAACCGCTGTGGCGTCCTGCGGTACGGCCTTCGGTGATGAACATCTCGCCATGCTGCGCCGGCTATTGATGGACGACAACTTCTGGCGCGGCGAGATCATCTACACCTTCGACGGTGACGCGGCCGGTCAAGCGGCGGCGCTCAAGGCCTTCAGCGGCGACCAGAAACTGGCCGGGCAGACCTATATCGCCGTCGCCCCCGACGGTTTGGACCCCTGCGAACTGCGCCAGCGCTCCGGCGACGGCGCGGTGCGGGACCTGGTCGCGCGTCGAGTAGCCCTGTACGAGTTCGTGATTCGCGGCATCGTCAAGAAGTACGAGAACTCGGTCACCAATGACATGAGCCCCGAGCAGCAGGTGCAGGCGCTGCGCGAGGCGGTGCCGGTGGTCGCGCAGATCAAGGACAACGCCCTGCGCAAGGCGTATGCGACGAAGCTGGCGGGCTGGATCGGCTGGGACGACATCCAGCTGGTGGTCCGGCGAGTCGGCGATGAGGCGCGCAAGCTGTCGCGTGGCGGCGGCAATAGCCGCCCGGCGGGGCAGGCGGGACGTGAAGCCCCGCAACCGGTTGCGGGTCAGCCCGCGGGACGGCCGAACCCGAACGATCCGGTGCTGCTGCCGCAGCGTCAAACCCTCACCGTGGCACTGCAATACCCCGCGCTCGCCGGTCCGGTCTTCGACACGCTGGAGCCGGAAGCATTCACGCACCCCTCCTATGCGGCGGTGCGCGCCGCAATCGCGGAGGCCGGTGGCACCGCGGCCGGTCTGGGCGGCGCGGAATGGGTGAGCGCTGTGGCGGACAACACCGAGGACCTCATGCTCAGAGCGCTGGTGTCAGAGCTGGCAGCCGAGCCGCTACCCGTGAAGTCCAACGATGGATTGCCGCGGTTCGTCACCGGGATCCTGGCGCGCACGCAGGAAGCCTGGGTGGGCCGCCAGATCGCCGTGCTGAAGTCGAAACTCCAGCGCATCTCCTCGACCGAGCAGACCGACGCGTACATGGCGCTGTTCGGCGACCTCGTGGCATTGGAGCAGTACCGCAAGAGTCTGATCGCTCAAGCGATGGGCAATTCGCCAGACTTCAACGGTCGCTAAGTCGATTCCCGGTACGTCGGAGCGGTTTCCAGGGACTCTGAAGTCGCGCTGGGGTCGACTGAAGTCGCGTTGGGGTCGCTGAAGCTGCGCCGGGTGCGTTGAGGTCCCGCTGGTGCGTTGAGGCTCTCACCGGAGCGTCGAGATCCCACCGGAGCAATCGAGCCGATCTCGGAATGTTGCCCCAGGACCGCGTTTTTCATGCACTAAGCCCCCGAATCAGTCAGGAACCCGCCACTTTTCGCGCCTTAGTGCATGCCTACACCGGTTACCGCCGCAGCTGATCCTGCGGCACCAGAATCGTGGTCCGCTCATCCAGCGGCACCATGGGCTCCAGCTTGGGCTGAGTGCTCAGCTTGTCCGCCAGCTTCTGCCGTCCCACATGCACCAGCTTGCGTGTGACGGGGCTCTCGCTGATCGCGCGGGTCGTCTTACTTATCTGCTCATACCGAACCCGCCCGGCCTTCGCGCCCAGCACATACCCGGCCGCGACACCGATGATCAACCGCAGCATTTCGAGAAGCTCCTCCCGTTGGCCTGTCAGCGCCTCCATCCTGCCCGACGCCCCACCCCCCTGTCGATCCGCCTCCCCGTACCCGCCCCCACCAAAAGTCCGCAGGTAGAAGCGCGATTTGGGAAGTGAACAATGCATGCGCTAAAGTTTCTTCCCGTCAGCCCGAGCGGCTGACAGGCAACAATCCCCTATAGCTCAATTGGCAGAGCAGCCGACTGTTAATCGGCAGGTTTCTGGTTCGAGTCCAGATGGGGGAGCCTTTTTCGGCCCCTGACCAGCGTGAGTCTCTCACAGGTCAGGGGCCGAATTCGTACCAAAGAGGCTCTATCCTCCAGAATCCCTCCAGATATTCGGGGCGCGTCGCTTTCTTTCTCGATCTTGGTCGAGGTCGTCGAGGTGATCCGGCTCGCTCATGACCGCGTTGTGGATGATCTCGGCGGCGTTGTAGTGCAGCCGGCCGCGGGCCATGTACTTGCGCTGCGTCATCGCCGGGTCGGCGTGCTGGAGGACATCCGCGGTGACGCGCGCGGAGAGTCCTTCATCATCGAGCAGCAGCGCGATGAACTTCCGGAATGCGTAGGGACTCAGGCCGTCCGGTAGCCCCAATGCCTCTCGGACCCGTTGCCATTGATGGTTGACGTTCACCGGGTCGCGCAGGGTCCAGTCGAACGACGGAAAGATGAGGTCCACGTCGTACTCGGCAGGCGGCGGGTTCTCCCGCTTTCGTGCCTGCAGGTGTTCCCATCGGCGATCCAGGATGTCCACCGCGAAGTCGGGCAGCACGATGGTGCCTTGCGGATTTTTCGGGTCGTTGTCCTTTACCACTCGGATCAGGCCCTTGTTCTTCACCCGGATGACCTTGCCAACCGTACGGATCGTCTTCTTCTTGCGGTGGTAGAACGGCCAAGCCAACCCGAGGACCTGACTTGGCCGCTGGCCGGTGGCCGCGGTGATCGCGATCAGGTCTGCGAGGTCCGCTTCCTCGCAGTATTCGGCGACGGTCGGCGGTGTGTAGGAGCGAATCCCGCGCTTCTGCTCGGCCTTGGTGAGTTTGCGCGGACAGGGCAGTGTCGACCAGTACACAGAGGCCAGGATGAACCGCAGATCCTCGGTCTCGATATGCGCCGCGCCGCCGGTGCGGCCCTTTGCCGCGACATTCTCCGGAATCTCGGCTTCTCGTACGGGATTCACGCCGATCGCGCCCTTGCGGACCGCGTAGCGGAACATGCCGGACAGCATCGATCGCGCATTGAGCATGGAGGCTCGTCCGTGATTCTCGGCGACCGATTCCAAAAATGCTTCGGCGATAGCGGTGTTGAATTCATCGGTACCGATGCGGCGGAATCCGTACTGGCTCACCAGTATTCGCGCCCATCGGTCGTAGTTGCTTAGTGTGTTCTCGGCGCGATCCTTCTTCACCAGGTGCATCCGGTAGAGCTGCCACAGCTGCGTGACCGTGGTGCTCGCCGTCACTTCGCTGCCCGTGTTGGGAGTCAGTGCAGCGGAAGCGGCGCGGAGGGCGGCCTCGGCGCGGCTGCCGTCGCGATCGGGAACTCGACGGCCCAGGCTGTCGTAGCGCTCCGGGGACACCCGCCCCATGCGTCGGAGCTTGCCGCTGTGGTCGCGGACCCACGTGTCAGCTTGCCAATGCCCCGGGCGAAGCTCGGTCAGCCGGATGTTGCCCGGCACTCCGAGCGCCCGGGGCGGGCGACCAGGATCAGCCACGGTGGGACATTGAGCCTTCGTCGGTCTGCATCGCCTCCATTGCAGCGTGCAGTGCTCCGACGTTCCAGAGGTAGCGGCGGCCACGGCGTTTCGGCTTCGGAAGAGCGAAGGGGGCGCTGCCCTCGCGGTGCCACCGTCGCAGTACCTCAGGATGGCAGTGGACGATACTGGCGGCTTCGTTCGTGTCGGCCCAGCGCGCCGCACCGGGATTCATATTGGAGGTGGCCGTCGATGCGGCGGTTTGATCTGCGTAGCTGGTCATTTGGTGGCTCCTTTCCGGGAGTGCGAATGAGGGGGACATTGCTCTGTTCGGGCCATTCATCGATCGCTCCTGTCCGTCGGGTCGACGGCACCGCCCGTGATGAGCAACAGTCCGTCGCGTGGGCCGTCGCCGGTGTCGCTTTGCGCGACGATGCGGGCGACAGTGGAGTGGTGTAGACCGAATGCCGCCCCGACTTCGCGAGTGGAGGGGACTGTGCGGTACATGGCGCGGATGTGTTCATCGCGGTCGTGCTCGGTGGTGGTGTCGGGTGGTGTCGCATCCTCGACGACTGCGCTGTCGGTTCCGTCGCGGGCGCTGTCGGGTATGTCGGGATCCTTTGTTGGGGTATCCAGTTCGGAGTCAGTGGACCGAGACACTGTGTACCCGTTGACTTTTCCAATCGGATGTGAAGCTGTGTGCGATTCGGTCGGTGTGGATTCGGAAAGCATCGCGAAGCCGCAGATCACCATGAATCCATCGATGGCGAGGGGGCCGACGCGGGCGCCGATCAGGTCGTATCCCCAGGCCATGAGAACGTGGTAGACGTGGCCGTAGCTGATGATGGCCGATCCGATGGCGACGGTGCCCACGCCTCCGTAGCGGGCCAGTTTCCACCAGATTCCGGGTCGCCACCGTACGCGCAGTAGCACCTCCACGGAGAGCATGAGGAGTATGGGCCAGACTGCGGAACCGATTTGGGGTGCGGTGCCGGGGTTCCATCCGGCCGGTTTGGTGTCGGCGGGTAGCCAGGTATAGAGCCAGTTGGCGAGGACCGACAGGATTGCGCCGCAGCCGAATCCGAGGCGGGCTACGAGCCTGCCTCCGATGTCGTCCGCGGTGCGTCGCGTGGTCTGTCGCGTCGTGCGACGCAGGTGCGACGTGTCCGTGTCGCCGGTGTCGGGTGCGTCGGCTGTGGTGTCGTTGTGGTGTCGTACCGGTGCGCCCTCGGGCACAGCGTCGTTGCTGTGCCCGGTGACGATTCCGGCGTCGTTGCCGGTCATACCTGTCTCCTCGGATCGGGATGCGACAGGAGCGACAGCGCTGTCGCGGGCGCCGAGCCTGCGTCGTGGGTGTCCACGACACTGTTGCGGCGAAGTGGCTGGTGGGTGCGGTGTTGTTGGTGCATCAGTCCGAGTCACCGTCCTCGGAGGTGCGAGGGCGCGCCTCCAAGTAGGCGCCGACTCTGGTTCCGCTGCGCTGGGGGAAGATTCGCCAGTCCTGCACGATGTCGAGTACCGGGTCCAAGGCGTCGATCATGGCTTTGACTGCGGCGCGTTCCCCGACGAGCCGTACCTTCACGGTGTCGGTCGCCACCGAATCAGTCTCGGTGGGGACGGGGTAGTCGTTCATCGGCGCACCTGCTGCTCGTCGGGCGGCTGGTAGGTGGCGGTGTAGAGCTTGGGGGCAGCGAAGTTGGTGGCCGGGGGTTCCCCGAGTCCCTCGTAGCGGATGCGGAGTGCGCCGCCGATGGCAGGACGTTCGACGTCGGTGTCGTAGCAGGCGCCGATGATGGCGTCGGCGATGCCGGTGCGCATCCACAGTTTCCGCAACCCGGCTCCGTAGGGTTTGGTGGTGCCGTCGGTCTGCAGGATGAGGACCGGGATCATGTGTTCGGTGCCGTCGGCGTTGAGTTTGGGTGCCTTGGTGTGAAAGTCGAGGTCGGGTTCTTCTTCGATCGCAATGATGCGTCCGGTGACTTCGGTGCCGGGTTCGCTGGTGCGGCCGAATGCGGCGCGGGTGCGGGGGGTGAATGCGTGGCGCATGGTTCCGTCGCTGGCCGCGCGGCGGGGCTTGGCCGTGGTAGCGGTGTTGTCCATCGTGGTCCTCCTCATCGTTGTGGCGGTGGGTTGCTTGGCGCTGTCGGGGCGCGTCGAGGTCGAGCGTGCGGACGGCGTTGGGGGCGGTGTGAGAGGCAGGCTGTGTTCGTGGGCGAGGTCGTTTGCCTTGGCGTAGAACAGGTCTGCTTCCGGTGTTCCGGCGACGCTGGCGGCGTGGGCGCGGAGCTTGGCGACCTTGTCTCGGGCCTGCTCGGGAGTCACCGGTCGAGCCCTTCGATGTGGAGCGGGGTGGGGTGGTCGATGACCGGCACAGGGGCGGTCTCCGTCGTGGCCCGTCGGGTATCCCGGTCACTGTGGTCGGGGGTTTCGACGGCGCGTTCGAAGTGGACGGGTGAGCCGTGATCGGCCCCGGCACGTAGCGGGAAGGCGCCGTCGTAATTGATTGCGGGTGAGGAGTTCCTCGGCTCGGGGTCGGTCATCGGTCGACTCCGTCGAAGAGAGGCTGATTGATCACCGGTCCGGCGAAGATCGGATGTGCCAGACGCGGGCCGGTAGGCGGGGTCGTCGCGGTGCTCAGCGTGGGAGCGTGTTCGGCGAATTGCCTCGCGAATTCGGTGTTTTCGGTGCGTAGCTGTTCGACTTCGGTGTGGGCGGCGCGCAGTTCGGTGCGGAGCTTTTCGATTTCGGCGAGTGGGGATTTCTCGTGGTTCTCCTGCCAGGTGATGACCTCGTTGATGACCGTGTCGCGGTCCGCGGTGGACTCATAGATCGGTGCCTCGGCGCCGGGGTGGTGGATGTGGACGGTCACGTCGGCTCCGGCCGGCCAGCCCTGGCCGTCGTCGCCGAGCTGATCGAGGGCCCAGGTGTAGCCGTCGGCGAGGGTGGTCACTTGTGCCCGCTTGGCCATGTCCGGGTGATTGCGTACGAAGTCGGCACTGCCGACGGTCACGTCGTAGTTGCGTTCGGGTTCTGCGGGTCCTGGCTCAGGTCGTTCGGGAGCAGCAGCTGGGGTTCCCTCGGCGTGCCCGTCGCGGTCGATGGTGTGGGAGTCGTCGCCGAGCTGGGCGGCGATGACATCGATGCGTCCGACGACCTTGTAGATGGGCTCCTGCTGCTCGGGTGCGTCGATGCTGTTGGCGTAGAGGCGTACTGCCGCGTGGTTGTCGTGGTTGGCGAGTTGCTGCTGGGCCCACAGCAGCGCTTCGGCCGGAGTTCCGAACGTCTGGGTGTCGATCCTGCGTGCGACCGTCGAGTCCCCGGGATTGGGGTCGCTGCTGACCTCTACCCGGAAGCCGCCGGTCTCGTGGTCAAGCGGTGCGTGTTCTTGGTCGCGGTCGATGCCGGTAGCTGCTGTGCCGGGTCGATGGTCTTGGTCGGTTGGTGTGAACCCGTCTCGGTCGGGAGGCTCATGGTGCAGTTGATCGATGCCGAAGAGTGCCATGTCGACCAGGGCTGCCTGGTCGGGTCCCAGATGCTGGGCGTCGATGCGGATTTGTTCACGCAGACGAGCGGTCGCACGGTCGACGGGCGTCATTTCGGCCGGGTCGCCGGGGTGCTGGTTTCGGTACTGCACCCAGACTCGGTAGCGGTTGATGCGGCTGGTCAAGTCCTCGACGGTGACCTGCGGCAGCGGGGCTGGTGTCGCAGTGAAGGGCTGGGGAGCGGGTAGGTCGGTCGCGTTGAGGTCGATCGGAGCGTCCGGGTCGATATTCATGTCGGAGCGCCATCGGCCGCGGTCCGGTCGCTGTTGAGCGGGCCCGCGGCGGTCGGAATGCAGGCTGTCGAAGGGCAAGAGTTGGGATTGTTCGGACGGGATAGCCCATCCGGCGCGCAGCCTGGTCAACCCGTCATGGAGTCGGGCCCGCAGAGCATTCAGGCCGGTGGGTTTGCTGAAGACCAGGCCGATGCGAGTGTGCGGATCGCGGTGGATGCCGGCGAGGGTGGTTTCGATCTGACCGCGTTCGATGGCGTTGAGGTACGGCGAGGAGTAGGTGAGAGTTTCGATCCGGTCGCGGGTCTGCGCGAGCAGGCGCTGGCGTTCGAACCAGGTCTCCAGGGTGTCCGCGGAGCGGATTCCGCTCTCGGTGAGCAACTTCCACCGATATACCCGTAACTGCCCTCGCAGGGAGCTGCGTTCTTCGGCGTGGGCGTGACGCTGATCTCGCGCGTCCTGGGTGAGGATGCTGTTGATCTCGCGGCGCACGTTGCGCGGGACGGTGGTCGCGTTGGGGTTGAGGATGCGCCAGGCGCCGATGGTTTGCGCGATTTTGGTGGTGGCGCGGCCGAATTCGTGGGTGATCTGGTCGACTTCGGAAGTGTTGTCAGACATGATTATTGGCTCCTTGTGGGTCAGTGGTCGGATGGGTCGTTCGGGCCGCGGCCAAGCAGTTGCAGTGCGAATTGCCAGTTGTTGCGGGCACGCTCGTCGACGGCGATGAGCTGGTCGCGGGTGTGGTTGAACGCCTGCAGTGCTCGCAGTTGAATGGCGAGATCAGCCAGCTCACTCGCGATAGCGCGCACTTGTTCTGTGCCGTGGGCGATTTCGTGGGGGATGTCCCTGTGCTCGATGCGGAGCTGCCGGTAGCGAGCCGGGATGTTGTCGTCGATGTCGAGGAGGCGTCGTCCGCGTTCGGGGGCGGGGATCGGTGCGCGGATGATGGCTTCGGCGAGGATGTGCCACATGCCGCGCAGCAGCACTTCGCTGTGGTCGCGTTCGTTGCGGGCCATCAGCCCGAGCAGGTGGGCTTCGTGTTCGGCGCCGGCGCGAGCAGCATGCCCGCGGTAGATGACCACGAGCGAATCGAGCCATTCATCGAAAGCGCTGGTCGCGACCTGCGTTTGGCAGGTTTCGGTGGTGTCAGGTTCGGGGTTGCTCATCGGCACGATCACTGCTCGCTGTCGGGGCCGTCGAAGTCGCGATTTACCGTGCGCGGTGGGGCGGTGCGCGAAATGGCCGGGACTGGCGCCGCGGCCGGAAGGGCGAATCGGGCGTCGGAGATGCGCTTGTCGGCGTCATCGAGGCGCAGCTGGTCCAGCTCCGAGAGGTGGCGTTTCACGCTCCAGCCGGTGCGCCGGTCGAATTCGTCCAGCAACGCATCTCGGTGCCCACACCACCAGCCGTGTGGTTCCCACCGGCTCTTGGATCTGGTGATGGCCCGCTCGGTCTCGTTGATCAACGCCGGGACCGACAGCTCCTCCAACGCGTGCGCGGAATGCCCGCCCTGCAGCAGATCCGGCCGGAATTGCGCCCGCGTCGTGGCAGTCCGCTGATCACGGGCGCGGTCGCGGTCGTCGCGCTCGATTTCGCGCTCGGCCCTGAGCCGGTCCAGTTCCTGCCGCTCGGTGGGCGACAACCGCTGCCGCGCCACGGCCTTCTGCAGTTCGTCCCACGGGTCGTAGTTGTCGATGGCGATGATGCCGACGAGAGTCACGATCCCCGCGGTCACTCCGATCAGAGCTGTGCGAATGTATATGTGGTTCATAGGGTTTGGGCTCCTTCCACTGAGGGCTGATGGGTTCGATCAGGGGAGAACGGGGCGTGTGTCACCAGGCGCCGCCGCGGCGATTGGCGTAGAGCTGGTGCAGGCTGGGGCGGCCGTGGACGTGCCAGATGCTGTGGGTGATCCATCCGATGCCGTAGGTGCACCAGGCGATTCCGACGACCACACCGGTGGCACCGAACGCACAGGCCGCGATCACGACGACCGTGATGGCGGTGGCGGCGGGGCGCAACCAGAGTGTGAGGATGAATCGCAGCCGCAAGACCATGCCGATGAGTGGATCGTCGGTGTCGTCGCGGGTGTCGGCGGGCAGGGTGGCGAGGTCGTTGGGGTCCGGGACGGCGGCGAGGTGCCGGTTGCGTCGGGCGGGATGGTTTTTGGGCAGCGCGTCGGGAAACATCGCGTAAAGCTCTCCGGCACTGGGGGTGTCGACGTCGAAGTGGTCGGATGGTGGTTTCGGGGCTTCGATCGCGGGGTCGGCGCCGGCCTGGTCGTCATCGGGCTCGGGTTGGGGTTGGGGCATTTCGGGGTGGTCCTCCTCGGGGTTGTCGGGTTGGTCGTCGTCATGGTTGTGGTGGCCGAAGTCGCGTTCGGGGCTCACACGGGGGCTCCTTTGCCGTGGATGAGTGCGGTGCCGGCGCGCATCCACCGTCCGCGGCGGCCGGGCCTGTGGCCGGGCATCGGTTCCATCGGCAGTAGCGGGATGTGGTCGGGGTTCATGCGGGTGACGCGGCCCCAGATGGCAATGCCGTGGCTGACGTAGACGCAGTCGCCGGGTTCCAAGCGACGCAACAGGTTCGGGTCGATCAGCAGTGCGTCTTGCATGCGGACCTGGCCTTCGTCGCCGTGGCGGTCCTTGAGGGTGTGGCGTGAGGGTTCCAGGGCGCGGCGGGTGCCGTAGAGGGTGACGATCTCGTCGGGACCTTCCAGTCCGAAGCACAGCAGCCCGCCCGACCAGGCCTTCATCAGTTGTTTGGCGTCGCGGTCGGTGCCGGCGAGGGATTCGAAGGAGTGCGCGCCGACGATGCTGGCGACGTCTTGGGAGCGCAGGGCTTCGCAGGCGTCGGTGAGACTGGCGCCGTCGGAGACGCGGGAGTATTCATCGACGGTGAAGGTGATTTCGCGGCCGTGGTCGGTGGCGGCGACCTGCTCGACGAGCTTGATCACGGCTTTGGCTTGGGAGGTGGCGACGGACTTCTGCGCGGTGCCGGGCACGGTGATGAACCAGTAGTCCTTGTCCAGCAACTCGTGGTCGCCGTCGAAGACACCGTCGAGTTCGCGAAACAGGTTGTCGAAGCGGGCGGTCTCGGCGGGCAGGACGGGTTGTTTACCTTGGCAGGCGGCGAGGATGGCCTTCAGTTCTGGCTTGTACTTGGGTGTCTCGGGCATGACGAGGTGGCCTTCGGCGTTGAATTCCCCGCCCCAGGCGTGCCAGAGCCACAGCTCGTCGAAGCGGTTCATGAACTCCTTCGAGCCGTCCGGCTGGTTCTCACCCGGACCTTTGCCCGCGTCAGGGTCGGGGGCGTCGATGATCAGGTGGACCAGGGAGATGCGGAGTTCTTCGTAGAACTTCTGTGCCGAGTCGCTGGCCGCTGCGGTGGGGGCGAGGTCTTCGATGACGTGGCGTAACGGCGCGGGCGGGAGCCACCAGATGCTGAGCTTGTCTGCGGGCACCATCGCAATCCGCGAGGGATGCACGCCGGCGGCGAGCAAGCCAGCTTTCAAATCGGCCCAAGTGACCATGTCCTCGATCCCGCCTTTGCAGGTCAGGAAAAGCCCCAGCGGGCGTTTGGGCTTGATCCCCAACGCTTTCCGCATCGCCTTTGGTGTCGCTGCCGCCGCGAGGTAACGCTCCTGGCTGGCGACGTGGGAGGCGACCGATACCCGGCACAACCCGGTGGTTTTGCCGGAACCAGGTCCACCCAGCACGCCGACGTTCTTGCGGATCGCGCTGTAGGGGATGGTGAGCAGGGTGTCGGTGGTCGATACCAGTTCCCGGGCAACGGATTTGCGGTGCTGGGAGACCTTCACGGCGCGGCGGCCGAGCACGATCTGGCGACGGCCGCGACCGTGGCCGGTAACAAGGGTGAGTGGGGTGGCGCGGGTGGCCAGTTCCCGGGCGGTAGCGAATTTGGCGTCGATCTCGCGGCGCTGCGCACGTTCGGTAGCGGGAATGTCCTTCTTGCCGATGGTGTGCAGCCGGTTGCAGCGCCGTGCCCACCACCAGGTGGCGGCCAACAACCCGACCGGGACACCGGTCACACTCATCTGCAGCAGGCCCGCCAACCACTCGGCGTCAGCAGCCAGGGCCGCCCCGTGGGCGTACAGCTCCAGCGGCGTCCACACCGATGTCGTCATCGCCGCCGTTGTGATCGGCAGGACCAGCGAGCCGGCCGTGTAGTTGCGCAGCCTGGCCGGGTCCCATCCGCTGCGAGCTGCCGCGGCAGCACCGACGGTGAACACGATGCCGCCGAATCCGATCGCCGTGCCGGCGTCGGCGAGCAATCCGGGCAGATCATGCAGCCAGGGCACGTCAGGGTTCAGACTCGCGTCATGGGTGTTCATGAAGTGCAGCCAGCCCGGTTCATGCTGGGCCGCGGCGGGAGTTGAGCTGACTACCAGCGGGTGCGCTTCGTTCGGTGCGGAGACGGTTCCGCAGTCGTAAGCGGTGATGACCGGGCGACATTCGGTGGCTGGTGCGGGAATCGCGGTGGTCGGTGCCGGGACGGGTGTGGTGGGTCCGCAGTCGAGTGGGGTGATGAGTGGCTGGCAGTTGTTGTCGGACGGCACGGGGAATCGGTGGAAGATGTTCACGAGGCGCGCTCCTCTCGTGTCGTCGTGATGGCGGGCAGGTCGATGGAGCGGGCGTCGAGCACGCGCTGCAGCGACCGCAACCGGATGTCCGGATGTGCGGGGATGCGGCCGGTGGTGATGAGCTCGGTGACCGCGCGTTCGAGGGCGTTGCCGATACGGTCGTCGGCGTAGAGGTAGAGCAGCCCGTCCCCGACCGCGCGCGCCTTCTGGTAGGCGTTGAACACGGTGTGTACCAGGCGTTTCCGGGATGGCCGCTTGAGCGTCAGCTCCACCTCGACCGACAGCCAGGTCCCGCGATACAGGTAGCGGCCGTCGTGCACGTGCCCACGTGCGAGTGGGGCCGGGGGGTTAGGCAACAGGCCGGCGCGGTCGACGATCATCAGTCCGCTGGGGCGCTGTCCGGCCGCGATGGCAGCGTCGCGCAACAGCTTTCGCTCGGGCACCCACAATGCGGGATCCAAGCCGCACAGTGCGGCGCGGGCGCGGGCCACGGCGAGCTTGTGGACGATGTTGGTGCGGGTCGGGTTCCACCCCGACACCGGGTGGCTGAGCTGCTCGGCGACGACGGCCGGCCACGGCCAGATCACCGTCACCTCTTGCGCGGCGTTGTCGGGGAAGATCGACACCGACCGGAGCACACCGAAGCCGTTGCACCACCGGTCGATCAACGCGTAGGTGCGGCTGCGTTCGGTGCCGCACAACAGCTGGGCGGTGCCGAAGTCGAAGCACCACTGCTGACTGCCGAACCCGGTCACCAGGTCGTCGCGTTCGGTCCAGCGCAGGCGCGGGTTCGGGTGGGGTCGGCTCATCGGTCCAATCCCCAATCCAGCTCGGCCGGGGTCGAAGTTGCGAGCGCGGCGAGTTGCCGATCGCGTTGGACGGCGCGTTTGGTGACACCGAGCTGCTCGGCGATCTGAGAGGCCGCCAGCCCGAGGCCGGTCAAGGTCCGGACCTGTTCGCGCCGTTCGGCCTTGGTCGAGGCGGGAGTCCATCGAGCCCGGATCGGGCGTGCGTCGCGGCGGTCGATGCTGTCTTCGTCCCATTCGAACGGCAGCGGCCAGCCGTGGCGGCGTCCGTAGTCGCGGGCGCGGTCGGACGGGCCGGGGGTCATCTGCAGGCGGTCGAACAACTCCCGGATCGCGCGTTCGCGCTTGGCGGTGAGGGTCTGCCCGGTCGCGCCCGCGGCCCGGTTCGGGCGCCCCACCAGCGCGGCCATCGTGGTGTGCGCCGGATCGATGCCCAGTTCGCGGGCAAGGTGTGATTGGGGATAGCCGTGCGCGACAAGGGCTTGGATGCGTCGGCTGGCACCGAGGATCGGCACCAGCGCGTTGTCGGCGGTGACGTCGGCAGGCCGCTCGGGAACCGCGACGGCGAGGACAGCGCGTTCGACCGCAGACTGGATCCGCCCGGTGTCCGGATCCGTGATGTTGAAGACGGTGCTGCGGCTGATACCTGCCAGGTCGGCGACCTGCGCCGGGCGCAAGCCGGCGGCGACCAACGCAGCGACGTGTTCCCGGGCGGCGTCGACAGGCACGCGGGGTCGCCAACGGCCGTAAGCGATTTGGCGGCGGCGGTACTGGTTGTAGGAGGCGGCGCACATGCCGCGGCTGAAGTCTCCGGGGCCGCCGCATCCACAGCGGCACATCGGGACTCGATCGGGATTCGTCATCGGTCCAGTCCCCAATCCAGATCCGGGCGCGCCCATCCGGGCTGGGCCGGCGCCGAGACCGGCGACGGCCGGCGCGGACCGGTAGTGGATCCGCGCTCGTGCAGACCGGTGCGATAGCGGGCGAGCTGATCGGGCAGCACGACATGCAGGTCGTTGATGTCACGACCAGCATCGAGGTGGTCGGACAAGTCCTTGCCGACCGCGGCATGCAGCACGTCGACGTGACCGACCGATCCGCGCACTCGCTCGAATACCTGTGCGGCATGCTTGAATCCGGGCCGATCCCGGTCCGCGACAATCACTACACGTGCCGCGCCGCGTAACTGCCGGGCGTGCTCGGGACTGAACTTGCCCGCGCCGCCCGCATTGCAGGTGGCCGGGTATCCCGCGCGGATGGCGCGGTCGACGTCCTTTTCGCCCTCGCACACCAGGATCGGATGCCGCTGCGCGATGGCCCACGCAACCAGCGGCGACTGATACAGCACGGGCGCGAATCCACCGGGTACCCAGAGTTGTTGGTCATGATCCCAGCGCCGTTGGCTGAAGGTTTTCTCGATGCCGTGCTCGTGCGGGACCGCGTACCGGATCACCTGCCCGACCGGGTCATCGTTGCGGGTGGTGTAGATGTAGGTCTGCACCCGCCATTTCGGGCCCGTCACTGCACCGAGGTCACGTTGTGGTGTCTGTCGCTGCGGTGGTCGGACTGCCCTGTCCGGCGGTGTGTTTCGTGCCTGCGGCTCCCGAGGCCGCGCCGGATTGCGGCTGCGGTCGGGGAGATGGTCGAACAGGTCTCGCACACGCAGGCTCGCCTGATCGAGGACGTCTTCTTGCTGGCATCCGCTGAAGCAGGTGACGATGGTCTTTTCGCGGCGCGAGTCGTACTTCACTCCAAGCGAGGGTGTCCAGTCTCCGCGGCCTTGCCCGTGCGACGGGACCGGGCAGCGGAACTTCATCCACTCACCGGACTGGTTGGCCGCTTCGGTCGTCACCTGGCGCAGCGCGTCCACGATGCGGTCGAATGACGCACCATGCGTATCCCCGGTCATTGCGGCTCCGGGAAGTTCTCGACTGTCCAACCGCCCTTGGCGCGCTGCAGCTTCGAGACCTGCTTGCCCTTGCGCCAGTGATTCCAGGCCGCGACGATGAGCCCGATGTATTCGCGGTCACTGACGCGCAGCCGGGCGGTGCGGATGGTGTCGAAGCGCTCACGCAGCGCGAGGATCGGAGATCCCGCGTCAAGTCCCACCCCGGTGTCCCACAGCCGGACGAACTCAGCCGCGGCCAGGTCGTCGATCTCCGACAGCCGGATCGCGACCGCGCACGCCACCGCGGGTCGACACTTCAAGCGCGCGGCGACCGTGGCGAAACGTTCGGCGCGGGTAACGAGGTCGGGGAAAGTGTCGGCGAACTCCACAACTTTGGTCGTCGAGACCGGGATGCCGCCGCGCACGACGTCACCGAAGAGATTTCCCTCCATCCACACCAGGTAGACGCGCAAGGCAGCGGCAACCATCGTGGTGTTGTGGCCGGCCAGTCCCGTAAGAGTGAGCTGGTCTCCGGGACTGCGTTTGGCGCCCTGGTCCATCGTCACCTGGGCGTCGCGAGACAAGCCGCGCACCACCAGCATCGGGAACACTTTTCCGCTGGTGCGGGCGATGGCCATCAGCCGATGCTGACCATCGAGCAGTGTGCCGTCGGCGGCGATTTTGATGGCTTCGCCGTTGAAACGCCAACGGCCGGAGTTCATGTCGTCGAGATACTGCTGAACACGGGTTTCGCGGACGGTGCGGTTGTTGTGGTTGGACTCCAGCATCCGGCGCGCGGTTGCGGCGTCGAAGTTGACGATCTCATGGGTGACCGGATCGTTCGGCTGGTCGGAGTTCACGAGGTACACGGGTCTTCCCCTTCGGGCTGGTCGGTGATGTTTTCGGGCAGGCGGTTGAGGGCCGCCTGCAGGGACTGCAGGGCTCGCTCCAGGTCACTGCGGTGTCGGTGAGCAATCTGGGCCGCATAGCGGTCGAATCGGTTGTCGTCCAGGAGCCGGGTCAGGCTCGCGGTGTTCTTGACCAGCTCGCGCCGGACCATGTCGAACGACTCGGTGATCGGTTTCCGCTTGGGTGCCGGTGAGCTCTTTGCGGCGCGACCAGTCCGTGTGTGCGGTTCTTCGAGGACGAGGAAGTCGGCCTCGACGTCAGGCGGAATCTGTTCCGAATCAATTGGCTTCGGGCTATACGCCTTGCCGTCCTTACCGACGATCCCGGCAGGTGGGTGGTTTTCATCCACCTGCGAGAGGTCCTTACGGACGGTGCCTCGATCCAGTCCCGTGGCCGCCGCGATGGCGCGCGTGCTCATGCCGATTTCGCGCAGCGACGCAACGACTTCGGAACGTTCCTCACGGGGGATCTTGATGCGTACCCCATCAAACTCGTTGGCGCAGTATTCATCCCAAGAGCGGTAGCTCAGCGCGGCCCAGGCGCGGGAGAGATACGCCTGTCCGATCAGCTTCCAGATCTTCTCGGCGCACTCTTTGATGCGGTCGGTCAATTCCCGCGCGGACTCTGCGGTCACGATCTCGCCGGGTTCGTGCGGATCACGGATGGGCTGCGGGTTCATCGGCCCTGCCCCCGATCCCGGTCGAGGAACTCGCCCGATGCCAGCCATTGCCCCGGAACCCGGCCCGGTGTGTGCACCGCCGGTGAGGTGGGAAGGTTCACGTGAATCACCCGGTCCCGCAATTCGGGATGCGCGGGAAGGTGCGTGGCCAGGTGAGGAATCTGTTGCACCGGTGTCGGTACCGACTGCTCGCGAGCCTGTGCCTCGGCGTCGCGAATGAGCTTGACCGCGTCGCGTGCGTCCACACCGATGTCGTGCGCCAGTTCTCTGATGCGTGGCCAATCTCGCCGCGCCAATGCCCGTACGCGGTAGCTGGTGGACAGCTTCGCGACCAGGAGGGCGTTGCGTGCTTGTTCCGGGCTCAGGTCGTCGCGACCAGGTAGCCACGACACCTGCCAGCCGTGTTCGCCGGCGTGCGCGGTGTGCGGGAGTTCGTCGAACCACATCCGCTGTGCTTCCATTCGAATGCCGTTGGTGTGGTCGCGATTTGGGACGCTCATCGATCCAGCCCCCAATCAAGATCCGGCCGCGTCGGCAGAGGTCCGTCGGTGACCTCGATGCCGGGCGCCGAGGTCACCTCCCAGTGCGAGCCGGCGGCGGCGAAGTCGGTGCGGGCGATCCCGTGTCGTTCCGACGCGCGAAGCTGATGCTCCCGAGTGGCTTTGGCCAGCGCCATCAGCTGCTCCGGGGTGGCCTCGCGTTTCGGGGCGGCCTGATCGATTCGGTACAGGTAGGCGGCCAACGGTTCCCGCCCGCCGGGGCGCGGGCGCAGCACCTGGGCCGCGATGTCCTGGCCGTTCGGTCGCAACCCTTGCGTTCTCAGTTGGCGGCGAGTGGCCAATCCGTCCGGCGCGGTGCCCCAGTAGTAGGTCGGCACTCCGAACCGCTCGCCGGTGGCATCCGGCAGGTCTCGGGAACTGGCGTTGTCGGGTCCGATCATCGATCCAGCCCCCAATCTCGCTCCAGCTCAATCGAGTTCGCGGTCTTCACACCGGCAGAGGCGGTGATCTGGAGGAGCCCGACGGCCTCGTTGACGGTCAGCCCCAGCGATTTCGCCCAGGTCGTGGCCTCCAAGCGATCCGGTGCCACGGCCAGTCGCATACCGGCTTTGGCCTGTCCGGGGGTGAATTGGCGTCCCGGCAAGCCGGTGAACACCCACTTGCCGTCACCGACGTCCCTCGCTTGATGCGCGGTGGCATCGGAATGCATCACGCCGTGATCGACGGTGATCGGCGGGATCGCCGGTGCGGCGGCGCGTGCCCATTCGGCCGGACCCCAAACTTTGGGCAGCTTCATCGGTCCAGCCCCCAGTCCAGTTCCTGGTGATACAGGTGGCCGATGAGCCCCTGGACACGGTCGAGTTGCCTGCCGAGCTGTCCGGCTGTATCCGCTGCGTCACGCAGTTCGGCAGCCGCGGCTTCGGCGGCGACCTGAGCCGTATGCTCCGACGTGGACGCCTCAGCCGAACGCTGTTGGTCGTGACGGAGACTGGGATCTTGGGCGAGACCAACCGACCACCGCGCCAGGTTCTGCAGAACCTCGCCCTGAGTGTGTGTGGAGTGGGCGAGGTTTCCGAAGAGGGGATAAGCACCTGGGGCGCTAGGCAAGGTCTCCTGCGGGTTGCAGATAGTGGCGTGTGCGAGATACCGATTCAGTTCGCCCATGGCGTCCGCGGCAGCAACGAGCGACTCGGCGGTATACGGGCCGTCCAATGGCCAATGCCGGTGTACGACGTCGGCGCCGTCGATCGGATCGGGAGTGTGGTGAGTGTTCATCGCGTCACCCCTGGCAGCACGCATTCAGCCGGGAGTACCGCGACCGGTTCAGCTCCAGGGCCGGGACACACGACAACCGCCGGGTGTTCGTAGGTGCGATGGCTACATAACAGAGCGCCGGCGTACATGCCTGTCGCGAAGATCAGCGCGAGGATGAGCAGCATCACCCGGTGCTTCGGCGAGATAGCGTCAGCAGTGCGCAACGTCGGGCCAGAGGAACCGAATATGCTGTCGCGCAAAGTATTTGCAGTGACGTATCCGCGGTACCCGCCGACGGTGTAGCCGCGGTGATTCTCTGGGGTCATCGCCGCATCCCCCGCCGATAGGTGTGGCGTCGCCACAATGCCCAAAGCACGACCAAAAAGACGACGGCTAGGAAAGTGCTTGGAGCGGTAAAGAATACGAGCACCGCCAGCACGAACAGGACCGCGAGGATCGGGGTTGGCAGCATCACAGCGCACCCCCGGCCGGCAGCTCCAGTACTGGCGGGACTGATTTCGTGGCCGCGACCATGTCGGCGATACCTGCGCTCAGCAGTTCGCGCAGCAGAGTGGCCTGCTCCAGCGTGAGCTGCATCCCCATCTCGTCGAAACAGTTCGAGGTGACCGAGACGACGAGCCGTTCGATATTGCTGGCATAGCGAACCTTGAACGACCCGCGAACACTCGAAGTGGCGAAAACGCCGTCGGTGTCGACTTGGCCGCCGTACTCATTGACGTTGGAGACGTGCGCTCCGAGGAAGTCTCGCATCAGGCCACCCCGCGACCGTGGCGCCGATTGAAGCGTGCGAACTGCGAGATGGCGAGGAGCTGTTGCGCTCTCCATGCCCGCTCGGCGGGCGACAACAGATTGTCGGGATCGACTGCTCGCTCGAAGCGGGCCAGGGTGCGTGGGCGCACCGACTTGCGGGGTGGTTTGGACGTGTGGGAATCAGATGTGGCCATCCGGCCAGCTACGATGGACATGCCTCAGGAGTCCTGTCTCTGGGGGCGTAGGAAATTGCTGAAGCGGGTGCAACCGCTTTGGTTGTCAACTCCCCGGCAGCTGGAACTGCTGGGGAGTTCTTGTATCTGGGCCTGGCACGCCGAATCGCTGAAGCGTTCGGCGGAATTTTTTGTGTCGGATCTGAACCCGGCTCGCATTTTGCGATCAAGAATCAGTCAATGTGTGAGCCCTCCGTCCGTTTCGGCCCACTGACATATACTGCATCATACTGATGTGTATCAGTGTGCGCAATAGGTGATATGCACCAGTACAGAGCGGACGCACGTAAACTGCTCCCATGGAGAGCGCGACCTCGGCGATGGCCGCCTACGAGCGAGTCGCGGCGGCCATTAGGGACGACATCCGCAGCGGCACGCTCCAGGATGTTGACAACAAGCTGCCCGGACATCGTCGGCTGGCTCAGAGATATGACGTCTCGCTCGGCACGGCGCAGAAAGCAGTTCACCTTCTTGAGAAGGAGGGGTGGCTCAGCGCAAGGCCGGCCGTCGGCGTGTTCGTCAATATTCCGCTGCCTGAAGGGGATCCGACCATGCTGACCTCGTCGATTCACGATCAGCTCAGCGAACTTCGTTCCACGACAGCCGAACTGGCAACCAGGATCGAGCGGCTCGAACGCGCACTGCGCCGCTCTGACTCGTGATCGAGGTCGTGGTGAATCGCTCATGTGTCCCAGGCAACACCTACGAATAGGTCTGATGACACTGTTCCCAGTGCTCACTCAGAGGCTCACTGCTACTCACAGGGGGAGGCACGCCAGTGCCGGACGAGATTGCGAACTTCGTTGGTGAGCTGAAGCGGTGGAGGGAGAACCGCGGTCTCTCCCAGGTGCGGCTCGCGCAGGCGATACAGTACGACCGCTCGTACGTCTCAAAGATCGAGAACTTCCAGGAATTCCCAAGCGCCGACTTTGCGCGCCGCGCTGACGAGGAACTCGTAGCCGGCGGTGCCATCAAGCGTGCGCATAGGCTTGCCATGCAGTCGCAGGGAACCCGGCTGCCGAAGGCCAGCACCGCCAGCGGACAGCCCGCGCATGATTCAGGTCTCGTTGTCGAGCTCGACGAAGCCATACTCGAATATGATCACCGCACTGGTACCTACCGTGCCTCGCAACGTCGGCGAATTAGAAACTGCAGCAATGAGCCTATCTACCGCTATCTGATCAGAATTTCCGTCGACCGTCACCCCGGCTCGCCCGAGCAATCAAATGAGTTATATCGCAACAACCCGTTGACCTGGGAAGAGCTAAGCCTCGCAGCGCAATGTGACGACGAACCGATGACATGGAGAGTTCAACATGATCGTGACGCGTTCAAGGAATTATGGCTCTTGTTCGAGAACGATGGATCCCGATTTCCCCTGTACCCGGGAGAATCTGCTGAGATCCGGTATTCATACACGGTAGGTGACGAAAAGTGGGGGCAGTGGTTTCAGCGGGCGATTCGTCTTCCGACCGACAAAATAATCGTTCAACTAGACTTTCCGGCGGAATTAAGTCCGAAGGTTTGGGGCATGGAAACATCCATGAGCGCCGAAGCAATGCCGTTCCGCGACGCTATCCAGCGCATCGCTGTAGCTGATCGAGTCCGATTTTCATGGAGTACCAACGACCCTCCACTGCATGCACGATACCGACTCGAATGGCGCTTCAAGAACCATCACCCTAAGGATGAAATGACCAGTTCCAAAACGCTCCCCAGTGAGCAAATGGCATCACTTGGAATAGTCCAAGACGGCGACTCCATCCTCACGGCCACCGCGCGAAGGTTCGATCTTCCCATGGAAGCGGATGACGCGCGACGTGTGATTGCCGAACTACAATCCGCGCTAAACAGAGTCGCTAGCGTACACACGTTTAGCAAGGGGATGGGAATCGCGGCGCCGCAGGTAGGAATATCTCGATCCGCGGCTGTCGTACGGGCTCCCGACGGGGCAATGATCACACTATTGAACCCGGTTGTCATCGAGGAGTCTGTGAGTATTGATATCCAATACGAAGGATGCCTCAGCTTCTTCGACGTGCGCGGAAAGGTACCTCGACCGCTGGCGATCCATGTTGAGCACGTCGACATCGAAGGGCGCACTCAACTAACGGTATTCAAGCAAGGACTTGCACGCCTGGTCGCACATGAGATCGATCACCTCAATGGCCGCTTGTATCGTTCCCGAATGCTCCCGGACACCGAACCGATTCCGCTCGCTCAGTATCAAGGCACTGGAGAGCAGTGGAGCTATCCAAGCCAATGAGAGATATTAGCGATTTACACTTTGTTGTTGCTGGATCATATGTCGCAGATTGTATCGTCAATACCGATCGCATACCTGATTGGGACGACAACATAATCGCTAAATCGGTTCAGCTCACTCCTGGCGGAAAGGGGCTGAATCAGGCAATTGCTCTGGCACGTCTCGGTGCGCAAGTAACCGCTCTGGGTGTTGTCGCAGAGGATCCTGCCGGATTGTCCATACTAGATGCTTTGCAAACCAATGGTGTCGATACTAGCCTGATGCGTCACGATGCCGAGAACGGCACTGCAATTTGCGTCTGTTTCGTGGGAGACCACGGACAAACGGCCTTCATCTGGAGGACGCCGGATAGCATGGCCATCACGCCCGCTGACGTGCGGCGTGCATCGGATAGGCTGACAAGCGCCGACGGCATAATCATGACTCTGGAAATGCCAGTCCCAACCGCAAAGGAAATACTCTCGGTGGCCCAGGGTGGTGTCGCGAAGGTTGCTCTACAACCCTTTCCGGTACCTCACGGGACACATACGCTATCCTTCGATTCCGTTGATATGATTGTGCCGAACCTCGCTGAATCTCGGACCCTGGCCGAAAGGCTTGGTATATCCCCATCAGCTGACACGATGATGCTATCCAGTCAGCTGCACAAGAAGACCGGAGTTCCGCAAGTTGTAATAACATGTGGCGAACTCGGTTGTGTGAGCTTCTCGGAGGGCAGTATCCAGCAATTCTCCGCCCATCACGTCGACAAGGTGATCGACACAACCGCCGCGAGCGACGTGTTCACCGCATACTTTGCGGCGTCGGTAGTTGCCGGATCTTCCATCGAATCGGCGATCAATAGTGCTTTGACCGCCGCGGCATACACAATTCAGCGTCCAGGCGGATACGATTCGATTCCCTGGACGGCACTGGGGGAAGCGCAGTGACTTTCCAGCCGCTTGAGCCGAGTGCCTAGGTTCTTGAGACACCCCAGTGCTCCGGGCATGGTTCTTATTCGATCTCGTCAGCCCACCTTGAATGCCAGCGGTGTCGGCGGATTCGAACGTGTGACCCGCGGCTACGGGCTACATGGGCCTGAATCACGGTGAGCCTGAAGAATCACGCGATGCCGTTCATTGCCTGTCTTCCCCTTCGCATGAGCCGCAGTCCCGACACATGCGCACATACCGATGCTCGCGGGCAATGCTGGGTGCCCATTCACCCCACACATGACCGCGCAGTGCACACTCAGCAGCTGCAATGCACAGATCGCAGGTGAGCTGGTAGCCGTCGAACTGCCAGCCTGCCGCTGTCGCGGGATCCGAAACATACGCGACCGCCTCATCGACGGATGCAAACACCTGTGGCACCGTCGCCTCATCCGGACCGAACACTCCACTGCAGCCGTTGCAGTGCACGACGATGAATGTCTCAGCGACGAATCCAGATCTGGCTGCCGCCGTTGGTAGTAAGAGATCGGCATGCGCTTGGATCGCAGTTTCGCGCCACGTGCCGTCGACGCGTTCTTCCACCACCAGCCGGTATTCCTCTAGCCCGACCAGTGACGCCAACACCGTTGCGATATCGCCACGCTCGCCGTTCAATCGCAGCCGCACAATCCCGGTCATGCGACGCCGCCGAATAGCTGGCGCAGCTGCTCCTGGAATTCGCTGTCAGCGGCCAGCGCGGTGACGTCCGCGCGCGCGAACCGGCCGACCATGTTCGGCTCGATCTTTTTCATATGCACGGCAACCATGAATTGCCCTCCGCGCCAACCCAGCATGGCGCTGGCTTCCTGGTCGCTGACCGTAGCGGTGGTTCCTTGTTGGCGAGCGGTGACCACAGCATCCACCTGTTCGACAGCCAATGCGTCGACCTTGGCGGGGGCGAACAGCGCATGAGCTTGCCAGTCATCTGGTGGTTTGTAGGTTCCGACGACCTCGAGATGACCGCGCTCGGCCAGCACGCGAATGTCATTGGGTACCACATCACGATTGACGCGTTCCGCCAGTAGCGGTGCGCACTTGGTTGCGCCCAGCGGTCGGATTTTGCCGAACCGCCCCTCGATCTCCGACACCAGCCGACGGATCTGTTCGACTTGTTCTGCCGACCAGCTTTTCTCATCGGCCGGGTTCGGCAGCATCCCGACGAACTTCGCGCATTCGAGCTGCCACGGCTGCAACTCGACCCAGCTGGCGACCGTGGACAGATCCCAGTTGATCGTCATCATTTCCCCTGTTTCGAGATCTTGTGCGATGGAGGAAGTATGAGCTCCCACTCCGACAAGTCGAGGGCGGCAACGTCGAAACAATCGGAGTAACAACGGAATTGACTCACTCATCCATACCGCATAAGAGGTAAAATGAGAGGTCGGGCTTAGGGCCGATGATCCGACTACCTCTTAGGAGGAGAGAGGGGGTTGAGTGGCTATCGGGGGACCGCTGGCAACGGCGATCGATTCTGTGTGGGAAGGCATCCGACTACGGCATCCGGAGGTTCCGGACGCGGTGGTCACAGTCGCATCGGGTTCAGTAGGGCAAGGCCGGGCGGTGCGGCGGGGGCATTTCGGTCCGGATCGATGGCAGCGTGCCGGGGTGTGGATGCCCGAGTTGTTCGTCGGCGCAGAAGGTTTAACGGCAGGTGCGCCGGAGGTCCTCGGCACGCTGCTACACCAAGCAGCCCACGGGATCGCGAGGGCGCGGGGCGTCGCTGAATCCAGCGACAACGGCCGCTATCACAACAAGAAGTTCAAGATCCTGGCCGAGGAGGTGGGGTTGGTGGTGGCTCGGCATCAGCGGTTCGGATGGTCGTTGACAACGGTTCCGAACGCCACGGCCCGCCGATATCACGGTGAGATCAACTTGTTGAGCCGCGCGATCGTGGCACATCGCCGGCCCGAGCACGACGCGGCGGATACCGACTCCGTACCGGCGGATCCCGATACCACTGACAACGATCATGAGGACGGTGAGCGGGGTGATCGGTCACGCGACCGCAACGGTCGGCCGCTGTTGTGCCAGTGTCGGCCGCCCAGACGAATCCGCGCGCACAAGAAGATCATCGACGCTGGACCGATCCTGTGCGGAGTGTGTCGAACACAGTTCACCGCGTAAGAGGGAATCCTCCTGGATGACGACGTGTGGTCCGGCTCAGAGCAGCCACCACAGCAAAGCAGCTATCGCAATGATCACGATCGCGACGGCGATGAGCGCAAAACAGCCGTCGAGGTCCTCGGCAGCGGGTTGTGGCTGCGGACGCCGTTGTGGCCGAGGGTGATTCGAAACAGGATCCGGGAGCGGCGGAGCCGACACTGTGGAAGCGACCTCCGCAGGAGCGGTCACCGGACCGAAATCATCATCGGCATCGGCATCGGCCGAGGCTCGAACTTGGTCGAGTTCGTTCATTCGTACCCAGCCGGGTTTTGGCCGCCCGCGCTTGTCGAGCGGCATGCCGGCTTCTCCGGGTGGGAGCCAGCATCGTTGGCCGCCCAGCACCTCGTCGAGGAATTCGCGGATCGACATGCCGGTTTGCTTCAAATGCGGCGGGGTGGTGGTGGTGTCGAGGGCAAATACGGTGGCAAGGATGCGCATGTCGGCGTAGTGGTCGAGGACTCCGGACGGGTCCTCCCACGGCGTGAATTCGGGGGTGTCTCGGTCCCATCGAATGCGTCCGTCGTAGATCTTGAATCGAACCGACGGCAACTGCGTGAGAGCCTCGCGCACACTGACATTTGTCCACGCCACGTCGTGGGCGACGAACCATATTGTGTCGGCACCGTTGTCGCGCCGGCTGTCTGTACGGTCCCGAAACGCGGTGGGGCGCAGTTGAACTTCGAGGGCGGTGGCTGGCTTGGTGACGAAGACATCGGCGCGGGTGAGTGGATGCTCGGGAATGGCGGTGTACCCGAGTTCTCGGCAGGTGGTGAGAATCAGATCCTGGACCCACCGGTGTTTCGGCGTCATCGGGCCACCACCATCGGATCCGCCGTTCCAATGGTCGCAGCCACCGCGATGGTTCGGGCCCAGCCAGAGGTGGCGATCCACCTTGCTCTTCGGGTTCTTCGGCCGCGGGAACAGTCGTACCGTGCAGCCGGGCTCGGGACATTTCAGTGCGTTGCTGTTGTCCAGCATGGTCTGCCAATCGGCATTGTTGAGAACCCATAGGGTAGGGGAGTCCGGTCGGTTTTGTAATACCGCGTGCCGCTTAGTAATCCGCGATACCGGATGTGTATGTCGCTGACTCACAACATGATTCGTAGCATCAGACTCTGACAATTCCGACCAATCGGCACTATCTACCGCGTAGGAGGAAAGCGGGTTACCTCTTACGCGGTCGTTCGACGAGAATCCTCCGCGCGCCTTGCCTTCACTGCTTAAGAGGTAACTTTGATTCCCGCCGGTGCCTCCTTGGCAGTGGGTTCTCTGCATCGTCCCGTACCGACTGTCATGCACGTTGGCCTTGGCTCGAATTACCGCATAAGAGGGAGGTTTCTGTATCCACGTCTGCGCGCGACCCGTATCAGTCTCTGCTTCTGCTGACCGCATGCCGGCCGCCCAGGTCAACTACCTCAGCAACTCGCCCGATGCCGGTTATCCCTCGTGCCGGTCAACTTTTCGTCTAGTCTCCTTCGTCCAGTTCTTAGTCCGTCCAGTCTCTTTCGTTACTTTTTTATACCTGTTTGTCCCTCCGACCAGCCTTTACAACTCAACTGTCTGTCTGCCTGCCGCACGGACACTAAATGCACCCGCAGGGGGTGTTTAGTGTCCGTGCGGCAGGCAGACAGACGCCACCTCGAAAACCGCTGGTCGGAGGGACAAACAGGGGCGGATCACCGGGGGTGGACAGCTATCCGTACCCAGTTGTCCGCCCCTTTTGAAACCTGTTGAGGGGTAACCGCTTCCGCCTGCCTGTCGGCGGCGGGGTGCACCATTGTCCCCATGGGCGCCTACGACCACATCAATACGATCGGGACTGCCCCGAGTTCCATCAACGCCGAGGCGGCGGTCAGCGCGCTTAGTCCAGAGGGGTTTGGGACCCGGGTTCGGCCGCTGGGGAATCGGTGGGTGCATCACTAGAGGGAGAGCGGTCGATGGGTGGCGCTAGAAGCAGTTGCAGCGCCAGTCGGGCTCGCGTGTCATCGCGCAAGGTGGTATCGCTGATGGTTGTGGCAAGCTCCCGTGCAGCGGTGAGCCGACGATCGTCACGGCTCTCCTCGCGCAGCATCGATCCCTGTTCGCCCATACTGCGTCGGGCGCGGTTTGACTGCACAAAAAACACCGAGGAAGTGATGTTGATGACGACGCCGGCGCTGGTGGCGACGATGCTAGCGTAGCGGTCGCCGATTCCCGGGGCGTTCCAGATTGCCAGGACGATCCCGCTCAGCAGCACAGTCGAGCCCATGACGGCAAAGGCGAGGCTTACTCGAAAGCTATTGCGGGCCTGTGCAAGTCCCTGGGTATACATCTCTCGCAGGATTGCTTCCTGCTTCTCCATCGAGTCGGAAATACGTTCTGCGCCCGGGTCTTTGATAAGCCCTTCTAACGACTGGACTACGGCGTTGTCGCCGACATTGACGGTGATCCGAGGCGTGAAATCCTTGTCGATCCGCTCACGGATTCGGTCGGCCTCGCCGTTGTAAGACGATACTGCCGAGGACATCGCCGAGAGACTCACAAACATCACCGGGATCAGTGCGCCAACCATCGCCGCGTCGGGGGCGCTGTGCACGACGCCGGCCACCAGTGCGGCGATCATGAACTCAGCCGCCAGCTGCACCAGGTACAGCTGCGGTCGAATCGTCGTCCATATCCATGAGCCCGTCGCTGATTTGATGCCGAGCACCAAAAAGCCACGGGCGGTTACTACGCCGAGGATCCCCCACAGGGCAAAGGCCCAACCAGACATGCGTCAGGACGTTAGCGGGCCCCGCGACGTCGCGCCATGGCATGCCTCGACGTTCGCCGAGGCACTACGTTTCGCCTGTAGCCTTCTACCAGGTACGCGAGTCGGCGCGGCAAATTCAGGGGAGGGTGAAAGTCGGTGGGTGAGCGGGAGCCGGAAGCCGCTGAAAACTGGAGGCTTTGGCTCGTTGACCCACGAGTCAATGCACGGGTGAACAAGCTGATGGCCGAGGCCGGGATCAAGAACGACATCTCAAGCATGCCTCTGGATGCCCTTAAGAGCTCGCTTGTGCAGCTCGAGGACTGGATCGAAAACGCCCGCCTGCCCGGAAAAAGGTACCAACTCTTGGATGGGACTGTGGGCTCATACGACGAAGCCCTCCCTTTCCTTCTGAACCGACGACGCGACGTCATCGACCGGATCGGAATCCTGTCAAGGCAGGAGGAGATCGCCGAGATCAAAGACGCTGTCGAGGAGAAGGTTCAGGATCCGAAAGTGCGGCAAGAGCTTTCGAACCTGGTCTCCGAGATTGTGAGGCGGCAAGAGGAGCTGACGGCAAAGCTCCAGGCTCAGGATGACGCGGATGCGAGGGAGATCCGGAAGATCGAGCTCCAGGAACGCCGCTGGGACATGCGGAAGAAGGTGCTTGATCGGGAACCCGCCGCCGTCCTCATCGGAGGGCTTCTCCTGCTCTTGCTCAGCGTCGCTTTGGTCATCGCCATGTTCTGCCATACGCCTGTGCCGGAAGTGTTGACTAGTATGGTTTTGCTGATCTTGGGGTACTTCTTCGGTCAAACAGCGAGCGGCCGAGGCAAGTCCGGCCACGATGAAGCCTGAACCACCATGGCCGGACAGATGGATGTCCGATAAGGTCGCCCGTACTCTTCAGGACCCCAACATGATTCATGTCCATGTCTATCCTGGCGGACTGTCAATGTGTACGGGAGGATGCATACGTGGAAGATGATCCATCGAGCAAGAGCTCAGAGAGTCCAGACGTCAGCCCCGGTGCCATGCTGGGGTTCAAAGAACGAAGCCTAGCTCTCGTTCTCGGCGTTACGACCGGGACTTCAGGGACTATCGCGGTGTTCGTATCCGAAAACCAAGCTGGTACGGCTGCGCTATTCATCGTTTCGGCTGCCCTGCTGCTAATGGCGGTGCAGGGAACTCCCTTGACGCGCTTTGGCTCTGGTGAGCACAGCGTCGAGTTCGTGAGACGTCAACTCGGTCGTGAACTGATTCAGCAGGGAAGGCTAGAGGAGAGCGCCGAGGCCGCCCGCGCCTACGTCGAGGCAGCTTCTATTGTCGAGCCGAGCATTGGCGGGAATTCATCGATCACGGGGCTCCAATATGAGACGACTGTTGGTGAAGCTCTGACCCGCCTGTCTGATTCCCCAGTGCGTCGCGGGGTTTTCGATCGCAATGTTGATTTCTTTGTGCGGTATGAGAATACAACGATCGGGGTGATTGTGAAGTGTACTCAGAATCCAGTGAGTCTTGGTGTCTTGCAACACCTGGTTGACAAGGTGGAAAATCGTGTATCTCCAATTGCGATCGTCGTTGATAAGGCATCCTCTCGTGCGCTCGATCAGTTTCCAAACTGGCTAGATGAATCGAAGCGACCGAACGTTAGGCTCGTGGAATGGCACAGTGCTGACGATGATCATGCCTTGCAGTCAGCTCTGGCCGACCTTGCCGGCACCATCTAGTGAGGGTTATCGTCGCTTCCCGCCACAAACCCTCCACAAATTCCGGTGGTGTCTCGATAGAATCGGACCGCACGCAGTAGTCTCTGATTTCGTGAATTGAGGGTTAGCTCAAGGCGCACATGGAGTTTCGCGCTATGCTTGAGGTTCGGAGTTGTATGCAGTAGTGAAAGATTCAACCACTCGGCAGGTTTCTGGTTCGAGTCCAGATGGGGGAGCCTTTTTCGGCCCCTGACCAGCGGATCACTCAGCAGGGTCAGGGGCCGAACTCGTACCTGGGTAGCGATAATCGTCGATAAGTCGTCGCTAAGTCGCCGCGCCTTCCTTTTCGTTCTGATCTTCGAGGCCACGAAGGCGGTCTCTCGTCGCTGCGTCGTGGATCACCACTGCGGTGTTGTGGTGGACCGCGCCGCGCCGCATGTACTTGCGCACTTTCGACACCGACCGGGTTTCCCGACGAGTGCAACACTGCCGCGGCACAGACCTGCGCTGTCTACCTCGCTGCGGGATCGGTTGTGTGCCGGGGTGATCGAGCTTTAGCAAACCTAAGGTCCTGGTCCGTAGGCTTCTCGACTCGTGAGAGTTTTCATCGCGGCTTGGCTCGCGTATGCCACGGCCTTGCTGGTTAGCAGTCGTGACCTGTTTACCCGGATCGTGTACGAGGAGGGGGATTCGGCGACGGTCTCGATCCAGGTGCTTGCGGCGAAGCATTTCGAGCTTCTCGTGGGTAACTACTCTCGTGTCGGGTTTCATCATCCTGGGCCGGGGTTCGTGTACGTGCACGCCTTCGGTGAGTGGCTTTTCTACGATGTGTTGCATCTGGTGCCGACACCTTGGAACGGTCAAGCGGTCGCTGTTCTGTTGCTCAACGCCACGATGCTGGCGCTGGTGCTGAGCATCGTCCACACCTGGTATCCGTCCTGGTCGCTTGTCGCCGGGCTCGGTGGTGCGAGCTTGCTTTTCGTCAGTACCCAGCGCGAACTGATCAGCGGGCACTGGTTCGCGTACCTGTATTTCGCGCCGTTCCTGGTCTTGTTGGTCGCGGTGTCCTCGGTGGTGGCCGGGCGCACCGAACACCTGTGGATCGTGGCGCTGTCCGGCGGGTTGCTTATTCATGGGCATGCGGAGTTCTTGTTCTTCGTGCCGTTGTTGGGCGGGGCGGCACTGTATTTCGTGTGGCGGCGCAAGTTGGCGGTGGCCAAGAAGGACTGGTGGTTGTTCGGCGCGATCGCGGCGTTGTTCGCTTCGACGATCGTGCTCGACGCGATCGTGAACTTCCCCGGGGAGCTCGTGAAGTACGTCCGATACGGCGGCGGTAACGCGATTCATATGCCGTGGACGGCGGCGTCCTACACGGTGCAGTTCTGGGGGCCGAATCGGGTGCTGGGCTTCATCTCCCTTGTCGCGCTCTTCGCTCTTGTCGCGGTGCTGGCGCGCGGGGAGAGGTTCCTGCAGAGCGCTTGGGGGTTTTGCGCGGCGACTGTGGCGCTGATGTCGGTGTACGCGATGGTGGGTATCGATCACATCAATGAGGCATATATCGGCTACTTTTCGTTCGCGGTGCCGCTGTTGATGGTCCTGCTTCTCCTCATCGGTGTCACCAGGCGGGTCGATCAGCTGAGATACGCCGGTGTCGGCGTGCTCGTTCTCGGGATTGTGGTGAGCGGAATGACACACGTGCTGTCCAACCGGCGCAACGAGATAGTCGGCGTGCCAGGCACTTTGGACGCGATGGCGAGAACGGCCGGGAGTCGGCCGATCGTGCTGGAACGCCTTCCGCACGAAGCGTGGGCCGAGGTCGCGACCCTCGTTCTGAGCGGTGCACGCGACGACGTTCGGGTGTGCGCCGACGACGCTGAACGTATGGAGATACTGGTAACCGCCGCGTTCGTCTGCAGCCCAGCCGAATTGGCCAGCGGTGCCCGGTTCGTGGTGACCAGGAGCGATGCCGGAACACCCCGCGGTCGGGTCATCGGCGAGATCAGCCAATCAGGTGGCGGCCGTCGGAGTTGGGTGAGCGCGCTCGACTGACCCAACATGCCCTGGCGGTCGCCTGGTCTGATTCCGTCTTCTATGGGGTGGATGATCGCGGTAGCCTCGCCGGTATGACGGACCCGGGGGTCATGGACTGGCTGCTCGACTCTGATCCGGCGTTGCGGTGGCAGGTCGAGCGGGATTTGCTGCGGGCGCCGGAGGCGGTGTGGAGCGAGACGCGGGGAAGAGTATCTGTTGGGGCGGGGGCTCTATCGGCGGCTGTCGACGGGGGAGGCGGTTGCGCCGTGGGCGTTGCGGTTCGCTTATCCGTTTCGGTGGTTCTATAGCCGGTTGAAGGCGGCGGACTACTTCCGGTCGGCGTCATTGTTCGACGGGACTGCGCCGGACCTGCGGATGAGGGATGCGATCGAGGGGATTCGCGCTGGGCAGCAGGCGGATGGCAGGTGGGTTCAGGAGCGGCGGCATCCGGGGCGGGTGTGGTTCGAGGTTGATGTGCCTGCGGGGGAGCCCTCGAAATGGCTTACGTTCCATGCGATGCGCGTGCTCGAGTGGTGGGATGCGGCGGGTAGGTCACGGAATGGCGGCTCTCGAGTGCGGGAATGGACACTTGGTGAGTAGGGCGCTCCGGGAGTGGGAACTTGGACAGTGGCAAGACTGGGCGGTGATCGAGGAGGCCCGACATGAGCGAGTTCGTTTGCGACGAGTGCTGGCGCCGGGACAATCTGACCTTCGCGCAGCGACTGGATCCTGCGTTCATTCGGCCCGGACGTCGGCGGGTGTGCGAGGAGCATCGGGCGCGGGATGGGGCCCTGCATATTCGGACTCGCTGTGCGCGTAAGCCGAAAGAGGATGATTCGCAGCAGGATTGGGGCAATGAGAACGCTGCTTGAGGGCAGTGCCTGATTGCCACAGCGTACTGGGGGCTGAATCGCTACTGAGGGTGATGGGGAGCGCGGGCGGGGCGACCGGCAGACTGGTCGGCAATGAAACTGCCTGCGCTTCCCGATCTGCCGGTTCGCGGCGAGCTCGATCGTATTGTCGAGACGCTGATGGAGCGGGAGACCGCGGTGCTCGTCGCGCCGCCGGGGACCGGGAAGACGACATTGGTGCCCCTCGCATTGGCGGCGGGGGCGAGCGGGCGCGTGGTGGTGGCGGAACCGCGGCGGTTGGCGGCGCGGGCGGCGGCCGGGCGGATGGCATCGCTGCTGGGGGAAGCGGTGGGGGAGACCGTCGGGTATTCGGTGCGCGGGGATCGGCGGGTGGGGGCGAAGACGCGGATCGAGGTCGTCACGTCGGGGCTGCTGGTGCGGCGGTTGCAGGGTGATCCGGAATTGACCGGGGTGGATGTCGTGGTGCTCGATGAGTGCCATGAGCGGCATCTCGATGCGGATCTGCTGCTGGCACTGTTGCTCGATGCCCGCGAGGGATTGCGGCCGGACCTGCGGGTACTCGCCACCTCGGCGACGGTTGCGGCGGACCGGCTTTCGGCATTGCTGGGTGGTGATCGTGCCGCGCCCGTGGTGGAGGTCTACGGTCGGGCCTATCCGGTCGAGATGACGTATGTGCCGCAGCTCCCCCGAGAGCGCCTCGAGGGGCAGGTGGCGCGGGCTACTCGTGCCGCACTCGCCGGTATCGAGGGAGATGTGCTGGTCTTCCTGCCGGGCGCCGCCGAGATTCGGCGGACCGCGGACCTGCTGTCCGGATTGAACGGCGTGGACGTAATTCCCTTGCACGGGAGGCTTTCCGCCGCACATCAAGACACCGCATTGCGACCGGGGACGCGGCGGCGAGTGGTGCTGTCCACCGCGGTCGCGGAGTCGAGCCTGACGGTGCCGGGAGTGCGGGCCGTCGTGGATTCCGGGGTATCCCGGGTGCCGCGTATCGACCGCGGCCGAGGGCTGTCCGGCCTTGCGACAGTGCGAGTTTCGGCCGCCGTGGCCGAGCAGCGGGCGGGCCGCGCCGGGCGTGAGGCTCCGGGGCACGCGTGGCGCTGCTGGCCGGAGTACGAGCACGCGACACTGCCCGCCTACCCCGAACCGGAGATCAAGACGGCGGACCTGACGCGACTGGCCTTGGAACTGGCCTGCTGGGGCACCCCCGACGGTCATGGCCTGGCATGGTGGGATGCGCCGCCGCCCGGAGGACTGGCCGCCGGACGAGAAGTCCTGCGAGCGTTGGGCGCGGTCGATGCGGACGGCGCGGTCACCGATCGCGGCCGCCGCATGGCCAAACTGGGCTTGCACCCGCGATTGGCGCGAGCGCTACTCGACGGCGCCGCCCAGGTCGGCGCGCGATCAGCCGCAGAAGTGGTCACGTTCCTCGACGACGAAACCCTGAGCCCTGGCGTCGATCTCGTCGCCGGTCTGCGCACGCTCCGCCGCGAACGCCCGGACCGCTGGCGTCGCGAAGTCGACCGCCTCGCCCGCCTGATCGAACCGGCTTCGAACGGCCCGAGGTCGAAATCTGGTGGGGCCTCGATCGGCGATGCGACGCGGAGAACGGACGCGGATTCGGGTAGAGGCGCGGCGGTGGCCGGGGTTGCTGCGAGCGACGGCCCCGGGTCGAGAGCTGGCCGGGCACCGAACAGTGATGCAGCCGGGAAGATCACAGCGGCCGTAGGCCTTGACGGGGCGGGGAAGGTCGGGGCGTCTGCTGGCGATGCTGTGGCTGGGAAGGTCGGCGGTGGCGAGGCGGCAAAGGGTGGCGGTTCGGGGAAGGGGGATGATCCGGCTCTTGTTGTGGGGCTTGCGCATCCTGAGCGGTTGGCGCGGCGGCGGGGGGTGGGGTCGGCGAGTTATCTCATGGCGGGTGGCACCGCGGTGACGTTGCCGCCGGGGTCTGGGTTGGGGGATGCGGAGTGGTTGGCGGTGGCGGTGGCTACTCGGGATCCGGGGCGGGCGGAGGGGCGGATCAGGTTGGCTGCTGTTGCTGATGAGGGGTTGGCTCGGGAGGTTGCGCCGACCCTGTTGTCGATTACGGACGAGGTGGACTGGGTCGACGGGGATGTGGTTGCTCGGCGGGTGGAGCGACTGGGAGCGATCATGTTGTCGGAGAAGGCGATTCGGGAACCGGATCGGCGATTGGTCACGGAGGCGGTGCGGCGTGGGCTGATGGCGGCTGGGGTGGGGGTGCTGCGTTGGAGTGCCGACGCGGTCGCCCTGCGGCAGCGGCTGGACTTCCTGCATCGGACGCTCGGGGCACCTTGGCCCGCGGTTGATGACGAGTCGCTATTGGCCGATGTCGATGCTTGGCTGGGTCCGGAGCTTGCTACCGCTCGTCGGCGCGCCGATCTCGAGCGTATTGATGCGGGGCAGGTCTTGCGGCGGTTGCTGCCGTGGCCGGAGGCTGCGCGGTTGGATGAGCTTGCTCCGGAACGGCTCGAGGTTCCCTCGGGAAGCAGTCCGCGCCTGGACTATTCGGCCGATCCGCCGGTGTTGGCGGTGAAGGTGCAGGAGGTTTTCGGGTGGACGAGCACCCCTCGGCTCGCTGACGGTCGAGTATCTATTCTTCTGCACTTGCTGTCACCGGCTCATCGGCCGGTCGCGGTCACCGCGGACCTGGAATCGTTCTGGCGCACCGGGTGGCCGCAGGTTCGTGCCGATCTGCGCGGGCGCTATCCGAAACATGCCTGGCCGGAGGACCCCGCTACTGTCCAGGCGCACCGCGGGACCGCGCGTAATGCGTCGCGGGGGCGACCGATCTGAGTCCCTGGGCTGCTGGACTGGCCGCACCCCTCGGCGTGGGATTCGCCGAGGTCTACTGTGCCAGGCCGAGACCTACATGCTCATGACCCGCACCCAGGGCTGGAGCCCGGCGGACTACCAGCACTGGATGCATCGCACGTGGCTGCACTTCGCCACTACGCCCGGACCGTAAGGCCGGGCTGATCACTTCAAGCGCAGAGCATTTCAAGCGCAGAGCATTCAGACGCGGGCTCTGACGAACTTGTAGATCACCAGGATGATGATCGCGCCGATGATCGCGCCGATGAAGCTGTGCTCCACCGGGGGACGTAGATCGAATTTGTGGGGCGCGAAGACGAGGCTGCCCAGGGTCCCGCCGACATAGCCGCCGACTATGCCCAGGACGATGGTCATGATCCAGCCGAAGTCCTCTTTGCCTGGGACGAGGAGGCGGGCGATCGCACCCGCGATGAGGCCGATGATGATCATGGTGATGATGCCCATGGCGTGCTCCTTGCCTAGCGGTGTACCGCATCCTCGAAGGTAGCAGGGCTGGACGCCGATGTGAGCGTGTCGCAATACATCAGCGTGCCCGCGCCGACGAGGGCGTGCGGGGCAACCTCGGTAGGGCCGCCGCGACGGAAATACCCACTGCGCGCACGACTATGCGTGCGCTCCGCGAGGCGATGGCCATGCGCGATCCGGGCACGCTCGAGCCTCTGGGCTCCGCTCATCAAGCTAGCTGAAATGCTGCCGAAAAGTAGTGAAATGCGCAGGAAACAAAGGGAATACGAATATCCCCGTTCCGGTTGACAGCGTGTTCGGCCGGGCGGAACATAGTTGCGTATTACGGCACTTGGTGCGCAATACGCAACACTTTGGAGGCTCGGTGATGCAGCCGCGAGTCGTCATCATCGGTGCGGGAATCGTGGGAACCGCGCTGGCGGACGAAATCACCGGGCTCGGGTGGACGGATGTCACCGTCACCGATCGCGGGCCACTTTTCCGGACCGGTGGATCCACTTCGCACGCACCGGGATTGGTGTTCCAGACCAATGGTTCCAAGACCATGGCGGAACTGGCCCGGTACACGGTCGAGAAATTCACCGAACTGGAGGCATTCGACGCGGTCGGCGGCCTCGAGGTGGCGACCACCCCGCAGCGCTGGCGAGAACTCCACCGCAGGCACGGCTGGGCGAAATCGTGGGCAATCGAGTCGCGGCTGCTCAGCCCGGAGGAATGCGTCGCATTGCATCCGCTGCTGGACATCGAGCGAATTCTCGGCGGATTCCACACGCCCACCGATGGTTTGGCGCTCGCGCTGACAGCCGCCGAAAAGCAGGCGGCACGGGCGGCCGAGCGGGGCGCACAGTTCCTCGGCTACTGCGAGGTCGTCGAGGTGCTCCGCAATGACGGTCGCGTCACCGGCGTCCGCACCGCCGACGGCCAGGAATTCCCGGCCGACATCGTCATCAGCGCGGCCGGATTCTGGGGTGCTGAACTGGGCCGCCGCGTCGGGCTCACGGTGCCGCTGGTGCCCATGGCACACCAGTTCGCCAAGACCGGCCCGGTGCCCGCGCTGGACGGCGGCGAGCGGCTGCCCATGCTGCGCCATCAGGACGCGGACCTCTACTACCGCACCTACGGTGACCGCATCGGCATCGGCTACTACGGGCACGAGCCCCGGCCGATCGAGATGGAAAATCTCCTGCGCGACACCGCCGATGAACCGATGCCGTCCATGCTGCCGTTCACCGAATCGGAGTTCGAACCCGCCTGGGCGGAGAGCACGCACCTGCTGCCCGCGCTCGGCGACAGCAAGGTGGAGGAGGGCTTCGACGGCATCTTCTCCTTCACTCCCGATGGCTTTCCGGTGCTCGGGGAGCATCGCGAACTTGCCGGATTCTGGGTGGCCGAGGCGGTGTGGGTGACGCACTCCGCGGGAGTGGCTCGCGCGGTGGCGCAGTGGATCGTGCAGGGCGCACCGGAGATCGATCTGCACGAGGCCGACCTGTACCGCTTCGAGGAGGCCGCCCGCAGTCCGGAATTCATTCGGCGCACCAGCGTGCAGGCGTTCGTCGAGGTGTACGACATCATCCACCCGCATCAATACCGCGCCGAGCCGCGGAATGTGCGGACCAGCCCGTTCCATGCGCGGCAGTGTGAGATGGGCGCCTTCTTCTTCGAAGGTGCGCTGTGGGAACGCCCGGCCTGGTTCGAGAGCAATGCGGGTTTGGTGGGCGAGCTGGCCGCCGAAGGCGTGGACTTCCCCGAGCGCGACGACTGGTCCGGCAGTTTCTACTCGCCCATCTCGATCGCCGAAGCACGCTGGACGCGTTCGCATGTCGCCATGTACGACATGACACCGCTGACCCGATACGAGATCTCCGGCCGGGGCGCGGCGGCATTCCTGCAAGAGATGACCAGCAATGACGTCGGCCGCAAGCCCGGCGCGGTCACCTACACGCTGCTGCTGGACCAGAACGGCGGCGTCCGAAGCGATCTCACCGTCGCCCGGCTGGAAGATCAGCTGTTCCAGGTGGGCGCGAATGGCCCGCTGGATTTCGACTGGTTCACCCGGCACCTGCCCGGCGACGGCAGCGTCACCATTCGCGACATCACCGGCGGCACCTGCTGTGTCGGCGTCTGGGGACCGCAGGCGCGCAACGTGGTGCAACCACTGTGCGCGGATGATCTGTCGCACAAGGCATTCGGCTACTTCAAGGCGCTGCGCACCCATCTGGGCAGTATTCCGGTCACCATGCTGCGCGTGTCCTATGTCGGCGAACTCGGCTGGGAGATCTATACGACCGCCGAACACGGTGCGGCGCTGTGGGATCTGCTGTGGGAGGCCGGGCGCGAGCATCGGGCGATCGCGGCCGGGCGAATCGCGTTCAATAGCCTCCGGCTGGAGAAGGGCTACCGCTCGTGGGGCACCGATGTGACCATCGAACACACCCCGGAGGCGGCGGGACTGGGCTTCGCGGTCCGCATGAACAAGCCGTCCTTTATCGGCAAGCGAGCACTGGAATCGGCTGCACCGCAGGAGAAGACACTGCGTTCCCTGGTCTGCGATGACCCGCAAGCCGTGCTGCTCGGCAAGGAACCGGTCTCGGTGCACGGCAGCGTCGCCGGATACGTCACCAGTGCCGGGTACTCCGCGACGATCGGCCGCACCATCGCCTACGCCTGGTTGCCGAGCACGGTCCAGCCCGGAGATCCGGTCGAAATCGACTATCTGACACACACATTCACGGCCCGGGTGAACACCGAACCGGTGGTCGATCCCGATATGTCGCTGATCCGGAGGTAACGATGTCAGACACCTACGACGTCATAGTGATCGGCCTGGGCGGCATGGGCAGCGCCGCCGCCTACCACCTGGCCCAGGCCGGACATCGGGTACTCGGCCTGGAGAAATTCACGCCCGCCCATAACAAAGGCTCCAGCCACGGCGGCTCCCGTATCGTCCGCCAGTCCTATTTCGAGGACCCGGCCTATGTGCCGCTGCTGCTGCGCGCCTACGAGCTGTGGGAACAGCTGGCCCGGGATTCCGGTGACGAGGTCTTCCGGCTTACCGGCGGCCTCTACATCGGGCCGCCGGACAGTGAGACCGTCGCGGGCAGCCTGCGCGCCTCCCGGGAATGGTCGCTGCCGCACGAAATGCTCGATGCGCGCGAAATCCACAGGCGCTTCCCGAATTTCACGCCCGAATCGAAGTTCGTCGGACTCTATGAGGAGCAGGCCGGGTTCGCTCGCCCGGAGCTGACCGTGGCGGCCCACCTGGATCTGGCCGCCAAGGCCGGTGCGACCCTGCGGTTCGGTGAGCAGGTCGAGTCGTGGAAGGAGACCGGCGGCGGCGTCACCGTCACCACCGGGACCGGCACGTACACGGCCGGTCAACTGGTGATCTGTCCCGGCGCGTGGGCTCCGGAGCTACTGGCCGACCTCGGCATCGGCATCGAGATAGAACGCCAGGTCATGTACTGGCTCGACCCGGTCATCGGAACTCAGAAGTTCGAGCGCGACCCCATCTATATCGCCGAAAACGAAGCGGGCGAACAGATCTACGGTTTCCCCGCCATCGACGGCCCGGACGGCGGCGTGAAAGTTGCCTTCTTCCGCAAGGGCATCCCGTGCACTCCGGAGACCATCGATCGCCAGGTGCACGCCGAGGAGATCACCGAAATGCGCACGCGGGTACGCGAATTGCTGCCCGCCCTGGTCGGCCGCGCCATCCACGCCGCCACCTGCATGTACTCCAATACCTCCGATCAGCATTTCGTCATCGCCCGCCATCCCGCGCACGCCGCGGTCACCGTGGCCTGCGGATTCTCTGGGCACGGCTTCAAATTCGTGCCGGTGGTGGGTGAGATCCTCGCCGATCTCGCCATGTCCGGCGGCACCCGGCACCCCATCGACCTGTTCGCCCCGCAAAGGCTGGTATCCCTGTGACCTCGGATCTCATTCCCACCCTCGGCGGTGAGTATTACTGCGACCCGGCGATTTTCGCCGCCGAGCAGGCCAACATCTTCGAATCCATGTGGTTCTGCGCGGCCCGCGCCTCGGAGCTGCCGGACCCGGGCTGCTTCAAACGCGTGCAGGTGGGCCGGGAAAGCGTACTGATAGTGCGCGGCCGGGACGACGAGCTACGCGCATTTCTGAATGTGTGCCGCCATCGCGGTGCCATGATCTGCACCGAATCCGAGGGGCAGGTGCGGCGCACGCTGCAATGCCCTTATCACGCCTGGGCGTACGGATTGGATGGGAAGCTGGTCGCCGCACCGAATATCGGTTCCCTGCACGATGATTCGGGCGACCCCATCGACCGCGTCGCCCATGGGCTCATCCCGGTGGCGCTGCGGGAATGGCTCGGCTACGCCTGGGTGTGCCTGGCCGATGAGCCACCGTCCTTCGAAACCGAGGTCATGGGCGCGGTCACCGGGCGCTTGGGTGATCCGGTCGCCATCGACCGCTACGGGCTGGACCAGCTCGCCGTCGGCAAGCGCGTCGTCTACGACGTGGCCGCCAATTGGAAGCTGATCGTCGAGAACTTCATGGAGTGCTACCACTGCGCGGTCATCCACCCCGAATTGGTGGAAGTGCTACCGGAGTTCGCGAAAGGCTATGCCGCACAGTACTTCGTGGGACACGGCGCGGATTTCGGTGAGCGAATCGACGGCTTCACGGTGGATGGCCGCGCCGGGTTCGACCCACTGCCCGATCTCGCGCCGGAACAGGATCGCAAGTACTTCGCCGTCACCATCCGGCCGACGGTATTCGTGAATCTGGTGCCCGATCACGTCATCTTCCATCGCATGTACCCGATGGCGCACGACCGCACCATCGTCGAATGCGATTGGCTGTATGCACCCGATGTCGTCGAATCCGGCGGTGTGCTCGACCATTCCGTGGAACTGTTCCATCGCGTGAACGAACAGGATTTCGCGGCATGTGAGCGGACCCAGCCCGCCATGTCCTCGCGGGCGTATCGCAAGGGCGGCGTGCTGGTCCCGGCCGAACACCATATTGCCGAATTCCATGAGTGGGCCAGGAAGAAGGCGGACGGGCCGTGTTAGACGAACTCTGTAGTCCGCCGAACCTGTATATCGACGGAAAATGGGTGCACGCGGTCGGCGGCGGCACTCGTGACATCGTGAACCCTGCCGATGGCACGGTGATCGCCACCATCGACGAGGCCGATCGGGCTGATGCGGTGACCGCGGTGGCCGCGGCGCGCGCGGCCTTCGACACCGGCGGCTGGCCGCAGACGCCGGTGACGGAACGCGTGGCCTACCTGCTGCGCATTGCCGATCTGCTCGGCGAGGAACGAGATGCGCTGGCCCGCATCGAAACTCTCGACACCGGAAAGACGCTGCGCGAGAGTTACATCGATATCGACGATGTGATCTCGGTGTTCCGCTACTACGCGAATCTCGCTGTGACCGGCGCGGATCGGCTCATCGACACCGGGAATCCGGCAATCATCAGCCGGGTGGTGCGCGAACCGGTCGGGGTATGCGCGCTCATCGCGCCGTGGAACTATCCGCTGCTCCAAATGTCGTGGAAGATCGCACCCGCACTGGCCGCCGGGTGCACCATGGTGGCCAAACCCAGCGAGGTCACACCGCTCAGCACGATCGCGTTAATGCGCCTGATCGACCGGGCGGGCGTGCCGCCGGGCGTGGTGAACCTGATCCAGAGCAGCGGCGGCACAGTCGGTTCCGCACTCACCGACACCCCGGACGTGGACCTGATCTCCTTCACCGGCGGCGCGGCGACCGGGGAGACCATTGCCCGCAATGCCGCCACCCACATCACCAAGGTGGCTCTCGAACTCGGCGGCAAGAACCCGCACATCATCTGCGCGGACGCCGATTTCGACAGCGCGGTCGATGCCGTCCTCACCGGTGCGTTCCTGCATTCCGGCCAAGTCTGCTCGGCGGGCACCCGACTCATCGTGCACGAGTCCATCGCCGATGACTTCGTGACCGAATTGACCCGGCGCGCACGCAATATTCGCATCGGACCCGGCATGGACGAGGCCAGCGAGACCGGCCCCTTGGTCTCCGGACAGCACCGAGCCAAGGTCGAAGCCTATGTGGCCCTGGGCATTGCGGAAGGTGCGACGCTGATTACCGGTGGCTCCCGCCCCGATGACAAGCACCTACAAGCCGGAAGTTACTTCCTGCCCACCATTTTCGACGACTGCCGCCGCTGGATGCGCATCGTGCAGGAGGAGACCTTCGGCCCCATCCTCACCGTCGAACGCTTCACCGACGACGCCGAGGCCATCGCCCTGGGCAATGACACCGCCTACGGTCTGGCCGCCGGTGTCCGCACCGCCGACCCGGCCCGCGGTGAACGCATGGTCCGTGCCCTGCGGCACGGCACCGTGTGGCTCAACGACTTCGGCTACTACACCCCCGCCGCCGAATGGGGCGGGTTCGGCCGATCCGGTATCGGCCGCGAACTGGGTCCCAGCGGCCTGGCGGAATACCAAGAGACCAAACACATATGGCACAACACCGCTCCGGCGGTGGGCGGCTGGTTCGCCGACAACTGAATATGTTCTAGCGCGTCATTTTTGAAAGTTGGGCCGTCATGACGACCACCCGTCCCCCCGCTCCGACCACCTCCGCTCACGACCACGGTGTCGAAGAATTCGGCTATCGGGAATCATTGAGCCGTAGCATCGGCAAGTTCGCGAGTTTCGCCGCGGGCGTCAGCTACATCTCGATTCTCACCGGCACCTTCCAGATGTTCTATTTCGGGTACGGGACCGCCGGGCCGGGATATCTATGGTCGTGGCCACTGGTATTCCTAGGACAGTTGGCCGTGGCGCTGTGCTTCATGGAGCTGTCGGCCAAGTATCCGGTCGCGGGTTCGGTCTACAACTGGTCCAAGAAGCTCGGCAACAAACTTGTGGGCTGGTCGGCGGGGTGGCTCATGCTCACCGCCTCGATCGTGACCCTCGCGGCCGTGGCGCTGGCCATGCAGTTGAATCTGCCGCGATTGTGGAGCGGGTTCCAGATCATCGGCGACGGCACCGGCGAGTATGACTACGCCACCAATGCCGTCATTCTCGGCACCGTACTGATCACCTTCAGCACGGTCGTGAATGCGTTCGGCGTGAAGCTCATGTCGATGATCAATAGCGCGGGCGTGTTCATCGAGTTGATCGCGGCCGTCCTCATCGCGATCATTCTGGGATTCCACATCACTCGCGGGCCGAGCGTGTTTTTCTCCAGCAATGGCTACGGTGCGGGCGAGAGCGGCGGCTACCTGAGCGCCTTCCTGATCGCCTCGCTGGCTTCCGGCTATGTCATGTACGGATTCGACACCGCGAGCTCACTCGGCGAAGAGACGGTGGAGCCTCGGCGCACCGCACCCAAGGCGATCCTGCGAGCGCTGTTGGCGTCCTTCGTGATCGGTGGCGCGATCCTGGTGTTCGCGGTCATGGCGGCACCCAATCTGAGCGATGAGAAGCTCGGCACCACCGACGGCGGTTTGCAGTACATCGTCGAGCAGGTGATGTGGGGTCCGGCGAGCAAGGTATTCCTGGTGTGCATCGTGGTCGCGGTGACCGTGTGCTCGCTGGCGGTGCACTCGGCGGCCATCCGGCTCGCCTTCGCCATGGCGCGTGACAATGCGCTGCCGTTCGGTGAGCGGCTGGCCAAGCTGAGCGTGAAGCATCAGGCCCCGGTGGTCCCCGCGATCGTGATCGGTGTGCTGTCGGCGCTGATCCTCGTTCTCAATATCGGTCAGCCACAAGTCTTTACGGTGTTGACCTCCATTGCCGTCATCATGATCTACCTCGCCTACCTCATGGTGACCGGGCCGATGCTGTGGCAGCGGATCAAGGGCAATTGGCCCCCGCAGGATCTGCGTGACGGCGGCTACTTCACCATGGGCCGCTGGGGCATGTTCGTGAATATCGTTGCCGTGGTGTGGGGTCTGGGCATGGCCATCAACCTGGCCTGGCCGCGCGAGGCCGTCTATGGCTCGCCTTGGTACAACACCTGGGGTGCGTTCGTCTACATCGGCGCGATCCTGCTCGTCGGCCTGATCTGGTACTGGGTCAGAGGAGTTCGCGTCATCGGCATTCTCGCCTCGCATGCCGCCCCGACACCGGGGGAGGTGCCTGCCGCATGAGTGACACCTTCGATTACGTGATCGTCGGCGGCGGGTCGGCGGGCTGTGTGGTGGCGGCGCGGCTCAGCGAGGATCCGGACGTCACCGTGTGCCTGCTGGAGGCCGGGCCCTCCGATATCGGCGACGACAAGATTCTGCGGCTGGTCGATTGGATGCTGCTGCTCGAATCAGGTTATGACTGGGACTATCCGGTGGAACCGCAGGCCAGTGGCAATAGCTTCCTGCGTCACGCACGCGCCAAAGTGCTGGGCGGATGTTCCTCGCACAACTCGTGTATCGCGTTCTGGCCGCCTGCCGAGGGACTGAACGAGTGGGAGGCAATGGGGGCCACCGGATGGGGTGCGGAAGGGCTCCACCCGTATGTGACCCGGCTCGAAAGCAATGATGCGCCAGGCGATCAGCATGGGCACACGGGCCCGGTCGAGCTGCGTGACATTCCACCCAAGGACCCCTGCGGATACGCGGTGCTGGAGGCCGCGGCGCAGGTGGGATTGCCTACGGTGCAGTTCAATCGGGGCGAGACGGTCCGCAATGGCGCGGGCTGGTTTCAGATCAATGCGGATGGCGACAACATTCGCATGTCGTCCTCGCACGCGTACCTGCATCCGATCATCGGGACGCGCGGCAATCTGGAAGTGCGTACCGGGTGCTGGGTCAGCGAAATCCTGTTCGATGAAACGAATTCCGCGACGGGTGCGCGGTATCGCAGGCCGGATCTGACCGGCTTCGACACCGTGCACGCGCGCCGGGAGGTGATCATCAGCACGGGCGCGATCGACACACCGAAGCTGCTCATGCTCTCGGGAATCGGTCCCGAGGATCATTTGCGGGACATGGGAATTCAGGTGCGCGCGGATTCACCCGGCGTCGGCTCGAACCTGGACGACCACGTCGAAGGCCTGGTGTTCTGGGAATCCTCCCGGCCCATGATCACCACCTCGACGCAGTGGTGGGAGATCGGTGTATTCGCCACCACCACAGACGGTCTCACCCAGCCCGACCTGATGATGCACTATGGCAGCGTGCCCTTCGATATGAACACCGTGCGCTGGGGCTATCCGACCACGGAGAACGGCTTCTGTCTCACTCCCAATGTGACGCAGGGACATTCGCGCGGAACCGTCCGGCTTCGCTCCAGGGATTTCCGCGACAAACCGCGGGTGGATCCCCGCTACTTCAGCGATCCCGACGGCCACGACGAGCGCGTGATGCTGCACGGCATCCGGCTCGCCCGCCGCATTGCCGAGCAGTCTCCGCTGAAGGATTGGGTGGCAAGGGAACTCGCGCCCGGACCGGAGGCCGTCACCGACGCCGACCTCATCGATTACATGCACCGCACCCACAACACCGTTTACCACCCGGCCGCCACCGCACGCATGGGCGCGGTCGACGACCCCATGGCGGTGCTCGATCCGCAACTGCGCGTGAAAGGCGTGCGTAACCTCCGCGTCGTCGACGCCTCCGCCATGCCCAAACTCCCCGCCGTGAACCCGAATATCACCATCATGGCGATGGGGGAGAAGTGCGCGGCCCTGATCAAGGCCGACGGGTGACTCCGCCGGGTCCCCGACCTGCGGAAAACCCTGTGCCGCATACACTGGGAAGGCTATGGCGAACCAATCGGGCGAGGGGTCCGGCACCCGGCGAGACGGCGCGGCCGTGCAGTCCGTCGACCGTGCGCTGGCGGCCCTGGAAATAGTGGCCAAACTGGGAGCGGCCGGGGTCACCGAGATCGCGGCCGAACTCGGCGTGCATAAATCGACGGTATCGCGCCTGATCGCCGTCCTGGAAGCACGCGGCTACGTCCAGCAGCTCTCCGAACGCGGCAAGTACCGCTTGGGCTTCACCGTGGTCCGCCTGGCGGGTTCCACCAGCGCCCATATGGACCTCCCGCGCCAAAGCCAGGACGTCTGCGACGAACTCGCCGCCCGAGTAGGCGAAACCACCAATATCGCCATCCTCGACAGCGACCGCATAGTCAATGTCGTGGAAGCCGTCGGCTCCGCGGGCGTGGCCCTGCGCACCTGGGTGGGCCAATCCTGCCCCGCCCACGCCACCTCCAGCGGCAAGGTCCTGCTCTCCGACCTCACCGCCCCCGACCTCCGCGCCCACCTCAACCGCCGCCTGGAATCCTTCGCCCCCAACACCATCACCGACCTCCCCACCCTCCGCACCCAGCTCGCCCAGATCAAGACCCAAGGCTGGGCGGCCTGCGAGGAAGAACTCGAAATCGGCCTGAACGCGGTGGCCGCCCCCATCCGAGACTCCGACGGCCGCATAATCGCCGCCCTCAGCGTCTCCGGCCCGTCCTATCGCATGTCGGCCCAAAGCTTCCCGGAGATCGCCGCCCAGGCCGTCGAATCGGCCGCGGTGATCAGCCGTCGCCTGGGCTACACCGGCTGAACCTGCTACTTCGCGTTCTTGACCTTCTGCACCGCGTCGGTGAAGAACTTGTCGAAGGTGGCCTCGTCGGGGGTGCCGCTGATGGCGGAGACCTTGACTCCGACGGTGGTGCCGCGCAAGGTTGCCCAGCCTTGGTAGGAGGTTCGGGTCGAAGGGGCGCCGCCGGAGATGATGTTCGTGGCGGTGGAACGGTAGGCGACCGCGTCGGTGCCGGAGAGGGCGGCGGGGACCTTCAGCTTCTCGGTCTTCACCTTGGTGTCGATGGTGTCGCCTTCGATATCGGCGGTGGTGGAGACCTCAGCGCATTTGGCGTAGTTGTCGATCATCGGCTTCAGGTCCAGGACCTGGCTGGAGACGATGTCGACGTAGACGTTCATGTCATTGGTGGCACCGGCGACCATGGATGATTTGGCGAGCATGTCCTTGCTGGCGGCGGCCAGATCCACTTGCGCGCCACGGCATTCCTCGGGGGTGAGGGTGGCGTTCTTCATGTAGCTGTTGGCGTCGGCGAGACTCGCCTGGATCTTGTCCTGCGGGAGATCCATTTTGGTGACGCCCGCCGGGAACTCCGTATCGGAGAGCACCAGTTGGTCGCGGGGCGTGCTCGGGGGCGCGTCGTCGGCCGCCGAATCGCTCTTGCTGCTGCCGCATGCGGCGGTCAGCAGGACCGCTGCGCACGCGACCGCCGACACCCAAACTCCTGTGCTTTTCACGCGGCACAGCATGACATCGGGTGTCGGCGGGAGCGGCGAACTCGTGGCCGGAGCGGCGAGTCTCAGGCCAGGCGCACCGGCACGGCCGCCACATCGTTCTGGGTGAGGACCGGGAGATGGGTGATTTCCTCGGCGGGGACGGCCAGGCTCAGGCCGGGGAAGCGGTCGAAGAGGGCGGGCAGGGCGATGGAGGCCGCCAGGCGGGCCAGGGCCGCTCCGGGGCAGATGTGCGGGCCGTACCCGAAGGCGATATTGCGGCTCGCGGTCGGGCGGGTGGCATCGAATTCGTTCGCGTCCTCGCCGTGGATGGTGGTGTCGCGGCCGACGGCGCGATAGGAGATGACGACGCCCTCGCCCTTGTCGATCACGGTGTCGCCCAACGCAATATCCTCGGTGGCGAAGCGCATGAGCAGGTGTGTGAGCGGGCCGTCCCAGCGCAGGGTCTCCTCGATGGCCTGCTTCCACTCGATATCGCCGGAGCGGAGTTGCGCCAGCTGCTCGGGGCGAGACAGCAAGGCGCGCACCGCATTCAGGATGAGGCCGACCGTGGTCTCATGACCGGCGGCGACCAGGGCCTCGAGATTCCCGGCCACCTCTTCCTCGGTGAGCGGGTCACCGCCCTCATCGGCGAGGATGAGCGCGCTGGTGAGATCGTCACCGGGTTCGGCGGTCTTGCGGCGGACCATCTCGGCGAAATAGGCATCCAGATCAGCGATCACCTGCAGCCGTTCGTCCTGCGGGGTGAGCATGGAGAAGAACGCCTTGTACGAGGTCAGCAACTTGGGCTGATCCTCGCGCGGCACGCCCATGAGTTCACTGACCACGCGCATCGGCAGCGGATAGGCGAACACCTGCTTGAGGTCCACCACCGCGCCGTCGCGACCGGCCTCCTCGAGATCGTCGAGCAGTTCCTTGGTGAGGCGTTCGATGTACGGGCGCAACTGCTCCAGGCGGCGCGGGGTCAGCGCCTGGTTGGTCTTGATGCGCAGGCGGCGATGCTCGGCCCCGTCCACGGTGAACATGGAGCGTCCGGCGTCGATCATGCCGATCAGCGGCCACTGCCGGGTCACCACACCGGACTGCCACAGGCCCCAGGCATTGATGTCCTTGACAAGTCTTGTGTCGGTGAGCAATTGGCGCGCGAGGGTGTGGTCGGTGACGGTCCAGGCGGAGACGCCCAGCAATTCGATGCGGGTGAGCGCACCGGCGGCGCGCAGCCGCTCGGTCTCACCGGCCAGATCACTCACCATGGGATCGATGGCGATGGCATGCGGGCATGAACTCACTGAAAACCTCCGACAGCACGAACAGGCGTGAAAACAACAGGCAGGGAAGTCATTCCGCGCAGAAAAGGCGACGGACGCCGCACCAGGTTCTGGGCGGGCACGGCCAGATCCATGTCGGGCAGCCGATCCAGCAGCACCTCGATACCGGTTCGCGCGATGATCTCGGCGAGGTGCTGCGCCGCGAACGGGCAGCGGTATTCGCCGTGGCTGAACGCGAAATGGGCATTGTTGCCGGTATGCACGGCCTCGGAAACATGCTGGCGCACATGCGGATCGCCATTGGCGGCCGCCAGGCCGAGCAGCAGCATGTCACCCGCGCGAATAACCTTGTCGCCCAGGCGGGTATCACGCGCGGCCCAGCGCCCGGCCAGAATCTGGGTGGGGGTGTCCTCCCACAGCACCTCGTTCATGGCCTGGCCCACGCTGCGCCTGCCACCACCCAGTGCGGCGGCGAATCGATCGTCGGTGAGCATGAGCCGCATGGAGTTTCCGAGCCAGTCGCAGGTCGGGAGGTGACCGGCGGCGGTGATCGCCATCAGGTCGTTCGCGTATTCCTCATCGGTGAACGGCATCGGGTCGGCCAGCATGCGGGACACCAGGTCATCGCCGGGCCGGGCCTTCTTCATGGCCACCAGGCGCTGCATGTGCTGCATGAACCGCAGGTATGCGGCCTGGGCGTCCGCGCCGCCGTCGGCCATGACCTTCATGGTCCGGGCCAGGTCCGCGCCGTCCTCGTCCGGGAGGCCGAGCAGTCCGGCCAGGACCAGCACCGGGAGCGGTTCGGCGAAGTCGGCGACCAGGTCCGCGGTGCCGCGACCGCAGAAGCCGTCGATCAGCTGATCCGCCAATTCCTCACAGACACGGCGCAAGTGGAAGGGATCGACCGCCTCGAGGGCGGGCTCCACCATGGCCACATGCCTGCGATGCTCGGCGCCCGCGGTGAAGTAGATGGAGGGCATGGGCTGGCCGACCATGGGCAGCAGCGGCCAGTCGGCGGGGATATTGCCCCACTGATTCCACAGGCTCACATCGCGCGGGAACAGCTCGGGGGAATTGGTGACCTGATGCATCTCGCGATAGCCGATGACCAGCCACGCGGGCACACCGCCGGGCAGCTCGACCGCCACCACCGCGCCGTGTTCGCGGCGCATCTCGTTGTACAGGTGCTGCGGATCGGTGTGGAAGCGAGGGCCGCTGAGCGGCACGGTGCCGGGCTCGGGCCGCTGCACCGGGCAGCCGCCGCCGGACGCGGGGGAGGTCATGACAGGGCCTTCGGGGTGTTGAGGAATTCGACCAGCTCGATCAGGACGCGCTTGCAGGAGTCGCGGTCGCGGGCATCGCAGTCGATGAGCGGCACGTGCGGATCCAGGTCCAGGGCGTCGCGGACTTCCCGCGGGTCGGCCTGACCGCCGAAGTTATTGCACGCCACTATGAATGGCGTCCCCTGATGTTCGAGACGGTCGATGGCGTACCAGGAGTCCTCGATGCGGCGCTGATCGACCAGGACGATCGCGCCCAATGCGCCGGTGAACAGCCGGTCCCACAGGAACCAGAAGCGTTCCTGCCCAGGCGCTCCGAACAGGTACAGCACATGCTCGTCGTCGATGGTGATCCGCCCGAAGTCGAAAGCCACCGTGGTGGTGGTCTTTCCGGGCGCGCCACTCGGATCGTCCACGCCCTGGCCGACCTGGGTCATGGTGGCCTCGGTGTCGAGCGGGCGGATCTCGCTGATCGCGCGCACCATGGTGGTCTTGCCGACGCCGAAACCGCCCACGATCACGATCTTCAACCCGTGCCGGGCATCGGCGTGCAGTGGTGCGTCGGCGCGCGCGGGCCGGGGATCAAAGATTGCGGAGTCCAACGAGCACCTTCTCGAGCGTGGTGGAGTCGGGGAGTGAAGTCCATTGCGAGCCACCGGAATTGCTCGGATGACGCACCGTGATCCGGCCCGCGTGCAGCAGGTCCGACAGCAGAATCGTGGCGATGCCGACCGGCAGCCGCAGTTCGGCCGCGATCTCCACCACCGCGGTGGGTCTGCGGCACATGGCCAGGATCGCGGCATGCTCGGACTGCATGCCGGGGGCCGGATCGCATTCGCTGACCACGAGCGTGACGAGATCGAAGGCATCGGAATCCGGGCGGCTCCGACCGCCGGTCAGCGTGTAGAGCCGGTCCGGATCCTCGTTCGGCCTGGTCACGACACGCCCGCTCCCCGCACTCGCGGCGTGGTGGCCAAATGCTCGCCGAGCTGTTCCACCAGCTCGCGCATATTGTGGCCGACCAGCCCGGCATCGGCGTCCTCCGCGGCGACCACCGCGATATGCGCGCCGATTCCGGCCTCCACAATGAACAGAATCCCACCGTAGAACTCGGTCATCGACTGCCGCACACCCCCGCGCCCATCCCCGAACTCCACCGACGCCCCATGCGAAAGACTCTGAATCCCAGCCGAAATGGCGGCCAACTGATCCGCGCTGTCATTGCTCAGCTCGGGCGTATGGCAGATCTTCAACCCATCGCCGGACAACAATAGGGCGTGCCTGGCGCGCGGAGTGCGAGTGAGCAGTTGCTCCAGCAGCCAGCCCAGCTGCGTCGCGGCGGGCGTCCCATTCGGATTCATCAGTGTTCGGTCTCCAGGGAAACGGTCGGGGAAGGGGTTGCGCCGCCGGTGTTCTCGCGGTTCATCGCGCGCTGGAAGGCAGCGAGCGCGGACGGAGAAGAAGCCGGGCGAGCGGAGGGGGAAGTGCCTGCCGGATTCGAGCTCTCGGGCAAGAGATCCGGCAGCCCGCCCGGATGTACGGCGGCCAACGTGGTGCCGCGGCGGCGTTTGGGCAGGCCCGAGGCGGTTACGGCCGAAGTGGTGGAAGGTGCTGTGGCCGAGGCTGTTTCGTCGGCCAGATCGGTCGAAGCCCGGCCGGAATCGGCGGAACCGGTAGCGATCGCGGCGTTTTCGGCCGTGGCAGCGACGAGATCGGCCAAGGTACGGCCAGCGAGCCCGGCCTGTGCCGAACCGCTCGAGGTTCGCGGATCCTGTGCGGGGTAGGCCGGAGTCTCCGGTGGAGCGGGCAGGGTGCGGCCAGCAGACGCGGTCTGCGCGGAACCGGTCAAGGCTCGCGAATCCTGCTCGGGGTGGGCCTGAGTGTGCGGCGGAGCAGGCAGAGCGCGGGAGGGCTCAGCCTGTGGCGGGGAGTTCAGGATGTGGGAGCCGGTCTGCGACAGGGAAGTCAAGGCGCGTGCGGCGGGCTCGGCCTGCGGCAGGGAAGTGAGGGCGGCCGGTTCGAGCTGAGGTGCGGCGGGGAGAGTGCCTGCGGCGACCTCGGGTTGGGGGTTGATGGGGAGTTGGACCGGGAGGGGGATGGCGCTGAGGGTTCCGGTGCGGTCCAGGCGGGTGGTGAGTTCACGGGGGACGACCACGACTACGGCGGTGCCGCCGATGGCGGAGGGGCGGTAGGAGACGGTGAGTTCGTGTTTGCGGGCCAGGTGGCCGACGACGGCCAGGCCGAGGCGGGTGCCCGCGAGGGAGGAGAGGTCGGAGCCGTGACCGGTCTTGCCGGAGACGGTGAGTTCGGCTCGGCGCAAGGCGGATTCGCTCATTACGAGGCCGCTGTCTTCGATGGTGATCACGACGCCCGCGGGGACTTCGGCGGCGTAGACGTGGACCTCGGTGGTGGGCGGGGAGAAGTTGCAGGCATTGTCGAGGAGCTCGGCGAGTGCGTGCATGACGCCCTCGGCGGCGTGACCGGCGATGGCGATGTCGGAGACGGCGCGCAGGCGGACTCGCTGATAGCCCGCCACCCGGCCCATGGCTCCGCGCAGGATCGATTCCATGGCAATGGGTTTCGCCCAGCGCCGTCCGGAACGTGCGCCGCTCAGGACCGCGATGCTGTCGGCGAGGCGTCCCGCCTGGGCGGTTCGGTGGTCCAGTTCCAGCAGGTCGGCCAGGACCTTCGGGTCGCCGTGCCGGTGTTCCATCTCGCGTAGTTCGGCCAGCATGCTGGTGCTCATGGCCTGCATGCGGCCCGCCGCACCGGCGAAGGCGGCCATGGCGGCGGCCCGGCGATTCTCGCTGTCCCTGGCATCGCGCGCTTGGTGGCCCGCGGCATCGTCCAGGAGGCGAATCCTGGCTTCCACCTCGGCGATTCGGCCCTGCGCCTCGGTGACCACGGAGCCCATGCGCTGCTCGGCCTCGGTGATCACCGCCGCCGTGCGGGCCTCCGCCCAGGCCGCGCGCCCCTGACCTTCCCGCCGGGCGCGCTCGACCTCCGAGCGGTAGTACACGGCCGCCGTTACCGCCGCGCACAGCAGCGCGGCGAGCGCACTCGCGCCCACCGCCAAGGGAATTCGGAAATCATGAGGTGCGGCGAGGACCGTCGCGGCGACTCCCACAATGGAGAGCCCGATACACGTCGACAACGTCCGGAACGGGATCCGTGCGCCGCGAACGGCCTCCGGCTCGCCGCCCGGCGGATTCGATGACTCCGACAAGCTTCGCACTTCCGCACTCACGTTCACCGAGGCAGACGCCACGATGCGACCGAAAGCCCGGTTCGGAGCGCACGCCGAATAGGCGGGCCGACAAGAGGATTCGGATCTCGCGCACGAGCATAAGCGTCTGAGAAGGTCCGCGCTACCCGAGCCGTGAACCCTAGGCCGGAGTCGGCTCCGATGCGCGGGAGAGCAGCGTCTGCGCCCCGTAACCCACCAGGCAGACCATGTACAACACCAGTGCCGCGGCCGGGGCCACGAGCCCGATCGCCGCGATGACATCGAACGCCAGGAACCCGATCACCGCGAGTCGGCTCTCCCGCCGCACGAACTCCGCGTCATACCCCAGCTTGAGCAGACTCGGATTGCGCCGCAAGGCAATCCACATGACGAACCAGGCCAGCGCCTGCACCGCCGCCACCACACCGTAGAAGGCGGTGGCCACCCGCGCGTTCCACCCGCCGTCCTCGAGATGATGCGCCAGCACCGTCGTCGGAAACGGCAGGAACGCGACACACAGCAATAGCAGCAGATTCCCGCATTGCAGCAGCCCGTCCGCCCGCCGAATCCGCCCGAAGAAGGAGTGGTGGCACAGCCAGATAACGCCGATCGTCATGAACGACCCGGCATAGGCGAGGTAACTGGGCCACAATCCCAACAGTTCATGTAGCACATTGCCGCCATGGCCCTCGCCCCCCTCGGGAAGCCGAATCTCGATGACCAGCAGTGTGATGGCAATCGCCATCACCCCATCACTGAAAGCCTCGATGCGAGCAGTATTGGACGGCCGAGCCTCGATTTCGATCTCGCCGAGCGGTGAACCTTGTTGCATCCGTGCATTATCAGCGGCTCAGGCGTCGAGGTCGACGTCTGTTTCCTGCTCCGCCGCCATATTCCGAGTCCTGGCGCTCGCGATCAGTGAGCCGATGGCATAGGCGAAGATCGGGAGGCTGGCGAGCACGGCCCACCAATCGCCCAGGCGCACATCGGGCATGAGCAGGACCGCCCCGCGGGCAATGCTGGCGATCATCGCGAGCACGCCACCGGCCAGGAACAGCATCATGGGCAGGCGGTAGCGAGCCGGAAGCTCGCGCAGGCTCAGTGTCGCGGCGACAATGGTCGCGATGCTGCTGACCAGCATGGCCCCGGCGATCAGCCACTTGCGGGCATTGATCAAGTGGTCGGGGGATTCGACCGGGTCATAGGTGACCAGCACCGCGGCCAGCACGACCGCCAGCGTCACGTAGATGGCCTTGATCAGGGTGGGCCGCGCCCACGCCTGGGCGACGGTCACCGTGAGCAGGGCCGCGGCCGAGATCGACGCCACCTGCGCGAGGAGTTCGGGCAGTCGCTCGTAATGCAGCGTCGTGGCCGCGAAATCCTCGGCCGCCCGGTGAATCACGGGCGTGCGCATGACGGCCCACACGGCCAGCAGCGCCAAACCGAGCGTCAGCGGCCGGGACTGCGTGTTCGGCCACCGTGGCGCGCGCACCACGGCCGCCGCCGCGGCGACCAGGGCGGCGAGAATCGGAACGGCATTGGTCACTGGAACAGCCTCGCGCCTGCCTCGCCGTGCGAGGGCTTGCGCGGCGGTGTGTCCTCGTTCTCTTTATCGCGCCGCAATAACTCGGTGAGCAATTGCCGAGTCGTCGCATGCCGGATGGCGCTGCCGGATCCGGCGCGCTGTGCCTCGGCTTCGGTAATGATTCCGGCGACCACCTGCACCTCGACCGGATTCGCGGCATAGGCCCGCGCGATCTCGATGAGCGTCTCCACCGGCGGCGTCGGCATGGCCAGATGCCGGGCGAGGGTGGCCTGCGGGATTCCGGTGACAGCGGCGATGGACCGGGTGCTGTCCCCGCCGGTGAGGTCCTCGATCCACCGTTTCAGCTGCTCTTGCACCGCGTCATTGTCGCACCGGTCCTGCCTCATCTCTGAGGCATGGCGCCGTCGTGTCGAGCCGATGGTCTTCGTGACTGCCCTAGACCGTGGTGTAACGGCTGCCGGTACGGACGCCGTCACGGATCTGGTAGACGCGGGACGTGGTGATGTCGCCCGCGGCCTTGGCAATGAGAAAGACGCGCTCGCCCGCGGCGGTGGCTTCCTTGATTTTGGTGCGCCACAGGGCGTCCGCGGCTTGTGCGGCGGCCTTGGCGGCTTCCTTGGCCATGGTGGCCTCGCGGATGTGGTCGAGGTGCTGATCCGTGGTCATGGTCTCTCCTGCGATCCAAGTTCGGGGTCGTTGGGGGTCCACAAAAAGTAAGTGCTGGAGTGAACCATTGTCAAGACTGTTTGGACCGAAAATGAGGCAAACATGATTCGGGAAGACGCAGACTGCGACGTCATTGGCTTGAAAAACGCGATTGTTGGGCAGGACACTCTGTCGCGTCTGAGGGACGGTCTGTCTCGGTTCCGGTGAGTCACGTGGTGATCGCTCGGTCCGGCGGCTCGAGCGACCTCGGGTATTCCAGGGTTCGCTCGCCGCGTAATCGGCCCCGCCGACTTGACCTCAACATCACTCGAGGTTCGAAGCTGTGGAAGTCGGATTGCGAGAACGAAAGGGCGGCAGTGAGATGCGCGTAGTAGAGGCCAAGGCCTTCGGAGGACCCGAGACGCTGACCGTGAGCGAAGCCCCCGATCCGGTCGCCGGACCCGGCGAAGTCGTGGTGCGGGTCGAGGCGGCCGACGTCATGTTCCTGGACACCCTGCTGCGCAGCGGCTGGGCCAAGAACTTCTTCCCGGTCGAACCGCCCTTCGTGCCCGGCGGAGCGGTCGCCGGAGTAGTGGAATCGGTCGGCGAAGGCGTCGACTCGAGCTGGATCGGCAAGCGCGTCGCCACCCCCACGGCCGCCAGCGGCATCGGCGGCGGCACCCCTACCGGCGGCTACGCCGAGAAGGCCCTCGCCAAGGCCGACACCCTGGCCACCGTCCCCGACGAACTCGGCCTCACCCAGGCGGTGGCGCTGGTCCACGACGGCCGCACCTCCCTCGCGGTGGCCGACCGAGCCGCCATCCAGCCCGGCGAATGGGTACTGATCACCGCCGCCGCGGGCGGACTCGGAACCCTCTTGATCCAGCTCGCTCGATCGGCGGGCGCACAGGTCATCGCCGCGGCACGAGGAACCGCGAAACTCGCACTCGCACAACGACTCGGCGCTCACGCGGTGGTCGACTACTCCGAGGACGGCTGGGTGGATCAGGTGCGCGACCTGACCGGCGGCGTCCAGGTCGTACTCGACGGCGCGGGCGGCGAGACCGGCCGAGCCGCCCTGGCCGCGGTCGCCCCCGGCGGGCGAATCATCGGATACGGCAATGCCGCAGGAGGATTCGCGGCCTTCGACCCGGAAGCGGCAGCGGCACAGAACATCACGATCATCTCCCTCATGGAGATCACCGCCAGCGGCGTCGACTGGAACGCTCTGCACAACCGGGCCCAAACCGAAGCAGCCTCCGGCCGCCTGGAAGTGGTGGTCGGCCAAAGCTTCCCCCTCGCGGAAGCCTCCGCCGCCCACGCCGCCATCGAATCCCGCTCCGCCGCGGGTCGCACCATCCTGACCGTCTAATCCCCGGTGAGCATGCAGTGGTGCAGGCGCTTCTCGGCGTGTCTCCTGCACCACTGCATGCTCACGTCTTAGTCGGGTGGGTTTCGGCGTGTCTGGGAGGTTTTTGCTGGTGGGGGGCGGCATGGTGGGGGGAGGGGGCTCGACGCGGAGGTGGCGATGCGGGTTCGGGTTGGTTTGGTTGGGGTGATGGCTGTGGGGGTTTGGGTGGGGTTGGCCGGTGGGGCGGTGGCTGGGGCCACGCCGCAGGAGCCGCAGCCGCCGGGGCATGTGGAGGTGCCTGCGCGGACCTCCATTTCGGTGCGGTCGGTGGTGCCGGGGGTCGGGTGGGGGACTGCCAATGAGACGGAATCTCGTGGGGGGCTTTCGGTTTCGAAGTTGTATATGGCGGACTATGCGTTGCGGCATGGGGATGGGTCTGCGGAGGATCGGGTGTTGGGGGAGCGGATGATTCGGTACTCCGATGATGCGGCGGCGGATTCGATGGCGGCCAAGTATCCGCGGGCGATCGACTCGGTGGCCGAGGAGTATCAGCTCAGTGCCACGCATGGGGCGGGGGAGTGGGGGATGTCCTCGACCAGTACCGCGGATATGGCCGATTTTCTGGCGGCGAAGCTGCGCAGCGATCCGGATTCGCCGATCCTCGGGTGGATGGAGCATTCCGGCAAGACTGCCTCCGATGGGACGGTCCAGGATTGGGGAACGGCTCGATTGCCGCGGGTGATCGGGACCAAATGGGGGTGGGCCGATACGGGTGAGCCCGAGGTGGCTTCGGCCTCCTACGGGCAGGGGTTCACGGTCGCCGCGCACACCTACGGCACTTCCGGTGAGCAGACCGAGGATGTGCTGGGTGCGCTGTCGGGCGTGATCACCGAGTGGCTGCCCAAGCGCTGAGAACGTGACTTGTTCCATCGAATACCGCTATTGCCATCCAACAGTTGTGTGTTCACAATAGTTGTGTGCTTACAACCGTTGAGGGATTGAGCTCGCGGCGGAAGACGATCATCCTGATCACCTGCTGCTTGAGCCTGCTGATCTCGTCCATGGACGCGACCATCGTGAATGTCGCCATCCCCACCATCCGGGCCGATCTCGACGCGCCGCTGTCCCGCCTCCAGTGGATCATCGACGTCTACACCCTCACCCTGGCCAGCCTGCTCATGCTCTCCGGCGCGGCCGCCGACCGATTCGGCCGCAAGCGCATGTTCCGCATCGGGCTGCTCATCTTCGCGCTCGGCTCACTGCTGTGCAGCCTCGCGCCCACCATCGAGGTCCTGATCGGCGCGCGCTTCCTGCAGGCCGTCGGCGGCTCCATGCTGAATCCCGTTGCCATGTCGATCATTACGACGGTCTTCACCGAACGCGTCGAACGCGCGCGGGCGGTCGGCGTGTGGGGTGCGGTGGTCGGCATCTCGACGGCGCTGGGCCCGCTGGTCGGCGGCGCGCTCATCGATACGCTGGGCTGGCAGTCGGTGTTCTGGATCAATTTGCCGATCGTCGCCGTCGCCCTCGTGCTCACCACGATGTATGTGCCGGAATCGAAGTCGGCGAATGCGCGCGGCATCGACCCCATCGGTCAGGTGCTGGCCATTGTCATCCTGTTCTCCACGGTCTTCGGATTGATCGAGGGCAAGCCGATCATCTTCGTGATCTCCGCCGCGGCGCTGGCCGGATTCGTCTGGCATGAGGCACGGCATCCCTCGCCGTTCATCGATCTGCGCTTCTTCCGCAGCTTCCCGTTCTCCTCGGCCACCCTGATCGCGGTGTGCGCGTTCGCGGGATTGGGTGCGTTCCTGTTCGCGGTCTCCCTGTATCTGCAAGGGACCCGGGGCTTTTCGGCCATTCACACCGGTGTGCTGTATCTGCCGATGGCCCTGGCGATGCTGATCTTCTCCCCGCTGTCGGGACGACTGGTCGGCCGCTACGGCACCCGTCCCTCGCTGCTGGCCTCCGGCGTCCTGATGACGCTCGCCGCCATCGGCCTGAGCCGGTTGCAGCCCGATACCCCGGTCTGGCAGCTGATCCTCTTCTTCACGCTCTTCGGTATGGGCTTCGGGATGGTCAACGCGCCCATCACCACGACGGCGGTCAGCGGTATGCCGCTCGATCGCGCGGGTGCGGCCTCGGCGGTGGCCTCCACCAGTCGTCAGGTCGGCATCAGCATCGGTGTGGCGCTGTGCGGTGCGCTCTCCGGAGCGAGCCTGTGGTGGACCATCGCCGGTATGGCCGCCGCGATCACGGGACTGGGCGTGGCCGCGAACACCGACTGGGCGTACCGTTCCCGCGATCGCGTCGCTCCACTGCTCGAACAGAAGGTTCCCGCCCATGCCGCCTGATACGCCCACTCCCGATGACGTCTGGCGGCAGCTCACCCACGTGGTGATGGATACCCGCGACGCCTGGAAGCGCGCGGTGGTCGAGGCAACGGGCATGCCGTTCAGCCGGACTCGGATTCTGCGGCGGCTGCTGCCCGGCCCGCTGGCGGTCAAGGAGCTCGCGCACGCCGCCGGGATGGACGCGCCCGCCACCACGGTCGTGGTCAATGATCTCGAAACGCGCGGCCTGGTGGTGCGTGAGATCGATCCGACCAATCGACGGTGCAAACTGGTGTCGCTCACCACGGCCGGACAGCGGGTCGTGGCCGAGGCGCTGGTCACGCCCGATCCCGCGCCGGCGGCGCTCGCCCGCCTCAGCCCCGAGGAGCTGCGCGCGCTCGGCGCGTTGCTGCGCAAACTCGAACACTGACTTACCGGGCCGTTATCCGGCCGTTAGGGTGGGTCGGGTGCGACAGCGACACTGGAAAGCATTGGCGGCTCTCTGCGGTGCCCTGCTGATCGGGGGCAGCGGGCAGAGCGTTGCGGCCCCGCTCGCGAAGGATCGGGGGCCCCGGCCCGCGCTGGATTCGCCTGCCTTGCCACTATTTCCGGTTGCCGAGCGGGTCGTGGTCCTGGACCCCGGCCACAATGGCGGCGGTGCGGCCAATCCGGATGCGATCAATGCGTCGGTGCCGGACGGCCGCGGCGGTTCCAAGCCCTGCAATACCACCGGCACTAGCGCCAATGACGGCTACACCGAGCACGAGTTCAACTGGGATGTGGCGCAGCGGGTGCGAGACCTGCTCTCCGCGCGCGGCATCCGCGTGATCATGAGCCGCGATAGCGATACCGGCGTGGGGCCGTGCGTGGATGAGCGCGGCACCCTCGGCCAGCGGGTCGGTGCGGCCGCCGTGGTCTCCATTCACGCCGATGGCGCGCCCGCCGGTGCGCACGGCTTCCACGTCGCGTACTCCTCGCCGCCACAGAACGATTCGCAGGGTGAGCCGTCCATCCGGCTGGCCACCGCGATTCGCGACAGCATGGTCGGCGCGGGCCTATCCACCTCCACCTATGTCGGTTCCGACGGTATGAACCCGCGCGCCGATCTGGCCGGGCTCAATTTCGCGGAGCGTCCTGCCGCGCTGGTGGAGTGCGGGAATATGCGTGATCCCGACGATGCCGCGCTCATCGAATCTCCGGATGGGCGGGCTCGATTCGCGAGCGCGATAACTTCAGCGGTCATGGCGTACCTCGGGTAGATCCGAGTAGCACAGATGTAGGGACGACTCGCGGCGCGGTGTGTATCTGCGCCCGGTTTGCCCTGAGTACATTGGCCACGACATTGCTGGAGTCCGGTGCACCGGACCGACAGGGTTCCGGGGAGGACTCCTTGACCACGACCGAGCTACGGTCACGTTCGCGCTTCACGGCCTGGCTATTGGAAGACGCGGGCGCGCAGCACTCGCAGCTGCCGGGACCGATGGTCAAGCGCACCCCCAAGGAAAACCAGCATTCCTGGTGGAAGGTCATGTGCCTGACGGGCGTCGACTATTTCTCGACACTCGGCTATCAGCCCGGCATCGCGGCGCTGGCCGCGGGCGTCCTATCCCCGCTGGCGACCTTGGTGCTGGTGGCGCTGACCCTATTGGGCGCGCTACCCGTGTACCGGCGGGTGGCCAAGGAGAGCCCGCACGGTGGCGGTTCCATCGCCATGTTCGCGAATTTCATGCCCAACTGGTGGGGCAAGATCTTCATTCTGGTGCTGCTCGGCTTCGCGGCCACCGACTTCACCATCACCATGACGCTGTCCGCGGCCGACGGCGCGGCGCACATCGTCGAGAACCCGCTGGTGCCCGATGCGCTGCACGGGCACAACATGATCATCACGCTGGTGCTGCTGGCGCTCCTGGCGGCGGTGTTCCTCAAGGGTTTCAGTGAGGCCATCGGCATTGCCGTGGTGCTGGTCGGCACGTATCTGGCGCTGAATGTCGTGGTCGCGGTGACCGGCATCGTGAAGGTGCTGCAGTCGCCGCACCTGGTCACCGACTGGACGCATCTGCTCACCGCCGAGCACGGCAGTCCGATCGCCATGATCGCCGTTGCGCTGCTGGTGTTTCCGAAGCTGGCCCTGGGCCTGTCCGGATTCGAGACCGGCGTGGCCGTCATGCCGCAGATCAAGGGCGCGCCCGGGGAAACCGAGCAGTACCCGCGCACCCGCATTATCGGCGCGCGCAAGCTGCTCACCACCGCCGCGCTGATCATGAGCTGCTTCCTCGTCATCACCAGCTTCATCACCACGGTCCTGATTCCGGAGTCGGAATTCGAGGTGGGTGGGCAGGCGAACGGTCGCGCCCTGGCCTACCTCGCGCACGAGCATCTCGGCGACACCTTCGGCACCGTCTACGACATCAGCACCATCGCCATCCTCTGGTTCGCGGGCGCTTCGGCCATGGCGGGCCTGCTCAATCTCGTGCCGCGCTATCTGCCGCGCTACGGCATGGCCCCGGAGTGGGCGCGCCAGATTCGGCCGCTGGTACTAGTTTTCGCGGCCGTCGCCTTCGGCATCACCTGGTACTTCGACGCCAGCGTGGACGCACAGGGCGCGGCGTACGCGACCGGCGTCCTGGTGCTGATCACCTCGGCCGCCGTCGCGGTGACGCTGTCGGCCTGGAACAAGGGCCAGAAGTCCCGGGTGCTCGGATTCGGTGCGGTGTCACTGATTTTCGTCTACACCACCATCGACAACATCATCGAGAAGCCCGCGGGTGTGCACCTGGCCATCCTGTTCGTGCTCGGAATCCTGGTGGTGTCCTTCGCCTCCCGCTTCCGCCGCTCCTTCGAGTTGCGTGCCATCACGGTGTCCTTCGATGAGAAGGCCGCCCGGCTGATCGACGATATGGCCGCCACCGGCGAGATCCGCATCGTCACCCACGAAATCGATCACCGGCTGCCGGAAGACTATGCGGAGAAGGAAGCCGACCAGCGCCGCGAAAGCCACATCCCCGACGGCGAGCCCATCCTCTTCCTCGAGGTGATCGTCAAGGATCCGTCGGAGTTCATCACCGACCTGAAGGTCACCGAAATCGACGTCGACAAGTACCACATTCTCACTGTCGAAGCCGCCGCCGTCCCCAACTCGATCGCCGCCATCCTGCTGGCCATCCGCGACCGCACCGGCGTCATTCCCCACGTCTACTTCGAATGGTCCGAAGGCAACCCCTTCATCAACCTCCTCCGCTTCATGTTCTTCGGCGAAGGCGAGGTCGCCCCGGTAACCCGCGAAATCATTCGCCGCGCCGTCCCGCGTCGGTCCCAACGCCCGCACGTCCACGTAGACAGCTAACGCCCGAACCACCGAGGGAGCTCTGGTGGCGGCGAATCATTCTGATTCCCGCCGCCAGAGCTCCCTCGCTCTTTTGGTAGCGGGTGTGTATAGGTGTAACTCTGGGTTTCATGTATGGGTAGAATGTTGCTACGCTCACGTAGCAAATTCATGCAGTGTCGTTTTCACTGATGAGGAGTATCGATGAAGCTACTTCCGAAGCTGGGCCGCCGATCGGTGACCGAACCCGGTGAGGTAGCCCTGCACGCCCGCAATGTGCGGTTCGACTGGTCGAATACCGCACCGGTGTGGATGAAGTCCGAGCCGGTCGCCTCCCATGTGCTCAATGCCCTGAGCATGTTGCTGCCCGAAGGGGAGCGCAATTTCCTGGTGACCTACGGCGAAGCCCTCGAACTGGTCAAGGACGAGAAGCTGCGGGAGGCCATGATCGGCTTCATCGGCCAGGAGTCCATGCATGCCGAGAGCCATCACGGCGCGCTCGAAGAGGTCCTGGAAGCGCACGGCATCGACGTGGAACCGTATGTGCGGCAGACCGAATACCTCTTCCGGAAGACGCTCGGTCCTCGTGAGTTCGATACCGAGGCGGCCCGTCAGCAGCATCTGGTGGAGCGGCTCGGTTTCATCGCCACGCTCGAGCACTTCTTCGCCTTCCTGGGCGACTGGGTACTCAATGCCGATCTGGAGAAGTTCGACACCGACCCGCAGATGCTGGACCTGTTCCGCTGGCACGGCGCGGAGGAGGTCGAGCACCGGATGGTGGCACATGATGTGGCCGAGTACTTCGGCGTCGGCTATATCCGTCGCGGCGCGCTCATGGTGATCGTCTTCCCGCTGTTCCTCGCGCTCATCCTGCGCGGCACCAAGTACCTGGTGCATCAGGATCCGGCGCTGCCCAACCATCGGTATCCCATGCTGATCGGCCGGATCTTCGCGGCCATGTGGCGGGGCTCCGTCCCCGGCATTCCGTCGCTGCTGGTGAGTGCGCTGTCGACGTTCAAGCCGGGCTACACCCCGGAGCCGGTCGGTTCCAGCGCGCAGGCGATCGCCTACCTGGCGCAGTCCCCGGCCGCTCGGATCATGGCGTCGTGACGGTGACTCCGACCCGGCCCATCCCGGCCGAGCCGCCACGCGACCTTTACGGCAAGGATCGCCCGGATCGCGCCACCCGGGTGCTCGAACTGATCGCCGAAACCCGGTTGCGCTGGACCACTTTCGTCAATCGGAAGGAACCACCCACGCTGGTGGACGACTTCCGGATTCCGCTGGTCGTGGTGGAACGCCGGGTGGAGGCGCACGACACCGATGTGATCAGCCTGATGCTCACCGCGCCCGACGGGCGGAAACTGCCGGAGTGGCGGCCGGGCGCGCACCTGGATCTGGAGCTGCCGTCGGGTCGGGTGCGGCAGTACTCGCTGTGTGGCGATCCGGCCGACCGGAACGCGTATCGCGTTGCGGTGCGGCGGATTCCGGAGGGCGGGGGCGGGTCGCTGGAGGTGCATGACGCACTGACCGTCGGCACTCCGGTGACGGTGCGCGGGCCGCGCAATGCTTTTCCGTTCGTGCTGCCGGGTTACGGATCATCCGCTGCCCGAGTGCATTTCGTCGCGGGTGGCATCGGCATCACGCCGATCCTGCCGATGATCCGGATGGCGGATCGGCTCGGGGTGGACTGGTCCATGGTCTATGTCGGGCGCAGCCGCGACACCATCCCCTTCCTTTCGGAGGTCGAGGGATTCGGCGATCGGGTCACCGTCCGCACCGATGACGAGCACGGCCTGCCCACAGCCGCCGACCTGCTTCCGGGCGTCGGCCCCGACACCTCGATCTACTGCTGTGGCCCCGTCGTGATGACCCAGGCCATTGCCACCGCCGTACGCGACATGCCGGGCGTGGAACTGTATTCCGAACGGTTCTCCGCACCGCCCGTGGTGGACGGCACCGCCTTTCAGGTGGAGCTGGCCCGCAGCGGCGAGATCATCGACATTCCGGCGGACAAGTCCGTGCTGGAGGAAGTGCTGAAAGTTCTTCCCACCGCCCCATATTCGTGCCGTCAGGGTTTCTGCCGCACCTGCAAGGTGAACGTGCTCTCCGGCGATATCGACCACCGCGACACCGTCCTCACATCCGACGAGCGGGCCGCCGGTGACATGCTCATCTGCATGTCCCGTTGTGCCGGTGACCGTCTGGTGCTGGACCTCTAGCATCCCTCCCCAGGAGAAGATCGTGACCGATCAACCGACCGTCATTCCCGCCGCCGAGCGCGTCGTGCGCAATGGCGAATTCGATATCGCCGTCTATGAATACGGCGAGCCGTCGGCGACTGGAACATCTAAAGACACCATTGTGCTGGTGCATGGCTGGCCCGATGACAATCATCTGTGGGATCGCGTGGTGCCGCTGCTGGCCGACCGCTTCCACGTGGTCACCTATGACACTCGGGGACATGGCCGTTCGACCCGCAGCGATAAGACCGAGGACTACAAGCTCGAGCATTTCGCCTCGGACTTCTTCGCGGTCGCCGATGCCGTGAGCCCGGACCAGCCCGTGCACATCCTCGCTCACGACTGGGGTTCGGTGGAGATGTGGGAGGCGGTGTGTGAACCGCAGGCCGCGGATCGCGTCGCCTCCTTCACCTCGGTGTCGGGTCCGAACCTGGATCACATGGGTTCGTGGATGCGTTCGAGTCTGTCCAAGGGCAAGGTCTGGGGTCCGTTCACCCAGCTGCTGTCCTCGGCCTACACCGGGTTGTTCATGACGCCCGGGCTGCCGCGCGTGGTGCTCAAGCCGCTGGGCACCGAGAAGATATGGTCGCGATTCGTCGGGCTGATGAATGACACCTCGCCCGAGAACATCAAATTCGGGCCGGAGTTCCGGCGCGACTTCTTCGACGGCATGCGCATCTATCGCGCGAATATCCTGCAGCGCGTGAGTGGTCCGCGTGATCGCCGCACCGAAGTTCCGGTGCAGCTGATCATTGCCCGGCGCGATGTCGCCGTGCGGCCCGCCGGATATGACGACACCCAGGAGTACGCGCCCAACCTGTACCGTCGCGAGGTCGGCGGCGGGCATTGGCTGCCGTTCTCGCATCCGGAACTGCTGGCGACTTCGACCTCCGAGTTGATCGATTCACTGCGGACCGGGGATGCCCCGCGGACCCTGCGTCGTGCCGAAGTCGGTAGGGAGCAGCGGCCTTTCGAGGATCAGCTGCTGGTCATCACCGGCGGCGGCAGCGGCATCGGCCGCGAGACCGCGCTTGCCTTCGCCCGGCTCGGCACCGAGGTGGTGCTTTCCGACATCAATCTGGATTCGGCCAAGGAAACCGCGGAACTCATTGCGCGCGAAGGTGGTACGGCCCACGCCTATCAGCTGGATGTGTCCTCTGAAGCGGCCGTCACTGAGCATGCCGCCGCCGTCATCGCCGCGCACGGCGTGCCCGACATCCTGATCAACAATGCCGGTGTCGGCCAGGCCGGTGACTTCTTCGATACTCCCGCAGCCGAATTCGATCGCGTGCTGAACATCAACCTGTACGGCGTGATCAATGGCTGCCGCGCCTTCGGTAAGGCAATGGCCGAGCGCGGGCTCGGCGGGCATATCGTGAACCTGTCCAGCATGGCGGCCTACTCCCCGCAACGCGGCTTCTCGGCCTACTCGACCAGCAAGTCGGCCGTCTTCATGTTCTCCGACTGCCTGCGTGCCGAACTGGCGGGCAAGAATATCGGCGTGCACACCATCTGCCCCGGCATCGTGCACACCAATATCGTCGCCACCACCCGGTTCGCGGGCGTCTCCGCCGAGGAGGAGGCCGCCAAGCAGCAGCGCTACGACAAGCTCTACGCGACCCGCCACTACGGTCCGGAGAAGGTCGCCGCGCAGATTGTCAAGGCCGTCGAACGCAATCGCGACATCGTCCCGGTGACTCCAGAGGCCTGGCTGCAATACCGCTTCAACCGCTTCGCCCCGGCCGTCACCCGCTTCTTCGCCGCCCGCGTGAAGCTGACGTAACCTCCCCGCGCAGTTAGCGATACCTCGCCCCCTGTGGACCTCCCGCAGGGGGCGTTTTCGCGCCCCAATACGCATACATACCCGCCGGTAGCGTGCGCGAACCCTGGCCCGGCTCCCCGAATTAATGGGGCTGCCGAAGCGGTCGGTGCGCCATACGCTTTCGGTATGACACTGATGATTGTGGTTGCGATCCTCATCGGGCTGTTCTTCGCCTCGAGGGTTATCGCACCGGGTGGGAACCGCAATTCTCGGCGTGGCGGGGGCTACGCGGGGGGAGACGGCGTGAACGGCGGCAGCGACAGCGGAAACCTCTGGGCGCTCGGAAGCTACGGAGGCGACGGCGGGGGCCATGGCGGCGGAGGCCACGGGCACGGCCACGACGGCGGGGGCCACGGGCACGGCCACGACGGCGGGGGCCACGGACACGGCTGCGGCGGCGGAAGCAGCTGCGGCGGGGGCAGCAGTAGCGGTTGCGGCGGCGGAAGCAGCTGCGGCGGGGGCAGCAGTAGCGGTTGCGGCGGAGGCGGCGGCTGCGGAGGGGGGTCTTGATCATGATCGGCGGATTGGTGATGGCCGCGCTCGTGCTCGCGATCCTCGCCTGGTTCATGTGGCTGGACCACAGGATGAAGGTACGGCGGGAGCGCAGTCGGTGGCGGCGCCGTTACGGCCCCACGGACGGCGGCAGCAGCTGCGGCGGTGGCGTCGGTTGCGGCGGGGGCGGGAGTTGCTGCGGCGGAAGCGGTTGCGGCGGAGGAGGTTGCGGATCATGAGAACGGCATTGGTACTGATTGCTCTCGTGGCGGTCCTGGTGGGGTGGTACGTCTGGCTCGACCGCAGAGGGAAGGCCCGCGCCAGGGGCAGGGGAGGGCAAAGCCTGATCGGGCAGATTCGGGCCGATCAAATTCGAACCGGGCAGATCCGCGTCCCGCGCGGCCGACGTCGAGGGAAATGGGTGAAAGGCGCCTACGGGGGCGAAGTCGGTGCGAGCGGGAGCGGGTCCGGCAGCTGTACCTCCTGTAGTGGAGGGGGCGGCGGGCACGGACACGGGCACGGACACGGCGGCGGCTGCGGTGGGGGCAGCAGCTGCGGTGGTGGCGGCAGCAGTTGCGGTGGCGGCGGCAGCAGTTGCGGTGGTGGCGGCTGCGGCGGCGGTGGGGGAGGCTGCGGTGGCGGGGGCGGCAGCAGCTGAGCGCGGTGCGGCACGGTCGAGTCGGTTGACTTCGACCGTGCCGCAGCGGCTTTCAGTCACCGGCCAGGGATGCCTCGATCGAGGCCACCCGCTCCGCCGGGACGCCCCACGGATCATCCACGCCCACAACGGTATCCAGATTCCACAGCACGCATTCCTCGCCCGGCCGGGCCACCATCGACCAGGCGACCACGGTGCGGCCGAGCTGATCAGCCATGGGATCGGCCGTCCCACCCGAGCCGTCACCGGCCGGGAAGTGGTGCAGGAAGCGGCCGTACGCGGCATCGCAGAAGCGGGCGTAGCGCATGGTGCACAGGATCAGGCCGTGCCAGGCCTCGTCCACGGCGTGCGAGGGCATGCCGATCACCTGGTCGTCACGCATGGCCGCGCCGGCGCAGCGCAGCCATTGCCGCAGGCCGGTTTCCACCAGTTCTCTCGGCTGCCAGGGCACGGTCTTGAAGACGGCTTCGGAGAGCTCGAGGGCGTCCACCACGCGGTTCACCTCGTCGATGCGCGGGCGCTGGAAACGATTCAGCAGCATGCTTCACCGTACGTCGCGGAAAACCGATGGGCACGCCGTGCCTGGCCGCCTACCGTGGGGACGTATGCGGATCGAGGTCAGCAGTGATGCGGTCGAATATCAGAAGCTCGTCGCCGAGTTCCTGGGGCGTGATGCGCTCGGGCATACCGTGCTTCTCACGATTCTCGACAATCTGATCAGCGGTATCACGGTGGAGCCCGGGCATTTCCTGTCGGTGCACGACGGTGAGAAGGTGGTCGGCGCGGCGGCGAAGACCGCCTCGCACGGAGTCCTGCTCGGTGAGCTGCCCGCGGGGGCGGTCGAGGCCGTGGCCGATGTGCTCGCCGAGATCGCGCCGGACGCTCCGGATATCGAAGCCGCCGACGAGGATGCGCTGGCCTTCGCCGAGCGCTGGAGTGCATTGCGCGGCAGGCGATTCGAGCTCGACTATCACACTCGGCTGTACCGGCTCGGTGAGCTGTCGGTACTGTCCGCGCCCGGGCGGGCCCGGCGTGCGGGTGCGGCTGACATCGAGCTGTGTGTGCAGTGGATGGATGCGGTGCGAGCCGAGCACGGCTTCGGGCTGCCCGCCCAAGGCGTACAAACCCGCGTGGCTGCGGGTCGTATATGGCTGTGGGAGCACGACGGGCATCCGGTCAGCCTCGTTGCCCACCACGGCAATGTGGTGGGCTGGTCTCGGGTCGGCCCGGTGTACACCCCGCACGCCGAACGCCGGAAAGGATATGCGGGCGCGCTCACCGCGCACGTCTCGAAAATGCTGCGTGACAAAGGATCCGGCGTCTGCCTGTTCACCGATCTGGCCAATCCGACCTCGAACCGGATCTATCAGAACATCGGCTATGAACCGGTCCGCGACTTCGTCCGTTACAAATTCATCTCGAACAGTTTGCCCATGGACAGTTAATACTTCGCAAGCGCATGATTGATCTATATATCCCGTGCCGTTCGTCGGGGGAACGTCAAAGGAAACCCGAACGGATGGGAAAGATCATGTTCATCAAGAAATTGGTGGCGACAGCTATATTCGCCATCGCAGCCACCGGAATCGCCATGGGAACGGGCCACGGCGAAGCGGGTTTGGCTGATGTCAATGTCAGCGCCACGGCGGGCCCGGTCGGGTACACCACCACGCTGGCGGCCGACCATTCATACGCCCTCGTGACGTTGGATTCCGGCCGGTTCGCACTCACCTCGGACGGCGTGCAGATCCTCGCGGATGACGGCGTTGTCGTCGGTACGGTACCCACCACCCTGCGGGTGGACACCGGCCAAACCCTCGAAGTCACACCGGCAGTCAACACTGACACCTCGTTGACCCTCACCCCGGTCGGCGGGCCGACCCAAGCCGCGACCAGTGTGCAAGGCAACCCATTGATTCACGTCGTCGACTCCGATGGCGGTGCCATCATCGCCGGTGCGGTGGTCGGCTGCTTGATCGGAATCGTGATCGGGATCTGGTTCTTCCTGGTCGGAGCGATCGTCGGCTGCGCCATCGGTGCGGCCATCGGCGCGTTCGTGGGAGCGGCGTCGTAAGCCCCGCCCCCCGAAGCCGATTCGGGCCGGACAACCAGCGGCTGCCCGGCCCGGATCACACCTCGAGTGATCGACTCAGCGACGATCCCGGTCGATCACGCGGTCGGAGCGTCGACGTCGTCGGATTGCTCCTGGCCGCGAGTGGCGCGCAGGCTGGTGAACGTCACCGTCGCCAGCACCACCACGATCACCACCAGCGAAGTGGCGGTGGGGATCTGGGGCACGCCGCTCCAAATGCCGTGTGCCCAATGCAGCACCAGCTTCACACCGATGAAAGCGAGGATGACGGCCAGACCGTACGCCAGGTGCACCAGTCGCGACAGCGCGGCGTGCAGCACGAAATACAGTGCGCGCAAACCGAGTAGCGCGAACGCGTTGGTGGCGAACACCAGGAACGGGTCGCCGGTGACGCCGTACACGGCGGGCACCGAATCGACCGCGAACACCAGGTCGGTGGCCATAACCGCGGCCACCACCAGCGCCAGCGGGGTCAGCGCGCGCTTCCCGGCCTCGCGGACGGTGAGCTTGGTGCCGCGGTAGTCGTCGGTGATGGGCCAGAATCGGCGCATCAGCCGCACCGACTTCATGGACGAGATATCGACTTCCTGCTCATGCCCGCCCGCCGCATCGGCGAGCAGCTTCACCGCGGTGATCAACAGGATCACGCCGAACAGCAGGAACGCCCAGTCGAGGTTGGCCAGTGCGGCCGCGCCCAAGGCGATGAAGATGCCGCGCAAGACCAGCGCGCCCGCGATACCGAACAGCAGCACGCGCTGGGCCAGCACCTTCGGCACCGCGAAGGCCGAGAGCAGCAGCATGAAGATGAACAGGTTGTCCACCGACAGCGACTTCTCGAGCAGGTAGCCGGTGAAGAATTCCACGGCCGGGGTGCTGCCGTTATTGGCCCAGATGAAGAAGCCGAACGCGACCGGCAAAGCGATGTAGAAGACGGTCCAGCCGATGGCCTCGCGCATCGAGACCTCGTGCGGGCGGCGGGTGAGCGCGAAATCCAGCACCAGCAGGGCCAGGACGACGGCGATCGTGCCGCCCCACAACCAGGGCGTGCCAATGGTTTCGATAACGGTGGAATTCGCGAGTACGGAAAGGGTAGGACTCATGGGGACCTCCTCGGGCATGGGAAACCAGCCGAGGTCTCCTTCACCCGTGCCTTTCGAGGATCAACCGTCGAGCAGACACAGCGTGGGCGATCATCCGGGGGCCGCGGCGGCGCGACCCGTACTGACCGGAGTGATACTTGGGAAGTACTCCCCTCTGCGGCAGAGGATAGCCGACCCTTACCTCGCCTGTCCAACTCGCCACGCGCTATCGCGGGCTGAGCACCACCACCGAAATCGGCCGCGACGTCTGCTTCTGATACTGCGTGTAGCGGCCGCCGTTCACCTTGTCGACGAGCGCGAAGCGTCGCGCGTAGTCCGCATCATCCGGATACGTGGCCCGGGCGGTCACCGGAATCTTCTTCGTCCCCACCTGAATCTCGACCTCTGGCGCGGCCTTCACATTCGCCAGCCACCCCGGCGGCCGCGGCGACCCACCATTGGACGCGGTGACCAGGAAATCCTTGCCATCCTTGGCATAGGTCAACGCCGAAGTCCGGTCTTTCCCCGACTTTCGGCCCACGGTCCTGAGCAACAGCGTCGGATTCCCGAACAGCAGCCGATGCCCCACCAACCCGCGGCTGTTCTCATAGATCCACTGATGTCCCCGCAGTACGTTCACGAAGAGATTCGCCATCGTTCCTCCTGCTCGAGCGGTCAGCGTCCACACTATGTGCGACCGTGCGTCCCGCTTATCTCGGGTCAGGGTTCATGATCCGATCACGAACCCACCGATACCTTGCTGGCAACCGGGACGCCGGTGCCCGAAAATCACATGAAGACAACAGGATTGAAGAACATGAACACTGCACTGACCGTCCCCATCAAGCAGCGCAACCCAGTCCTGGTGTGGCTGGTCTGGCCGCTCATCACCCTCGGCATCTACTTCTTCGTCTGGTACTACAAGATCCACAAGGAAATGGCCGAACTCCGCCGCGACCCCGAAGCCCCCGTCGCAGGCCCCCTCCTCGTCATGATCTTCCTATCCTGGACCGGCATAGCCGCCATCATCAGCTTCTGGCGCACCGGCACCCGCATCAAGGAATCCCAAGAATCCGCAGGCCTCGACCCCACTTGCAACCCCCTCCTCGGCTTCCTCCTCAACTTCGTCTTCGGCCTCGGCATCCTCTACTACCAGCTCGAACTCAACAAGATCGCCGACCGCTTCGCCCAGTAGCCCTCGAAAACGGCCCTGCCCCGACTCGCCCGGGGCAGGGCATGCCGCTGACACTGCGGAGTCGTTCGCGAAATCGGTGAGTCTCTCGGACCTCGATGACATATTGACCGTCGTGGAAGGCGAAGAGGGTTGGAGCATGCGGGCATATCGGTATGCCCTCGATCCCTCGTCTGCTCAGCTGCGCATCTTGGAATCCAATTGTGGTGCAGCGAGATTCGCGTTCAACCACATGCTCAGCCATGTGAAGGCGATCATCGATCAACGCGCTGCGGAACGCACATACGATATCCCCGACGACGAGCTGACCCCGCCGCAAGGCTGGTCGCTGCCCGCACTGCGGAAGACCTGGAACCAGCGTAAGGACGAGTTCGCGCCTTGGTGGCGTGAGAACAGCAAAGAGGCATACAACACCGGGCTCGATGCGCTGGCGGGCGGCCTGGACGCATGGGCGAAATCGCGTACCGGTGAGCGCTCAGGCGCGGCAGTCGGTTTTCCCCGCTTCAAGTGCAAGTTTCGCGCCGCGCGTTCGATTCGGTTCACCACCGGTGTGATTCGGATCGAGCCGGACCGTCATCATGTGACGTTGCCGCGGTTGGGGGCAATCCACACGCACGAGTCCACTCGAAAGCTTGCACGCAGGTTGGAAGCTGGGACCGCGAGGATCATGTCGGCCACGGTGCGTTTCGACGGACGCCGGTGGTACTGCTCGTTCCATGTTCTCGTCGAGCATGAATCGCGGTCGACCCCGGCGGCTCGATCCCGCTACTCGGTGGTGGGTGTGGACCTCGGAGTAAAAGATCTGTTGGTTGTTGCCGCGCCGGACGGTACCGAACTCATGCGTCGCCCAGCTCCGAAGCCGCTGGCGGCGGCACAGGAGCGGCTCCGCATAGTGCAACAGCGTGCAGCGCGCCGCCAGGGCCCGTGGGATCCTGACGCTCAGAGCGGGCGCGATCCGTCCCAGCGCTGGCTGCGCACGCAGCAGCAGGTTGTGAAAATACATGCGCGCGCGAGCAATCTACGCCGAGAGCTGCTGCACGAGGTGACCACCGGCCTCGCGCGTGACCACCAGACGATCGTGATCGAGGATTTGAATATCGCTGCGATGAGCCGCCAAGGTGGCCGATGGAAGCGCGGCTTGAATCGTGCGATCGGTGACGCCGCACTCGGGCGCCTCCGTATCCTCCTCGAGTACAAGTCGATGTGGAACCACCGCTCCCTGATCGTGGCGGACCGATGGTTTCCCTCGACCCAGTTGTGTTCCGGTTGCGGCGCGAAAACCAAGCTGCCGCTGTCCGAACGCACCTTCCGCTGCCGCACCTGTGGTCTCGTCATCGATCGGGACCTCAATGCGGCGATCAATCTCGCCCGCCTCGGCGAACTCCCGGCTGCCCGGGAAATGAGGACCGGTACCGGGAGTAGCCCGGCCGCCAGTGTCGCGACTGGAAAAGGACGTGGAGCCATCCGGAAGACCCGCCGCGCCCATCCGGCGCGGCAGGCAGGAGGCCGTGAAGCGTCTACCCTCCACGCCCACTAGCCAGTGGTCGTACAGGGACTGTCGCCTCGAAAGGGCTGACCGCCGAAGCCCGGTTCGTCACGCGAACACAGGCTCCCGGCGACGGCGGTAGCTCAGTCGGTTCGCCCGGTGAGCGCCAGGTTTGGTGACCTGCTATGGAACTTGCTAGGGTGCCGGGGGCACGCCCCCGTAGCTCAATAGGTTAGAGCCGTCGACTCATAATCGATTGGTTGCCGGTTCGAGCCCGGCCGGGGGCACAACCGACAGAACCCCCTGCGGAAGTTGCATGCAGGGGGTGTTTTTCGACATTCCGCAAGATCACAGTTCGGCCATCCTGGACTCGACAGTTCGAACGCGCAGGTTGCGGCATGTCAGTGCGTTGCGAACCAGCATGCCGCGCCGTCATCCACTCACCTGATCGACAAATCCTCAGCCTCGATGGCGTCGGCGGCGGTATTCCTACCGAAGACGTCACGATGTCCACGTGCGGTGTCCATGTATTCGCGAACCCTGTGGATGAGCCCGTCCCGCAACTCGAAGACGAAGCAATAGTCATTGCGGTACGCGTTCCCGTTCGCCAGCGTGGCGCTCATCGTTTCCTCCACGATCACCCGATCCTCGTCGACGTAGAAGCCGCGGAAATCCACGGCAACGTCACTGACGAACAACCGCGAGAACTCGTGTGCGAGAAAGTGTGTGATGGCCTGCCGGCCGATCATGTGGCTGGGAGCGTCGAGCGCGACCGCGGTCGCATTGCCCGCTGGCGCAAGCCATTCGGCGTCGGCGGTGAAGAACGCGGCGATCTGCTCTGCGTCGTGACTGGCGAACGCCTGCCACGCCGCCTGGACGATGGCCCTGCTGTCGGTAGTCATGGCTCGACGGTACAAACATCCACACCCGTCATACCAGCGGGAAACGGACGAGATCATCCGAATTTCGCCCACACCGCCGAAAGATCCAGCCCGACAACGGAACAGTGCGTCGATCTGAGGACCGATAGGGACGACATTCTGAAACATCCGCCGGTCGGCAGGTACAGACGTTCCGCCAGCATCAAAGGATGTCGCGTTCGGAAGGCACAGCAGCGATCGCGTCCGGCCTGAACATGCACCTAGACCCATGAACGGTCAGAAAACTGACCGGCAAAAGGGGTTAGTGCATGAATAGGCCGGTAATCCGGAACTCGGCATTACCGCGCACTCGAGTCCACTGGAGCCAGCAACTACGGTGACCGCCGACTTCGCTTAGGACTTCGATGTCAGTGGCGTCTCGATTAGCCCTCCTCGGTCAACGCCATCCAATTCTGTGGATTCGGTAGGGGAGCGAAGCCGACCTTGGCGTAGAGGGTGTGGGCGTCGGCTGTTGCCAGGAGCACGCGCTTGAGTTTGTAGGGGGCGAGGTGGTCGCGGACTGCTGTGGCGAGGTGACGGCCGATTCCGATGCCGCGATGGTCCCGGTCGACGTAGACATCGCATAGCCAGGCGAAGGTTGCCGAGTCGGTGATGACGCGGGCGTAGGCGACCTGGTTGCCGTTGCTCTCGTATACGCCGAAATTCAGTGATGCTCGGATGGATCGCTCTACGACCTCTCGTTCCCGACCCAATGCCCAATATGCATCGGTGGACAGCCAGTCGTGCACCCGGTCCACGTCGATCCGGGCGGGGTCGACATCGATTTCGTATTCGGCTTCGGCGCGCGCGGTCACCGCCAGATGGTAGCGGCGTGCCTGGGGCGGAACCCAAGTGCGCTGTGCGCGGAGGAGGTTCGACCTGGCTCGCATGCGACATTGCTCCACCTTGCTTGCGCCCTTTGACCTGCGAATAGGGGTCAGGGGTTCTGTCGTCGGTGACCCTGTTTCTGCCCGGGTTGATGTCGGGCTGTTGATCTTTCGGTCCGGCGGGGTGGCCGCCTTGATTCACGTTGTGACCCGGGGAGTCTTGACTCTGGTGAATCAAGATGGTTCTATCTGAATCATCATGGTTTCAGTGAATCAACCGGATGAAGGCGCGGCGGCGGCGGGGACCGCCGCGAATTCGGTTGCGCGCCAGTCGCGCCCACGCCAAGAGTTGGCGGTGGAGCTGCGTCGGTTGCGGGATCTGGCTGGGATTTCTGGGCGGGAGTTGGCTAAGCGGGTCGGGATCAGTCAGTCGACGTTGTCTCGGATTGAGGCGGGGCATGCGGTTCCGGCGCTGCCTCAGGTGATTGATTGGGCCAAAGCTGTTGGGGCGGACGCGGATTGTCAGCAGACGTTGCGGGGTCTGACCGAGGCGGCGCATTCGCCTGAGGTGCATGATTGGGCGGCTTCGCTGGCGGGGCGCGCGCATTTGCAGGATGATGTGCGGGCGTTCGAAGAGGATGCGCAGGTGGTGCGGAATTTTCAGCCTGCGCTGGTGCCGGGGCTGCTGCAGACCGCCGACTATGCGCGCCGGGTGTTCGCCACCTTTGATCCGCCCTATGCGCCCGATGCTTTGGCGGCTGCGCTCGCGGCGCGGCTGGATCGGCAGCGGGTGTTGTACGACCCTGCGAAGCGCTTCGAATTCTTGATTACCGAAGCGGCCCTGCGATTTCGGCCGGGGCCGTATCGTGTGCTGCTCGCACAGTTGGATCGGATCATTTCGATCGAGACGCTCGATACGGTCACCATCGGGGTGATTCCGCAGGATATCGAGGCGAGCACCACGATTCCGCACGGGTTCGTGATCTACGAGAGCGAGGAATTCGCGCTCGCTTCAGCGGAACCGATTCCCGGAAGCATGGTCACTCGTGGCCCCGAACTTGTCGATGCGCATCGCCGCCGCTGGGCGGCTTTGACTCGAATGGCCATATTCGATGCCGATGCCCGCGAATTCATCGCCGGGCTCCGGGACGAAATCCACCGCATCGCAACCGATTGACTTGATTCCAGCGGCCGTCGAGGGGTCGGCCGCACGTGGGGTGGTGGGGTTGAAGCCAAAAACTAACGAAAAAAAACGACAGAAAAAACAGCAAAAAAAAAATAAGCGCCACCACCACAAAAAAAAAAAAAC
>NZ_JBFBCD010000004.1:207219-237472 GCF_040683015.1 Nocardia sp. NPDC051030 | reverse complement strand
TTGTTTTTTTGTTGTTTTTCCTTCCTATATATTTTTGCCCTGCGCCGTGGTGGGGGTGGCCGTCGTGTGGGGTGGTGTTGCCGCAGCAACGGGGGCCCACACCACCTGCACGTCAGTCGCCGAAGTCGAATTCGCCGGCCCGCACACCTGACCTGAACGCTCGCCACTCGGACTTCGTGAACCACAGGGTCGGGCTGTGCCGATCCTTGGAATCACGCACTGCGATCCGGCCTTCGTGGTAGGCGACCTCTACGCAGTCGCCGCCACCGTAGCTGAAGCTGCTCTTGGCAAACTTCGGGCCGCGATGCTCCCCGCGAGTGATATTGCAGTTCATGGTATTCGAATCCTTCCCCCGGAGGGCCACTCCCCATGGCCCTTCATGTGAATCACTTACGCCAAACACAGTGCTATCCGAACCACCGGCCGCGCAACTGAATTCGGCTGCTCGCACCGGTCGATGTGTCCAAATGCTCATGGACGCAACTTTACGGCGACCCACCGACAAACCACGGTGCCGCAGATAGCGCCCCTGCGGGTGAGAGATGCCGGGGTACGTGGCTATCCGCGGTCATGATCGACGAGATTTCTGGACACCCTCACCCCCTTGACAGCGACCCGGCCGGTTTTCAAGAGGTAGAGGTGGAGGAGCTGGTTGAACAGGGGCTCGAGGAGGTAGGTGAGCGGTATGTAATTCCGGGTCAGCGGCGGGACTCCTCGGCGAGGCGGGCGAGGGCTGCCGGGCGGGGGAGGGTGGCGCCGAGACGGTAGGCATGCTGGAAGTCGGCCTCGCCCAGGCGGGTGGTCAGGTCGGCGGTGAGGGACCGTAGCTCCGGATCGCCGTGGTCGAAGATGCCGCGGAGGGGCTCGGTCAGGCCGAGGGCGGTGGCGGCGGAGGTCGGGTTGTTCTCCAGGAGGAGGAGTTTCGCCAGTTGCTGGGCCGTCTGGGCCTCGGCCAGGGCGATGGTGGCCGAGTCGCCGTAGGTGAAGGAGGCCGCGACCACCCGGGGTAGCAGGGTGCGCGCCGCGGACGGGTCGCCCGCGGTGAGGCGGTTGGCGAGGCGGGCCGTGACGATTCGATTGGCGGCCAGCGCTTCCGGATAATGCAGGCGGCGGATGCGTTGTTCGAGATCGTCGAGGGCCTTGTCGGCGCGAGGGATGTCGCCGGAGCGGCGATGGAGCTCCGCGGAGTCGAAGAGGGTTACGGCGGCCAGGCGGGAGAAGCCGCGGTCGGCGGCCAAGCGTAGCGCCGCCCCGATGTCTCGGGCGGCCCCGGCCAGGTCGCCGCCGCGCATGCGTTCGACGGCGAGTTCGCTTCTGCTGGCGAGGATGTCGTCCTCCATGTCCAGTTCGGAGGCGATGGCCACGGCTCGTTCGAAGATTGTGATCGCCTGGTCGTGTTCGCCTCGCAGCGAATGATCGCGGCCCACGGCGAGCAGCGCGACACCCAGACCCCAACGGTCGCCGATGATCTCGAAATCGTGCAGGGCCTCGCCTCGTGCCGACGCACCGTCGGGCAGGCGGCCCTGTCCGGTGAGGGCGACATCGCGTACGAGGTGGGCGCTGGCGCGCACCCAAGGGTCGGGCCAGTCCATTGCCCGCCGGAATTGTTGTTCGGCAAGATCTTCCAGACCCGCGCGCGAGGCCAGCAAGGCGGTCCACAGCGGCAGCGCGGGGTGGAATTCCAGCGCGCCGGTGGCCTCGCAGTCGGCGACGACCTCCGACACCCACTGCGCTTCGACGTCGAGGCCTCCCGCCATCGCCTCGATCACCCGCAAGGCCGCGCGGGCTCCATCGCTCAGGGCGTCGCCCAGGCCGCGCACCTCCGCCAGGGACGTCTCGAACTGGGTGCTCATCCCGCGAATTCCCCAGTACCAGAACAGGGCTCGGACGAAGCGAGAGGAAAGATCCGGGTCTCCGGCGGCCAGCACTCCGCGGAGAGCGGCGGCCATATTCGCGTGTTCGGCATCGAACAGGGCGATGGCATGGAGCTGCTCGCCGGTGCGGAGGAAGGGCTCGTGTTCTTCCGCCCGGGCGAGGAAGTACTCGGCGAAACGATCGGAGAAGTCCTCGCCCGATCGAGTCAGCTGCTCGGCGGCGTACGCGCGAATGGTGTGCAGCATCCGATAGCGGGGCGTGCCATCGCCGGTGGACTCCACAATGGACTTCTCTACCAGCGCGCCGAGGACATACAACACCTCGCTCTCGGGCATTGCGTCGTCAGTGCAGATCGTCTCCAGGGCTTCGACCGTCGCGCCGCCGGGAAACAGGGAAAGCCTTGCGGCAAGGATTCTTTCGGGTTCTTCGAGGAGATCCCAGCTCCATTCGACCAGGGCGAGCAGGGTGCGCTGGCGCGGCAATGCGGTGCGGCTGCCCGAAGTGAGCAGGCGGAAACGATCGTCGAGCCGTTGCGCGATCTGATCGACGCTCATGGACCGGAGTTTCGCCGCCGCGAGTTCCAGGGCCAGGGGCATGCCGTCCAGCCGACGGCAGATCTCGAGCACCGGGCCGAGCGTGCGTTCGTCGAGGATGAATCCGGGGCGGACGGCCACCGCACGGTCGATGAAAAGGCGTACGGCCGAAGAGCTTTCCGCTATTTCGAGTTCCGGCGTCCCGGCCGGAACCGCGAGTGGTGCGAGATGCCACAGCGTCTCACCGGTAATGGCCAGGGACTCCCGGCTGGTGGCGAGTATGCGCAACTGCGGGAGCCGGTCGAGCAGACGTTCGGCGAGTTCGGCGGCCGCCTCGATCAGGTGCTCACAATTGTCCAGAACCAACACTGCCGCACCGACATCCAGCAGTTCCGCCAGCCGGTCCGTCTTGTCCGTCCGTGGCTCGCCGGAGGCGTTGTCCAGTGCGCCTGCGACGGCATCGGTCAGTTGGTCGGGCGCACCGACTTCGGCCAACGGCACGAAAAACACTGGGCCGCCGTGGTATCGGTCCATCGCTTCGAGTGCGAGCCGGGTCTTGCCCGCACCGCCGGGGCCGACAATGGTGATCAACCGGGATTCGGTGAGCAGCCGACCGAGTTCCTCGAGCTCCTCATCGCGCCCGACGAAGCTGGTCAACCGGGCGGGCAACTTACTGCCGACGGGTTCCCTTCGCGCAGTGGGCGTTTCCAGCTCGCCCCGCAGCAATGCCAGATGCGTCGCCCGCAGCTCGGCCGACGGGTCGATGCCCAGCTCTTCATCGAGACGGCCGCGCATGTCCTCGTACACGGCCAGTGCGTCGGACTGCCGTCCGGCGGCCGCCAGGGCTCGCATGCGCAATGCGGCCAGCCGTTCCCGCAAGGGATGTTCGGCCCCGGCCACCTCCAGGTCGGACAGGATGTCCGCGAAGCGCCCCGAGCGTAGCTCGGCCTCGAACCGATCCTCTATGACACCGGCGCGCAGATCATCCAGTCGGACGGCGGCGCTGCCCGCGAAGGGCGCGTCCAGTACATCCGTCAGGGCCGCACCCCGCCACAATCCCAGCGCCTCCGTGAGCGCGGACGCGGCCGCCTCGGCCCGGTCGGCCGCCAGTTCGCGCCGCCCCTGTGTGGCCAGCTCCTCGAACCGCTCGGCATCCACCACCACGCCCGGCAGCCGGTATCCCCCGGAGGTCAACTCCACGGTCCCGACTCCGCGCAAGGCCTTCCGCAGCCTGGACACCAGCGCCTGCAACGCGCCCGCCGCCTCGCTGGGCGGGTCCTCACCCCACAAACCGTCGATCAGTGCCGGTACGGGCACGACGCCGCCCGCTTCGAGGGCCAGCCGCGCGGCCAGCATCCGTACCCGGACCCCGGCGATCTCCACCGCCGTTCCATCATCCGCAGTCATCTGAATCGGACCCAGCACACCAACCCGCACCCGGCGAGTCTTCCAGAACCGCCCGGCACCCTGTTCGCGGCGGCACGCATTACCCGGGAGGTAATCGACCCGCGGCAGCGAGTCCGGCACAGTCGTCTGCATGACCGACATCGCAGTGGATCCCCTCGGCACCCAGTTGTTCGCGACCATGCCCTTCACCGAGGGCTTGGGCGTCCAGGTCCTCGAATGCGGACCCGCACAGGTCCGCTCCCGACTCCCGTGGAACGAATCCCTCTGCACCCTCGGCGGAGCCATGCACGGCGGCGCGCTCATGTCGCTGGCCGACGCCACCGCCGCGGTCTGCGCCTATCTGAACCTCCCGGAAGGCAAGCAAGGAACCACCACCGTGGAATCCAAGACCAACTTCCTCCGGGCCCTGCGCTCCGGCCACGCAACCGCCACCGCCCGACCCCTCCACGCGGGCCGCAGTTTCATCGTCGTGGAAACCGAAATCCGTGACGACGCAGACAAACTCATCGCCAAGGTGACCCAGACCCAAGCCGTTCTCTGAAAGCCCTTGCGGCATTGTCACCTGATAGTGATAACCTCCCCGGCGGGGTGGGGAGAGGGCCGTTACCCGCGCTACGAAATTCGGCCCGGGAAAAGGATTTTCGAATGAACAAGACCATGCGTCGTCGTACCGCCGGGATGGCCGGGCTGGTTGCGGCCGCTGCCGCGACCCTGACCATCATCAGCCCGTCCGCGGCCTTCGCGGAGCCGTTGAGCGTCACAGAGCCCGAGGTCACCACCGTCGCGCCCGACGAGGTAGTGGCCGATCCGGTGTGCTCGGCGATCACGCAGGACATCGACCTGTCGAGTCTCTGCAATGACGTTCACCATCACCGCCCGCACTCCGGCTCGGGTCGCTGACGCCTGACTGACCAAGCCCCGGGCGGCTCCCAGCAGGGAGCATCCCGGGGCTTCGTGCATTCTGGTCGTGGCCTGCGCGTTCGGGTGGTTCGCGTTCAGGTGTAGAGGTCTTCGATCACTGCGGAATACCGTTCGTGGATGGGCTTGCGGCGGGGCTTCATGGTGGGGGTGACGAGGGCTCCGCCGGGCTGCCAGAAGTCGGGGACTATGCGGAATTTCTTGATCTGCTCGACTCGGGAGAGTTTGGTGTTGGCCTGATCGATCGCGTCGGCGACCGTGCGTTCGAGCTCGGGGTGGGTGGCGAGTACGGCGGGATCGGCTGGGAGACCGTGTTTTTCGGCGAAGGCGGTGGCGACATCGGGGTCGAGGCTGATGAGGGCGACATTGTATTTGCGGTTGTCGCCGATCGCGATGGCTTGGCCAATCATGGGGGCGAAGGCCTTGATCCAGTTCTCGATATTCGAGGGCGACATGTTCTTGCCGCCCGCATTGATGATGAGTTCCTTTTTGCGGTCGACGATTCGGAGATAGCCGTCGGGGTCCAGGTCGCCGATATCGCCGGTGTGGAGCCAGCCTTCGGGGTCGATGATCTCGGCGGTTTGCTCGGGCTGGTTCAGGTAGCCCTTCATGACCAGCGGGCCTCGGACCAGGATTTCACCATCGTCGGCGATTCGAACGTCCAAGCCGTCCACGGGTTTTCCGACCGTGCCTGGCCTGACCTGGCCCGGCGGGCAGATGCTCGCCATGCCCGAGAGCTCGGACATGCCCCAGGCGTCGCTGACTTCGATGCCCAGACCATTGAAGTAGCGCAGCAGTTCCGGTGACACCGGGGCCGCGCCCGAGATCGCGACCTTGATGCTGTCGAGGCCCAGGGTGGTGCGGACCTTGGACAGGACCAGTGAGTCGGCGACGGCGTGCTGAGCGCGTAGGAGCGGGCCGATCCGGTCGCCATCGAGGCGGGCATCGGACATTCGGCGGCCAACGGCCACAGCCCATTTCGCGAGCTTGGCCTTCGCGCCGGTCGCTTCGCTCAGATTCTCCTCGATGCCGCCGCGCAGCTTCTGCCACACCTGCGGCACCGCGCCCAGCAGGGTGGGGCGGCAGTCGGCGAGCCCGGGCGCGAAACCGGCGCGATCGGCGACGGTGGTGATCGTATTGCCCAGGTACATGCTCAAATACAGCGCCGACCAGCGATCGGCAATATGCGCCGAGGGCAGGAACGACAGCACTCGCTCATCGCGGGTGGCGTTCGCGAGGCTGATGGTGGCCCGGACCATGGCGAGCATGTTCGCGTGCGTGAGCTGCACGCCTTTGGGGGCTCCGGTCGTACCCGAGGTGTAGATGAGCGTCAGCACATCATCGGGTTGTACTGCGCGCCAGGTCGATTCGAAATCGAAGTCCGGGTCGACCGCGGCCGCGACCTGGTCCAGGCTCAGCGTTCCCTCGATCTCCGCGTCGATGCAGACCACATGCTTGACACGGGTTCCCGTGCGCCCCTTGTCGATCGACGTGAGGAACTGCTCTTCGCACACGACGACCTCGGCCCCCGAATCCGTCAGCAGATGATTGATCTGCTCGGGGGAGGACGTGTTGTACATCGAGAACGGCGCCGCCCCCAGATGCACCACCGCGGTATCCACCGGATAGAACTCCGGCCGATTGGTCATCATGAGCGCCACCCGATCGCCCGCCCGCACCCCGAGCCCGGCCAAGCCACCCGCGATCTCCCGTGCCCACTCGCCCCACTCCCCGAACGTCATGGCCCGGCGATCCCCCGCGGTACGCACCCCCACCACCCCCGGAGTCCGGGCAATGGTCGCCTGAAATGCCGCACACATGGTGGTGGCCGGGCTTGCTGTCATAGCGCGAACTCTCCTTGCCGGATCGGATCGACTACCCGTCAGCATACGTACGGCAAACTCAAGTCTGCGGCCCGGTGATCTGCGCCTCGCTTGTCAACAACGGTCGAAGCCCGGACCCGCCTCATGGAATACTCACGGCACTGCTGAGGTTGGCCCCTCACGCGATACGGCCATGCGACCGAAGGACTTTGAGCAATGGGTAAGCAAGACATGCACTCCGACGACCCGCTCACGGACTTCGATCCGCGCGAGATCACCATCGACGGTGTCACGAAGAAGGTGTATGTCTCCGGCACGGGCCCCGCAGTCCTCGTCATGACCGAAATGCCCGGAATCAGCCCCCATGTCGCCCGTTTCAGCCGCTGGGTCCGCGAAGCCGGATTCACCGTCTACATGCCCTCCCTCTTCGGCCGCGACGGTGCCGTGGTCAGTGCCGACGAAGGCGCCGACGTCTTCCGCCGCGCCTGCGTCAGCGCCGAATTCCGCGCCTTCGCCGCCGACGAATCCAGTCCGGTAACTCTCTGGCTACGCGGCCTGGCGAGCTTCGCCCATAAGGAGTGCGGCGGCCCCGGCGTCGGCGCGATCGGCATGTGCTTCACCGGCAATTTCGCCCTCACCATGATGCTCGAGCCCGCCATGCTCGCCCCGGTCCTGTCCCAACCCACCCTCCCGCTGAACGACCCGGCGGGCCTGCACATCGCTCCCGACGAACTGGCCGCGGTCCGAGATCGCCTCGACCGCGACGACCTGACCGTCCTGGCCTACCGCTTCTCCGGCGACCGCTTCTGCCAAGCCCAGCGCTTCGCCGCCTACTCGGAAGCTCTCGGCGACCGCTTCATCGGCCGAGTCCTCCCCGACAACGCCGCCAATCCCGATACCGCCCCGTTCTTCACAACCCACGTGGCCAGCCCCCACAGCGTCGTCACCGCCCACCTGATCGATGAAGAGGGCCAGCCGACCCTGGCAGCCCGAGACGAAATCCTCGCCTTCTTCCGCGACCGCTTGACCGCTCAATAGCGCCGCCCGAGATCGGGAGGGAAGGCATACGGGTTCTCATGGCCGGGGTCGTCCCAATCATCAACAGCGTTGCGTGAATCGGCCGGTACCTCGCCCACCTCGGGAAACCGCGGCAGCGTCGACGCCGCCGCAGGGTCATCGGCGGGGGTGCGTACCCCGGCCGGTGCCTCGCCGACTTCGAGAAACCGCCGCAGCGCCGCCGCCACCGCAGGGTCCTCCGCAAGCTCGCGCCGCCGCTCCGCAACCTGCGTCGAAGCGTGCTCGAGCGCCCTCGCGTGCGCATCCCTGATCGCCTGCGCGAGAACCGGATCCGCCAACTCCAGCGCGGTGATCCGCCCATCCGCCGACACCTCGACCCGCACCCCCGCCACCTGAGCCGACCCCCGCACCCGCTCCACCGCGTCCTGCACCCGCCGAGCCTTCCGGGCGATCTCCTCGAACCGCCCCTCCACCGACTCGGCCATGACCGATCTCCTCTCGGGTGAATCGTTTCGTACAGCCTTCTGCCACAAGTTAATGGCATGCCGTGGATGCGGAGGGGCGTTGGTCGAACGGATTCAGGAGGCCCGGGGGAACAGGCGGCCGCCGAGGTCGATGCCGGTGACCGTGCCGGAGTCGTCGCGGCTGAAGAAGCCGCGCTGGCCCTGGAAGGAGCCGCTGGTGATGATGTACTCGTCTCCGGGTAGCAGGCCGAAGGGGAACGGCGGGTGATCCTGTGGCATAGGGGTTTCGGAGGCCGCACGGATTTCTGGCTTGATCACGCATTCGAGGTTGAGCGCGCCGTCGTCGGCGGTGACGGTGATGGTCATGGCGTCGTTCGCGTACACACCGATGATCTCCCGGGCGCGGGAATCGTTGTAGGGCATGGGCTCCGGGTCCTTGTCGATCACATTCAGGTAGTGCTCGAGCGCCCAGCGCACAATGGCCTGATTGCAGACGATGCTGTCGGGGCTGGCATTGGACAGCACGACAATGGCGAAATCGCGTTCGGGCACAATGAGGAATTCGCCGAACTGGCCGTAGCCGGAGCCGCCGTGCCCGGCCGTCTGCACGCCGTCGATGGTGCGCAGGAACCAGCACAGGCCGTGGGCGTCACCGAGCAGACTGGCGCGCAGATCGACCGTCTTCTCCCGCATGAGGCGGATCACGTCGCCGGGCAGCACGATCTCACCGGACTCGGTGCGGCCGTCGCCGAGATGGTAACGGGCCAGGCGCAATTGGTCGGACACCGTGGAGGCGAGGCCGCCGCCGGGGTTATTGGCGCGGGTGCCCTTCCAGATGCGCGACACCGACAGCTCGCCGTTCTCCTCGCGCTCATGCCCCGCGGAGAAGCGGCGGGTCATGATGTCATCGCGAAGGTAGAAGGACTCCGCCTGGCCGATCGGCTCCAGAACCATTGTGGCGACGGCTTTTTCGAATGTTTGGCCGGTGACGTTCTCGACGACCCGGCCGAGCAGGTTGAAGCCCGCCTGGCTGTAAGAGCTGCGCCCGCCGGGCTCGCCGATGAGCGGGATCTCGGCGAGGCTCGCAACGAACTTCGCCAGTCCGTCCTCGCCCTCGCCGGTGTCATTGATGATGCTCCAGTCCAGACCGGCGGTGTGATTGAGCAGCTGCTTGATGGTGATCGCGGCGGCATGCTCCTCGTCGAGCAGTGTCAGCTCCGGCACATACCGGCGCACCGGCGCGTCCAGGTCGACCTTGCCCTCGGCGACCAGCCGCATGAGCGCGGTCGAGGTGGTGATCTTGCTGATCGATCCGAGCGCGAACAGCGTGTGCTCGTCGACCGGCAGCGGGTTCTCGATGCTCGTCACACCGTGCGAGGCGAAGATCTCGCGGCCATCGGCGAAGATGCCGACCGAGACGCCGGGGATCCCGTACTCGGCGGCGGTGGTCTCGATGAACTTCGACAGTGCGGTGTTGTCCGACATGGCGGTACCTCTCAGCTTTCCTTCGTGCCCGGCGCATTTCGTCCGGCGCTTCCGATGGACATGACTCTGCCGACACCCGCTGACAGCCCACTGACAGTCCGCCGACAGCCGCTGTCGGTGGCCCTGACCGGCCGTCGAGCGCGCTCGGTGACCCAGGTCACCGGGCCGTCCGCGACGCCGCGACCTGCGCGGACCATGCCCTCTCAGCACTAGCTCAGCTTCGAGCCAGCAAACGCACAGTGGCATTGGGCAGGGTGACCGCTGAGTCTTGCCATCTGGAAACAACCTGCCGAAGGAGATCCGGCTTGCGTTCAACGAAGATCTGGGGCGCTGCCGTCGTGGCTTTGTCCGCAACTGTCCTGCTACCAGTTGCCGCGGCCTCCGCCGCTCCGGCCCCCGGACTGAACCCGGCCGGGACCTCGGCGGACGGTTCGCGCATCGCCTCCAGCACCGCCACCGGCGAGCGCACGCTGAAATTGCAGGTCTATTCGGCCGCCATGGACAAGAACATCGAGATCGACGTGCAGCGCGCCGCCGACACCTCGCAGCCGACGCCGGTGCTCTACCTGCTGAACGGCGCGGGCGGCGGCGAGGACACCGCGACCTGGCAGAAGCAGTCCGATGCGCTGAGCTTCCTGTCCGGCAAGAACGTCAATGTGGTGCAGCCGGTCGGCGGCGCGTTCAGCTACTACACCGACTGGCGCGCGCCGGATCCCAAACTGGGCGTGAACAAGTGGAAGACCTTCCTCACCGAAGAACTGCCGCCGCTCATCGACCGCGCCCTGAACACCAACGGCCGCAATGCGATCGCCGGTTTCTCCATGTCGGGCACCTCGGTCTTGCAGCTGCCGATCGCGGCACCCGGCCTCTACCAGTCGGTCGCCGCCTACAGCGGCTGTGCGCAGATCAGTGACCCGGTCGGATACAACGCGGCCAATCTGGTCGTCGCCGCGGGCGGTGGCGACAGCGAGAACATGTACGGCCCCGAGGGCGATCCGATGTGGGCCGCCAACGACCCCTACGTGCACGCCGACCAGCTGCGCGGCCTGAACCTGTTCATCTCCAGCGGTTCCGGGCTCCCCGGCCGGTGGGACACCCTCAATGGCTCGCACACCCTCCCCGGCGTGGGCGGGCTGGCCAATCAACTGACGGTCGGCGGCGCGATCGAAGCCGCCACCAATTACTGCACCACCAATCTGGCCGCCAAGCTGCATCAGCTCGGCATCCCCGCCACCTTCAGCATCCAGCCCACCGGCACCCACTCGTGGGGCTACTGGCAGGACGACCTGAAACAGTCCTGGCCGGTGCTGGCCGCGGGGCTCGGGTTGCCCGCCAACTGATTTCCCGGGCGGGGAAACGGCACGGCCGCAGTCGGGAAACCGACTGCGGCCGTGTGTGTTCCGGAGCGACTAGCTGAGCTCGAAGTTCGGGTAGCCGTTCTCGCGCTCCTCGTCGCAGTACCGGCGGTAATTGCCGAAACCGCCGATGTAGGGCATGAATACGCGCTTCTTGCCCTCCACATTCGAGCCCAGGTACCAGGAGTTGGCCTTCACGAACAGCGTGCCCTCGGCGACCTCCATCAGGTGGTCGGTCCACTTGATGGCGGCCTCCTCGCGAGCCTGCGCCCGGCTGAGGCCATTCGCGCGGCAATGCTCGATGAGGTCGATGACCCACTCGATCTGCTGCTCGGAGTGCACGGCCATGTTCGCCATCACCGACGGGGTGCCGACGCTGTTGATGCTGAACATATTCGGGAAGCCCGGAATGCCGAAGCCGAGGTAGGTGACCGGCCCATCGGCCCAGGTATCGCCCAGCCGGGTGTCCCGCGTGCCGTGGATGTCGATGCGCAGCAGCGCGCCGGTCATGGCGTCAAAACCGGTTGCGTAGACCAGGGTGTCGAGCTCGATGAACTTATCCGCGGTGCGTATGCCGGTCGGGGTGACCTCCTCGATGGGCTCGCGGCGCAGGTTCACCAGTGAGACGTTCGGGCGATTGAACATCTCGTAATACCCGGAGTCGGTGCAGATGCGTTTTGTTCCGATCGGGTGATCTGTGGGAATGAGATCGTCTGCCACGGACTGGTTCTCGACCTTGGCGCGAATCTTGGCCACCGCGAAATCACGCACCAGCTCATTGGCGGTGATGTCGCTGTTCTGGTCCGGGAAGACCTTGTTGAACAGCACGCCGCCCTGATTCCAGCGATCCTCCATGGCCGCCTCGCGCTCCTGCGCGCTCAGCTCGAGAGCCTTGGTCTGAATGCTGGCGTGCGGCGTGGCGGCCGGTGCGTAGTACGACTTCTCACGCCGCTGCCGATAGGTGGCGCGAATGGTGTGCTGCTCCTCATCGGTCCACGGCCGGTTCGGAATCGGCACACTGAAATTGGGGGAGCGCTGAAAGACGGTGAGCGCCTCGGCCTGTCGCGCGATGATCGGCGAAACCTGGATACCGGAGGAGCCAGTGCCGATCACGCCGACCCGCTTGCCCTCCATCGACGCGCCTTCCTCGGGCCAGCGGGCCGTGAAGATCTCCTCGCCCGCAAAGGTTTCCACGCCGGGGATATTCGGCTTGATCGGCGCGGACAGGCAGCCGGTGGCGAAAACCACGAAGCGGGAACGGTATTCGTCGCCGCCCTCGGTGCTCACCGTCCAGGTCGCGGTGGCATCGTCGAAACGTGCCGCGCTGACCCGCTGTTCGAAGCGGTAGTGCCGCCGCAGGTCGAACCGATCGGCCACATGATTGATGTAGGCGAGGATCTCCGGCTGTGTGGCATAACGCTCGGTCCAGGTCCAGCTCTGCTGCAAGTCCTCATCGAACGAGTACGAGTAGTCGACGCTCTCCACATCACAGCGTGCCCCCGGATACCGATTCCAGAACCAGGTCCCGCCCACATTCTCACCGGCCTCCAACCCCAGCACGGTCAACCCGGCGGAGGCCGCCTTATGGACACCGTAGAGCCCGGCGAATCCCGCGCCGATGATGATCACATCGTATGGACTGCCCTGCTCGGCGCTGGAATGCATGCGCGACCTCTCAACCTCATAGCGGTATTTCTATTAGGCATATAGTCGAGCCGCAGACGGCAGGTCGCGACCCCCGGTCCCACTGACCAGGAGCCGCAGACCTCGGTGAATGTGAATGACGACGGAAGCCGCATGCCTTCTCGACTGCTGCATGCGTTGTAAGGCCTGCAACTGTCGAGAAGGCATGCGGCTATGGCATACGCGAAGGTGGAGCGCGGCCGGGCGGTTACTCGTGTGCGGGCTCGCCGGTTACTACGTGGTCGGCGTGGTTCAAGCCCTCGCGAACCAGGCGGGCGAGGTGGCCGTCGCGAATGCGGTAGATGATGCGGCGGCCGTCGCGGCGCGTGTCGACCAATCCCGTGAAGCGGAGTTTGGCCAGGTGCTGGCTGACCGCGGTGCGCGAGGCACCACAAGCCTCGGTGAGGGCGGTGACGTCGGCCTCGGCATCGGCCAGAATCCAGAGGATATGCAGGCGGGTGGGATCCGACAGCATCCGGAAGGTCGCGGTGGCGGCATCCAGGCGGGACTGATCGGGAACTATGGGGTGGGTGAGGCTGGGGGAGGACTCAGGGGAGGGCAATGCGTTCGCATTGCTCTTGCTCACCATGATTCACCTTCCTGCCGCGGCCACCGCCTCGGTGCCCGCCGGTGCGGACACCGGCCATACGCGAACAGCCGTCGTGGCAGCCAGTGTAGCGATCACGGCGAGCACGATCGCCGTGATCGGCAGGCCCGCCAGCGCGCCGAGCCGTCCGGCGATCGGATAGGTGAGCAGGAAGCAGGCGTGTGAGAGCGAGAACTGCGCGGTGAAAACGGCCGTGCGGGTATCGGGTTCGGACTGTGCGCGCAGCAATCGGGCGGACGGGGTATTGATCATCGAGGTGCCCGCGCCCAGCGCCACCCAGACCATGGCCAGGAGCAAACTGCCCGTCACCGGGGTGAACAGGGGGATGGCGGCCGCGACGAGCAGACCGACCGGCAGGATCATGCAACCGAGCAGCATGAGAGCGCGATCGGGAACCGTGGTCAGCACGCGCGGGGTCGTCAGCGCCACCGCCATGGAGCCGAATCCGAAGCAGCCCAGCGCGATTGCGACCGCGCTGTTCGAACCGCCCAGGCCATCGCGCACATACACCACGGTATTCACGACCACCAGCGAAGTCGATGCCGCCACAACCAGATTCATGGCCAGCAGTCCGCGCAGGACCGGGCGATCCAGCATGATCCGCGCGCCCCGCGTGATCCGGCGGTGCAGCGGCTCGGACCGTTCCGGCGCAGCCATCCGGGGGAGCCGGGTCGTCACCACCAGCGCCGCCGAGGCCACGAAACCCGCTGCGGTGCCGACGAACAGCAGGTGATAGCTGATCACCGTGAGCAGCGTGGCCGCCAGCAGCGGGCTGAGCAGCGACTCCATATCGTAGGCAAGACGGGACAGCGACAGTCCGCGCGTGTAGTCCTCCTCGTCCACCAGGATCGAGGGAATCAGCGACTGGAACGCCGGGGTGAAGGTCGCCGAGGCCGATTGCAGCAGCGCGATCAGCACATAGATCTGCCAGGTCTGCGTCACGAACGGCAGCATGAGCGCGATCGCGGCCCGGATCGCGTCCGCCGACACCAGCACCGTGCGCCGGGGGACGCGTTCGGTGAGCGCCGAAATGACCGGTGCGACTGCGACATACGCCACCATTTTGACCGCCAGCGCCGTGCCCAGCACCGCGCCCGCATTCCCACCCGCCAGATCGTAGGCGAGCAGTCCCAGGGCGACCGTGAGCAGGCCGGTGCCGACGAGCGCCACGACCTGCGCGGTGAACAGCCGCCGGAACTGGGGATTGTGCAGAACGTCGAACACGGCCACCACTATAGGACAATAAGTGCGCAGTTGTGCACATGATGGCGGATAACCGCGACCCGGCCCGGATTCCCGGGCTCGACGCGGCGTGGAAAAGTCCCCTTGGTCTGGTTAGTGCGATCTGCCCGCCGATTCGCCGCTATCCTCGCCCCCATGGGGAGGAGTTCCGCGATGCGCTACCTGATGCTGCTGTCGGCCGTGTTCATCGCGGGATGCGCACAGCACGGAGCCGCGCAGCCGGTGCCGGTCCTGCCCTGGAGCGCGACCGCGCCGAAACCCTCCACACCGGCCACCACCACCGCGCCGACCAGCTCGACCGAGCCGGTATCGGACCTGCCGCCCTGCGGCGATATCGCCACGGCCGCAACATCTCCCGACTGCGTGCTGCGCTCGCGCGACTCGGCGGGCCTGGCCTTCGAAGTGCGACACACCGGCGGCGGAGCACACACCGTGACCACCGTGACCGTGCTCGATCCGGCGGGCGGCACGGTGCAGACCATCGTCGAACGCGACACCTCGTCCCCGTCCGAACCGCGACTGCGCGACCTCGACAACGACGGCCGCGACGAGCTGATCATCCCGATCTACCTGGCCACCGCCAACACTCGCTACGCCATATTCCATGCCACCGGCGACGCCACCCAATTCCGGCGTGCCGGGGAACTGGCCGGAATCGGAATCGAAACGTCCACCAGCAGATACACCGTGGTCGCAGCCCGTGCCGGGTACGCAATGTGGGATGTCGAATTCTGGGCCTTCGAATCCGACCGCCTGCAATCCATCGTCACCGCCCAGGTGCGGCCGATCGACGACGGGAACGGCAAGGTCGCCGGAACCCATTGCGCGGTAGTCGATTCCGGCGGCCTGAACCGCACCGGCCTGAGCCTGGATCAGGCGAGCGCGCAATTCTGCGCGGAACCCGCCGTCGTCCGCGTCATGCGCTGAGTGTCGTTCGCGCGCTGTACGGACCTCCGCCCGTCCTCCCTCTCGGGACTGACCTGCGGAGACTACGTAGTCGTACGTGTATCCGGGGAAAATCCGTGATATCCCCGATGTCCGGAACCCCCACGAAGACGACTATTGAAACGAGTCAGCTACCCGGCTTCGCATAGCGTCGCCGCAGCCACTCGGAGTAGTCGAACGACACTGCCTCGCCATCGTTGTCGAGGCACAGCGCAGCGTCGCGCAACCGTCGTGCGGCACGCCCGAGGGGCGGCAGCGGGACGGGAAGCAGGGACTGTCCGAGCGCGGCGCGGCGCACCGCGGCCAGCTCGGACAGGGTCTGCACCACCGGGCCGCCCACATCGGGCACCCGGCCGGAAGGACCGGCGTCCACGGCGTCGGCCAGGCGCGCGCCCACGGCCGTCACATCGACCGGCTGAAAGCGCATGGCGCCGCGCGGACTGAGCCGCAATCTCGCTGCGGCGGTGAACCACTGATCGATCAACTCGTGGAATTGGGTGGCGCGCAAGAGCGTCCACGGCACCGGACCCTGCGTGACCACCTGCTCCTGGGCGACCTTGGTGCGGTAATAGCTGAACGGCACCTGATCACAGCCGACAATCGAGATCTCGACATGGTGGCCGACCCGGGCGCGCTGCTCGGCGGCCAGCAGCGACCGCACCCCCTCCACCAGGACCTTGCCGCTGCGCACGCCGAAATGATTGGCGGCATCGACCACCGTGTAGACGCCTTCCAAGGCCTCGTCCAACCCCTCCCCGGTGCTCAGGTCGACCGGGAAATGCTGGGTGCCCGGCACCGGATCCTTGGGTGCCGTCCGGGTCAGCACCCGCACCGTATGGCCCTGGGCCGCGAGATTGCGCACCACCGGCAATCCGAGAGTTCCGGTTCCGCCTAATACCGCCACCTGCATGTCGAATCCTCCTCGCGCGCCTACTTCGGACGTTGGAACCATGCTGCGTGCTGTTCGGCTTGCTGTTCAACATGATTCATCGCATGACGTCTGATTGAGCACATTCCGAGGTGGGCAGCGCGTCGATACGGTTCGATACCCGTCCCTTTTCGAGGAATCAGATGTGCGCGCCCTTCTCCCGATTGCATCCCCGGCACAGGATCTGCAGATTCGGCGCGCTGGTCGCCCCGCCCCGGCTGATCGGGATGATGTGATCGAACTCCAGATAGTGGCTGTTCCCGCACTCCACGCATTTACCGCCGTCACGCAGCCACACCTGGGCCTTCACATCCTGCGGAATGGTGCGGGTATCGCGGCGGCCCGGGGCCAGCGCGAGCCGCTTCGCCACCCGCAGGGCACCCTCGATGGCCGCCGCCACCTGATCCGGATCGGCCACCTCGAAGGTCGCGCCGCCGCGCGCCGAGGTGGCCGCCACCGCCACCCGCCCGCCCTCCGACGTCACCGAAACCACACGCGTCCACGGCATTTCCGTGCCGGTGTCGACACCGGTGAACCGCAGCTTCTTATTACTGGCGATCAACCGCCCCTCGGTGAGCTTCGGCCCGCGCGCCAGCTGGCGAATGTGAATGGCCGGGACCATCAGATGCACCTGCTCCTCCGGATCCAGATGCAATCCCGGCGCTTGCATCACCGGTAGCTCGCCCGAGCGCAGCCGAGTCAGCATGCGCCCGCGAGACATTCGCCGCCGCAGATCCTCGATGAGCGGACCGCCCAGCCGCAGTTCGGCGACGGCGGCATCGAAGGCCTCCAGTTCGGCCTGCTCGACCACCCCGTCCGCGAACGCGAAGGCCACCATTCGCTCGACATGGTCGTGCGCCGCGGGCCGCAATGACTCCAGCGCGACCGCTCGCTCGATGCGCTGATACCGCAATGCGGTCCACAACCCCTCCCACTCCGGCCCCCGCGCCCCGGCCGTCCGCAGCACCCGCTCGGCGCGTGCCCGCCACCCTCGCAAATACTCGTCGATCTCACCCGCGCACTCCCGGCACGGCGCGGGCCGCCCGAACACCCGCCACCGCCGGGCCCGCCCGCAGCGCGGGCAATGCCGCACATCCGTGGACGGGAACGCTCGCATGGTGTCGGTCCACTCCGACCCGTCCCACCACCGCAACCGTCCTGACCCCTCCGGATCCGGATGCCAGTCGGCGCGTCCGGAACCCTCCGGCGGCCGTAGCGGTTCCTCCCTGGTCTCCCGCTCCAGCGAGGGCACCCGATTCGGGCGTCGCTGCGCGACCTCACCGCTCGGCTGCGCATCCCCGGGATCATCCACATGCACGCCGAATTCCGTGACGATCCCCGCCAGCCCGCTCGCCCACCCCTGCGCCACGGCCCGGAACCGCCACTCGCCCTCACGCCGATAGAACTCCCCGAACATCATGGCGCGCACCGAGTCCGAATCGGCGACCTCGAACCACGCCACCGGCCGATTGTGATCGAACACGGTGAGCACCAGCCCCGCCACCTCGGCGAACGACCCGCCCTCCACCGACCCGGTGACCACGATCCGCTCCACCTCGGCTTCGGTGCGCGGCAGCGACACCGATAACCGCGCCGTCCCCGGCGCAGGCTCCTGATCCAAGGTCACCGCCTGGGACACGTGCCGAGGCGCATTGAAAAACACGAAATCCCGATCCGACCGAACCCGCCCCGCCCCCGTCAACAACAGGGCATGCGCATCCACCGCATGATCCGACTGCCACGAAAGCACCACCGTCAGAAGCGAAGTCGGAACCGCCCCATTTCCACCTTTGGTCAGTTTCATCGTGATCGAAAACTATGCCACCTACCCCCGACAACCCTCACCCACCGCAGTCCACAGATCGAGTGTTCGATGGTGCAGGGGACACGCCGGGAAAGGCCTGCACGGTGGAACACTCGATTCAATGGTCAGTTGACTTGCATGCGGCCGAACGTGCGGCACAGTGGAATCATGACCACTCCGAAGGGGCCCGCGCGCAAATCGCAGCCGCCCCGCGCCAAACCTCAGCCCCCGCGTGTCCCCACCGCCGGTGACATTCTCGCCGCAGCTCAGGCCGCCGTCGAAGCCGCCCAGACCGCCGCCGGTGTGGCCCTGGGCTCCGCCCAGAATGCCGCGGGTCAAGCCTTCGACTCCGCCCAATTCACGGCCTCGCAAGCCTTCGACACCGCGGTCCGCCTTCCCCCGGCCTCCATCCAACTGGCCGCCCAACTCCCCGACCTGATCGAAAACCTCACCACCGCAGTCGAACGCCTCAACTCCACCATCGACCGCCTCGACCGCACCCTGGCCCTGGCCGAACCCGCCTTCGTCGCCTACGACAAACTCCTCACCCGCCTGGAATCCGCCACCGAAATGGCCGAACAGCTCTTCACCCGCCTCGAAAAACTCCCCGGCGTCTCCCTCCTCGGCCGCCTCACCGGCCGCGAACAGCCCGCCCCGGAACCTCCAGCGCAGAAGCCGACCCGCGGCCGCCGCAAATAGCGGCGTCACCGGGGTCAGGCGGAAGGTAGTGGGGCGGTAGGGGGTACGCCTATGCCGGGGAGGGCTCGGAGGGCGGCGGCGGCCTTCCAGACCATTTCGTGGTACTCGTCGGTGGGGTCGGAGTCGAGGACGATTGCGCCGCCCGCGCCCACTCGCCAGCGATTGCCGTGGCGGACCGCGGTGCGGATGACAATGTTGAGGTCGGCGGTGCCGCCCAGGCCGAGGAAGCCGATGGTGCCCGAATAGATGCCTCGGGCTTCGGTTTCGAGGGTGTCGATGATCTCCATGGTGCGGAGTTTGGGGGCACCGGTCATGGAGCCGCCCGGGAAACATGCTCGGAGGCAGTCGATTACGTCCAGTTCAGGGCGGAGGGTGCCGCGGACCGTCGAAACCAATTGGTGCAGGGTCATATACGTCTCGACGGCCATGAGTTCGGGGACGTGAACGGTGCCGATCTCGCAGACCCGGCCCAGGTCATTGCGGAGCAGGTCGACGATCATGAGGTTTTCGGCGCGGGTCTTGGGGCTGCGCGCCAGTTCCGCGGCGAGCTGTGCGTCCTCGGCAGGGGTGCGGCCGCGCGGAGCGGTGCCCTTGATCGGCTTGCTTTCCACGGTGCGGGAGCGGTCGAGCTTGAGGAAGCGCTCCGGTGAGGAGCACGCCACCTCCAGGTCGCCGAAGCGCAGGAAGGCCGCGTAGGGGGCGGGGTTGCAGCGGCGCAGGGTGCGATAGACGTCCAGGCCATCGCGGTCGCCATCGCCATCGCCGCCGGCGGGCAGGTACGCGCTGTCGGTAATGCAGATTTCGTAGGATTCCCCGGCTCGCAACTGCTTTCGGCAGGCTTCCACATCGGCGAGATAGCGTTCCCGGCCACGGGTCAGCAGCGGTGCGACCACTCGCTCCTCGGCACGCAACTCCAGATCCGGCGGATTCTCCCAAGTCGGAAGGGTTTCCACGATCGCACGCGTAGCGGACAGCCAATCCCGCGCGGCCCGAACGGAATCCGGGTGCGACTCGGCCAGCGAGAGTAAATGCGTCCGCCCCGCCTCGTGATCCACCACGATCAGCCGATCGGCGAACACCCACTGCGCATCCGGTGCGGGCGCTCGATGCGTCGTCGCGGCCCCGCAATCCGACTTCATCTCATAGCCGAGATATCCGACATACCCACCCACGAAATCGAAAGGCACATCCGGGAATTCGATCCGTCGCCGTCGTAGCTCACCGGATAGGTAGTCGAGCACTCCGCCCGGCACGCTGCGCAGTCCCTCGGCGGACGCCACCTCGACCCGACTCGTCCCCACCCGGTACCGCACCGTCTCCGCGAGCGGCCCGGACGCATCCCCCAGGAATGAGAACCGATCCAGCCCGGGCTCGACATGCTCACTGTCGAGCCAGAACGCGGTCGGCGACTCGCGATACAGCCGCAGGAACACCGCCTCCGCATCCACCGCCCGCTCGACCACGGTCTGCTCCACGGTGTAATCGACCGGGGGAGTGCGCTCTTCGAGCTTGGGCGGAATGGCGGCCAGCGCGGGCACATCCGCCTCCACGGCCGGACGCCGCGTGACCGAGGAGCCGTGCAGGGGCCGGGGATGTGTGCCGGGTTCGGCGGTGAGCCGCATGAAATTCCGGATCAGCGCCGAACCATATTCACTGGCAATGGATTCGGGATGGAACTGCACACCCCACTGCGGGCGGCTGCGATGACGCACGCCCATGATCACGCCGTCGGGCGCTGTCGCGGTGACTTCGAGTTCCTCCGGTAGCGGCATGGCGGCGCAGAGCGAGTGATAGCGGACGGCCGTGAAATCCTGTGGCACTCCGGCGAACAGGTCGCGCCCGTCGTGGGTGATGCGATCGGGATAGCCGTGCCGGGCCTCGGGTGCGGTCGTGACGAGTCCGCCCGCGGCGATCACGATGCCCTGATGTCCCAGGCACACCCCCAGCAACGGCAGTTCGGAGTGCGCGATCAGCTCGGCCGAGATACCGAAATCGCGCGCCACGTCGGGCCGCCCGGGCCCGGGGGAGATGACGATATTGTCGAAGGAATCCAGGTCCAGGGCAGCCGCATCGGACACCTCGTCGTTGCGTACGACGACGGGTTCCACTCCGTTCACCTTGCTGATCAGCTGATACAGGTTGTAGGTGAACGAGTCGTAGTTGTCGATCAGCAGCGTGCGCATTTGCCCGGCACTTTACGCCAGCGCCCCTCGGATACCGCGTTCCGACCTGCGCGAACGAGGCCCCGGCCACTACTGCTGGCATATGCCTTCAGTTCCAGTCGTGGCGTACGGCACAATGTGGGGATGTCTGTAGCGCAGCCGGTCGAGGTGGATCGCGACCTAGTCGATTTCGCCGCCGTTGGTACATGGATGGATGAGCAGGGCTTGCCCGGCGGGGAATTCGAGAACGTCACACCGCTCGGCGGCGGAACGCAGAACATCATGCTGCGCTTCGACCGCGGCGGTCGCTCGTATGTCCTGCGGCGCGGACCCAAGCATCTGCGGGCCGCCAGCAACAATGTCATCCACCGCGAGTCCCGCATTCTCAGCGCGCTCGACGGCACCGGCATTCGCGCACCGCGGGTGATCGCCGCCGATGCGGACGAGTCGCTCATCGGCGCGTACTTCTATCTCATGGAGCCGATCGACGGTTTCAATCCGCAGAACGAACTCCCCGAACTGCACGCCGGTGATCCCGAGGTCCGGCGGCAGATGGGCCTGTCCGCGGTGGAGGCGATCGCCCGCCTCGGCTCGCTCGATCACGTGGCGCTCGGCCTGGCCGACTACGGCAAACCCGAAGGCTTCCTGGAGCGCCAGGTCCCGCGCTGGCTCAAGGAACTCGAGTCCTACAGCGCCAATGAGGGTTACGCCGGACCGGAGATCCCGGGCGTCGACCGCATCGGCGACTGGCTCGACCGCAATCGCCCGGCGCAGTGGCAGCCCGGCATCCTGCACGGCGACTGCCACCTCGCCAACATGATGTTCTCCTACACCGGCCCGCAGGTCGTCGCCATGGTCGATTGGGAGATGTCCACCATCGGTGACCCCCTGCTCGACCTCGGTTGGCAGATCGCCACCCGCCCCGAACCCGGCACCACCGGCTCGGCTCTGACCGGCACTCTCGGCGCGACCGGCGGCCTCCCCACCGTCGACGAAATGGTCGCCCACTACGGCAAATTCTCCGACCGCGACCTCAGCAATGTCCCCTGGTACACGGTTCTGGCCTGCTTCAAGCTGGGCATCGTCCTGGAAGGCACCTACGCCCGGGCCTCCGCAGGCAAAGCCCCGAAACAGGTGGGCGACTTCCTCCACGCCATCACCCTCGAACTCTTCGAGAAGGCGCACAGCATCATCGAATAGCCCGGATCGCCGAGGGAGCTCTGGTGGCGGGATTTCGACCTCGATTCCGCCATGAGAGCTCCCTGATCTTGGTGGCCTCGGCAAACTTGACGCGATTTTTGCTTGGGATGGCGGGATATTGGTGGTCGAAAAAGTATTGCCATCGTATGTTGTTCGCATGCCGATCGTTCCTGACGCCAAAGACTGGACCTGGGTCCTCGAACAAGCCTGCGATGAATGCGGATTCGACCCAGCAGCCACCGCCTTCGACGCGGTCCCCGGCCTGACCCGCGCCAGCACGGCACGCCTGACCCTCGCCCTCGAACGCCCGAATGCCGCTGTGCGCCCGGACGATTCGACCTGGTCCGCCGTCGAGTACGCCGCCCACGTCCGCGACGTCTGCCGCATCTTCGAGCACCGCCTCGACATCACCCGCACCGCCTCCGCCCGCCCGGGCCCGGTCATCGGTGGCTACAACCCGGCCGTCACCCTCGACGGCAGCATCCCCATGTTCGCCAACTGGGACCAAGACGACAGCGCCGAAGCCGAAAACTACGCGGCCCAGAACCCCGCCACAGTCGCCTCCGAACTGACCAGCGCCGCCGAAACCACCGCCCGCGCCTTCGAATCCGTCCCACCCGAGGACCTTCCCCTGGTGGCCCGCCGCAGCAACGGCTCCCAATTCACCGTGGAAACCCTCGCCAAGTACTTCATCCACGACCTCGTCCACCACGCACACGACGTCGACCCCAACCACTGACACGGATTGTGTTCTTCACCCGTGCAATTGGGCGGGTGAAGACGGGAATCGGTGGGTGAAGTCGCCGGATCAGACGCAGCGGAGGAGGGCGTTGCGGAGGTTGCGGGAGCGGGCGTCGTCCAGGACGGCCATGCCGAGGCGGTTCATGGCGTAGCCGAAGCCCAGGCCGGTGGCCGGGTCGGCGAAGCCGAATGAGCCGCCGTAGCCGGTGGTGCCGTAGGCCCGGGCGTCGGTGCCGAAACGGAAGCTGCCGCGGGACTTTCGGAAGCCGAGGTGGTACCGGCTGGGAGTCAGCAGGACCAGGTCTTCGGCGGGGACGTCGTCGGCCGTCTTGGCGGCGGCCAAGCGGGTGAGCAGCTCCGCCGTGATGGGAAGTTCGCCGGTGTCGGATGCGGCCGCGCCGTAGACGCGAGCCAGCGAGCGGGCGGTGCCGACGCCACCGGCGGCCGGGCTTTCCACCGAAAGGAATTCGCGGCGGGCACCCCGCGCGGGGGCTCCCACCTGCGGGCTGCTCAGGGCTCGGAAGGAGAGGCCGCGCTTGGCGTAGAGCTGAATGCCTATGCGCACGGGGAGATCTCGCTCGTAGCGCAGGACATCGAGGCCCTCCGTGGCGGAGAGCGTCGCGATGCGATCCATCGGAATGTCTTCCGGCAGGCCGATATAGAAGTCCAAGCCCAGCGGGGCCGCGAACTCCTCGGCGAAAACCCGCCCCAGGGTGCGGTGCTTCGGGTCGACCCGGCGAATCAGTTCACCCTGGTAGAGCCCGGCCGTGATCGGGTGGTATCCGTGCCGAGTGCCCGGCTGCCACAAGGGTTTCTGCTCGGCGAGGATCACGGCCAGCCCATCCAGATCGGCCATATCCGTCAACCGCACGGCCCGATCCAGGGCGGCCAGCCCGGCCTGATGATCGATCAACTGCCGGACGGTGATCGACTCCTTGCCATTCACCCCGAACTCCGGCCAATACTGCGCCACCGGAGCCTCATAATCCAGCAGTCCCCGCGACACCGCCGAAGCCACCACGAACGCGGCCATCCCCTTGGTGGAGGACCACACCGGGGCCATGGTGTCCCGCTCCCAGGCCTTGGTCCGCTTCCGATCCCGGTGCCCGGCCCAAAGATCCACCACGGACCGATCCCCGTCATAAACGGCGACCGCCGCCCCGATCTCCCCATGCTGGGTGAAGTTCCGCCGAAAAGCATCGGCCACCGGCCCGAAACCGCTCTCCACCTCGCCGTGGACCGCAAAACGCTCGCTCATGATGCCCCGATCGTAACCGCGCTCCCCACACCCACAACCCCTCCCGGCCACACCCCAGGGACCGGAACCGAACGACGCCATCGAGTAACTGGATACGGGCGGGAGGGTCGGCTGACACGGCACCCCATTCCTGGGGATCGCGTGTTCACCAGGTAGCGTCGACGTACGTGCCTGAACTCCCTCGGATTACCGCATCATTGCTGCGGACCAAGCCTGTTGAGCAGCTCGCTTCGGATGGTGAGCACACTTCGCTGAAGCGGAGCATGGGGCTCATTTCTCTGATCGCCTTGTCGGTGGGTGCGACGCTGGGGACCGGCATTTTCGTGGTGCTGGGGGAGGCCGCGCCGTTGGCTGGGCCCGCGGTGGTCATCTCGTTCGTGGTCGCGGCGCTGGCCGCGCTGTTCTCGGCGTTGTCGTATGCGGAGCTGGCGGGGGCGGTGCCGGTTTCCGGGTCTGCCTACTCCTATACCTATGCCACGCTCGGGGAGATCGTGGCCTGGGTGTGCGGGTGGTGTCTGTTGCTGGAGTACGGGGTGTCGGTCGCCGCGGTGGCGGTCGGGTGGGGCGCGTACTTGAACGAGTTCCTCGGCTCGACCATCGGGTGGCGGATTCCGGACGCGCTGTCGAGCGCACCCAGCGACGGCGGCACCATCAATCTGCCTGCGGCCGTGGTGGTATTGATCGCGACGCTGGTGCTGTTGGACGGCATTCGGGAGAGCGCCCGGGTCACCACCATCACCACCATGATCAAGATCGCGGTGCTGATCTTCTTCGTGGTGGTCGCCGTGACCGCGTTCAACTCCGACAATCTGCACCCGTTCGCGCCCGCAGGCGTCGCGGGCATCACCTCGGCCGCCTCGATGGTGTTCTTCTCGTTCATCGGGTTCGACGCCGCATCCACCGCCGGTGAGGAAGCCAAGAATCCGCAGCGGGATCTGCCGCGCGCCATCATCATCTCGCTCGGCATCGTGACCCTGGTGTACGTGCTGGTCGCGCTGACCGCGGTCGGCGCCGTCGGTGTCGATGACGTGAGCAGCTCCGGTGCTTCGCTGGCCACCGTGCTGGAGACGGTGACCGGAAAGGGCTGGCCCGCAACCATTCTCGCGGCGGGCGCGGTCGTGGCCATCGCCTCGGTGGTGCTGACCGTCCTCTACGGGCAGACCCGAATCCTGGTGGCCATGTCCCGTGACGGTCTGATGCCCAAGATGCTCTCCCGCGTAGGCGCCAAGCGGGTGCCGACCACCAATATCCTCATCGTCGGCGGCGTGGTCGCGGTGCTCTCGGCCCTGATCCCGCTCGGAGAGCTGGTGAACGCCACCAATATCGGCACATTGGTGTCCTTCGGCCTGGTGAATATCGGTGTCCTGGTGCTGCGCCGCACCAAGCCGGATCTGCCGCGCACCTTCCGCACCCTGGTCCCGCTGGTCCCGGTCCTCGGCGTCGGCATGTGCGTCTACCTCCTGGCCCACCTCCCGGGCGTGACCTGGCTGGCCTTCGCCCTCTGGTCGGCCGTCGGCCTGGTGGTCTACTTCGGCTACGGCCGCCGCCGCTCCGCGCTCAACAAGGCTCCGGCCGCGCCCGTCGAGCTGCATTCGCAGTAGTCGCCGCCCCGTTCGGGCGCGGATCGTGATCGGCTCGTAGGCTCATCGTGTGCGAGCGCTGGAGCAGATTCGACAGTGGCCGGTCCGGAATGCGGCGGCGGGTGTCGTGGTCCGAGACAAGGGTGTGGTCGATACCGAGGGGGACCTCGAGAAGGTCTACCGGCTCGCGTCGGTGACCAAACCTCTTGCGGCGTATGCGGTTCTGGTCGCGGTCGAGGAGGGTGCGATCGAGTTGGAGCAGCCTGCGGGGCCGCCCGGTTCCACGGTGCGGCATCTGCTGGCGCACACTTCCGGTCTGGCCTTCGATACCACCGAGGTGCTATCCGAGCCGGGGCTGCGGCGCATCTACTCCAGTGCCGGGTTTGAGGTGCTGGCGGATTTCGTGGCCGAGCAGACCGGCATCCCCTTCGATCAATACCTGCACGAGGCGGTGTTCGAGCCGCTGGGCATGACTTCCTCGGCGCTGGTCGGTTCGGCCGGGCATGCCGGGCGCTCCTCTGTCGCAGACCTGCTGCGGTTCGCTGAAGAATTGCTGAATCCGAAGATTCTGAGTGCCGAATTGCTTTTCGAGGCAAGCACAGTGCAATTCCCGGGACGCAATGGCGTACTTCCCGGTTACGGGTCGCAGCGTCCCAATGACTGGGGTTTGGGCTTCGAAATCCGCGATCACAAACTGCCGCATTGGACGGGTGGCGCGAACACGCCACGAACTTTCGGGCACTTCGGCCAAACCGGCACGTTTCTCTGGGTGGAGCCGGAAACAGGTATGGCGTGTCTGTCCCTGGCGGACGAAAATTTCGGTGACTGGGCCCGGGCCGCGTGGCCGACCCTCAGTGATGCCGTCATCGCGGAGTTTGGTTAGCGCTCGCCGGGTTTGACCGGAACCGCGACACGTCCATCAAGCATCACACGTAACACCGGGCACTCCAGTAAACTCGGGCAACGCCGGCTATGAGAGGTCGTTGGGGAAGACGTCCCTCGTCCAGCCGGAGGTGTCAGTGGTGCGCGCGTCGAGTCAGTTCGCGGAGGCGACGTCTGGAGTCGTTTATATCCATTCATCGCCGGCCGCGCTGTGCCCGCATATCGAATGGGCGCTCACCTCCACTCTCAAGGCCCCCGCCAAACTACGATGGACCGCCCAGCCCGCGGCCCCCGGAAGCCTGCGGGCCACCACCGATTGGTACGGCCCGGTCGGTACCGGAGGACGGTTAGCCAAGGCATTGCGGGACTGGCCCATCCTCTGCTTCGAAATCACCGAGGACCCCAGCGAGGGTGTGGACGGCGAGCGCTACAGCTTCGTCCCCGGCCTCGGCCTCTGGAACGGCGCGATGAGTGCCAATGGCGACGTCATGGTCGGCGAAATGCGCCTGCGCGCCATAGTCGCCGACGCCCGCGCCCACGGCCGCTCCAGCCCCAATGACATTGCCGCCGAAATCGACCGCGCCCTGGGCACCGCCTGGGACGACGCCCTCGAACCCTTCCGCCTCGGCGGCGAGGGCGCGGAGGTCACCTGGCTCCGCCGCGACGTCGGCTGACGCTCGAACCGATGATCCGAAGCGTGCCGTCGCGCTGCGTGGCGCGCCAGAGGCACGATAAGTCCAGTCGGTACGAAAAGGAGCTCCCATGCGGCGAATCCTCGCTTCCTTGCCCCTCCTAGCCATGGCAGGCGCTCTGACCCTGAGCCTGACCGCCTGCAATGACGAGGCCAAATCCACCGTCGCCACCAGCAACCCAACCTCGGCCAAACCCGCGAGCACCGCTCCCTTCCCGGCCGCCGGTCACGAGATCGTCCACTGCGGAGCGGGCCCCTGGGGCCTGGCCATAGTCGCGGGCACCGCCAAGGGAAACGACTTCTGCCCCACCGCCTCCGAAGTGGTCAATGCCTACGCCGCCGAGCGCGCCAAGCAATCCAATGGCGATATCGCCGTCACCGTCGCCGACATCCGCTGGGTCTGCGGCGAACGCCAAGGCAACCCCAACCCCTACCAGGAATGCGCCAGCCAGAACGAATCCGCCGAACAGATCCGCCTCTACTCCTGAGCCCTAGACCGAGACCGTTCCGGAATCCCCGGCGGCCGCGAGCATCGGATCGGGTTCCTCGAGCGGTTCGACAGTTTCGCCGTCGAGGACCCGTCGCAGACGCTCCCGGTCGAGCTGGCCTTCCCAGTTCGCGACGACCAGCGTGGCGACACAGTTGCCGAGCAGGTTCACCGTCACCCGCATGGAATCCATGATCCGGTCCGCGCCGAGCAGGATCGCCACGGCGGCAACGGGTATCGATCCGTGCCCGATCGCGCTGATGGTGGCGGACAGGGCCAGGAACGACGAACCCGGCACTCCCGCCATGCCCTTCGACGTCAGCATGAGCACCAGCAGGGCCGTGACCTGCTCGCCCAGGGACAGATCCACACCCACGGCCTGAGCCAGAAAGAGCACGCAGACGGCGAGATACAGGGTCGCGCCGTCGAGATTGAACGAATAACCGGTCGGCACAACCAATCCCGTGGTGGCCCGCGAAGCACCCGCATCGACCAGCTTGGTCATGATGCGGGGCAGCACGACCTCGGTGGAGGCCGTGCCCAGCGCCACGAACAGCTCATCCTTGATGTAGCGCACGAACTTCCAGAGGCTCACACCGGCCAGGACCCGGCTCACCAGTGCCAGCACCAGAATGAAGAGCAATGCCGCCCCATAGCAGCAGGCAATGAGCTTCCCGTAGCTGCCAAGGGATTTCAGCCCGTACTGCCCGACGATGATGCCGCCGACCACCGCCACCGCCAGCTGCACGAACATCGAGCGATACCAGGGCGTCCGCCGCACCGCCTCCGACCCGTCACCATCCATCGTTTCGACCATGCCGGAACGCTAGATATCCCATGTATCACCTTCGTGTCCCGCGGGTTTCAGGGATGTGGGGTCGTGAAGAAGGTGATCGAACGGGATGGGTGCAGCGGCCGTATCCGTAGATGTCGACGAGGAAGGACCGAGGCTATGACACATGTCGGGATCGATATCGATGGATTACGGGCGCTGACCGGAGGGGCGGTCATCGCGCCGGGGGATCCGGAATATGACGTGGCGCGACTGGTGTGGAACGGCTGTTTCGATCGGCGGCCCGCCGTGATCGTGCGGCCGGGGAGTGCGAAGGGGGTTGCGGCGGCTTTGTCCGAGGCGCGGCGGCACGGTCTGGATGTGACGGTGCGCGGGGGTGGGCACAACTATGCCGGTCATGCGGTCGCCGATGATGCGATGCTGATCGACCTCGGCGCGCTGGACGACGTGACCGTCGATCCGGAGGCGAAGCTGGCGCATTGCGGTGGGGGAGCGCAGTGGTTGCAGGTCGACGCCGCCACCACGGAACATGCGCTCGGGGTCACCGGTGGATTCATCAGCGACACCGGCATCGGGGGATTGACGCTCGGCGGTGGCATGGGCTGGCTTACCGCGCGTTGCGGATTGTCGTGCGACAGTTTGGTTTCCGCAGAGGTTGTCACCGCGGCCGGGGAGATCGTGATCGCCTCGGCCGAGGAGAACCCCGAGCTGTTCTGGGGATTGCGCGGCGGCGGTGGCAATTTCGGCATTGTCACCACGTTCACTTTCGCCCTGCATGATCTGCCGCCGCTGGTACAGCTGACCATGCTCTATTGGACGCCCGAGCACGGTGTGGCCGGAGTCGCCGCGGGCCGCGATCTCATTGCGAAGCTGCCCTCCGGGTACTGTGCCGCGATCCTGGGCGTCAGCGCGCCGCCTGCTCCGTTTGTGCCCGAAAACTATTGGGGGCAACCGGGATTCGTGGTGGCGGTGGTCGGTTTCGGGGCTCCCGAAGAGCTGGCCGAGGTCGTCGCGCCATTGCGGGCCGCCGCTCCGGCTCCGGCCTGGGATCTGGTGACGCCGATTCCGTACACGCAATTGCAGCAGATGTTCGACGAGTCCGCCCCGCGCGGCCAGTTCGCCTACGAGAAGGCAATCTATGTGGACGATTTCAGCGATGCGGTGATCGCGGAATTCGTGCGGTGGGTTCCCGGCAAGCTGTCCCCGCTGACACTGGTCCCGATCTTCCCGCTCCTCGGCAGGTATACCGAGACCGATTCTGCAGCAACAGCATTCGGAGGCTCCCGGCAACCGCAGTGGGTCATCAATATCAGCGCCATCAGCCCCGACCAGGCCACCTATGAACCCGAGCGGCAATGGGTTCGCGACTTCTGGGACGCCCTGCGGCCGCACGCGAGTTCCGGGGCCGGCTACATCAACTTCCTCAATGACGATGACCAGCAGCGCATTCAGGAAACCTACGGCGAGAAGTACAGTCGGCTCGCCGCGCTGAAGGCCGTCTGGGATCCGGACAACGTCTTCCACCACAACGCCAATATCCGCCCGGCACTCTGACCGGGTAAACGGAAGCGGGGGGGGGCCCCGGGGGCCCCCCCGGGCGGGGGCCCGGGACCAAATTAAAGGGGCAGTTGTTTTTTTTTTTGGGTTACGGGGGGTGGACGGAGAAAAAAAAAA
>NZ_JBFBCD010000004.1:145384-207209 GCF_040683015.1 Nocardia sp. NPDC051030 | reverse complement strand
CGTCGCCCGCCTTTGGGGTCCCCTAAAACCTTCACCCCCCCACCCCCAAATCCCCCCCCCCCCATCCCCCGGTTAAACGGCCGGGGGGGGGCCCCCCGGCCCCCCCCCGCTTCCGTTGCCGCGTAACGAATTACAGCGGAATGTTCTTATTGTGCTGCGGCCGTGCCGGAGCCGCGGCCAGGGCGGCGGCAATGGTGGACCGGGTCTTGGCCGGGTCGATGACCTCGTCCACGACACCGATCGCGATGGCGCGTTCCACACCACCGGCAATCGCCTCATGCTCCGCGGTGAGCCGCTCGAGCAGGGCTTCGCGCTCCTCCTCGGGGGCAGCGGCAATGGCCTTCTTGTGCAGAATGCCGACCGCGGCCTTGGCGCCCATGACGGCGACTTCCGAACCGGGCCAGGCGTATACGGCCGTCGCGCCCAGCGAGCGGGCGTTCATGGCGATGTACGCGCCGCCGTAGATCTTGCGGGTCACCAGGGTGACGCGCGGGACGCGGGCCTCGGCGAAGGCGTGCAGCAGCTTCGCGCCGCGGCGCACCACGCCCTCGAACTCCATGCTCACGCCGGGCAGGTACCCGGGGACGTCGGTGACGACGACCATCGGAATGCCGAAGGCGTTGCACAGGCGCACGAAACGCGCTGCCTTCTCGGCACTTTCGGAGTTGAGGCAGCCACCCATGCGAATCGGGTTATTGGCCAGCACGCCCACGGTGCGACCGCCGAGGCGACCCAGACCGGTGATGATATTGCGCGCGTACCCGTGCTGAAGCTCCTCGAAAGAGCTTTCGCCGTCGACATTGTCGAGCAGCTCATGCAGGATCGGCTTGACGTCGTAGGCACGCTTGGCGGACTCCGGCATCATGGCCTTGAGGTCCACATCGCCGTGCGCGGCGGCGACCAGGTCGAACTCGCCCTGCTCGGCGAACATGGAGACCAGGCGGCGGCCACGGTGCATGGCATCGGCCTCGTCGTCGGCCATGATGTGGCAGACGCCGGACTTCTTGCCGTGGGTGACCGGCCCACCGAGGGTTTCCATATCCACGTTCTCGCCGGTCACCGTCTTGACGATGTCCGGACCCGTCACGAATACGCGCCCAGCGGGAGCCATGATCACAATGTCGGTCAGTGCGGGACCGTAGGCGGCGCCACCGGCGGCGAAGCCGACGACCACCGAAATCTGGGGGACCAGGCCGGAGGCGCGGACCATGGCCTCGAAGACCAGGCCGACCGCGTGCAGCGCCTCGACGCCCTCGGCCAGTCGTGCGCCACCGGAATGCCAGAGGCCCACAACGGGAATCTTGGAGTCGATGGCGGTATCGATCGCATCGACGATGTGCTTGCAGCCCTCCACGCCCATCGCGCCGCCCATGACGGTGGCGTCCGAGCAGTAGGCGACGGTACGCACGCCATCGACTTCACCGATGGCGGCGAGCACACCCGACTTATCACGCGGGTGCAGGGGAAGAACTGTTCCGGGATCGAAAAAGCGTTGCAACCGACCCATCGGATCACGAGGATCGGTCGCGGTGTCAGCGTGAGCGGGGGCCATGATGGTCATCGCAAACTCTCCTCTGAAGGAAGGTGCGGTCGCTGAGAGCGGCTGCGAATGTCGTTGTCCCGGCGGGGCTCTCGGATGCGGGATCGCCATCCGAGAGCCCCGCCGGGACCGCTGTCTACAAACCGGTAGAGCTGCTCACCGGTGGAAACCGGTTCGAATCAGTACCGGCCGAAGGCGAGCGCGACATTGTGCCCACCGAAACCGAAAGAGTTGTTGATCGCGTACTTGATGTCCTGACGACGGGCTTCGCCGTGCACGACATCGAGATCGATCTCCGGATCCTGGTTGTCGAGGTTCAGCGTCGGGGGGACGATGCCGTCCCGAATGCTGAGGACCGTCAGCACCGACTCGAGCGCGCCGACGGCGCCGATCGAGTGGCCCAGGGCGGACTTGGGCGCGTACACCGAGGCATGCGCAACGCCTGCCTTGTGAATCGCGTTCTTCTCCGCGGTGTCACCGATGGGGGTGGCAGTCGCGTGAGCATTGACGTGGGTGATGTCTTTCGCGGTCAGACCAGCGGTCTGAAGCGCGCGGGTCATCGCCCGACCGGCTCCGGTGCCTTCCGGATCCGGTGCGACCAGGTGGAAGCCGTCGGAGGTGATACCCGCGCCCATGACCCGGGCGTGGATGGTGGCCCCACGAGCCTTGGCGTGCTCCTCGGTCTCGATGACCATGAGCGCGCCCGCCTCACCGAAGACGAAGCCGTCGCGATCCTTGTCGAACGGACGCGAAGCAGCCTTCGGATCGTCGTTGCGAGTGCTCATTGCGCGCATCATCGAGAATGCCGCGATCGGCACCGCATCGATGAAGCCCTCGACGCCACCGGTGACGACGATATCGGCGTCACCCATGACGATCATCCGCCACGCGTTCGCGATGGCTTCCGAACCCGAGGAGCACGCCGAGACCGGAGTGATCACTCCCGCCCGGGCCTTGAGCTCGAGACCGACGACAGCGGACGGACCATTCGGCATGACCATCTGAACAGCCAGCGGCGAAATCTTGCGATAGCCGCCGTTCTTCAGCTTGTCGACCGAGTCGATGAGCGCGTCGCCGCCGCCGAGGCCGGTGCCGATAGCGACACCCAGCCGCAGCGGGTCGACCTCCGGAGAGCCGGCGTTCTTCCACACCTCGCGACCGAGGACCATGGCCAGCTGCTCGACATAGGCCAGCCGGCGGCATTCGACCCGGCTGAGCAGCGTGTCGGGACGGACCTTCAGGTGACCGCCGATGCGGACCGGAAGGTCGTACTCGGAGATGAAGTCATCTTCGAGGGTGTCGATGCCGCTCTCGCCGTTCAACAGGCCCTTCCACGTCGCATCGACGTCACCCGCGATCGACGTGGTCGCCGCCATGCTCGTAACGACGACGTTGGGGAAGTTCCCGTTCAAGGTGGAAGGAGTGGTCACGTGTCGGTCCTACTCGCCCTCGGCGCTGAACTTGGCCTTCATCTGCTCGGCGGCATCAGCGTTCTCGGCCTCGAGCTTCTGGATGTAGGACACGGCGTCGCCGACGGTCTTCAGGCTCGCGAGATCCTCGTCCGGGATCTTCACGCCGTACTTGTCCTCGGTCTGAACGGCGATCTCGACCATCGACAGGGAGTCGATGTCCAGGTCATCGACGAAGGACTTCTCGATCGTCACCTCGGAGGGCTCGATGCCGGTCACCTCTTCGATGATCTTGCCGAGCTCTTCGACGATCTGTTCCTGGGTCAGAGCGGCCACTGTAGTGGCTCCCTTCTTATTCCTGTAGTGGGTCGGATTGTGTTGGGTGGAGCTGCGGCCCGGTGAAGCACCCCCTCGCCGTTGAGGGAGCAGGGCCGCGAGTCAAGTTAGTCCGTGGTGGTGAGATCGACCAGCGCGGGGATGTCCGCGGGGGTCTTCAGCGCCAGATTCGGGGTGCCCTTGAGCTCCCGCTTGGCGATGCCGACCAGGGTGCCCGCGGGCGGCAGCTCTGCCACCGCGGAAACTCCTGCCGCACGAACGGTTTCGGTGCACAGGTCCCAGCGCACGGGGCGGGTGACCTGAGCAGCGAGCTTGTCGATCGCATCCTGCCCGGAGGCGACCGGCTTGCCATCGAAGTTCGACAGCAGAACTCGGATCGGCTCACCAGGCGTGATCTTGGCAATGGCCTCGGCCACGGCGTCCTGGGCGGGTGCCATGAACGCGGTGTGGAAGGCGCCGGCGACCGGCAATGCCCGGACGCGAGCCTTTTCGGGCGGGTTGGCCGCGAGTTCTTCGAGCGCGGTCAGCCTACCCGCGGCCACGATCTGACCCACCGCATTGCGGTTGGCCGGGATCAGGCCGAGTTCTTCGAGCCGGGCGAGCACGGCGGCTTCGTCACCGCCGAGCACTGCGGACATACCGGTCGGCTCGAGTGCGCAAGCCTTGGCCATCTCCGCACCGCGGAGGGCGGCCAGTGCCACCGCATCGTCGGCGGAGATGACTCCGGCGACCGCAGCGGCGGCAAGTTCGCCGACCGAGTGTCCGGCGACGATGGTATCCGCAGGAAGTGAATCCTGTGGGATTTCCGCGTAGGCCAGCAGGGCGGCCGCCACGACCAGAGGCTGAGTCACCGCGGTATCGGTGATCTCCTCGGCGGTCGCAGTGGTACCCAACCGGGCCAGGTCCAGTCCCGAAGCCTTCGACCACAGCGCGATTCGATCAGCTGCGCCGGGCAGTTCGAGCCACGGGGTGAGCATGCCGGGTGTCTGAGAGCCCTGTCCAGGGGCGAACAACGCGATTGTCACGCCTCTAAGAAAACACTGTGATGGGGCTCATCAGAGATGTCGGCGCGAATGAAGCTTTGTTGGCAACTTTGTGGGGAGTCCACAAAAGGGCAAGTGGGTTGGCCGGATCGTCCGGTTCGCGAATTGCGTTACATCCCATCTTTCGCATCTGTGACGGAGGCGACACCTGAGGCAGGAGTGGGTGCTTCGTTACGAGTTCGTGTCAGCCGACCTACTGTGGCGGCGATTCGTAACACATACGCATCGCGCGGATTCATCGGATCGCGACCTGTGACGTCGGCAATCTTCTTGAGGCGATAGCGCACGGTATTTGGATGGATGTACAGCTGGCGGGCGCAAGTCTCAACGGCTCCACCGCAATCCAGATACGCGTCCAGCGTGATCGCGAGATCCGCGCTGGCGGCGGCCAACGGTAACACAAGAGAGTTGTTGAGGGCGTCTATCGCCGCGCGGTCGCCGAGCAGGGCGCGTTCGGGTAGGAGTTCCGAGGCGTGCACCGGGCGCGGCGCGGCGGGCCAGCCCACCACGGCCTCCATTCCGGCCATGGCTTCCACCGAGCTGACATGCGCGGCGGACAGCGTGCGAGTCGTCGGGCCGATCACCACCGGGCCCGTCGAGAAGACGTCGGCAAGCAGGTCGGCCAGGAACGGCGAGGGATATAAGGGATCGCCCAGATGGCCGCTCACCACCATCACGAGGCGGGAGCCCTGGACCACGGCGAGGGCATTGCGGCCGTGCCGGGCGGCGACCGCATGTACGGAACTGCCAACCGCTACCTGGTCTTTGGGGGGAGTCCCCACCAGCACCGTGGCGGGGGCGGTGGCATCCCAGTTGAGAGTCGCCGCGCGGGAGAGCATTTCGGGGCCGGTATCGCCGCGCACCACGGCGTCCACGACCAGGGCCTCCAGGCGGGTATCCCACGCACCGCGGGATTCGGCGGCACTGGCATACACCGAGGCGGCCGCGAAACCGAGCTCACGCCCGTATCGCAGTACCGCCTCGGTGAGCGCCACCAGTTGCCGGTCATTACGAGCCAGCGCGGGCAGCCATTGTTCGAAGAACTCCATGGCCACCCGGACCATGTCGACGGTCTGGCGCAGCGTGAGCCGCCGCGCCAGATCGTCCGGAATCACTTGGAAGGCATCGAGACTGAATCGGATATCCGATTCCGGATCCTGCAGCCACTCCAGGAAGTTCACCACCGCCGTCTGCACCAGCATCTGGACGCCGGCCCGCTGGGCGGCGTCCAGATTGGCGAAGAACGGCAACCGATCCTGCATGGACGCCACGGCCTCGGTCGACAGGCGACCGGAGAACTGCTTCACCCGCTTGAGGAGCGTGTCCGGAAGCGGATCGCGGGTCTGCCGGTTCGGCGAGAGCGCGCCGGTGGGGAGGTACACCTCGTGTTCGGAGGAACCCTCGTTGATCCGGCGCGGCCTCGGCGGTTTACGTTCCACAGTGCCTATGGTCCGTTATGCGTCGCCACCTTCACTACCGGGTGCCGCCTTCGGCGCGGCGTTCACGTCGTCGATGCGGTAGCGGGCGGCTGCCTCGGTGACCTTGGCCTGGTCGATCTTGCCCGCGCGGGCCAAACCGGACAGGGCCGCGACCACGATCGAGTGCGCGTCCACATTGAAAACGCGGCGCGCCGCGGGACGCGTGTCGGAGAATCCGAAGCCGTCGGTGCCGAGCGTGATGAAGTCACCCGGAACCCACTGGCGGATCTGATCCGGCACCGCGCGCATCCAATCGGAGGCGGCGACGAACGGACCCTGCGCCTGCGACAGCACCTGGGTCACATACGGCAGACCCGGATCCTGCTGCGGATTGCGCAGTTTCGCGATCTCCTTGGCGAGGGCCTCCTTGCGGAGCTCGCCCCACGAGGTCGCCGACCAGACATCGGACTGCACGCCCCACTCCTCGGCGAGGATCTGCTGGGCGCGCAGGCCGTCGGGCATGGTCACGCCCGAGACCAGGATCTGGGCTCGAACATCACCGGCATCGCCCTTCTTATAGAGGTAGAGGCCGCGGAGCAGACCTTCGACATCCAGGCCGTCCGGCTCGGCCGGCTGCGACTGCGGCTCGTTGTAGAGGGCGATGTAATAGAAGACGTCCTCGCCGCCGAACTCGTGATGCTGCGAATGCGTCTCGGGATCGGTGCCCGGCAGGGCCTCCTGGTACGTCGAGGTCGACGCGCCGCCGCCGTACATGCGACGCAGGCCGTCCCGCACGATGTGCGCGATCTCGAAGGAGAACGCCGGATCGTAGGGGACACACGCCGGGTTGGTCGATGCCAGCAGCATCGAGTGACCGTCGTTGTGCTGCAAGCCCTCACCGGTGAGCGTGGTTCGCCCGGCGGTTGCTCCGAGTACGAATCCGCGCGACATCTGATCCGCCGCGGCCCAGAGACCGTCGCCGGTGCGCTGGAAGCCGAACATCGAATAGAAGATGTAGAGCGGGATCATCGGCTCGCCGTGGGTGGCGTAGGAGGTGCCGACCGCGGTGAACGATGCGGTCGAACCGGCCTCATTGATGCCCTCGTGCAGGATCTGGCCTACCGAGCTCTCTTTGTAGGCAAGCATCAACTCGGCGTCGACCGATGTGTACAACTGGCCGTTGCGGTTGTAGATCTTCAACGAAGGGAACCACGAGTCCATACCGAAGGTGCGGGCCTCGTCGGGGATGATCGGCACGATCCGCTTGCCGATTTCCTTGTCGCGCAGCAGTTCCTTCATGAGGCGCACGAAGGCCATGGTGGTGGCCACGCTCTGCTTGCCCGAACCCTTGCGGACGGTGCGGTAGGCCTCATCGCCCGGAAGTTGCAGGGGCTTAGCCGAAGTGCGGCGTTCGGGGAGGAAACCGCCCAGATTGGCGCGGCGGCCCATCATGTACTGGATTTCCGGCGCGTCCATGCCCGGGTGGTAGTACGGGGGCAGGTAGGGGTTCTTCTCCAGCTCGGCATCGGTGATCGGGATGCGCTGGACATCGCGGAACGACTTGAGGTCGTCCAGCGTCATCTTCTTCATCTGGTGCGTGGCATTGCGGGCCTCGAAGTGCTTGCCCAGGCCGTAGCCCTTGATGGTCTTGGCCAGAATGACCGTCGGCTGGCCCTTATGCGCCATGGCGGCCGTATACGCCGCGTATATCTTGCGGTAGTCGTGGCCACCGCGCTTCAGGTTCCAGATGTCGCCATCGGAAAGGCCCTTGACCAGCTCCTTCGTCCGCGGATCGCGGCCGAAGAAGTGTTCGCGCACATATGCGCCATCATTGGCCTTGTAGGTCTGGTAATCGCCGTCCGGCGTGGTGTTCATCAGGTTGACGAGCGCGCCGTCGCGGTCGGCCTGCAGTAGCGAGTCCCACTCGCGACCCCAGACCACCTTGATGACATTCCAGCCCGCGCCGCGGAAGAACGACTCCAGCTCCTGAATGATCTTGCCGTTGCCGCGAACCGGGCCGTCCAGGCGCTGCAGGTTGCAGTTGACGACGAAGGTCAGGTTGTCCAGGCCCTCGTTCGCGGCGACCTGGATCAGGCCGCGCGATTCCGGCTCGTCCATCTCGCCGTCGCCGAGGAACGCCCACACATGCTGGTCGGACGTGTCTTTAATGCCGCGATCGTGCAGGTAGTGGTTGAACCGCGCCTGGTAGATGGCGTTCATCGGGCCCAGACCCATGGAGACCGTGGGGAACTCCCAGAAGTCCGGCATGAGGCGCGGGTGCGGGTAGGACGAGAGGCCCTTGCCCGGGCCGCCGTGGCTGTACTCCTGGCGGAAGCCGTCCAGCTGGTCTTCGGTCAGGCGGCCTTCCATGAAGGCGCGCGCGTACACGCCGGGGGAGGCGTGACCCTGGATGAAGATCTGGTCGCCACCGCCCGCGTGATCCTTACCGCGGAAGAAGTGGTTGAAGCCGACCTCGTACAGCGCCGAAGACGAGGCGTAGGTCGAGATATGGCCGCCGACACCGATACCGGGACGCTGCGCGCGGTGCACCATGACCGCGGCGTTCCAGCGGATGTAGGCGCGGAAACGGCGCTCGGTTTCCTCGTCACCGGGGAACCAGGGTTCATTCTCGGTGGGGATGGTGTTGACGTAATCCGTCGAGGTCAGCGCCGGAATCGCGACGTGGCGTTCGCCGGCGCGCTCGAGCAGCCGCAGCATGAGGTACCGGGCGCGGCCCGGGCCTTCGCGGTCCAGCATCTCGTCGAACGAGTCGAGCCATTCGCTGGTTTCCTCCGGATCTATGTCCGGAAGGTATGACGCCACCCCCTCGCGAATCACTCGTACCCGGCCCCCCGCCGGGCGGTTTTTTGCCGTGCCGTTTGTGGGACTCGACGAAGAAATCGGGTGCATCAGGTCGGTCAAGACGTTTGCTCCTCGTACATGGGGTGGGACATCTGATGAGCGTCATTACCCCGGGCATCCGCTGGTTCGCGGTGTACCCGTAACGATTGGTTCTGCGGCGCACCTCACATCCTTGTCGATGGTGCGTCACAGGTCATCATGTCAGCCGGAAATCCAGTACCGTTCTCCAGGGAACCGGCCGAGGCAGGAACGGGGAGGAAGATGAGACTGAACCCGCGTGGGTTCGGACTGGTGTGCGCTACTGCGGCGGTCGGCGCGGGACTTGTGCTAGCGGGTTGCGCCAACACGGTCGAGGGTACTCCGACCGTTGATCAGGCCCAGGTCACTTCGTATCGCGCGGAAGCGACCTCCGCTGCGGCGGCGGCCTCGGCTTCGAAGGCCGCGGCGGCGCAGACGAAGGCGATCGCCGACAACTGCGATCCGTTCCGCACCACCACCGGTACCGCGGTGGATCGCTACAACGATTTTGTGGACGCCCACGATGCCAACGCCGGCGATCAGTCTGCTAAGCGCGACGGCGCCGCCAACGCGCTCGATGACGCGGCGAAGGCGGTCGAGACTCGGGTGAGCGCCTCCGGAACCGACCTGCCGGCCGATCTCGGGTGGAAGCTGACCGATTATGTGTCGGCGGCGCGCGGGTTGGCGGGCGAGGTGCGCAAAACGACAAGCAACTCGTCTGTCGCGGTGCTGAACGACGCGAGTCGCAAGGTCAACGACGCGTTGAACGCCGCGCGAAGCGCTTGTCCGGCTCGTTGATCCGGTCTCACATACGACATTTAGGGTGCGAATTAGGCCGATCGGCTTGCGCTATGGGCTTTTACCATGTTCGCTTGCATCTACCTATTGTCTGGAGTTGAGGAGGAAACCACCGTGGTCGCCGCGGCGGACGCGCAGAACTACGCTCAGAAGCTTGGTATTGCACATGGAATGGCCGTTCAAGAACTGGGCTGGGACGAGGACACCGACGACGAACTGCGGGGCTCGGTGGAGGATGCCATCGGTTCCGACATGCTCGATGAGGAAACCGACGAGGTCGTCGACGTAGTGCTGCTGTGGTGGCGTGACGGCGACGGGGACCTGGTGGATGAACTCCTGACCGTGATCACTCCTCTTGCCGAGGATGGCTACGTCTGGGTCCTGACCCCGAAGACGGGCCATTCCGGGCATGTCGATCCGGCCGAGATCGCCGAGTCCGCCACCCCGGCGGGCCTCACTCACACCTCGTCCGTCAGTCTCGGGGACTGGTCCGGCTCACGCCTGACTCAGCCCAAGACGCCCTCGAAGCAGCGCTGAGGCACTCTTCGCTAAGGTTTTCGTTCGGGCGGCGTTTCACGCTGTTCTTCGCTCGCGCAAGTACTGCGCGAGCGAAGCGATGCGCCGCCCGCGAACGCCGGACAGGATGGAGGGTTTCCGCATGCCGCTCGAAGTCGGCACGGTCGCACCGGACTTCACGTTGAAGGACCAGAACAACCAGGAAGTCACCCTGTCGTCCTTCCGGGGCGTCAAAAACGTCCTCATAGTCTTCTACCCCCTCGCCTTCACCGGCATCTGCCAGGGCGAGCTCTGCAAGGTCCGAGACGAACTCCCCAAGTTCCAAAACGACAACGCAGAAATCCTGGCCATCTCCGTAGGCCCCCCGCCCACCCACAAAATCTGGGCAGCCGAACAGGGCTACACCTTCCCCCTCCTCTCCGACTTCTGGCCCCACGGCTCGGTAGCCCAGTCCTACGGCGTCTTCAACGCCAAATCCGGCTACCCCAACCGAGGCACCTTCGTCGTAGACAAGGACGGAATCATCCGTTTCTCCGAAATGAACGGCCCCGGAGAGCCCCGTGACCAGCAGGCTTGGGAGAAAGCCCTCGCCACGCTAGATTCATAACCCGTTGCCCCGGATCTCCTCCGGATCGACACCGGATCCCGGTCTCCCACCGGGTGACTCCGGGCGTATAGCTCAGCGGTAGAGCACTGGTTTTACACACCAGCGGTCGGGGGTTCGATCCCCTCTGCGCCCACCCTTGAAAACCCAGGTTGCGCCTGGGTTTTCGTGTATCAGCTCCGTTTTGGAAGCAATGCGCGCAGCTACATCTGGTCAGATAGCAGCCCATCAAGCCTTTAAGATAGTCGGACTTTTACGCTGATGCTGTAGATTTGTCAAACAAGCGTACGGCGTCTAGCTCTTGTAAGCTTGTTTGACATTGCTTATCGCAACAGCGAAGAAGGCGGCTTCTGTAGTGGAACGAGACATGCTCGCTCAACTGCTACCGCTCCTGATGCGCGCCGGAATTTACGTCGCTGCTGGGACGCAGAAAGATCTTGTGCTGAAGATGCCAGGGCAGGGATCTACTCGAGTGGATCTGAAGGCGGTTCGGCAAAGGCTTTCCTCGAGCCTGACCAACCAGGTCTCAGCCTCGGGCCGTCGAACCTTGTACGTGGCACCGTCGGCCACTCCCGATGTGATCGCTGCCGCAGCAGCGGGAGCATTCGATTTGGTCACCGACGAACCTGAACAGGTGATTGTCGGCGGGCAGGTACTGCTGCAAGCGGGCAAACATGCGCACCCTTTCGCCGATCGCAGACCCGCGTGGGGACGACGCGCCGTTCAGCGTGTCCTTGCGCTTACCTCCAGGCCCCTGCAGCAGTTCGAACTCGCAACAACAGTTGGGGTCAGTCAGCAAGCCGTTTCCCTTGCCTTGCATAGGCTTTCAACCCATGTCGATCGCACTGCGCGAGGTTGGGTCGCAACCGAGGGCGAACTTGATAGATGGGTACGTGACTACCCGGGTGCCGGCGGGACGGTCAGCTATTGGTACGGACTGGATGATCCTGCGACACAAGCAGCGACTGCCCTGCAGCTATTGGACGAACTGGGGCTAGTCGCTGTCGTGTCAGGCGATCTCGCCGCTGATCAGTACGCACCTTGGCAACTGCCCTCCACCGTTCGCATGTACCTTTCTGAAATCGTCGACTTCACTGTTGTCGGGTTCTCCCCGGCTGAACCCGATGATGCGACGATGACGGTCGTGGTCCCCGAAGATCCCACGGTTGCGCGCGTGGCCGACGCACTCGGCGTCCACTACAACAATCACCAACTCGCCGACGCGGCCATCACGCTGTGGGACCTGCTCAATACAAGCACCGCGCCCACGGCGGGCGAAGCAGCCGATCGATTGCGTACGGCGATCGGCACCGGAGCGTTCGGTGCCTGAACATCGTCGCGCCCAACTCCATATCGCCTCGACGTCCAATGCTGCGGATCGCGGCTTCCTTGCTCTGGCTGACCTTGCTACAGCCACCGTCGAACTACCCGAGGACTGCTACCGCGTCATAGGCGGTCACATGGTGCAGTTGCTGCAGCATGTGTACCCGCTGGACGGTTGGCGATTGCGTGGCACGGCCGACGCGGACGCTGGTATGGATAAGGAGGCGCTCATCGCTGTGGAGCGGCAACTGCATGAGCAGATGCTTGCCCTGGGCTATGAAGCCGAATCTGGCAATCGGTATACCAAGGTCACCGAAAGAGGGCAGCTCGACGTCGACATTCTGGTCGCTTCGTTCGGCGGCTCCAGTCCGAGCGAGGTCGCCGGCCGAGCATTCGATTCGGCGCCCGGCTTGCACTTGGCTGTAGCGGCCGACGCGGTGATTGCCCACGCTACTGTTCAACTGTTGACCGGCGGCACCCTCGAATTCACCGTGCCGGTCCCCGATATCGAGTCCGCAGTCATCCTCAAAGCCCTCGCTTGGCGTAATCGGTTCACAGACAAGGACGTAACCGATCTGGCCACCCTGTTCGAGATCGTTCACCAGCACCGAGACCAGATCCGGACATGGAAGCTGGCGGACCCCAGGCTCACCGGCGCGCGCAAGGAAACAGCCGCAGCGCTCATGATGCTCATCTCCAACATCGACCACGGCAAATGGCGGAGCGCGTTCACTGGATCCGCCAACTACGCGCGCTTCACCGCCCTCGTTCGCCGCCACGTAAAAGTCTGAACCGCCGACCGATCTCGGGCTTGGTTTTACACACCAGCGGTCCGCGGTTTGATCCGACGTGCGCCCACTCCGAAAACCCAGGTCACACCTGGGTTTTCGCGTATCAGCTCTGATCTTGGATCGGATTCAGGTCGGCCGGCAGCCCAGATTATTGCGGGTACCGAGGTTTCGTCGCGTACGCGTAGGCGCAGGGCGGAGAAGGCTCTACCGGGGCGATCCGTCGGGGGGAATGACGGTGTCGCGGGCGGGGAAACGGGCGTCGGCGCGGCGGCCGTGAGCCGCGTGTCAGCGAGTAAGCCGGTTGCAGGACGACTATTCCGTGAACGAGACTCGGAGCCCCGCTTCGGATTTCATCGATAAGGCCGAATCGCCCCGTGGATTGCAGTCCCCGCGGTCAGATGACCGCATACGGGTAGGCTGCGGCGCGGCCTTGGAAGGAGAGGATCCGGAGGTTCTGGACCCGGCCGTCGCGGATCTCGATCGCTCGCCGGATGGTTTCGCTGCCTTCCCAGGCCTCGGGGCCGGCCATCACGATCGGCAGGTACTCCAGCAATGCCTCGGAGTTCTCCCAGGTGGCGGAGTTCCACAGGTATGAGGGGCTGTGGTCGACGGCGTAGTAGTGCAGGTCGTCTCCGATGCTGAGCATCGGGTCGGCGAACGAGGTCGGGCGGGCCCACTCGAAACCCATGCCCTCATCGCAGGAGACGTCGATGAACAGGGTTCCGCGCGCGAACAGCTTCAGATCCTCGTTCTGTACGAACATCAATGGCTCCTCGGTGTCCTGGAGGATGCAGTTGACGACCACGTCGTACTGGGCCAGCATCTCCGCCAGCGGTCCCGGCTCCGGCGCTTTCAGGGCAAGGGTCCGGCTGGGGTTGGCCGGGTCGCGCTGGAAATGCTGCATCCGCACCGACGCGAACGGTGAGGCGACCGCGGAGACGCTGCGCTGGGTCAACACCGTGACGTCACTGATCCCGAGCGCCGAGAGCCCGCGCACCGCGCCGCGGGCGGTGGCGCCGAAGCTGATCACCGCCGCCCGCATCCGCCGCCCGTAGTCACCGCTGGACCCGCGCAGTTGCAGCGCATGCAGGACCGAGCAGTAGCCAGCCAGCTCGTTGTTCTTGTGGAAGACGTGGACACTGAAGTTGCCCTCCTTAGTCCAGTGATTCATTGCCTCCCAAGCGATCAGAGTCAGGCCGCGGTCGATGGCCAGCTGGGTCATCCGCTCGTCCTGCACGCAGTGCGGCCACCCCCAGACGACCTGGCCGGAGCGCAGGTTCTCGAGATCCTCGGCCAGGGGCTTCGGCAGTAGCAGCACATCGCATTCGGCGAAAAGCTGTTCGCGCGTGCGCAGTCCGCCGATCAGCGGCGCAAGGTCCTCGTCGGAGTAGCCGAATCGGTCACCATAGCCGCGCTCGAGAAAGACGCGGTTGCGAAGCGAGGGGTCGATCCGGTCGAGGTGTGCGGGGTGGATCGCCAGTCGGTGCTCGTCCTCTTTGCGGGAGGTCGCGACTACACCGACGGTTAGTTGCTTCACCAAACAAGCTTACGCGTGTATTTGCAGCCTGCTTGCAATAGTTAGCGGTCGCTCAGGACCGCGGGCGTTACTGGGCGGGTTGCCGTGTGCGAATGGTTGCTGGTGCGAGATCAACATCGTTGTAGGCTCGGGCGAAGTGCTGCTCGCTGGGGGAATTGCCTATAGGGGGTGCGATGACATCTGATGACGGTCGAGCGGGGTTGCGATCGGAGATCGGGGCGTTCTACGCCGGGTTCGGGCAGCCGGAGCTGCTGCGGCGTGCGTTCGAGGACGCCGCGCTGGTGGTGGGGTTGGTGGGTGAGGACCGGATTCCCATGTTTCGGGTGCGGGGTATCGACTGGATTTGTGCGTTCACCAGTGTGGAGGAATACGCGCGCTACATGGTTGCTCGCGGTGAGGTCGCTGCTGAGAATGAGTATCGCTATCAGGTGTTGCTCGGCAGCCGGTTGATCGATTATGCGGTGTCGCGATCGGAGTCGACCGGGGTGTCGGTGGATTGTGTGGGTGCGCAGCCGTTCGCGTTTCCGCCCGTGGTGGCGGACCGTGCCGATGAGTTGGGGGTGGGTGCGTGAGTGAGGATTTGAAGGTCGATCCGGCGGTATTGAAGCAGGCCGAGGCCGGGATCACCGCGATTATCGGGGACCTGTCGGATCTGGGGGTCAAGGAGACCGGGTCGATGGGGCGTGGGTTCGCGTTATTGGCGTTGTCGCCGTTGCAGGCGGGGAAGGCGTCGGTGCAGTCGGCGTTCGAGACGTTTTGTGAGCGGTGGTCGTGGGGCGTGCGGTCGCTGGTGCAGGCGGCGAATTCGATGGCGCAGTCGGTGGGGTTGGCGGCGGGGCGGTATCACATGATGGATCAGGCGAACGAGAACACGTTGAAAGAGGTGTATTCGCATCTGTTCTCGGATCCGACATTGACGAAGGAGAAGATCGACGAGCGGTCCTGGGGAGCTACGTTCGCCGACAACGGGTTCAACGCGTTGATGCATCCGGATTACAGCGGGCAGTCGTTTCAGGACATGGTCTACAAAATGAACACCGACGCCCAGGTCATCAAGGCGGTGGGGCCGCAGGCATTGGCGAACGGGCAAGCAGTCATGTCGTCGCCGAACGAGGGCATGGGCTGGAATACCGGTGCCGCGCAACAGGCCGCGCAGATCATGCAGGAGCGGAATCCGGGTGTGGAGGGGGCGGGGCGGTAGATGGGGATCGGGGATTTCATCGACAAGGTCGGTGATGCGATCGAGAACGCGGTCGAGGATGTCGAGACCAAGGCGGGGTCGATCCTGGACAAGGGCGCGCACACGGTCGGGGAGTTGGTGCGCGATGCCGGTGCCGACGGGCTGGCCGATGCCATCGAGGACATCGGCGATCAGATTGCCGATGTGCTGGGCGGGGAGATCACCGAGAAGGAACTCGGGCAAACCAAGGACAAGACGGAACTGATTCGCGGCGAACCGTCGGCGATCCATGATGTGATCGAGAAGCTGCATTCGATGTCGGGCTCGATCGAGTCGACCGGTGATGCGCTCAAGACCATCGATGTGGCCGACTGGACGGGCCGGGGTGCGAGTGCGTTCCACACCGCGTTCGATAAGCAGCCGAAGCTGTGGTGGACGGCAGGGGACGCATTCACGAAAGCTGCTGCACACCTGGACAACTGGTATTGGGCGGTGCAGACCGGGCAGGCCAAGGCGCAGGAGGCGATCGACAAGTGGGAGGCCGCCGACCGGGAGGAGAAGTCCAAGAAGGACGCCTGGAACGCGTTGCCCGCCAAGGACAAGAAGAACAAGTCCCTCACCGATTCCTGGTCCTCGATCCGTGACGAGGCCCGCGCGATCCTCAAAGCCGCTCGCGCCCAACGTGATAGCATCGCCGCCCAGATCGCATCCGGGATCGAGGCGGAAACATCAGAAGCTCCCACCGAGCCGCCGTTCACGCAACGAATGATCGACGATGTCGAAGACCTCAAGGGCGTCTACGACTACGGCAAGGTCAGCTTCAACTCCGGTTTGATCACCAGCTTCTCCTCGATCGTGCAGTTCGCCCGCTCGACCAACATCCTCGACCCGTACAACATGTCGCACCCGGCCGCCTACTTCGGGCACATGGCCGACCTCGGGACCGGCCTGGTCACCGCGGCCGCGGACCCCGGGGCGACGGTCAGCGCGGTGCTTTCCGACGCTCGCAAGAACCCCTTCGAGGCCGGTGGCGCGATCACCGGCAACATCCTCCTGACCGTGGCCACCGGCGGTGCGGGCGGCGCGGCCAAGATGGGCGCCCAAGCTGTCGACGAGATCAACACAGCCACCCGGCTCGCGAAAACGACCACCAGCCTCCTTGAAGACACCCCGGGGCTCACGCCGCGTGCGGTGCCGAAGGTGGAAGCGCCGTCCCTGCCCGGGCGGACAGCACCGGGTCCTGGGCAAACTCTGGACACGGGCGCCGGACTGGAAACCCGTGGTGGATCAGCCCTTCCCGGCGATGCCCGCGCCGGGTCCGCGGTTCCGGCGGATACCCGGGCGGGGGCAGGAGTACCGGGCGAGACCCGCGCGGGAGCTGGAGTACCGGGCGAGACCCGAGCGGGTTCCGGACTTCCCGCGGACACCCGTGCCGGCCCAGCCGCTGCCCCGGAGGGCGGTCCGGCCGCCGGTCCGCACCCGGATGGCGCTGCCCCGCAGGCCAATCCCGGAGACGGGTCAGCAGCACCTCACCAACAGGCCGACAACGTGCACGGTGACTCAGCGCCATCCCACGCCCGACCTGACAGCGATTCCGGTGTGCCGCATCAGGAGAAGCCGGGCGGTTCTTCACCGGATCAACCGCGTGAACAGGTGGATCCGCGACCGCACCCCGCGTCGGACCCTGCCTCGGCACCTCACAATGATCCCAATACGGCTGCACCCCACAATGATTCACCCGGTGAACCGCATGGTTCAGGCGACCCGAACGGGACTGGGGTCGATCACGACCCTGCCCATCCCGGCGATCACAACGGCACCGATCCCGCACAGCCTGAACATAATCCGACGTTCGAGCACAACGCATCGGCAGACCATCAGGCTCCCGACCACGCCCGCTCCGGTCATCCGGAAGACACCAGCGATATCCCCGACAAAACGACCTGCGGCGACCCCGTCGACGTCGCCACTGGTGCGTTCCTGCTCCCCGAAACCGATATCGACCTCCCGGGCGTATTGAGCTTGGTGTTGCGCCGAACCCACCGCTCCAGCTACCGCTTCGGTCGCTGGTTCGGCCCGTCCTGGTCGGCCACCCTCGACATGCGCCTGATTGTCGATTCCGGCGGAGTGACCTTCCTCGGCGAGGAGGGCCTGATGCTGGCCTTCCCGCACGCGGAAGTCGATATCGCCGCGAAACCGGAAGCGGGAGGCCGCAATTGGACGCTGACCCGCACCGAATCCGGCTTCTACCAGGTCCGCGACCCCCGGCGCGAACTCATCTTCCACTTCGCGCCCGAAGCAGATCTCGGCGGCCTCGACGCCCGCCTGGGCAACCTGGCGATCTCCGCCATCACCGACCGTCACCACAACCGCGTCCGCTTCCACTACAGCCCCGAGGGCGCGCCGACCGCGGTCACTCACTCCGGCGGCTACCGTGTCGTCATCACCACCGCCGCTGGCCGAATCACCGCCCTCTCGGTCATCACAGAGCACAACGGCCACCAGACCCCCACACGAATCCGCGAATTCACTTACGCGGCAGGAAATCTGGTCGCCGTCACCAATGCCGTCGACGCGACCACAAGCTACACCTACGATGTTGCGGGCCGCATGCTGTCATGGACGGACTCCAATAACAACAGCATGGTCAACACCTACGACGAGGCCGGTCGAGTGGTCCGCCAGCGCGGCACCTCCGGGGTGCTGAACTGCGACCTGTCCTACCAGGACTTCCCCGACGGCACCGGCCTCCTCACCACCGTCACCAACTCCCTCGGCGCGGTCACCGCCCACGGTTTCGACCGCGACCTGCGCCTCCGCGACCTGGTCAACCCGGTCGGCGCGCACACCCATTTCGACTACAACGCCGAACGTGAACCGTTGAAAGTCATTGCCCCCGATGGGGCGATCACCCGCTACGCCTACACCGGCTCAGGCGATGTCGCCCGCATCGTGCGCCCGGACGGATCCGCGATCGACATCGCCTACTCCTCCCGCAACCGCCCGATAGCGGTCACAGACGCCGATGGTGCCGTTCGTCATCAGGAATGGGACGCCCAAGGCAATCTCACCGCGTCCATCGACGCGGCCGATGTGCGTACCGAGTACCGCCATCACCCCGGTGGATCGGTCGCCGAAATCCTCGAATCAACGGGCGCACGAACTATTGTCGACATCGATGCGGCGGGCCTGCCGATCCGTGTCGCCGATCCCACCGGCGCTACCACGCAGGTCGAGCGCGATGGTTTCGGCCGACCCCTCCAAGTCACAGATCCAGTGGGTGCGGTAACTCGTTTCGAGTGGTCACATGCGGGAAAGCTGCTGCGCCGCACCGATCCTGACGGTTTCGCCGAATCATGGACCTGGGACGGCGAGGGCAACCTGCTCACCCACACCGATCGCGCCGACCACCTCACCGTTCTCACCTACGGCGCGTTCGACCTGCTCGCCTCGCGCACTGACCCCGACGGATCGATCACCCGCTACCGCTGGGATAGCGAACGCCGCTTGACCGCCGTCATCAACCCGCTCGGCCATACCTGGACCTACGAATACGACCAGGCCGGTCGACTGGCGAGTGAAACCGACTACAACGAAGCCACAACCAGTTACACCCATGACCGTGTCGGCCGCATCGCAAGCGTCACCACCGCAAACGGCGAAACCCGCCACCACACCCACGATGTGCTGGGGCGAGTGACCGAAATCGTCGCAGACAGCGACGACTGGCTGCGCTACCGCCACGATCCCGCAGGGCGAGTCATCGCCGCATCCTCCGGAAACGGTGAAACAGCTTTCCACACAATAGATTTCACCTACACCGCAACCGGGCACCTGGCCTCCCAGCGGCTCGACGACCAGGCCGCGATGGAATTCGCCTACGACGCGCATGGTCGCCGCATCGCACGCACCACACCGAACGGTGCCACGACCGCATGGCAGTGGAACCACACCGGACGCGTCCAAGGTATGACCGCCGACAGCCACCACATCTCCTTCGCCTACGACGCGGTCGGCCGACCGACCGGGTGGCGGGTCGGCGAAATCGCTGTCAACCGCGACCTGTCCGAAATCGGCCGTGTCACCGCACAACAGGTCATCGGATTCCCCGCCTCCACCCTCAACCTCGCCCCGACCTCGTCACCCCGCCCGAACCCGCGAGACCTGCGACTCGACACCTACGCCTACCGCCCCGACGGCTACCTCACCACCCACACCATCAGCAATACAGAGGGTCCAGCGCAGCAACGGGACTACACGCTCGACGCGATCGGCAGAGTCACAGCACTCGCCAACAACGGTTCACTGACGACCGCATACTCCTACGACCCGCTGAGCAACATCACCAGCGTCGAATCACCCGGCACCTCGAGAACATCCGACGCGGACGCAACCGACGTGCCCGCCACCAAATCCTCAGTCGAACAGCGAAACTCGGCAACCAACCGCCGCGAGTACCACCGAAACCTACTGATCAGAGACGGCCGCACCCGCTACCACTACGACCCCGCAGGCCGACTCGTCCGCAAGGTCACCACCCGCCTCTCCCGCAAACCCGACACCTGGCACTACACCTACAACGCCTTCGACCAACTCACCGAAGTCCGCACCCCAGACGGACAACGCTGGCACTACACCTGCGACCCCGCAGGCCGCCGAACCACCAAACAACGCCTCGACTCCGACGACGCAGTCCTGGAACGCATTGACTACACCTGGGACGGCACGTATCTGGTCGAACAGACCGTCAACGAGTCGACCACCCGATGGCACTACCAACCCACCTCCCGCGCCCCGATCACCCAAACCACCGACCAGACATCGATCGACCGCGCGTTCCACGCCATCATCACCGACCTGGTCGGTACGCCGATCGACCTCGTCGATCCTGAAACCGCCGAACCCGTCGCCACGGCAACGGTCGATCTGTGGGGCGCGACCTCCTGGCACGGCAGCGCCGACACGCCTCTCCGTTTCCCCGGCCAGTTCCACGACCCGGAATCGGGACTGCACTACAACCTGAACCGCATCTACGATCCCAGCACAGGGCGCTTCCTTACCCAGGACCCTCTTGGCTTGAGTCCAGCTCCCAATCCTGGCGCGTATCCGCATAACCCCACCGTCTGGAGCGATCCGCTCGGGCTCATGCCTGAAGGTTGCCATCAAAGCTCGTCAAGTCCCGATCAGGGCGCGCAACGGGACCCGACGTACGGCAACGGTGGTCACATAGATAACATTTCCCCAAATGATGCGCGTCGCATTCAAAATGCTGCCAACGCTAGAGGTGTGGAAATTCACGTGGTTGGTAGCCGAGCATCGGGAAATTCTCATGCGTTCTCGGACTGGGACTACTTAATACCTGACAGTAATTCGCGCCTACGGAGCAGGATAAAGAGCTCTCTTCCTATGGGGCCTGTCGAACTTGGTTATGGCAGGCGAATAGACGTGCTCACGCATCCGCCAACCGAAGGTCTGCCCTACATAACCTTCTATCCGAACTGAGATGAACTGAGAGGATCGATAATGGAGTATGAGGCAAAAATACTAGACGTATTGGGAAATTATTCCTTGGTTAAGTGGGAAGGGCGCAGGTTTCCTGGCTTGACAATTCAAGGTGACAGTCTTCACGTGTTGCGAGAGGTTCTGGAAGAGGCGGAATTGGAGCTAACTCGCGAAAACGCCGAAGATGCACTCTTCGCTATCCGGGAAGCGCTGGAAACAGTAACCGGAATGGATATTTCATACCGTGAAATGATGGAAAAGAGGGGCTTGGACCTTCCTTATTGATGACTTCGGTATTCAAGTTCAAGGCTTGATTGTCTTAGTTGGAGATTTTGGCGGTCGAACCTGGTGGGTTGTCTTTCCAGAAGATAAAATAAAGAGGTGTGGTCGATAGGATGACTGAAATTAGAGCGGCGATTCCAGAGATATCGTCCAGAGAAGAGTTGGCCCGTTACATCCATGATCTAGCGGCTCGTGTGGAGAACGGATCGATGCCCCTGGAGAACGAGTCTGCGATCGGCTACATGAAGGCTGCTGCTTATTGGATTGAAGCTTGCCCGGGATTCTTTGAGAATTTCGGGATGGAGACTCCCGACAATCCAGATTGGGCGCTCATTGGCATGATCTTCAGTGCCGCCTGCGTCTACGAATGATGTTGCGGTTGTAGAAAATGAGGGCGCATTGTGGAGTATGAGGCAAAGGGGATTTAGTGCCGCGCAACCCTGCGCGATTACCCCGTCCGAAGAACTATCGTGGATAAGTGTCTCGCATGCTGGCACGGTATTTGCCGCGGTGCGATGGCGACTGTTGTGACTTTTCCGTCAGCTGGGTCAGAGCAGCGTGACGCTTACATTGGGTACCGTTTGTTCGGGCGCCTTGGCGAGGCGGGCGTCGAAGGTGATGAGAGCGGCGTCGTGCACGGCTGCGATGGCCAGGTGGGCGGCGTCGTGGACCGAGGCATTGTGGTGCATTGCCCAAACCGACTGCAGCAGAGTGAGATCGGTTCCGACGTATTCGATCTGCATGGCGGTGAGGGCTCCGAACGCCGCGTCGGCATCCTTGGCGGTGAGCCGGTCGCCGAGGACGGCCTTATGCAGGGTGCGCAGCACCTTCAGGGGCATGCGCATGGCATGCACATGTAGAGCAGGCGGATTCGGATTCCTCAGATCAGCGCGGTTCGACCCGGCACTCGGCCGACATTGACCGAGCGGAGGGTCTACTTTTCGGTGGCGATTCACCGGGTACTCGAGCGGTGTGGCGCGCCGGGCTTCGCGGGCGTCCGTAGCAGGAGGTGAGGCGTCGAATGACATATGCGCACACGATGACTGCGCCGTGGTGGCGTTGGAAATGGTTACGGGCGACGGTGCCGCCCATTCCGGTGCCCGATCCGGCACCGACGCCGCCGGGTCCGCCGCCGCGGCCCGACCCGGAACCCGTACCGCCGGAGCCGGATCGGCCGCCGTACCCGTATCCGAGCCCGCCACCGGAGCCGCCGCCGACTCCGCCGTGTCCGCCCGGTCCCGAACCTCTGCCGGATCCGCTGCGACCGCCGGCACCCGATCCCGTGCCACCGCCAGATCCCGTGCCACCGCTGCCGAATGCGCCGAGGGCGCGGTGATGCGGCTGGCATGACCGCGGTGTGAATCTACGATTCGTATTCAGTTGGCACCTACGGTGACCGAGCTGCCGCAGCTGCGGGCGATCCCTATCGGCCTAGGTCGTCGAGGGTGTGGGGTGGCCATGACTGCCACAGTTGTCTTGCCTGGGGGTGGCCGTGGGTCGAGGCTTGCTGCATCCAGTAGCTGGCGAGGTGGAACATCGAGGCTGGGTCGCCGTGCGTAGCGCCGCGACGGAGGAGCTCTTCGCCCTCGGATGGTCTGTCTGTCTCGATGTGGAGCTGGCCGAGGAGGGCGAAGGCCTCGTTCAGGCCGTGGTTGGCGGCCTCGGTCGCCAATTCGATGGGGTAGCCTCGCGTTCCGCCGCTGTTTCTCAGGAGTACGGCGAGTCTGAGCATGGCGTGGGGGTTGCCGCCGTCGGCGGCGCGTGTGTACCAGAGTTGGGCCTCTGCGTGCCGGTTGTGGGCCTCGGCCATCTGGGCTACGCGGAATTGGGCGGAGGTGTCGGCCTGCTCGTGGGTGGGGCAGAGCCAGCGTTCGGCTGCGGCGGTGTCGCCGGCCTGCCAGTAGAGGATGCCCAGCCGTGCGCTCGCCCCCTCGCAGCCGCAGGCGGCCGCGGCCTCCATCCATCCGGTGGCTTCGGTGAAACGCTCTTGCGTGCCCAGTAATTCGGCGAGATCGCTCATTGCGGTGGGGCTGCCTTGTTCGGCTGCTCGCTGCAGCCAGCGTTCGGCTTCGACGGGATCATTGTCCCTGAGTCGGCGTCGGTCGAGTGCTTCCATCGATTCGACGTCGCCGTCCTCGGCGCGGGTGCGCAACTCGAGTAGGGGATTCGGTGCAGTGACCGATGCCGCGATCGATTCCAGTTCCGGCCACAAGGCAGGCTCGTTCGTGAGTGCCATTGCGTGGACCAGCCCGCATCCATTCGGCAGCGCAACGATGAGTTCTCGTTTTTCGCCGGGATCGGAAGGGTTTTCGCGTCGTTGCACCCAAGCGTGACGTTCCCCGAACAGTGGCATGACGGGGCCGTCCGGTTGCGGCGGTGGCAGCACACGGGGGTGATTGCCTACATAGAAGTCGAATATCGTTGTGGTGCCGTTGAACGGGCTCATTCGATGGAGCCGGTATACCAGGAAGTCGGGTCCTGTCTGCAGGGTCGCCACCCATCCGATGGGAACTGTCATCCGTAATTCGAAGGGGTCGTCCGGTTCGGCGAGCGCTCGCACGCCTGCGGAAGTGTCGAGCCGTCGCGGTCCGGGGGCGAGTGTGGCGAGGATCCCGAGTACCAGTAGTCGAACGCCGTCGAAGTCGTGAGCCGTATTCGGCGACACGAGGAAACTCACAGTTTGAATGGTGGTATCCGGTTGCCGTACATACGCGGTCGCGACTTGAACGGCATCGGTGGTATCGATAGGCCGGTCGAGAATCCCGACCACCAACTCGACGCCGGCCTGCCCACGAACCGTTGAAATGGAAACCGGCGGATCCCAATAGCGCATGATCGAATGCGAGTCCGACACGAAATCCTCCGTGTAGTACTCGCAATCTTCCTTCGCGATCACCACCAACCGTTCGTCTCCGCTGTCGAGGACGGCGGTCGATGTCAGTTCCAGTGGTTCGGGACCATGCATCAGCGATTTGGGCCCTACCTGTCCGGCACCTGTTCCCAATGGCATGGCGGCCGTGAGACGCCCCGCCAGGAAGTCGATCGGGACCAGCCTCTGAACATTGTGGCCGTGGTACTTTCGGCCCAGCCCGCCGATCCCCTCCGCGTCGGACATGTACTCGATACTACGCGCCGGTCACCGGCGAGTTCGCTGATTCCGGTGTGCCGCAACCGAGCTCAGCGTTTGATCACGATTCGCGGGTTCACTGTGCGCATGTGTTCGATGGCTCTGTCCGGGATGAGGGCTCGGGGGCATACCGTCGGGCTCGTTGTGGTGACGACGGCGATGGGGCCTCGGATGTTTATCGAGCGGATTATCGAGTAGGGGGTTCGGCTGCGGGAATTCGTGAGTTGGAGTTCGACGGCGTCCGGGCCGTAGCGGACGGTCATGGGGTGGTGGGGTGGGACGGCGACGGCATAGCCTGCGGACATCTGCTTGATAGTCATGATCGACACGAGCGCCAGGAATGCGGCGACCACCGCTGTGAGGGAGAGAGCGAGCGCTAGCGCCTGTCCGGTGCGCCAGACCAGCGCGATGATGGCGAACGCGACGATGAGCATGCTGACGCCGGGGAGGAGGGGGCGTAGGGACTGCCGGGTGTAGGCGCGGGCCATTGCGCGGGCCGTGTCGGGTTCGGCGATGAAGGTGGCGGTTGGGTTCGCGATGCCTGGGATCGGCGGCAGCTCAGTGATATTCGGTGCGGGGGCCGGAGCGTTGCCGCGTGTCGCTGCGGTGATGAGGGCGATGCTCCAGTCCGGGAACAGTTCTCGTGGGAATCCACCTAGCGCGTTCCCTACGCGCAAGATCACGGTATCCGGACGGTCGTTGAAGACGGCCCGGATGCGCGTGTAATGGAACCGTGCCCGGCCCCGTTCGGTGCTCAAGTCGAAGGCCTCGGGGCCGAAACGAACGGCCAGCACTGTGCCGGGTATGTAACTGGCCCGAGCTGTCAGCGCGTACTTCCGCGCTCGGCGTGCGTGGCTCAGCAGCAAGGAAACCCATGCCGACCCGATGACCGCCACGCCCAGCGCGGCACCCTTTCCGCCCAGGAAGAGTGTCAGCACCCCTGCTATTCCGCCCCACAACAGGGCGAACCACAACCAGGTCCACGCACTGCGGAGCATCCGTCCCGCCAGTGCGTCGCCAATCCGCAGGGCCGTGTCCTCGCCAACGGTGAACACCGCATGCGGTTGCTCCAATGCCGGGATCGGCGGCAGCGGGCCGAATTCCGCCACGGCGGTCCCGCCCGAATACTCCGACGGCCGCAGGTTCTGCTCCCAGCCCGGGTACTGCTCAGGGCTGTTTTCACCTTCACTCACGCGCCGAGCCTAATGACACGTCCGCCGAATTGCTGGCCAGGCGGATGGCACACGCGGTGAACCGGACCACGACCTCGGGGGTGCTGTCACCAGTGCACCCGCGCTTCGCGCTAGTCCTGCTCCGTCTCCGCCGAGCCGCCGACTAGTCCCGCCGACGCTCCGGCAGTGCCGGTCTTACAAGTCGGTGCGGCCGGGGGTGTCCAGCGCTGCCAGTGCGGCCCGGCGTAGTTGAGCGACCTGCACGTCGAATCGTGAGTGCCCCCACATGGAGCGCTCTCGGCGTGCGGGCTTGGTGAGAACTGCGGACTCCCCGACCATGGTCGAGTGGAATCCGATCGGGTTCGTCGACATGTGCTTGCCTCCCGGCTTCAGCCCGATTCCACAATGGCCCGCTTGGCGGGAGTACCCACAATCGGCCGAGCCGAATCCGGCCGATCTGTCAGAGCTCTCGTGACAACCGGCCGGTAGCGAGCTCGGGCTGGGTTCGAGTGGGCAGCGGCGCGAGTGCTGACGGCGCGCTGACGGGGCTGGCATGATCGCGGTGTGAATCTACGATTCGGTATTCAGTTGGCCCCGACGGTGACCGAGCTGCCGCAGCTGCGCGCGATGGCCGAGGTGGCGGACCGGGAGGGGCTGGATCTGCTCGGGATTCAGGATCATCCGTATGCGGGTGGGCTGGCTGATACGTTTGCGGTGATTGCCACGGTGTTGGCGGAAACTGAACGGTTGCGGGTGTTTCCGGATGTGGCGAGCCTGCCGTTGCGGGGGCCTGCGATGTTGGGGAAGCAGGCTGCGACATTGGATCTGCTCAGTGGTGGGCGGTTCGAGCTTGCTTTGGGGGCGGGGGCGTTTTGGCCTGCGATCGGTGCCATGGGTGGGCCGGTGCGGTCGAATCCTGAAGCGCTGCAAGCGCTCGAGGAGGCCACCGCGATTATCCGGGCCATGTGGCTGCCGGGGACGAAGGTGAAAGTCGAAGGCGCGCAGTACATCGTGAAGGGTGTGCAGGCCGGGCCCGCGCCCGCGCATCCGGTCGGGATCTGGTTCGGCAGCGTTGGGCCGAAGGCTAATGCGCTCACCGGGCGGATTGCCGACGGGTGGGCCGCGCCGATTCCGCATTATCTGCCGTATGAGAAATGGCAAGGGACGCAGGAGATCATCTCTGCTGCCGCGATCGATGCGGGACGTAAGCCGACCGATATCACCCGGATGGCGCAACTCGTCGGAACGATCACCGATACTCCGGGACCGGTTACGTTGCGTGGCGAGGAACCGATCCGCACCGATGCTGTGGGCTGGGCCCGCATTCTGGCCGATCTCGCCATGGAGACCGGCTTCGACACCTTCGTATACTGGCCGGAATCCGCCGACGACACGCAGCTTCGCCGGTGGATCGGTGACGTCGTTCCCGCCACCCGGGCCTTGTGCGACTGACCATCCCGAATGCCCATTCGCTGTCGATTCCTGCACCGTCACGGCGGCGGCACCTGCCGTAAGCTCGTAAGGTGCAGGAAAGGGTGACACCTCGGAAGGCCGGGCGCGATGACCGCGGCGCGTGAAGTTCCCGATCCGTGGTCGGCCACTCGCGGCACCGTGCACTGGGTTCCCGCCCGTGGATTGGCCAACGGGCTGAACGCCCGTGCTTGGGGAGTTCTCGCCGATCTCACCGAATCACAGGTCTACAGAGTGCTTTTCGCGCTGACCGATGCGGGAATCGCGGGCTACGTCGTACCGGTGCGCGCGACCATCCTCGAGCCTGGCGATCCGGATGTAGCTTGGCGTCTCTGGGTCGATCTCCCGCAGTTCCGCGCGGCGGAAGACTTATTGATGGAGTTGCTGCGCTACGGCCGCCCGCGCCGCCCGCCGAACCCGGCGCAGCGTCGCCGCCGTCGAGTGCCCCTGGTCCGCAAGTCACGGTGAGTGGAGTTCGCGCAGGACACGAGGCCCGGGGGCGCATCGACAGCGGCGGTGAGTTCGGTCAGACGGTGCCGGTCACGGTTTGCTGGGGTGTGGGTTGGGTGCGGCGGGCGGTTCGGGCCAAAAGGTAGGCGGCTGCGGCGGCGGGGATATTCATGAGGACGCCGTAGACGGCGCCGGGGACGGCCATGGTGTCGTTGTGGAGGACCGAGGCGGCTACCGCTATCGCGATGGCGCCGTTGTGGACGCCGATTTCCATGGCTGAGGCTATGGCTTGGTCGGTGTCCACGTTGAGGAGCCTGGGGGCGAAATAGCCTACGGTCAGGCTGATTACGGCAAAGAGCAGGCAGATCGAGGCCAGTTTGCCGATGTTGTCGGTGAGGGCGTCGAAGTTTTTCGCTATGGCTGCCGTGACCACCAAGGCCAGGACTGCGATCGACAGGATTTTCACGTTGCCGCGCATGCGTTCCGACCAGGCGGGGTAGCGGCGGTGGACGTACATGCCGATGGCGACGGGGACCAGGACGATCGCGAAGACCTGGGCAAACTTGTCGGGGCGGATACCGATGGAGTCGGCGTCGTCCAGGAACAAGCCGAATGAGATGGCCAGGACCAAGGGCAGAGTGAAGACCGCGAGCACCGAATTCACCGCTGTCAGAGTGATATTGAGTGCGACATTGCCACCGGCTATGTGGCTGAACAGGTTTGCCGAGGGGCCGCCCGGCGAGGCCGCGAGCAACATCATTCCAGCGGCGAGAGCTCCGGTGAGCCCGAACAGGTAGATGAGACCGAGGCAGACCGCCGGGAGTAGCAGCATCTGGCATACCAGGGCGATCACCGCCGCCTTGGGATAGCGCAGGACACGCGCGAAATCGTCCACGGTCAGCGTCAAGCCGAGTCCGAACATGATCAACCCCAGGGCGATTGGCAGTAGTACCGCGAAAACCGTTGAACCCATGTGGATCTCCTCTTCCGTGCCGCATCAACCCCGGATGAAGACGTTAGTCATCGCCACGGCCGAGCGCGAGCCCGGAGAGATGGTGGCTCTGCGATCCGATAGGTCGTCAACTCGAGTGCGTGCTCTGGCTGACAGAAGTCAAGATGGGACGGCAGCAACCTCCCTGGTTCGCAGACGGACCAATGGTGGGCGGACGCCGCACAGCGGATCATCGCCAATTCATCCGAACTGCCTGCGCTTGGCTGCCAGTGCTGAACGTCCGCGGGCGCTGATCTGCCAACGGCTGCGGTTCAGAGTGGGCACAACCAATCCGCGGGCCATCAACTGGCCCAGAGCATTACGGGTGCTCCAGCCGGTGAGTACGGCCTCATGCTGGATCTGCGTGGCTGACAGCGGTTCGGAGGAGGCCAGCACTCTCAGCACTGCGAACTCTGCGGTCTTCATGCCCCGGCTCCCGTTGCTACATTGCGAGTGAAAGACATTCGTGGACAAACTGTTTCGATATCGGCTAGGTGTTTCATTCGATCGAGGGTCGGAGCATCGAGGTGGGTCGGCGCGGGCGTGATTACGGCGTCCACGTCGGCGGTGCGCGTCGTGTCGATCACGCCGACTGCGGTGTTGTCCGGTGGCCAAACCAGCGCATAGCCAAGAGATCGAGCCAGTCGCCGGACTTGGGCGCTGTCCCATTCCGGTGCGGTGCTGATGTCGTAGTCGATCCATCCGAGTGCGGTCGGTCGGTATCTCATGGTTCGCCCTCCTTGAAATGCAGAACGACCGCCGGAGGCGCTGCGTCGCGAACAATCGACCTGGCGGCGGTGCTGGAGATAGCCTGGCAGTGCAATCAGCGGAAACTGTCCCGTAGCGGGACACATGTCGGACTGAGCCGAAGGCACCGGCGAGGAAATGCGGATGAGCGAAAGTCACGGCTATGACGAAGGCCGATACGTCGGCCGACAGGTTCGCATCATCCGTGCTCGGCGCGGGATTTCCCAACAGGTACTAGCGGACCGGATCGGCGTCAGTCGAGGCGCTATTGCGAAGTACGAGAACGGCGAGCGGCCGGTGGATTCCCGCAAGGTTCTCTACGCCCTGGCGCAAGCTCTCGGGGTCACTGTTGGCGACTTGACCGGACAGGAGCAGGATCGTCTCGACCCATGTGCGAAGGGGTTCCATGCCGCGGTGCCGGCAATTGAACTCGCGCTGTGGACACATGGAAATACGACGCCGACTGGTGATCCGCGCACACTGGGAGAACTTGCCGGGCTGGCACACCAGGCAGCTGAGTTACGCCACGCCTGCGACTACGCGTCGCTCGGCCCCATGCTCGCTCCGATGCTCACCGACTGCTATCGGCATATTGATGGCAAGACAGAGGCAGAGTGCGAGAGGGCTTGGGATGCATTGGCGGCCATAGCGTTCACGACAGCGGCAGCGCTGAAGGCGCGCGGATACGCCGCGCTCGCCTGGACTGCGGTGCAAGAGGTCGAGCGAGCGGCTCAAAACCTCGGCGGCACAGCTGCGGTCGCTGCGGCAGGATTCACCCGCAGTCAGATTCTGCTTTCGCGTCCCGGCTCGTTGCCAGCTGCACTCGAGATCGCTGAACGCGCAGCAGCCCTGCTCGAGCCGCAGGTGAGGACGCGCGGCGAGGTCGAGACCTACGGAATGCTGCACCTCCAATCAGCACTTGTCTCGGCCGCGCTCGGCGGCGATCCCAATGCGCACCTCCACGAAGCAGCCGAACAGGCGGCTCGGCTCGACCACGTACCGGCAGGCGGATCACTCGTCCGCAATGTCACCTTCGGACCGGAAAACGTCGGGCTGTGGCGCATGTCTGTAGCGATGGAACGCCGTGAGTCGGGCAAAGTGCTGGAGTTGGCCTCAGAACTCGACTCCGAATCCATTTCCGTGCAGGGTCGGCGGGCACAGTACTTCGTAGAAATCGGTCGCGCCCATGCTCTGGAGCGTGACTACAAGCAGTCGCTCTACGCATTATTACGGGCCGAATACGCTGCACCGCAGCAGGTTCGAAGCATGAACGTGGTACGCGAACTGGTCGGTCATATGATGCGTACCGCTCGGCGTGACTTGACGACAGGCGATCTCGGACGGCTCGCGAAACGAGTAGGCGTCGCGCCGGCGTAGCTCGCTGAAACCGCCGATACAAGAGCGAACCTGACACCATTGGTGCATGAACGATCAGGGACAGCCAGTCCTGTATGCCGTCGTGACCGGCGCACCCGTCGCTCGCGACGTCGGCACGCTCGTGGACCTGGCGCAGGCTGCCGGATGGGATGTCTGCGTGGTGGCGTCGCCGAACGGTCTCCGCTTCATCGACGCCGACAGGCTGAGCGCCAAGACCGGATATCCGGTGCGCAGCCAGTACAAGGAACCCGACGCACCCGACATGCTTCCGTCAGCCGATGGAATGATCGTCGCGCCGATAACGTCGAATTCACTCGCCAAGTGGGCCGTGGGCATCTCCGACACATTGCCGCTCGGCCTGCTGGTCGAGGCCGTCGGCTGGGGGCTGCCCGTGGTGGCGGTGCCGTTCGTCAACCGAGCACTCTTCGACTTTCCTCCGGTAGGGCAAGCTGCTCAGAAGCTTTCGGAGTGGGGCGTGACTGTTCTAACCGAAGATCCGCCCCACGAGCCGCGTACCGGAGGTGCTTACCGCGAACGGTTTCCGTGGTCGGATGCCTGGCAAGCGCTCCTCGACCATCCCGGACTCACGGCGCGAAAAGTACGCAATGAGGACCAGCCCTGGCAACCGTCCTAGGTTCGGTCTGCTCTGCGGTCCAGTCGTCGAGCGTGGCGTGGCGATAGCCTTGTGGCCCAGCCGAATAGATAGTGATAGCGGTTGGTCGGTTGTGCGGCCAGCAGTTCCTCGATTCGAGCCCACGGGATGACGGCACGGAAGGCTCCGCACTGGCTGGCCAGGTTCTGCCCGGCCGCCTCGACACGAGTCATGGCCTCCTGTAGGCGGATTGGGTCCTCACCCAATGCTTCCGCCAGCCAGAGCAGCCCGGGCGCGCACTTGAACTGGGTGTAGAAGGTTCTTGCATCTTGGCCGGGGTTCGTGCGTTCGTAGTAGCCGGGGCCGTCGTAGTCAGCCAGCCAGCCCAAGAGGTGGTCACGTTGGCTCGGCCACTTCGACTGGGGTCCGGGGTGCGCGTGTTCGTATGCGTCGGTGATCGGTTGTCGCGCCGGGAATCTCTTTATCACTGCTCGAAGTTCTTGTGCCGAAATCGACATTCTGCATCCACTCTGGCCGCTGACGGCGTCCGTTAATAATCCAGGGCGTGTTCTGGTTGGCAGACATCCAGGGGGGACGGCAGATAGCGGACGATGGCGTCCAGGAGTGGGGTCGGGTCGTCGCTTCCGGGGGCTGCGCCGCAGAGGACGGGGACGACCTCACCGATGCGGGTGAGGGTGCGGATGCGGCGGTGTAGTTGAGCGGGTGGGATGTCCCGCAACGGGCCTGCGGGGGTCTGGTCCAGCACGGTGTCGATGAGCGTGCGGTACCAGTGTTCGGCGACTATCCAATGGGGGCCGAAGAACTCGGCGGCGAGCTCCTCGAGGGACCACATGGGGATGAGGTCGATGCTGCCGTCGAAGTCGGGGCCGGTGCCGAGGGGGATGTGGAGCGGCAATGGCACCGCGCCGCGAGTCTCGGCGATGGTGCGGATGCAGCGATCGAAGTCGGCGGCGGGGTGATCGAGGGAGGTGATCACGCACAGCCGGGCGACCTGGTGATCGTCGGCAACGCTCAGCATGGTGTCGAGTCTCGGAGTGCTGTTCGCGGCGTTCACGACTGCGATCAGCCCGTCGGCCACCCGGATGGATCGTTCCAGATCGGCCATGGGGGCGTGGCTCGAGAGCTCGGCCACCCGAATCGTGTGCTCGACACGATCTGTTGCCCAGCGCAGCGACGTGGTGCCGGAACCGTGGAGGAGTCGCTGGGCCAGCCGGGCCGTGTCGGTGGGATGCCCGATGATCGTGACATTGCGGATCGACTGCGGGTCAATAGCTTTGGTGCCCATGGGGTGCGGTGCTCCTCGTTCCGCCCTCACCGTACCTCCGGGTGCGCGGCGAGGGAGCAGATTTCCGCCCCAAAATAGAACGTGTTCCTATAGCGTCGGGGTGTGCAGAAAGAACAACGCCCCGCTGTGGCCGACTGGTTCACCGCGGATGACGGTGTGGTGCGTCTCAAGGGAAGTCGCTGCAATGACTGCGGCACACCGTACTTCCCGAAGAACACGCTGGCCTGCCGTAATCCGCAGTGCGACGGCGCGAAGGACGGGTCCGAGCTCGCCGAGTACCTGTTCTCCACGCGTGGACGGATCTGGTCGTACGCGGATGCGCGGTACAAGCCGCCACCGCCGTACGTGTCGCCGGATCCGTTCGTGCCGTATGTGGTCGCGGCCGTGGAGCTCGAGGTCGAGCAGATGGTGATTCTCGGGCAGGTCGTGCGGGAATTCACCGTGGATGACCTGGCCGTGGGGATGCCGGTCGAGCTCACCGTGGGCACGCTGTTCGAGGACGAGGAAGCCGAGCACACGGTGTGGATGTGGAGGCCGGTCAATGACTGAGACGAATCGCGATATCGCCGTCCTCGGCGCGGGCATGCACCCGTGGGGCAAGTGGGGGCGGAACTTCGTCGAATACGGGCTGGTCGCGGCGCGCGCGGCGCTGGCCGACGCGGGGGTGGACCACCGCGATGTCGGCTATATCGCGGGCGCGGACACCATCCGCAATGGCTATCCCGGGTTCGTCTCCGGTGCGACGTTCGCTCAGGCGCTGGGGTGGTCCGGTGCGCGGATCTCGAGCAGCTACGCCGCCTGTGCCTCCGGCGCGCAGGCCATTGCCAATGCCCGCGCGCAGATTCTGGCCGGGTTGTGCGAGGTGGCGCTGGTGGTCGGCGCGGATACCACTCCGAAGGGCTTCTTCCAGCCGGTCGGCGGTGAGCGGCGCGACGATCCGGACTGGCTGCGATTCCATCTGCTCGGTGCGACCAACCCCATCTACTTCGCGCTGTACGCGCGCCGCCGGATGGCATTGCACGGTGCCACGCTCGATGATTTCGCCGCGGTCAAGGTGAAGAACGCCAAGCATGGGTTGAACAACCCGAATGCGCGGTATCGCAAGGAGGTTTCGGCGGAGGAGATCGCCGCCTCGGCGATCGTGTCGGATCCGCTGCGGCTGCTCGACATCTGCGCGACCAGCGACGGCGGGGCCGCGCTCGTGCTCACGTCGATGGATTACGCACGCCGCCATGGCATTACCGACCCGGTGCGCATCAAGGCGTTGTCGACCGTCACGCCGACATTCCCGAAAACCGTTCTCGATCTGCCGGATTTCGCGACGGACTCCGCCGTGGCGGTCGAAACGCCTTCGCGCACATTCCGTTCCGCCATCGCCCACGCCGCGTACGAAGAGGCCGGGCTCGGACCCGATGACCTGTCCTTCGCGGAAGTCTATGACCTCTCCACCGCACTGGAATTGGACTGGTACGAGGACATCGGGCTTTGTGAAGTCGGCGGTGCGGAAGCGCTACTGCGCAGCGGTGCAACAACATTGGGTGGACGCATCCCGGTGAACCCCAGTGGTGGACTGGCCTGCTTCGGTGAGGCCATCCCCGCACAGGCCATCGCGCAGATCTGCGAGCTCACCTGGCAGTTGCGCGGTCAGGCCGACGGCCGTCAGGTCGACAATGCCCGCGCGGGCATCGCCGTGAACCAAGGCCTTTTCGGGCACGGATCGGCAACCATCGTCACGCGCTGATCCCTGGTTCCAGCGCTACTCTCCGAAAACCCAGGCCATGCCTGGGTTTTCGGCCATCTCCACCCTGATGTTCAGGGCAGATCGGGAGATCGCAGGGCGGAGGCTATGCGCCCGCGAAGGGTCGTCAGGGTGCCGATTTGGGTATCGATGGCGGTCAGGCGTCGCTCGAGGACCGTGCGCGCAGCCGGGCAGGACGGCGTGTCGGGCTGGTCGCCCAGGCAGGGCAGCAGGTCGGTGATCTGTGCGACGGTGAGGCCGAGGCCCAGCAGGGCTTGGATCTGCTGGACGCGCAGAACCTGTCCGAGATCGAAGTCCCTGTAGCCGTTGGTGTCTCGGGTGCTCGTCACGAGTCCGGCGTTCGCGTAATGGCGGACCATGCGCGGGGTTACCCCGGCGTGTTCGGCGATTTCCCCGATCAGCATTGGCTCACCCTTCGGCTTGACCTTGACACCAATGTCAAACCATATCGTCGCGGTATCGCTCCGAACAATCCCCCTGGAGGGCCCGTGACCATAGACATCCACGCCCACGTAACCGACGACCTCGAGCAGCGCCTGGCCGCCGATCAGCAAGCCGGAATAGACCTGACGGTCCTGCTGTCCACCCGGGTACATCCCGAACGCGCCCGCACCCCGGCCGAGGTGCGCGCCGAATTCGCGGCCTTGCAGAACGTGATCGCGGGTACTCCGGTGGATGCGACCGCGTTCACCGGTCCCGCCGAGGAACTGCGCGCCGCACTCGACGCACACCCGGGCCGAGTGGTGGGGATGGCCGCGGCACCACTGAGCCTGGATGCGCAAACCCTCATCGCCTTCGTCGACGAGCAGCTACGGCACCCCGCGATGGTCGGAATCGGCGAGCTCACACCCGCTCCCGGTGCGGGCCAGGCGATTCTCCCCATCGTCCGGCTCGCCGATGACCACGGCGGATTGCCGGTGCTCACCCACGGTTTCGCCCCCAATACCGATGCCGATCTGCGCGCCTACGCCGACATCGCCCGGCGGCATCCCCGTGTCCCGGTCATTATCGGCGCATTCGGCGGACTGCACGCCATGCTCGCGATCGACCTCGCCCGCGAGGTGGACAATCTCTACCTCGACCTGTCCAGCGCCCTGCAAGCATTCGTGCTCGGGGCCGCGATCCGCGAGCTTCCGACCAAATGCCTGTTCGGCTCCAACACTCCCTACGGCGTGCCGACCGCCTCGCTGGCCACCATCCACAGCGTCATCGATGACCGGAGCCTCCTCGCCGCGGTACTGCACGACAATGCCGCCGGATTGTTGAAGCGCTGAACGCGGGCGTCAGGGACTGACGAAATCGGCCGGGTGGCTGACGGTCTCGGCCTTCGCTATCGGCCACGGGGAGTTCTCGGCGTTCAATTTCAGCAGGTCGCAGGTGCGGCTGACTTCGCTGGAAGGGAATGACAATGACCGAGTATGTGACGCTCGAGCATGGACGGCTGGCTTGCGATGTGGTGGGGGAGGGGCCGCTGGTGGTGTTGTCGCACGGGATGGGGACCATGCGGCAGGAGTTCCGGCATCTGGTCGGGCCGTTGGTCGCGGCCGGGTATCGGGTGGTGAATGTGGATATGCGCGGGCATGGGGAATCCAGTCTCGACTGGCCTTCGGAGACGGGGAAGGCGGCTATCAGTCGGACCGATGTGGCGCGGGACTTGATCGGTGTCATAAGGCATTTCGGCGGTCCGGCCGTGATTGTCGGGCATTCGCTGTCGGGTGGGGCGGCGACCATTGCGGCGGCTGAGGCCCCGGAATTGGTGAGTGCGATCGTCGAGATCGATCCTTTCACGCTGGCGCAGAGTTTCCATGTTGGAGCCTTGTTCACCAGTCGCCGGTACCGGCGCGGGATGGTGCGGCTGGGGCTCACCCTGACGATGAAGACCTTCCCCTGGTGGCGGCGGTATCTGGACGTGGCGTACCCGACCAAGCCCGCCGACTACGACGCGTACATCGCCGGACTCGGGGACAAGCTTGCCGAGCCCGGGCGCTGGGCGGAATTCATGAAGACCGGGGAGACCACCCCGGTGGACGCACATGCCCGGCTGGCGGATGTGCATTGCCCGGCGCTGGTGATCTTCGGTGCCGAGGACCCGGATTTCGCCGATCCCGAAGCCGAGGCGAATGCCATCGTGGCTGCGATGCCGCACGGCTTGGGTCGCGTCGAGATGGTCGACAATGGCGGGCATTACCCCCACGCACAGTACGCGGATCGTGTTGCCGTGGTGCTGATTCCGTTCCTGGAACAGCATGTGGCGCGCAACAGGAAGTCCGAGATCGGGCGCGTCGGCTGATGTGGGCGCCGGGACGGGCCGGTCGATCACCGCGGCGCGAGGCGATCGACCAGCCCGTCTGCCGTCACGGTTACCCGTTGACTGTGGCGGCCATGATCGTCGACTGCGATGATGGCGGAATGCCCACGCCGCGCACCATTGTCTTCGTCGCCTACGAGGGCATGCAGCTGGTCGAATTGGCCGGGCCGATGGATGTTTTCGGGTTCGTCAACGCGCTCGCCGCGCAACCGGTGTACCGGCTGGTGACGGCCTCACCGGAGGGGCGTTCGATCAAGGTCGACGGCGGTTTGACCATTGCGGTCGAGCATTCCCTGCAGGATCTGGCGGCCTCCGAGGAGGAGATCGACACGCTCTTGGTCGTGGGTGGCTGGATCTCCGGGCCGGTGTCGGCCGAGGTGGTGCGCGAATTGCCTGCTCTGGCTCGCAAATCCCGTCGAGTGACGTCGGTGTGCTCCGGTGCTTTGCTGCTCGCGGCCGCCGGTTTGCTCGACGGTTACCGGGCAACCACCCACTGGGGTACGACCGATCGGCTGGCGCGCACCTATCCGCGCGTGACCGTCGAGCCCGACCGCATTTATGTCCACGATCGCAATCGCTGGACGTCAGCGGGCGTCGCCGCCGGTATCGATCTCGCCCTGGCCTTGGTCGAGGACGATCTCGGCCGCGAAATGGCTCAGCAGGTCGCGCGCGCATTCGTCGTCTTCACCCGTCGCTCCGGCGGGCAGGCCCAATTCAGCGCTCAACTTCGCGCACAGCCCGCCCGGACTCCGGCCATTCGCGCCGTCCAGCAATGGCTGCCCGACCACCTCGACGGCGATCTGGCGATCTCGGCTCTGGCCGAACGCGCGGGCATGAGCGAACGCAATTTCGCCCGCGCCTTCCGCGCCGAAACCGGAAGCACCCCAGCCGCATTCGTCGAAGACCTCCGTATCGAGGCCGCCCGCCGGCTACTGGAATCCACCGAACTCACCATTACCGCCATTGCCCGCGCGGTCGGCTACCGGCACGGCGAAACTCTCCATCGAGTCTTCACCCGCCGACTCTCCACCACCCCCGAGCGCTACCGCCAAAACTTCGCGGCGGCCCACTAGCGCTCAGCCCTTCATTCGGTGATCTGGATCAGATTGCCGCTGGTGATCTGGAGGGTGTCGTCGCCCAGCGGGTTCCGATGACCCGCATACCCATAAGAGCGATCAACCGGGAAAAGGATTCGCGGACTCGGCCACCTGTTAAGCGGATCGCAAGCCCAGCGGAGGGCGTCGCCGCCATTATCGATTCGGGTGGTGGGATTCCGCCGCCGGTCTGCGCGTGAGGGAGGAAGCTCGGATGGCGTCATTCAGGTTGGCCGTGTGCGGGCTGGTGCTCGGGGCGGCGGTGATCGCGAGTTGTTCGACCGATAGCGCGGAAAAGGTCGATCCCGCAACGAAAATCGCCGCGACCATTCCGATCGAGGGGACGATTCGGCAGGTTGCGGTCGATCCGGAGTCGCATTCGCTGTTCGTCAGCGATTTCGAGGGGCTGGTGTGGGTTGTCGATACGCAGACCGACAAGGTGACCGGCAAGATCGAGACCGGGGACGGGGCACAGGGATTGGCGATGGATCTCGGGTCGCACACCCTGTATGTAGCCAACTATCAGGTCGGGACCGTCTCGGTGATCGACACCATCGACAAGAAGGTCACCGGCACCCTCGACGCCGGTGCCCACCCGGACCGGCTGGCGTTCGACTCGGGGACGCACACTCTCTACGCCAGCCATTTCGGCGGTGAAGACCTCACGGCCGTCGACACACTCACCAAGCAGGTCAAGGCCACCATTCCGCTCGGGGACTACACCAACGATCTGGCGATCGATCCCGGTTCGCACCGGTTGTACGTGGCGAACTTCAATACGGCGAAGCTGAGCGTGATCGACACCCAGAGCAACAGGATCGATTCCACGATCGAATACGGTGGCCAGCCCCGGGGCGTGGCCGTAGCCCCGGATACGCAGCGGTTGTACACCGCGAACGCGAATGGCTCGGTGACGGTGCTCGACGCGAAGACGAAACAGTCGATCGCCACCATGCCGGTCGGCGAGGAACCCGTCCACCTGGCGATCGACGCCGCGGCGCACGCGGCCTATGTGGTCAACAATGACGGCCTCGCGAAAGAGAACGGCGGCGACGGCGGCCCGATCTCAGTGATCGACACCGACAAGAATGCCTCGATCGCAACAGTTCTGGTCGGCGACAGCCCCCAAGCCGTAGCCATTGACCCGACCTCCCACAAGGTCTACATCCTCGTCTTCCTGACCGGCAATGTGACGGTGCTGGAACCGGCCTGAAGAGTAGGGCTTCGGGGGGATTGACAGGAATATGTAGGTCGGTCTACTTTTTCTGACATGGGACAGAAGGGTGCCGAGACGCGGGATCGGTTGCTGGACGCGACGCAGGAGCTGGTTGAGGTCGGTGGATATTTCGGGGCCGGGCTCAATCAGGTGGTTGCGGTCAGCGGTGCGCCGCGGGGGTCCCTGTACTTCCACTTTCCCGGGGGGAAGGACCAGCTGGTCGGGGAATCCGTGCGGCGGGGCGGGCGGGCGATCGGCGATTCCCTTGGGGCGCTTGCTGATTCCGATGTCTCGGCGGCGGAGTTGGTAGCGGCGATACTGCGGTATCTGGGCGATCGGCTGGAGGAGTCGGACTGGCGGAAGGGCTGCCCGGTGGCGACGGTGGCGCTCGAAACGGCCGCTACCAATGACTCGCTTCAGGCGGCGTGCTCCGAGGTTTACACCTCGTGGGAGGACGCCCTGCGGGCCGGGCTGGCTGATCGGCGGGACGCCGAGGATCTTGCCGTCACCATCCTCGCCCTGATCGAAGGGGCACTGCTGCTGGCCAGGGTGCATCGCAGTCGGGAACCGCTGACCCGTGTCGCGCGGCAGATCGCTGTGTGGCTGCACTGACCTGAGCTTCGGCGATTTTGCCGGGCTCTTCTTGTCCTAAGAATATGTAGACCGATCTATTTAGGAGTGGCTATGGACGCGATCGTTTTCGGCGCGACGGGATTCATCGGACGGTCCCTGGTGGCCGAGCTGCTGGGTCGGGGACAGCGAGTGGTGGCCGCTGTTCGGAAGGACACGCTCACTTCGTGGCTCGTCGCCCAAGGCATCGACACGAGCGGGCTGACGATCATTACCGCCGACATCACCGAACCACTCACGGGGTTGCCCGAAGTGCGGGATGTGTACAACACCGCGGCGCGGTACGCGTTCGGGCTGGAAGCGCGAGAAGCGAAGGCCACCAACGTAACCGGGGCCATCAATGTGCTCGAATGGGCCGGAACCCTGCCCGGGCTGCGGCGACTGGTGCATGTGAGCGGGTATCGGGTGAGCGGGCAGAGTGGCGAACCCGACTATGCCGGGCTGGGTGCCTACGAGGCGTCGAAATTCGAGGGCGATCTCGCGGTGCGGTCGCTCGCGCAGGAGCGCGGAATTCCATTGACCATCGCGAATCCCAGCACGGTGATCGGGCCGGGACAGCACATCGGATTGGCCGGTCTGGTCGAGGATCTGTGGGAGGGGCGGCTGCCCGCGCTCCCCGGCGGGCCGGAGGTCTTCGTGCCGATCGTGACGATCGACTATTTCTCGAAGTTCTTGGCGGAGATTCCGGAATCGCCTGCAGGGGAGCACTATTGGGTACTGGATGACGCTACTCCTCGGCTACCCGAATTGGTTCGCACGATCGCCGATCACGTAGGGGTGCGGGCACCTCGGCGCAGCATTCCCGTCGGGCTGCTGCGGCACTTGCCGCGCAAGCTCACCGGCGCGGACCCGGAAACACTGTCCTTCCTCTCGACCGACCGCTACCCGACGGCATCCGCCCAAGCCCTGGCGGCGACTGCCGGTTTGGCGATGCCACCGGCCGCGGATGCCTTGCGGTCCTGGGCCGATGACCTGGTGGCAGCACGCTTCGGCGCTGCACAACCCTGGTTGAGCCCCTCCGGATTCCACACCGTGGCAGGCAGCCGCACCTGGATATCCGGCGACCGACACACCCCCGATCATGTTCTACTGCACGGACTTCCGATGAACGCCGACCTGTGGGCCCCGCTCGCCGCCCACCTCCCCGGCCCGATCCTGGCCCCGGACCTGCCCGGCCTCGGCCGCTCTGCAGCATCCGATCAGCCGATGGACGCATGGCTGGCCGACCTCCTACGCCCGGTCCGCACTCGTCCAGTGCTGGTTGCCCACTCACTGGCCTGCGGTCCCGCGCTTCGCTACGCAGTCCAACATCCGGAGTCCATCAGCAAACTGATCCTGGTATCCCCACCCTTCCTGCAGCCCACCAGTTCTCGGCTATCCCGTTCCCCGCTCGCCATCCCGATCCTGCGTCGCATGTCCCCCGACCGCCTCGCGAACACCCTGGGCCTGCCTCCCGGCACGGAAATCGCCAGCGCCGCAGCCGATCTGCGCCGCCCCGGCGTGGCACGCCGAGTAGTCAAGGCCCTGCGAACTACTCACGCCGACCGTAAACACCTACGCGCCTTACTGAATCAGCTACGCGTACCAGTCGAAATCATCACAGGCTCGGCCGACCCGGTGACCGACCCCATCGACCACCCGATAACCGAGATCACCGCCGCAGGCCACTATCCACAACTAACTCACCCCTCCGAACTCGCCCAACACCTAACCGCCACATTCCAGTTCGCCTGATAACCAACCACCTAGCCCGGCCTGCCCGACACCTGACAGTCGCACCAAACCGCGACCGCAACACGTTCAGGGGGACATGAGGCTGGAAGATCCGGACAAAACCCCGGCTCATGTCCCCCTCGGTGGAAGGGGACGCCGAGCTAGCTGTCACAGGCGGCGGAAGCGAGCTAGCCAGGCGGGCAGGTTGATGGGGTCCGGTTGGAAGGGGAGGTGGGCGCGCAGGGTGGTTTCGGTGAGGGATTCGGTGGCCCAGTCGTCGGCGAAGCCAGTGCGTAGCTGGTGTGCGGTCAAGGACGGCAGCATCTCGTTCAGGTCGAGGTTGCCGTCGGAGAGTTGGGCTTCCATCTGTTCGGCGAGTTCGGCGTGGCCGGTCCGGATGAAGGCGGTCGCCCGATCGCTGATCGCCAGGACGTGGACCGTCGCTCCGGGGCGGCAGGCGCGATGCAGGGCCGCGGCGTAGCGGGTGAGCTCGTCGGTGGTGAACAGGTGGGCCAGGGCCGAGTCGATGACGGTGTCGAATTGTGCGTGGTAGCCGGGCAATTCGAGGGCATCGGCGGTGTCGAAGGTGGCCGGGAGTCCGCGTTCGGCGGCCTTGCACCGGGCGATATCGATCGCGGTGGGGGCCGAGTCGATGCCCGTCACCGGGTGGCCCTTGCTGGCGAGGTAGAGGGCGTTATCGCCGGTGCCGCAACCAGAGTCGAGGACGTCGCCGGTGATTAGACCGGCCGCCTCCAGGGCCACGTAGCTGGGCTGCGGGCCGTCGATGTCCCAGGGGGCGTGGTCGCCGAAGGGGCTGTCGCCACGGTAGATGGCGTCGAAGCTGAAGTCCGTATTGTCGCCGCTGAGGGTGGGATCGTTCATTCCCCCACCATGGCAAGGGTTTTCGTGCGCTCGCAAGGCTAATGTCGCGCAATGATTTCTTGACGCCGGTGAAGGCCCCGCACGGAATCATGCGGGGCGCACCGGGTTTCGCCTCGACTGTTCGGGTGGATCGTGTGCGATATCGAGGTCAAGGTGTCGGGCAGAGAAATCCTGCTGCTGGTGGGGGTACGGGCATGAGTTTCTCAGGGACTGGGACGGGGCGTTCGGGGATTGCGCCGGCTCCGGCGGGGGCTGAGTGCGGGCTCGGCGCGGGAGGTGATCCCACGTCGCCGGAACCCCAGGCCGCGGATGGGTTCAAGGTGAAGATGGCGGCACAAACGAACGCACCGCCAAGCAGGCCGATGAGCTTCTTTTGCGTCATGGGCTACGACGGTACAACCAGCTCAACGCAATTCGAGGAAACTGGAATCAAGATCAGAATGTCAGGAATTGGAAATCCAATGTTTCGGAACGAATTCCACGGGGGCGCAAGGGAATACGTGGTCGGAATAGCGCTATTTCACATGGACGCGCCGAGGAGTTGTGAGGAGATGTGCGAGTACACGATTCGGTAATGGTCCGGCGTGTCGGCTTCACCTGAGCGTGCTCGAGCTGTTCAGTTGTGGTGCGAACACGACCAGGAGGGATGGGTATGACCGCTGCGCCGGGCTCGAAGATCCCAGTGCTTGCCGCGCTCATCATCCTGGCGTCCGCCGCCGTGACAGCGGCCGCCCCGACCGGCAACGCCGCCGGATGCGGCACCGATTTCGCCGACTTTCACGGGGAGTTCACGGCGCAGGAAGACGCGCAGAACTCCCTGCGATTCGACGATGACGGCGGCATCACCTTCCGCAGTCCGCGATACGGCGTAGGGGACGGCATCTACGCGCTGGTGCCCTCCGGCGGGTTCTCGGCCGCCATCAGGATGACCGAGATCGGGGCCGACGACGCGCGCGCGGGCAATGTGACGGGCATGGTCAAGAGCACGACACTCGCCTGCGGGGCACCCAGTTCGCAGGTCACCTCGTTCACCTCGCTCGACCAGAGCAGCAGGCGATTCAACTACACCCGGCAGGGCTGACTCCCACGGTTTCGAGGGCAGAGGAATCCGGGGGTCGCGAATCCTTCCGGCGCGGGCAGGATGATGCATACACTCACGCCCGTTGAAGAATTCGCGTTTCAGATAGTTGGTCGGCGTGCGTATGAAGTCTTGGATGGTTGCGGTGACGCTGGCGATCGCCGCGTCGGTGTCCGGCTCCGGAGTGGGTGCGGCGGACACGGCGCAGGGCAAAGAGCTTGTGGTACTAGGAGATTCGTTCAGCGCGAACGCCTGGGTGCTCCAGGCTCAGACATCCGAATGCCGCCACGGCGACACCTCATGGCCCACACAATTGAGCCGTTTGATGGGTGTTGCGGGCACCGACGACTACCTGGACATGTCGTGCCCCGGAGCCTCGCTCGACACCCCGCCGAACTACACCGCCTCATGGGAGGCCAAGCAGGCGGCTCAGGTCAGCGCCTTCGGCCCGCGCACCAAGGTGGTCGCCCTGCAATTCGGTATCAATGACCGCTGGGGCACACAGGAGACCACCGCCTGGTACGCCCTCCAGCAATGCGTCCTGAACCTGATCCAAGGCTGCGGCACCGACGCCACCACCCAAGGCCGTCTCCCCGATGCGAGCACCATGACCGGAGCGGCCTACGCCGCCCGTATCCGCAACGTGATCGACTACGTCAAGTACTACGCCCCGAACGCACACATAGTCCTGGTCGGCTACCCAGAACTCTTCAGCACCGGCCAGCCCGTCTGCTTCGGCGCCTTCGGCCTCACCCAATTCGTGCAACCCCGAGGCCAAGCCATCCCCGACCTCCTCGACCGCCTCGACACCGCCCAACGCGACGCAGCCCGCCAACTCGCCATCGACTTCTACGACGCCCGCACCGCCACCACCGGCCACGGCCTCTGCACCGACCAGCCCTGGATCAACGACTACCAAAACCCCCAACACCCCACCGCCATACCCTTCCACCCCTCCGAACAAGGCGACGCGGTCCTGGCGAACGGGATCTACGCACAAGCGGGGCACTGACGGTCTGGGCGGCAGGGACGTGATCCGGTGGGTGGGGTGCCTCCGGGGCGGATGGGGTGGGGCAGAATGTTGCTCTGAGATTGCTGATTGATGGTGGGGATGCGGTTGTGGATTCGGGTGAGCTGATGTTGCCTTTGCCGTCGCTGGGGGATTACATCGAGTTTCATCGGAAGCGGCTGGGGTTGACTCGGGAGGGGTTGGGGCGGCGGGCGCATTTGTCGCCTCGGACCATTCAGAAGTTGGAGAGCGGGGAGCGGACGGGGCTCAGCGCGGGGTCGCTGGGGTCGTTGGGGGAGGGGCTGGCGTTGCTGGCCGAGTTGCAGCATGATGCGGACTTCGCGCGGCTTTGGCTGGAGCGGCGGGTGGCCTTCGATCGGTCGGTGGATGAGCCGCAGTACATCTACACCGGGTCGGGGGCGGTGAGTGTGACCATGCAATTGCAGTCGCTGCCGTCGCGAGCGGATCGGCTGCATTTGTGTGTGGGGGTGGTGCGGCCGCTCACGGATGCAGACGTCGCAGGTATTCGTGGTAGAGGGTGACGTAGCCGTCAAGGTCGAAATCCATGTCGGCTTCGTAGGTTCCGGAGATGAAGGTGACGGTGCTGGCCGTGCGGGGGACGTAGCGCTGCGGGGTGAGGGTGGCGGTCAGGGTGGGGACCGCGACGAAGCGCATGGTGTAGTCGCGGGGTGCGGACCCGGGCGGCAGAAGGCCATCGGTGAGAACCGGTAGGGAGTTGAAGAACGCCGAATGCTGTAGGTCGAAGTAGTCCGCGCCGTCGAGGTGATGGTGGATCGGGCCGTCACCGATATCGACGGTGAGGGTGGAACCGGTTAGCTGCCAACGTAGTTCGTAGGCCAGGCCGATCTGGGTGCCGTGGGCGTCGTCGAGGGATTCCACGTAGGCGATCTCCATACGTGGTTCATCGATTCCCTGCCAGATGAAGGTGTGCACGAGATCAGGGTAGGCCCGCGTGCACGGCCTGGTCGGGAGACGGGGAAGCCCCGAGGCCTAGCCTGCCTCGGGGCTTCAGGGTCCGCCCATTTGCGGCACACCGACACGTTTAAGAACGGGTTGAGTTTGAAGTTACGCAGCGCTCTACGTTTGAGCTACGGCCCATCGGTGGCTGGGCCGGCGGGAGTTGAACCCGCAACCTCTACGTGACAATCCGTTCCTTCGATTCGGCGTTCGGCGGTGAATGCTGAAACTGGAGCGATAATGTGAGTTTGAGGGCGCGGTGCCTCTGCCGATTGGGCTACCCCGCCGCGAATGGCGGGGGGAGGATTTGAACCTCCACTGTGCCGCTTGCCTGTCACATTGAACTTCTGATTCAGCTTGCGCTCTTGCGCACCAACGACATTAGTCGCTGTCGCCACCGTCAGCCAAACAAATATCCGAAGACGTTCTCGCCCAGCTTGCGCTGCGTGATTTCGGCATTATTGGCCTCCTCGCGCGCGAACTTCACTGCCTGCTGCAGCTTTTCGATGCGCTCGGTCAGCTCGTTCACCCGCTTGGCGGGCAGCGCGCCGGAGAACTTGATGGTGCGCCAGTAGCCGACCACCACATCCTCGTGATACACCTCGACCTGCGCCGGATGCTTCTCCGTCGCTTCGGCTTTCACGTGATTGCGCGGAATCTTCTTGGTGCGCACCGTCTGCACCGGCTCGGTGGCGTAGCAGTCGGCGGCGGAGTCGTACTCCCAGGATTCCGAGGCGTCCAGCACCGGCAGTTTGCGCACGAAGGTGTGCAGGTCCACCAGCTGCTTTTCCAGGAACAGCAGGTAGGTGACCGGCGCCTCCGGGACCAGGGTGCGCCCGTCCACCACCACATCGGCCTTGGCGGTGCAGTTCGCCCAATCCTTGGTGGCGACCACATCGAACAGTTTGGTCAGAATGTCGGCCGTGGTCGTGAGGACTTCCTCCGACTTCACCTGTACGCGCGTCGATTCGGGCGGCAGCTGCTCACCCTCCTCATCCTTGGGACGATAGGTGCGCGAAATACCGCTCAGCAGCGGGTTTTTGGCCAGCTTATGATGGGCCTCGGTGAGCTCGGAGAAGGTCCGGGACTTGATCCCTTTCTCGACGGCGACAATCTGATTCAAACGTGTCATGCGGGCACTGTATCGGCGATTACTGCACGCAACCAATGGTTTTCGGCCGCTGAAGGCGCTCAGCTCACCGTGAAGGACAGGGTGGGTGCTACGACGCCCGCCTCCTTGCTGGCGTTGTAGGTCAATACATAGGTGCCGGTGCCGGGGGAGGGGACCACGAAGATCGCATTGTTCTTCGGGTTGTCGATGGTTTGATTGCGGTCCAGCAGTTCATTGATCGTGCCGCGGCCATCGGCCACAACCAGTGCGCCATCAGGGGTTTTGACGGTGAAGTAGTCCTCGAAGATATTGAGCCCGCCCTCGGAGATGCCCGCACCGCCGATAATCTTGACGTGCAGGGCCAGCTCCATCTTGCCGTGCTCGTTCTTGGTGTAGCTGGGTTGCAGTGTGGCCCCGGTGATCTGGATGGTGGTCTGATCCTGCACCAGCGTGCCGGTGATGTTCAGCGTCCGCGGCTGCACGCTGGCCACCTTGCCGGAGGCATCTAGCGGGATGGTCGTCTGATTGTCGGAGGCCTGCCCGAACACGACGGCGACGGTGTCCAGCCAGTGCTCGGCATTGTCGAGCGAGTGGATGGAAGTGGTGATCTTGCCGGTGGCCGAACCCTTTCCGGGCACCGCGGGGTTGTCGAAGCTCGCGGCCTCGTCGACGCTCCCGCCGACCTGCAAGTAGCTATTGGTGCTCAGCGTTTTGTTGTCCGTGGTCGTGTTCTTGTAGGTGAGGTCGATCGTGAGCTTGCCCCCACCGAGCTCATCGGGCACCACCGTGGCCTTGTCGACCGTGATGTCGAAGCCCTCGAACCAGCCGGTCTTGCCGATCGTCCGCACGGTCGACTGCTTCTGCTTCCCGCTCGGCTGCGAGGCGCCGCTGTGCCCGGCACTCTGCTGCCCGGCGGGCTGTTGATCGACCGAAGTACTGGTCGCTGCGGGACTCCCGGTCTTACCGCCGCATGCGGTGCCGAGTACGGCCACCGCCACGATCGCGACCGCGCCGACGGCGGTCCGGCTGTGGTTGATCAAAGATCGACGTGGCTTGAACGGTTGTGCGCTCTCGAACTGATACATGATGACGCTGCCTCCCCGAAGTTCGCGCATCTTCAGCGCGGATTCGCAGGAAAATCGCTGGCGGCAGCGACAGCGTTATCCTGCGGAGGTAACTGTCCTCGCCGTGCCGGTTGCCGTCAATCGTTCCCGGCCAGTACCTCGCGAAGTTTGCGAGAGAAGGGCTCGGGCTGCCCCGGATAGCCGAAATCGCCGCCGAGGAATCCGCCGTGGTGGCTGGGGAATACGGCCGCCTTCTGCCCGAGCAGTTCGGCGGTGGCCACGGCCGTGCGGCCGGTGAAGGTGTCGCCGGTTTCCTCGCCCACGCCGATCACGATGCGGGTAGGGGCCGCGGCCAGCGCGGTGAAATCGGGGCGATAGCTGCTGACCGCCCAGGATCGATCGGACAGCAACGGGTCGTCGCGGGAACCGTCGTCCTCGGTGGGCATTCCGAACTGCGCCGGATTCGCTGCGGGCTGGGCGAAATAGGCCTCGGTGTATTCGCCCTCCCAGGACGTCATGGCGATGAAGGCCGCCATTCCGGCATGGAACCCCTTGGCCTGATACGCATCCCGGACGGCGGCGCGGGCACGCTCGGAGGCCTCGGCATCGGGCACGACCGGGATGAGCGGCGGCTCATGCGCCACCAGTGTTCGCACATCGCCCCGATGCGCCGCGACCAGGGCGAGCGCCGTGACCGCACCGCCACTGCTGGCGAACATATCCACCGGGCCCGCGCCGAGCGCCTCGATGAGGGCGTGCACATCCTCGGCCTGCGTGGTCGGCGAGTGGTCGAACCGCCCGTCCTTGCGGACGCTCCGGCCGATACCGCGCGGATCGTAGGTGACCACGGTGCGATCGGGAAAATACGACGCCAAGGTGGCGAAACCGGCTGCCGCCATGGGCTGGCCGATCATGACCAGCGGGGGCAGCCCGGCGGTGGGCAGGGGACCGAGCACGTCGTAGACGAGATCGGCTTCGGCCGTCTCGAGCGTATGAGTCGTCATGACAGTACTGACGAGGTTCGCCTCGGAAACTCATCGGTTCCCCCGCTCGAGACGGCCGATCGAAGCCCCGCGGTTCCGGCTCAGTCGACTTCGACGACCACCGTGTAGATCGCGGCATTTGGAGTGGCGTGCGCCCGCGCCGCGGTGGCCGAGGCCGCCATGGCGGGCTGCTGGGTCGCCGCCTGCCACTGTTCGATGCTGTCCCAATGCGCCACATTGACGAGCTGGAAACGGGTGTCGGTGGACCGCGCGCGATGCAGCAGGACATCCCGGAAGCCCGGCGCGGCCTGCATGAGTTTCGCCCGCTCCGCCCAGTTTTCGGCGAACTCGTCCACTCCGGCGGGGTCGATTTCGAACACATTCATGAAGGTGACGCCGGGCCCGTCCCACTCGCGGTCGGTCGGCGAGGCGAAGTCGTGCACGATGTCGTACAGACCCGTGTTGGGGCGCACGCCCGCCGGAATATCGCGCAATGTCCGCTGCCAATCCGGATTGTCCTGCGACGCGGCGGCCTGTTCGGGGCTGTCCCAGTGTGAGACATTCACGAGCGGGAATCGGGTGACGGGTCGCACGGCGCGGTGCAGCCGGGCATCCCGGAACCCCGGCGCGGTGCGCATATGCTCCACCACCCGCGAGCGCCAGGCCGCGGCGAACTCGTCCCTATCGATCTCGTCGGGCAGTTCGAAAACATTGATGAAAGTGACTGCGGTATCGGTCATGGCTTCGAGTCTTCTCTCTCAACCTTGCTGTAGGTCAATGACTTCCGAGGTTATGGATCGGGGTGTATCGGCTGTTCGCCTCGGCTTCTGATGCGGGCGGCCGATGTGTGTGATCAGGCCTTCGAGGGGCGCAGCGCCCAAGAACCGAGGCCCGCGGCGAAGAACGTCAGTGGTGCCACCGTGGACTTCGCGTCCTTGATGGCGAAGTGGGAGGCCGCCGCCCCGCCGTAGACGAAGATGAGTCCGGCGTACGCCCACTCCTTGAGTCGCGGCGTGCCGGGCGTCACCAGCGTCGCCACGGCCGCGACCTTCGCCGCGCCCATGATGGTGGCGAAGTATTCCGGATAGCCCAGGCGGCCGAGAACATCACGGATGTAGTCGTTTCGGCTGAGATCCCACTGTGCGCCGACGGCCGTCTCGGTGAGCAGTGCGGCCGTCGTGAGCCAGTAGGCGGTCCGGCGGGTCCGGGAACCGACGATCGATTTCGTTGTCATGGGGTGCTCCTGAAGAATTCCGGCGCGAATTGATGTCCATCCCTATGACGGACGGCCCGCCGCAAACGTGACCGGCGGCCGTCCAGCCCCCTGCCGCCGCCGTGCTCGTCGGCGACCTACGCGCGCATCGATCTGACCGGACGCCGCCCGAATGGGTTGCGCTGTCACATTCCGCCCGCGCGCTTCGTCAATGAGGTTGAAGACATCGAGCGTGTGGAGAGGGATGCGATGACCGAGCACGAGGTGCTGGCCCGGATGTTCGAAGACAAGCGCGGCCATCTGAAGTCGGTGGCCTATCGGATGCTCGGCTCACTGACCGAGGCCGAGGACGCCGTACAGGAGTCCTGGCTGCGGCTGGCACGCACGGAGTCCGACGGCATCGACAATCTCGGCGGCTGGCTGACCACCGTGGTCGGCCGGGTGTGCCTGGATATGTTGCGGGCGCGCAAGTCCCGGCCGGAGGATTCCATCGAAGACCATCATCTGCCCGACCCGCTCATCTCATTCGAGGACGAGACCGACCCGGAAAGGCAAGTGCTGCTGGCGGATTCGGTGGGACTGGCCTTGCTGGTGGTGCTGGAATCGCTGAGCCCGGCCGAGCGACTGTCGTTCGTGCTGCACGATATGTTCGCGGTGCCGTATGAGCAGATCGCGCCGATTGTGGGCCGGACGCCGCAGACGGCCCGCAAGCTGGCCAGCCAGGCGCGGCGGCGGGTTCAGGGGCAGGCCCAGGTGTCCGATGCCGATCCGCACCAGCAGCGGCGGGTCGTGGACGCATTCCTGGCGGCGGCCCATGACGGCGATTTCGACGAGCTGCTGCGGATTCTCGATCCGGACGTGGTGTTGCGCGCCGATGCCGGTGCGGACGGAATGCGCGTCTTCCGTGGTTCGCACGCCGTGGCCGGGCTGGCGACCACCTTCCAGCGCATGGCGCGGCTATACGCGGCGCATCATGCGGTGGTCAATGGCGCTGCGGGACTGGTCAATACGTCATCCGACGGGGTGGTGCGGTCGGTATTCGCCTTCACGATCGTGAATGGCCGGATCACCACCATGGATCTGCTCTCGGATCCCGCGCGCCTCGAGGGCATCGACGCGTCGGCGGCGCGGAACTGACGGCCCTTCGCCTGCGGCTACCCCGGGTTTGCGGCCATGGCGTCGCGGACCGAGGTTTCCTGGCGGCCAAGGTATTTCGGGTCGGGTTGGACGATGATCGAATACATGGCCTTGGTGGCGGCGAGTTGATCGCGCAGCCAGCACTTGCGGTAGACGTTCTCGTGCGGCTGGGTGGCGTCGCCGACGCCGGTGGCGTCGATGCCGACCGAACGGCACAGGGCGACGGTGCGCGGCAGACTGAAATCCTGGGTCACAGCAATGGCCTTGCGGACGCCGAAGATCTCGTAGGCACGGGCGCAGGATTCGTATGTGCTGAAACCCGCGTAGTCGAGCGCGATCCTCGCCTCGGGGACACCATGTTTGACCAGGTAGTTACGCATGACCGTGGGTTCGTCATGGGAGGTGCGGCCATTGTCGCCGGTGAGCAGGATGGCCTTCACCTTGCCGGACTCCAGGAGTTGGCGGCCGAGGTCGAGGCGGGCGGCCAGGTAGGGCGAGGGCTCGCCATTGGCGTAGATCTCCGCGCCGAAGACGATGGCGACATCGGAGCCGGGGACGGTGTCTACCGTGTATTCGAAGTTGCTGGTGGTGAAGCGGATCCAGAGGATCGAGCTCAGGCCCACGAGCAGCGCGGCGGCGAGGGCGGCGGCCAGGAGTTTCGCGATGCGGCGCGGCGGGAACCAGTCGAGGGCGCGGGTTCCGGCAGTGCGGGCGCGGGTTCCGGTGGCCCGGGCTCGGCTTGCGGCGGTGCGCACGGCGTCGCGTAATGGCATGGGGTCAGTCTGCTGCAAACTGGCCGTTCAGCTGCTTAAGATCGGCTTGCATTCGAGGTCGGCCGAAGGCTGCCCCGGTAATTCGGGGCATTCGGATTACTCGAATCCGGGTGAGTGTTGCGGGGTTGTTTGTAGACTCGCGCTGAAGTGAACAGATGGCACTTCAGTTCCTGATTCGAGGTATCCATGAAGTCCTGTACCCCAGGTGTATTCGCCGTGCGCGCCGCAACCGCCCTGGTCGGAGGGGTCTTGCTGATCGGCGGGGTCGCGGCCTGCGGGAGCGACAAGGCCTCCGACGGGTCGCAGGGCAGCACGAGCAGCAGCGTTGTCAGCCCGGCCGCCCCGGTCAGCAGTGTGGCGGCACCGGCCGTCACCGTCGCGCCGACCACCACGGTCGCACCCGCACCCGCCGAGGCTCCGGCCGTGCAAACGGCCGCACCCGCACCCGAACCCGTCGCCACCCAACCGGTCGTCAAACCCGCGCCGCAAACCCAGCCCGCGGAGAAACCCGCCGCACCGCCGACGCTCGACGCGCCCGGATTCGAACCGCGCGCGGGGTACTGAGGAAACCGGAGAATTCAGGTGTTCGGCAACAGCGGACGGTGGCTGTGTGCTGCCGCGGTGGCGGTCGCGGCCTCGATGACCGGGGCCGGTGGAGCGGGAGCGGACAACGCCCCCGAGGGTAAAGAGCTGGTGATACTGGGCGATTCGTTCACCGCGAACGCCTGGGACTTCCTGTCCACGGAACTCGAGTGCGTGCACGGAACCACGGCCTGGCCCGCACAATTGAGTGGGCTGATGGGAATCCAAGGGACCGACCAAGTCGTGAACCCGTCGTGCCCGGGTGCGTCCATCGACAGCGGGCCCGGATACACCCTCGCCCTGGAGGCGCGCGACGCCGACAAGGCCGGGGCCTTCGGGCCGCGCACCAAACTGGTGACCCTGCAATTCGGATTCAACGACCACTGGGGCAATTCCGACCAGACGCTGTGGGATTCCTTGCGGGAGTGCATATTCAACCTCGTCGACGGCTGCGGACCCGAAGCCGTTGCCCAAGGCCGCATGACCGACTACACCGGCGTCTCCGGCCCGGCCTACGCCGCCCGCATCCGCAATGCGGTCACCTACATTCGCTACTACGCGCCCAATGCCCGCATAGTCCTGGTCGGCTACCCGGAACTGTTCCCCTCCGGCCAAGACACCGTATGCCTCAACTTCTTCGGCGCGATCCCCTTCATCCAGCCCCGAGGCCGAGCCGTCATCGAATACTTCGACCGCATCGACCAGGCCCAGCGCGAAGCCGCCCAAGAACTGAAACTCGACTACCTGGACGCCCGCACCCTGACCGCCGGTCACGGCCTCTGCTCGGCACAACCCTGGATGAACGGCGTCTTCGATCCCCGCGCCGACATCAACGGCCTACTGTTCCACCCCTCCACCGTGGGTGACCGCGTCGTCGCGAATGCCTTGTACGACAGGTACACCCGATGACCCGCGTCGTCCCGGCGCGCACGAGCACCGCGGAGGGTGCGCTCGCGGGCAATGACCCCGGCCTCGACGCCGCACCGAGCCGCTCCGGCAGCGACCTACCAGCTGAGGCATCCGCGCTCGGTGCGATTGCAAGCGAAAAGGCGGCGCAGGCTGTGGTTGCCGAGGCGCTGCCGAAACATGATGGGCCTGCCACGAATAGCGGACGCGCCGCCGACCGGTCAGCGAGTACAGCCGAGCGGACTGCGAGCACGGCCGAGCGGGTAGCGCGGGGGAGGCCTGCGCTGCCGTCTCTGACTGGCGCGCGGTGGTGGGCGGCGTTCGCGGTGTTCGTCTTGCACGCCTTGGTGTTTCTTCCGGTCTACCCGTTTCAGAAGTCCGAGTTGTTCCGGCATATTCACCAGTGGGTGCCGATGCAATTGGGGGCCGCCGGGGTCACGTTTTTCTTCGTGTTGTCTGGGTTCATCATCTATTGGTCGTTCCGGCCGGGGATGTCGGTGCGCGGGTTCTATCGGCGGCGGGTGCTGAAGATCTATCCGACGCATCTGTTGGCGGCGGTGGCGTTCATTGTGGTTGCGAGCGTGCCGTTGTCGCGGCTGGTGGTGTGGGTGCCGAACCTGCTGCTGGTGCACACCTGGGTGCCGAAATCGACCACGGTGGGTGGGTTGAATGTGCCTGCCTGGTCGCTGGCGGCGGAAATGCTGTTCTACCTGAGCTTTCCGCTGGTGCTGCCGCTGATCCGGCGGATTCCCACGCGGCGGTTATTGCTGGCCATGGGCTTGCTCATGCTCGGCATCGTCGCGCTGCATACGGCGTACTACCTGTGGGTGCCCGGTCCGAAGGGCATTGCGAATGCCTTTGCGCCACGGCTGGTTCCGGGCGATACGTCGCCGTACTTCGAGCTGCATGCCTCACCGGCTTGGTTCGCGCAGCCGGATATCCCGGTGTCGCCGTCGTATTGGCTGAGCTACACCTTCCCGGGCTCGCGATTGCCCGAGTTCTTCCTGGGTGTGCTGGCCGCCCGCATGGTGCTCGAAGGGCGTTGGCGCAATACGCGTCTCACTTTGCCGCTGCTGGCCCTGGTTGCGGCCTATGGGGCGACCTGGGTGGTGCCGGTGAACTACAAGATGTCGGTGCTGCTGCTCGCACCCATGACCGCGGTGGTGGCCACCCTTGCCGCCCGGGATCTGGCGGGGATACGCGGGCTCAATTCGCATCCGCGCATGGTGTGGCTGGGGAATGTGTCCTTCGCCTTCTATCTGATCCAGTTCCCGGTGATGGTGCTCATCACGCGGAACCTGATCGGCGGCAAGCAATTCGGGATACTCGGCTGGGCCGGGTTCGCCGCACTGAGCTTGGTGGTGGCGACGGCCATCGCGGCGGTGCTCTACCACTGGGTGGATCTACCGCTCATGCGGCGGTTCGCCGGTCGCTCGAAACGCGTCGAGCAGGCACCGGCGACCACCTGAGCCCTCAGGCCTGCTGCAAGCCGATCATGGGAAGCATGGTGCGCCGCGCGAATTCGCGGGCGGCCTGCTCATCGCCGAGCGGGATGAGACCCTCGGGCGTGAGCACCAGCGACTGAGCCAGGCGCGCAAAGACTTCCGCGACCAGATCGGCATCGAAGTCGGGGACATTCGCGGATTCCTGGAGTGCGCGCAGCTTTTCGGCGATATAGGCGCGGCCCACGGCGAGAATCGGTCCGGCCTGCGTGGTGAGCTGGGGCAGAATGGTGTCCGGCTCGGTGCGCAGAAGTCGTTGCAACAGTTGGTTGTTCGCCAGATTGATGATGAAGGCGACGAAGATCTCGACCAGCTGGTCGTTCCCGGCCCCGTCATTGCGGGACACTTCCTGCACCCGCTTGTCGATCTCCGCGATGAACTGCTGCGCCTCGCGCACGCTCACGGCCTCGACCAGATCGTTCTTGGATTCGAAGCGCCGATACAGCGTGGCCGGACTGATCCCGGCGCGACGGGCGATCTCCCCCATGCTGGTTCGCTTGATGCCGAAGTCCAGGAAGGCCGACAGCGCGCTCTCCAGGAGCTGTTCACCTTCCGCCCGTGGCTTTTCCAGAATGCGTTGCAGGATGGCGGGCACGGACGGCATCGAGTCTCCAGTCGATCGGTTGGCACTCCGCGACGTTGCGGCGACAGCGCCATCATCATCTCATCGGCTGGACTCTGTTGACGCGTCGGCCATCCGGTGTAGTCCACCGTGCGGTCGCGGGCGGCCGATCAGTGGACGTTCAATGCCGCCATTTCGCGCTCTATCGCATTGGCCGCGAAATCGATGCCGTTGGAACGCAATTCGTGAACCCGACGCTGCAGCGCCTCCATGCCCCCCGGCTGGGCCGCGATATCGGCCACGCTGACCCGCCGTCGGTGCATACCGTCCTGCTCGTACGACACCGTATGAAACCTCCTGCTAGCCCCAGCGCGCACCCCGGCTAGCGGCGGCACAGCCCGGGCCGCCGGGAACGCTTCGCACGATGCTAACAGCGGGTTATATGGTCGCTTGTTCAGTGTGCGTAAGATCACACACCCCCTCGAGTCACACCTCTTGACCCGTCCGATGCATGTTCATGTTGTGCAGGTACACAGCCGCATTCAGCCGAATCCGATCCAACTCGGCTTCGCCCAGCTCACGCCGCACCTTCCCCGGCACACCCGCCACCAGAGACCCCGGCGGAATCACCGCCCCCTCCGGAACCAGCGCATTGGCCGCGATCAAACTCCCCGCCCCGATCACCGCCCCATTCAGCACGGTAGCCCCCATTCCCACCAGCACATCGTCCCCAATCGTGCACCCATGCAGAATCGCGTTGTGCCCCACCGAAACCCCCGCCCCCACGGTGCACGCGAACCCCGGATCGGCATGCAACACACACCCATCCTGAATATTGGTCCGCTCCCCAACCCTGATGTCCTCCAAATCCCCCCGCAACACCGCCGAATACCAAACACTCACCTCGGCCCCCAACGTCACCCGCCCGATCACAGTGGCATTTGGCGCAATCCACGCACTCTCATCAACCTCCGGCACATTCTCACCAAGCTGAATCCTCATCCCCGAAACCTAGCGCCCCCTCACCCACCCCCCCCACACCCACCCCCCCCACACCCACCTCATCACCAAGGGCAATCCGGTGAGCATGCAATGGTCCACGTCGGAGTAGGGCACGGGCGAGCTGGCGGCCAGCCCTTGCCGCTTGATTGCACCGATGCGGCGGATCGGCTTCAAGAGCAGCTGCCCACGGAGTATGTGCGGCGTTGAGGATGCAATGGTGCTGGTGAATCGCGAGTAGGTGGCTGCATGCTCGGCGGGGATGGCTATGCCGCGCGGCGGAATTGGGTGCGGTGGGCTGCGGGGCTGGTGCCTAGGAGGCGGTGGAAGTGGTGGCGGAGGTTTACGGCGGTGCCCAGGCCTGAGGCGGTGGCTACGCGGTCCATGGGGTCGTCGGTGGATTCGAGGAGGAGGCGGGCTCGGTCTATGCGTTGGTGGAGGAGCCATTGTTGGGGGCTGGAGCCGGTGCGGTCGCGGAAGTGGCGGGTGAAGGTGCGGCGGGACATGAGGGCGGTGCGGGCCCAGGTGTCGAGGTCGATGGGGGTGTCGAGATGGGTTCTGGCCCAGAGCATTGCGTGTTCCATGGGGTCGTCTTCCAGGGCGTCGGGGACGGCCACGGGGATGTATTGGGCTTGGGAGCCGCTGCGGTGGGGAGCCAGGACCAGGGCTCGGGCCAACTCGGTGGCGGTGCGGCTGCCCAGGTCGGTGCGGACCAGGTGCAGGCAGCAATCCAGGGCGGCGGCCACACCGGCGGAGGTGATGAGGTCGCCGTGATCGGACCAGAGGGTGTCGGAGCGGACCTGGACGGCGGGGTAGGCGCGGGCCAGATCGGCGGCGGCCGACCAGTGGGTGGTGATCTCGCGGCCGTCGGCCAGGCCGCTGGCGGCTATGGCCCAGGAACCCAGGCAGAGGCCGACCATGCGAGCGCCGCGATCGTGGGCGCGGTGCAGGGCCGCGCGGGTGGGGTCGGAGAGCGGGAGGTCGCGACGCCAGCTCGGGATGACCACGGTGTCCGCATCGTCCATGGCCTCCAGGCCGTGCCGCACCATGATGTCGAATCCCGCTGGGGTGGAGATGATTCCGGGGTCCTCGGCGCAGGTCAGCACGTTGTACGGCGCGGTGCTCTCGGTGCCCGTGCCCATCCGGCCGAACACCAGGCCGGGCACCGACAGGTGAAAGGGGCTGATCCCATCGAAGGCCAGCACGGTCACGGTCTGCATGGCCCGATCTTAGCGATACGAGGCCTTCGGGCCACTATCGCGGGGATGGTCTGCGGGGCAAGCTCATTCCCATGACGAACACGATCGACACCGCCGCTTCGACCTCCACCGTCGAAATCCTGCACATCGGCGGGCCCACGGTGCGCTTCCGCTACGGCAACCTCACCTGGCTGACCGATCCCACGTTCGACGAGCCCGGCGACTACCCGGGGCCGGTCACGCTGCACAAGCTGACCGGGCCCGCCATCCCCTCGGCCGAGGTCGGGCCGGTGGACGCGGTGCTGCTCTCGCATGATCAGCACGCCGATAATCTCGACACGAGCGGGCGGGCATTCCTGGCCGGTGTCGAGCGGGTGTTGTCCACTCCCGATGCGGCCGGGCGCATGGAAGGTGTTCAGGGGCTGGAGAACTGGGAGTCCGTACGGATCGGCGACGTGACCGTGATCGGTGTGCCCGCGCTGCACGGGCCGGAGGGTGCGGAGAAGGTCACCGGCGTGGTCACCGGATTCGTTTTGCAGGGCGAGGGGCTGCCGACGGTGTACGTGTCGGGCGACAATGCCTCGGTCGCGTTGGTCGAGCAGATCGCCGAGCGCATCGGGCGGATCGACATCGCCATCCTGTTCGTGGGCGCGGCCAATGTGGAGCGGTTCGGCGATATCGACCTGACGTTGAATGGGCGCAGTGCGGTCCGGGCCGCCGCGGCGTTGGGGGACGCGGTCATCGTTCCCGTGCACGGTGAGGGCTGGGCGCACTTCTCCGAGACCTTCGAATACCTGTCCCGCAACTTCGAATACGCGGGTCGCGGCGACCAGTTGAGCATCCCGACGCCGGGCGTGCCGCTTGCCATTGCTGCCAAGTAGCCGATGATCGCCGAGGCGGCTCCGCCGGAGCTGTTCACCTCTGCTGCATCCGAGTCCTCTTTCGGCATCCTTCGTGGCGATCATGCTCCCGCTAGGGCTTCGGCTCGAGCGGGAGCCCTGGTCGTTGCTATTGATTCGCTGAATTCGAAGTAGGGTCGTGGCGCTCATGGCGGCGGCGGGGTCGGTGGTCCACGATGGCGGTATGAGGATCGGGGTTCCACGGGAGGTCAAGCAGCAGGAGTATCGGGTCGCGCTCACGCCGGCGGGAGCCGGGGAGCTGGTCCGGCACGGGCACGAGGTGCTGATCGAGGCGGGTGCGGGCATCGGGTCCGGATTCGCCGATGACGGCTATCGCGCCGCCGGGGCCTGGATCGCACCCAGCGCCGGGGAGGTGTGGGACGCGGCCGGGCTGGTGCTCAAGGTGAAAGAGCCCATCGCCGAGGAATATCCGCGCCTGCGGGCGGGACAGGTGCTGTTCACGTTCCTGCACCTGGCTGCCTCGCGGGAATGCAGCGACGCGATTCTGAGCTCCGGGACCACCGCCATCGCCTATGAGACCGTGCGCGGGCGGGACGGGTCGTTGCCGCTGCTCGCGCCCATGAGTGAGGTGGCGGGCAAGCTCGGGACGCAGGTCGGGGCGGTGCATCTGATGTCGCCGCAAGGTGGTGAAGGCGTGCTGCTGGGCGGGGTGCCCGGGGTGCGGCCCGCCGATGTGGTGGTGCTCGGAGGTGGGGTGGCGGGGAGCAATGCGGCGGCCGTCGCGGTCGGCATGGGTGCGCGAGTCACGGTGCTGGACACCAATATCGCGCGATTGCGGGAGCTGGATGACCGGTTCGGGGGACGCATCACCACCATCGGATCCAATGCGGCGGAGGTCGAAAGGTCGGTGCTCGCAGCGGATCTGGTGATCGGCTCGGTGCTGGTGCCGGGTGCTCGCGCCCCGAAACTGGTGCCCGACAGTCTGGTTGCCCGCATGCGGCCTGGTTCGGTGCTGGTGGACATTGCCATCGATCAGGGTGGCTGCTTCCAGAGCTCGCATCCCACCACGCATGCGAAACCCACCTTCCGGGTGGCGGATTCGCTGTTCTATTGCGTCGCGAACATGCCCGGCGCGGTGCCGCACACCTCCACCGTGGCGCTCACCAATGTGACGCTGCCGTACGCCCTCGCCATCGCGGATCTGGGCTGGCAGGCCGCCTGCGACGCCGATCACGGCCTGGCTCAGGGGCTTACCGCAGACGCCGGTCAGCTTTACTCACCAGAGGTGGCAGCGGCCCACGGCTTGCACCCGATCGGCCACGCCGCATCCTGAGCTCGGATCCGAATCGGGCGACGTCCGACGCGGAACGGCGAGCCTGCGACCGGAGTGGATCCGGGTTGCAGGCCCGCCGATTCGAGTGAGTCGCGTTGCGGGTCAGTCGTTGTCGACGTTCTCGCCCAGCGGCCAGTCGGGCTCACCCTCGCTCGGCAGGTTGCGCAGCTTGTCCGGGTTGCGCACCACATCGATATTGGTAATGCGGCCATTGTCGATGGTGAACGAGAAGACGCCGGTGTTCTCACCGTCGAAAATGACCAGGCCGGGGTGGCCATTTACGAGCACCGAACGGCCCCACGCCCCACCGACTTCCGACGAGTACCGCAGGAAACCGAGCAGCGTGTTGGCGACCGTCTCCGCGCCATGCAGTGGATGCCGGAACGCATTGACCTTGCCGCCGCCATCGGAGGTGAAGGTGACATTCGAATCCAGCACGCCCAGTAGGGCACTCAGGTCGCCGGAGCGCCACGCCAGGGCGAAGGCCGACACCATCTTCTCGTGCTCATCCGGGGTGGCCGGGAAGCGCGGCGTGCCGGTCTCCACATGCTTGCGCGCACGAGATGCCAACTGGCGCACCGCAGCCGGTGTCCGGCCGACCACCTCGGCAACCTCCGGCCCGGTCATCCCGAACACATCCTGCAATACGAACGCGGTGCGCTCAGCCGGAGAAAGCGACTCCAACACCACCAGCAGCGCCGTCGTAACCCGCTCGTCCTGCGAAACGCGATCAGCCGGATCATCCCACGTGGTGATCTCCGGCTCCGGAAGCCATTCGCCCACATACTGTTCCCGGCGAGCCCGCGCCGACCCCAAATGATCCAGCGCCAGCCGCCCTGTCACCGTGGTCAGCCAGGCTCGCAGATTCTCGATCGCAGCCCCCTCCGGGCTGGTCTCGTAATACCGCTGCAACCGCAGCCAAGCGTCCTGAACCACATCATCGGCATCGCTCAAACTGCCCAGCGTGCTGTAAGCAACCCGCCGCAAATACCCGCGATGCTCCTCGAACTGCCGCGCCAGCTCAACCTGATCAGGCACACCATTCCGTTCGTCGCCGCTCATACCCGCCTCACTGCTCATCCCACTCGCCCATCCGGACAAGCACCGTCTCACCCAACCGACGAAACCAATCGCCCAACTGTGACATCCTGCCCATCGAACCAGCCCCAGCACCCTGTCGCCCATCGAATGCGATGGCACGCGAGTGTCAGCCGATGCGGAAGCAATGCCAGGCGAGGGGGTACTCATGTCGGCGCGTGACGGCCAAACCCGTGGCGGCGAGAGGCCGAAGTAATACCAACGGCGGGGCGTGAGTACTCAGCGGTGGCGGGCAGTACTCAGCGGTGGCGGGCGAAGCCCAAGATTGCGGCGGCGGGGAGGGCGGTCAGCGGCGGCGGGCGAAGGCCACGACTGCGGCGGCGAGGACCGTGGTCAGCTGGACTGCCTCGGAGAGGTTGACCGCGCGCCGCAGGTCGCGGACGCGAGGTGAAGGCCCGTCACCGAGGGTGGGCCGAATCTCGATCCCGTGCCGGTATTCGGTGCGCCCGCCGAGGGAGATGCCGAGCGCCCCCGCCATGGAAGCTTCCGCCACACCGGCATTCGGGCTCGGATGCTTGCCCGCATCCCGCCGCCACGCCCGCCACGCATCCCGCGGCCGCCCGCCGACCACCGGAGCCAGCACCGTGGTGACCGCCCCCGCGATCCGCGCCGGCACCAGATTCGCCACATCATCGGTCCGCGCCGCAGCCCACCCGAACCGCTCATACTGCGCATTCCGATACCCCACCATCGCATCCAGGGTGTTCACCGCCCGATACCCCAGCAACCCCGGCACCCCCGCCACCGCACCCCAAAACAGCGGAGCCACAGTCGCATCCGAGGTGTTCTCCGCAATCGACTCCAACGCCGCCCGAGCCAGCCCATCCGCGTCCAACACCTCCGGATCCCGCCCACACAGCGAAGGCAACAACTCCCGAGCCCCCACCAAATCCCCCGCCTCCAGCCGATCCGCCATCTCCCGCCCCGTCCGAGCCAACGTCGTCCCCCCCAACACAGTCCAGGTAGCGACGGCAGTCAACAACACCTCACCCACACCCACACCACGGCCGCCCCACCTGCCCCGAAGCCCCTCGGCCCCTGCCCCGAATCCCCGCCCTGGGCCACGCGTCAACCCCGAAACGATCCGCCCAACCCCGACCCCGCCCCCGAGAACTGCCCCGACCAACACGATTTCATGCAGAACCCCGGCAACCCGGCTATCCCGATAACTAACCTTCTCCACCGCCATAGCCACAGCCCCGAACCCCGCCACCGGATGCCCCCGCCGCGGATCCCCCACCACCCGATCCAGCACAAACCCCAGCACCAGCCCAGCCGCAGCAGAAGTCCCCGTACGCATCCGGCGAGGCTAACCGACCCCACCCCCCACCCCCACAATCCGGTACCACCCTCGACCGCCGAGGGAGCTCTGGTGGCGGGAATGCGCGCCGGTTTACCGCCCCACCGCTGCCGGACCGTGGTGGGCCACGGTGGGGCGAGGGGGT
>NZ_JBFBCD010000004.1:89924-145374 GCF_040683015.1 Nocardia sp. NPDC051030 | reverse complement strand
AACCCCGGACCCCCCCTCTACCGCCGGGGGATCGCTGTGGGCCTAACCCCGCCCCTTTTTCCGCCACCACAGCTCCCTGACCTTGGTGGCCCTCGGTGGGGCTAGCGGGATTCTCGGCTCGCGCCCTCTACAAGCCGGTGCAGCCCAATCTCAATCGTCGAGAGAGTCGTGGCGGCGGGAATCCGTGCTGGTTCACACCACCCACGGCTCCCTGATCTTGGTGGCTGCCGGTGGTGGTGGATTCTCAACCCGGTGTGCGGTGGGCGTTGGGATCGGCCGAGGTGGCTCATATCGCGATTGTTGTCTGGCGCGGGGTTAGGCCCGAGGGGTCAGTGGCGGGTGCCGCCGTAGCGGTCGGCTAGGCGGGCCTCGTTGGTGGGGGGTGTGGTCGCTTCGGCTGTCGGCGCGGGGGTGGTCGAAGGTTCCGCGGTGCCTGGGGAAGTGGGTTGGGCTTCGGGGGATTCGGCGCGTTCGCGGCGGCGGGCTCGGATTTCGGCGTAGATGAAGTAGCCGAGGCCTAGGGGGGCCATGATGCCGAAGGCCAGCCATTGGAGGCCGTAGGAGAGGTAGGGGCCTGCGTCGAGTTGGGGGAGGGGGACGGGGGTGAAGGCGCCGGGCTGGTTTTGGTCCAGTTGGAGGTAGCCGCCTCGGGCGCTGGTGGGGATGGGGGTCAGGGGGGAGGCCAGGACTGTTGAGAGTTGTTGGGTGTCAACGGAATAGACCTGGCGGTAGCCGTCCTCGGTCATGGGGGGTTTGCTGTCGATGATGCCTTCGGAGGCGCGGACTCGGGCCTCGATGTGTTGGATGCCGGTGGGGGCGGCGGGGATTTGCGGGGGGCGGGAACCGTTGATGGCGGCCACCAGGCCGCGATCCACCAGGAGGGTGCGGCCGTCGTCGAGGCGGAAGGCGGCCAGGACGGCGAAGGCGGGGGCCTCCTCGAGGTGGCGCAGGCGCACCAGGACTGTCGAGTCGGGGACGTAGGTGCCGTCGGCGGTGACGCGCCGCCACTCGGTGTCCTTGCCCGACCCGCCGAGCATGGTGGTCACATCGACCGGCGCGGCATCCACCGAATCGGAGATGCGCTGATTGCGTTCGGAGGTCGAGGTGTTCTTGCCGAGCTGCCAGGGCGCAAGCACCGTGAAGCACAGGTAGGCGAATCCGGCGACGATGACGGCCAGGATCACCCAGCTGGGCCGCAGCAGGAAGGTGAAGCGCCGCAGCAGTGAGATCGACTTGCGGCCGGTGTTGTTCGAGCCGCTCATGCGCGCTCGCCCGCCTCGGGTTCGCCGAGTTGCTCACGCACCCAGTCCAGCAGGCCCGGCACCGCCGCCTCGATCTGCACGCGAACCAGCTCGAAATCGGACTGGTCGCCGTAATACGGGTCGGGCACATCGCGCCCATCCGCGTCCGGGTCGAAGCTGCGCAGCAGTCGCCGCCGATCCGACGGCACACCGATGCGCGCGAGCTCCCGCTCATGCCCGGTGTCCAGCGCGACCAGCAAATCCGCACCCATATGGTCGGAGTCGATCACCGCCGCCCGATGCGCGACCGGATACCCATGAGCGCGCAACTCAGCGATAGTCCGCCGGTCCGCGCCATCGCCGACATGCCAGCTACCGGTCCCGGCACTGCTCACCCGAACCCGGTCCGCCAGCCCGGCGCGCTCCAGATGCGCGGCGAAGATCTTCTCGGCCATCGGCGACCGGCAAATATTTCCGGTGCAGATGAAGGTCACATGCAGCTCGCCCACGACAGCCATTCTGTCCGGTACCCCCGCAACCCGGCCACGTAGGGTGTTCAGCTGTGCCCCAGGACACCGCGGCAACCCGCAAACCCGACCCCGCCGCAGGCCGCGAACCGGCCACGGCGGTCGGTGGGCCGCGCGCTGACACGAACCCGGCGAGTCATGCCGCGGGCGATGTGGTGAACGCTCTCACGGGTCAGCGCGCCGGTGAACTGTCCACCGAGACGGGCTGCGCACCTGCCACGGCAGTCGACGGGACGCGCGCTGACATGGACCCGGCGAATGATGCAGCGGTGGGCGATGTGGTGAACGTTCTCACCGGCCGGGGCGCAAGTGAATTCGCCACCGAGGACGTTGGTGAACCCGCCACCGAGGTGAGCCCGGGGTTGCGTGGGGAGGCGGGCCGGGAACGCGGCATGGCAGCTGCCACGGCTGGGCTGGATTCTGTGGGTGGGGCCGACTATGCGAAGTTGCGGCATCACGGGGATGTGGAGACGCGGCCGGGGATGGTTGATTTCGCGGTGAATGTGCAGGGGAGTGCGCCGCCGGAGTGGTTGCGGGAGCGGTTGGCGGGGCGGTTGGGGGAGCTTGGGCGGTATCCCGCGGGGGCGGATGAGTTGCGGGCTCGGGAGGCTGTGGCGGCCAGGCATGGGCGTCGGGTTGATGAGGTGCTGTTGTTGGCGGGGGCAGCTGAGGGGTTTGCGATGTTGCCGCGGCTGAAGCCTTCGCTGGCGGCTGTTATTCATCCTTCTTTCACTGAGCCTGAATTGGCTTTGCGGGACGCTGGGGTGGCGGTGGCCCGGGTGGTGTTGGAGCCGCCCTATGAGCTGGCGTCGGCGGTGGTGCCGGGGGATGCGGATTTGGTGGTGGTGGGTAATCCGACCAATCCGACGTCGGTTTTGCATGGGGCGGAGAGCATTCGGGCCTTGCGGCGGCCGGGGCGGATCGTGGTGGTGGATGAGGCGTTCGCCGATGCGGTGCCGGGGGAACCGGAATCGCTAGCGGGGGTGAGTTATCCGGACGTGCTGGTGCTGCGGAGTCTCACCAAGACGTGGGCATTGGCGGGGCTCCGGTGCGGGTACGTGCTCGGAGAGCCGGAACTGCTGACTCGGTTGAGTCATGGGCGGCCGCATTGGCCTTTGGGGACACTGCAATTGGAGGCGATCGCGGCTACCAGTGAGCCGGGGGCGGTGGCCGAATCGCAGCGGAAGGCTCAGGCCATTGCCGCTGATCGGGATGCGATGATTCCACGGTTGCGGGAGCTCGGTGTCGAGGTGCATGAGCCTGCTCGGGGACCGTTCCTTTTGATTCGGGTGCCCGATGCGGAATTATTGCGAAAGCAGCTTGCCGACAAGGGAATAGCGGTGCGGCGCGGGGATACCTTTCCCGGGCTGGAATCCGGGTTCCTGAGGTTGGCGGTGCGACCGGCGGCCGAAGTGGATCGGCTGATCGCGGCGATACGGGAAGTCGGGCTGTGAGCGATCACGGCAGGTGTGACATCAGGTGAATGTGACGGTCTCCGAGGAGGTTCGGTTGTGGTGACGGCGATACGGCTGGCGGATCTCATTGCGGCGCTGGATGCGGCGTATCCGCCCAAGCTGGCCGAATCCTGGGATTCGGTGGGACTGGTATGCGGTGACCCCGGCGACTCCGTATCCCGGGTGCTGTTCGCCGTGGATGCCACCGCAGCGGTGGTCGACGAGGCCATTGCCTGGGGTGCACAGGCATTGGTGGTGCATCACCCGCTGCTGCTGCGCGGCGTGGACACCGTCGCGGCCGATACCCCCAAAGGCGCACTGCTGCACCGGCTCATCCGCTCCGGCTGTGCCCTGTTCACCGCGCACACCAATGCCGACTCCGCGGACCCCGGCGTCTCCGATGCGCTGGCGCACGCCATCGGCTTGACCGTCACCGGCCCGCTCGAATCGAAACCCATTGCCGCCCTCGACAAATGGTCGGTGGATGTACCGCGTGCCCACAGCGAGGCGGTGCTGTCCGCATTGTTCGCCGCAGGCGCGGGCGCGGTCGGCAATTACCGCGACAGTGCCTGGCAGGCACCCGGCACCAGCCAATACCGCCCACTCGACGGCGCGAACCCGGCGCTCGGCACCATCGGCGAACTGCACACCGAGGAGGAAGTCCGCCTCGAGGTGGTCGCCCCGCCCGCCCTCCGCTCGGCGGTCCTGGCGGCGCTGCGCTCCGCCCACCCTTACGAGGAACCCGCCTTCCATATCTCCGAACGAGCGGCCCTCCCCTCCGCCCTCGGCATCGGCCGAATCGGCGAACTGGCCGCACCGGAAACCTTGCGCGAGTTCACCGCTCGCGTCCGAGCCGGTCTCCCCGCCACCACTTGGGGTGTCCGCGCCGCCGGTGACCCCGACCGCATCATCCGCAAGGTGGCGGTCTGCGGCGGCGCAGGCGATTCCTTCCTCAACACCGTCTCCCGCCTCGGCGTGGACGTGTATGTAACCTCCGACCTGCGCCATCACCCTGCGGACGAGCATTTGCGCGCCGGGGGTCCCGCGCTCATCGATGCCGCCCACTGGGCCACTGAATTCCCTTGGTGCGCACAAGCGGAAGGCGTCGTCCGGGCGGCCCTCCCGACCCTCGAAACCAGAGTCTCCGCAACCCGCACAGATCCTTGGACGCTCGGCGCAGCCGACTGCTGAACCCACGAACCGGCCTAGTCATGCATTAACCCCCGGATTCCGTCAGGAAACCGCCATTTCGAGGGTAAGAGTGCATGAATAGGCCGGATCCGTCTCAGCCGACCTCACCTACTCCGCGGTGATCGTCGGCTCGTGGGCTACGGGGAAGTTCACCGAATTGGCTATGAAGCACTTCTTATGTGCTTCGACATGAAGCTGTTCCGCCACCTCGACTTTGGCCGGATCGGTAATGGTGATCTGTGGGCGCAGGGTCACCTGCAGGAACTGGACGTCGTTCATGATGCCGAGGGCATTGTCGCGGTATGTGGTGACCACCACTCCGGCCTCGGCGCAGAGATGCAGGTACCAGAGCATGTGGCATTCCGAGACGGACGCAACCAGGAGCTGCTCCGGATTCCAGCGGGTGGTGTCGCCGCGGAATTTGGGATCGGCGGTGCCCGGGATCGGTGGGCGTCCGGGGGTATTGACCTCGTGATTTCGGGAGTAGGAGCGGTAGCCGGTGGTGGCTCCGGACCAGTTCACCTCGACCTCGTATGCGTGCTCAGCCATGCCACACAGTGGCATATGCGGTGAGTGCGTGCCGCCTATTTTCCGGCAGGAGGCGGACTGTCGCGGGCGAATGTCCAGGTTGTGGCGGGGTTGGCCGAATCGGGCTCCCGAGGCGGGTACGGTAGGAGTCTTGAATCGTCCATAGCGTCCAGGAGACCTTCCGCGTTGAATGCCGAACCATCGATCCAGGCCAAGCTGCTCGACCTCGCCGCCGTCGACGCCGAGCTGACACGGATCGAGCACCGCCGCAAGGTGCTGCCCGAGCAGCAGGAAGTGCAGCGGCTGGAGAGCGAACGCACGGAGCGCAAGGACGCCGCGGTCAAGGTCGAGATCCTCATCGATGATCTCGACCGCGATATCCGCAAGCTCGAGGGCGAGATCGAAGCCGTCCGCAAGCGCGAGGAACGCGACCGCGGCCTGCTCACCGCCGGATCCGTCGGAGCCAAGCAGCTGTCGGAGCTACAGCACGAACTGGGCAGCCTCGAGCGCCGCCGCAAGGTTCTCGAGGACGACCTCATCGATGTGATGGAGCGCCGCGAGGCCGCCGCCGATAATCACAAGCACGCCGGGGCCAACCTGGACGCCGCCGAAACCGAGCTCATCGATGCCGAGCGCCGCCGCGACGACGCCGTCGCCGACCTCGATGTCGCCCAGCAGCGCTGCATCTCCGACCGCGCGGCCTTGACCGGCGTCTTCCCCGCCGAACTGCTCGCCGCCTACGACAAGCAGCGCACCGGTGGCGGTGTCGGCGCGGCCCTGCTCCAGGCCCGCCGCTGCGGCGCCTGCCGCATCGAACTCGACCGCGGCGAAATCTCCCGCATCGCCGCGGCCGCCCCCAACCTCGTCCTCCGCTGCCCGGAATGCAACGCGATCATGGTGCGCACCAAGCAATCCGGACTGTAGAAGACCGCCGCGCCCGGCTGATCCCGGTACGCGGTAGAGCAATACACATCGCCGATGGCAGTACGCCGTCGGCGATGGTTCGTAATGGCTTCGGGTTCGAGCGAGTTCCAGGCATGGAGGGTGAGCGGTGGTGGACAAAGTTGTCGTCGAGGCGGATGGTGGGTCGCGCGGGAATCCTGGGCCTGCCGGGTATGGGGCCGTGGTGTTCGATGGCGAGCGCGATCGGGTGCTGGCTGAGCGCAAAGAGTTTCTGGGGACTGCCACCAATAATGTTGCCGAATACCGTGGGCTGATTGCGGGTTTGGAGGCGGCGGCGGAGTTGGGTGCGCGCGAGGTTTCGGTGCGGATGGACTCCAAGCTGGTGGTGGAGCAGATGTCCGGGCGCTGGAAGGTCAAGCACGAGGCCATGATTCCGCTTGCCGACCGGGCTCGGCGGCTGGTCGCCGGATTCGATCGGGTCAGCTTTACCTGGATCCCTCGCAACCAGAACTCGCACGCCGACCGCCTCGCCAATGAGGCCATGGACGACGCCACCATCGTCGACGAGGTGCGCGAAGCTCTGTGGCGTCCCGACGCCACCCCACCTGCCCGATCAACCGGCACGCAGACAGCGCCCGATACGGCGGAATCTGCTCGTGCGCAGGGCGGCTCGACCAGCGCAGACCCGGCCGCCAGCGGATCAGCGGCCCCCTTGAACACCGGTGCGGCCACCCGCACCAGCGATTTCGACCCGGCCGAGGCCGTGAACACGGCAGGAGATGCCCGCGCCACACAGGGTGCTGCTGAGCTCCGGGCCGCTGCGACCGAGTCCTCGGAACATTTCGATGCTGCGGCGAATCCCGGTGCGGGGCAAGCGACTGGCCAGGGTGCTGCCGAACACCGAGCAACTGCATCCGGGTCTGCGGGAGGCCACGGGGCTGAGGCGAAATCGGCGCAGGCGGTGGCTCCGGGGTGGACGGGGGCTGTGGGGCGGCCTACTCGTTTGTTGTTGTTGCGGCATGGGCAGACGGAATTGTCTGTGCAGCGGCGGTATTCGGGGCGGGGGAATCCGGCTTTGACGGAGTTGGGGCGGGAGCAGGCTGGGAAGGCGGCGAAAATGCTTGGGGGGAAGGGGGATATCGCGGCGATTGTCTGTTCGCCTTTGGGGCGGGCGAAGGAGACCGCGGAGGCTGCCGGGCAGGTGCTCGGGTTGCCGGTGCGGGTGCTGGAGGGGTTGATCGAGACGGATTTCGGGGCCTGGGAGGGGATGACGTTCCTGGAGGCTCGCGAGCAGGATCCGGAATTGCATGCACGATGGCTGGGGGATCCCTCGCTGCCTGCGCCGGGTGGGGAGAGCTTCGATCAGGTTCGGGAGCGGATCGAGGGGGTTCGGCGGGATCTGGTTGCCCTGTACCCCGGTGCGAATGTGCTTGTGGTCAGCCATGTCACGCCGATCAAGACGCTGTTGCAGCTTGCGCTCGGGGTGGGACCGTCGCTGCTGTATCGGTTGCACCTGGATTTGGCGTCGCTGTCGATCGCGGAGTTCTACCCCGACGGCGGTTCATCCGTGCGCTTGGTGAACGACACCTCGTACCTCTGACTGAACTTCTGACAGTCGTACGCCGCCAACTGATTTCGGCTGGCGGCGTACGGGTCAGCTCAGGGGCGAAGGACTGCCGTGAGGAATTCGGTCTGGTCGTAGACGGCCTTTTCGAACCAGTCGTCGAAGTAGATGTCGAAGTGGCCGATCGGGTATCGCTTGACGACAGCGTGTTTGGTGCGTTCGGCCGCGCGGAGGGTGGGGGCGGCGGGGGCTACCGTGTCGTTGTCGCAGACGGCGAACAGGACGGGGGCCTTGATGTCCTTGGTGCGCCGAGCGGGGGCGTCGAACAGGACCGACATGCCGATGCGGGCAGCGACTTTCGGACGGTATTGGGCGCTTTCCTCGGCGAGGCGGCCGAAGCCCGTGGGGACGTCGGCGGCGCTCATGAGGGCCGAGGAGTGCTTCTTGCCCGCGAGGCGGGCGCGGATCGGGCGGCGGATGATCGGGCCGATGATCTGGTCGGTCAGCGCCACCGTGCCGGTCTTGATGAGGCTGATCGGGCCCTTCGCCATGGCGGAGGACCAGCCGCTGGTGAACGGGCACTGCGCGACCACGGCCGCGATGTAATGATCGTCGGGCGCGACGGAGAGCACATGCCCGCCGCCGAAGGAACTGCCCCACAGCGCGATTCGGGTCGCGTCGATACCGCGAATGGTACGTGCGTACGCGATTGCGGCATGCCAGTCCTCCCGCTGCCGCGCAATATTGATCATCTGGCGGGGTTCACCCCCACTCGCCCCGAAATGCCGGTAATCGAACGCCAGCGCCGCGATTCCGGCCGATGCGAAGCGCCGCGCGTAGCGGTCCAATCCCATTTCCCGGTCCGCCCCGAGTCCGTGTCCCATGACGACGAGCGGGCGCGGCCTGGGCGGGCCATCCGGCAGATACAGCCACCCCGCACACTGTTCACCACCGGAAGAGAACCCCACCTCGACACGCTCCATGGCGCATTACGGTACCTTGGTGCCCGCGGACGAGTCGGTTGGGCGGCCGCGGCAACGGGAACGGGCATGCGAATGCCGCCGCCCGTCGTCGAGGAAAGTCCGGACTCCACAGAGCAGGGCGGTTGCTAACGGCAACCCGGGGTGACCCGCGGGACAGTGCCACAGAGAAGAGACCGCCGAGGGCGCAAGCCTTCGGTAAGGGTGAAACGGTGCGGTAAGAGCGCACCAGCGCGCCGGGTGACCGGCGCGGCTCGGTAAACCCCGCCCGGAGCAAGGTCGAAGGCCGCACTCGCGAGAGTGCGACTGCGCAGGCGTTCGAGGGCTGCTCGCCCGAGCCTGCGGGTTGACTGCTCGAGGCACCCGGCAACGGTGTGTCCAGATGGATGGTCGCCACCCGGCGCGAGCCGGGGACAGGATCCGGCTTACAGACCGACTCGTCCGCCCCTTTCGGGGTCGCCCCGCCGGTGCCATGATTGATATTGGCGCCGGCGGATTTCCAAGGCGCAGCGGAAAATTCACGGAGCGAACAATGGACGTTCTGTACGTGATCCTCGCCTTCCTGGCCGTGCTGGTCGTGGTCGGTGGGATGGTCATCTCCTCCGGGGTGCGAGTGGTCGCCCAATATGAACGCGGGGTGGTGTTCCGGCTCGGCCGGGTGCGCGCAGTCCGCGAGCCGGGACTACGAATGCTGATTCCCGGCGTCGACAAGATGCGCAAGGTCTCCACGCAGGTCATCACCATGCCGGTGCCCGGGCAGGACGGCATTACACGCGACAATGTGACGGTGCGGGTGGACGCCGTCGTCTACTTCCGGGTCATCGACCCCATGCGCGCGATCATCGAAGTGCAGGACTATCTGTACGCGGTCGCCCAGGTGGCGCAGACCTCGCTGCGCTCGATCATCGGCAAGAGCGAACTCGACGACCTGCTCTCCAATCGCGAGCAGTTGAACAAGGGCCTCGAGCTCATGATCGACAATCCGGCCATCGGCTGGGGCGTGCACATCGATCGGGTGGAGATCAAGGATGTGGCGCTACCGGATTCGATGAAGCGCTCCATGTCGCGCCAGGCCGAGGCGGAGCGGGAACGCCGCGCGCGGATCATCTCCGCCGAGGGCGAATTCCAGGCGTCGCAGAAGCTGGCCGATGCGGCCGCGAACATGTCACAGCATCCCGCCGCATTGCAACTGCGGTTCCTGGAGACCGTGGTTCAGGTTGCGGCGGAAAAGAATTCGACGCTGGTACTGCCATTCCCGGTGGAACTGCTGCGCTTCCTGGAGCGCATCGACACCCCGGGAGTTCCGCTCAAAGCCTCGCCCGAGGCCGCGAAGGATCCCGAACTGCCGAAGGACGACGCCCGCGGCTTGGCCTCGATGCCTCCGCTGGAAAGCCTGGAAAGCCGCGCCGCCGACCCCGTGACGACGGAAAACTCGGGAGCCCGAACCGCTCCCGTCGAAGAATGATGAGGGTTCGAAAATGTCCATGCTGATCCAGCCGCTGGCGGTGGTCGTCCTGTTCGCCATCGCCTATCTGTTCAAGTTCATTTCGGCCGCGCTGCCGAACGGGCTACGCGGCGAATAGCTGCCACTGGATCCGATCCGACGGGAGCGTCGAAGAGCGCGGCGTGAGCGACGCCGCTCGGTGGCTGGTGTGCGCAGTCCGCCGAGTTGGATGACAATGACGGCGCGCCACACGGTGTGTACCGGCGCGGCTCGGCGTGTCGGAGAGTTGTTACTCTCGGAACTGGCCTCGAACGTGATCGACGTCATAAAGTGTTGCGCGTTGGAAAGTTCCGTTGTGCTCGCAACGGACAAAGGGCTTCAACTCTCGTCGGAAAGCAGGTCACATCTATATGCGAATTGCTCGCAAACTGGCAGCAGGCGCGCTCCTGGCCGCTGCCGCTTCCGTTTCGGTCTTGCTGGGTTCCGGTTCCGCTTCGGCGTTCTCGGTGACTCCGCTGCCGGGTGGGGTGCAGGTGGATCTCACCCCGGCGGATACGCAGTGGGTGGCGGGCACCCACTTCGGTCAGACGCTCGCGGGTCTTCCGCATCCGTCTGCCGCCTCCTTCGGCGAGGCATTGGATTCGGCGGCGGCGTTGTCGTCGCAGTATCCGAACGGGCGCGTGGTGTTCACCGTTTACGGACCGTTCGATACGTTGAACGGCACCATGCTGGCTCTTCAGTAGGAGCAGCTTCCCTCGTGGAACTGCATCAGCGGATCGTCTCGGCGCCGGTGGACTTCGGCGCCGTCCGAACCGAATTCGGATTGGCCTCGGACTACCCGTCCGAGGCCGTCTCGGAAGCCCGCGACGCGGTGGACGCGTTCGCGGGCACTCGAGTCGATCGCCGCGAGATCGCGCTGGTCACGATCGACCCACCCGGTTCCATGGATCTGGATCAGGCGCTGTATCTCGAGCGCACCGCGACCGGGTTCCTCCTCTATTACGCGATTGCCGATGTCGCCGCCGTCGTGACTCCCGACGGGCCCCTCGCACGCGAATCCCTGGCCCGCGGCCAGACCTATTACCTCCCCGACGGCACCGTTCCGTTGCACCCGCACGAGCTTTCCGAGGACCGCGCCAGCCTGCTGCCCGATCAGGACCGCCCGGCCGCGCTGTGGACCATCGAACTGGATGAGAACGCCGAGCCGCAGCGCTTCGAGGTGACCCGCGCGCTGGTGCGTTCGCGCGCCCGTCTCGACTACGCCGGCGTGCAGGCCGATGCCGATGCCGGTCGCCTGCATCCCTCGATTGCCGCGCTCCCGGATTTCGGGCGGCTGCGCATCGAGGCCGGATTACGCCGCGGCGCGATCAACCTCCGCCTGCCCGCGCAGAGCGTCATTCGCGACGGCGAGCAAACCGGCCTCGACCACTGGCAGCTGGTGATCGAACCGCGCACCGCCGCCGACGATTGGAACGAGCAGGTCTCCCTGCTCACCGGCATGTGTGCGGCCCGAATCATGCTCGACTGCTATGGCTCCGAGCATGTCGGCCTGCTGCGCACCATGCCCCCGCCCGCCGCCACCGCCATCGAATCCATGCGCCGCACGGCCACCGCGGTAGGCGTCTCCTGGCCCAAGCCCGATACGGCGGGCCGCATGCTCGCCGGCTTGGACCCGAACACCCCCGCCGCCCTGGTTCTCATGTCCGAGGCCACCAGCCTGTTGCGCGGCGCGTCGTACACCATCCTCAACGGCCAACCTCCGGAAACCGTGCAGCACAGCGGAATCGGCGCACCCTACGCCCACGTCACGGCCCCCCTCCGCCGACTGGCCGACCGCTACGCCACCGAAATCTGCCTGGCCCACTGCGCGGGAACCCCCGTCCCCCAATGGGTTCGAGACGGCCTCACCCCGGTCACCGACACCATGCGCCGCACCGACGCCCTGGCGAACAAACTCGAACGCGCCTGCATAGACCTCACCGAATCCACCATCCTCGCCCCCCGAGTAGGCACCGACTTCGACGCCACCGTCCTGCGCGAAGCCAACGGCACCCGCCCCGCCGAAATCTTCGTCGCCGACCCACCCGTCCTCGCCAAATGCACCGGCGGGCCGCCGGAAGGCAAGCGAGTCCAAGTGCAACTCGCCGAGGCCGACCCGGCCACCCGCACCGTAACCTTCGCCTACCCTGCCCCACCTGCGGATTCAGTGCCATACTCGCAGCCATGACCGACGGGCGACCGGTCGTGTACGTGTACGGACTTGACCCGGCGACGAGTTGCTACGCGCTGACCGGTATCCACCATGACCGACTGCTATTGAGCGTTCCGTTCGAGCTGGATATCAACCTCTCCGAAATCGAGCGGCTCTAGTTCCTGCGGCGCAATCATTGCGCGGGTCGGCGCTGCGTGAATTCGTCGGGACACGTGTGGCCCGCTTCAGCCGATGCCGACTCGCGCGCAGGAGCTTTCGCTCATTGCGCGCGGTCGGAGGGTGTCTACCAGCGTTGTACCGGCCCGTGTGGGTTCGCTGATGCGGGCGGCTGGGGGTAGTTCGGGCCCGGGCCCATGGGCGTGGGCGCTCCCGGCCCGGTGGGTATCGGTGCGCCGAGCCGGGGAGGTATCGGTGCGGTCGCACCGACCGGAATCGGCGCGGGGTGTTGATTGCCGCCTTGGTCGAGGGGGCCGAGCTGGTTCTTCGTGGCTTGCTTCTTGATGTGTTCGGCGCGCTCTTTCGCGATTTCGACGCGGTAGCCGATGACGACCGAGCTGATCAGTGCGGCGGAGATGATGCCTTCGGCGATGAAGAAGGAGAGGAAGTCGATGACGGAGCCGATCGGGGGGCTGCCGGGCACCGCGTTGCGGAGGGGGACGAGGGCGAAGAGCAGGGCGGCCATCATGGAGCAGGCGGGCCAGAGGAGGCCGCGCCGCCAGCGGAGGACGTAGAAGGCGGCGGTCGCGGCCGCAACTGCGAGGCCGAGCATGAGGATCATGATGAAGACTGCGAAAACCAGTGTCGGAGTGGAACGTTTGGCTCGGATCGTGACATCGACCGCGGCCACGGGGTCGGTGGCGGCGGCCACCGAGACCTTGAAGAAGGAGTCACCGCTGGCGACGGTGGTGGCGAGCGGGACGGGTTTGCCGCCGCTGAGGAGATCGAAGTGAAGGGGGACGTCGTAGCGGTCGAAGGGGTAATCGGTGAGGGTGCCGCCCAGGGCCAGGCGCAGTTCGGAGACCGAGATCGGCTGGCCCGCTTTGAGTGTGATGGGGTCGGCCTTGAGGGCGCTGGTGTAGAGGACGGCATCGGACTTGAAGTAGCCCTGCTCGTCGGCGAGTGCGCCCTGGGGGAACACCCGGACTTCGACGCTCGCGGTCTGGCTCACGGTGTCGATCTTGCCTATCCAGGCCTCCAGATCGACCCGGTCCGCGGTGTCGGCCTTGCCGAAGACGTGGGCGGCATCGGCGTGATATCGGCCGAGTCGGTACATGGCCAGGCTGGCGAGCATGACGACGATCAGCATTATCGCAGCGCCGACGACCCAGAGCGCTCCTCGGCTTTTCTTCTCGGAATGATTCTGCACGACCGGAATCTAACGGCGGCACAATCACATTCCGCTCATCGGCAGATAATAATGTGGCGGGCGCAGGCTGCTATATATGCCTTCGTGACGTCTTTTGGTTATCGCGGCAACAATGGCGGCCGGTACTGGGGCACCGGGCGCTGCATGGGCGGCGGCATCATCGGCTGCTGCTGGGCCTTCTTGCGCTCTTCCTCACGCTCCTTGGCGATTTCGACGCGGTAGCCGATCGCGACCGTGCCGACCAGCGCGGCCGAGATGATGCCCTCCGCGATGAAGAACGAGGCGAAGTCGATGATCGAACCAATTGGTGGGGCACCCGGTACCGCATTGCGCAGCGGCACCAGCGCGAAGAGCAGCGCACCCATCATCGAGCAGGCGGGGAACATCAAGCCGCGCTTGCCCTTGAGCACGTAGTAGCAGGCGATGGCGGCGGCGGATGCCAGGCCGAGCATGAGGATCATGATGAAGACCGCGAACACCAGGGTGGGGGCGGATCGCGTGGCGTGCAGCGTCACGTCCACACCCTCATTGACGCCGGGCTCCGGGTTCTCCGAGACGTCGAAAAGCGTGTCGCCACTGGCGATGGTGGCCGCCACCGGCAGCCGCTTGTCGCCGCTGAACACATCGAACGCCAGCACCGCGTCATAGCCGTCGAACGGGTAGTCGGTGATGGTGCCCTCGACCACCACCTTCACCTCGGCCGCTGAAACAGGCTCGCCCGCCTTGATTTTGATGGGATCGGCCTTGAGTGCGGACGTGTAGATGAGCACGTCGGAGACGAATTCGCCTTGTTTGTCGGCAAGTGCGCCTTTGGGCCGGGCGAGCACCTCGACCGTCGCGGTCTGGGTGGCCGGATCGATCTTGCCGATCCAGATGTTCAGGTCCACCCGATCGGCCGTATTGGCATTGCCGAACGGATGCGATGTCTCCGAACGGGTCCGGCCCACCCCGTAGGTCGACAGCGCGAGCACCAGGGCCACGATCGTCACGGCGACGGACGCGACGACCCAGAAGGCCCCGCTATGCCTTTTCTTGATTTCGTGTTGCACCCGCCGAACCTAGCGGCGGCGAAATAACTTTCCCGTCATCGCGATAATCTTCGCATCAGGAATCGATAATTATCGGCCGGGCGGGACGCTCGAGGGGCCCCACGTGATGGCCAGTTTATCGGGAGATTATTCGGGGCATGATGTATTGAGGCCATGGCATTTTCGAGCATGCACGATCCGTATCAAACCCCCGTACCGCCGAGGGCGGCCGCGCCGGTTCGCAATCTGGGCTACTTCATCTTCCTGAGCCGGTGGCTACAGCTGCCGCTGTACGTCGGCTTGATCGTGGCGCAGGCCGCGTATGTGTGGCAGTTCGTGCGCGAGCTGTGGGAGCTGGTGCGGCATCTGTTCGGGCAGGGGAACGCCGAGACCACGATCATGCTCTCCGTGCTGGGCCTGATCGACGTTGTCATGATCTCCAACCTGCTGATCATGGTGATCGTCGGCGGCTATGAGACGTTCGTGTCGCGGCTGCGCATCGACGGGCATCCGGATCAGCCGGAGTGGCTGGCGCATGTGAATGCCAATGTGCTGAAGGTGAAGCTGGCCATGTCGATCGTGGGCATCTCCTCGATCCACCTGCTCAAGACGTTCATCGGAATCACCCAGGACCCCGATCCGGGCACGCACAGCGCGGTGTACCTGTGGCCGGTGGTGATCCACCTGGCGTTCGTGCTGTCGGCGGTCATGCTGGCCTGGATCGACCGGATCATGCCGCACGCCAATGTGAAGGACCATCGGCCGCATCAGCACGAGACCGCGCAGGTGGAATCGGTGGCGCACCAGCACACGGGTCAGCATTCAGGTCCGCACACGGGTCCGCACGAGGTGCACCGGCCCAACGGCGATCACTCGGCCACCGTCAGGTACTGAGGCCGGAGCTCAGAGTGCGCGGTGGCGCAGGAATTCGATTGCGGCCGGGTACTCTTCGAGCGCCTTGGCCGCGGCGGCTTCCTCCGCATCGCACAGGCGCTGATAGCCCGGTTCGGGGCGGTCCGGGGCATGGGCGTGCAGGGTGTCGAGCGCTTCGACCGCGTCGCGGTGGTCGCCCAGCACACCCTGTAGCTTCTTGGCATTGCGCGCGAGCGCGCTCGCGGGATCGCCGAGGATGTCGGTGGCGGCCTCGGCGGAGTAACGCAATCGCTTGGCGGCCTTGCGAATATCGTGCAGATGCTCGACACGGTCGGGATCCCCGACGGCGGGCTCGGTGCGGACCAGGCGGCGCAGGTCCCGGAAATCATGGCGCAGCACGGAGGCGAAGAGTTCGGTCGCGGGCTTGTCGGAGTGGGCGGGGCGCAGCGGCGGATCGGCGACCAGGCCGTGCACCCGCTCCTCGAGCGCGCCGTAGCGGCGGCTGTCCAGGCCTTCCAGGATCGCCAGGTGCGCACCGGCGTAGATGCGGCGTTCCGCGGCGACCAGCAATGCGCCGAAATCGTTTCCGCGCGAGGCCTTCTTACCCTTCTTGGTCTTCTTGTCGACCCCGCTGCCGCTCTCACCCAGCAGCGACTCGAAGCGTTCGGCCCGCACCTCGGCATCGCGGGCGACCCCGAGCAGCCCTGCCAGCCAGCGCAATTCGTCCCGGAGCTCACCGGTCGGGCCGCGCCGCAGCACCCGCCGGTAGGAGCGCAGCACGCTGCGCAGTCGCCGGGTCGCCACCCGCATGCTGTGCACCGAGTCCGGAAGGTCTTGGCGCACATCGGGTTCGGCGGTACACAGCCGGTCCACGTCGGCGGCGAGTGCGACGACCAACGCGGAACCGGCTGTGGTGCTCATCTACGTCCTGAACTTATCCGTGGCTTCCACCAGATGGTGGGTGATGCCTGGTTCGGCGGCGGAATGACCGGCATCGGGCACCATGTGCAATTCCGATCCGGACCAGGCCTGATGCAGATCCCATGCGCTCACGGCCGGGCACACCACATCGTGGCGGCCCTGCACGATCACGCCGGGAATGTGCGCGATGCGGTCGATATCGCGGAGCAGCTGACCATCGTCGAGGAAGCCGCGATGGTGGAAATAATGATTCTCGATGCGCGCGAAGGCCAAGGCGAAGCGCGGATCGGCGGTTTCGGCGACCCGATCAGGCTGGGGCAGTAGGGAACTCGTGGCGCCCTCCCAGGTAGACCACGCGACGGCCGCATCGGTGGCGAGCTTCGTATCGGGGGAGTGCAGCAGGCGGTGGTAGACCTCGACCAGATCACTCTCGCGTTCGGCCACTGGCACCGGCGCCAGGAACTTCTCCCACTCATCGGGATACACGTATCCCGCAGCGCCATTGTAATACCAGTCGATTTCCTTGCGCCGCAGCAGAAATATCCCGCGCAGCACCAGTTCGGTCACTCGCTCGGGATGGGTCTGCGCGTACGCCAGCGCCAGGGTGGAACCCCAGGAACCGCCGAAGACCTGCCACTGTTCGATGCCGAGATGCGTTCGCAGCGCCTCGATATCGGCCACCAGATGCCAGGTGGTATTGGTTTCCAGGCTCGCGCCGTCGGCGATGTGCGGTGTGGATTGCCCGCAACCCCGCTGATCGAACAGCACGATCCGGTAGGCGGCCGGATCGAAGAATTGGCGATGAAAGGGCGCGGTGCCGCCGCCGGGTCCGCCGTGTAGGAACACCACCGGCTTGCCGTCCGGGTTGCCGCTGACCTCCCAGTACAGCTGCTGGCCGTCGCCGACATCGAGCATGCCCTGCTCGTACGGCTCGATCGGCGGGTACATGGTGCGCATCAGAAGGCCAGTCCGGAGGCCAGATTCGAGAGCTCGAGCGCCGAAAGAGCCTGATCACGGACGTCGGAGCAGCTCTTGGTGGTGACCCGGTCGATCACGTCCTTATCGGCCAGCACCTGCACATTGATGCCGCCATTCTTGAGCGCCCACTCGTGCACGGTGGCATTCAAGGAGATCTTGCCCAGCGTCGGGCCCTGCACGCGCCAGTCCGACAGCTGCGGGCGGATCATGTCGCACAGCTGCTTGGCGGCGTCATCGGAGATGTTCAGCGGCTCGCCGGACTTGGTGGGCGAGGTGCTGCCGCTCGGGGACGGCTTGCCCGAGGTGCTGCTCGTGGACGGTGCGGAGGAACTCTGCGACGTCGACGATCCGGTGGTGGTGCTGCCGCCACAGGCGGCGGTCAAGGCGACCGCCGCGGCGGTGGCGACCAATAGCGGCGTGCGCCGAATCCAGCGACTGCTCATCCAACGGCGATGCATAACTTCCCTTTGGTCGGTCCAGCTCGTTGTGATCGAGTCTGCCATCTATTTCTGACGGCGGTCTGTGAAGGCCTCGGGGAAAACTGCGTCGATAGCGAACGGCTATACACCTCATTGCGAAGCGCCCCCGCGGACATCCGCGAGGGCGCATCGAATCGAACCGGTAGGCCGGAACTCAGTAGCTGTGCTCCGGGCCCGGGAACACGCCGCGCCGCACCTCGTCCGCGTAAGTGGCTGCGGCATTACGCAATTCGCCGCCCACATTGCCGAACTGCTTGACGAACTTGGCGGTCTTGCCGGAGGTGTAACCGACCATGTCCTGCCAGACCAGCACCTGCGCGTCGCAGTCCGCGCCGGCGCCGATGCCGACGGTCGGAATGGTCAGCTTGCGGGTGACCTGACCGGCCAGCTCGGCCGGAACCATCTCCATCACGACGGAGAAGGCACCGGCCTCCTGTACCGCGATGGCATCTGCGACCAGCTGATCCGCACCGTCGCCACGGCCCTGCACCCGGAAGCCGCCCAGCGTATTCACGCTCTGCGGGGTGAAACCGATGTGCGCCATCACCGGGATACCGGCGGCGGTCAGCTTGGCGATGGTGTCGGCGACGCGCTCGCCGCCCTCCAGCTTGACCGCGTGCGCACCACCCTCCTTCATGAAACGCACGGCCGTGGCCAGCGCCTGCTCCGGCGAGGATTCATAGGAGCCGAACGGCAGATCCGCCACCACCAGCGCGTGCGGCGCACCGCGCACCACGCCCCGGACCAGCGGGATCAGCTCATCGATGGTGATGGACACCGTCGTGTCGTAGCCGTACACCACATTCGCGGCGGAATCGCCGACCAGCAGGACCGGGATCCCGGCCTCTTCGAACAGTCGAGCGGTGGAGTAGTCGTAGGCGGTGAGCATGGACCACTTCTCACCGGATTGCTTCATCTGCTGCAGATGCTGCACGCGGGTCTTGCGCTTGGCAGAAGGCTTGGGTGCGGACCCGTAGGCAGGGGTCTCCGCATCGGATACGGACATCATCGTCCCTCTTTCGTCGTCCTCGAGGCCCAACCGGGTCCCCGGGTTTGTCTGACGCAATCAGTCTGCCACCCGAAGCCCTCCCGCTCGGGATGGAATTCCTCACAGTGCCGCCGCGGGCCCGGCCGGACTCGCGGGCGACTCTCCGGCGTAGGACGGTCAAGCGCACGCTCTCGGCGGGACGGCCTCGCACCCCATGGCACGATCGGTGCATGGCGTTGATGCGAACCGGCCGGGCCGTCCTCATGGCGACGGCGTTGGCGATGACCGTGGCCGGGTGCACCTCGGTCGTCGATGGAAATCCGACCGCGACCGCTCCGGCGGGAATGGAACAGTTCTACAACCAGCAGTTGAAGTGGGGGAGCTGTGCGGATTACGGGGATGACGACATCCCGGCCGCGGCCGAATGCACGCGGGTGACGGTGCCCGTCGATTATGCCAATCCGGGCGGGGATACCGCCAAGATCGCCATCTCGCGCATCAAGGCCACCGGTCAGAAGATCGGGTCGCTGCTGTTCAACCCGGGCGGTCCCGGCGTGGCGGGCCTGAACATGGTGAATATCGCCGACACCACCAAGCTGGCCGAGCGCTTCGACCGCGTCGGGTTCGACCCGCGCGGCACGGGAGCCTCACTGCCGCAGATCAAATGCATGACCGCCGCCGAGAACGACGCCGAGCGCGCCGAACCGCCGCGCGATAACTCGCCCGCCGGGATCGCCGGGTCCGAGACCGAGAACAAGCAGTACGCCGACAAGTGCGTCGAGCGCACCGGCAAGGATTTCCTGGCCCACGTGGGCACGCATGAGGTCGTGCAGGACATGGACGTGATCCGCGCGGCGCTCGGCGACGCCAAGCTCAGCTACGTCGGCTACTCCTACGGCACCCGCCTCGGTTACGCCTACGCCGAGAAATTCCCCGACCATGTGCGCGCCCTGGTCCTGGACGGCGCCCTCGACCCGCAGCAGGATCCCGTGAAGGAATCCGTGCTCCAGGCGCAAAGCTTCCAGAAGGCCTTCGACGTCTACGCCGCCGACTGTGCCCAGAAGCCCGACTGCCCCCTCGGCACCGATGCCACCCAGGCCACCGCCAAATTCCGCGCTCTCGTCAGCCCGTTGTGGGACAAGCCCGTCCCCACCGACGACCCCCGCGGCCTCCACTATGGCGACGCCATCACCGGCGTCCAGCAAACCCTCTACTCCAACCGCTTCTGGCCCGCTCTCACCAAGGGCCTGCGCGAACTCACCCAGGGCCGAGGCGACGTCCTCCTCGCTCTCGCCGATCTCTACGACGGCCGCCACGACGACGGCACCTACGACAACAGCGCCGACGCCTTCAATGCGATCCGCTGCGTGGACGATCCGGCCATCACCGACCGAGCCGTAGCCGCCAAACAAGACTCCGAATACCGCCGCGTGGCCCCCTTCCTCGACGACGGCCACGGCAGCGACGCCGCCCCCCTCGAACTCTGCGCCATCTGGCCCGTCCCCAATACCAGCACCCCCCACCGCCTTTCGATCCAAGGCCTCCCCAAAACCGTCGTGATCTCCACCACCGAGGACCCCGCCACCCCGTACCAGGCAGGCGTGGACCTCGCCGACCAGCTCGGCGCGGCGCTCATTACCTACAAGGGGACCCGACACACCGTGTCGCTGTCCGGCGTCGAATGCGTGGACAACCCGGTGATCGACTACCTCATCGACCTCAAAGAGCCCGCGAAAGGACTCACCTGTTGAGAGTCTCGCGACTCGAGTCATTCATGTAACACGGATTTAACTCCGGGAACCTACGCTCGCGGTCATGGACCGTCAGAAGGAATTCGTCCTCCGCACGCTCGAAGAGCGCGATATTCGCTTTGTACGGTTGTGGTTCACCGATGTCCTGGGGTATCTCAAGTCGGTGGCGATCGCGCCCGCAGAGCTAGAGGGCGCTTTCGAGGAGGGCATCGGCTTCGACGGTTCGGCCATCGAGGGGTTTGCCCGCGTGTCCGAGGCGGACATGGTGGCCAAGCCGGACCCGTCCACCTTCCAGGTGCTGCCGTGGTCGACCTCCAAGGGTCATCAGCATTCGGCGCGCATGTTCTGCGATATCGCCATGCCCGACGGTTCGCCGTCGTGGGCGGATCCGCGGCACGTGCTGCGTCGCCAGCTGAACAAGGCCGCAGATCTGGGCTTCAGCTGCTACGTGCATCCGGAGATCGAGTTCTTCCTGATCAAGCCGGGCCCGTACGACGGCTCCACCCCGGTGCCGGTCGACAATGGCGGCTTCTTCGACCAGGCCGTGCATGACGAGGCCCCCAACTTCCGTCGGCATGCCATCGACTCGCTGGAGTCCATGGGCATTTCCGTCGAGTTCTCGCACCATGAGGGCGCACCCGGCCAGCAGGAGATCGACCTCCGCTACGCCGACGCGCTGTCCATGGCAGACAACGTGATGACCTTCCGCTACCTGATCAAGGAAGTGGCCATCGACGAGGGCGTGCGGGCCACCTTCATGCCCAAGCCCTTCGCCGAGCACCCGGGCTCGGCCATGCACACCCACATGTCGCTGTTCGAGGGTGAGCAGAACGCCTTCCACGACCCGGACGACCCGATCAACCTGTCGGAGACGGCGCGCGCGTTCATCGCGGGCATCCTCGAGCATGCGCACGAGATCAGCGCGGTCACCAACCAGTGGGTCAACTCCTACAAGCGGCTCATTCACGGCGGCGAAGCGCCGACGGCCGCCTCGTGGGGACGCTCCAACCGCTCTGCGCTGGTGCGTGTCCCGATGTACACGCCGAACAAGTCGTCCTCGCGTCGCGTCGAGGTCCGCAGCCCCGATTCGGCCTGCAACCCGTACCTGGCGTTCGCGGTGATCCTGGCCGCCGGTCTGCGCGGTATCGAGAAGGGCTACACCCTTCCTCCGGAGGCGGAGGACGACGTGTGGTCGCTGACCTCGGCCGAGCGACGCGCCATGGGCTTCCGGGAACTCCCGGCCAGCCTGGATGAGGCGCTGCGCAATATGGAGCGTTCCGAACTGGTCGCCGAGACCCTGGGCGAGCACGTGTTCGACTTCTTCCTGCGCAATAAGCGTCGCGAGTGGGCGGGCTACCGCAACCAGGTGACGCCTTACGAGCTGAAGGAATACCTGGGTCTGTAAGGGCTGGGTATATAAGGGACTTCCGGGTCTCGACGGTCGATTCGGCGCCGCTTTCGAGCGGTGCCGTTTTCGTCGGTCACCGCGTCCGAAGTAATCGATCCATCGGGTCCGCCGAGCGCGCGGCGGAGCGTTCTCGGGACGCCGTATCGGGTCGGGCTCGGCTCGGCCACGATGTCGGTTTTCGGAGGGTTCGCCGGTTCCGGCGTTCGACGTGACCTGTAGGTTGAGATAATGGTCCGGCCACCGACTGCCCGCTCCGCTGTCCCAGGTGTCGGACGGCTCGGTTTACTCGAGCCGTCGGCTGCCGAATCGCTTCGAGAGTTGGCGTGGGACAACGTCGAGAGTGTTCCGCTGCTGTGGGCGCTATCGCGTTCACCCGAGGCCGACCTCGCTTTGATCACCCTGATCCGGTTGCGCGAAAAACTCGGAACCGACTGGGATGTGCTGGATTCCGCGCTGCGCAAGGACACCGCGCTGCGCGGCCGACTGTTCGCGCTGATCGGTTCGTCGAGTGCGTTCGCCGATCATCTGGTGGCCGATCCGACGGCCTGGCAGCTGCTGCGTCGGCCCGAACTGCCGTCCAAAACGGAGTTGCTGGCCGATCTCCTGGATGCCGTCAAGGCCGTACCGGAGACCGGGCCCAACGCCGGACCGATGCTCTTCCGCGCCGGAGTAGCCGGACCCGAGGCAGTTGCCTTGCTGCGCAAGCGGTATCGCGATCAGCTCATGCTGCTGGCCGCCATCGACCTGGCCGCGACCGTCGAGAACGAGCCCGTGCTGCCGTACCAGCAGGTGGGCTGGCATCTCACCGATCTCGCCGACGTGGCCTTGACGGCGGCGCTGTCGGTGGCCGTCGCGCGAGTGTGCCCGGACCGCGAGGTGCCGTCCCGGCTGGCCGTCATCGCCATGGGCAAATGCGGTGCGCGGGAACTGAATTACGTCTCCGATGTGGATGTCATCTTCGTCGCCGAACCCGCCGACACCACCTCCACCCGGCTGGCCGCGGAAATGATGAGCGTCGGCGGGGCCGCGTTCTTCGAAGTGGATGCGGCGCTGCGCCCGGAGGGCAAGGCGGGGGCGCTGGTGCGCACCCTGGAATCGCATATCGCCTACTACAAGCGGTGGGCGCGGACCTGGGAATTCCAGGCGCTGCTCAAGATGCGGCCCGCCACCGGTGATCTCGAACTCGGCGGACAGTACCGGGACGCGCTCATGCCGATGGTGTGGGCGGCGAACGAGCGGCCCGACTTCGTCACCGACGTGCAGGCCATGCGGCGGCGCGTCGAGGATCTGGTGCCCGCCGACCTGCGCGAGCGGGAACTCAAGCTGGGGCACGGCAGCCTGCGCGATGTCGAATTCGCCGTGCAGCTCCTGCAATTGGTGCATGGCAAGGCGGACGAATCGCTGCATGTGCAGGGGACCGTCGACGCCCTGGCCGCGCTGGCCGCGCGCGGATATATCGGCCGAGACGACTCCGCCAACCTGACCGCCTCCTACGAATTCCTGCGACTGCTCGAACACCGTTTGCAGTTGCAGAAACTCAAGCGCACCCACACGCTGCCCGCCCCCGAAGACGAGGAGGGCATGCGCTGGCTGGCCCGCGCCGCGCATATGCGGCCGGACGGGCGGCAGGATGCGGTCGGGGTGCTGACCAGCGAGATCAAGCGCAATGCCCTGCGAGTGCGGCGCTTGCACGCCAAGCTGTTCTACCGGCCGCTGCTGGAATCGATTGCGCGCATCGACGCGGATCAACTGCGGCTGAGCCCCGAGGCGGCCGTGCGGCAGCTCGCGGCGCTGGGTTATGTCGCGCCGGAGAATGCGCTCGGACATCTGAAGGCTTTGACCAGTGAGGTCGGCCGCAAGGGGCGCATTCAAGCGCTGCTGTTGCCGACGCTGCTCGAATGGCTCGGTGAGACACCGAATCCCGATGCCGGACTGCTCGCGTATCGGCGGGTCTCCGAGGGCCTGGACAATGAGATCTGGTTCCTGCGCGAACTCCGCGACGAGGGCGCGATCGCCCAGCGGTTGATGATCGTGCTCGGCTCCTCCGCATACCTGCCGGACCTGCTCATCAATGCGCCCGAAACCATCCGCATGTACGCCGACGGTCCCGACGGGCCGCTGCTGCTGGCTCCCCAGACATCCGATGTGAAGCGTGGAATCCTTTCCGGCGCAGGCCGTTACGAGGATCCCAAGCGCGCCATCGCGACGGCCCGCTCGCTGCGCCGCCACGAACTGGCCCGCGTGGCCTCCGCGGATGTGCTCGGCATGCTCGACGTTCGGCAGGTGTGCGAGGCCCTGTCCTCGGTCTGGATCGCGACCCTGGAAGCCGCCATTCTGGCCGTAATCCGCGCCACCGAAGCCGAACTCGGCAAACCCGCCCCCGCCGATTTCGCCGTCATCGGCATGGGCCGCCTGGGCGGTATGGAACTCGGCTACGGCTCCGACGCCGACGTCCTGTTCGTTTGCGACCCGCGACCCGGTGAGGACGAAACCGTCGCCGTCAAATGGGCGATCAGCGTCGCCGAGCAGGTCCAGCGCCTACTCGGCGCGCCGAGCACTGACCCGCCGCTCCAGGTGGACGCCGGTCTCCGCCCCGAAGGCCGCAATGGCGCACTCGTGCGCACCCTGGCCGCCTACGCCGCCTACTACGGCCAGTGGGCCCAATCCTGGGAAATCCAAGCCCTGCTCCGCGCCCGCTTCATCGCCGGTGACGCCGACCTCGGCACCCGCTTCCTGCACACCGTCGACCCCATCCGCTACCCCGACGGCGGCATGTCCCCCGAAGGCGTCCGCGAAATCCGCCGCATCAAGGCCCGAGTCGATGCCGAACGCCTTCCTCGCGGAGCCAACCCGGCAACCCACACCAAACTCGGCCGAGGCGGCCTCGCCGATATCGAGTGGACCGTCCAACTCCTGCAACTCCAGCACGCCCACGAGGTCCCCGCCCTCCACAACACCTCCACTCTCGAATCCCTCGACGCAATCGAAGCCGCGGAACTCATCGACTCCGAAGACGCAGCCCTACTCCGCGACGCCTGGCTGACCGCCACCAAGGCCCGCAACGCTCTGGTCCTGGTCCGAGGCAAACCCGCAGACCAACTCCCCGGCCCCGGCCTCCTCCTCTCCGCCGTAGCCAAGGTCGCAGGCTGGCCCAACGACGACGGCAGCGAATTCCTCGACCACTACATGCGAGTAACCCGCCGAGCCAAAACAGTCGTAGAACGAGTCTTCGGCGGCTGACCCAACCCACCTTCGATTCATGACGGATTCAGGAGTGACCTGTCGTCGGTCGGGTCGGGGGTGAGGTCGGTTCGGGCGGAGGGGATTTCGGCTCCGATTGTTTGAGGGACTGTTGGGGGTGGGGTGCCCAGGAGCTGCTGTTGGCGATTTCGGATCAGCCAGGCGGGGGATTTGTGGGTGGGGTCGGTGGTTGAGGTGGTGCGGGCCCCCGGGGCGTACATGCCGGGGACCATTCCCGTGGTGGGAGAGGGCTGACGGGTGGTTGTGGTGAAAGGGGATGGGGTCGAGGGGATTCCGGCGGAGGGAGGAGCTGGGTAGCTACGGCCGGGGTCGGAGGTGGGGATACCGCCGGGGTGGTTCGGTGTGAGAGGGGAAAGGCTGGAGCGAGGGTTATTGAAGGAGTTCGGGATTCCGGCCGGGCTGGAACTCGCGGGCTTGGCGGTGAGATTGGCGGTCGGATCCGAATCGGCGGATCGGGTGGTGTCGGATGAGGGAGTTTGCCTGATGGAGGACGGAGGATTGGTGCCCGAGGCGGACTGAGCGGCAGCGCGATTCGAGTCGTCCGGGGACGAGTTCGAGCCATCCGGAGATGCGGCGGCGGGTTGGGTGCGGTTGCTCTGGTCGGTGGGGGTGCCGGAGTCTGGGGGAGGGATGTTTCCGCGGAGTGGGCTTCGCGGATCGGAGGGGGCGAGGTGCGGCGACGGCGGGGTGAATGGGGCTGGGCTGATGGCGGTTTCGGCGGAGCTGTCGAGAGGGTTGAAGGCAGGCACGCCGGAGCCTGCGGGTGGGTAGATGGGGATGTAGTTGGCTTCGAGGGCGGCCAGGGCGAGCTGGAATTGCTCCTCGCGGTAGGCGGCCAGGGCCGCGGAGTGGTCGGGGGCGGTGGAACCGATTGTCAGGCGGACGTATTCGGTGGATGTGCTGGGGACCTTGGCAGAGGAGTTGCCGGTGCCGGACAGTAGGCCGGTGAGTTGAGGGCCTGGGGCGGGCGGGCCATCGGCGGGGACCATGTCCGAATCCGGCGGTGGGGGCACGGATTTGCGGAGGGCTTCCGCGCCATAGGCGGCTGCGGATATGCGATGGCCGGTGCAGTGGGCGATATCGGCGACGTCGAGGACGTCCTGGACGAATTGGCGAGCTGCGGAGTCGGCAGCCGAGGCTATGCGGCCCTGCATGCCTTCGGAAAGAACTGATTGGACCGTGGTGTGGAGTCCCATGGCGGCTCCACAGAGGCTGTTGGCAATGCTCACCCAGGTATCGGCGGTGGCGTGCATGGCGGCGGGGTCCATGGCTTGGACCCGGGTGTAGATCTCCTCGTGGGACAGGGCCGGGAAGTGTTCCAACTGCTGGATGTAGTCGGGGTCCGTGCCCGCGTGCGAGACCCGCGCTTGTTCCCGCTCCGCGCCTTGCTGGCTCTGTTGCGCATTGCGGCGCAGCGCATTCGGGTCCATCGGCGTCTCCCGTCGGTTCGGCTATATACCGATTGGACGCGGGCGATGGGTCGTTGGTTCCGCCGGATTCTCAGGGTTTGCGGGCTTGGAGGGTGTAGGAGAGCGGCAGTTGTTCGCGGTGGGTTTCGAGGCGGTATTCGCCGTCGTTGCCGCGAATCATTCTGCCGGGCAGAGCATCCCAGGGGACGCTGTCGTGTTCTTCGAGGCCGGTGAGGGTCAGGCCCGCGCCCAGGACCGCGCCGACGATTTCGCCGAGGCCGTGATTCCACTGGTGGGTGGTGGTTTCGGTGAGGGTGTGGTCGGCGGCGACGTAGGTGGTTTCCTCGGCGAAGACCATGGGCTCGGGGGTTTCGAAGTAGGCGTAGCCGATGGTCAAACGGTCGGTGCGGGTTTCGTCGATGGACCAGAGCATGGGGTGGCCTTCGCGGATGAAGAGGCGTCCACCGGGGCGGAGCAGGGCGGCGACCGTGTCGGCCCAGCGCTGGACGTCGGGCAGCCAGCAGAGTGCGCCGATTCCGGTGAAGACCAGGTCGAATCGTTCCGCGCCAAGGACTTTCACGGCGTCGTACACCTCGGATTGCACGAATTCGATCGCGGTGCCGGTGCGTTCGGCCAGCGCGCGGGCCTGCTTCAGGGAGGCGGGGGAGAAGTCGAGTCCGGTGATGGTGACGCCGAGCCGGGCCAGGGAGATCGTGTCGGTGCCGATATGGCATTGCAGGTGCACGCCGTCGAGGCCGCGAATGTCGCCGAGCCGGGGGAGGTCGAAGCGAATCACATCACTGAGGAACGACCGGTCGGTGCGGAAACGGTCCACTGCGTACTCGGGGGAGGCGGCATGCAGGGGAGCGCGGTCATCCCAATTGGCCTGGTTAAGGCGGCGGTATTCGCTCACATTGTCCGACTGTGCCATGCCCGGCGTGGCCCGCGCAGCTGATTTCGGGGCGGGTCGCGGGCCGGTCGGGTCGCGGGCGACGTGCAGTAGGGTGGTCCGCGATCGGGTGGAGGAGTTGTGGGGGTGGATCGAATGCCGGAGCAGGATCGCGGGTTTGAGGGGCTATCGGGTGGGACGGCCGGGCAAGGGCGCGGCGGTGAGGTCGGTCATGGCGGTGGAGACGGTTATGGCGGTGGACTCGGCTACGGCGCTGGAGACGGCTATGGCGGTGGAGTCGGTACAGCCACCGTCGATGCGCCCGCGAGTGCCGCGCCGCGCAAGCAATCCCGTCGGCGTGGCCCGTTCGGATGGCTGGCGTCGATACTCGGCTGGTCGGCCTTGCTGGTCGGGCTGGCCGGGGTCGGGCTGCATTACAACCGCTGGGAAACGCTGAGCCTGGTGCTGGCGGCCTCGTTCGCCGCACAACTCATGGCGGCCTCGCTCGTGGCGTTGGTGCTGTTCGCCGTGGCGCGGCAGTGGCGCAGCGCGATCGCGGCGGTGGTGGTGATTGCCGCGGCGCTCTGGTCGCAGCTGCCGATGATGTGGCCGGACGGAACCGCCCCGGCGGGCGTGGATGTGACGGTGATGCAGTCGAATCTGCTCTTCGGCAAGGCGGATGCCGACTCGGTCGTGCAGGCCGTCCGCGACAGTGGGGTCGAAGTGCTGACCCTGGAGGAACTCACCCCGGAAATACTGGAGCGCCTCCGCCGAGCCGGTCTCGGCGACGTGCTCCCCTACGACTTCACGCAGGCATCCCCCGGCGGGGGCGGGACCGCCATCTTCAGCCGCTACCCACTCCAGGACGGCGTCAAGTTCGACGGCTTCTCCATGAACCAGTTGCGCGCCACCATGATTCACCCCTCGCGCGGGCGGGTCACCGTCTTCGCCTTCCATCCCATCCCGCCGAATGTGGACTTCGCCGCCTGGCAGCACGAACTGCGCCGCATTCGCGAACTGCTGGATGAGCAGACCGGGCAGGTCATTGTCGGCGCGGACTTCAACTCCACCTACGACCATGCCCTCTACCGGGATCTATTGAATGGCCGCTACGCCGATTCCGCCGAGCTCGTCGGTGTCGGTGTGCTGCCCACCTTCCCGGAGGATCAGTGGTGGGGTCCGATCATCGGCATCGACCGCGTCCTGGTCGCGGGCGGGCACGCCACCGAGGTGCGTTCGCTGACTATTCGCGACTCCGATCATCGAGCCGTCGTTGCGAGACTGCGTCTTTGAGCGCTGACCAGGTGAGATACTCGGAGGCAGGGCAGGACTGAGACCTCGCCGGGCACGAGTACCGCGACCGGGGTCGAATCCCGGCGCGGCACTCGGGAGGCGTGATGGGGCTGAGCTCGAGCCGTGGGTTTGCGCTGCGGGCGGTCCTGGCCGCCGCGCTGCTGATCATCGGCGTGGTGTCGACCGGCTGCGGATATATCAAAAGCCCTGACGCGCAGAATGTTTCGAATGGCGACAATCCCTTCGACCTGAGCGGTACCGCCTCGGCGACCGGGCCGAACGGTCCGCGCACCGGGGTGCCGAATGCGAAGCTGATCGCCGAGAACGGGGACGGCGGAGCCATCGACACGTTGGTGTTGAATGCCACCTCCGATCTCCAGGAGTACTGGACCACCGAGTACGCCAAGAATTTCCCCGGCGTGTTCACTCCGGTGAGTCGCTTTATCTCCTGGGATGCCAATGCCCCGCGCGAGCAGTCCGTCGAATTCTGTCGGGCGAGCACCTTTCAGGAGGTGAACGCCGCCTACTGCACCGTCGACAAGACCATCGGCTGGGATCGCGGCGTGCTGCTGCCGGAGCTGGTGAAGAAGTTCGGGCAGATGTCGGTGGTGATGGTGCTGGCGCACGAGTATGGGCACTCGGTTCAGGCTCAAGCCAAACTGAACGGACTGTTCACGCCGAATGTGGTGCGCGAACAACAAGCCGACTGCTTCGCCGGAGTGTTCCTTCGCTCTGTGGCGGAAGGGAATTCGCGGCACTTCACCCTCAACACCACCGATGGCCTGAACGGCGTGCTGAGCGCGACCATCGCCGTCCGGGATAAGGAACCGGGAGCCTCCAAGGACGAGCACGGCACCGCGTTCGAACGAGTGACGGCCCTGGAGATCGGCTATACCGAGGGCGCCGCCTCCTGTAAGAACATCACCCGCAAGGAATTACAGCAGCGTCGCGGCACCCTGCCCACCAGCTACCAGCCCGGCGACGAGAATCAGTTGGCGGTCGACCAGTCCTCACTCGGCCTCGTCGCCCAGGCTCTGGCAACCAGCTTCCCGGTCACGCAGCAACCCACGTACGACTACAACGGCGTCACCACCCGCTGCCCGAATGTGACTGCCACCCAACCGGTTTCCTACTGCCCGAGCACCGGCACCATCGGCGTCGACGTCACCGCCCTCGCCAAACGCGCCCGCGGCGACGACGACAACGCCCTGCTCTCAGCCATGGTCGCCGGTGACTACAACGCCTTCGTGGTCTTCGTCTCCCGCTACATGCTTGCCGTGCAAAAGGATCGAAACCTCACCCTGACCGGAGCCGACACCGCAGGCCTGCGCACCGCCTGCCTCTCCGGCGCGTTCACCACCCAACTCAGCCAACCCGGCAGCACCCTGCGCTTGTCCGCCGACGACCTCGATGAAGCCGTCTCCGGCATCCTCGCCGACGGCCTCGCCGCCAGCGACGTCGACGGCAAGGTGGTGCCCAGCGGCTTCGTCCGCCTCGAGGCCTTCCGAACCGGCGTCCTCGACGGCGACACCACCTGCCTCACCACCTACAAGTAGGCGCGGCTACTGCGCGGGGAGGTGGGCTTCGAGCCAGTTCACCAGGTCGGTGATGACCTTGTCCTGCTCCGGCTCGTTGTAGATCTCGTGGTAGAGGCCGTCGTAGCGGAGGACCGTCTTGTCCTTCGGGGCGGCGGACTTCTCGAGCAGGTCCGCGCCTTTCGGGGATGCGAGGCCGTCGGCGGTGCCCTGCTGGACCAGCAGTGGGGCGGTCAGCCGGTCGAGGTGCGCGGTGACGAACTCACCGGCGTGCAGCATTTCGGTGGCGGTGCGGGCGGGAACGCCGCCGTGATGGTTGAGCGGGTCGGTGTCGTAGTCGCGCACCACGTCGGGGTCGCGGCTGACCAGATTCGAATCGAGCTTCAGCACAGGGAGATTCGGCAGCAGGCGGGAGATCAGCGGTGCGAGCGCCTTCTGCACCGCATTGCCCGCCTCGATGACGATCGCCGGGGCCGACAGCACGATGCCGGTCACCTCGATCGGGTCGCGGGTGGCCAGGTATGCCGTGGTGAGCCCGCCCATGCTGTGCCCGATCAGGAAGCTCGGCAGCCCCGGATGTTTCGCGGTGGCGGTGGCCAGCATGGTGGCCACATTGTCGGCCGCGGCATCGAGCGATCCGACATTCGCGTTCTTTCCGTCCGAGCGCCCATGCCCGATGTGGTCGAACGAATACGCCGCGATCCCGGCATCATTCAACCGCTTCGCGACATGCGCATACCGCCCTGAATGCTCCGCATACCCGTGCACGATCACCGCCACGGCCCGAGGATCGCCCTCCGGCAGCCATGCCTGCCAGAAGATGCGGCCACCCGCTCCCTGGAATTCGCCGGTTTCGTTTCGGGTCATCTTCGCTCCCATCGGATCAGGACCAGAGTCCTCATCCTCGCGCACCCACCCCGCATCCGCCTGATTCGGCCGAGATTGGCCGCTCATCCCGCGATGCCGCCGCGCCCCGTTGTCGCGTGCGGGGTCGAGAGGCGGCGCTCGAACGAAGATAGGTAGCTGCGACTCAGCGGGCCAGGCGGTCGATGAGGAGGCGGTTGAAGGTGATGATGCGGGCGTAGTTGGCGCGGGAGATGCGTTCGTCGGTGCCATGGATGCGCTCGAGATCGGCGCTGGTGACGATGATCGGGGCGAAATTGCAGCGGGTGTCGGCGAGGTCGTCGTAGTGGCGGGAGTCGGTCGCGCCGGGGACGATACCCACGGTGACGGCGACGCCCGGCACGACTTCCCGGGTCAGGTCGGCGATCAGGTCGAAGGCGGGACCCGCAGATGGGTTCCGCGAGGGCTCCGAAGCCAGGCCCTCGAGCTCGATCGACACCTGCTTGTCGCGCACCACGCGACGGCAGTGCGCCAGCACATCCGCCACCGAATCACCGGGCAGGATACGGAAATTCACGAAGGCCTCGGCGCGCTGCGGCAGCACATTGGGCTTCACTCCGCCGGTGATCATGGTGGGCGCGGTGGTGGTGCGCACCAGCGCCTCGGTTGTCGGCCGCGCCGCCAGCACCCGCGCCACCGCCGGTCCCGCCACCCGCACCAATCCAAGCAGACTCCTGCGCGGCTCTGAGACGAATGCCCGCAGCCGCGTGAGCATGTCGAGCGTCACCGCCGTCAATCGCAGCGGAAACGGATGGTCCTGAATCCGCGCCACCGCCCGCGCCAACTGCCCCACCGCGGTCTGCCGCCCCGGCATCGACGAATGCCCGCCCACGGCCGACACCGACAGTCGTACGGTCGCAAATCCCTTCTCGCCCACCATGATCGTCGCGACGGGCACGCTCACCCCATCCGCGACGCCCGTGGTGATCACCCCGCCCTCATCGATGAGCAACTCCGCCCGAACCCCCGAATCCCGGAGCCGCCCAGCCATCTTCGCGGCTCCGCCCTCCCCGAACACCTCTTCGTCATGCCCGAAGGCCAAGTAGACAGTCCGCCGCGGCCGCACCCCCTCCGCCAGCGCCTGCTCCACCGCCTCCAGAATCCCCATCACCCGACTCTTGTCGTCAATGGCTCCCCGCCCCCAAATGAACTCCTCATCCACCACTCCCGCAAAAGGCGCATGCGTCCACCCCTGTTCGTCATCCACCGGCACAACATCCATATGCGCCAACAGAATCGCCGCGACCTGCTCCCCGTCGCGCGTTGCCAATCCGGCCCCGTGAGGATCGGCCCGCCCTTCCGGAGCAGCATTGCTCCGCTGCCCGTCCTCGGCGGCCGCGCGCGCCGAATGCGACAGTGTCCCGGCTTGCGCGTGCGGCGGTTCCGACGGTGTCTCGCCCGCCGCGGTCGGCTGTTTCGGACTAACCGTCGCGACTGTTTCAAGCTGGGGCACTGCCACTTTCGCGGTGCACGAGTGGGAGCGGGTTGCGGTGGTCGCCTCCTCCGATTCCGAGCCTGCCCAGCGGTAGAGGCGGCTGTGCCCGAATGTTTCCCAGGTCAGGTGAGAGTGGACGCGGGGGAAGGAGTGCTCCAGGTGGGCCGTGAGCCGGTCGAATTGGGTGAGGTCGATATCGGCCGGATCCTCACGCGACACGGTGGCGCAGCGCAGGGCTGCGGCGAGGCGTTCGGCGGTGGCGTCGTCGACGGTGCGGGTGGTGGGGGCGGTCCGAGTCATCGGGTACCTGTGCGGGTCGGGAAGTCGATGGTCACCTTCGCATTGTCGACCAGATCTGCGGGCAGGGAGGTCGACTTCTCATTGCGCCACTTGGGAATGCCCTCGGTGATGTCGCCGGTCAGGTCCGGGGTGCGAACCGCGGTGAGGAACGGCATCTGCACGCGGGCCGAGGTCACGGTGACATGGGAGAAGGCGGGAGGGTGCGCCCACACGTCATCGACCACATCGGTGATGCGGAAGCCGATGCGGTGCCCGGCCGGAATCGGCCAGTCCTGCGCCAGCATTCGGATCTGGGCGTTCGCCGTCACGGGGGCGATGCCGCGCGTGATGACGGTGGCCACATTGTCCGGCGCGATGTCGTACATCTCCACCGCGACCGTGGCATTCGCGGGACCATCCAGAGTCAGTGCGGCGGTCGGAATTCCAGCCAAGTGCTGATCCTGCGCGAGCGGCTGGCTGATCGACCAGATATCCCGATCGGCCCCACTCACCAGACCACGATCGGTATACCCCCCGGTCCGCAGATCCACGCTCACCGTCCGGTCATCCGCGGGTGGCCACGCCGCCTCGGACCGCCAACTGCCGTCGAACCCATTCACGGTGATCCGCGGTCCCGGCACCGTCACATCCTTGCCCGCCACCAGCCGATCGAAGAACGCCAGCAACTCGGTGCTGAATCGCGGTGTGCCGCACTTATCGCTGCACGTGCGATGCCCCCACTGCCCGAACCACGCCTTGTGCTCACCCGGCCCGAGCCCATTCCACAGCTGGAAAACCCGATCCGCGCGCGTGTTGTAGTCGATGAACCCCTGCCCGAGGAACAGTGGAGTCGTATTGCCGCGCAACTTCTCCACCAGATCGCGATCACGCCAGAACGCCGTGCCCGCATCATGATTGGTGATCTCGGACAGATAGTTCGAGTAGCACTTCGGGTCGATGTCCAGCGCATTCGCTTGGTACTCGGCCGAATCCGTCGGATATCCGGGCGTGGATGCGATCAGCAGATGCTCGAATCCCGCCAAATCCCCTGGCCGGATACCGGATTCACTGACCGGCTTGAGCGTGAACTTCCACGCCACTCCCTGCATGTACAGGTACGAGTTCGGATCCGCCACCGGTTCGAACGCGGCCACCGCCGCCAGCCCCTTCGGCTGCTCGGCCATCCCCATCAGCCCGGTCCAGCCCTCATACGAGATCCCCGCCAGCCCGACCTTGCCGGTCGACCAGGATTGCCCCGCCGCCCATTCCACCGCGGTCTTCACATCCGAGCGTTCCCCCGGCCCACCGAAATCCGGGCAGCCGTTGGACCCGCCGAACCCGCGCAGATCCACGATCGCATACGTGTAGCCCGCCTTCAGGAACAGATCCACCTCGAGATTCTCGGTGGACGGCCCGCCCAGCGGCCGCGGCTGACTCAAATACGCGAGGTGCGCCCGATACGGGCTGACGGTCATGATCACCGGCGTCTTCACATCATCCGCGATCCCGGTCGGCCGCAGAATATCCGCATGCAACCGCGTCCCATCCGACGCGGTGATGTACTCCTGCCGCCACTGATACGCCGCATCCGCACTCGCCCGCCCCGGCACCGCCACACACCCCGACACCAGCAGCAAGCCGACCACAGCCCGCCACAACACCATCCGCATGATCACCATAGTGACCTTGGTGGCAATCCCCCCGAAGAACCAGCCCCAGGAATCGGGGTGCGAGGCCTGCTCCGAACCGCTGACCGTTGACTCTCCCGCCACGGGAGACCGCATGCTCGATCACGACCCCGCGCGACAGGAGGACCCGACGTGAAGCTGGACCTGGCCAAGACCGACAAGCACTACTACGCCGCCCCGGCCGCCCCGGTGCTGCGCACCTTCGAGACCTACAACTACCTGGCGGTCACCGGCTCAGGCGCACCCCTCGGCGACGAGTACACCGACGCGGTCGCCGCGCTGTACCGAGCCGCCTACGGAGCCAAGAAACTCGCGAAGGCCGCCGACCAGGACTTCGTGGTCCCGAAACTCGAGGGCCAATGGTGGGTCGAATCCGACGAACCGCCGCTGACCGTCCCCCGCGAGCAATGGCACTGGACCCTGCTCATCCGCATGCCCGACGCGGTCACCCCCGACATGGTCTCGGGAGTCGACTTCACCCAACTCACCGAGGGCGACGCAATCCAGGTCATGCACCGAGGCCCCTACTCGACCGAACCGGAAACCCTCGCCCGCATGGAAGCTTTCATGCATGCCGAGGGCCTCACCATGAACGGCCGCCACCACGAGATCTACCTCTCCGACCCCCGCAAATCCGCGGACGCGGCCATGCGCACAATCCTGCGCCATCCCGTGCGGCGCATAGCGAAGTAGCTACCAAGATCAGGGAGCTCTGGTGGCGGGAATCGGAGCCCAATCCGACCACCAGTGCTCCCTGATCTTGATGAACCGGCCGCGCATGGTGATTCGGCCTTCGGCCGCGAGCGGTATCAAGATCACCATGCAATGGCGGAGGTAAATCCCGAGAAGGGTCCTCCACCAGTGCATGCTCGTGGGCCCCGCGGTCAGACCGGGCGGAGGTTGATCATTTTGCGAAGGCGGGCGCGGTCGCGTTCGAGGCGGCGGGCCTCGTAGGCGATGGGGAAGTAGCGGACTCGTTCGGGGAGGTGGGGGACGGTGTGGCCGATGAGCCAGCCGAGGGCGCGGAGGGTGCGCTCATCGTTGGCGGTCCAGGGGATGTCGAGCTTCTCGCGGATGATCTCGGGGGTGGTGCCGATCGTGAAGAAGTGCTGCATGCGGCCTACGGGGGTGGCGACCACGCGCCAGACCGGGCGCAGCGGGGTGGGAATCTGCTTGGGCGGGGCCAGGGTTCGGGCCACCTTCAGATAGTCGTAGGCGACATTGGTTGGCACCAGATGGTTTTCGATCTGGTCCTGGAACCAGGGCTCCCATTCGGCGAAGCTGGCGGGAATCTCCTTGGGGGCCACCGAGAAGTTGTGCATGAGCTGCACGACTTCCTGGTAGTACTCCTCTTTCTCCGCATCCGTGAGCTTCTCGCTGGAGAAGTACTTATTGCCCTCGGTGAAGGCGAAGATCGCGGTGTGCAGCACCCACGCCCACGGGCCGGAGGACAGCGCCCGGTGCTTGACGCCGTTCGCGTCGGTGGAGTTCAGGGTGGTGTGCATCTTGCGCAGGCGATCGGCCTCGGCGAGTGCCTCTTCGCCGCCGTAGATCCACATCATGACCGAGGCGATGCTGCGGGCCGCGCGGCCCAGCGCGTCGGTGCGGAAGGCGGAGTGCTCGTCGACGACCGCGGCGATGCTGGGTTCCATGGTCTGCAAGAGGAAGGCGGACCCGGCGGTGAGGGAGAAGGTGATGAGGCCGGTGTCCTCCCACATCCGGCTGCCCGGTTCGAACGGGCGGCGTTCGGGGCGTGTAGCCCGGGTCGTGCCATCGAGGGGAGCGACTGCGGCCGTCATGGTGATCTCCTTTGATCACTTCTGCCGGAGCGCCACACCCCGACAGAATGAGAGAATTACTTACGAATCTTCTCATCATGTCGGGGGAGTGGCAACCCTCACATCAGCGCGCGTCGATCGGACCCAGCGTCGGCTTCACATCCAGCACCGGCGTGCCGTCGATCGCCTCCAGGCCGTCCACCGTGATCGAGCACTCGCTCACGGCGGTGATCCGGACCGGATGCAGCCCGATCGGATTGGGCCGATCCGGCGAACGCGTCGCGAACACACCCGTCGGCGGGCGCTCCCGGAGACATCGCGGATGCACCACGAGCGCCTCGCGATCCGCCTCATGCAGCCAGGTCAGCACAAGCACGGTCATACCCGTCCGCAAATCGGCTGCGGCCGAGGCGAATTCCGGTTCAAAAACGATCTCCGCCGACGGCGCGCCCTCATCGCCCTGCCGCGGCGCGAGAGCGCGATCGGTCAGCGCCGAGCGAACCCGGCCCACCGATCGCGCCTCGAACCGGTCAGGGATTCTGGAGAACGCCGACGACATTGCCGTCCGCACTCTTCACGGTGGCAATCCGACGGCCATTGCCCACATCGCGGATCGCATCCTGCTCGGTCGCGCCGCCCTCGATCAATTCGGCCAGCGTCTTCTCGATATCCGCGACATGCGCATACGCCACCGGCCCGGACATCCCCTTCTCATGCCCCTTCGGGTCCAGGCCGATGTCCTGCCCGTTCACGCTGAAGCCCACGTAGTACGCGGTATCCGTGCTGGGCTGCTCGCCGAGCAGCGTGCTGAACAGGGCTTTCGCCTGGCCTAGATCCTTCACGGGATAAATGATCGTCTGCATTCCTGCGCTCATGAGGTACTCCTCGCTTCGTGTGCCACTCCCGGCCGGGCAGCCGGTCAACTCCACGACCGGCCCCGCGCCGCATATGTGACAGTGAGCCCCGAAACGCGTCGCTGAGGTCCACCTCGCTCTGCTCGCTCGATCGGACCCAGGGTGGTACATCCCGATGCCTTCTGAACGAGGCCGCGCAGCTGGGGGTGGTCGGGTGGGTCGAAGACCCGGAACTCGAGCCGATCGCGCCCTGCCCGCGACGAGTGCGGGGCCGAGACGCGGTGCGGCCGTTGCGGAAGCGGCCGATTGCGAGCACGGAGAGCGTGAGCCCCCACTGTCCGATGCCCTGGGCAGCAGGTTGTCACACCGGGCGGGTTTCGGCGGTCGTAGTCGTGCGGGTGTAGCCGCGCGGTCGGAGGTACCGACCGGTTGTTGTGGAGGAGACTGCGGTGATGGGGAACGGGCAGGGCGATCTCGACCTGGTGGCACGGCAATTCGAGCAGCAGCGCGGACGGTTGCAGGCGGTCGCCCACCGCATGCTCGGCTCGGCGGTGGAGGCCGAGGACGCGGTGCAGGAAGCCTGGCTGCGGCTGAGCCGGTCGGAAACCGCGGAGATCGATAATCTCGCGGCGTGGCTGACCACCGTCGTCGCCCGCGTCTGCCTCAATATGCTGCAATCGCGCAGCACCCGCCGCGAGGATCCGCTCGACGGTCACGATGCCCCCGACGCCGTCTTCGACCCGGAACAGGAAGTGCTCCTGGGTGATTCGATCGGCGCGGCCCTGCTGGTCGTGCTCGACACCCTCACCCCGACCGAGCGGCTGGCCTTCGTCCTGCACGATATGTTCGCCGTCCCCTTCGACGATATCGCCCCCATTCTCGGCAAAACCCCCGCCGCCGCACGGCAACTCGCCAGCCGCGCCCGCCGCCGCGTCCGGGGTGTCGAAGAGGTCAGCGCCGACCGCGACCGCCAGCAGCAAGTGGTCGAGGCCTTCCTCGCGGCCTCGCGCGCGGGTGAGTTCGCGGCCCTGCTGGAACTCCTCGACCCGGATGTGGTGCTGCGCGCCGATGCCATGGCGATCACGGTCGGCGCGGACTCCGAGGTGCGCGGCCGGGACGCCGTCGCGAAAACCTTTGCCGGGCGCGCCAAGGCGGCCCAGCTCGCGCTCATCGACGGCCGCGCCGGGCTGGTGTGGGGGCCCGGCGGCACCCCGCGGGTGGTGTTCGCCTTCGCCGTCACAGCTGGCCGAATCACCGGAATCGAACTCCTCGCCGACCCGGAAATGCTCGCCGGACTGGAGTTGGAGCTACTGCCCCGGACCGGAAAGGATTCGTAAATCCGGAAGCGGAAATCTTGTGCGCCGTGGAATCATCCGGTGTGCTGTAGACATGGCTTGCACTTGCGCCGCGATCAGCGCCACGCATCGCGATTCCGGTAGTTCCGGATATCGCGGCGCAATGCCGCGCCGCACGGGCGCATTGCCATCGGCTCTCGAACGCTACGGATTCGGCTGCGACGATGAACCACCTCAGCGTGGTTCACGATCGGCCTGATTTCCTTTCGGTTGAACCGATTCGTCGCTATGCGCCCTCCATTCGACACCCGCGGCATTCCCGCCGCCGCCGCCGAGACCATCGGCGAGTTCTGTCCGCCGGAGCGCCCCGTCCTCAGCGGTGGCTATTACGACGGGTTGGATCCGGCCAGCCGAGCCCGCCGCGCTGGTGGGCAACTCCCGGGCACGTGCGCGCCTGGCCAAGCTGACCGAGGAGTTGCTGGCACCGAATTCCTTCAGCTTGGCGGTGCGCTGATCTTCACGAGATATATACAGCCGTAACAGCATTCGATTGGCAGAATGAAGAATCGGATGCAGTGAAATAGTGAATGGGAGTGCACATGAGCGCAATGTCGGCGGGTCTTCCTATCGCGTCGCCCTCGGTATTCGAGACGGTTCGCGCTCACGTCCGCGAATTCGTGGCGCACCACACGCTCACCCCGGATCAGCGGGCCGAAAAGCTGGCCGGTTACGCCCCCACCGCAGTCCTCGGCACCGCGCACGGCCACTCGCGGTAGCCGTTCCTCGGGAGCCGCGGCGGTCTCCGATCGAGGCCGCCGCGGCTCTCCCCTCGATCGGACTGTGCGCCAGGTTTTTTCGGTGACCCCCACGATTCGACGGCGTATGATCGCGGCGATGGGCATACTGGGTCAAAGTGAGCGGACAGTGACATCCGACTGGGATGTGTTCATCCAGGCGCTCGCTCGCTGCCTGGCCGAATTACCGTCGCGCGCCACTTTGATCATTGCCGCCACCGGAAATCGCTACGTGCAGTTCCAGCAGTTCGACATCAAATTATCCGCCGAGCTGACCGGCAATTCCTATCTCGCCCAACCGATTTCGGAGGATGCGGCGCAACGGCTACGCGACCTCGGCTGGGTCGCGCCGACGCTGCGGAACGAAATCGAGAACTGGCGGCGGTCCTTACTCTGGCCGATCCCGCAGAGCGGCTTGGTGTCCTTCGCCCGTTCTGTCGCGATCGGCTTGCACGATGCCCTGGGTGTCGCCTCCCCCGAGGAGCTACGCGCCACCGGCTGGGCCAGTACCTCCCGGGATCTCGATCTCACCGCGCTCGGGGCCATTGCCCGCCGCTGATCGGTCCCGCGCAACCTGAACCCTCGAACCGGGGTCGCCCCAATGGAATCGGGCCCCCGCCACGCATTCGCGGCAAGGGCCCGAGTCATATGACCTGATCAGCTGACGAGGTTCTTCCGAAGCTTCAGAATGGTCGCGGCATCCAGCCCCAGCCCCTCGGTGAGGAACTTCCCGAAGTCACCGAAATCCGACTCCAGCTGCGACACCGCGGCATCCAGGTAGTCGTCGCGCACTTCTTGCAGCGGAATCAGCAGATCCGGGTTCTGCATGATCCCCGCCGCCTTCAGCTGATCGCGCAGGGCCTTGTCGGCGGCCGCCCGATACTGATTCGACAGCAGATAGTCCTGCCGCGCAGTGGTTTCCGGCACCCCGACCGCCCGCAGCGTCACATAGGTCAGCCATCCGGTGCGATCCTTGCCCGCCGTGCAGTGATAGAGCGTGGCCGTACCGGTACCCGCCAGATCCTTGACCGACTGCCCGAACTTGGCGAGCGAGTCCGAGTTGAAGAAGCTGCGGTACATATCGGCCATGATCTGCTCGGCCTTGCCGTCCCCCAGCAGTTCCTGCTGTTTCACCGGATCCTTGGACCCGATGGCCTGATTCATCTTGTCGAACATCCCATTGTCGCTGATCGGCCGCGAGACCAGGGGAACCCCCGAGGGTAGTCGATCCGCCCCCAGCACCTGAATCTCACTCGCGGTCCGAAGATCGATCACCGTCTGGATCTTCAGCGTCCCCAGCTTCGTCACATCCGCATCGGTCAGCTTCCCCAGCGCATCCGACCGAATAATCTTCGCCGACTTGACCTTCTCCCCGTCATAAGTCCGATATCCACCCACATCCCGGACATTCGCCGCCCCCTGCAACTCGATCCGAGTAGGCGCCGCCCCCAACCCCGCAGGCTCCGCATTGGCGACACCGATGGTCATCGCGGCAACCGCCACACCGATCAACGAAACTTTAACCCGTGCAATTGAATTCATTTTCATGCGCCGGACAGTAGATACGCCTCGGATACAAGACCCGACTTACGTTCCCATCCGCCCACCCACCAAGACCGCATAACCGATCACCGAGACCACCTCTGGACTCCCGGAAAATCCCCGTATTCCGTTATGCCCCAAAGCAATACCGCCCCGGCATATGCGGACTAGAAATAGTGATACCACCAATTCTCCGCCCGGACAAACCCCGGGAATGGGCGAAGCCCCACCCGCCCGAAGGCGGATGGGGCTTCCGAGAACTATTGCCCTACAGACGATTTAGACGTCGTAGTACAGCTCGAACTCGTACGGGTGCGGACGCAGGTTGATCGGGGCGATCTCCTGGGTGCGCTTGATGTCGATCCAGGTCTCGATCAGGTCGGGGGTGAACACGCCGCCCTCGGTGAGGTAGTCGTGGTCTTCCTCGAGCTTGTCGATGACCGACGCCAGCGAGGTGGGGGCCTGCGGGATGTTCTTGGCCTCCTCGGGCGGCAGCTCGTAGAGGTCCTTGTCGACCGGAGCGTGCGGCTCGATCTTCTTCTTGATGCCGTCCAGGCCGGCCATCAGCATGGCGGCGAAGGCCAGGTACGGGTTACCCGAGGAGTCAGGCGCGCGGAACTCGATGCGCTTGGCCTTCGGGTTGGAGCCGGTGATCGGGATACGCACGGCAGCCGAGCGGTTGCGCTGCGAGTACACCAGGTTGATGGGGGCTTCGTAGCCCGGCACCAGGCGGTGGTACGAGTTGACGGTCGGGTTGGTGAACGCCAGCAGCGACGGGGCGTGGTGCAGGATGCCGCCGATGTAGTGACGCGCCAGATCCGACAGGCCCGCGTAACCGGCCTCGTCGTGGAACAGCGGCTTGCCGTCCTTCCACAGCGACATGTGGGCGTGCATGCCCGAGCCATTGTCGCCGAACAGCGGCTTCGGCATGAAGGTAACGGTCTTACCCTCGGCCCAAGCGGTGTTCTTCACGATGTACTTGAACAGCTGCAGGTCATCAGCCGCACCGAGCAGGCTGTTGAACTTGTAGTTGATCTCGGCCTGACCGGCGGTGCCGACCTCGTGGTGGCCGCGCTCGAGCTCGAAGCCCGCGTTCTGCAGGTTGGTCGAGATCTTGTCGCGCAGGTCCACGTAGTGGTCGTACGGCGCGACGGGGAAGTAACCGCCCTTGTTGCGAACCTTGTAGCCACGGTTCGGGGTGCCGTCGGCGTTGTACTCCGCGCCGGTGTTCCAGGAGCCGGAGATGGAATCCAGCTCGTAGAAGGCACCGTTCATCGCCGAGTCGTAACGGATCGAGTCGAAGATGTAGAACTCGGCCTCGGCACCGATGTAGCAGGTGTCGGCGATACCGGTCGACTTCAGGTACTCCTGCGCCTTACGCGCGATATTGCGCGGGTCGCGGGAGTAGGCCTCACGGGTGAACGGGTCGTGCACGAAGAAGTTCAGGTTCAGCGTCTTCGCGGCACGGAACGGATCCAGGCGGGCGGTGCTGAAATCGGGCAGCAGGAGCATGTCCGACTCGTCGATCGACTGGAAGCCGCGGACGGAAGAACCGTCGAACGCGAGGCCTTCCTCGGCGAGGTCGGCCGTGAAGGCCTTCGCCGGGATCGAGAAGTGCTGCTGCACACCGGGGAGGTCGGTGAACCGTACGTCGACGTATTCGACCTCCTCTTCCTTGAGGAACTTGATGACCTCGTCGGCCGTGCTGAACGCCACTTAGTACTCCTTACGGATCGGTTCCCAGCCGGTTGAATCGCATGGGTTCGTCGCAGCCAGACGGTATGGATGCGGTGTTTCCCTGCCATCAAGGCTGTGTTTCGCCAGTGTTACGCGTTAGGTGTTACCGACGGTTACCGGTACATACCTGTATGCCAGGTCAGGCTACCCGAGTCCATCGATGGCCTTACCGAGGGCTGCCGCACCCTACCGCCAATCTGACTACGAATCTGACTAATCCGCCACTCGGGGACGAAAGTCCAGGCGGCACGCCGTTTTTCGACACGCCAACGAATTTTCAAGCCCGGCATCCCCACAGCAAACGCGATTGGAGAGTGGCATGAGCACCCCTGAAACGCAGACCCATCCGCAGTCAGCCACCGAGGATTCTATGCCTCCGATCGGCGCTCGCCGAGAGGGTGATCCCGAGCACAAAGCGTTTGTATCGACAGTGGGTGCGTGGGTTCGGGTTCCTGTCATGAGCACGGCCGACCGTGACGCCCTCGTTCGGGAACACTTCGCCGAGTGCGCTCAGGCCGTCGCCCTGGGGGAGCGGGCTAGGAAGGCGCGACTGGACCTCATCGCGAAGTTACGGGCAGCTGCGCCCGAGTACTACACCCAAGAGCGGTTGGCCGAGCTGTCGGGGATGACGCAGCAGAACATCTCTTATCACCTCGGGAAGGAGAAGGCGTAAGGGATGATCCGATAACAACGCCCCCACTCCGAGCCCTTGGTGGGGGCTGGTCGACGTCCCGTCAGCCATCCTACGATGATGTACCGCAGCGGGCTGATCACCGTTCTGCCGCTCCGTGTCTACCGAGCCGAGCGATCAGCGGCATGACAGGATGTCGCGTTCGGAAGGCACAGCAGCGATAGCGTCCGGCCTGAACATGCACTTAGACCCATGAACAGTCAGAAAACTGACCGGCAACAGAGGTTAGTGCATGAATAGGCCGGTAATCCGGACCTCGGCAGAAGCGGATGGTCACGTAGATCCCTCGCCTACTACTCCTTCAAGAGATTTGACGCTCCTGCGTTCTCATCGAGCGCGGGTCGGGCCTGCTGGTTACCGGCCACAGGCGATTCCGGGCGAGGCGCCCTGGACTACGGTGATGCCCAGGAGTTCGATGGCGGGGACAGTCCAGTTCCAGCTTCCTGTAGAGCTGACCGGGCGTGCCTGGAAGTTCACCGTGCCCGCAGCCGTCGGCGTCCATTCGATAGTGACATCCTTACCGGGCGAGTACGCGTTGGCACCGATCTTGGTCGCCGAACCTCCCGCCGCCGGCGACCATGTGATGCCGATCTGGTCGTCGTTGGGAGCCTGCGCGATCAGCGTGGCAGCGTCGGCTGCGGCCACAGTAAGCGAGTAGGTGGAACCGACACAATAAGCCAAAGTTGTGATCGTTATCTGTGCCGATGCGGTCGTCGCCGAAACGATGGTGGCCACCCCCATCGCAGCGGCTGCGGTGATACCGACGGTCGCAATGACGCTGGCGTAGTGGGTGATTGACACCTTTTCTGCGGATTACTCAGGAGTTTTCCATCTGATCGATGCGGTAGTGGCCCTGCGAGGCGGGACCTGGTGGTAGCACTCGAAATCACCACAACCCCTTACGCGGTGTGCGAGTGCCTTGGCTGCGGTGAGCACCTCACGGCGACGGGGTCGCCGGCGGCAGCGGGCCAGCGCGGTGATCAACGCTGATGTTGTTGCCCTGCGATACTATTCGCGGATCGTGTCGGGAGCAGCAACCAACAGGGCCTTGATCTGGTTGATTGCGGCAGTGCGAACCGTGATCGAGCGCGGCGAGTAGAACTGGTATCCCACCTCCCGGATCGGATACTTCACCGACCTGGTCCGCGAGAGCATCGACATCACGCGCGGCCTGATCGACTTGTTCGCCGATGACCTGACCGTAGAAGAGCGCCTGCAGGGTCGCCCCACACATCGGCACCGCGGCCATCGCTGCGTTTCTCGACTCCGTCCGATCACTGCACCACAGCACCGAACTGCCCATCGGGCAATCCCGCGGCCTTCCCTCGTCGCGTCACCACCGTCACCGACAGTCGAACAATCACAGTCGGGCACGTATTGGGCACGGTGATTCTAGGAGTCGTACCGCAGTGCCCCGGCGACCTCGAGTCTGCGCAGACGACTGGGTCGCCGCGAGAGCGGGTGCGTGGCCTCGCCCGTCGTGTACGCGGAGGACAGTCCTATGACGAGGGCCCCGGTGCCGCGCAAAGGGCGGCACCGGGGCCCGGGTGGAAACGACCGTGACCCACCTGAAGGGGGTGAATCGGTGGGCCTGCCCGCCGGGAAGACGGAGGCGGGCGATCGAACGGTCGCGCACTTACTTTCTCGTGTTACCTCGTACTCGACGGCTTACGGACCCTGTTTCGGTCCGACCGTCGTCCCTTACTCACGGGCAGTTCGTTATCTCCCGTGCCCTCGTGAATCTTCTTTCACTTGCTACGAGGAAGAAGCTACCGAAGCGATCGCTGTATGTCTAGATCCGCCACTACAGATTTTTGTGGCGGCGAGTCGGCGTGCCTGGAGCCGTCCGCGGGCCGTGAATCCACTCCCTGCCAGACCGGGCCGACTCGACGTTCTGAGCGATCACGGTATCGAATGCGCTCACATCCATCGCCTCCCGGCCGCGGAAGTGGCCAGGATCGCGGTGCAGACCCTGTGCCTGTCCGAGTACGGCCTGCTCACCCCGACCCGCACCCTGGCAATGCGCGCACCTCCTGACAGTCGTTCTGCGTCCGCAAAAAATCTCTACTCTTGGGTGTAGACAATCCGCTCCATCGGTTGTACTGTCTGTCTCGTTCGGAAGTTAGACAAGTGGTAACTCCGTAGCAGGAAGCCGAACGCGCTGCGGAAGAAGTCAGTTGTAAGCCCGGTTCCCTCCGGCGAAGGAAAGAACATGGCAATAGGTAGTGCCGCTGGAGGGAACCGGAAACACCGCACGACGCGCCGGAAGTCGCCACAGTGACCCGCCGGCGACACCGCACCGAGACTGGGTGCGGCCAGCGAATCTACGAGCCGGGAGGTGTTCCACGAGTAGACATCTACGCACGACGCGTCCGTGTCGGCACGAGCGGACACCAGGCGCGTCATCGGCCGGAAATCGGCAACGACTTTGAATCCCAATTGCCTTCTCGATCGACTTCAGGCCCCGGCGCACTGTGCGCCGGGGCCTGAAGTCGTGCCCACACACCGAGGTGCCGTGCAGCAATCCGATAAGACTCCCGCCGACGGACCCCACCTCGGCGACCGGCTCGACGATGAAGACTTCCCCGCCTACAGCATGGGACGCGCCGCCGAAGTCCTCGGCGTCACCCAAGCGTTCCTGCGTGCCCTCGACGCGACCGAACTTCTTACCCCCCAACGTTCGGCGGGCGGGCACCGCCGCTATTCGCGGTATCAGCTGCGGATCGCCGCACGGGTACGCCAACTCGTCGACGACGGCAATCCCCTCGAGGGCGCGTGCCGCATCGTGATCCTGGAAGATCAGCTCACCGAGGCCCAACGCATCAACACCGAACTCCGCCACACCCTCGACGACCAGCGCTGAGACACCGAAGGCCCCACCGCGCGGCGCGACTACGAATCTGACTAATCCGCTATTCGAGGGCGAAAGTTCAGCATTTATGGGTATGGCGATGGCATCAGTCATCGATAAGGAGTAGCCGTGACGCAGCGGCGCGATATCGCGCGGCCGGGGTTGGTGATCGGTGCGCTCGGGGTGGTCTTCGGGGACATCGGCACCAGCCCCATCTATGTGATGCGCGCGGTGTTCGATCCCTCGGATCCGCATCCGGTCGCCGTGCGCAGCGAGAACGTTTTCGGGGTGGTGTCGCTGGTGTTCTGGTCGGTGCTGTTCATCGTGACCGCTACGTACGTGCTGGTGGCGATGCGCGCGGACAACGACGGCGAGGGCGGCATCGTTGCGCTGATTACCCAGGTGCGGCGCTGGGCGGTGGCGGGGCGGACGGCCGCGGTGCTTACGGGGCTCGGAATCTTCGGTGCGGCACTGTTTTTCGGCGACAGCATGATCACTCCGGCGATTTCGGTGCTGTCCGCCGTGGAGGGGCTCGAGATCGTCGCGCCGGCGTCGGCGAAGCTGATCGTGCCCCTCACCGCGCTGATCATCGTGGCATTGTTCCTGGTGCAGCGGCGTGGCACCGCGACGGTGGGACACCTGTTCGGCCCGGTGATGGTGTTGTGGTTCTTGACGATCGGCACGCTCGGCATCACCGGGATCACCCGTGATCCCACGATCCTGCGGGCGCTGTCGCCGACCTACGCGCTGGGATTCCTGGCCGGGCATTTCGGGGTGGCGTTCTTCGCGCTGGCGGCCATTGTGCTGGCGGTCACCGGGGCGGAGGCGCTGTACGCGGATCTCGGCCACTTCGGCCGCCGATCCATCACGCGCGCTTGGCTTTTCCTGGTTCTGCCGGCGTTGGTGCTCAGCTATTTGGGCCAAGGCGCGCTGGTGCTCTCCGATCCGGCGCACGCCGCGAGCCCGTTCTTCCTGCTGGTCCCGGGCTGGGCGCGGCTACCGGTGGTGGTGCTGGCCACCACGGCGACCGTGATCGCCGCACAGGCCGTGATCACGGGCGCGTATTCGGTTGCCGCGCAGGCGGCTCGCATCGATTTCCTGCCGCGATTGCGCATCGTGCACACCTCCGCATCCGAGCGCGGCCAGATCTATGTGCCTTGGATCAACTGGCTGCTCATGGTCTCGGTGCTCACGCTGGTGCTCGCGTTCCGGTCCTCGACCGGGCTCGCCTACGCCTACGGCATGGCGGTGACGTGCACCATCAGCATCACCACGCTGCTGCTCGGCTATCTGGCGCATGCGAAATGGCGGTTGCCGCTGTGGTTGATCGCGTGTGGCGCGGCGCCGCTGCTCACCCTGGATCTGTTGTTCGTCTCGGCGAACCTCACCAAGCTGACGCACGGGGCTTGGCTGCCGCTGCTGGTCGGCATCGTCGCCTTCACGATCATGACCACCTGGCAGCGCGGCCGCGGATTGGTGCATGCCGAACGGGAGCGCCGGGAAGGCTCGCTGCGCGAGTTCATCGATCAACTGCGCCACCATGATTCGGGAATCGACACCGTCGACGGCACCGCGGTGTTCCTGAGCCGCAGCAAGAAGACCGTACCCCTCGCGTTGCGGGCCAATGTCGAACACAACCATGTCCGCCACCGCCAGATCGTGATCGTCTCCGTCGAAACCGAGGAAGTGCCACGGGTTTCGGAGGACGACCGGGTGCGGGTGGATCACCTCGGCTACACCGACGACGGCATCATCCATGCGACCGTCCGCGTCGGCTATCTGGAGCCCCCCGATGTGCCCGCGGCCCTGGCCCGCCTCGACCCGGTCGATACCGAGGGCGCGCTCGACCTCGACCGGGCCGCCTACTTCCTCTCCGAACTGGAATTGCGGCCGGGTGCCGACCCGGTCATGCCGCGCTGGCGCAGAACGCTTTTCATCGCCACCACCTACCTGTCCACCGATTCCAGTGACCACTTCCGGCTGCCACGCCACCGCACGGTGATCATGGGTTCACGCATAGAGATCTGATGGGGTCGGACAGTTGATGTCATGGTGAACCATCTCAGCCTGTTTCGAGTTCCTACACCCGGGTAGGCCAGGATCGGGTCAACGCGAACGGCCCATGGAGTCCGCTCAGTGGGAAGGAATCGACATGAGCGCAACCGACAAGGCCAAGAACAAGGCCGATGACCTCAAAGGTAAGGCGCAGGAGAAGCTCGGGAAGCTGACCGGCGACGAGGACCGCGAGCAGTCGGGCAAGGCCCGTCAGGCCAAGAACGACGTCAAGGACGCGGGCGAAAAGGTCAAGGACGCTTTCCGCGACAAGTGATCCCGCGATCGAGTGCCCGGGTGCCTTCGGTGCCCGGGCGCCGTCGTGTTGGGGGCTGCCGCGCCCCCCGGCGGTTCGGCTGACCGAGAAGTATCTGATGGTGAGCCCCGCGGCATGGTTAACCGTGCGATCGCGTGGTATTCGACGAGCGTGGTCCCGCCTTCGGTCTTGCGGCAGCCGCACGTGCTGCGCGAATACGCGTTCCTCGCGGACGGGGAGCGCGGGGCCCTGGTCGGCCCGCGCGGGGATATCTCGTGGCTGTGCATGCCGGGGTGGGACGGGGATGCCCTCTTTCAGGCCCTGCTGGGCGGCCCGGGCGTGTACGCGGTGACGCCGGTGGAACGGTTCGTGTGGGGCGGGTATTACGACGAGGGGAGTCTGATCTGGAACTCCCGGTGGGTCACGAGCTCGGCGGTCATCGAATGCCGTGAGGCGCTGGCCTTTCCGGGCGAGGCCCACCGGGCCGTGCTGTTGCGGCGGATTCGCGCACGACACGGCGACGCCGAAGTGGACGTGGAACTCGCACCGGTGGCCGGGTTCGGGGCGGAGCCGCTCACGCAGGTGCGGCGCGGCGGCGAGGTCTGGGAGGCGCGCAGCGGTGAGATCCAGCTGCGGTGGGGTGGTGCGGCGGAGGCCGCGGTGCGCGAGGACGGGACGGGGCCGAAATGGCAACTGCGCCTGCGAGTTCCCGAAGGCGAGCAGCGCGACCTGGTGCTGGAGCTGTCGAATCGAGCCCTGCCGCAGGAGTGCGCGAACCCGGATACCGCTTGGACGGCAACGGAATTCAGTTGGAAGCGGGCGGTGCCCGCGCTGGCCGAGGGAGCGGCCCCGCGCGATACCGCGCACGCCTACGCCGTCATGCGGGGAATGACCGGCAGCAGCGGCGGGATGGTCGCGGCCGCGACGACCAGTCTGCCCGAACGGGCCGAGCAGGGCGGCAATTACGACTACCGCTATGTGTGGATCCGCGATCAGTGCATGGCCGGGCAGGCGGTCGCGGCGGCGGGACCGTATCCGCTGCTCGACGACGCGGTGCGGTTCACCGCCGAGCGCCTGCACGCCGACGGCCCGCAGCTCAGGCCCGCGTACACCATGACCGGTGGGCAGGTGCCGCGCACCCGGGACGTCGACCCGCCCGGCTATCCGGGCGAGGAAACCGCGCTGCTGGGCAATCGGGTCCGGGACCAGTTCCAGCTCGACGTGTTCGGTGAGGCGCTGCTGTTGTTCGCCGCGGCGGCCCGGCACGACCGGCTGACCGAGGATCATCGCAAGGCCGTCGGCATCGCCGTGGAAGCCATTGCCGCACAGCGCGATCGACCCGATGCGGGTATCTGGGAGATCGACGACGAGCATTGGACGCACTCCCGGCTGGCCTGCGCGGCCGGACTGCGCGCGGTGGCCGCGGTGCGGGCCAGCGGTGCCGATGTGGCCCGCTGCACCGCGCTGGCCGACACGCTCGTAGCCGAGGCGGCCCGGACCAGCCTCCATCCCAGCGGCCGGTGGCAGCGCTCGCCGCAACACCCCGAGGTGGATGCCGCCCTGCTGCTGCCGATCATTCGCGGCGCGCTCCCGATCGGCGATCCCCGCAACCGCGCCACCTTCGAAGCCGTCCACCACGAATTGTCCACCGACTATTACGTGTACCGCTATCGGCGTGATGCCCGCCCACTCGATCGCAGCGAGGGCGCGTTCCTGCTGTGCGGGTTCGCCATGGCCATGGCCGCCGACGATCTCGGGCTGCCGGTCACCGCAGCCCGCTACTTCGAACGCAATCGGGCCGCCTGCGGCACGCCCGGACTGTTCGCCGAGGAATTCGATGTCATACAACGGCAGCTGCGCGGCAATCTGCCGCAGGCGTTCGTGCACGCGCTGCTGTTCGAGGCGTCGATTCGGGCGGCGCGGCCGGGCCGGTGGGCCCACCCGGACTACGAATCGCCCTCAGGAAGGGGACAGCCGTGACAGTCTCAGCCACACGCGCGGCACCGAAAACCATTGTGATCACCGGTGCGAGCGCGGGTATCGGGCGGGCCGCCGCCTGCCGCTTCGCCGCCCGCGGTGACCGGATCGCCCTGCTCGCGCGCGGCCGCACCGGGCTCGCGGCCGCCGCCGCGGAGGTGCGGGCCGCCGGCGGCACGGCGCTCGAATTACCCACCGACGTAGCCGATTACGAGGCGGTCGACGCGGCCGCCACCCGCGCCGAGCACGAGCTCGGCCCCATCGACGTGTGGGTGAATTCCGCGTTCACCTCGGTCTTCGCGCCCTTCGATCAGATCTACCCCGAGGAGTTCCGCCGGGTCACCGAGGTCACCTATCTTGGTTCGGTGCACGGCATCCGGGCCGCGCTCCTGCGCATGCGCGCCCGCGATCGCGGCGCGATCGTGCAGGTCGGCTCCGCGCTGGGGGACCGGTCGATTCCCTTGCAGTCGGCCTATTGCGGTGCCAAACACGCGGTCAACGGCGTCGTCGAGGCGCTGCGGGTGGAATTGCTGCACGAGCGCAGCAATGTCCACATCACCGTCGTGCAGGCCCCCGCGGTCAATACGCCCCAGTTCTCCTGGGTGCTGTCGCGGCTTCCGCACCGGCCGCAGCCGGTCCCGCCCATCTATCAGCCCGAGGTGATCGCCCGCAGCATCGTATTCGCCGCCGATCATCCACGGCACAAACAGTATTGGGTCGGCGCGAGCACGGTCGGCACGGTGCTCGCGCAGCGGCTCGCGCCCCGGCTGCTGGACCGCTACCTGGCGCGCACCGGATATCGATCGCAGCAGACCGAGGCCGAAGCCCATGGCGGCCAGGACAATCTGTGGACTCCGCTGGATGGCCGCGGCGGCGTCGACTTCGGCGCGCACGGCGAATTCGACGACCGCGCGCACGAGCACAGCCCGCAGGCGTGGCTCGTGCGCGCGCTCACCTCACTGGGCGGCAGCCGACGGCGCTGAGACCCGATAGGGCGCGGCGGTCTCGGCCAGACGCATGCCGTGACCGTACGGATCGGACCCATTGCCATTGCCATTGCCGCGCGGTTCGATCCGCCCGTCCTGCACCTGCGGCGCGCCGTCCACCAAGAGTGGTTCCGGCGCGAGATGTTTCTCGACGACTGTGGCGGCGGGGGAGCTGTAGGTCCAGCCCAGTCCGCGGTCGTGCCCGGCCGATACGGTCACCACCACCGCGGTGGTCGCATCCCAGGTCAGGGTGCCGTCGGCTTCGGGTTGTGGAGTGGGGAATCGGTAGACCTCGACGGTCACGCCGTCGATGTTCGGGATTTTCATGGAAGACCGCCTCGGAGGGCTTCGGCGAGGAGTTCGGCCGTATGCCGCGGCCGCACACCGGGGAGCAGGTGACGGATCTGGGTGCGACAGCTGAACCCATCCGCCAGGATCGCCACATCGGGCGAGGCCGCGCGCAGGGCGGGGAGCAACTGGTCCTGTGCGCAGGCCACGGATACATCGTAATGCCCGCGCTCGAAGCCGAAATTGCCTGCCAGGCCGCAACATCCGGCATCGAGCAGCTCGACCTCGGCGCCGGTGGCACACAGCAGGTCGCGGTCCGGCCCCGAACCGAGGATGGCGTGCTGGTGGCAGTGCGGTTGCACCAGCGCGGAGCCCATGATCTCCGGCGGCCGCCACCGCGGTGCGCGCTCGGCCAGCAACTCGGCCAGCGTGCGAGTCTGACCGGCGAGGCGTTTGGCGTCCTGATCGCCGTCGAGCAGCTCCGGCAGGTCCGAACGGAATACCGCCGCGCAACTGGGTTCGAGCACGACAATCGGGATGCCGTGGCGCAATTGGGGTTCCAGGGTCTTCAGAGTGCGGCGCAGGACCCGTTTGGCGGTGGCGAGCTGGCCGGTCGAGATCCAGGTCAGGCCGCAGCACACGGCGCGCGGCGGCAGGTCGATAGCGAATCCCGCGGCGGTCAGCACTTCCGTCGCGGCGTCGGCGATCTGTGGCTCGAAATTATTGGTGAAGGTGTCCGGCCACAGCAGTACCCGGCCGTTCGGGGCATCCACGAAATCGGCTCGCGGAGAATAGGTTCGGGTGAATCTCCGGGATGCGAAGCGCGGTAGTTCGCGCCGTGGATCGATACCGCCCAGGCGCGCCAGCGCCCGCCGCAGGCCCGGCGCGTGCGTGACGGCATTGGCCAGCGGCGCGGCACCGGTGGCCAGCCGCGCCCACAGCGGAATCCAGCCCATCGAATAGTGCGACATCGGCCGCAGCCGATGCCGGTAGTGGTGGGACAGGAACTCCGCCTTGTAGGTCGCCATATCGACATCGACCGGGCAGTCGCTGCGACATCCCTTGCAGGACAGGCACAGATCGAGCGCGTCACGCACTTCGGTGGACCGCCAGCCGTCGGTGATCACGTCACCCTCGAGCATCTCGAACAGCAGCCGGGCCCGGCCTCGGGTGGAATGCTCCTCCTCGCGGGTGGCCCGGTAGCTGGGGCACATGACACCGCCGGAATCGCCCCGGCATTTGCCGACCCCGACGCACCGGTTGGCGGCATGGCTGAAATGGTGGCCGTCCTCGGGGAACGCGAAGTGGGTGGCCGGTTCCCACGGCCGGTACGAGACACCCTGGCGCAGATCGTGATCCAGCGGTCGCGGATCCACGACCTTGCCGGGGTTCATTCGATTGAGCGGATCGAACAGCCGCTTCACCTCGCCGAACGCCTCGACCACCCGGTCGCCGAACATGATCGGCAGCAGCTCCGCGCGCGATTGGCCGTCACCGTGCTCACCGGACAGCGAACCACCGTAGGCGACCACGAGACGCGCACTGTCCCGGGCGAATCGGCGATAGTGCGCGATGCCGTCCGCGGTGCGCAGATCGAACGGAATGCGGGTGTGCACACACCCCTGGCCGAAATGGCCGTAGAGGGAACTGGATTCGTAGTCGTACAGGCTCAGCAGCCGCTCGAAATCGCGCAGGTAGTCGCCGAGCCGGTCGGGCGGCACCGCCGCGTCCTCCCAGCCCTCATGGGTTTCCGCGCCGTCGGGCGGATACGCGGTCGCACCCAGTCCGGCTTCTCGGGCGGCCCACAGTTCGGACTCGCGCTCGGGGTCGTCGAGCAGGGTGGCGGTCACGTCGCGCCGTCGGGTGGCGAATTCGATGATCATGGCGTGGGCGTGTTCGTCGGCCTCGGAGGCCGAGTCGCCGTCGAATTGTGCCATCAGCCAGGCTTTTCCGCCGGGCAGCTGTTTGATGGCCCGCTCGGCCAGGTGCTGAGAATGTTCGAGTTGCACCAGGCGGTGATCCAGGCCCTCCAGGGCGGCCGGGTCGTGGCGCAGCACATCCGGGACCGCGTCCGCCGCGCTGTAGATGTCGGGGAAGCCGAGCACGACCAGGGCCTTGGCGGCCGGGACGGGCACCAGTTCGAGTTCGGCGCGCAGCACGGTGACCAGGGTGCTCTCGCTGCCGACCAGGAACTTCGCGGCATCGGTATGTCGTTCGGGCAGCAGCGAATCCAGGTTGTAGCCCGACACCCGGCGGGGAATATCGGGATAGTTCTTGCGAATGTCATCCGCGTAGCGCGCCATGAGGGCGGTCAGGCCCTCGCGCAGCGGCTCGGTCAGGCCCTCCATGCCGGGCCCCACCCACATCCGATCGCCCGCGTAGGTGAGGATCTCGAGGCGGCGCACCGAGTCGGCCATCTTGCCGTACGCCTGCGCGGTCGAGCCGCAGGAGTTGTTGCCGATCATCCCGCCGATCGTGCAGCTCACGTGGGTCGAGGGCTTGGGACCGACCATCAGGTCATGGGGCCGCAGGGCCGCATTGAGCCGATCCAGGCTGATGCCCGGCTCCACCACCACGGTCCGCGCCCCCGGATCGATCGACACCACCCGGTCGCAGTACTTGCTCCAATCCAGCACGACCGCCGCATTGCAGCACTGACCGGCCAGACTGGTGCCGCCGCCGCGCGAGAGCACCGGCATATCGTGCGCCCGGCACACCGCAATCGCGGCGATGGCGTCCTCCGGCGTGCGCGGCACCACCACACCCAGCGGCACCGCCCGATAGTTCGAGGCATCGGTGGAATACGCCGCCCGGGAACCGGGATCGAACCGCACTTCCCCGGCGACGCGGTCGGCGAGATCGGCACGGACGGCGTCGAGCAGCAGCGCGGGCATCGATGCTCCTCCATTCGGGTTGGCGCATGCGGATATTCACGGCTCGGCCGCGGCTATTTCTTCGGTACGAAGATCCCGGTGAGGTCGGCCTCGCGAATCGGGGTATCGGGGTTGGCCTGGGCCTGGCACATCAGGGTGATGGCGGCGATGGACGCGTCCACCTGGTCCGCGTCCGGCGTCGGAGTGGCCTTGGTGTCTTGTTCGAGGTATTTGCGCACCGTGACGTGCTGGGTGTCGTCGTCCTGTTTGGTGAATTCGCTGCACGGCGTATTGCCACCCTTGTTGACGACTTCCTTGGCCTGTTCGCAGGCTCCGAGCAGGAACGTCGAACACAGGGCCGCGACCGCGACGAACAGGGAGTACCGGCGTGTCATAGCTCCTCCTCTGGCGGACGAATGCTTCGCCCATCGCAATGCCCGGTACGGCGGCGACCAAACCGGTCGACGATCAGGCCGCGGTGGCGGCTGTTTCGGCTCCGAACCGGCGGGTAGGGCCGGAATGTGGGCGGCACGGAGATCGCACCACACACGAAAACCAGGAGCTTGAAGGAGGTTTCGCCATGCCCGATCCGAAGAACCCGGGTCAATTCGGCAACCGGTCCGATACCGCGGAACAAGCCAGCAAGGGCGGTAAGGCCAGCAGCGGCAGCTTCGGTGCCGAGCACGGGGCCGACCCGCATGAGGCCGGACGCAAGGGGGCCGCGGCACAGCCGACCGAGGCCAAAGTCGAAGGCGGGCACCACAGCCACGGCGCGAAGTGACACAGCCACGGCGCGAAGTGACACCCGCGGCGTTATTCAGATAGCCGGACCAGGTCGGGGCGGGGGGGATTACAACCCGCCCCACCGAAGCGAAGGCCCGGCCGCCCCGCCAGCGTGGAGAAAGGAAAAAGGGAGGGGTGGGGGGGAAGGTGAAAGAAAACGAGGAG
>NZ_JBFBCD010000004.1:0-89914 GCF_040683015.1 Nocardia sp. NPDC051030 | reverse complement strand
TTTTGTCTTTCTTTTTTGCTTTTTCACACACCCGGGGCGATATGTCACCCCGGGGGGTTAATACATATCCCCGGACCAGGTCGGGCCGGGTGGAATTCCACCCGGCCCGACCTTCGCTCAGGCCCGGCCTCCGCTCAGGCTTGCTCTATCCGTGCGGCGAGATCCCGGGTGGTATCCGCCACCCGCTCACCACCTTTGCGCGCCGCCTCGGCCAGCCGATCGCGCCGATCCTGCGCCCGATCGGCAGCCTTATCGGCCAACCGCGCGGCTCGTCTGCGCGCGCGGGCACCGCGCTTGCGAGCCAGGGTCCGGCGTTCGAGCGCGGCCTCGGCGGCGAGCTCACCGCGCTGACGCGCCGTCTCGACCAACTGCCCGCCCTTGTCCCGGGCGACCTCGGCCAGCTGCCCGCCGGTATCGAGCGCGGTTTCGACCAACTGCCCGCCCTTGTCACGCGCGGTCTCGGCCAGTTGCCCGCCTTTGCCTCGAGCCACTTCGGCGAATTGTTCGCCTCTGTCCCGCGCGACCTCGGCCAATTGCTCGCCCCTGTCGCGCGCCACCTCGGCCACCTGTTCGCCCTTGTCGCGAGCCACCTCGGCGAGATGCCCGCCGTGTTCGCGCGCACTGCCCGCGAGGTGTTCACCGCGATCCCGCACGGCTTCCCACACAGCGGGGGCTTGCGCGGCGACATTGTCGGCCAATTGGGCGACGGTGCCCTTGCCCTCGTCGTGGAGTTTGCGCGAGGCCCGGTCGGCGGCGCGACGGGCGCGCCAGCCGAGCGAGGGCTTGCCGCGTGTGTCGGAGGCGGCGATGAGCAGGCCGCCGAGCAGGCTCGCGTCCCACAGGAACGCGGTCCGCTGCGCGATCCGGCGTTCCTTGTCCGGCTCGTTCCAGAAATCGTGCTCGGTGAGCGCGACCGGAATCGTGGTGGTGGCCAGCACCATCGAGGCCAGCCGGGGCGCGCGCCCCAGCCCCAGCAGCACGCCGCCGCCGATCCGGACCGCCGCGGTGATGCGCACCACCCGCTCCGGATCGGTGGGCAACTTGGCGGTCACGGAATCGGGTAGCGCGCGCTCGCCCCGCTGCACCAACGTGGTGGCGGATTTCACGCGGGTCTCCGGATTGCGCAGGGTTTCTATCCCGTCCGCGATGAACGCGGATGCCAGCAGTGGATACGCCACACGTCGAAACATGCGAATTCCTTTCCAGGAGAACTGAGTTCAGTACATTCCCGCGGACAGATCAGTAATAGTGTGCTCGGCCGCCGATGGGCCGGCCGATCGCGCCGAGCAGCATCAGTGCGGCGCCGACGATCAGGAGGATGATGCCGATCGTGGTCAGGATCGAGATCCCGAAAATGATGCCGCAGATCAGCAGGATGAGGCCCAGGACGATCATGAGAATTCCTTGGTGCGGGCGGGTATGACATTCCGGCAGTTCCCGGCATACCGGCGCTGAAACCCCCGTCAACGGGCCGAAGTTTCCCCGTCATCACCTCGCAAAGGTGGTAGCCGCCGTACCGGTGTAGTGCCACACTGGGAACAGGTTGAGAACCCAGCCGTCGTTCCCTCTGCGGAGTGTTGTCATGCCAACCATTTCCATCGGGACCAGTCGGCTCGCCGATCAGGTCCCGGTCGCCGGTCACCATCCCGGGCGCGGCGCGGGACGTTCACACGGAGTCGGCTCACTGGACTGCCTGGTCGTCCAGGTGGACGGGGAGCTCGATATCACCGGGCTCGACGAATTCCGGCACGCCCTGTCCTATGCCATCGCGGGCAGCCCCTCGGCGCTGGTCGTCGACCTGCGCCGCACGCGATTCCTGAGCCTGCGCAATGCCGCCGCGCTGGCCGAGGCGATGGACGCGGCGCTCGCGCGGAACATCGAGACGCATCTGCTGACCGGCCGCCACCAGATCGAGCGGGCGCTCGAGGTCACCGGCGCGCGTGCCCGGGCCCGGCGAACGGCCTCTCACGCCCGGCACTGATTGCTGGAAATACGGGCAGCGCTCGCGTTCGACGCGGGCGCTGCCCGAGTGCGCCTGTTTCGATCCGAAACCGCTGGGTATGCGCCCAATGAAACCGAATAGCGACGTTGTTGCATCGATCGGTGGTGAACGATGACGAAACCGCAAGGTCGCAGATGCGGGACCAATGGGCTGGGCGGTCCGAGGGTGTTGCACGATAGGGAGGTGGACGCAGTCATCGGCGCCTCCGAATCGGCATGGCAATCACGCTCGGGTGAACTGGATGTGCGCATCCCGGCACGCTTGGATCAGCTGTCCATGCTGCGCGCTCTCACCGAAACCATCATGCTGACAGCGGATTTCACGATCGACCTGGTCGTCGACATGCGCGTCGCCCTCGACGAGGTGGTCACCGCTCTCATTCTGGCCGCGGTGCCGGGCGCGAATGTGGACTGCGCGTTCCGCTACGACGGGCGCCAGGTCGCGGTAACGGTGGGTTCGGTTCTCGAGTCCGATGGGGCTGTCGACGGTAACACTTTCGGGCGAAGTTTCCTGGAAGCATTGACAGATTCGATGGAAACTGCAGCCGGTGCGTTCGATTCGGCGCTGGGCGGGTACCCCGTAGTCGTGCACTTGATTCGGCTACGGAGTGAGGACGATGACACGTGACAGTTACGACGACATCGAGCCACTGCTCAAAGAACTCGCGATCGCAGTGGAGAGACGCGATCCAGCGCAGGCCGAGCTACGTGAGCTGGCGATAGGCCGCTGCCTGCCACTGGCCGAGCACATCGCGCGCAAGTTCTCCGGTCGCGGCGAGCCCTATGAGGACCTCCTGCAGGTCGCCCGGCTCGGATTGGTCGTCTCCATCGATCGATTCGACGTCAACCGTGGTTCGCGATTCCTCTCGTTCGCCGTGCCCACCATCATGGGCGAGGTGCGTCGCTATTTCCGCGACAGCACCTGGGCGGTGCGGGTACCGCGCCGGATAAAGGAGATCCAACTCCGCCTCGGCGGCACCATCGAACAACTGGCCCAGCGCCTGGGCCGGATGCCGAACGCGCGCGAGCTGGCCGAGGAACTCGGCGTCGACCGGGCCGAGGTCACCCAGGCCATGCTGGCCGCGAACGCCTATCAGAGTTCCTCGCTGGATGCGGCGGCGCCCGACGGCGGTGAGAACGCACCGCTGTCGCTGCTCGACGCTCTCGGCGAGGACGAACCGAATTACGAACTGGTCGAGCAGTACATGGCCGTGCGCCCGCATCTGGCCCAGCTGCCCGACCGCGAGCGCCAAGTGCTGGTGATGCGCTTCTTCGACGGCAAGACCCAGGCGCAGATCGCCGCGCAACTCGGGGTCTCCCAGATGCACATCTCCCGGATTCTGAGCAGAACGCTCACCGGATTGCGGACCGCGGCACTCGAGGATTGAAGCGGCGCCTCTCGGGTATGGCGGGGCGGAGACCACCGCATCTCCGCCCCACCGAGAGAGGAGCCCGCATGGATGGCGCATCGAACGACAAGCAGCGGCAACTGGATTCATCCCGAATCGACCGCCGCGAAGGCTACCTGACCACACAGCAGGGCGTCCGGGTGGACAGCACCGACGACGCGCTGAAAGTGGGCGAGCGCGGCCCGACGCTCATGCAGGACTTCCACGCCCGCGAGAAGATCACCCACTTCGATCACGAGCGGATTCCCGAACGCGTGGTGCATGCCCGCGGGGCGGGCGCGTACGGGGTGTTCCGGCCCTACGACGACTGGCTCGAGCGGTACACCACCGCGCGCTTCCTCGTAGACCCCGAGGCGGAAACCCCTGTGTTCGTGCGCTTCTCGACCGTCGCGGGTTCGCGCGGGTCGGCCGACACCGTGCGCGACGTGCGCGGCTTCGCGACCAAGTTCTATACCGCCGAAGGCAATTACGACCTGGTCGGCAATAACTTCCCGGTGTTCTTCATTCAGGACGGCATCAAGTTTCCCGACTTCGTGCATGCGGTGAAACCCGAGCCGCACAACGAGATTCCGCAGGCGGCCTCCGCGCACGACACCTTGTGGGACTTCGTCGGCGAGCAGCCCGAAACGCTGCACGCCATCATGTGGCTGATGTCGGATCGCGCGCTGCCGCGCAGCTACCGGATGATGCAGGGCTTCGGCGTGCATACCTTCCGGCTGCTCGACCGCGCGGGCGCGGCCACCTTCGTGAAATTCCATTGGACGCCGAAACTGGGTGTGCACTCGCTGCTCTGGGACGAATGCCAGCAGATCGCGGGACAGGATCCGGATTTCCATCGGCGCGACCTGTGGGACGCCATCGAGGCCGGGCAGTATCCGGAGTGGGAACTCGGCGTGCAGCTGATTCCCGAGGATCAGGAGTTCGCCTTCGATTTCGATCTGCTGGACGCGACGAAACTCGTTCCGGAGGAACAGGTTCCGGTGCGGCCGGTCGGGTCCATGGTGCTGAACCGCAATCCCGACAACTTCTTCGCCGAGACCGAGCAGGTGGCCTTCCATACCGCGAACCTGGTGCCCGGCATCGACTTCACCGACGATCCGCTACTTCAGCTGCGCAATTTCTCCTACCTCGATACGCAGCTGATCCGTTTGGGCGGACCGAATTTCGCGCAATTGCCGATCAACCGGCCGGTCGTGGACGTGCGCAACCATCAGCAGGACGGCTACGGCCAGCACGCCATTCCGCGCGGCGAGGCCGCCTATACGAAGAACACCATCGGAGGAGGCTGCCCGATGATCGCCCCCGACGCGAACCTGCGCACCACCCCGGAACCGCTGTACGGCACCCCGGTGCGGGAGCGCGCCGAATCCTTCCGCGAGTATTACAACCAGCCGCGCATGTTCTGGCGCAGCATGTCCGAGCCGGAGGCCAACCATATCGTCTCCGCCTTCGCCTTCGAACTGGGCAAGGTCGAGCGGCCCGCCATCCGGCTGCGCGTGCTCGAACGGCTCTCCGGAATCGATCCCGATCTCGCGGTACGAGTGGCCGCCGAACTCGGAATGCCCACTCTCACCGATGGTTCCGAGGTCGCCGACGGCGTGATCTCGCCCGCGCTGTCGCAGCTGACCAACGCGGTCGGGGCGGTCGAGACGCGGAAGGTCGCGATCCTGACCGCCGATGGTGTCGACGCCCTCGGGGTGCGCAGTGTCCGGACATGGCTCATGGACCGCGGCGTGGTGCCGGAAGTCATTGCCCCGCACGGCGGATCGCTGACCGAACGAGACGAACCCGAGGAGCGGCAGCCGGTCGACAAAGCGCTGGCGACCGTGTCCTCGACGCTCTACGACGGGGTGATCGTGGCCGGAGGACCCGATGCCGCCGACACCCTCGTCCGCAGCGGGGCGGCCATGCATTTCGTACTCGAGGCCTTCAAACACGCCAAACCGATCGGCGGTTTCGGGGCCGGGATCACGGTGCTGCGCACCGCGGGAGTCACCGGGCAGCTGCCCGGTGATCCGGACCTCTCCAGTGAGAACGGCGTGGTCGTCACCTCGGCCTCCGGCGCCCGCGTGCCGGAGAAATTCGTCGAGCTGTTCGCGGAAGTCCTGGCCCGGCATCGGGTGTGGCGTCGCCGCACCACGATCGTCCCGGCCTGAGCCCACGACTGCCGCGGCCCGGCCCTCCCCGCTAGCCTGCTCTGCCGGACCGTGGCCACGGGGCCGCGCGGGACCTACCACCCGCGCGGCCCACCACTTGGAGGTTGTCATGACCGGCGACCGGCATCCGGCGAAACAACCGGTCAGCGCGCTGCTGGCCGGGTACACGCGGATATCGAAAGGCGGTGCCGTCCTCGCTCGCGCGGTGCTCGTGGGCGCGGTGCTGGCGTTCCCGGCATGTGGGAAGGCGGGAGATGTGAACGGGCCCACGACGACAACTTCGATGCAGCGCAGCGCGATTCCCACCACGCCCGGGGAGTTGGTGCCGCCGGAGAGTTCGCGCTCGGTGTCCGCGCCCTCGGCCATCTCGCCGGCGCAGTTGCGGCGCAAGACCTGTGAGGATCTGCTGCCGCGGATGCAGCGCGTGCGCGACGACTCCGGACAGGCGGGAGTCGACCGGGCGGTCGACGACACCATCGCCAACTTCCCCACCACGGCCGACTGGCCCGTGCTGACTCCGGAACAACAGCAGGCCGCCATCGACGGCGCACACGACTCGGCCACCGGCAAATGCCAGTGACCGCCGCTGCCGGACCGATTCGGATGCTCGCGGGTTGCTCCGAAGGGGTGTGAGAGCGCGCCGGGCGGGACGCATAAGCTGGAGCCCATGGCACGCATCACCGGCTCCTGGTTGTCCGGACCGAATGGCGAACCCGGCGACACCGCACCCGGTGACTACCCCGGCAAGGAGCTGGGGCTGCCGAAATCCGGTGTCGGCGCGCTCGTGCCGATGACGCGGCGCGTCATCGCGCTGACGGTGGACTGGGTGATCTCCATCGGACTGGCCGCGATCATCGTGCGGCCCGATGCCGACAAGCTGATCGCCAAGATGGATATCCCCGCCGGTCAGCAGCCGCCCTCGCACTTCGCGGTGGTGATGGGCGATCTGTCCACGCCGACCCTGCTGGTGTGGTTCGTGCTCGGCATCGCCGCGGTGACGCTGTTCGGATTCACGCCCGGGCAGTACTTCCTCAAGCTGCGCGTCACCCGCGTGGACGCCGACGCACCGGTCGGATTCATCCGGGCGCTGGTTCGCCAGCTCATCCTGGTCTTCGTGATCCCCGCCCTGTTCTCCGACGCCGACGGTCGCGGCATGCACGACCGTGCCACCGGAACCGGGCTCGTCTACAGCCGCTAGGACTCGGCTGGGGCCCGATTCGGGCTCGCTGGAACCAGGCTTCCGAATCTCTGTTTCGTTCGCGCCCTTGGCGGCGATCCACAGGGGTGCGAGCTGAACAAAGGGGTGTGAACTCCACCCGGCGGGACTCCGGATGGGGTGTGAACTCCACCGGCGGGCTCCCGCCTTCATGTTTTCCTCATATGCGGCCTGTCAGGGTGGCGGCATGAGTGAATTCGCGGCCGTGCCCGCAATACCGGCCGCCCCTCTTTTCCGATCGGTGTGTCGCATTAGACGCGATCGGATTTCAATCGCCTCGACTTGTCACAATTCAGCGGTCGATCCAGGTATGCCCCCGGTACGTTTGGGAAGCATGGGACCAGACGTTGCCGAACGTTCACCGTATGTTGCTTTCGATCGGTATGGTGGCGGCCGTCTGCCATAGCGCAGCTAATGAGCTCGCAATGACAGATTGCTGTTGATGTGCTGATGGAGGATCCATGGGTGAGGGCTACCGGGCTGCGGCTCGGACATTCAGCCGACGTTCGTTGCTGGCATCCACGGGTCTGCTGGGTCTGGTCGCGGCCGGCGCCGCCGTGAGTGCCGGTGTGAACGCCGCCCCCGGCGGAGACGATGTACAGCGGACGCTGCACGGCGGGCAACTCCCGAACGGGGTCGCACCGGCCGCACTCGGCGTCGACCCGATCACCCGCAGCGAACGGGTGTACTCCGCGGCCCGCAAGCGTGAAGTCGAGATCATCACCATCGTGCCGCCCGGCGTGCCCACCCAGGGCCTGCCCATGTCGCTGCTGCTGCACGGCCTGCACGGCACCGCGCGCACCGCCGCGGTCGGCGGCCTCTCCGATATCCTCGCCGCCGCCGTCGCCACCAAACTGGTGCGGCCCTTCGGCTTCCTCGCCGTCGACGGCGGCGACAACTACTGGCACGAGCAGTCCTCCGGCGACGACCCGATGACCATGCTGCTCGAGGAGGCCCCGCAGTGGCTGGCCGCCCGCGGCCTCGGCGGCCCTGGCGGGGAGCCCTTCGCCTGCACCGGAACCTCCATGGGCGGCTTCGGCGCGTTGCTCTACTCGCGCCGCCGCAATGAACGCGGTCGCCCCGTGAACGCCACCGCCACCATCTCACCCGGCCTCATTACGAACTGGTCGGAAATGAGCAAGCGCAACGCCTTCAACAGCCAAGACCAGTGGGCCGCCCTCGACCCCCTGCGCAATATCGACAGAATGGGCCCGGCCCCCACCGCCCTCTGGGTCGGCGACCACGACAAGTTCATCGAAGGCTGCCGCCAGTTCATCACCAAGGCCCCCCTCGAAATCGGCCTGGTCACCCCCGGCGCCCACACCGACGCATACTGGCGCACCATCACCCCCGACGTAATCCGCTTCCTCGGCCGCCACGTCGGCTGAGCGTTGCCGCCACGTCGGCTGAGAGTCGCTGGGCATGTCGGCTGATCGCGCCTGACGTCGACTGATCACGTCGGTCGATCGGCTGATCGTGGTGGTCAAGTCGCTGGTCGTTCTCCACAACCTCTTCCCCCGGGTTTCGCGAGGGAGCTGTGGTGGCGGCGAAACGCGTGTTTTGACGCCACCACAGCTCCCTCGCCGATCTGCCGACTGTTGAGGCAATCCGGGCTGGTGCGTGTGGCTGCTGGTGTGTCGGAAAAGCCGGGTTCGCGGGGTGTGCGGGCGTACGCTGACTCCCAATTCGCAGGGCGATGTCGCCCGTGGCGTGAGGTCGGCCGTTCAGTTGGAGGGAGCGATCGCGTGAGTAACTTCTCGCCCGGATTCCAGGGACGTCCGCGGCCGAAGACCGATCGGCTGCCGCCGGGGCAATATCTCGTCGAGGACTTTCCGGTGCTCTCCGCCGGACCGACCCCGATCGTTGATCTGAACCGCTGGCAGTTCTCCATCACCAATGAGACCGGTCGCCAATACAGCTGGAGTTGGCCGCAATTCATGTCCTTGCCGCAGGCCCGCCCGCATGTGGACATCCACTGCGTGACCCGCTGGACCAAACTCGACACCGACTGGCAGGGCGTCTCCCTCGACACCCTTCTCGAAAACGTCGAAACCCAAGCCGAATACGCGCTGATCACCAGCTACGGCGGCTACACCACCAACCTGCCGCTGGCGGACCTCCTGGACGGCCAAGCCTGGATCGTGCACACCTTCGACGGCCAGGACCTGCACCCCGAACACGGCGGCCCCGCCCGCCTGCTGGTCCCGCACCTCTACTTCTGGAAATCCGCCAAGTGGGTCAAGAGCATTCGCCTCCTCGACCAGGACGACCCCGGATTCTGGGAAGCCGCCGGCTACCACAGCTACGGCGACCCCTGGCGCGAACAGCGCTACCAGGACGACTGATGCGCTGGCACCCAGCCGAACTCATCGCGGCCGACTTCGAAACCCCCTCCGCCCGCACCCTCACCCTCCGCGTCCCCGACTGGCCCGGCCACCTCCCAGGCCAGCACCTCGACGTCCGCCTCACCGCCCCCGACGGCTACCACGCCGAACGCAGCTACTCCCTCGCCGCCCCCGCCGACGGCGACCTCGTCCAAATCACCATCCAACGAGTCCCCGAAGGCGAAGTCTCCACCTACCTCGTAGACACCTTCCCGCTCGGCGCCAGCATAGAAATCCGAGGCCCCATAGGCGGCTGGTTCGTCTGGAACCCCGACACCTCGGGCCCAGCCGTCCTAATCGCGGGCGGCTCCGGCATAGTCCCCCTCGCCGCCATGCTCCGCGCCCGCCGAAAATCCCCCAACCCCACCCCCTTCCGCCTCCTCTACTCCCTCCGCGACCCAGCCGCCCTCTACTACCGAGACGAACTGATCCCCACCCGCGCCCTGACCGCCACACATCGCGGCGAGCAGGAAGGTGCCCCGCAGGCGGCCGAAAGTCGTGGCGACGAGCTGACCCCGCGCCCTCCAGCAGCCGGTGTGTCCGGTGGGCAGGGAGCCGAGGGCGGCGCAGCGCAGGTGGCCGGAAGTCGCGGCAACGTGTCCATGCGCAGCGAGTTGCGGACGGTGGCCGGAGTCGGCAGCGACGGGCAGCGCTGGGGCGGGGGTGTGGTTGGGGGCCATAGTGATTGGTTGCCCGGCCGGGACGACGGGGTGGAAGTGTTTCTCGCGTATACGCGGAGTGTGCCGCCGGGGGAGTTGAGGGATGCGGGGCGGCTGACTGCGGAGGAGATTGCGCGGTATGCGTTGCCGCCCTCGGGGGACGTCACTTGTTATGTGTGCGGGCCGACCGGGTTTGTCGAGTTCGCGGCCGCCGCATTGGTTTCCGCGGGCCATGATCCGGCGATGATCAGGACTGAGCGCTTCGGACCGACGGGGAAGTGATTATGGCGAACCATTACACCTATGTGAGCGGCACTTCCGAGGAACTGCATCTCGACGGGAATGCGCTCGGGGGAATGCTTTCGGAGATATTCGCGGCCGATCCCACCGGATGTGCATGCCGTTGCGGGGGTTGCGGTGTGGCCGAACCGCTGGCGCGGGCCCTGGTTTACGTGAGTTGCCCGGGGACGGTGGTGCGGTGCGCGCATTGTTCGGCCGTGGTGCTGCGGGTGACGACCACGCCCTCCGGCCGGTGGATGGATCTTGGTGAGGGAGCCTCGATCTGCCTGCCGATGCCGGAGGGATAAGCCGCGCCACGTCGGCTCGCTTCGTCAGACCAACTTGCGTACCAGGAACTCCCTTATCAGGGTGGTGATTTCAGCTCCGTGGGTTTCCAGGGCGAAGTTGGCGGCACGGTCGTTGGCGTGCGCGAACAGCACCTCCCAGAACGGGGTGAAGCCCTCCAGATAGGCGTTGCCGGACTGGGTGAAGTGGTGAAGCATTCCCGCGAGCGCGAACTTTCTTGCGAAATCCATGCAGGACCAAGCGAATCCGGTCCTGACCAGCAGTGACCAGGCACAAAAAAGAGGCCCGCGTCCGACAATCGGACGCGGGCCTCGGTGAGTTTCGATCAGCGGCGACGAATTGTGCGCTGCATGCCCTTCATCTTCGCGCCACCCGGCAGCGGACCCTTCGGCAGCGCCGGGCCGCCACGAGTCGCCAGCGCGGAGAGCCGACCCTCGATCAGGTCCATGCGCTTGGCGTCGATATTGCGCGGCAGCTTGGTCAGGTAGCGCTGCAATTCCTTGAGCGGCACCTGATCGCCTTCATTGCCGATGACGACGTCGTAGATCGGGGTATCGCCGACGAGTCGCGAAACCTTCTTCTTCTCCTGTGCCAGCAGCGACTTCACGCGCTGCGGGGAGCCCTCGGCGACCAGCACCACACCCGGCAGGCCGATCACGCGATGCACGGCGTCGAGCTGCGTGGTCGCGGCAATGCCCGGGGTGACCCGCCACTTGCCCTGAAGATTGTCGAGCACCCACGCCGCCGCGCCCGCCTGACCTTCGGCCTTGGCGTAGACGTTCTTCTGCACGCGCCGCCCGAAGAGGATGAACGCGGCCAGCGCGCCCAGCAGCAGACCGATCGGGAGCAGGAACCACTGCAATCCGAAGATCAGGCCGATCACCAGGAACAGCACGGTCACGCCGACGAAGGCGCCGATCATCAGCGGCAGCAGCAGTTTGTCTTCCTTGCGCTGCATCTGGAACGCCTGCCAGAGTTGCTGGCGACGCTCCTTCGACGCCTGCTTGCGCGCCGCCTTCGCCGCAGCCTTCGCTTCCTTCGACGGAGTACCGCCCTTACCTGCTGCCATGGCGTCCAGGATAGTGGCCGGGTGGCGCGTGGTCGCGACGGGATCATGCGTGGCGTGACCTGGGGGTCTGTTCGGTGCTCCTTCCTGACAGGTGGGACGCATTCAGGAAGTGATCACTCCCTTTGTAAAAGCGCGCTTGGATCTGTTCTCCTGAATAGGGCAACCTAAGCAACCGGGAGGGATCGCGCGAGAAATGCAGTCGACGGATCGAGGAGCCGCGTCGGCTGCTCTGTGGAAGCGCGTGCCGGGTGCGGCGGTACTTATGGCCGCGGCACTGGCCATCACCGGTTGCGCCGGAACCGCCACACCCGCCGATGCGGCCGAGGCATCGAGCGTCACCCTGACCTCGTACGACGCACCGTCGGCCGCGGATGCCCGCATCCTGCTCGACACACTCCCGGTGAAGGGTCGCGCCCCGAAGGCCGGCTACAAGCGAGACATGTTCGGCGACAGCTGGACCGACGATGTGAACGTCGCCGGCGGCCACAATGGCTGCGACACCCGCAATGACATCCTGGCCCGCGACCTGAACGTCCGCACCTTCAAGCCAGGCACCCGAGACTGTGTCGTCCTCACCGGCACCCTGAACGACCCCTACACCGGCACGACCATCGATTTCGTTCGCGGCCAAGGCAATTCGAATGCCGTCCAGATCGATCACGTCGTCGCCCTCTCCGACGCCTGGCAAAAGGGCGCGCAACAGCTCACCCCGCTGCAACGCATCAACTTCGCCAACGACCCCCGCAACCTGCTCGCGGTCGACGGCCCCGCCAACCAGCAGAAGAGCGACAGCGATGCCGCCTCCTGGCTCCCCGCCAAACCCTTCCGCTGCACCTACGTCGCCAAACAGATCGACGTGAAATCCGTCTACTCCCTGTGGGTGACGCAAGCCGAAAAGGACGCCATGACCCGCGTCCTCGACGCCTGCTGACAACGAAACAGAAAGAACGGGAACAAGAATGAAGAAGCTCGTCGCCTCGTCCGCCATTGCGGCGATCGCCCTGACCTCCGTCGTGCTCGGCGCCCAGACCGCCAGCGCCGACGACGTCTACTACAAGAACTGCTCCGCCGCCCGTGCCGCGGGTGCCGCCCCGATCTACAAGGGCGAGCCCGGCTACCGCGCCGCCCTCGACCGCGATGGCGACGGCGTCGCCTGCGAGTGACGGGAATGCGCTCAGCCGGAAGGGTTTCCGTTGCTATGACGGAGCGCAAGCGGCCGACACGCTATTGAGCTGGGATCAGCCGGAGCTCTTGGCCTTTTCGCGCACGCTGTCGGCGAGCTGTGGGGGCATGGCTTCGTGGCGGGCGTAGGTGCGGGTGAAGGTGGCTGCGCCGTGGGCCAGGGAGCGTAGGTCTACGGCGTAGCGGCTGAGTTCTAGTTCGGGGACTTCGGCTCGGATTTCGGTGCGGCCCAGGCTTACCGGTTCGGTGCCGAGGACTCGGCCTCGACGGCTGGAGAGGTCGCCGAGGACTGGGCCCACGTAGTCGTCGGCAACCACCACTCGTACCGCGTCTATGGGTTCGAGGACGCTGATGCGGGCGGCCGCGGCGGCTTCGCGGAGGGCGAGGCTGCCCGCCATCTGGAAGGCGGCGTCGGAGGAATCGACGGAGTGGGCCTTGCCTTCGAAGAGGGTTACTCGCACGTCGACCAGGGGGTATCCGGCCGTGACGCCGCGGGCGGCTTGGGCGCGGACGCCCTTCTCGACCGACGGAATGAATTGGCGCGGAACGACTCCGCCGACGACCTTGTCCACGAATTCGATGCCGGAGCCCTCCGGCAGCGGGGCCACCTCGATTTCGCAGATGGCGTATTGGCCGTGGCCGCCGGATTGTTTGACGTGGCGGCCCTTGCCGGAGGACGAGGTGGCGAAGGTTTCCCGCAGCGCCACTTGATGGTCGATCACATCGACCTGGACGCCGAAGCGGGAGCGTAAGCGCTCCAAAGCGACTTCGCGATGGGCCTCGCCCAGACACCACAGCACCAGTTGACGGGTGTGCGGGTTCTGTTCCAGGCGCACCGTCGGATCCTCGGCGACCAGGCGGGACAGGCCCTGCGAGAGCTTGTCCTCATCGGCCTTGCTGTGCGCCTTGATCGCGACCGGCAGCAGCGGATCGGGCATGGACCACGGCTCGATCAGCAGGGGAGAGTCCTTGGCGGACAGGGTGTCTCCGGTCTCGGCGTGCGAGAGCTTGGTGACGCACACGATGTCACCGGCAATGGCCTGGCCTAGCGGACGCTGCTGTTTGCCGAACGGCACGGAGACCGCGCCTATCCGCTCATCGGAATCGTGATTGGCGGTGTCGGCGGGGCCGTGACCGCACACATGCACGGTGTCGTCGGCGTGCAGGGTGCCGGAAAACACTCGGACCAAGGACATTCGGCCCACGTACGGGTCGGAGGCGGTGCGGATCACTTCGGCGGCCAATGGCGCGCTGGGATCGCAGGCGAGCGGCGCGGACTTACCCGCGACGCTGGTCGCCGACACCGGATGCTCTGCGGGCGTGGGGAATCCACGCGTGATCAAATCCAGAATCTCCACCGTGCCCAACCCCTGCCGCGCACCCTCCGGCGGCGGCGCGGCGATCAGCACCGGATGGAAACTGCCTCGTGCCACCGCCTTTTCGAGATCCTCCACCAGCGTCGCGAGGTCGATCTCCTCCCCGCCGATGTAGCGGTCCATGAGGGTCTCGTCCTCGCTCTCGGCGATGATGCCCTCGATGAGCCGATTGCGTGCCTCCTCCATCAACTCCCGCTGCTCCTCGGAGGCGGGTGTCTCCACGCGTTCCCCGGTCACATAGTCGTAGACATGTTGCGTCAGTAGATCGATCAGCCCGATCACCGGCCGATGCCCATCCGCCCCCTTGTCGCCGTACACCGGAAGATGCAGCGGCAGCATGGATTCCGATGCCCCGCCGCCGAGAATCTCCCGGCAGGTATCGGTCATCTCCTCGAAATCCGCTCGCGCCGTATCCAAATGGGTCAGCACGATCGCCCGGGGCATTCCGACCCCCGCGCACTCCTCCCATAATGCGAGCGTCGCCCCGCTGACCCCTTCGACACCCGCCGCGGCCGAGAGCACGAAAAGGGCCGCGTCCGCAGCGCGCAGACCGGCCCTGAGCTCCCCGACGAAATCCGCATAGCCGGGAGTGTCCAATAAATTGACCTTGACGTGATCCCACCCCATCGGCACCACCGACAATTGCACAGACCTGTGCTGTCGCTGCTCGATATCGTCATAGTCCGAAACGCAGGTCCCATCCTCCACCCGCCCCGCCCGAGGCACCGCCCCGGTGGCCACCGCCAGCGCCTCGACCAGCGTGGTCTTCCCCGACCCACTGTGGCCCACCAGCACTACATTCCGTATGTCATCCGGCCTCTCAGCCGTGATAACTCTGCCGTTGGCGCCTGCGGACGCCGTAGTTCGCTCGACCATATGGCTCGCTCCGGGGTCGATTGGTGCGGTACTTCGAGCTTCCCACCGGCGACCCGATCCCGTCCACGATTCGCGCGATAAGCCCTCTACCGCAACCAACGGCGAAGGCCGGGATCCACCGTTGTGGACCCCGGCCTTAGCCGGACTTTTTCGAGGCCGTGAGCCTATGAGCCGTAGCGAGCCAGGACGCTGGTCGCTTCCTGGCTGGCGGTGCCTTCTTCGGCGAGATGCGCCATCTCCGGGGAGATTTCGCGGCCGTGGTGGCGCATGGCCTGGGCGTAGAGGCGACCGGCGCGGTACGAGGAGCGGACCAGGGGACCGGCCATGACACCGGCGAAGCCCATTTCGGTTGCCGCGTTGGAGTGCTCCACGAACTCCTCCGGCTTCACCCAGCGATCGACGGGGTGATGCAGCGGGGAGGGGCGCAGGTATTGGGTGATGGTGAGAATGTCGGTCCCGGCCTCGTGCAGGTCGCGCATGGCCTGGGTGACTTCCTCGGGGGACTCGCCCATACCGAGGATGAGGTTGGATTTGGTGACCAGACCGGCCTCGCGGGCGGCGGTGATCACGGCGAGGGAGCGCTCGTAGCGGAAGGCCGGGCGGATGCGCTTGAACACGCTGGGCACGGTTTCCACATTGTGGGCGAGCACCTCGGGACGCGAGGAGAAGACCTCGGCCAGCTGCTCGGGGACCGCATTGAAGTCCGGGATGAGCAGTTCGACGCCGGTGCTCGGGTTGAGCCGCTTGATGGCGCGCACGGTCTCCGCGTACAGCCAGGCACCGCCATCCTCGAGATCATCGCGGGCGACACCGGTGATGGTCGAGTAGCGCAGACCCATGGCCTGCACGCTCTCGGCCACGCGCCGGGGCTCATCGCGATCGAGTGCGGCGGGTTTGCCGGTGGCGATCTGGCAGAAGTCACAGCGGCGGGTGCACTGTTCACCGCCGATGAGGAACGTGGCCTCGCGATCCTCCCAACACTCGAAGATGTTGGGGCAGCCTGCCTCTTCGCAAACCGTATGCAGGCCTTCGCGTTTCACCAGGCTCTTGAGCTCGGTGTACTCCGGGCCCATGGTGGCTTTGGTGCGAATCCACTTCGGCTTGCGCTCGATCGGGGTCTCGGCGTTGCGGGCCTCGATACGCAGCAGTTTGCGGCCATTGGGTTGGGCCGGATTGTTCGGTGTCGGGGTATCGACGGAGGTCACTTCACTCACCCTACGCTCGTGATCATTCGGCTTTTGCGGGCACCTTGTCGGCGACCGGGACCGGTCGCGGCAGGCTGTGCTGGGTCACCGGAAGATCACCATCGAGGGCGCGGGCAATCGCGTCGGCGACCAGCGGGCGAACTTCGTCCACGGTGACCTCGCGGCCTAGCTCCCGCGTCAGGGTGGTGACACCGGCATCGCGAATACCGCACGGAACGATCGCCTGGAAACCATCCAGCGACGAATTGCAGTTCAGTGAGATGCCATGCATGGCGACCCCGCGCTGCACGCGCACACCGATCGCGGCGACCTTGCGTTCCGGCAGGAATTCCGAGGCGGGTACCCACACGCCGGAACGGCCGTCCACGCGACCCGTCTCCAGTCCGAGGCTCGCGCACACGCTGATGAGCGCTTCCTCCAGGCGGCGCACGTACGCGACCACATCCACCGGCTCGGCCAGTCGAATAATCGGGTAACCCACCAATTGCCCCGGCCCATGCCAGGTGATCTTCCCGCCGCGATCCACCTCGATCACGGGGCTGCCATCCATAGGCATATCCGCCGCTTCGGTGCGGCGACCCGCAGTGAATACGAACGGATGCTCCAACAGCAGCAACCGATCCTGGCCGATGCCCTCCGCGCGCTCGCAGGCAATACTGCGCTGCTTCTCCCACGCGAGGTTGTAGTCGATGAGGCCCAGTTCCTCCACCTGCAACGGTGTGCGGTCGAGGCGGGCCGAAATGCCGCGGGCCGGGGTAGCGGCCGATGTACTCGAGGCGGCGGTGGTGCTCTCGCTCACGACTGCGACGTTACGCCATCGTCGAGCATGATCTGCATCAGCGTCAGATCCATCCACCGCCCGAACTTGAACCCCATCTCCGGCAACTGCGCCACCACGGCGAACCCGAACTTCTCATGCATGGCAATGGAGGTGGCGTTACTGGACTCGATCGCCGCGATCATGGTGTGAATTCCACCCCGCTGGGCGCGCACCAGCAACTCGGTCATCAACGCCTTGGCAACTCCGCGCCGCTGAAACCGATCAGCCACATACACCGAATTCTCCACGGAGAACCGATAACCCGACTTCGGCCGGAACTGTCCGTAACTGGCATACCCCGCCACAGCCCCGTCGATCTCGACGACCAGCACCGGATGTCCCGCCGCCGTCCGCGTCGCGAACCAAGCCTCCCGCTCACTCAAATCAGCAGGCTCGGTATCCCAGATAGCGGTGGTCTCCGCAATCGCATTGTTGTGAATCACCAGGATCTCCGGCAGATCACTCTCACGCGCATCCCGCACCAACAGCTCAGCCGATACGACCACAGACGATTCATTACTCACGCCCACACGGTATCCACGAACCCCCTGTGACCCGTATCGCCCCCGTCGCAACGGGTGACCCTCCCGGCGGTGCACCAACTCCAACCGGATCCAGCGGTTGGCTACAAGATCGCCATGCAGCGGCTGAGGCATCGGCCGACGAACCCCCTCCACAGCCGCATGCTGATCTTGCTGCCGACCAACGAGTGTTCAACCATGCAGGCCCTGCCCGGCGTGTCGCCTGCATGGTTGAACACTCGTTGTGGCGAATGGGCTGGGCTGGCCGGGAATTGAGGGCGGCCAGCCGTCAGGGCTGTTGGTGATGGCTGCCGACAGGGCCAGGGGTGGCGGGTTGACGGGGCGGTCAGCGGCCTTGGCCGACGGTGGCTGCCAGGGCTGCGCCGATGGTGGGGTGGTGGAAGGTGTAGCCGGCTGCTTCCAGGGCGGTGGGGATTGCTCTGGGGCCGTGCAGGATTGCCTCTTCCGCGAATTCGCCGATTGCCATGCGGAGGGCGAAGGCGGGGACCACCAGGGGGGTGGGGCGGTGTAGGGCGCGGCCGATCGCGCGGGTGAATTCCGCGTTGGTGACCGGGGCAGGGCCGACCATATTGACTGGGCCGGAGAGGGATTCGTTGGTGAGGGCGAAGATTATGCCGCTGACCTCGTCGTCTATGGAGATCCACGGGACGTATTGGCGGCCATTGCCCAATCGGCCGCCGAGGCCGAGGGAGTAGAGGGGGTAGAGCATTCCGAGCATGCCGCCGTGACGGGCCAGGACTACGGCTGAGCGCAGGAGCACGGTGCGGACGCCGGCGTCGATGGCTTCCTGTGCGGCTTCCTCCCAGTCGTTGCACAGTCCGGCGAGGAATCCGGTTCCGGCGGGGGAGGTTTCGGTGACGATGCGGTCGCCGCTGTCGCCGCCGTAGTAGTGCACGCCGCTGGCATTCACCAGCGTCGGCACTCCCAGGGCGGCGACCGCGGAGGCCAGCACGTCGGTCGGGACGATGCGGCTGTCGCGGAGCTCCTGCTTATAGCTGCCGTTCCAGCGCCGCCGCCCGATACCGGCGCCGCAAAGATTCACTACGGCGTCGGCACCGCGCAGCGCGCGTTCGTCCAGATCCGCACGAGCCGGGTCCCAGCTGAATTCATCCCTGGCTCGAACGGGGCGGCGCACCAAGCGGGTGACTTCATGCCCGTCGCGGCGCAATGCCGCGACGAGCGCCGTCCCGATCAGCCCGGAGGAGCCGGCGACCACGACCTTCATGCGAACGTCCTACAGGCCGAGGTCGCCTTCGAAGCCCGCCTCTTCCAGCCGATGCTTGATCGTGCTGACGAAGCGACCCGCGTCGGCGCCGTCGATGAGGCGGTGATCGTAGGTGAGCGGCAGGTAGGCCACCGAGCGAATGCCGATGAACTCGCTGCCGTCATCCGCGATCACCATGGGGCGCCGGACAATTGCGCCGGTGCCGAGCATCGCCGCCTGCGGCGGCAGCAGGATCGGCGTGTCGAAGAGCGCGCCCTGCGAACCGATATTGGTGATGGTGAAGGTGCCACCCGACAGCTCGTCCGGCTTCAGTCCGCCGTTGCGAGCACGATTCGCGATATCGGCGATCGCCCGCGCCAGGCCCGCCAGCGACAGGTCGTTGGCATTGTGGATGATCGGCGAAAGCAGACCCTGATCGGTGTCGACCGCGATGCCCAGGTTGACCGCCGAGTGGTAGGTGATCTCCTTGGTGTCCGCGTTGTAGGAGGCATTCACGTTCGGGTGCACGGCAAGTGCCTCGATCGCGGCCTTCGCGAAGAACGGCAGGAAGGTGATGTTGACACCTTCGCGCTGCTTGAAGGCGGCCTTGGCGCGGTTGCGCAGCGCGGACACCTTGGTCATATCGACCTCGTGGACCTGGGTGAGCTGTGCGGTGGTCTGCAACGACTCGAGGGTCTTGGTGGCCGTGATCTGCCGGATGCGGCTGGCCTTCTGGACCGTGCCGGGCAGGTGCGCCAGGCTCGGACGCGGGGCGGCCGAAGCGGCGGGCGCGGCCGGAGCAGCAGCGGCGGGAGCCGGAGCAGCGGCGGCCGGAGCCGGAGCCTTCTTGGCCTCCGCGGCAGCCAGCACATCCTGCTTGCGGATGCGGCCGCCGACACCGGAACCCGTGAGGGTGGCCAGGTCGACGTTGTTCTCCGAAGCCAGCTTTCGCACCAGCGGGGTCACGTACGGACCGCCGCCATTGGTGGACGGCTCGTCGGCCGGGGTGGCCGCGGCCGGGACCGGAGCGGGCTTCGGGGCAGGCGCGGGGGCCGGAGCGGGCGCAGGCGCGGGGGCCGGAGCGGCGGCGGGCGAGCCACTGCCGATCACACCGAGCTGGCCGCCGACGTTCACGACGTCGTCTTCCTGCGCGGTGATCTCCAGCAAGGTGCCGGCGACGGGCGACGGGATCTCGGTGTCGACCTTGTCGGTCGAAACCTCCAGCAGCGGCTCATCCACCGCGACCGAGTCACCGACCTGCTTCAACCAGCGGGTGACAGTGCCTTCGGTAACCGACTCGCCCAGTTCCGGCATCTTGACCGGAGTGCCGGACGCGGCCGGAGCGGCGGCGGCAGGTTCGGGCGCGGGGGCTGCGGCGGCAGGCTGCGGGGCCGGTGCGGCAACAGGTTCGGGCGCGGGGGCCGGGGCGGGTGCGGCAGCGGGAGCCGGGGCAGCGGCGGGGGCCGGAGCCTCACCCGCATCGCCGATCACACCGAGCTCGCCACCGACCTCGACGACGTCGTCTTCCTGCGCGACGATCTTGACCAGCACACCGGCGGTAGGCGACGGGATCTCGGTATCAACCTTGTCAGTCGATACCTCGAGCAGCGGCTCGTCGACCGCGACCGTGTCTCCTTCCTGCTTCAGCCACCTGGTCACAGTGCCCTCGGTGACGCTCTCACCAAGAGCTGGCATCTGGACGGAGAAGGCCATGTCCGTTGACTCCTCTGACTGCTCGACGTTGTTAAACAGCTTCTCTCCGGCGGTAGCCCCCGCTGGTCGCGGCGACAAACCCCTAGTCACGGATCAACCCCGTGCCTACCGAAGATCATGTGGTTTGTAGTTCCGGTTCCCCATCCTTGCACTTGTCGCGGTGCGGCGTGTCACAGGGCATCCACTGCGCGGCCTCACCGTGTCGCACCCAAGCCCGTGCGGCCCAGCCGAACCCCCACCCGTTCCGCCACCTCGATCCCCCGATCGGCCGTCCATCCGCACGCCGTAACGACCTGCGCCGTGGCTGGATTCGGGCGGGAAGATATATGTCAGAGGATGGTGATGCTGCTCGGGTCGAGTGAGGTCGCCGCCAGGATTTCTTCGATGACGCTCTCTGCCGCGATGTTCGTGTCCAGGGAGAGCACATCCGTCGCGGTACGCCCGGCTAATCCCGGCCAGACCAATGCCAGCTCGGCACCAGACCTCAGCCGGACCAGCAGCCACTCCCGATTCTCGCCCGGCGGCTTGGTGAATCCGCGCTGCACGAGGCCCTGAATCGTCGGCCACGCGATATTGATCTGGGCAACGGGTTCGAGCCCGGTGAACTCTGTCCATCTGGAGATGGAAAGTTCCTGGAGCGCAGGATCTGGCCACGGGCGCGCAGCATCGAGTTCTGCGACTATGCGTGTCAAGAACTCCCGGACCTCGGCCTCGGAATGCTTTGTGCGCACCAAGGTATCGAGCTCCTCGCCGGAATTCAGTGCGTCGACCAGCGCCCGATACTCATCCTCAGGCGTGAGATCCCAAAGTGGTTCGGTCAGCAAACCGGTCGAGATGCGACGCACCTCGTTGGGGTTGAGGCGATCGGTGAACTGAACGCTGTAGAGCACGGCATTCACCACGCCCCGCCACTCCAGGGTCATCTACTTGCTATCGCGCCGCTGGTCGAACTCGGTGCCGCTCGTGTCGTCCCAGAACTTGCGGGAGGCCGGTCGCCGCTTTTCAGGTGGCACGGCAGCTCTCCGCGCCTCGGCCTCGGCAATCATTCGCTCGGCCTCGGTGATCTCATCCTGGCTCAGGGGCTCGAGTCCGAGTTCTTCGTCGGTCGTAAAGATCTTCCCGGCTATTTCTTTGCTCATAGTGGCATCACCTTTGGATCAGTCGAATGAAAGTTGTTCCGGTGGTTGGATCGAAGTCGTTGCTCAAGACTCGGAAGGCGGTCCCGGGAGGGAAGAGGACTTCTTGTTCGGAGGGGATGTCGGAGTAGTTGGTAACTTCCTTGCCGCTCTTCGACACGATCGTGAATTGCGTATTGCCCGGGAAGGCTTCCTCGGCTGCGGCCGTGGTGCTGGTGAAGGATTTCTCGACCACTGTTTCGCCAGTCTTATACTCCGCGAGGACATTCGGTGGTAGATCCGTCCCACGAAATACGACGCCGTTGTGATCGGGAAGTTTAGTGAGCGCCTCTTCAATGGCTTTGATCTGCGTACTTTGTGTCGCGTCCACCGCGCCTGCTCTCAATGCGCTGTTGAGATCTTCGTACAGGCCAGTATATGGGCTTGTATAAGCCCGGATGGCGTCCTCGTCCGCCTGGGTGATCGTCGGCGGCAGGGCCTCGTCGGCCCGTCTGCCGAAGTTGACCAGCTTGGCCTGTGCTTCGTCCACCCACTTCCCGATCTTCGAGAGCAAGGGGCGGAGTCGTTCGGCTAGTGGCTTGAGGGTCTTGGTGACGATTGCGGCGGCGTGGGTGGCGAGGTCGGCGATGATGGTGGCTACGCGGCGGGCTTTGATGGCGAAACGGGTTCCTACGGCGAGGTTTCCGAGTTCGGAGAGGCCGAGGGTGAAGGGTGCGGCGACCGCGAAGAGGCCTTCGGCGAGGGCGGTTTCTATGCCGAATTCTTTGAGTTCTTCGAGGATTTGGTGGTGGGCGTCGTCGAGGTGCTGGGCGTATTCGCCGCAGGCCTTGGCGATGGATTCGCAGACGTCGGCGAGTGCGTTGAGGTCGGTCTGACGTTCTGCGCCGGTCGCGATTGCGCGGGGGATTTCCTCGGATTGTTGGTTGCCGAGGAGGGTCAAGGCTTGGGGGATGCGTTGGGCGAGGAGGCGGTAGTCGCAGGCTGTTGTGAACCAGGCGGTTTCGGCGGAGTGGAGCTTGTCCTGGTGACCGTTTGGCCAGACCGCGCCGACGAGGTCTTTGACATAGGACCAGCCGAAGGGTTCGGGGATTCCGGTTCCGGCGGCTGACGCGGCGGTGGTGACAACGCAGGGAATGGGCCAGGACGCCGGTGCGGGCGGGGTCGCGACGGTGTCGTAGTTCGCTTCGGCTTCGCCGGATTCGTGGTTGTGGGCTCCGCTGGAGACCAGGTTGGCGGTTGTCGAGAAGGCGGTGAGGAGGCGCTCGGAGGTGGAGAGGGCGAGGGCGGCTGCCTCGTCGTATGAGGTTGCCCAGGATTGGCCGATGCTGTCACTGCCCGCCATTCCGGCATTGGCGTTGAGCACTCCGAGGAGGGCGATGTGCGTGGTGGCAGCGTCGGTGGCGATGGAGCCGAAAACCTCTGCGGCGGAGTGGTATTCCTCGACTCTGCAGAGAATGAGCGGGACGGTCGGAGTCGGGCTCATGGCCACATCTCGGCATTGGTCTTGCCCACCTGGACGTAGGCGTCGTGGGCGGTTTTCAGCTTGGCTCGCAGGTCGCTGAGCGCGGTGCGCATTTCCGCGACTCCGGCGATGCGCTCGTCGTGAGCCGCGCGGTGTGCGACGGCCGAATCGCCGGACCAGTTCACGTGCAGGGCATCGACGCGCTGGTCGATGGCGGTGACCTGCTGCTCGATCTCGGTTTCCAGAGTCGCGGCCGCGTCGATGAGCTGGTCCAATCCGACGAGATCCACCCGGTAGTCACCCATGGCTCACGCCGTCCCTGGCAGGTCGAGGCTGGATCCTGCGGCATCGGTGGATTCTGCTCGCGACCGATCGGTTGTCTCGAACTCGGTGGCGGCCTGTCGCAGTAGCCCTGCATCGGCGCGGAACGAGGCAATGATGCGCCGCGCGCCTTCCTCCCAGTCGGCCCACGGTTCTTCATGCGACCCCGCCGCGGTCCCGGTCCAGTCGACGCCGACGAAGTCCCGGACCTTCCGCATATGCGTGTCCACGCGATCGGCCAAGTCCTGTGCCGATGTATCCAGAGAATCCGCCGCCGCCCGCAGTTCGGCCGGATCGATATCCACCCCAGTGCTCACGGCGATGAGGCTAACCGGTCGCGGCGACATATGAGCAAGCGATTTGAGATGGGATTAGCCACTCGGCGGCAGCGCTATGTCGCGATTGACTGATTTATGGGTGTTTGACCGGCCGGATTCGTCCTTAATAGGCGATATTTATGCTCTGAGCAGCGTCGATCACATCGAACTGAGAGCGCGAACTTCGCACCGCTGATCCGACCGTGTCGGGTTGATGAATGGCAATCGGAGACGATCCATGCGCCGGGACTGGCTGCCTTCGTCTGATGCCTCGGCTCTCCTGCCTATATCCAGCAACTGCATGGCGATCCCGCCATGGTTGCCGCGGTCGCCGATCGCCCGGTCAGCAAGTGGTTCTGATACGTCGTCTCACGGCGCGGATCCCGCACACACCGCAAACTGTGGGCGGCCAGCGCCCCCACGCGCCCAATGCGCCGCCGCCGACCCTTCCTGAGCAGCGCCTGGGATGTCTCGAAGAACTTCCCGCCGAGCGCATTCCAGCCCCTCAGCACTGGCACTATCGAAGTGTTGGCCGTGGGTAATCCGGCTCCGGAGAGGAGGCCGCCGGATGGCGATTCTGGATTTGTTCGGACGTGGTGGCGTGGCCCGAAAGGGTGGCGCTGATCCCGTCGATGCGGCGTATCTCGAAGAGTGGACGCGAACGCATCACGGGGTGGAGGCCTTCGTCGAACCACGAACGACCGTGACCGACGTGACCGTCCTGCTCGTCGCGCACGACGGCGAATGGACGCGGCGAGTGGTGGGGGAGCGTGGCGCGCAGCGACTTTCGGCGATGCTCGGTATCCCGGTGTATGACGCGCGCCGAGTCGGCTATCCGCAGCGCATGCGAGACCACGACGCCCGCCGCCGAATCGAAGAGCGACGGGCATCGGCCGACTGAGCTTCGCCCGGGTACCCGGGCGGAAAAGTTGTCGGCAGGGCCAGATCCGGCCCTGCCGACGCCATTCTTACTCTGCCGCGATGTCTTCCAGGGTCGCGATGAGCGTGCGAACCGGCACGCCCGTGCCACCCTTGCCGATGTACCCGAACGCCCCGCCCGTGTTGTAGGCCGGTCCCGCGACATCCAGGTGCGCCCACGCGACACCCTCCGGCACGAACTCCTTCAGGAACAGCCCGGCCGACAGCATCCCGCCCCACCGATGCGGCGCGACATTGGCCAGATCGGCGATCTTGGAAGCGATATCCGCGCGCAATTCCGCGGGAAGCGGCATGGCCCAAGCGTTTTCGCCCACGGACTGGGAGATGCGGGCAACCCGATCACGGAATTCATCGGTGCCCATGACACCCGGCGTCCGGGTGCCGAGCGCGACCATCTGCGCACCGGTGAGGGTGGCGACATCGATCAGGTAGTCGGGCTCGTCCTCGCCCGCCCGCACAATGGCGTCGGCGAGGATCAGGCGACCCTCCGCGTCGGTATTGATCACCTCGACGGTGGTCCCGCCGTACTGCGTGAGCACGTCACCCGGCCGCTGCGCGTCGGCGGACGGCATGTTCTCGGCCATCGGCACGGTCGCGGTAACGGTGATCGGCAGGCTCAACCGAGCCGCCAGCAGCGTGGTGGCAATGACCGCCGCCGCGCCACCCATATCGGAGGTCATGTTCTCCATGCCCGCGGCAGGCTTGATCGAAATGCCGCCGGTATCGAAGGTGATGCCCTTACCGATCAGCGCCACCTTGGGGTCGCCGCCCGCATAGGTGATGCGAATCAGCCGAGGCTTCCGCGAGGACCCCTTGCCGACACCGAGGATGCCGCCGAATCCCTTGGCCTCCAACTCCTTCTCGTCCAGGATCTCCACCTGCAACCCGGCGGCCTTGGCCAATTCCGCTGCGCGATTGGCGAATTCACCCGGGTAAAGGTGGCTCGGGGGAGTGTTCACGAAATCCCGTGCGGTAGCGACGGCTTCGGCGATCGCCTGAGCCCGGAACAGCGCCTCCTCGCCGAATCCCGCTTCAGGAACCAGGAATTCGATGCGCCCCACCGGCTGCTCACCGGCCTTGGGTGCGGATTTTCCCGACTTGAACGCCGTGAACTGGTACGCGCCCAGGTAGAAACCCTCGGCCGCCGCACCAATATCCAGCCCCGACAAAGTGGTGACCGCGGTCCCAACCCCGGTCAGCGCCCGCCCCGCCGCCCCCGCCGACTTACGAACCTGCTCGGCATCAACCTTGTCCGCAGCACCCAGCCCGACCGCCAGCACACTGTCCACCGACAGCCCGCTCGGCGCGGGCACCCGAGTCAACTCCTCCGACTTACCCTTCGCCCCGACCGCCCGCAACGCGGTCAACAACGCCGCACGAGTGTCGCCGTCGAGCACATCGCCGAACGCATCCGCCGGCGCGATCGCGGGCCCGTCATCACCGGAGGTGAGTCCAATAACGAGCACATCGGCCGCCCCGATGTTCTCCGTACGTGCCAATTCCGGTCCGAGCGAACGATCTGCAACAGCTGTCATGCGCCCCACGTTACTGGGCGAGTCGCGCCCCGGCGGGTTGGGCTCGACACGTCACTCGCTCGTCGAGCGCGGTCGTCGTCCGGCGCGCAGATCCACCGACAGCCGCGTGCGGTCGACCCTTGCAGGGGTTGTCGACAGTTGCAGGCGTTGCAAGGTCTGCATCTGCCAATAAGGCCTGCAACTGCGGGTATCCCCGCCACAGCGTGCCGAGCAGCGACTACCGGTGTGGTGTCCCAGCCGAGGATGGGGAACCGGCATTCGGGCGGCGAGCGTATCGACCGCGGCATGCTCAGCCGACGGCGGGGGTGGCGTTCGGCGAGCGCTGTGCCCGGGTTGGGCAGGACGCTTCGGGCGACTCATCGGGCGCGGTTGTCGCCGACTCGACTCGTGGTTGCACGCGCTGTCCTTACCGACGAATACGACGACAGCGGGCTCAGCCGAGGATCGGGAACCTGCGTTCGGCGGCGAGCTTGTCGACCGCGGCCTGCATGATCTTCATGACCTCGGCGTACATGACCGAATAGTCGGGTTCGTCGTCCGCGGGGAACTGGGCGCGCAAGTCGATCGGCGGCAGCGCTTCGATGGTGATCTTCGCCGGGAATGGGATGAGCTGGGGGAGTACCACCGGCAGGGCGCTGACTCGGAACGGCGGCCGGTCGATCCGCAGCATTCGCACCAGCGATTCGCCGCGCGAGAGCGAGATGGAGGTTTCGTGGCTGCCGACGTGCACGACCGGGATCAGCGGAACGTCTTCCTCATAAGCGATGCGCAGGAACCCCGTTCGCCCGCCGAAGTCGACCGTATTGGCCTGCCAGATCGGTCGGAACTGGTCGTATTCGCCGCCGGGAAACACCAGCAATACCGATCCGGCCCGCAGTGCGGCGCGCGCGTTGTCCCGATTGGCGGCGAGCACGCCGAGCTTGCGGGCGAGCCGTGCCCCGGGAATCGCCGCTTGGATCAGCCGCCACCCGTCGTGCGCCAGTACATGTATCGGCCGTTGTGACCCGAACCGCCGCAGGAGGCCGTCGAAGAGAACCGGAGCATCGGGCATGGCGATGACGCCCGAATGCATCGACGCCAGCAGCGCCGGTCCGCTGTCTGGAATGTGTTCGAGCCCGCGGACCTCGCCCCGGAAATACCAGGTCGCCAGCCGAGCCGGCGTTTGCGTCATGGCCACGATCCGTGGATCCCGTTCCCCCGGATCCTCCGTCGGCGCATTCCGAAGCAGCCGCCGCGCCAGGCCTTCCACGGCCGCGAACCCCGAAGTGATTGGGGCGCTGAGCCATTCGCCGGACGACACCTGAGTTGTGGTCACTATTCCCCCGATCGGTGGCGACGCCATTGCCGTCACTCCAACTCTAGCGACCTGTCTGAGACGACGTCGAGCTCAGAGGCTGCGGCGTGTGCGCTGCCGATCCCGGCGAACGGTCTCGGCCCGCGGCTGCTCCACGAGGCGGCCTTCCTCGATAGTCGAGCCACGGAACGCCCTGTCCGTCGGGTTGCGCGGAAATAGCTTCGGGCATGAGTACCCTGCCGGGTGAACGGGCTTTTCGGGTCAGCATCCTGCTTGAACGGAAGGGCATCGACAATGGCGTCACCCGGTAATGACTACGACGGCATGCCACCGCAGCCGAACAAGAAGGCGCGGAATGTGGCCATCGCCGCCGCAGTGGTCGCGGTAGCCGCGGTGGCCTTCGCGGCGGGCGTGCTGATCAACCGATCCGACAGCGGCTCGGACACCAAAACCACCACCTCGTCCACGGCCGCCCCCACCACGACGAGCACCACATCCAAGTCGGCCGCACCCACCGCCCCCAACCCCAACACCGGGCCGCAGCCGACCGCTGCCCCGAAACCCACTGCCACACCCCAGCCCGCCCACAAAACCGGCGACGACTGCTCACACGACAACATCGTCGCCCAATGGCAGCAGCGCAACGGCCAATGGGTATGCGTCCCCCAGGAACAAGGCCGCGACCCGCATCAAATAGGTGACGACTGCTCGCACGGCAATATCGTCGCGCAATGGGGTCTGACCTCCGACGGCCAGTGGGTGTGCATCCCGCAGGAGCAGGGCCGCGACCCGCACCAGGTCGGTGACGACTGCTCCCACGACGGCATCATCGCCCAATGGGGCCTGACTTCAACCGGCGAATGGGTATGCATCCCGCAAGGTCAAGGCGGCGACCCCGAACCGTATACCCCTGGTGAACCGGGTGCGGCGCACGCCTACGGGCGGCATGCCGGGGTCTGGTAGCTCGCGCTGAATTGCTCAGTGCCGGACGGGCGCTGCCGCGGGTATGCCGTCAACCCAGCTCGACGCTCGATTGGACCGGTTCCCGAGTTTTCCGCCGTCTCAGCCAAATACGCTGGTATTGACACCGCCGTCGGGCATACACGGCGGTGTCGACCATTCCCCGGTGCCCGCCCCGAATCGCACGGGCGCACAGGAGGTTTCCAGTGGCGAAGGCGAAGTTTCAACGCACCAAGCCGCATGTCAACGTGGGCACGATCGGCCACATCGACCACGGCAAAACCACCCTCACCGCGGCGATAACCAAAGTCCTGCACAACAAATACCCCGACCTCAACCCCTTCACCCCGTTCGACGCGATCGACAAGGCCCCGGAGGAACGCCAGCGCGGCATCACCATCTCCATCGCCCACGTCGAATATCAGACCGAGAACCGCCACTACGCCCACGTCGACTGCCCCGGGCATGCGGACTACATCAAGAACATGATCACCGGCGCGGCCCAGATGGACGGCGCGATCCTGGTGGTAGCCGCCACAGACGGCCCGATGCCGCAAACCAAGGAGCACGTGATCCTGGCGCGGCAGGTCGGCGTACCGAAAATGGTTGTGGCACTGAACAAGTGCGACATGGTGGATGACGACGAGATCCTCGAACTGGTCGAGCTGGAGGTCGCCGACCTACTCAACGAGTACAGCTTCGACGGAGACAACACACCCGTCATCCGAATCTCGGCCTACCAGGCGCTGGAGAACCCCACCGGCGAATGGGGAAGCGGCATAGTCGATCTCCTCCGCGCAGTCGACGAATGGATCGACACCCCCGCCCGCGAAGTGGACAAGCCCTTCCTAATGCCCATCGAGGACATCTTCACCATCACCGGCCGAGGAACCGTCATCACCGGCCGAATCGAGCGCGGCATCATCAAGGTGAACTCGGAGGTCGAAATCATCGGCATTCGCCCCAAAATGGTGAAATCCACTGTCACAGGCGTCGAAATGTTCCGAAAACTCCTCGACGAGGGCCAAGCAGGAGACAACGTAGGCCTCCTCCTACGAGGCACGCGTCGAGAAGACGTAGAACGAGGCATGTGCGTCATAAAGCCCGGCACCGTAACCCCCCACACAGAATTCGAAGGCCAGGCGTACATCCTCTCCAAGGAGGAAGGCGGCCGCCACACCCCGTTCTTCGACAACTACCGCCCCCAATTCTATTTCCGCACAACAGATGTGACGGGCGTAGTAACCCTCCCCAAACCCACCGAAATGGTCCTCCCCGGCGACAACGTGGCCATGACCGTCAAACTGATCCAACCCGTAGCTATGGAACTAGGCCTGAAGTTCGCCATCCGCGAGGGCGGCCGAACGGTAGGCGCAGGTCAGATCACAAAGATCCTCAAATAATCAGCCCATCGCGCCCAGCGGTTCATGACGACTTCAGTCTGGGTCAGCTCACGACAGTGAGTACGAAATTTGAGTTGGCGACACTCTCCTCGAGGCTGATGCGGTCGCGCAGCAGCGGATGCTGCCGCAACATTCTCGTGCCGTACCGACGCGCGGCTGGATCGGCGATCAAGCAAGCCTCTCTGCGGTCGCCGCCGGCCACCAGCCACCGGGATCGCGATGATCGGGCCACAGGAACTGATCTCTGGAGCGCAGCGTCAAATGCGGTAATGGCAGCTCGCTATCGTCGCTGAGCCTGAGATAGAGTGCGGGAAGTTTGCGGTCCAGGGGAGAATTATGTCTTTCGAAGTCAATCCGGAGGGTCTCCGTGCGGCAGCGGGGGCAATTGCACTGCTGACCGGTGATATAGACGGTGCACCGCACCTCGGCGCGGAGCCGGTTGCCAATAAGCTGCCAGGGTCGGCCATCGGAGCGGCTCTGGGTAAGACCGACCCGCTGAGTCGACAGGCGAAGGACGTGCTGAAGGCCCGATTCAACGAGTTTGCGGCCGTACTGGTGGTTGCGGCCGATACCTACCACGGCTCCGATCAGGACGCGGCCCAGCGGCTCGTCGCTCTTACGGATATCAACTCCGGCGACCCGCACTCGGGAGGCAACTGATGCCCACCCCGAAAGAAGTAGATGCGTGGGATATCCCCGGCCTTCAAACCGCAGCCACCAATGCTGCGGATATCGCCCACGCGATCGTCAAGTCGTCGGGCACCATGCACGACACCATTTACAGCCTGCTCTGGCAGGGCGTCGCGCGGAACTCCGCTGAAGGGCGCGCCGATCGCGAGCAGTCCCAGATGCGTGCCATCGCCATGGCCTATGACGACCTGTCATCCGCCTGCTCGGACGCGGCCCGCGACCTCGCCGACCCGGTCGCGACAATCCGCTCGATCCTGCGGCACTATGCCGTCGCACCCGTAACCGTCGCCGCGGACTGGACGATCAGCGGCGTCGAGGACTGGGGATCCGAAGCAGGACTCGAGCTCTCGAGGCTGCCCGAACTTGTTTCGACAGTCGACGCTCTGGATTCACAGTATGGTGCGCGGATTGCGGCCGCGAACGGTGAATTGGAGGCAATGGCGCCTGCCTCGGCGCTGGCTGCGGCCAATGCCGAGATCCAAGCTGACAAGTCCGGTGATACCAGAGCAGACCCGGATCGGATCCGGACTTCCGCGGCAGCTTTTCAGCAGGTGTTCCGACGGCCCCCGATGAGCCCGACGGATTGGGCTACCGCTGAGGTTCTCAACCCGAAGAGCTACGACCCGAAATATCAGGGCACGCAACCGGAAATCGTTGTCGGACGAATCAATCCGGTGCCCGGCCAAGGTGTCGTTCGCTCCGCGCTTTTTATCCCCGCGGCCCAGGTGGCGAACGTTCCACATTACGACCTCGGAGACAACCGCGCCGAGAACCCCAACTTCGATCCCGAGCATGCTCGCGTGACCACATACATCGACTACGAGAACGGGCTCATCGTTACTCGTCAGAACCCCTCTGTCACCGTCAATGGTGACGTCAAGGTGCGGGCACCGGAAGTCGAAGCCCAGCAGCTCCACGACGGATCGGTACTGGTCCGTTACGATGCCACCAATCCTTTCGCCCCGCTTGCCCCCGTCGGTCCTGCACTGTCCGGACATACCGTGAACGGCGAACTCGTCATCTCGCCGACGAGTGGTAATCCCGGAAGTCCGCGCGTAGTAGCTGGCGGATTGATCACCGACTATCCGTCCGTCGAGATCTACCAGGACAACCCCGCAGGAAAGGAACGGCCTGTGTTGATCGATGCAGCTGATTCAGGAAGTCAGTGGGGCCCGCTGTCCAACTTGCCTTTCCATCACGAGGTCGGCGGCGGCACCGCGATGTTCGACCCGTTCAAAGCAGATCTCGACAAACCTGACTGGATGAAGAACGCGCCGACACAGCTCGGCAGCGTGAACAACCCGCCTTCGATCGTGGTCGTGAACAAGTGACACAGAGCCGATCTGGTTTTCGCGGGCACATGTCCGACGCCGTTTTTTGGAAGTGGGCGACACTGATGTTGCCGGTGGCAATCGCCATCGAGGTGGCCTTGTTTGGGGCGGTTGCCTCCGCGATCACCAATTCCGACCCGACGGCAGATCCGTCGCGCCACTTGATCTTCGGGGTAGTGGTCATCGCGGCGGCTGCCGCGGCCGCCCTGTTGGCGCGCAGAAGGACATCGGCAGGCCGAGGCGCAGCCCTCGGCGTGGTGACGGCCTGTGGCTTCCTGTTGCTGACCTGGGTGGTGACCTTGTGACCGGACTTCTGGATCGCTACCTCCGGAACGATTGGTTCGGCCCGGAAGGGTTCGCTGCCTGTATCCTCGGAATCCTCTGCATAGCACTGCCATTCATCGGATGGGTTCCGAATGATGCCTGGTGGTTCGCCTTCGCGCCAGGGCTGGCAGGGCTCGCCCTCATTCCCTTCGAAGGAACCAGCCGGCGAATCGGAATCGGGCTGATAGCCGCCTTCTTAGCGTTCGTCCTCGCTCTCGTGGCTTTTCTCATCGGGCTGGGAATAGGCCACCTCTTCTGAGGATTGTGAATCGTGACCAGTGAACCGTACCGGCGCAGTAGGGAGAACGCCGCCGCGGCAGTGGCTGCTGTCCTTGCTGTACTCAATAGCGAAGAACAGGATCGTCGAGTGTTTCACTGGCATAGCTGGTTTGCCTCCATCGCGGATGTCATCGGTGATACCGGTCTGGATGATAAGGCGGCAGTTGAGCAGGCGAAGGAGATCAACGATCGTCTCTATTCCGCTTCAAGGAACGTCACCGACTTCTATTTCGTTCGCGCCGACATCGAAGAGCAGAGAATCGAACGAGCTCGCCTCCGCCTGTACGCGGACGAGCTGGCCATTTCTTCCGATGAAGGGGTCATTCGAGCCGAGCAGTGAGCGCCCGGAATGCGAGGGCAAGGTCCTCCGCGTCGAGTGTCACCAGCTCATCGGCCGTCGGTTCGCGCACCTCGAGCTGGCGGGCGAGTCGCAAATCTCTTAGGGCTGAAGCCTTTTCGCACAGAGTGCGGATGAATCGTCCGCTCCCGAGCTGATCGGCCCATCCCCGCTCACCGACCTCGTTGCAGCACGAATCCAGTTCGGCGTCGGCGGCCGGGGTCAGGCGTTGTTGACTCTCAGCGACCAATGCGCGGCCGATTTCGGCCAGTTCGGTTCCGGCGTAGCCGGGAAAGTCGATACGGGTGTTGAACCGCGAACTCAAGCCTGGATTGCTGCCGAGAAGCTGATCCATTTCATCCTCATACCCCGCCAGAATGATGACCAAGCGCTGCCGGTCGTCCTCGGCACGCGTCAACAACACCTGTAATGCTTCGTCGCCGTAGACATCTCGGTCTTCGCCACCCCGGGTATTGCACAGTGAATATGCCTCATCGATGAACAGCACGCCGTCCAGAGCCTTGTCGATAACCTTGTTCGTCCTGGGCGCGGTGTGACCGACGTACCCTCCGACCAAGTCGGCACGATGCGCCTCGACCAAGTGCCCCTTATCCAGTAGATGGAGTCCGGCGAAGACGTTGCCGACGATGCGGGCCACGGTGGTCTTGCCGGTTCCGGGCGGACCGGCGAACACCATGTGATGAGGAACCGCGCCGCCGGGCAGCCCATGTTGTTCACGCAAACGCGACATGCGCAGCTGAGCGATGAGGATTTCGACCTGCTGCTTGACCGGTTCCACGCCGATGAGCGCCGCGAGCTCAGCGACGGCCTGATGCAGTAGTTCGGCTCGTACATCGTCGGTCAGCTCGGCACCGTCGTAGTGACCGGATACTGTGGGCGCACCTGAAGCCTTACCAAGCAAAGATTCTGCGGTACCGTGCCACGAACGTATCGTCTTGGAGCGTTTGTACTTGCTCGGAGACACATCTACATCGATTACGCCCTCGGTGTCGGCAGCGATCATGAAGTCGGCGACCGCTGAGGCGCTCTTTCCTGGCGCGAGTACACCCTTGAAGTTTGCTCGTCGGCCCAGGTCGTCCGGTATGGCGATCCTCCCGTCCCGCCCCGTTCGGACCGTCAACTCGATGTCATCCAGGGAGACCCGCGTGTCCGATGCGTTCTTCACGACGACGGTGAGTTCGATGCCCTCCATCTGAGGCTCACGGAACGAATGCCGGACCTCGCGACACCGCACATCCGCGACCGTGAACTCCACTCCATTGCCGAACGTTGCGGCCTGGCCGAAAGCGAGCACAGTATCGTCGGTTGCCGCCCAGTCCACGACGCGTTCGACTTCGACAGACCAGACTCGACGGTCGTCCGCCTTCGATCGGGTATTGGAGCTATCCAGCACGGTCCACCGTCCGCCGCCCCCATCCACGACCGGTACCCAGCCCAAACCGAGTTGGCGAGAACTGTCCCGCGCCTCGTACCACGGTCCCTTCAGCGACGAGTCGCTGAGCGGAGTCGTGAACGTCAGTCGCCGATGTCCCGGATTCGTCAGTACTTCAGCTTCGACCGTGGCGTAGGTGTCGTCGATCAGGAACGTCATGGTCGAAGGCGATGTATTCACCCTGACGGTTCTACCGTCAGGGAACCGCGAGCGCCCCATCGCATGCGCCACACTTCGGTGTCTCGGCCTCTGACTGCGCCGGCTTTCCAAGCGCGCTGGCGATGCTGGGATGTCGCGCCTGTCCGGTCAGTCGCTCGACTCCGTACGCAACGATGCGGCAAGGACGTCGAAATAGCGTTGATCCCTCCATGATCGATGATTTCCGATGACGTAGAAACGCCGCTTCGCGCGTGAGACCGCCACATTGAGCAGATTCGGCTTCTCAGCAGCCCACCTGCGTGCACCTACCTGCCGTGGTGACGTGCCGAGTACGAGGATCACCACGTCGGCCTCCTGTCCTTGGACGGTGTGCACCGTGCCGACATTGCGCCGCGCGAAGTCCCTGTCGACGGTGTCGGCTGAGATCGTCTTCGCGCCCCGAACGACGTCTCGGAAGGGACTGATCACCCGAATAGTGTCCGGTGCGATGCCCATTCCGGAGGTCAGCATGTCCAGCAGGTCGCGCAACTGGTCGCCTTCGGCGGGTACCCACTTGCCGTCGGCGACTTCGGAACGGGTGTCGAACCACGTGTTCTCGCTGACGAATTCGGTTCGAGGGGGAGTGCCGTACACCATGAGATCGCCGCCATAGGCGATGCGATTGGAGATGGTGAACATCGGCCGATCGCAGCGTCGATGCACCCGTAGTGGCGACCCCACCCAGGTGAAGGCGTCGCCGTCAGGTTCGGGCAGATTGGTGCCGTATTGGGCAAGCCGATCGGCGACCCGCTGGGCAGAGGTGTAGTCGGGTGTCCACTGTTCGGGCAGGCTGTAGTGGCGAAGCAATGCCTGTTGGGCCGAGAACGGTAGCGTGACAATGGGTTCGAGTTGCTGTGGGTCGCCGACAATGACCGCCCGTTTGGCGCGCCACAGTCCACCGACCGCCTGCTGCGGAGTTGCCTGGCCAGCTTCGTCGATGAACAGCCAGCCGAAGGTCTCCCGCCCGAGTCCGGCGAACAGTCTGGGCAGGGATGCGAATGTGGTTGACACCATCGGTACGGCCAGGAACAGCGTCTGCCATGCCGCCGCCAGTGTCGCCGGTTTTGGCTTGGTGTCGAGCTGATTGCGGATCGCGGCCATCGCCACATTGAGGTTGCCGCGGATGGCATATCCGGCGCCCAGAACGAAGGCCTTGTGCAAGCGAAGTGACTCCAGGAAAAGGCGATGCCGTGCTGCGGTGAATTCCTCATCGGCCCAAGGCGCACACAGCTGGAATCTTCGCTCGTCCGTGAGGGTTTCACCGAAAGGCACGGTCGCCGACCATTGTTCACACGCATCGGTGACAACGGAGAGGGTGACGCGATGACCTGCCGTTGCTGTCGAGTGATCTTCGACGTGGCGGCGTCTGGCGGTTGCGGCGTTCTCCCATCCGATCTCGCACCTTCTGATTTCGGCGGTGCAATTGCGGACAATGCCTTCCTTCGTGTCGAGATCCGCATGGAGTCTGAGACTTTCGGCGTGCCAAACGCGGCCGGCGCGGAACCAGGTCGAGAGCGAAACCCAGAATCCGGGCCTGCGCAGATGGTGTCGATCGATCGAAGCGTTCGCCGCCGCCACGTCCGCTTCGGCCTGAATATGGGCCGAGACCGCCTCCTCATGGAAGCCTCTCCACAAGTCGTGATCACGCTCGGCATCGATAATGCCTTTTGCCGCGGCCTCGATGACGGCTTCCAGACGTGTCAGTTCGGCAATCGCCTGTGCCACGCGCTGACGTTCCTCCGCCAATCGTCGCACCTCGTCGTGTGCCTTGCGGAAAGCAGTGACGGCAGCCTCCCAATCAGGCACGATATCGGGCTCGTTCCCGGTCCGCAGCAATAGTTTCCGCATGCCGTCGGCGGTAGTGGAAGGCTCGCCGCTGTCGTCGCCGTCGCTGGGCCCCGGCTCAGTGAACTGGCTCCGAGGTCCGCCGTCGCCCCACCAGAACCGGCTTACGAATTCGGATCGATTGCTCATATTGCCGAGGACGGCGGCAACGAGTCCCCATGCTCGACGATCGAGTACCCGTGATGCGAGATCGGTGAAGTAGTCGATCGCGACGGCTTCATCCTGCACGCCCGCGACCGCGTCGATGGCGGGGATTTCGGCGGTGACATTGGCCGCGGCGTCATTGCTGGCTGTCGCGACGACGATTTCGAAGCCAGTCAGTTCGGGGCGGAGTCCCTGAACCGTCGATTCGAATTTGCCGATCCTGACGCTTTCCAGTTTGCCGGTAAACGCCGCACGTGGATGGTCCAGCTCGGCGAGCCGAGCTGCTCGCTCGGTCACAATTGCAGCGAGTACATCTCGCAGCATCGTGGTCTTGCCGGTTCCCGGTGGGCCGTTGACGGCGAAAACACCTGTGCTGTCAGCAAGTTGGGACATCAGCTGGTTGACCGCGAACTGCTGGCTGAGTACCAGTGGCTTGGTGACGGCACTCGGCCACCGGCCGCCCGGGAACCGCTGCGGCTCCACACCGGCGATCACCGCATCGGACCGGGTACGAACATCGACGCGAGATTCGGCGGCGCGGTTATCGGACAGGTAATCGTGCAGCGCGTTTCCCACGTCTCCCTGCCGGACCGCCTTCTCGATGGTCGCGAGGTCTTGTGCGATGAAGCTGTTGACGAAATCCTGCTCGGTCGGTTCCCCCGCGTAGCGTGTCGATACCTGGGTGCATCGCACACGCACCCCCGCTACACCCAGAACCTCGGTGATCCGCATTGCTTCGCTCAGCTTCTCAACCAGCGTATTCACGTCGGCAGCTGTAAGGCTGAGGGTTGGTGGGCCCGATTCCTCGTCACTATCGGTGGAGCGGGATTCGGCTTCTCGTCGGGCCAGCAGCTTTTCGGCGAAGGTACCGGCCACTGTCCCCGCAATGCCACCGATCACGGGACCGCCGAGCATCGTGCCCGCGGCGGTGGCCGCGGCTGTCGCAGCAGCGCCGGCACCCTTCACGATCGCTTCGCGCGCAGCGGACCGTCCGCGCTCGCCGAGCTCCGTCACGAGGCCGGAACGCCTCGCTGCCGCTTCAGCGATCTTGGACGGTGCGAGTTCGTTCAGGTTGGTGACGAATTCACGCTCGTCGTCATCGAATCCGTCCAGCCAGGTCGGATGATTGCGTCCTGGAGACTGAAGGCGACTGACGGCCCATGCGCATGCCGACAGAGCGGGTGAATTCTCCACCAGTGAGCCGTCCGCATCCAGCGTGAATGCGAACAGAGCCGTAGTACCTGCCCGGCGACCATCCGGCTGGCTGCGGTCCTCTCCGAAGACCCGGATCAGCTCATCGCGAACCTTATCGATCTGGAACAGCCCGCCGTACACGGTGAACTGCCACGCCTTCCCCGGCGGTAGAGGACGTTCGCGCCAGAGCGGATGATCCGATTGCCAAGGCGCAGGACCGTCGTCGTCCATGTCCAGCACGATCGGGGCAGACGCCTTGCGTGAGAGCTTGGGAAGCTCTTGAGGGCTGAACATCTCGATCGCGCGCCAGAATTGCAGCAGCTGAGCCGCCTGTTTGGTCCCACCCATTGCGAATCCCCTCCGCCGCCGAGTTCCAGCCCGGACTTGTTCTACGGTACGTCAGCAGATTTGTGCTCATGCGAAAAACATTGAGATGCGGTGCTACTCGCAGCTGAACTACTGGTCGGTTTGTATGGTTCGTGAGGTTTGGACAAGCCGTTGCTACACGTCCTGAACTGCCCGGAGGAACCGGCTGGCGCGCCCATGCCAAGTGATCAGAAGTTTTTCCCGAGCGCGGGTACAGGCGACGAATAGCAAGCAGCGTTCGCGTTGCAAGTCGCGCTCGTGGGCGTGTGGATCCTCCTCGATCGGAGTGAGCGCGGCAGTCGCAGGCACATGATCGTCGCCGGCCCCGGCGACGATCATGCACCGGAATTCGAGACCCTTCATGCGATGCATGGTGCCCACTGACACTTCCTGATCCGCACGGGTTCTCCGCGTGAGCAGACGTACAGGAATCCGCGCCGCGGCCAAGTGCCGGGAAATCCGTTCGGCGACCCAGTTGGCGCGGCTGGCGATCCCGATCTCTTCAGCCGCCACGCCCTTGTCCAGCCAGTTTTGTACGGTCGTCGCTATATGTTTCAGCTCGGCCTCTGAGGTCTCGAACCCAATCGTGTCTGGCGGTGTGCCGTGCATTTCCGAACGGCAACCGGCGATGGTCTCCAGTCCACCGTCCATATCGTCGATGGCCTCACCACGCAGAATTGCCAGACTCCAGCCGAGGATTTCGGCGGTGGTGCGGTAATTGATGGACAGGCGTCGTGACCGGCCACTGATATCGATTCCGGTGTCGCGCAGGCTCACCCGATTGTCGTAGATACGTTGATGGGTATCGCCCGCTATGAACAGGTCATCGTGGCCGACCGCAACGGCGGCGCGCAATAGCCGCCATTGGTCGGGACCCAAATCCTGGGCTTCGTCGACGATGATGTGCCTGAAAGGTTTGTCGTCGCCGCTCTGCAGGATACGAGTGGCTTCCCGGCGCAGGGTTTCCCATGTCCAGGCGCCTCGTTCGACCAGCAGTGCCTCGAAAGCCGAGGCAACCTCCCACACTCGAGTCTTCTGTAACCGTCCGAGCCCTCGCCCGCGTCCTTTGCGGTCGGCGGTGCGGTATTCCTCCACGCTGGTCAGCGCCTGAGCGAGGAGGACATGACGCCATTCCTCGGCGAGGAAGGTCTCGGTGAATTCGGTCGGATGTTGCGCGTGAGCAAGTCGCCACAGCTCGACCTCCGTATCCGCGTCCAGCAACCGCGGCTGCCCATGCTTCTCGCGGAACACGTTGTGCGCGAACCTATCCACGTTGCGCACGGTGATGATGTCGGACAGGTGCGGGTCGTCGATCAGCGTCGTGATGCCATCCTCCAGCGTGCCGGCGAGTGTCGACGTGAAGGTGGTGAGCAGGACCCGCCCCGCGCCGCGTTCGGCGAGCCGTCGCGCGCGATGCAACGCCACCACTGTCTTGCCGGTGCCCGGACCTCCGGTGACTCGGGCCGGGCCGCGATATTTGGCGTCGACGATCGTCTGCTGGGTGGGATGCAGGTAGATACGCCACAGCGCGAACGGGTCCGCGAACACTTTCAGCAGTTCCTCGGGGCCTTCGACGAGAAGTACGCGGCCTGGGCTGCGACGAACAGCGGTATCCAGGTCGGATGCGTCGATCGGACCGCTTACGAGGTCCGCGCCGATTTCGGACCATACCTGTTCGAGGGACAATCCAGCGGCCAGCCCGAACAGCACATCCCATTGGGTGGTGGGCAGATGGTTGCGGGCCGCGTCCAACTGCTCCGAATCGGTCATGACGCGAGCTGCGAGCAGCGTGCGTTCGTCGATACCGAGCCGAAGTAGATCGCTATCTTTGAAATTCGCGAACAGCCGGGCCGGTGTCTGCTCGGCGGCGGCGGTGAGTTCAGGCAGGGCAGCATCGAGATCTGCATCATTGCGAATCTCGATGCCGCCGTTGGCCATATTCACCGTTACATCACGGCGGCGCGCCCACGCATAAGCGTCATCGTGGGGGAGTACCTTCAGCAACAGATAAGTGTCGCCGCTCTCGGGTGCGAGGACGACCCCGCGCCAGAAGTTGTCGATCCGGATCGATCGGAACCGCGCGTTCCGGGCGGCTTGGATCCGTTCGAGGTGGATCCCCGCCACGGTCGAATTGGCAAACCTTTCGAATACGTCAGCTATGCGCTGCTGGAGCGGGTTATCGAGCCTGCCGAATTCGAGCAGGAAGTCCCGGTGGATGGCAAGTGTCGGCATGAGTAACTCCCCCTGGATGGTCCACAGAAGTCCGGACGGGTGCCGGACTGCTATGGATACCTGTTGGTGTGCACGCTATCGGAGCGTGCTGGCGCGGATCGTCTTATGGCAGAGCAACTTTCGTTGCGCCGGACGTTGGGGACGTCTGCCATCATCGACCGGACCGGTCTGCTTCGTTTGGCCAGCCTCAAATGGAGAGCCTGCCGATCGAGCTCAGCGGCTGTCTTTCCAGTTCCGAATGGCCTGGTCCAGCAACGAGCGCAACCGGTCGGCGGCGTGCGTGCCGGGCAACAGTTCGGGGTGTGCCTCGCTGTCCCGTTTCGCGATCAGAGCTCCAAGGTTGGTCGAACTCCGTGACGGGAAGACCAGCGAGCACTTCTTCGCCCCGAATTCGCTTGCGAGACCAAGAAATCCGCGTCCAACCCCGAGAGCGGGAGACGAATCGTAGTGCTTGGCTTCGATGGCGGCGATCAGCCCACGGCTGCGGGGATACACGCCGCCTCGTCGGCTTCGCTCAGCTTCCCGATGGTCGATGATCGCGACATCGCACTCATGCGCGACCTTGGATGATGCGGCCAGCACGTACACGCCGAGGTGGATTTCCAGCATCTTCGGTGTGTCCGGGAAGCTCACCAATCCATAGGTGAAGGAGCCCGACCAGAGATTGCCGGGGGACCTGCGGAACTTGAGAGACGTTGTCGGAGTGTGCCCGTCCTGTGTCAGCAATGTGGTGCCGTCGGCCGCTGCGGCTGCATCGACACACAGCGTGAGGATGGCCGCCTCATACAGATCGGACTCGTCAGCACGCGTGCGATAGACCGGTTCGAGAACGCCGATCGCCTGTTCGATGGCCTGCACGAGGTCAGTTTTGTTCATCAGAAGCCTCCACAGTGCCGGTGATCTTGTCGGTGAAGAGTGCGCGCACTACATCTCTGGCGGACTGCGCGCGCTCGGTCTCATCCACGAGATCGATGTAGGCAGGCCGCTCCAGCTCGGGATCGCCGAACTGGACCATCGGTTCCATGTCACGCTCAGTGGCGGTCTTCAGCACGGCCCGGCGTGACGCCAGCATGGTTTCGGCGAGGGTGAGGAGAGCGTCGCGTATGAGGTCGATGCGCTCGTCGTTCGAATACGGAACCATCGCGACGTCGGATGCCGCGAGCGGCGGCAGATCGCTCTCGGCCAGCCGCCGCACGCGCTCCTGATATCCGCTTTCCTGCCGAAGGTCTTGCTTGGATACTGCTCTGCCGAGCTGGAATTCCTGCACCAGCTCATCGGACAAGCCCGGAAGCCCGTCCGTGAGCCGGCCCATGATGCGCTCGAATTGCGAGTTGTCGATTGGCACCGCGGCCCTCCTGGATTGTGTCGCAGCACTGATCGGGGGACTGAAGCCGTCGAGGCCGATCAGTTGTGGTCGTTATGCGAGAGTGCTGAACGAGCGACGGTCGGTGCCGTCCAGAGGCGCGTCAACTCAGTGGTACCGCGTTCCCTGTTGATCTCGGGAGCTTTTCGAAATGTCGGCCAGGCACCGGCAGCCAGATTGAGTCGAGGCGGGCTGCCCTGCCCAGTTCACCTGGTGCCCGTGGACTACAGGCCGCTCGGCGCCTTCCGGTACCAGGCGCTGATTACGCCGACCAAATGGACGATGTTCTGGGTGCGCATGATCGGCGCCGCGGCATTGGGTTCGAAGTCGACGTGTGCTTCGCTGGTGCGCCAGATGCTGGTTTCGGCGACCGGCGCAGCCATATGTGGATCGAGGCGCTTGAAGAACTCGATGATGTCGTCGAGCTCGATGGGGTTGTCGCCGCTACGCAGTTCCCGGAAGACACCACCCAGAACCCGCAGCATGCCGACCGAGCCGAGCAGGGACGTGCGGCGCAACTTCTGAGACATGGTCTGCTCATCGGTCTTGCGCTCAGTGCTGATCTCCTCCTCGGTGATAGCCGCGAGCTCGGTGAAGGCGGTCGACATGACGTCGAGGAAGTCCTTGACCTGTTCGATGACCTCGCCGTCGGTGAGCGTCTGTTCGGCCTTCTTGCTGATCCGACCGCCGGCCCCAGCGATCACGGCACGGGTGATGTCGGCAACGTGCTTGGCGCCCAACAGATTCGGGTTCTTCAAGGTCATTCGATCCTGCTCAGCGTCGACGCGGCCTTTCAGGAGCGGGTGGTCGATGACGTCGGACAGCGTGCGGTTGGCGACCTTGTAGCTGTCGAACCGGGCGCGCACAGCACTGCTGATGCCTTTAGCATTGTCGGCGACGTCGACGAACATCTGCTGAGCCTTGATCGGATCCGGTTCGACGTAGATGTCGAGCCCGACATACTCCTGCTTGAGCCGATTCATCTGCCCCACAAGCTTGTCGCGATCGGTCTGCAACCGCGCCGCCTTGTCCACGCTGACCTTGCGCGCCAGCTCCCGGTCGATCCCGGAGATGGCGTCGGTGATGCGCTGCTTCTCGATGGAAATCCCCAGCACCCGATGCTGCCCATCGATAGTGCGCAGCGTGGCGATCCCACCGATCGCCCAGGGCACGGTGAGATACCCGACGCGCCCCTCGTCATCAGCCTTCTGGAAGACACAGCCCCCACCGTCGCGGGCGAGCAGAGCAGGCGCGACCCAGTCCTGTTTGAAGTCGAGATATTCACCGAACTGCTTGGCGTGCAAGCGATCCACCTTGCGGTTGTCCTTGTCGACATTGTTCGGATCGGGGACAGGCAGGATGGTGGGCAGGTCGAGCAGCGGTACGCGGGTGGAATAGACGGACCGCCCGCCCTGAGTGGTCTTGAGCGCCAGGTAGGTACTGGAATCCTGTGGTTTGGAAAGGACGCGGGGATCGATTGCGATGGTCATGAGGTCTCCTGGAGATTGATGGTGGAAGGTGCGAGCGCCTGCCGTTCAGATCGGTACAACGGCCTGAATCACGGCGACGGGTGTGCTGAGCGTGTCGCTGCTGACAGATCCGGTAACGACATCGGTCTTCGTTCCCTTGACCTTGATGGAATGAATGCGTTCCCAGGTCGTGCCCTGGTCCACGACGACGGTCACGCGGTACGTCTTCGCCGGATCGAAATTCATTGGCCCGGTGGCGGTTACCGCGAGCTCGTACTTGAAATTGCAGCCGGCTGAGCCGAAGCATTGCTTGTCGGTGACAGTCAGCTCGGCTGCGATGTTGTCGATCGCGGGCACGTCGTAGACAACCGTGGGCATCGGCGCGGGCTTAGCGCCGGTCGAGCGGCTGGCATCGATCGTCGCGCCCGCGGGTGCGCCCCCGGACGGGGTGTCGGCTTTCTTGTCGTCCTTGCCGGTCAACGCGCCGCCAATGCCGCAGATGACAACGATCGCGGCGACGATTATCAGGATGATCTTGAGTGCGTTGGACTTCTTGGGCGGTGCCGGCGGCACCTGGTACTGCTGCGGGACGGGTCCCTGTGGGTATTGCGGAGGCTGATAAGTCATGGCATTCCTAGTGATTCGAAGTTGTTGGACGGAACACTGTCTCGCTGATGTCCCGGTCGTCGGCCGTATCGGACTGGGCTCAGAGCTGGTTCCAGGGGCAATAGGCGTCGATCGCGGCACCGAGGAAGGTGTAGGGGTAGTCCAAGGTGTCGCGGGTCTGCTCCGCGAGGATGATGTGGTTGCGGGCCGAATTCCCATGGGCGTCGAGCCATTGGCATTCGGACTGCGCGAGCTGAATGGCAGAGTCCTGGACCTTGCAGCTCGCATCGTCGTGATACGACTCCCTGAGGAAGGACCGATCGGCGGTGCTGCGAGACCCACATCCGTTGCCGGAAGAGATTCCGGCTGAGCCGGTGTCGGCCGGGGCCGCGAAAGCGGTTGGTGCAGAGGCGATAAACGCACCGGCTGTGACGCCGATGGTGAGAATGGTCGATGCGGTCCGAGTGACGAAATGCATGGTGTTCCTTGAGATGCTGTCGGCTGATGCCGTTGTGGATCAGGCGACCCCGCGTAACGGGCCGCCGTGACTGTTCTGTGAGTGGTCGAGGCTTGAGGCGTCGAATGCGAGTTCGCGCCTTGTGGTGAGCGCGATATGACGGTCAGTGCTGAGGAAACCGCCGGAACAGGTTTCGAAGCGGTGTCGCCAGCCGGCGTTCGATGACCGCGGCGAAACTGTGGCGTTGCGCTTTCCTGGACTGGTTCCGATGCGGCACAGTCGGATACGCCTGCGTGGTGGGGTTCGCCTGATCCGTCGATGCCGACCCTCGCCGGGCGGCTGCCTCCAACCGAACCGCCACCTCGTACGGGGTGGGGATCGGTTCGGTCGCGGTCGCGGTAGTGGCTGTATTGGGCGTAATGGGTTCCATGGCCCGCGCAGTAACCGCCGCTTCCCCTCGGCGTGCTTCGAAGTCTTCAAGCGACCAGCTGGTCAGGTGCCACCCCTCGCAACGGCTGCACGAGTAGGCCCGCCGTTCACGCCGCCGGGAATCGGGGCGGTGGATCCCGGCCAGAACGGTCTCGGCCTCCAGTTGGTTGACATATCGCAGCTTGTAAGTGGGACACAGCTTGACCGGGATGAGCGCCGGCAGCTTCTTCAAGTCATCGCCGTGGCAAACGGTGAGGTTCCGACGGACGCCGTGCAGGCGACGGTTTCCACGATGTTGGCGCGGGCTGCGCATGTTCTGGACCTTGCTCATCACGACGTCCTTGCTAAGTGAACTTTCGGTTGACGACGCCTCGTTCGGCGACGCCATGAACGCTAAGCGAACGTGAAAACATTGTCAACACGTCGATCGGTAATTGACTTCGACTGCCGTTTGGTTAAGACTGCTGACATGGAGAGGAGGGGTATGTCAGACGGTCCACCGCTGATCACGGCAGCGGATATCTCTCGATATGCCGGCGTCACCCGGGCGACGGTCAGCAACTGGCGGCGACGCCACCCCGACTTCCCGGCCATCGCCGGAGGTACCGAAGCGCGTCCACTGTTCGACTTCGATCAGGTTCAGGCTTGGCTGACCGCACGCGGCATGGAGGCGGCGCGGTCGCCGCTCCCCGAATTGCGCACGCTGGTTCAGGCGCAGGTGCGTCCGGAGGACGTCATGCCCTTACTGGGAGCGGTTGGTGTCGAGCACGGCAAACTGGTCATCACCGGAACGCCTCGGCGGATTTCGGAAGAACTGTCGTCCGCGATGCGGAAGGTGGCAGATGCGGATGGTGCTCGTGCGGTGCTCGAGGTGCTCGCAGAGCGTGCACTGCAGGGTGGGCTGGAGGCCGGCCAGTACTGGACACCTCCATCGCTTGCCCGATTGATGGCAGACCTACTTGCGAGACCGGATGGTGGTTACCCGAGCAGTGTGTTCGACCCCGCCTGTGGGCGGGGCGGGCTGCTGATCGGGGCTGCTCGACACAGTGCCACCCAACTGTATGGACAAGACGTGGTGCCGGTTCAGATCGAGCTCGCTCGACTGTCCGTGGGTTTGGAAGTTGGCGTGGCGCCCCAGGTGCATGTTGGTGACAGCCTGCGAGCCGATGCGTTCGCTGGTTTGCAGGTGGATTCAGTGTTGTGCAATCCGCCTTTCGGGCAACGTGATTGGGGTGCCGACGATCTGAGGCTCGACTCGCGTTGGGTGTACGGAGAACCCCTGCGCAACGATTCTGAGCTGGCATGGGTGCAGCATGGACTCGCGCATCTACACCCCGGTGGCACCGCCGTATTCGTATTGCCGCCGGCGGTGGCCACCCGGATCTCGGGTCGGCGTATCCGTGCGGCCTTGCTGCGCGCCGGAGCATTACGGGCGGTCATCGCCCTGCCAAGTGGGACTGTTCCGTCAACCGGGCTCGCGTTGCAGCTGTGGATATTGCGACGCCCCGATACCGGAGAATCGACACCGGACCGAGTGCTCTTTGTGGATGCTGCATCAACACGGGAGTCTTTCGACGCGTATGCAGATCAGGCAGTGTCGATCTGGCGGGCCTTCGACACCGAGCCGGAGTCGTTCTCGGCGATCCCGGATATCGCGGCACCGGTCCACGTTGTAACCCTGCTAGATGACCTCGTGGATCTGACCCCGGCTCGATACACGCGCACGCCGTTGGATCCGCAGACCCTGTCGAAACGGATCGACACGGTATTGACCGAACTCTCAGTACAGGTCGAGGCGTTGCGCACCGAGCTCGGAGCGGTACAGAGATGGCCTGTGGCGCAGCAGAAATCGTGGCGCATGGCGACGGTGTCCGAGTTAGCGCAGGGCGGTGCGCTTCAAGTGCTGCGCACGGCCCCGAAACTGGGAGAGAACACTGCCGTAAGGGACGACGGTACCAGGGCGCGACCGATGATGACGGGTCGCGATCTCGTTACTGGCGTGCGTGCGTCGGAGACCGTGGGAGACCTGGCAACATCATCGAATCTCGTGGTGATCGAGGTCGGCGACGTCTTGCTTCCGGCGGTGCGTGGCACCCGCTCGGATGGCGTTCCCGTGCGAGTCGCCGACGCGACGGATGCCGGTGTCGTCGCGGGCTCGGGCGTGCTCGTACTGCGTGCGAAACCAGATCGTCTCGATCCGTGGTTCCTGGCCGGTTTCGCTGCGAGCACCGAAAATGTCACCTCGTCGGCGATCTCGTCCACGATCCGCACCGAAACGAGCCGTATTCGAATACCGTTGCTGCCGTTGTCCGAACAAGGGGGGTACGGTGCGGCCTTTCGGCGCATCCATGAACTTCGGAGTGTTGCGCATCAGGCCGCTGGATCCGCCGACACACTTGTGGGTCTCGTGTCCTCCGGTCTAGCGACGGGGGCTGTGAACCCACTCGATGACGAGGGGAGAAGCCGGTGGAGCGACTGAAGAGTACCGATCCCAAACGGATCGGTGGTGTCGCGATTCGGGGTCGGCTCGGTAACGGTGGTATGGGCCGGGTCTATTTCGGTGTCACTGGTGACGGAGATCCCGTGGCCGTCAAGGTGATTCGTGACGAGCTGCTAGGTCGGACGGAGGTGCGTGCCCGGTTCGCCCGTGAGTTGGATGCCTTGCGGTCTGTACAAAGCCCGCATGTCGCGCCACTTCTGGCCGCCTCCGATGAATCGGAGGAACGGCCCTGGCTCGCTATCGATTACATCCGCGGCCTCAGCCTCAAGGAACTGATCGAAGAGCGCGGTCCGCTCGGAGCAGAGCAGACCGCGACCCTCGGGCTGCTGCTGACGAAAGCGCTCGCCGACATCCACGCTGCCGAGTTGCTGCACCGGGACCTCAAACCCGGCAACATCCTGATGGGTCGAGAAGGTCCCAAGGTCATCGACCTCGGGTTGGCCGCGTTCTTGGAGGGACCGACCGATCTGACCACCAGCGAAGCCCGCCTCGGCACGCCGGTATGCATGTCGCCCGAGCAGATCAACACGCCCCGGGAGCTGACCGCTGCCACCGACGTCTATGCGCTCGGTTCGACCCTGCTCTACGTCCTGACCAAACATTTTCCCTTCCAGGACCAAGTCGCCCTGGTTCTGCTGCATAAGATCTCCAGTCCGAATACGCAGCCTGATCTAGGCGGAGTCCCGGAATCGTTCGAGCCTCTGCTGCGACGCATGCTCGCGTTCGACCCGGCGGCCCGGCCTGCCGTCTCCGAATTGCATAGCTGGTTCGAGCAGATGGTCGGCAACCAGTTGTCGACCGCGATCCGGAACCTCGCCGTCACCACCTACGTGGAACGCGACACCGATCCCGCGGAGCAGATCCCGCCCCGCAAGCCGCCGCGCAAGGACCTTTCCACGGTCGCCCCGCCGGGATCGGTGATCCACCGTCTTGCCGAGCGACTGCGCAACAATTACGCCTCTACCGCCCGTTTCTGACAGCTCGAGGAGCACAGTGACCGAAACCGCTTACCCACCCGGCGCCCGGATCGAGGTCCGTGACGCCGAGTGGATCGTCCGGACGTGCGCGAAGATCACGCACGACGACCGCGACAGCTACCGGATCACCGCGGTGGGTGCGTCGGAGTTCGTGCGCGACGAGGAAGCGGTCTTCTTCACTGAATTGGACGAGATCAGTCTGCTCCAGCCCGAGGACACCATTCTCGAGTTGGATGAGACGCCGCGTTTTGCGAAGAGCCGGCTCTTCCTCGAGGCCGTGCTGCGCCGCACCCCGCTGCCGCAGACTGAGACCGGTCTGGCGTTGGCCGATCGGTTCCTCCTGGATCCGCTTGTCTACCAACAGCGTCCGGCGGTGAAGGCGTTGCAGGCCCTGCGCCCGCGCATACTTCTTGCGGATGTGGTCGGCCTGGGGAAGACGCTCGAGATCGGCCTGATCTTGGCGGAGCTGATCCGGCGCGGCCGCGGTGAACGAATCCTGGTGGTCACTCCGCAGCAGGTACTCGAACAGTTCCAGCACGAGCTGTGGACACGGTTCGCAATCCCGTTGATTCGCTTGGACTCGGTGGGTATCGAGCGCATTCAGCGCGACATTCCCGCCGGCCGTAATCCGTTCACCTACTACAAGCGGATCATCGTCTCCATCGACACCCTCAAGAACGGGGGCAAGTACGGCCAGCACCTCGAGAAGATGCACTGGGACGCGGTTGTCATCGATGAGTCGCACAACCTGATCGGCGAGACTAGCCTGCGCAATAAGCTCGCTCGCTTGCTCGCCCGTCAAACGGATGCGCTTTTACTGGCCAGCGCCACCCCACACAATGGCAACAGCGAGTCGTTCGCCGAGCTGATTCGCATGCTCGATCCGGCCGCCATTGCCGACAGCTCGAAGTACCAGGCGAAAGATATTGCACACCTTTACATTCGGCGCACCAAGACCGACGCCGAAGTGCGCAACCAGATCGGTACCAAATGGCCGGATCGGGGCCCTTCGGTGCCGCTGCGCTGCGCCGCGACACCGGCAGAGGAGAAGATCTTCGCCGAGTTGACCGAGGTATGGTTGGCGGGTGACCGGCGAGTCGGCGGCCCGGTGGTCGGCACCGCGAACCGATTGTTCCCGTACAGGCTGCTGAAATCTTTCCTGTCGTCGCACAAGGCGCTGGCCAAAACAGTGGCCAACCGCTTGGAGGACCCCGAGGAACCGCGCGAGGTCGATGCTCTGAAAACCTTGCAGGCGCTGACTTCTCAGATGACCGACGACGACTCGGCCAAACTGGCCGCGCTCGTGGACAAGCTGAAAGAGATTGGTGTTGGCCCGAAGAGCCACACCCGCGTGGTGGTGTTCTCCGAGAGCATCGAAACAGTCAACTGGCTGCACAGCGTGCTCCCGCGCCAACTGGGCCTGCCGGCTGACGCGGTGGACAAGCTACTCGGCACCGGCATGTCCGACCAGACCCAGCAGGACATCATCGAAGGATTCGGCATGTCCGACAGCAAGGTTCGCGTGTTGGTTACCACCGACGTCACCTCCGAGGGCGTCAACCTGCACCGGCAGTGCAACCACTTGATCCACTACGACGTGCCGTGGAGTCTGATCCGGATCGAACAGCGCAACGGCCGCATCGACCGCTACGGGCAAAAGCATCAGCCTCAGTTCAGCGCACTCATCCTCACTTCGGAGATCGAGGGGGTCAAGGATGACCGGACGGTGGCGGAGAAGCTCCTGGCCAAGGAGGAGGCCGCTAACCGTAGCCTTGGCACCGCGGAGGCTGTCACCGGCGAGTACGGCGCCAAACGCGAGGAGCGCCGCCTGATCCAGGATCTGTTGGCGGGCAAGACCGTTGAGGAATCCCTGGATGTGCAGCCGTTCGACGACGTGCTCGCTGATCTGCTGGGCTCGGTCGGAGTCGAAGCCGTGGACGCCGACCCCACCAGCGCGGACGTCCCGCACCTGTTCGACAGCACGGAGGCCTTCGTGATGGAGTCCGTAACCTCTCTGCACCTACTGGACGACCTGGAAGACGACGGGGCGATGCTGGCGTTCACGCCGCCCAAGGACCTGGTCCATCGACTGTCCTCGCTGCCTGCCGACTACCTGCGCATGCACAAGGTGCGCGACCGCATGAAGGTGACCTTTGATCGGAAGCTGGCCCAGCGCAAGCTGTCCGAGGCCCGCGACACCAAAACAATGTGGCCGGAAATTGCCTACCTATCGGACCTGCATCCGATGGTGGATTGGGTCACCGACAAGGTCCTCGTGCGACTGGGGCGGCAGAAAGCCCCGGTGATCGTGGCCGCTGTCGACGAACCGGTGTTCCTCATCCAGGGCATCTACTCCAACGCCTTGGGTCAACCCACCGTGGTGGAGTGGATGGCCGTCACTCACGACGGCGTGACGCCGCGGCCGATGACGGAGGTCCTGGCCGACGCGAAGGTCGGGCCTGTTATGACCAACACCGGCCGAGCCATCGACCTCGCACCATTGCAGGCCCGCGTCGGTGATGCGGTGGCAGCAGCCCGCGCCCACCTGGAGGGCCGCCGCAGCGACTACGACACCAAAGTTGTTGCACCGCTCAATGATTACCGCGACAAGCTACAGGCGTGGCAGCAGCTCACCCTCGACGGCCTCGATATCTCCCCGCGGGGGCGCAAGGACAAGGCGAAGGACATAGACGACACCGTCGAGCGTCAGCAGCAGCTGCTGGCCGCCATGCAAACCACCGGCACGCCGCTGCTGCGGGTGCTCGCCGTTCTCGTACCGGAGCAGGAGGCAGTGCATTGAGGCTTGACTCCCTCGTCAATCGCGGCGACTATTTCTCGGCCCATTATCTGGCCGAGGTATTGCCGAAGGATCTGAAGAAGAAGGACGGCCTGCTGGCGCGCTGGACCGAACAGGAGAAGCAGCACCGCCAGGAGCAGCCGGACGAGTCGACACCGAAATGGGTGACCCCGCGGCAGGGCGTGCGCGCCCTCCGCAAACCGTTCTTCGCCGACCGTCCGTTCTTCGCCGATCTCGACGCTCGCCGGCGCGACGGTGACCAGCCGCTCACCGCGCACGAGTCGGCCGAATGGCGCAAGCAACTTCATGAGCTGCATGGTGATGTGCTGCGCGCGTTGGGTTTCGAAGCGCAGCCACGCGAGCTGACCGTCAAACGGGCAGGTCGTGAGCACACTGTCGCGGTCGCGTACGCCGACGACCACCTGATCGCCATGGAGTGCGGTTGGGCTGTCGACGTGGACGCCGCACTCGACGACGACCAGGCCGGAAAGCTGCTCGACCCAGTGCCGTTGGACAACCACGAGCTGATCACCTCGGGCACGAAATTGGCCAGATGGCTGTTCGCCGGCGACACCCCGCCTCGCTACGTGCTCATCCTCGCTGGCGGCGTGGTAATTCTGGCCGACCGCGCGACTTGGGGCGAAGGCCGCTTCCTCGGCGTCAGCCTCGATATCGCATTGGGCCGCAACGATGTCGACGAACTGGCCGTCATCGCCGCCCTCTTCGGCGCTGACTCGTTGCTGCCACCTGCCGAAGGCGGCTCCGAACCCCTGGCTGAGCTACTGAACAGCTCCCGCAACCACGCGGTCGGCGTCTCGAAGGAACTCCGCGACGGCCTCAAGGAATCGGTCGAGCTGATCGCAAACGAGGTTCTCGACCGCGTCCGTGCCCAGGGCGCGCGCCCCGAGGACATCATGGAGCCTGCCGCCCTCGCCAAAGAGCTGGGCCGCGAGTCGCTGCGCTACCTCTACCGAATCTTGTTCTTGCTCTATGCCGAAGCCCGCCCGGAGCTGGGTATCCTGCCTACCGACGATCCGGACTACGGCAAGGGCTACAGCCTCGCTCGCCTCGGCGATCTTGTAGTGCGCGACCTCAGCGGTGAGGAGGCACGCGACAGCTTCCACCTGTACGAGTCGCTGGATCTGCTGTTCCGCCTGGTCAACAAGGGACATCGGCCGCGCAAGGGTGAGGAGGTCTCCGAGGACGAAGGACTGCGGTTCGAACCCATGCGTTCGGACTTGTTCGAGCCCAAGGCGATCGGCCTCATCCGCAAGGACCTGTTGCTCGATGACGACGAAGGCCGCGTGATCGACACCCGATTGAGCAACGGCTGCCTCTATGAGGTACTGCGCAAGTTGATGCTCGCGAAGGGCCGACGCAAGGAGCGTGGCGGCTTCATCTCCTACGCTCAGCTCGGTATCAACCAACTGGGTGCAGTGTACGAGGGTCTGATGTCCTACACCGGGTTCATCGCTACCGAAGACCTGTTCGAGGTTGCAAAGAATGGCGAACCCAAGGACGGGTCATGGATGATCCCGGCCTCAAAGGAGAACGACTATCCCGCAGAGGTATTCGTCCGCCTCGAGGACGAGGGCGGGAAGGTCGAAGAGTATAAACGCTATCCGCGAGGCACCTTCGTCTACCGTCTCGCCGGCCGCGACCGCGAGACCAGCGCCTCCTATTACACGCCCGAATCACTCACCAGTGTCACCGTTCAGCTCGCCCTGAAATCCTCCCTCGATCAGGACGGCACGACCACTACGGCGCAAGAGATCCTCGACTGGAAGATTTGCGAGCCCGCGCTCGGCTCCGGCGCGTTCCTCAACGAGGCCATCAATCAGGTGGCGGCGGAGTACCTGAAGCGCCGTCAGCGCGAACGTGGGGTCGACATTGACTCGGAACGTTATGAAGAAGAATTGCAAAAGGCAAAAGCCTATATTGCCCTACACAACTCGTATGGTGTCGACCTCAACGAGACCGCCGTCGAGCTGGCCGAGGTCTCCCTCTGGCTCAATGTCATGCACCCGGGCCTCCAGGCTCCCTGGTTCGGCTTGCATCTTCGCCGCGGCAACTCGCTCATTGGAGCAAGTCGCAAGGTATACAGCGCTGTCCAATTGACCAAAGGTGAATGGCTCCGACAGGCGCCCGAGGATCTGCCATTCTCTGCGGGAGCATTGTCAGCGGGGAAGATTCACCACTTCCTAGTGCCCGCCGACGGGTGGGGCGCCGTGGCGGGTGCAAAAGAAGCCAGATCCATAGCGCCTGATCAGACCAAGCAGTTGGCCAGCTGGCGGAAGAGCATGAAGAGGAGAGTCTCCGATAAGAAGGCAATCGGTCGTCGGTCCTCCCAGGCTGAGCGACTCCAGGCCCTCGCGGGCCGCGTCGAATACCTGTGGGACCTGGTGATCCAACGCCTGACAATCTCCGAGCGAGAAATCAGCCGCAAAGTCGAAGTGTGGGGTATGGATTGGCTCACCCACCCGGAGGATGTCGTCCTCAAGGAAAAGGTGTATCTGGACCTCACCTCTCCCGGTACGCCGTACTGGCGAATGAAGCAGGTTATGGACGCCTGGTGTGCTCTTTGGTTCTGGCCATTGGATAAAGTCGGATTGTTAGACGGCACTGACGCTATATACACCCAGGATCATCCGACGGATTCCATACTGGATTCGCTGATTTCGACAACGACCGCCGCCGATCGGCCGATGGCTGACAAGCCCACCGGATTCGAGCAGGTTTACATCACCGAGTCGCTGTTCAGTCTTGGCGACGAACAACTCGACCTAGCAGAGTATGCCCAAGCGCAGGCGGCAGCCGTACGGAAACCCAAGCCTGCACATCGTCGCAGACTCGATCCGGTCCGGCAGACCATTCCACTCCGAAACCTAGATGATTGGTTGGATTTCGCCGAAGCCGTTCTTGGGCGGGTCGATGTACCTGAAGGCTCGCTCGTTACCAGCTTCGAGAGTCTTGCCGACCTTGAGGAGTACGAGGACCAGTTGCCCATGTGGATGGGTATGGATTCGGAATTCAAGCTCGGCGAGCGGTTTCCGTGGTTTTCTGCTGCTGAACGCGTCGCCCACTACCACGGTTTCTTTCACTGGGAGTTGCAATTCGCCCAGGTCTTCAATCGAGGCGGATTCGATCTTCAGGTCGGCAATCCCCCGTGGGTTCGTCCCCGGTGGGAGGAGGCCCCGATTCTCGCCGAGGTTGATCCCTGGTTCATGCTTGCCGAGAAGCCGAGCGCTACAGAGCTTCGATCCCGCAAGGATCTCGTGCTGCAAAATAAGACTTCGCGCGCGTACTTTGCAGGGGAGCTGTCATCTGTGACAGCGATGGTTGATTTCCTAGGCGGTGGCATTTCCTATCCGCTTCTCATGGGAACTCAGCCAGATCTCTACCGTGCATTTATGTGCCGCACATGGGACAGCCTGGGCTCAGGGGGCGCAGTTGGTCTTGTTCATCCGGACACCCATTTTGGCGGAGTAAAAGAGGGTCCACTCCGTGCTGAGGCCTATCGCCATCTCCGCCTCCATGGCAATTTTGTCAACGCGGGAAACTGGGCATTCGAGATCGGTCGCACAAGGGAATTTGGGGTGCACATCTACGGTACTAGGAAGGCTATCGGGTTCGATCACCTAAGCCAGTTGTATTGCGCGGAGGTCCTGGTCGACTCATTTGAGCATTCTGGAACTGGGGACACGCCTGGTCAGAAGTATCATGGAGATTGGGATCGTAGACCCCACGCGGAAAGAATCGTCCGGGTCAATAATGCACTGCTTGAGCAGTGGCGCAGAATTAGCGGTGAGACTGATGTCCCTGTTGAGCAGGCTACGCTGCTCTTTCCTGTATCCGTACGAGAGCAGGGAGCAATCGTGGTTCTAGGCGATTTCTTGCTGCGTCTCCGGTCGTATAATCCGCAAATCAGCCGTGGGTACGACGAGTCAATTGCTAAGAAGGATGAGCTTATCGAATATGGCGTAGGACGTCCGGAATCTATAGAGGAGGTTATACTCCAGGGAACTCATTTCGGTATCGCAACACCGTTTTCGAAGGAGCCTAACGAGCCTTTCAAGAACGGTAGGGACTGGGTATCCTTGGATCTGACTACGCTACCGGAGGACGTTATTCCTCGGACCACTTATATCCGCCAGTCGGATCGGAAGACATACGAGGGTGCGCAGGACGAGTGGGTCACGACGGAGGGCGGCTCTCGTTCTTACACGTCGTTCTTTAGAATGGCCTGGCGGCGGATGATCGATCCTAAAAGTACGGAACGTTCATTGTTTTCCGCACTGATTCCTCCTGGTCCGGCGCACGTGGACGCCGTGCACACCCTGGCATTGTCGGATAATCGAGGAACCGCTCTGACTGCCGGATTCTGGGCTACGCTTCCACTTGACTACTTGCTGCGCATTACAGGCCGGTCGGATCTACGAAATTCTGACGCAAACTCCATGCCGGCGGCTGACCCCGACCATCCCTTGGCTTCCGCGCTATTGCTGCGGACGTTGCGCCTAAATTGCTTGACCGAGCCATACTCCGAGTTGTGGGTGGAGCTCTATGATCCATCTTGGTTGAAGGAGACGTGGGCCGTAGGTTGGCCTAATCTACAGCCGCTCGGCGAAGTTAAGCCAACGTGGGATTATAAAACTCCGCTCCGCACCGAGCGCGAGCGGCGTGCCGCATTGGTTGAGCTTGACGTATTGGTGGCGGTTTGGTTGGGTATGACGGTTGATCAGCTGACTGCCATTTATCGAGGTCGATACCCGATTCTGGGAGACCGGGAGTCCGAGACATGGTTCGATGCAAACGGTCGTCGCGTTGCTGCTGACCCATATGCCTTTGGGTGTGGCCAGAAGAAAGAGCATTTCAGGCAGCTGATGGATTATCTTGACCCGGAGATCAACGGCATGGTTCCGGATGACTACGAGGCACCATTCTATAAAGCTGATCGTGAAGCTGAATATCGTGAAGCGCACGCCGTTTTCGCTGAGCGTCTGCGCCGGGCCGACTGGCCCCTGCCTGACAAGGTGAGCAATGTGGACGGTGCAGTGTGAAGCCAACGCTTGCGGCTGAGGAGCTGCGGAAGAGCCTGACGCAGTACCTCACAACAACCTTCGCCTTGGCCGAGCCGCCGGTGCGGGAAGCCCTGGAACGCTTTCTCGAACACCCGCAGCAAGGTATCTTCCGTGGCCCGTACCTACGGATTCGTACGAAGTTCCGCAAGGTTAACGAGAAGAGGTGGAGGAGCCCTCTGCAATGGGCGCCGGCCAGCTTCGTGCCACACTTGCATCAAGCGCAGGCGTGGCAGCGTCTCAGCACTCTCGGCAAGCGTGCGGAGCCGTCGCTGATCACGACCGGTACTGGTTCCGGGAAGACAGAGTCGTTCCTCATACCCGTGTTAGATCACTGCCAGCGCGAACGCGCGAGCGGCCACGACGGTGTGAAAGCCGTGTTCCTGTACCCGATGAACGCACTTGCCACGGATCAGGCCCAACGCATAAACGAGCTGCTCACCCAAACTGGTATGGAGCAGGTCACCGCTGCGCTCTACATCGGTGACACCCCTGAGGTCGGCTATCCGAAAGTGATGACCATCCGGTCGGAGATCCGCCGCAATCCGCCGGACATCCTCATCACCAACTACAAGATGCTCGATCTGCTGTTGCAGCGGGCCGATGATCTGTCGCTCTGGGAGGACGCTCGGATCGCCTATGTCGTGGTGGACGAGTTCCACACCTACGACGGCGCGCAGGCCACCGATGTGGCAATGCTGTTGCGCCGCTTGGCTGCCGCCACCGGGCATTCGCGGCCTGGCGCGCCTCTGGGCGATATCTGCCCGGTGGCGACCTCCGCCACTCTGGGCGAGGGCGGCGACAGCTCGGAGATTCGGCGGGTGGCCGAGAAGGTGTTTGGCGTGCCGTTCCCGGAGCGGTCCGTGATCGGCGAAGACCGGCTCACCGTGGACGAATTCATGGATGATCTCGATATCGGACTGCCGCTGCCGACTCCGGAGGATCTGCTCAATTGCCCCGACCCGTCACGGTATCCGGGAGCTATGGACGAAATTGCCGGAGCCGTCACCGGATTCACCACGCTCAACCCGGCAGAACTCGGTAAGTACCTGCGCAAGCACATCCTCACCCACGCGGTGCTGGAAATCCTCAACGGTGAGCAGCAGAAGGGACGTCCGCGCACTATGGCGGAGATCCTGGAGCTCCTGCCCAAGCGTGGTGCGTATACCTGGGGCGCGACTATCCGCGACAATCCCCGCAAAGCAGCGGCAGCGCTCGCTCGATTCATCGCGCTGCTGTCGGTAGCCCGGGACCCGGACAATCCGAAACAGCCGCTGCTGCTTATCGAAACCCATATTTGGGCGCGTGCCGTGTCGCGGTTGACGCGTGTGGTGGATACCGTGCCGGCGTTTGCCTGGGAAGGGGAGCCGCCGGTCCGTGATGCGGATTCGCTAATGGATCCGGGTGGTCAGACTCGACTGCCTGCGGTCTACTGCCGGCACTGTGGCCGTTCCGGATGGTCGGCCTACTCGCCGGAACGTGATCCGGCGGAACTGGTCGTCAACCCTGACAAGATCTATCGGGCCAATGTCGGTTCAGAGAAGAAGCGGGTCCGGCCGTTGATCAAGGCCACCGAGAAGGAAGTGGAGGCCGGGGTTCGGGGCTTGCTGGTACTGGACAACGATCGCGTTCGGCCGTTCGATCCGCAGGAAACGCTGCGTGCGGACACCGTGTATGTCCTGGGTGATGTCGGAACCAGCCCCGAGGCGAACAGTATTGCTGTGAAGGACCGCTGTCCGGCTTGCAATATGGACGAAGGCATCCGATTCCTAGGTGCGGGCTTGGCAAGTCTGGCGTCGGTGGCGATCACTCAGCTATTCGCCGGTGGTCAACTCGAGCCTGCTCAGCGGAAAACCCTGCTGTTCAACGACTCCGTGCAGGATGCCGCGCACCGGGCCGGTTTTGTGGCCAATCGCTCTTACGCCTTCTCGTTGCGCCGGCTGATCACCAGTCGCCTCGACTCGGAGGCACCGATCCTGTTGCACGACTTGATCGCTGATCTGGCGGGAGCAGCCACCGAAGCTGAGGCGCTGCCCGCGGTGGTGCCGCCCGATCTGCACGACCTGCCCGAGATCGACGCCATCTTGGCTGAGACAACCTCCGGCAGCCCACATGCCTGGGATCTCATCGGGGATCGGCTGGCATTTCAGGCGATTCTGGAGTTCGGATTGCGTTCCCGGCAGGGCCGCACGCTCGAGCTGACCGGCACCGCTGCCGCGGAGGTCGTGCTCGACGAGCCGGAGCTGGTGGCCGAGCTCGCGCGGGACGCGCACATGCAGGTCTCCGGGCAGATCGAAAAGCAGTCTCCCGAGCGGTATCTCGTGTTCGTCCGCGGCCTGTTGGAGCGAATGCGTTACCGCGGTGCGATCAAGCACCAGTGGCTGGACCGCTGGATCGACAATGCGGGCACCAAGCGGTTCGGGACAATTTGGGGTCGACGCCCGGATGGGATGCCCGCATTTCCGCGTGGTCTGTCCGCGCCCACCTTCGTTCGGGACCGCGCCAAGAAGGGCTCCGAATTCGACGGTATTGATTCAGATCAGGGATGGATGCAGGACTGGGCGATTCGGTGCCTGGGCTTGGCGCGCGGGCAAGCGGGCGAGTATCTGTCGAAATTCCTGCCATTGCTCGCCGCGCAGAGTGTGATCGCCAAGCGGGTCACCGCCGACGGTGCCACACAGGTATACGGCTTGCAGCCCGGCCACATTCGCGTCCGGTTCCTGGAGAACAACCAGGTCGCCGGCGCGGGCGTCGGCTGTGATCGTTGCTCCTGGCAGCAGACCGTCCATCCGGAGCAGTTTGGCGACTGGTTCGGTCAGCCCTGCCCTCGATACCGTTGCGGGGGAACGCTGTCGGTGCGCGACCTGCTAGACAAGAACGACTACTACCGCCATCTTTACCTCGGTACGCCGTTCCGGGTGGTGACCGCCGAGCACACCGGCTCGCTGACCCGCAGTCAGCGTGAGCAGATCGAGCAGCAGTTCAAGGATGGCACCCGCTATAACGACCCGAATGTGCTGTCCTGCACGCCCACATTGGAACTCGGCATCGACATCGGCGATCTGTCGGCGGTGGTGCTCGCTTCTCTGCCACCCGGACCGGCCAATTACGTGCAGCGCGTCGGCCGTGCCGGCCGTAAGACCGGCAATGCCTTCTTGGTTACTCTCGTCGGCCGGACGCCGCGAGACCTGTACTTCCTTGATCAGCCCTTGGCAATGATCGACGGCGAGATCATTCCGCCCGGAAGTTACCTGTCGGCCGTGGAGATCCTGCGTCGGCAGTACCTGGCACATCTGGTCGACATCGCCGCCCGGGATCGACTGCCCGACGTGCTGCCATTGCCGCGTCGTGCGTCGGCGCTGTTCGGCGAAACCGGTTGGCTGACAGGCTTCGTACCCGCCGCGCTGGCCTCCGGAGCTGTCGAACCGTTCCTCGATCTGTTCGGCGATACGGTCACCACCGACGCGACGAACGACCTGCGCGCCTTCGCCGTCTCCGGCCTCGTCGACGTCGTGCGGCAAGCCGAGCTAACTTGGGACGAACGATTGGCGGACCTGCGGGAACGCCTTCAGCTCATCGACACCGCGATGGAGACCTCGCAGGACGATAAAGACAACCAGATCGTGAAACGGTCGATGCGCGCCGAACGTCGCGCAATCTCCAAGCGCATCAACGAGATCGGTAGCCAGAACGCCCAGGGCGCGCTCGTCGAGTTGGGGCTGCTGCCCAACTATTCGCTCATCGACTCGGCAACCGCCCTCGAAGCCACTATTACCTGGGACGAGGATACTTCAGCCGGGGATCGCGAATACCACAGCGAGGTCCGCGAATACCGCCGTCCTGCCCGAATTGCCCTCACCGAACTCGCCCCGGGCAACACCTTCTATATGCGCGGCTACCAGCACGAGATCAGCGGGCTGGACGTCGGTTCCCCGACTCGGCCGGCGTGGCAGCAATGGCGGGTGTGCCCCGACTGCGGTTATGTGCGCACCTCGCGGGCCGCGGAGGACACCTCGCCATGCCCGCGGTGTCGAGCCACCGACATCGGGGAAGTCGGTGCGCTGCACAAGGTTTTGCGTCCGACGCGCGTGACCGCCCATGATCGTCGCGACGATGCCCGCATTCGCGATGACCAGGACGACCGCAAGCGTAGGTACTACGAGACGGTCGCCGCTGTCGATATCGATACCGCCGATATCGCCGAGGGCTCATGGCGACACACCAAAGCCGTATTCGGAGTGGACTTCACCCGGCGCGCGGTAGTCCGCGGATTCAACCTCGGCACAACGCGCTACGACCGCCCGGCCGGTGACAGGTTCGCCGGTGAGGACGTGCGACTCAACCCGTTCTTCACTTGTCCCGCTTGCGGCGGCACCACCGTTGACGGGCCGCCGGTCGCGTCGTCGAACAGTCTTGTCGCACCGTCGATCTGGGACAAGTCGCGACAGCACCACCGGCCTTGGTGTCCGTATCGGCGGTCGGCGAAGGACGCGGAGTACCTGAAGTTGATCCTGGCTCATGAACTCGAGACCGAGGCGCTGCGCATCCTGTTGCCCATCGCCACACTGCGGGCCGAGGAACGTTCGGCCACGTTCCAGGCCGCATTGATGGCCGGCGTGGCCCGCAAGTACGGCGGCGACCCGGATCACCTGAAAATCGCCACCGCCACGATGCCCGACCAGGACACCGGCCGTCGGCGTCGGTTCCTGGTGCTGCATGACACCTTGCCCGGCGGCACCGGCTACCTGCATCGGTTGGCAAGCTCCGACGGGTTCCGTGATGTACTCGTCGCGGCCCGCGAAGTCGTGGTCACCTGCCCTTGCCAGGACGAGACACCGCCGAAGGCCGCGTGCCATCGGTGCCTGCTCTCGCACGTGCCGAACGCCATGTACGACAAGGTGAGTCGCCTCGACGCGCTCGAGATGCTGGACGATCTGCTCACCGACTGGGAGGTGGCCGAAGTCGCCGACACCGATCAGATCTCGCTGTGGGATCAGGTGGAAAGCGAACTGGAAGCCCGATTCCTCGACGGACTCACGAAGTGGGCGGGGCGGACTGACACAACGGCCGCTCTGGCCCGAGGTGAGCTCGTGGGCGGGAAGCGGACCGCCGACCTGCGAATCGAAGGACCCGACGGGCAGGTGCGGCACTGGAAGATGCTGCTGCAGAACACTATCCGCGGAACTCGCCCCGATGTGGTGTTCCGCCTGGTCGACGGCGATCCACAAGAGGTCTCGGTCTACCTGGACGGCTACGAGTTCCATGCCTCTCCAACTCACAACCGGCTCGCCGATGACGCGCGTAAACGCGCTCGCCTGCGTGCTCACCGTGGCCTGGTCTTCCAGCTCACCTGGAACGACATCGATAAGTGGGAGTTGCGGGGCTTCGGCCCGAATACCTCGAAGGAGCCGCTGGTCGCGCCCTACCAGGGCAATGCGCAGAACGCCGCGCGGACCGTCTATCAGCAGCAAACCCATCGCAATACCGACGAGTTGGTAACCACCATGTGGGCCAATCCGATCGACACTCTTCTGGCCTATCTGACTGATCCGGAGCAGAAAGTGTGGCGGGCACGGGCCGAAGCGGTGGTGGCCGGAGCGACGAAGACTGCGAAATCCGCGCCGAGCATGTCCGATGCCGCCGGTGTCGCGGATCGGGTGCTGGCCGCACTGCGGGGGACCTCACTGCCCGCCTCGGAGGCCGGCAAGATCGCCATAATCGCCGCTGATTCGTTGGCAATCATCCTCGATCGTCGTGCTGACCCAGTGTGGAGTGCGTTCACGGTGATCGATGACGGCAACGACGCCATCGAGGCCGATTCGGACGCTCACAAACAGCGTTGGGCCATGTGGCTGTATTGGGGAAATCTCTTGCAGTTCCTCGACTTCGGCGCGGGCGATAGTGCGCAACTTGCCCTGTCCATCTTGGACGAGTTCGACGCCGACCAACTCGCGGCAGCGGGCGGCAGCGGCTTCCTCACCATGCTCAGCCTCCTGCCGCTGGACGACGACCTGACCGACGAAACCTTGCCTCCGCCACCGCGGCGAGAGCCCAAACCCGAACCTCGGCCCGCGCCGGACGATTACGCCGTATCGGCGGAATGGCTCAAGGCACGCGACCTACTCGACCCGGACGAACCCGGGCTTGCCGAACTGGCGCATGAACTCAATGCGCTCGGCGTCCCCGCCCCCCAGGTTGGGTATGAGCTGGGCGAGCACGCCTGGCAAGCGGAATTGGCTTGGCCCACAGCTAAAGTCGCGGTGGTGTTGACTGGAGACGATGACGAGGCGCGCAAACGTGACGCCGCATTCGCCGATGCGGGCTGGCAGGCACGCCCCGCTCCGGCGTGGACGGCGACCGAACTCGCCGAACGAATCGGAGGAACACGATGAGTGGCGCCACCTTGCGAATGCTCGACAAGGCCTACAACGAAGTGCTGAAGCTTCCGCGGGCCGTCAAGGGCGCGATCTACGACTTCCAGCACAAGTTCCGGGAAAACCCGGAGTCACCGGGTTTGCAACTCAAGCAGCTCAAGGGTAATTCCCGACTGTTCTCGGCACGTGTGAACCTGGACTACCGGGCGTTGCTGCTGCACGCCGGTGGGCAGGACTACGTGATCGTCGCGATCAAGCCACGGCAGGAGGTTTACGACAACCTCGACCGATACGCCTACCAGATCAACCCGGTCAGCGGTGGTATCGAATTCGTCGACCTGGTGACCGCCGAAGCCGCGGTACCGGAGGAACCGGCCGGGCCGACACCGCTTTTCGTGCAGTACGCTGCCGAGACGTTGCTGGGCCTCGGTGTCGCGGAGCCGCTGCTCGGGCTCATCTCCAAGATCACCACAGAGGACGAACTGCAAGGCCTCATCTCCTACGCCCCGCAGCTCACCGCCGAAGTACTGCTCGAGCTGTATGCCGGGAAGACGCCCGAGCAGGTGCTGGAGCAGATCACCACCCCCGTCGCGGCCACGGAGGAGATCGACGCCGAGGATTACCAGGCGGCACTGGCGCGCCCTGCCACCGTGACGACCGAAGACGGTGCGCTGCAAGCGATCCTGGAGGAGGGCGACTTCGGTCGCTGGAAGGTGTTTCTGCACCCCACCCAGCGCAAGATTGTCGCCCGCAAATACAGCGGCCCCGCCCGGGTCAGTGGGGGCCCCGGAACCGGTAAGACAATCGTCGCGCTGCACCGGGTAAAGCATCTGGTGGACCGCCTCGGCCCAGGAACGGGCAAGGATGTTCTCCTCACAACCTTCAATACCAACCTTGCCGCCGACCTGCGGCAGCGCCTACTTGACCTAGCCGGCCCCGAAATCCTCGACCGCGTCGACATCTTCAATATCGACAAGCTCGCCGTCAAGGTGACCACAGAGGCTACCGGCAGCGCCGGAAGGCAATGGATCAATGACGCCAAGGCCGTCGAAGAGTGGGAGCGACTCCTCTCCGAGCAAGGTGAGCAACGGTGGGATCCGCAGTTCTTGCACGATGAGTGGACCCAGGTCATTCTCGGACAGGGCTTGACTACCCGCGCGGAGTACTTCAAGGCCCGCCGTGCCGGGCGCGGACAGCGCATCGGCAGGGAAGCGCGCGCTGCGATCTGGCGTCTGGTCGAGCGCTACGTGAAGCGGCTGGACGAACAGAACGTCTGGACGCTGCGGCAGGTCGCAGAACGGGCCGCTCTCCTGGAAACTGAACGCACCAAGGCCATCGACAGCGCGAACAACACTGCGCCACAACAAGGTAGCGAGCTGCGGCATCGATACCGGCACATCGTCGTGGACGAGGCTCAGGACCTCAGCCCCACCCACTGGCGGATGCTCCGTGCCATGGTCCCAGATGGGCCGAACGACTTGTTCATCGCCGGTGATACGCACCAGCGGATTTACGGTCAGTACGCATCGCTTGGACAGCTGGGTATCAACATCCGTGGTCGGTCAGCCAAACTGACTCTGAGCTACCGCACGACCCACGAAATCCTGGGCATGGCCGCCGCATTGCTCGGTGACGAGGAATGGGACGATCTCGACGACGGCAACGACGACCTCTCCGGCTATCGGTCGGTCTTGCGGGGGCCGGACCCCGCATTCCGGTCCTATGCGACGTGGGAAGCCGAACTCGATGGGTTGGCCGAACAGATCACCACATGGAACAGTGAATCCATCGCCGTCGCGGTACCCGAGCGGTGGATGGCGGACGCGGTCGCGAAACGCCTGAGCAAGGCAGACATTCACGCCAGCGTGATCGGACCCGATGGCCCCCGGGAGATCGACGCACCCGTGCACATCGGCACCATGCACCGCTTCAAGGGTTTGGAGTACCAGCGGATGATCCTCGCGGGCGTGGCAGAGGGTTGGGTGCCCGCCAGCCGCATCCTCGACCTGAAGCAGAGCGATCCAGCGCGCTTCCGCATGGAGATGAAACGCGCCCGCTCCCTGCTTTTCGTTGCAGCCACCCGGGCCCGCGACAGCATCGTCATCACTTGGAGCGGCAAGAAGAGCAGGTTCCTGCCGTGAAGACACTGGCCGACCGGTACCGCATCACGTCCGCTATCGGGAGCGGTGGCATGGGAGAGGTGTGGAGTGGAATCGACCTGCGCCTCAATCGCAAAGTTGCCATCAAACTCGTCGCCGATGAGTTTGCGACTGACACTGAGGCGCGGCGCCGGTTCAACCGGGAAGCCAGAATCACCGCTCGACTGCACCACCCTGGTGTGCCCGCGATATACGACTTTGGCAGTGACGGTGAGCTTTTCCTGGTGATGGAGTTGGTCCCCGGAGATACCGTCAACATGTTGATCGGTGAGCGCGGTGGACTGCCAGTGAGCTGGGCCGCATGCATCGCAGCCCAGGTATGCGCGGTGCTGGCGGCTGCTCACCAAGTCGAGTTGATACATCGGGACGTCAAGCCGGGGAATCTTGTCCTTTCTCCTAATGGTCTGGTCAAGGTAATCGATTTTGGCGCAGCCACGTCATTGAAGTCTGGGGAATACTCCACCATCACCGAGTGGGGCGAAGCTCCGGGATCGCTCTACTACATGGCTCCCGAGCTGTTGGAGGGTATGCCGGCCAGCCGAGCCAGTGATTTGTACTCGGTCGGCTGTCTACTCTACGAACTACTTACCGGTTCAAGACCTTTCGGATCGCGTGAACAGCTGATGGAACATGCCTGGAATCGAACTGAAGCGCCGATATCGATGAGTGGCGTACCACCGCAGCTGGAGGAGCTCACCCATCAGATGCTTACCGGCGAGCCGGCTCAGCGGCCCGCAGATGCTCGGGCGGTCTACCGAATATTGGCGCCTTGGGCTCGAGGCCTGACGCCTATTCCCGGGTGGATCGATCGAGATCTGCCCGATGACCCTGTACACATGTACCTTCATTCCCTCACGGATTCACAGTGATACACGGACGACGGAGCCGATCGGAATCGCGAGAGACTTGGCTGGCAGATTGGTTCCTCTGAAGAGGTTATCCCCATGGCTTGTCGCGGACCGGTCCGGCCGCGATCCGGAAACGCGTGTTGGAATCGTGCATAGCAAGATCGAAATCCGCCCATAGCTGTGACGATAATGCGTACTCTGATCACGGGTATTACAGCGAGGTCGCGTAGGCCTGCTAGGGGAGGGAGATCGGTCGTGCCTGACGTCGCACAGTATTCACATGATCCGCGGGCGTGGCTCATCCGGGGAGGCAGCAACGGCGAGCGTGAAACTCAAGCTCTCGCGGACGGTCTCGCGATCGTTGGTTGGGACGAAATGAGCGACTTGAAGGCCTACTCGACATGGCCGGAGTTGATTGCCGCGCTGCAGCGAGCCTATCCCGACGTCGGTCGCGCCGTGATCGGTAACTGGGCAGGCCAGCTCTGGAAGTTCGACACCGACATCAAGGATGGCGACTACATCGTCATGCCGCTGAAGACCCTGCCGGGGAGGGTCGCGATCGGTCGGGTAAGCGGGCCGTACCAGTATCGTGCGCAGGAGCCCCCAGAGCTGCGCCACGTTCGCAGCGTCGATTGGCTGCGGTCCAATATCGCCTGGGAATCCATCCGACCCGACCTTCGAGCCAGCCTCGGTTCGCTGCTCACAGTGTGCGGGCTGGCGCGGCACGATGCGGCACGGCGCATTGCGAGTCTGGCCGATACCGGCGCTGATCCGGGGTTCGCGGGCGATGCGGAGGTCACCAGCGCGAGCGAGTTGCTGGATGACGCCGCCGCTCGCGATCTCGCCACTCCGCGTACGTTGACCATCCGCAACTTCCTCGAGCACTGGGGTGCCGAGCGCCGCACGGCCGCAGTGATTTCCATGATCAAGTCCGATCTCGCGGGCAAAGGCATGACCACCCGGCCGCCCTTCACCGAGGGTGATCTCAGCGCGGTCATCACACTGGTGCCGCTCGGCACGGAGCCCGACGCGGACTCGACAGTCGGCTACGGTGCGGCGGAAGTCGAAGACGTCAGTCAAGCGGAGCCGATGACGCGGAGGCTCGGCAGCCTGCCTGCGCGATTGATGTCGGTATCCTCGGAAGTCGCTCTGACGTATGCCAAAACGATGATGGTGCAGCGAAAGTTCTCGCAACTTGCTGTAATCGATTGCGATGGTGCGTATCACGGTGCCGTGACGTGGGAATCGATCGGTCGCGCCCACATGGCGTTCGACGACCCTTCGCTGAAGGATGCGATCGTGCGCGCCCCGGTCGTCGATCACGATGCCCTGCTACTCGATCAGATCCCGGTGATCTACGAGAACGGTTTCGTCTTCGTCCGTGATGCGGATCGAACCCGAGTCACCGGAATCCTCACCGCCTCCGACCTCACGGCTCAGTTCGGCACTCTGGCACGGCCTTTCATCCTGATCGAGGAGGCGGAGAACCGATTGCGCTGTGCAGTAGACATTTTCGACATCGAGGAACTCAAGACTTTTCTTCCTCAGGGGCAACGCAGTCGTGTCAAGGCCTCGTCGGATCTCACCTTCGGCAACTACGGTCACATTCTCGCGGACTCGAGCCGATGGGCGAAGATCGGCTGGAGACTCGATCAAGGTCAGTTCCTCGAACTGCTCGAGGCGGTTCGCAAGATCCGAAACGAGCTGATGCATTTCGCCCCTGACCCGCTGTCGGATGAGAAGTTCGCTTCCGTCAACGGTCTGCTGGAACTGCTTCGAACCGCGGAGCCGAACCTCTGATTAGGTGGGACGCTAAGTCAACGATTGCTTAACCTCGGCCTCCCACGCATATGAGCAATGCCAAAAATATCGGTTCTCAGCATGTTTCGTCACGGGCGAGGCATGTGACCGGACCCCGGGAGTTGGTCCGACCAGACCGAACCAGCAGGGTCAGGTCAGAAGCCAATCAACCGCTGCTGGTGGCGGTTACGGCTCAAATTCGAATCGGGTCCGAAAATCTTGACAAGCAGTTCGGGCGAATGCGATCGGCGACAGTGGGGGCACTGTCAGCATCGGCAGGCAGCCGGAGATGCACCCCGCTCACTTGGCGTCGGGTTCGAGCTTTTCGCTCGGCAGTACTCCGACGATCAGGTCGCCACCGGTGTCCCGGTAGCGGACTATTGCGAACCACCGTCTGTCCGGAGTCTCGCGCCAGCGCACGACGCTCCCGTACCGCACCCCCTCGTGTGTATTGACCCTGCAGTCCCGAAGCATCGATTCGTCAGTCCGGTCTCGGTCACAGACAGGGCAGGCGAGTGGTGCTGCGCGGGAACGGACGTTTTCGTACCGGCGCTGCTCGATCCTAGGAGGTCCGCCGCAGCGACGGGCCAGCGCGCAGTCGACCTCTAGTACATCGCAGTCCGGGGTGGAATGGTGGATCGCGACGGCGGGGTAGCCCGGGTCGGCGAGAACCCAGACCACTTCTTTGGGCGTTACCGGATTCGAGTCGGCAGGGCGGTAGTTGGCGGGATTACGGCGTGCGTATCCCCAGAGGCCCGAGGTGTATGGGCCCCAGTCCTGGGGAGAATTCCAGTCTGCGCCCGATACATCTGCCCATTGATCCACTTACAACGTTTAGCACGGAACGTCTTGGTACACAGGCGATTTAACGGACAAATTGGGCGAAACTATCATTGATGATTGATGTGCGGAGGCCGCCGCATCGGGCGTATGCGAGCGTGCAAGATCCGATCCGTCATGGACAAGTCATGAAGACCGGACCCACGTAGTGACGCTCCAGCCACGGTATGTATGCGGACTCGATCCCGCCCGTCGACGCTGGTGGCGGTGGCCCTTGGACGTCAGGCAAAGCGCTTTCCTTTTGTCATGAGCGCGGCTCGACCGCGGGCACTGATCCGCCAGCGCCTACGGGAGTGGCTGGGCATGATCAGACCGCGGGCTTCGAGTTGGGCGAGTGCGTTGCGGGTTCGCCAGCTTGTCAGGGTTGACGCCTGTTGGAGCTGCGCGGTGGTCAGTTCGTTGTCCGGGTGCAGTGCGGCCAGGACGGCTACTTCGGCGGCGTTCACGGTTCGGTCACCTCCAACGTTGAGTGGAGCGGTGTCGTCCAGTGGTGTGTCCGCTTGGGCGGGGGACATCGAGGTGTCCGCCTCCGGTGAGTAGAAGTCGAAGGGAACTGGTGCTCTCCGTGCGGCTTTCGGTGTAGAAGCCCCAGCAGGACCAGAGGATGACGGCGCTGCACAGGGCGATGATCGACAGCAGAGCCCATATGTCCCAAGGCATTACGGCCTCCATTTGGCTTGTACCGAGCAGGTGAGTTTGGTGGTCGGCTGATGCCCGCTCAGTAGAAGACCCGGCGACGTAGACGTGTGGGAGATTCGGGTGACCCAAAGGAATCCGCCCATTCCCCCTGCACGCCGTCCAAGACACGCTGACAATGAAATCCACGGTTTGCCAAGTAGTCACCCATGTTTCGGCACGTGCGTCACCCAAAATTCGGGAGCCACGCTAATGAGCAAGAATCCGACCACGATTCCTCGGCGGCAGTTGGGCAGGCAACTGCGGGAGATGCGGCTAGCGGCAGGGCTATCGCTCGTAGATGCGGCCAGGCTGATCGAGCGGGGATCCGGGACGCTTCAGCGGTTGGAGAAGGGGGAGAACCCGCGAATCCGGCAGCTCGATGTCGAGGCGTTGTGCAAGCTGTATGGAGTGTCGACTGAGCGTATGGATCAGATGAAGGCATTGGCGTTGCAAGCTGACAAGCGGACTCGGTCGGACGACGAATCGCATTGGTGGAGAAGGTATGAGGACCTGATTCCGGCTGACTTCGAGACGTATATGTCGCTGGAACTGGCCGCCGAGCGCGTCACGATGTACCAGACCGACACGGTGCCCGGCATCGTCCAGACTGCCGACTACGCGCGAGCGCTGGACCGGGTCTACTTCAGCGCAGATACGTCCGTGGAGCTGGAACAGCGGGTACAGGTTCGAATGCAGCGGCAAATCGCTATTACCCGGCGATTGTCCCCGGTTGAGGTCGACCTTCTCATCGATGAGGCTGTGCTGCGGCGGGTAGCCGGATCGCGAAAGATCATGGCCGCGCAGCTCCGTCGCCTGGCTGACACACCGCCGAATGTTCGAGTCCGGGTCATTCCGTTCAGCGCGGGATTTCCTCTAGGCGGCCACGTCGGACCGTTCGTGATCTTGGAGTTTCCCAGCGATTCCGCCACCGGCGCACCCGTTGAGCCCACGACCATCTACGTGGAGTCGTACGGCACTCGTCTGTACTACGACAGCGAAACCGATGTCTCCCGCTACAGCGATGCATACGTGAAGTTTGGCCGGGTAGCGTTGAATGAAGCTGAGAGCAAACACCTTTTGAGGTGTGTGGCGAAGGAGTACGAAGCGTGAGCGATCTTGCCGGAGCCGACTGGTTCAAGAGCAGTAGGAGCCAGGGCGGAGAAGCGTGCGTGGAGGCCGCGCACCTATACGGAGGCAACGTCGGTGTACGGGATTCGAAGGATCCGACCGGCCCAGCGCTGGTGTTCCCTCCTGCTCGATGGGACACCTTCCTGGCCGCTGTCCAATCCGGTGAGTTCGATCAGGCATGATAGCGGATTCCAGTGACAGCTTCAACGCTTGAACATCGGTGTCTACTGTAGGGCGAGTTCGCCTCTACCCGAACGGTTTTGCCTTATCCGCGACGGACTACCTATCGCCGAACCGACCGGACCACCTCGGAGCATTGCGGAGTGCATCGATGTTCTGCTGCGGCTTACCGTCGAACACGAAACCGATCAGATCGTCCCAAGTCGCTCTTAGCCCGCGAGCCATCACCCACACGGTGTCCTGGCTGGTGTACAGGTAGTACCGTCGCGGCACAACGGTCGCGGCATCCCATGCCACCCGCACTGAGCAGCCGTCGCCGGGATTGCTGCTGATGGTGCCTGTGAGGTGGAAATCCATCGCCGACACCAGGTTTCCGCGGCGGTCGAACGGAATATCGTCGCTGGCGACGTTTCGCCGGTTCTGCACTGCGATGCGCTCACCGGGAAGCATGGCGGCCACTTTGGACTCGAAGCGCGGGTCGGGGTCCATCCGCCACTCGCCACGGGCGAGGAAGTCGCGAGTTTGGTTGCGGCCGGACTTCTGCGGTCCGGCTGTGACGATCCAGAAGCAGATGACATCGCCCGCTTCTTCGTCGTTGTGCGCGGCTACTTCCCCCTCGGGTGTGTTCGCTGGTGCGTCATCGGCCTCCGCGTAGAAGGGCGCGGGTACCACCTCGGTTACGGCGTGACCGACCTCGATTCCGGACTGCTCGTGCATGGCCCTTGGATATCCGGGATACACCGACTGCACGACTTGAGGGCAGTGGTAGCGGGTGTATTTGCAGAAGTGTTTCTGCATGACATCGAAAACCAGACGGGCCGCCGCGGCGGTTACTTGCGGATCGTCGAGAAGTCGCTGCAGACCGTCCAGTGTCGGGGAGGAGAGCAGCACCAGGTCGGTGCCGGCGTCGTCATATACCGCGTGATGGAGCGTTGTATCAGGGTGGCGGCGGCGGAGTTCGCGTTCGCTTCGGCGATCCGGTGCGACCAGGCTCCGACGGACATTCAGGAAGCCGGAAAGGTTCTCGTTCACGACGAGGACCTCCATTTTGCCGACGCTCACACATAGTCGGCGACGCCCGTTGTAGGTGCCGGTGCTGACCGACCAGTACTGGAATTCGGTTGCGCGTGGCGCTGGTACGCAGGCTTCCAAGAACGTTCGCAACACTGCGGTGACCGCGGCTTCCTCGGGCTTGTCGTGATATCGCCGCGCCGACGTCGAATACCGGATCTCCTGCGCCGCCATCGATTTCATCGGTGTCTGATCGGCGGCGTTGTACCCGCGCGGATCGCGTAGCCACCGGTTCTGCTCGGCCGCGGGTAGTAGCTCGTCGAGCGCATCGCGGCCAGCTTCGATACTGGCGTTGAGCACATTACGCAGCGGCACCCCCAGTGTCTCCAGCTCGCGAGTGAGGATCTTTTCGCGCCGCTTCAATTCCTGCTTGGAGGCCGCCTCCACCCGGAACCGCACGGTCGCGATCTCCTCGCCCCACTTCCTGTCTTGCCCGCCCATCCGTGCTCGTAGGTCGACTGACTCGCCAACGTAGAAGGTGTCGTCGAGGAATCGCAGCAGATACCAGCCGCTCTGCACAGCCTGCTTCAGCGTCAGCGCGCTTGTGCGGGCATCGGCGAAAGCTGTTGCAGCACTGAATATGTGAGAGTCGGCCCAGGATCCTGCGAGGACGACATGCGATTCCGGCATGGCGTGAGCATACGAAACGTCTCGTCGAAATGAAATGGCCTGTGCAACAACGATTCCTACATATGCGAGGGTCGGGTTGATCTGGCAGACTCGGTCAAATGGGACAAAGCGTCTGACGCTGTGTTCGGATATCAGCGCCAAACCGGTTGTGACGGAGCCCTTGTGAGAATCGCCCTGCTGCCTGCCCGCCTCAGCAATCGTCCTGTCCGGCAGCACTTCGACACGACGATTCGGTCGAAGGTTCGATTCGACGACCACATTGATCTACTGGACAGCGAAGTTCGCGCCGACCTGCGGCGGGTGTTCCCGGACGGCTCGGCTCGCATGTGGGCGGTGACGCCGGGCGTGAACACCGGCAAGTGGAAGAAACTGAATGCCGGTGACCCCGTGGCTTTCTGCGGTGACAACAGAGTCCACGCCACCAGCCACATCGGTCTACGGTTCCGGAATGAAGCCCTTGCTGAACGACTATGGGGTCGCGATGTGGACGGTCGGGCATGGGAGAACATGTTTGCGCTGGTGGAGCTGCGCACCATCGATGTGCCGGTTCAAGAGGTTCGGCGAGCAATCGGATGGAACGGAAACGGCGCACTATCGGGCTTTACCGTCGTCGAGGGTTCTCGCGCCGAGAATCTAGCAGACCTCATCAATCTTGACGTCGACCTCAGCTACTCGGATCAGCTGGGGCGTAACACTTCCCGGCAGGCCTCGGCAGCGCCGGATGGGCCGACGGACGGGACTCGCGAGGTGAGCTTCCGTCGCGAGCAACATGCCCTCAAACGGCGACTCCTGGAACATGGGCGAGGTCAGTGCGCTCTATGTGGGCGGACTTTTCCCACTCAGCTCCTGATCGCAGCGCATATCAAGCGGCGCGGGCAATGCACCGAGGAAGAGCGCAAGGACCTCAAGAACATCGGCATGCTCGCCTGCACGGTCGGCTGTGACAGCTTGTTCGAACACGGCTACATCGGCGTGGACCAGGGAGGCAAGCTCCTGATCAGCAACGCCGTCAAGAAGTCCGACGATGTGTCGCGCCACGTCGATGACTACTTGCGGGGACATTCGAGCCCATGGTGGACCAGCACCCGTGAGCCCTATTTCGCGTGGCACCGCACCCGTATCTTCCAGGAGCTGGTGGACGAATAGCCGGCCAGTCTGGATTCCGCCCGCGTATTGCGCGATGCTTGAAGATCACGCTGCGATCCTTGGGCAACTGATGACCGTGGTAGCTCAGCCGGGGTCGAGGTAGCTACGCCACCAGTTCCACGACAAAGGGAGCGCGGTGAATCAGGATCAGATCTTGTCGGGCAGGTCCGAGCCGCGGAATGATCGCCGCGCGGCCCGGGAAGCGATCGACGACCTGCGCCTATTCTTCCGGCGGGCGGCAAGCTTGTTCGATGCCCCGGACGTACTCCGTGCAACCGTCCGGCACCAGGTCGACGTGATCGTGGCCGACAGTGTCGCTCAGCAGCTGCGTGAACGAAATCTGGACGTGTTGCGACCGCTGATCGGCGGCTCCGTTCGTCTGGGTGTCCTCGCCACGGCCGGCTATCGGACAGTCGCCGATATCCTCCAGACCGATCCGCGGCACCTGGTTTCGGTGCCGGGAGTAGGCCCGCACACCGTCAACGAGGTGCTCGACGCAGCCTTGGCGTACGAGGCGACATTGCGTTCGACGACCTTCCTTCGAATCGACTCCGAGCGGCGACCGCCGGCTCATATCCAGCTGCTCGCACAACTGGCTGCAATCAGACACACCGATGCGGTCGTAGCCGCTCTTCGTGACCCGATTGCATCGCTGAGTGGCGTCGTCGAGCCGTACATCACTCGAGCCGGGCCTGCGGCTCAAGGGAAGTTGCGTCAGCTGTTCACCGGGCGGGAGACGAAGGGCGTCGCGGCGGCCGCAGTGGTCAAACTACGTACCGTGCTCGCCGATCCTCAAACGGAATTGCTTCGTCGGATGCTCGACAGCGCCGAGCACGGTGCCGATCCGTCGGCATATGACTCCGATCAACTGTGGCAGGACTACCTCATCGATGCGGCAGCAGTGAATTCGCTGTTGTCGACCCTCGGGGGTGCGGGCGAGACAGAAGACGTCGAGGCGTCACATGGATATCTCGAACCGTCGCTACGCGAGCAGATTTCCGCGTTCCCACTCGATACGAGTCTGCTGAAATCGACACTCCGGAGGTACCAACTCTTCGGTGCGCAATACGCCATCCACCAGGAACGGACGATCCTCGGCGACGAAATGGGATTGGGCAAGACAATCCAGGCGCTGGCGGTGTGCGCTCATCTGGCGTCAAACGGGCGAACGCAATTCCTGGTGGTTTGCCCTGCGAGTGTTCAGATCAACTGGCTCAAAGAGATCGAGAAGCACACGCAGCTCACCGCGTTCAGTCTTCACGGCGTCGATCGAGAGACACACGGTGCGCGGTGGGTCGAGCACGGCGGGATCGCGGTGACAACCTTCACCACAGTCGGGCGTCTGAGGGTTCTGGCCGAAGCTGGCGCCGGGATCGCGATGCTCATCGTCGATGAAGCGCATTACATCAAGAACCCGGATGCTCAGCGCTCCCGACATGTTCAGCGCCTCACCGATCAGACTCAGCACCTTCTGCTCATGACCGGAACACCGATGGAGAACCGCGTCGAGGAATTCCGCAATCTGGTTCGATATCTCGACGGTTGGCTGGCCACGCGCATCAACCCCAGCGATGCGCTCGGCGGTGCAAGGCAATTCCGGCGGGCTGTGGCTCCCGTCTACCTCCGCCGGAACCAGGAGGATGTTCTCACCGAGCTACCCGAGAAGATCGAGATCGACGAGTGGGTACAGCTCACTTCCGACGACAAGCGCATGTACCGCAACGCGGCGACCGACCGGAACATGATGCGCATGCGGCGCGCCGCATACGAATCCGGAAACTCGGCGAAACTGGAGCGCCTCGCCGAAATCGTCGACGAAGCATTCGAGGACGGCCGCAAGGTTATCGTGTTCTCCTTCTTCCTCGATGTCCTTGCTGCAATCCGAAACCGACTGGGAGCCAACGCGGTCGGTCCACTGACAGGCAGTGTCGGTCCGTCAGAGCGTCAACTCATGGTCGACGATTTCACCAATCACGGCGAACCGGTTGCGCTGCTCAGCCAAATCGAAGCAGGCGGTGTGGGTCTGAACATCCAGGCCGCGTCGGTGGTTATCATTACCGAGCCTCAGTGGAAGCCAAGTTCAGAGGACCAAGCGATTGCCCGGGCACATCGCATGGGCCAGACCCGGACCGTGCAGGTCCATCGGCTTCTCGCGAAAGACAGTGTGGATGAACGGATTGTGGAAATTCTTGAACGAAAACAAGCGTTGTTCGATGAGTTCGCGCGCAAGAGCGACACGAAGAGCACGAATCCACTTGCGGTCGACGGCGCTTTCGATGACTCGGCGAATCCACATGAGACGTCCGCGTCTCGCGATGCCCGCATCATCGATGCAGAATGTGAACGCCTCGGACTCCCCTGACTGGTGTGCTCATGAATTTCACGTTTGGTTGAGGGATGAGTCCTGGTCGGTACCGTGATAGGTGCCGATGGCCTCTCTGACCGCGGTGTCCACGGGCATGGGCGGGCGATTGCTCGAACCCGAACGTTGGTACATATCCGCAGTTCAGCGGGCGTGGAGAGGTCGAGTGGCCGCGGGTCGCGCGTGACGCGATCTCGTCAGCTGTCGCCGGCCGAGAAGCTCGAATCGGGGTTCGCGGTCGAGGTTCAGGGGGACGCGATGGCCAGAGCCAGCGGGTGCTCGGCATGACTTGGCTTCTCATAGTTCTACTGCGCGCCATCATGTTTACTGGCCGCTGCTATCCATTTCGGTCCGGTGACCAGCGCTCGAGCAGCCCGCCGTCCTCGGTTTGCTCGGCCAGTGTGCTGAAGTGTCGAAGTGTCGCCCAGTTCTCGAAATCTCCGATGACAACGAGGCGTCGCCGAGCGCGGGTGACCGCGACATTGAGCAGATTGGACTTGGCCGTTTCCCATCCACGGGCCTTCTGCTCGTCAGCGGCAGCGTCTAGGACCAGGATGACGATGTCGGCCTCTTTGCCTTGAGTACCAGGGGTAAGACCCTGGGTTGCACGGTGGCAGAAAAGTGCCCGCTGAGCTGCGATTCGACCGTCGTCAAGGGGTGGTGTCTTAATCGGTACCCCGAGAAACACCCCGAAAACGACACCGATAATCACCCCGAAAAGATCCGGTCCTTAGCGGGGCCGATTCCTCGGTCCGTTGACATTCGCGCTTATGCCGATGTTCCGATTCCTCCCCCGACCGCACGAAGCGCGGGAGACGCGGGCCTCAGATCGTTCGGGCTTTCTCGTCCTCCGGGGACTCGGACAATGACGACGAGACAAGGTTCAGCCTCATCCGGCCGCTGGACTTCTTCGATCCAGATGCTGTCGAACAAGTTGACCGCTCCTTCGGCGCCGATGGTCTTGTCCAGTGCGAGGAGGATGGCGAAGGAGGGGCCGGTGTTCTGGTACTCGGCTGTTTGAGCTACGTATTGGTGGAGGCCTTGCCGACTCGCGTCCTTCTCCTCGATCTTGCATTCGACGTTGAAGGACGCCGACGGGAAGCTGATCAGGATGTCGGCGCGCCCGCCGGCCAGGTCGATCACTTCGGACTTCACCACTCGGAACAACGCTGTTCCGCAGAGGAACTCGCGGTAGTACTGGTGAAAGAGCGCTTCGTCGACCTTCTGCTTCTTGCCGTCTTTGTCGCGGGCTCTGAGGAATTCGGTGTAGCTGCCGCCCATTTTGCGGCCGACGTCGTAGCAGTGGCAGGCGAACCGCACGGTTGCGTCGACGAGCACCTGGAACGGTTCGGCGATCCCGGGGAGCCAATCGCGAGACTGGCTGAGCCGGTCGATGAGGGTGGTCAGCAGCCTGCTGTACTTGGGATCGCTGGCGGCATGAAGGAAATCGTCTCGGTCGCGTAGGGCCAGCTCAAGCCGATCCATGATCCGGTCATCGTTCTGGGCCGTCAGCGTTGCGAAGTCATCGGGTTCGAGCTGACGGGCGATCGCCGGCCAGCGCCTGAATTTTCCCGGAGGGGCGTCTCCTTCACCCTCGGCCAAGGTCGGTGCCCGCAGGCGTGCGGTCAAGGATCGATAGAGTCGCTGAGCGACAGGGTTTTCCCGGATCTCGTCGTCGTGCTCCAGGGCGTGAGCGAGAAACTCGATTCGGCTTTCGCGCTCAAGAAACGCGTCTTCGACCACGGGCGCGATGATGGTCTCGACTACTCCGGCTGTGGGAGTGTCGGCCAACACCACGACCGTGTGGTGAGCGGAATAGGCGCGCGACAGTGCGGTCAAGATTCCGCGGCCGTGCTCGTACCAGGGATCGTCGCGCCCAAGATGTTTGGCTGCGGCATCCAGTAGCGTAGTCAGCTCGGCCCAAGCAGTGATGTCACTTTGACGACCACACGCCCACGCGGGGGTCCGGGTACGCATCCGCCAGGCGCGGTATCGGTGCAGATTCTCGTGCAGCGTGCTGGCGGCCGCGGCTACTCGACTCGGGGCGTCTGGTGCGGATAGTCCCAGCAGACCTTCGATCCCAGCCAGGTAGATTCTGGCGTCCAGGCGGTCGGCGTCGACGGTTGTCAGTTCTCGCAGCCGCTGGCGAACAGCGGTCAACCTCTCAACCATGGCAGGGTAGCCTTCCAGTCTCAGCGCACTGCGGACATCGGAGAGCGCGAGTTCGAAGGCAGCGTCACGAAAGGTGTGATCACGGGTGAGGCAGCGCTCCAAAGCTTGCCGTAACCCAGCGTCGGGATGATGGGCGTCGAGGACGCCGAGCAGTCTGGGGAGCCTGACGGCGAACTCCTCAGAGAGTTCATCGAGGTCTTCGGTGACCGCGTCCAGGGCGCCCAGCAACTGAGCTGGGGTGGCGATTCCGGCGAAGGCAAGCTGCACAAGGCATTCGGCGGCTTCTGCGCCGATCGACGCGACCGTGGGATTGTCTATGGCGTCTTGGGCTTCGTGGACTCGCCGCAGCAGTGCTCGGGTGATCTTTGGGCTCAGGGCTCGGGCCAATTGTGGGGAGCAGGCTAGAGCGTCGGCTGCTTCCGCAAAGGAGAGGTGATGGGTAGAACCGGCCATGCACGTGACGATCAAGTCCCCGAGCGCGGCCGATACCCGCTCGGGGCGCTGACCTGCAGCGCTGACAAGAAGGCCGAGGAACGGGCTCGTGGTGAAATACTCTGCCTGGCAGACGATTTCGTCGATTCCTCCCAAGTCCTCAAGCGCTGGTCCGGATCGCAGCCGATCGGGAGCCGCAGTCCGCGACCATTCGGCGATTCGCTCGTCCATGCTGTGCACGATCGCTCCTTGTCGACGGCTCTTGTTGCGCGGCAGCCCTTCAGAACATCTCTCGCTGGGCCTTTCCAGTGATGATGCGATCCTCCGGGAAGATATCCCAGAGAACCTCCTCTATCGAGGTGATCACCATCTGAAGTCCAGGAACGCTGTTTCCAGTGCGGTACAAGGTGTCGAGGACCTGAAATCGTACCTGCGGTGTCAGCTCATCCGCGGTGGGCGCGTCTATCAGCAGCAGGCCGGGATGAGACATGATGCCCCGCCTACGGCTCACCACGATCATTCCGACGACGACCGCAATCCGCATCCGCAGACGGTCGACGGGGCTGAATGCCGAGAAACGGTGCCTGGCACCGGATTTCATCGCATTGAGTTGACCACCCAAAGTCAGATTTACGCTGGTCAGATTCGTGACGCCCAGTTCGCGCGCGATCCGGACGATTTCGTCGTTCAGCTCCGTGAACAGGGCTCGGCTGTGCCGATCCACTATATCCTTGAGGACCTCGGCTGCTGCTGTCAGCACGGTCTGGTCGTCCGGCTTTGTGGGAGCGACCCTCTTCGTTTCCGGCGGCGCCCCGTCCAACGCCGCCAAGAGGGCACGCGGGGTGGTCGAATTCGGCTCCCCGGCCGCGATTGTGAGTGCGCCTTGTAGTTGCTGCACGGTGCGTTGTGCATCCTCCATATGTGCGTACCAGTCGCTGGAACGGACTTCGGACACCTGGGCCCTGGCCTCCTCGTAGGCGGTGTGAGCGGCCTTAAGGTCGTCTGCGGCGGCGTCCTTGACGGTCAGGCAGCTCTTCTCCGCGGAGACGGATGCGGCGAGGCGAAGTTCGATGCGGGCCAATGCTTCCGCCTCGGCCTCGGGATCAGACTCCGTGGTCGGTAGCGGATTGGCGCAGATCGAGCAGACATGCCACGATTCCTCGGCCGCTCGCCGTTCGTCGTCGATTTCATGGTCGCAGCGTGGGCAAGTATCGGGTTCGAGCGCACCCAACAGCAAACGCGCTGCTTCGCTCTGCTTGGCTCGGCGCTGGGCACGCTCATCCGCTTGTCTGTCCTTGCGTGCGGCTGTGTGGTTCTCGACCGCTTCGTCGTATGCGTCGTGGCATTGCGCCAGGATCTTCGCTGCGCGCCCGGAATCGGTGGTCAACGACCGCACATCAGGGTGGTCGTTCTCTATGTCGCGAAGCTGTTGCTGTGCAGCCGTGAGTGCCTGGCGCAGCGGCGCGACATGATTCTTCCGGGCGATGGCGTCCTCATGTGACCGGCGTGCGATCCGTTGTGTTTCCTGCGTTTCGGCGCGGCGCATGGTGGACACACGCGACAACTCGGACGCATAGGGCACATCGAGGAACAGCTGCATCAGCTTCACCGGCAGCTGGCCCACGATCGTAGGTCCCAGCAGCAGGGTGTCACTCGCCGAGTTCAACGCGATCGCGTAGAAGAAGCTCGACCAACCGTGAATCTGCTCGACGCTGTCTCGATCACCATCGGGATTCTTCGGCGCGCCCTTCTCCGCTGCCCACACTGACACCGGCCGCAGTCCGAGACGCTCCATCATGAAGCTCCCGATCAGGGTTTTGACCCCAGCGGGATCAGCTGTCGCGGAAAGGTACACGCCCGCGTGCTCTTCCTCGCGGCCGTTGAGAGCTAGCAGAGCTTCGATCGAGTCGGCGGTCAGCAATCGCGCGCTGGGCCGTCCGGATCGCTCGAAAGACAGTCGAACCGATGCGTTCACCCCACCGACAGCGATGTCTGCGCGTACGTAGCGGAACCATCCCTCCGTCTCCGGCCTGCAGAACGCGTCGAAGCCCTCACCTCGCAAGGCGAAACTCAGTGCCCACAGTAGGCTAGATTTGCCGGCAGAGTTGATGGTGCTGGCGATCGCCCACGGTCCGCGCCCGAGTCTCATGTCGACGGTGAATGGCCCGTCGTTGCCTTCGGTTCCGGACTTGACTCCGTCGCAATACAGGCGATGCACCACCAATTCCCGTTTGGTGGGTAGCGGCCCGGTCAGCTCCATGCCGTGCTTCGACAACACCGCCGCCACTTCTTCGGGAGCTACCCCGGTCAGTGCTCCGATGCGCCGGTGCAACTCTCCCGCGCCGGGCACCTGCAGGTCCATGTTCACGCGGCATCCCCCTCCAATAGCGACTTCCGTAGCTCCTCCAACCGTTTGCGCGCCTTGTCCGCGATCGAGGGAATGATCTCTCCCAGCGGCGTTTGCGCGTAATCCCGTTGCAGGTATTGACGTTTGCGCAGCGCGAGCGCGGAATGTCCTGTCGCCTCGGCGAGGGCCTTCACGAGACGTGCTCGTGTGGTGTACCACGCCAGCTCGGGGAACCCAGCGGTGGCCTGATCCGAGATTTCCCGCCCCTTCTGGGTCAGGTAGTAGCTGTCCCGGATCACGGTGCCGACCGCTCCGCGCTGCGGCTTCACGACCAGCAAACCGGGTGTGACCAGCAGGCTCAACGCCCGGTCCAGGTTCTCGAATGCGCCGAACAGGTAGCGGGTCATGGGAATAGCGCAGATCTCGGGCTCCTCGGAGTCGAGAATTTCTCCCACGATGTCCAGAACCCGGGGATCTGGATCGCGCTCGTAATCGTTGAGCAATTCATCCGCCAGATAGTCGGGATTCCGCAGCCAGAAGTCCAGCTTCTGCAACCGGCTCTCCGAGTGGAGCACCGCCACCGCATTCGCCGGCGCGAACTGCCTCGAAGCATCATTGAGAGGATCGGCGGTCGCCGCGATTAGAAGCAGGAGTCGGATCGCGCTCGCGAATCGATCACCCGAGATGTCCCCACGCACCGACTTACATTAGCGAGACGACCTCCCGTGATCAATCCCGCAGACTGGCTTTACTTTGGCGACCGGTTCGGCTGTGCAGCAACCGAATTCGCGGTCAGATCGATCAGCCCGTCCAGTGGGGCCTGCAATCACCAGGATTGGTAGGTCGCCTCGGGAAAACTGCTCGGGCTCAGCCACGAACGCGGCCTGCTCGTCCCCACCCTAGGCCGCGCGGTCCAGCATTCGATGGTCAGCGCGACGCTGGACCGCAGTGACAGGGGGCAGTTGAGGGCAGGAGGCCTCGATCGCGGTCCCGTAGGTGGAAACAGGGACCTTCGCCCGGGTGCATGACGGGACTGCCCCGGCTTTGGTTGACCCCCATGGTGCCCCGAGCTTTCGAGTGCTCGTCCTGTGGCAGCTGAGATACGGTCGGTTCTTCAGATGCGGACGCGTGATGGCCAAGAACGGGAGTTATGGCTCAGCAACGGAGGTGTGGTGGCTGACCGATCCGTACGGCAGCTGTCGCCGGCGCTGGGTCCGCTGTGGGTCGCGCTGCATCGCAGACTGTCGACTGGGCACAGTGTGATGCGAGTCAAGGTGGGGCCGCTCGATGACGAGCAGCGGGCGGCTATCGCCGATTTCTTTGGAATGGCGAGGCTGCCAGGCGAATTCGTCATGATCGCGATGCGCGATGTCGAGCAGGTGTTGCTCGACGCTACTGGTGTGACTGTGCGGGAAGCTGTCGCGGAGCTGATCGGGCCGGTCGGTGATCGAGCCACCGAGAAGCGGAACGCGGATGAGGCGCGGCAGGAGTTGTGGCACTGGCTTACGGATCATGAAGTGGTGCGGGCGCAGCCTGTACTGAAGACGTGGGCGGAGGCTACGCGACGGAACGGCCTCATCGGTAGGTCGGTGGACCGCAGCCTGGAGGAGCTGGAACGCGCGCTACGGGTGGTGGGCCAATTGCCCGGTGCGGGAACGCCGCTGGCGGTTTTCGCGGATTCGGTGCTCGGTGACCCGCATGGGCTCGACGAGGGACCTCCGGTGCACGGTCTGGTTGTGAGGGCGCTCGCCACCATCTATGGGATTGATCCGCCGACCGACGCTTCGGGGCTGCGCGGTCTGTGGGATAGGGCCGGTATCGCCTGTGATGAATTGTCTTCGACAACCCTGGCGGCCGGACTACGCGTGCGCGGTAATACGGTGGTGGCCCGAATCCTCGGCCTATGTGCGGATGCAGGTGAGGCCGCGGCGCTGACTCTGCGGCAATTACGTGCTGTCGATCGTTTCGACGAGGTGCCGGAACGGGTTTGGGTGGTGGAGAACCCGAGTGTGCTGGCGTTGACGCTGACTCGTTTCGAGGACAACTGTCCACCGATGGTTTGCACCTCCGGTTGGCCCAGCGGGGCAGCTGTGCTGCTGCTCGAAAGGTTGGCCGGCGCGGGAGCGCAGCTGCACTACCACGGCGACTTCGACGGGGAAGGCCTGCGGATTGCCGCCAATATCGTTGCGCGCGTGGGAGCTAACCCTTGGCGCATGACTACCGCAGACTATCTCGCCGCTGTCGGAAGTGATGCTCCGCCGGTGGGGCGGGTCACTCCTGTGCCCTGGGATGCCGAACTGTCGGAGCATATGCGAGCGATTGGTGCGTCGGTCCCCGAGGAGCGGGTTGCCCACGGCCTGCTCGATGAACTCGCGGAGTATGTCGGACGCCGCCGCTATGGTGGGCGGCTGTAGTACCGATTCAGGGAGCACCCATGGACCCCATCCGTGTCCCACCCGAAATGTTCCGCTTCACGACCGGCGATCGAGCTGGACTGTACGTGTCGATCCTGCACGCGTTCGGAGAGGCCAATGAGCGCCTCGAGACTGCGCTCGGCATCGATGATGTCCGGGCGCGGCTGCGTCAGGTGGGGTGGCTGGACGCGCTCGAGGATGATGATCTCGCAGCGGCGTTGGATCAGTTGCGGGCCTGGAATCTGGTCGACGTCATTCAGAATCATTCCGAGAACTACCGGACTGCGAGCGAATACGAGCGCAGGAACTTGCAGTATTCGCTCACTCGGCAGGGTGAGGCCGCGTTCGCCGGGGTAATGCACGCGATGACGATGCTCGCTTCCACAGGTGCACTGCAGACGGCCGTGCTCGATGCCATCTCCGACCGGTTAGGGGATCTGCTCCACGAGCTGGAGTCGGGTACGGATCGACGAGTGTTCAGCGTGCTCTTCGAATTGGAATCGCATCTGGAAGCGTTGCGCGGCAACACAAAACAGTTCAACGGCGAGTTGCAGCGCCTGCTTCGTGCCGAGGGTGTCGATCTGGCGGTGTTCCATGAAGTCAAGGCCGCGACCGTGGCATACCTGCAGGAGTTCCTGACCAATATCGAACATCGCCGGTATGCCATCGAAACCCGGGTTCGCGGGATCGAGGACTACGGGGTGGCCCGGATGCATCGGCGGGCACTGGACGGGGCCGAGCTGCCGCAACTCGCGGGTCCCGATCCAGCCGTTCCATGGTTGGAGCATCGCCGTGCCCGATGGGAGGGCTTGCGCGCGTGGTTCCTGCCCGTAGACGGTTCGATACCGCGTATCGAGCAGCTGAATCAGGTCGGACGGCGCGCGATCGTCGCCCTGCTTCAGGTCCTGGACCGCATCACCGAATCCAAACGGCGGTCCAGCAGCGCGGTCGCAGACTTCCGTGAGCTGGCTCGCTGGTTCACCGTCGTACCGAATCAGGATGACCTGCATCGCTTGTGGTCGACCGCGTTCGGCATGAGTTCGGCCCGCCACGCTCACCTCGCCTACTCGGACCCGGAGCTGGTGGCATCGAGCTGCCCATGGCCGGAGGCGCCGCCGGTCGAGGTGTCACCGCTACTGCGGTCATCCGGGCGTACCGAACGATTCAGTCGCACAGGCGCAGTGCGCGATGTCGCGGCGTTGAAGGCCGAACGAGCGAAGCGGGCCGCGGCAGAGCGGGCAGAGCTGCAAGCGGCCTGGGACTTACTGGATACTGGTGGAGCGGTTCGGCTTTCCTCCTTCGGCCGCCTCGATCACGCGGTATTCGAGCGATTGCTCGACCTGCTGGGCCGGGCACTCGGCGCGGCGCCGAGGTCGGATGGGATCCGGCGTGGCGGTACTACCGATGGGCGGATCGAGATCGTTTTGCGGCCGCCGCCGGACGGCCGCCAGGCCGAGCTGAAGACTCCGCAAGGAGTGTTCCACGGCCCGGACTACATCCTCGAAATCATCGCCCTCACCGTGCGAGTGGACAGCCGAAAGGCATTGGGCGATGAGTGAACTCGCGAATCAGCTGGTCATTGCCGAACGTGAGGAAGTCTCGCGAGGCATCCGCACGCTACTGGCCGACCCGCTCGTCACCGAACGAACCGCACCCGACGCATTTGATGTGATTCGCCGCCGTCGCGAACCGATTACGCAGTGGTTCGACTACTACTGCGGATGGACAGTCACGGTGGAACCCCGTCTCGGCTATGCACGGCTGGTGAAGGTCCGGCCCGCTGCCGACCCCACCCGCCCGGCTCGCAGGCTCCGATCCAGCCGCGCGCCGTTCGACCGTCGCCGCTACGTCCTGTTCTGTGTCGTGGCTGCCGAGCTGTTCGCCGGGCCGGTAACTACGATCGGCCTGATCGCGGACCGGGTGAAGGCCGCCACGTCCGTGGATTTGGTGGTGCCGACGTTCGATACCGCGAGTCGCGCTGAACGGATGGCCTTCGTCGACACTCTGCGCATGCTCGAATACTTCGGCGTATTGGACCCGATCGACGGCAGCGCCGACACGTTCGTGGAGTCGAGTGCGGCGAAAGTGCTCTACCGGGTGGACACCACACTGCTGCTGCGCCTGCTGGCCGCGCCTGTCGGACCATCGCAGCTGGGGATTCCGGCAGAACAAGTTCCGCTGCAGGTCGACCAGCTGCTGGCCGAGATCTCACGCGAACGTCGCTACGGTTTCGCCTCCGGCCCGCATGCGGAGACCGCGGCAGTTTCGGAGGTACAGCGCAACCTCTGGCTGCGCCACTCGGTATTCAGGCGGTTGATCGACGATCCGGTGGTGTACCTCGACGAGCTGACCGCCGAGGAGCGCGCCTATCTCGCTTCTCCTACCGGCCGCCAATTGCTGCGGCGCGCCGCCGAACAAGGCGGATTCGTATTGGAGGAACGGGCGGAGGGGCTGCTACTGGTCGACCCGGACGGCATTGCCACCGATATCCGCTTCCCCGACGATTCGGCCACCGCGAAGGTGGCGGCACTACTGCTGCTCGACGAAATAACCGGCCCCACGACCCGGGAGCAGCTGTGTCACAACGCTTCCGACATCCTGGAGAGGTTTCCGCGCTGGGCTCGCAGCTATCGCGAGGCCGATGGCGTACGCCAGCTCGTGGACGATGCGATCGCCGTACTGGTGTCGTTCGGACTCGTCCGTGCCACCGGCTCTGGGCTCGTGATCCCATTACCGGCGGCCGCTCGCTACCGCGTCACCGCGATTCGAAGCACCGAGGGCGCATCGTGAACCACATCTCCGGCCGCAATCCGATGAATTCCTTTGCAAGGAACAATGTCTCATGACCGTGACCACACTGCGCTTCCCCACTGCCGACCTCGGCGCGGATCGTGCCGTCCGGTGGACCCCCACTCGCGCGGGCGTTCTGAACGTCTGGCGCTATTACGACGAGATATTCGAGTTCCACGACGGCAGCCTGTTGCTGCGAGGCCCCAACGGCAGCGGCAAATCCAAAGCACTGGAACTGCTACTTCCCTTCCTGTTCGATGCGAACCTGCGCGCCAACCGGCTGTCCACCTTCGGAACCGGCGAACGGACCATGCACTGGAACCTGATGGGGGAGGGGGCCACCGGCACCACCCGGGTCGGTTACGTCTGGCTGGAATTCCGGCTGCCGGGCGAACCCGACCGATGGTTCACCTGTGGCGCGCGATTGCAGGCCAGCAGCCACACCACCACGGTCCATCCCGACTACTTCACCACCGAACTGCGTATCGACACCGAAAGCGGCCGGCTGGGACCGGAATTCATCACTCTGTCCGCAGACAACCGACCGTTGACCAAAACCGCGTTGGAGGAGCGGATCGGCGAGCGCGGCACCGTTCATCCGAATGCCGGCGACTATCGGAACACGATCCGATCGGCCTTGTTCCCGGGGCTGAACGAACAACGCTACGACGCCCTGATCACCGCGATACTCCAGTTGCGCACTCCGAAGCTGTCTCAACGGCTCGACCCTGCGTTGTTGTCGAGCCTGCTGTCGAAGGCGCTTCCGCCTCTGGGGCAGGAGGAGATCGCCGATCTCGCAGAGGGTTTCGAGCGACTCGATGCGCAGCGAGAGAGACTGGCCCGGCTCGAGGAGGAAGTAACCGCCACCCGCACGCTTGCCCGGCATCAGCGGACCTATGCGCAGAGGGTACTGCGGTCGGGTGCGGCCGCACTGCTCACCACCACCTCTGAGGTGGACAAGCTATCTGCCAAGGCAAAGGAATCCGCTGAGCAGTACGACGCCGTCTCCGAACGCATTGTCGAGTCCGGAGCGCGCATCCACCGCCTCGAACAGGAACGCGCGGCCGCTGACGCCCGCAAAGAGGGACTGCTGGAATCCGAGGCCTACAAGCAGGGCTTGGAGCTCGAGCAGCTGCGTCGCGAGACAGTCAAGGAGGAAGGCCGGGCGGCCGCGCTCCGCGGCAATGCCGATTCGTTCCGAGCTGTCGCCGAGGATGATGCCGGAAAACGTGAGCAGGCCGAGGAGCTCGAGCGACGACATGAACGGATAGTCGCTGGCCATGCCCTCGAAACCGGCCAGGCGGCAGCGAGAGTCGGTATGCCGAGTGTGTTCGACGAACTTTCGGCTGCGTTGGGCTCCGACCATGTCCGATCCCTCTTGCGCGGCGCGGTCAGCGGCAAGCAACAACAGATCCGTGCGATCAACAAGGCTTTGGACGGGCACGAGCGCGCGGTCGACTTGCGGAAACAGGCCGAGGAGGACCTGGATTCGGCGCGGGAACAGATCACGTCGGCCGAGGATCGGCGCTCGGCGGCCGTCGAATCGCGGGAACGGGCACTCGAGGACCTGCGGGACTTGTTGCGAATCTGGGGATCGGCGTGCCGCGAGCTCACCTTCGACGACGCCGAGGCATTGGCCGAACACGCCGACATCGAGTCGGACGTGCTGGCCTTGGTGAACGCTGCGGTGACCGAGGCGAAGGAAGAGATCAAAAAGCGAGAAACCCTGTGCCAGACCGTCATTGACAGCACCTCCGGTGAATGCGGCGCTCTGGTCTCCGAACGCGATCGGCTCGTCGCCGAACACGACATTCCACCGGCGATGCCACCCTGGCGGACAACCGACCGCACTCGAATGCCGGGTGCCCCCCTGTGGCGGCTCGTCGACTTCGATCCAGCGGTCACTGATTCTGCGCGAGCCGGAATCGAGGCGGCGCTCGAGGCATCCGGATTGCTCGACGCCTGGGTTGGACCTACAGGCGAGATCGCCGGCCACGACCTGTTCGCAGACCCGGACGCGCTGCCTCCAGTCACCGGAAGATCACTCGCCGACATCGTGATTCCACTGCCGGACACGGTGATCGACGCCGCCATTGTCCAGCGACTCCTGGCCGGTATCGCCTTCGATGATCACCTGCCCGCGACGGGGATAGCCGCGATCGGCGCTGATGGAACCTGGCGTCTGGGCAATCTCACCGGCAGCTGGTCGAAGGAGCACGCTTCCTATGTTGGGGCGTTGACTCGGCAGCGTGCCCGCGAACGTCGGATCGGGGAACTGGACCTGAAGATCGCCGGCTTGACGGGGACGCTCACCCGATTGGATCGAGAGTTGCAGGAGCTCGTCGCGCGCCGCCAGATTGTTGATGCCGAGCGGGCGTCCCTTCCCTCGCGCGAGGAGGTTGATTCCTTCCAGCTGAAACTCAGTACGGCTGAATCCGATCTGCGTGCGGCGGAAAGCGTTGTTCGCCAGCGGGTGGATGCCCTCACGGATCGCGAGCGGGCCGTGCGGGCCGCGTTGCTCGAGCTGACCGGTCTCGCGGCCGAGAACGGCCTGCCGGCGGAACGGGAAGCACTCGACGAGCTCGCCACAGGAATCGATACGTTCGCAGGCCAGGCCGAAGTCTGGCTCGATGCCTGTGGGTTGCTGCGATCGGCACGGGAGTCGACCGCTCACTTGGCCGATCAGGCAGCCCGCTCGCAGGGTCTCGCAACCGACCGTGAGGCCGAAGCCGGAGCCGCCGAGGCCGAGCATGCGCGGTTGGCCGCGAAACTCGCGGAGATCGAGTCCGCGATCGGCCTCGACTACCGCGAGGTGCTCGACCGGATCTCGAAGCTGCGCAAGTCGATCAAGGACCTCGAGAGCCAGATGACAGGCGAACGCGCCACGCTCACCAAGCTTGTCGGCCGTCGCGGCAGCCTGGAAACCGAGAAGCTCACCGATGCCGCAGCCCACGATCTCGCAGTGACCGAACGCGACCGTCGCGCGGAACGCTTCCGGAGGCTCGGTGCGGGAATCTTCCCGGCTGATAGCCAGATCCCCGATCTGAATAGTTTCCGGAACACCCTCGCTGGGTCGGAAGGAGTCCGCGCCGCGCGAGACGCGGCCCGAATGGTCGCCGCCGCCTGGCCCGACCTCCCCCACAGCACCGCCAATATCGGCGACGCTCTGCACCGGTTGTCGAATGCCGTCCACGAATGCCGGACCGCCCTGAGTGCCCGCGCTGATCTCGACCTTGAAACGGACGAGGACGTTCAGGTTTTCAGTGCCGTAGTCGACGGACTCCATATCGGCGCCGCTGAGCTTCAGCGTCTCCTGCGCACTGAGGCCGACCAAGCACATCAGGAGATCACCGAACAGGAACGTCGCTTGTTCGACCGAACCCTGACCGGCGACACCCGTCGCCACCTCGCCGCACGCATTCGCCAGGCCAACGATCTCGTCGATGGGATGAACGCCCGCCTGGAGCGAGTCCGTACGGCGTCGAATGTGTCGGTACGCATCGTCTGGCAGATCGCTCCCGATCTGCCCGCCGGCACCAAGGCGGCCCGTGACCTCCTACTGATGGATCCGGTTCGGCTCACCGAAGCCGACCACGAATCCCTGCACCGCTTCCTCCGTGACCGCATAGAGGAAGCCAAGGCCGACAACACGGCCACCAGTTGGGAACAGCAACTCGCCCAGGTCTTCGACTACACGGCGTGGCACCGGTTCGTTGTCAAGATCGACCGCGGGCACGGTGAACAGCCGCTCACCAAGAAGCTGCATGACGCTCTGTCCGGTGGTGAAAAGGCGATTGCCCTGCACCTTCCCCTATTCGCTGCTGTCGCCGCGCACTATCAGGCAGCGCCGCGGGCGCCACGGCTGATCCTGCTGGACGAGGTGTTCGTGGGCGTCGACACCGTTAACCGTGGGCAGGTCTTCGCGTTGTTGTCCGCGCTCGACCTCGACTTGGTGCTGACGTCGGACCATGAGTGGTGCACGTACTCGGAGCTACGCGGAATCGCGATCCATCAGATCCTCACGGGGGACGGTGACGACGCGGTGACGACCGCACGGTTCACCTGGGATGGGCACGAGCTGCGGGCTACACAGGACAGCGAAGACGACCAGACCGCTGCCGAATAGCGCCCGATAGCCGTGGGTGCGGGAAACACGCAGGTAGGGAGGCGATTTGACTTTGGTTCTGGGGACCACGTAACTTATTCCAGGTCAGAGCGACACGGACACCGACCCGGGGCCGAGACGCGGAGCTGAGAAGCACTGCGCGGCCAGGGAAAACGAGGTTGTACGAGGAGCGCCTGATGATCAGATTGGATCGGGAGTCACCAGCGGATTTGGTTCTGCGGAGACTGTTGGTCTAAGCTTCACCAGAACAAACAAGCAGCCTCACTGACCAGCCGGTTGACGCCGGGGGTGTTGGTGTGTGCGTGTGTTCTTTGAGAACTCAATAGTGTGTCGATGAATGTCAGTGCCAATTATTTAAATTGGTTCCGGTCTTCTGCACCCCCGTGTGGGAGGTCGGACATTTAGTCAGCAAATACTTTTGCTGGCGTTTGATTTTGCCAAGGTTTTCGGACTCTGGTTAATTCTTCCGATTGACGCCTTCGGGTGTTGTTCGAGAGTCTTCAACGGAGAGTTTGATCCTGGCTCAGGACGAACGCTAGCGGCGTGCTTAACACATGCAAGTCGAGCGGTAAGGCCTTCGGGTA
>NZ_JBFBCD010000003.1:0-896581 GCF_040683015.1 Nocardia sp. NPDC051030 | reverse complement strand
AGCGCCTTGGCCCCCAAAGCCCACTCGACAGCCCCCCCCGCGCCCCCCCCCCCCCACACCACCCCCCCCCCCGCCAACGGGATTCACGAGCTTCGGGTGACGCGGTGGTCATCCCGGAGGGTCGTCAGGGTTTGCGGGCCAGGGCGGAGACTACGAGTTCCTCCCAGACGCTGAGTTCGCTGATGTCGTCACCCGTGCTGTCGGGGGCGGGGTCCGGATGCCAGTGGGCGCAGGGGATGAGGCCGTCGTCGAGGAGTTGCAGGTCGCCGAAGAGGGCGCGGATCTCGTCGTCGGAGCGGAATCGGCCGCGGCCGAAGGCTTCCACGATCTTCTGGGAGGTGGCTGCGGCTTCCCGGGTGCGTCCGGTGCGGAAATGCGAGATGTAGACCTGGCTTTCGGAGGGAATCCGATCGGCCCAGTACTTCACCACGCCCGCGGGATCTTCTTCGTCGTTCACGAAGCTGAGCGTGATGCCGAAGAGGATGCCAACCGGTTCGTCGAAGTTGATGAGCCGCTGCACATCCGGATGCTCACCGATCGTTGCCGGCTCGCGCACGTCCGCTTCGATCACCGCGACATTCTCGTCCGGGACCATGAGCGCGCGACCGTGCGCCACCACGAACGGATCATTGTCCACATACACGATCCGTGCGTCCCGCTGCTTCCGGCGCACGACCTCGTGGACATTGATTTCCGCCGGTAGTCCGCAACCCAGATCGATCACCTGGCGGATGCCGCCGGCGGCGAGGTCACGCGCGGCACGCAGAATGGCTTGCCGGTTCGTGATCGCGAGTAGTTCCGAGCCGGGCAGATCCTGGGTGAAGTAGTCACCGAGATCCTTGTCGACACCGTAGTTATCGCGACCGCCCAGTACGTAGCTGTAGACGCGTGCCACACTCGGCCGGGATTGCCGTGCTCGCATGGCGTTGATATTCAACTGTCACCCCTTACCCTTCCGTGCACCTAGGTGGTCGAGGATCGCACGGTCCGCCCGCCGTCCTGCGGGACCTCGATCGGAGATCATTCCAGATCACGGCCGCGCGGAGCAGTCTTTCCCAATGACGATACCGGTTCACGCCCAGCAATCCGTCCGCACCGGAAGTTCTCCACCATCCTGCACAGCATCGCACCGAACCCGCCGCGAATGTTCAACTCGAGGGAATCGGCCCAACTGGTTTTGGCTAGGCTGGTCGACATGCCCCGCGCCCTCGCCGATCTGCCCTATTCGCACCATCTCCAGCCTTTCGACGGCGAGTTGGAGCCGGATCAGGACTATGACGCCATCCATGTGGCGGGGCGGCAGCTCGACGAAATCGATGGTCGCGGTGTCCGATTCAATGAATCCGCGGTCACCGATGTGACGGTCTCGGGAGGCACATTCCGATATGCCCGATTCACCGACGTGTGGATGCGGGGAGTGCGCTGGGTGGGGACCAATATCGGACAGAGCGGATGGCAGGATGCCGAACTCATCGATTCGGCGCTGTCCGGGATCGAGGCCGTGGGCTCGGAGCTGCGCCGCGTCCGGTTCGAGAGCTGCAAGTTCGAGTCGGTCAATTTCCGCAATGCCACGCTGCACGATGTGGAGTTCGCGGACTGTGTCCTGCGCGATGTCGACTTCGGCGAGGCCAAACTGCAACGTCTGCGTTTCCCCGGCTCGACGGTGGAACGGCTTGCGCTGCATCGGGCCCGGCTGAAGGATATCGATCTCCGGGGAGCCGTGCGGCTGGACGTCGCCAGCGGGGTGGATGCGCTGCGCGGCGCCACCATCAGCACCGCGCAGCTCATGGACCTTGCCCCGATCTTCGCGCACGCAGCGGGAATCATCGTGCGCGACAACTGAATCCAGGTCCCGACCGATCAGAACAGCGATTGCGCCTCGGCCGCGATCATGAAGCCGTGCCCGCCCGAATCACAGCGCACGCCGGAGGTCGACGACGTGCAGGCCGTGCCCCGCACAATGATGGTCGCGCCATACGGCAACACCTTGCCGCCACCCCGATTCGTCCCATCCACCGGAGAGCCGACGAAAACACCCTGGTTCATGCACCTGAACTCGGCCTTGCCCCCGACGACCTGGGCCGCTACCTCTCGGTTGGCCTGCGTGCCGCACCCGGAGAGCTGGGAGGGCACCGACGTGGCCTTCTCCAGCTGACATCCGGTACCGAATCCGGTCTCATTGATGAACCCGCACATAATGTTTCCGCTGGGCGACTGGAAGTAGTACTTGTCGCCCTGCTGGTAGTCCCGCGCGTCGACGGTCGCGTCATCGCGGGACGGCAGCGAAGTCGGAGCCGTGGCACCGCCGCCGCCTTGCTGCGCCACGGTCGTCACCGCCGAAGGTCCCGGAACGGCAACCGTGTCGTCATTACACGCCGTGAGCGTCGCCATCAGCGCGACGCTCACGATTGCGAACAGCTTTGCCTTCATTCCGCCTCCAGTCATCCCACCCCGACGAACTATGCAGTGAATCGGTCCTCATGATCGATTCGCTACGGTCCGCGCCCGTGCGGCGGCCCAAGAGAACCTTAGGCGGCGAAACTGTCTACTCGTATAAGGCAGATGCCCTAATTCTCACTATTCTGGAAGAGGGGGTGCTGCCTCGCGTCGCAGTGCTGCGTCGGCGCGAGGTGTTTCAGTTAGGGGGCATGACATCATGTTTCGACTTTCTCGCAGGGCCGGGCCACGGCTGGCCGTCGATGCCACGGCCCGCTCACTGGCAGGGCGGCGCGAGCTGGAATGGCTGACCGAGAACGCGGTCCGGGCCAGGTCCGCCGACGCCGGGTTCCGGCTCGGCGGCAAGGATGCGCCGGGGGTGCGGATCGGTGAATCCATTGTCGGCAACCTGCCGCTATGGGCTTCGGGGCTCGACACCCAGGTCGATATCTGGGGCCCTCGACGCGGCAAGACCACAGCCAGGGTGGTACCGGCGATCCTCGATACGTGGGGGCCGGTGCTGGTGACCTCGACCAAACGGGACGTCCTGGACCTCACTCGCGGCCTGCGGCGCGACAAGGGCGGCCCGATAATCGTTTTCGACCCGCACGGGATCGCCGAGACTCCCGGCGACGACGAATCGGACCAATATTGCTGGGATCCACTCGCCTGGGTGAATCCCGACTGTGAGGGCGGCGAGGTCCGCGCGGCGAAACTGGCCTCGCATTTCGCGTTCAGCGTGCAGCCCTCGGAGCGCCATTGGGACGCCGCGTATCTCTCGGACGCCGAGGATCTGTTGGCCGGGCTGTTCCTCGCCGCGGCGGTAGACCACAACGCCACCGTCCGCAGCGTCTGGGAATGGGTGACCAACCCGAGCGATATGGTGCCAGTGCAGTCCCTGCGCGAGCACGGTCGGCATTTCGCCGCGAACTCCCTTGCCTCGCAGTACAACCAGGATTACTACATCCGGGAGCGAGTCTTCGGATTCGCGCGGCGCATGGTGCGGTGCCTACGGAACGAGAACGTGCACAGCTGGGTGACCCCGGCCGCCTCCGACCGGGCCGTGCTCGACGAGCGCGAGTTCCTCCAATCCCATGGCACGATCTACGCGCTCACCGACGAAAGCCACGGCAGCGCGGCCCCATTGGTGAGTGCGCTCGCCGAGGCCGTCATCGATACCGCCATGCGGCTGGCCGGACAGACTTCGGGAGGTCGCCTGCGCGTCCCGCTACTGGCGGTCTTCGACGACGCGGCCCACACCACGCGCTGGCGCGAACTCCCCACGCAGTACAGCCGATTCGGGGAAGCCGGAATCTACGCCATGACGATGCTGCAATCGTGGAGCCAAGGAGTTCGCTGCTGGGGAGCCGACGGTATGACAGATTTGTGGCAGGCCGCCGATCTCCGCATAGTTGGCAGCGGATTGGACGATATCGACTTCGCCCAGAAGTACTTCGCAGCCACCGGATCCACCCGCCGGTTCTGCGCTACTGATCTACTGCGGCTGCCGCGAGGGCGGATAGTGATCGTGCCGACAGACAACAAGCCGGTCTTGGCGCGGACCATCCCGTGGTGGGAGAGCGAATATGCCGAGCAGGTGCGCCGAAACATTCGGCGCGACAACGACGGTGATGCGCCTACCGACCCGGTGTCCGCCGTCGAACCCACCCGCGTCACGGGCCTACCCAGCGAACCCGATTCCAGCTTGGAGGAGATCCGCCCTCCGGCGTGAGTCATCGCTCGTCCATCACGACCAGCCGCGCACCGCGCTCCTATCGTTTCGTCGTCGCTTCCCTGGTCGCGGCGACCAGTTCGTCGAGTTGACGTTCGGCGCGTTCCGCTCGGGCCAGGGTCTGGGCTCGCGCATCATCCAAGGTGGCCAACTGTTCGGCTGCGGCCTGCCGTGACTTTTCCAGCGTGGCAGCGGCTTCGGCCCGGACGGTCGCGATGTCCTCCGCCGCAGTTCGCCGAACCGTGGTCAGCTCGCCGCGCGTGGCTTCCAGTTCCGCGCGCACCCGCTTCAGTTCCTCGCGAGTCTCGGTGAGCACCTGATTGCGTTCGGCCACCGCCTGTTCGGCGCGATCGATCGCCCGCTCGGCATCCGCTGCCCGCTGCACCGCCAGATCCCGCTCCGCGCCCGCAGCGGTAATCCGCTGGGTGGCGTCCCGCCGGACCTGCTCCACCTCGGTCGCCGACTTCGACCGCGCCAGTTCGATTTCCTCGGTGGCCTGATCGCGGGCGTTCGCGATCTCTTCGGCGGCTTCCCGCCGAATGGTGCGTATCTCAGCTTCGGCCTCGGTGCGTGCGGCGAAGACATCATCGGCTGCCTGCTTGGTGAGCCGCTCCATCTCCCGCAGCGCGTCATCACGCGAGCTCAGCGCCTCGGCAATCCGCGCCTCCGCCGTATCCGCGACCTCCGCCGCATCCTCGGCCGCGGCTTCCGCTCCCACGCGCGCCTCTTCGGCTTCCCGACGCTGCTGTTCCGCAGCGACCGCGGACATCTCGGCCTCGGCGATCCGCCGGGCGGCATCCGCCTGCACGGCCTGAATCTGCGCCTCCGCCACGGAAGGATCAGCCAACGTCGACAACTCAGCCACCGCCGCACCCAGCGTCGTCCCCAGCTGATCAGCCAACCCACGAAACTGCACAAGCAGCTCATCGGCCCGCAACCGCGCCACAGTCACCGGACCCTGTTGCGTCACAGTGACATTAGCGGTGGGTGCCTCACCCTCCCCCTGCAACCGTCGCTGCCGCTCTCTCCAGGCCCGCCACCGCGTGTGATCAGGATGCTCACAGTATTCCGAAGGCCGCCCCGGCCCCCCGCCGCGAGTAATCGGTTTAGTACACCCCGGGTAGTTACAGATGCTCGACACCGCCAAATCGTAACGTTGGTTTCGTCATTCCCAACGCAACAACACGAAACGAAACCCAAACCGCCCGAATCCAATCCACCCCATCCTGACCCCCGATAAGTGAACGTTATCGGCGGTCAGAATCCACGCTCCCCCGGTCAACCGCCAAATCTATTCCGTTTACGTTTGGTTGGCGCACACGAAACGAAACGTCACGAAACCCCATCAAAAACTAGGCACCCCTGTACGGCTGTGCCAGTTCTCATCTGGACCGTAATTTCTCAGCCGATCCGGCGGATTGCTCAGGCATATGCGGATCAGCCTGGGAGTGGCGTTCGTGAATGTTGACGCCAGTCGGTGGGTGCGTCAGAAGACTTAAGAGTTGTGATGCCAATGCCGAACGGCGGCTTCAGTGCGAGTGCGCCCCGGCGGTCAGGGCCGCGTCCAGGACACCCGGGAAACGCTGGTTCACCTCTGCGCGCCGCAGGCTGACGAGACGATTGCGGCCGTCCTGTCGAGTGCTGATCAATCCCGCCTCGCGCAGCACCCGAAAGTGGTGCGACACGGTCGATTTGTGCACGTCGATGCCCTCGGCCGCCACTGTGCACGAATGCTCGGCGTCATCGGCCAGCGCTGCGAGCAGGCGCAGGCGCACCTGATCGGACAGGGCGTGCATGACGGAGACGAATTCGATGTCGTCCGCGGCAGGCTGGGGCAGGTGACGCATGGGGGCGAGACTATCAATAGTTTGATGGTTTGACATCTATCGAACCGTCTTCATAGTATGACGATCGTCAAACTATTGCGGGTTCCCGCACTCCCCCTCTCCTAGGAGCATCGTGTGAATACACGCCTCCCAACTTTGGCTTTGGGGACGTTCGCCATCGGCATCGATGCGTTCGTCACCGCGGGGCTGGTCGCGCCCGTAGCTGCCGACCTGCATGTTTCGACGGCGGCCGCCGGGCAGCTGGTGACCGTCTTCGCGTTCTCCTACGCGCTGCTCTCGCCGCTGCTGGCGACCGCGACCGCGCGGTTCTCGCGCCGGACGGTGCTGCTCGCGGCATTGACGCTGTTCGTCGTCGGCAATGCGGTGACCGCGCTGGCCGGGACGTTCGCGCTGGTATTGGCCTCGCGGGTGATCGCGGCGGCGGGCGCGTCCATGTACACACCGAATGCCACCGCCGTCGCGGCCGCATTGTCGGCGCCCGAGCGGCGCGGGCGGGCGATCTCGGTGGTGATCGGCGGGCTCACGGCCGCAACGGCTTTGGGTGTGCCGATCGGGTCGTGGATCGGTGGGGCGCTGAGCTGGCGGGCGACGCTGTGGCTGGTGGCCGGGCTCGGGCTGATCGCATTCGCGGGTGTTGCCGCGATGATCCCCGAAGTACGGCTGCCCGCGCCGTCGGGATTACGGGAACGCCTGCTGCCACTGCGCAATCCAGTCGTGGCGACCGGCTTGCTGCACGCCGTGGCGTTGTTCGGTGGAACCTTCGCCATCTACACCTACCTGGCGTCGGTGCTCGAACCGGCGACCGGCGGCAGTTCGGGGCGATTCGCGGTGCTGCTGTGGGTGTATGGCTTCATGGCCCTGGTGGCGAGCACGACGGGTGGGCAGTTGGTGGATCGGCTGGGCTCGCGGCGCATCATTCCCGCGACACTGATCGCGGTGATCGCGATCCTGGCCCTGGCGCAGGTCGCCGGGCAATCGTTCGGGACCGCGCTGGTATGGGCGACGGCCTTCGGATTCCCGGGCTGGATTTGGGCTGTGGCGCAGCAGCATCGACTGATGGAACTCGCACCGCAGGGTTCACCTCTACTGCTGGGACTGAATGCCTCGGCCCAGTATCTCGGCATCGGCTTGGGCGGTGCGATCGGCGGAATCGGCCTGCGCCAGTGGGGCTCCGGATCACTGAGCTGGATCGGCGCAGGCCTCGCCGTTCTCGCGCTAGCACTTCTGCTGGTCAGCTATCGAACCGAGCACATTCGACGCACCCCAAAGGATTCCATAGATTCAACCGCACCGAACGCAGCACTGACCGAGGCGTAAACGACTCCCCCGTGGCCGCGCATCGAGGGGGACATGAGCCGGGGTTTTGTCCAGATTGACCAGCCTCATGTCCCCCTGAACGTGTTCCAACCCGAGTGCTGAGGCTCTGTCCTACTGCGGCGCGGTGGTAGTGCGCTCGATCCATTCGGCGTAAGTGTCGGTTGACCATTCGATCGACGTGGCCGTCACTTCCGGGTTGTCCCAAGTATGTAACTCGGCTATCCGCTGGGCGAGCTGATCGCGCGCCGTTTCCGACGTGCGCAGCGTGACACGCCATTCCTTGCCTTCGCCGAGTTCGCCCAGGTGCCAAAACACCGAGGCTGCCGGTCCGGTGATCTCAGCCCCGGCAGCGAGGCGTTCGGCAACGACGGTGCGCGCAATGGCTTTCGCGTCATCCTCGGTCGGGGTCGTAGACGTCACTGACCACACTCTCGGCGCTCCCATGAATTCACCCTAGGTGGACGCATTCAACAGCCGTTAGCCTGTGACTGTGAGGGAGAGGTTGCGGCGTCCGCTGGTGTTTCTCGATGTTGATGGACCGCTGATCCCGTTCGGCGGGGCCGTTGGGCAGCGCGCGGGCTCACCGCTTCGCGATGGCCGGGATGGCTCGAACCCGCTTGCTGCACGACTCAATCCCACGATGGGGCCGCTGCTATCGACTCTCCAGTGCGAACTCGTGTGGGCCACGACCTGGACTCATGATGCCAATCGGTACATAAGCCCGATTCTGGGCTTGCCGGACCTTACCGTGATCGAGTGGCCGGATTCGCAGGACGATCGGATCGACGCGTGGTTCGGGTTGCACTGGAAGACTCGCACGTTGGTTGAATGGGCTGAGGGGCGGTCGTTTATTTGGATCGATGATGAGATCGGTGACGGCGATGAGGAATGGGTCTCGGCACACCACGGCGGCCGCGCTTTGCTCCATCGTGTGGACCCTCGGGAAGGGTTGCAGCTCAGTGACTTCGACATCTTCACCGCATGGCTGGGTACATCTGCCGAAGCCCGTTGATCATGTAGAAGAAGTGGTTGAGTCATGGACGTCTCAAGGGCAGGTGGTGGTGAGGGGGCCGCCGCGCAGGGCCGAGTCGATCAGCTGCTGGAACGCCGGGTCGATGGGCTCGACGGCGTGATCGACCGAGCGGCCTGGACAGAAGGATTGGACGCTGGCGTTGGTGGCTCCGGGGAGCGGGTTCTTTTCTCCTGTGCCGTTTTCGGAGAACAGGTGGTAGGCGGGTACACCTGCCGAGATCGCTGGGTCGGCATTGAGCTGGTTGACGAAATCCGAGCCCGGCGCGAGATCGCGGCAGCCCGCGGAGACTTCGGCGCACAGCTTCCCGAGGGGTTCACCCTGCTCGGGTGTGCCGTAGTCGACGTAGGTGCCAACCTGATCGATGCCGCCGAGGAACTTCACAAACCAGCGCTGGGCCAGACCGCCCATCGAGTGTCCGATCAGATCGACGCGCTGCGCGCCGGTCGCCTGCCGGATCTCCCCCACTTTCGCGGCGACCGCCTGGGCGGACTCGACGATCGATGCGGTTCCGGTCGGACTGCCCGACAGTTCCATCACATAAGCCGGGTATCCCCGCGCACCGAGCCAGGCCCGCAGTACTTCCAATCTGCCTGCGTCGCCATTGAACCCGCCGATAACCAGCACCGGACGCACACTGTCATCCGCATGCGCGACGATGGGGCCGACCGCCATTCCTAGTGCCGCGCAAAGTATTACGGCGGCCAGTCGAGCGAACCGTACGAGCATGAACATCGACCTGCTTTCGAAGGTGGCCCGACTATCGCCACGAATCGTACCCACCGCTCGCTGCCCCCTTCGGTCTGTCCTGGGCGGGGACCTCGAGTACTGGAACATTTCTTCAAGACAGGTCCGGTTGTCGCCCAGCAGGGTTGGTGGCATCACGGATCGATTGAAGGAGGGCTCTTGGATGAGACCGTCGCAATGCCGAGCGATTATCTCGCTGATCGGCACCGGTTCACGGCTGGATGCGTTCACCGACAACGGCCCGCTCGGCAACCGCGACTTCGCCGATCTCGTTCAGTAGGAAGGCGTAACCCATGCGAATTCTCATCTCCGGCGCCAGCGTCGCCGGGCCGGTGCTGGCGTACTGGCTGGCCAGGCACGGATTCTCGGTCACCGTTGTCGAGCGTGCGCCGACTCTGCGCAAAACCGGCGGGCACGCGGTCGATCTGTTCCGGCCCGCCGTGGACATCTCCGAGCAGATGGGTGTGCTTGCGCGCGTCGAGGAGCGGGCCACCGGCACGAGCCGGATGACTCTGCACCGGGAGGGCACGCGGCGTCCGGTCCGGGTGGATCTGTCGAAAGTCTTCGGCGGCACCTCCGAGCGGCATGTCGAGATCATGCGGGACGATCTGAGCGAGATCTATTACGACGCAACGCGTGACGATGTCAAGTACGTCTTCGACGATTCGATCACGGCAATCGGACCGGACGGTCAGGTGCGGTTCGAGAAGGCGGCCCCGCGCCGCTTCGACCTCATCGTCGGTGCGGACGGACTGCACTCCAATGTTCGCCGACTCGTCTTCGGCGACGAGTCCCGGTTCAGTGAGTTCATCGGTGCTTATCTCGCGGTGATGAGCCTGCCGAGCGATTACGGTCGCGACGGCGAACTCCACATCCATGTCGGCGTCGGCCGGACCGCCGGGATCTACACCGCGCGGCACCTCGACGAGGCGCGTGCCCTCTTCCTGTTCCGCAGCCCGTGCGAACTCGAGTACGGGCGTGACGACGTGCCGGGGCAGAAAGAGCTGCTACGCACCGCGTTTCGTGGCCTCGATGCCGATGTGGACCGCTGGCTGGACGAGCTCGAGCGCACCCCGGCGTTCTACTTCGACTCGATCACCCAACTCCGCATGGACACCTGGTCGCGAGGCACGGTGACGCTGGTCGGGGACGCAGGCTACTGCCCCGGCCCCGCGGTCGGCGGCAGCACCAGCCTGGCCGTCGTCGGCGCATACGTTCTCGCCGGGGAGCTCGCGCGGGCGGGCGGCGACCATGAACGCGCCTTCCCCGCTTACGAACGCGCGATGGCCGAGCACGTCCGCGGCAGCCGCGCGGCCGCGCTGAGCGCTGCGAAAACCCTGGTCCCCACATCCCGCCTCGGCGTATCGGGATTGGCTCAGGGCGCTCGCCTGATCTCCGCCCTACCCGCGGGACCCAGTCGCGCCCTCCTCCGCCTCGCCTCCAACACCGCACGCCTGCACAACTCCATGACCGTCGAGGACTACCTCCGCTCGCCCACCGCATCAGGAGGACCATTCACACTCACGGGAGACGCCGGAAGCGGGCTCGCAGTGGAGTGAGGCCTGGTGTTTCGAGTGCCTTCGTGTGGCCCAGTCACATCGGACGTAAAGGTCAGGGCCGCAGGCAGATCGCGGTCCAGCCGTGTCGCTGGGGCACACCACGATCAATGAGAGTTAGGCCTGGGAATACGGACACCGGCGGCGTGGAGCTTGGTCTCGAGAAGCGCGGCCCCCCGCGTCGTCGCCGATGTCTGCTCTTCGCCGTGGTGGGCGATCAGCGTGTACCGAGTCGCCGTATCGGTGCGGGCTTGCAGGGCGGTCATGACCTTCAAGTGCTCGGGGTTCGCCAGGAAGTGGTCGGCCATCTCGGAGGCGAGCTCCGCGACGCGCGGGTCGTCCGGGTCCCAGTCCGTGGCCTCGGCGGCGCGCTTGATCAAGGCGACGTACCGGGGATCCTCGAGGGCGAGTTCGAGATGGACGAGGTAGTCGTCGAAGCCTTCCGGGACAAGGGCTTTGGCCAGCACCCAGCCCTCTCGGGTGGTTGCCACCTCGCCCGCGGGGAAGCCGAGCCCGGCCATCCGCTCCAGCAGCGCCACCGCGCGGTCGCCCAGCAGTGCCGGATCGCCATCGGCGAGCCGGTGGAGGGTGTCGCGCCGCGCGATCAGCTCCTCGATCCGTGCGTTGAGCTGCCGCTCGACGTCGGCGACCGCGTCCGCGAACAGCGCGGCATCGGTATCGAGCAGGGATCCGATCTCGGCCAACGGCACCCCGGCGGCCGCCAGCGTCCGAACCCGCACCAGCCGCAATAACTCCCGCGATCCATACCGCCGGTAGCCGGAACTGTCCCGGTCAGGCTCCGCTACCAGGCCGAGCTTGTGATAGTGCCGCACCGTCTTCACCGTGACACCGACGAATGCCGCCGCCTGCCCGATCGTGACCCCATTCCGCATGAGCCCAGCCTGCCTTGCGGTCACAGGAGGTTCAGTGCGAGGGCTATGGTGCCGGACGTCGCCACGATCGACGTCACGCCGACATGCATCCCGATCGACAACCGAATGTCCTTCTCACGCCAGGCAAACCAGTACCCCGGGAAGGTGAAGATCACCCGCGATACGAACACCCATGGCGACCACAGGTGGTACAGCGCGAACACGACCGTGCTGACCACCGGAGCCCATCCGCGCAGATGAGCGATGCGGGGCAGCAGGAATCCGCGGAAATACAGCTCCTCGATGAGCGGCAGCGAGACTCCGGTCAGCGGCAGGCAGATCAACACCGTGATGAGCAGTGTCGAATGCGAGTATCCGCGAGGTCGAGATAGGTGTTGTTGCCGCTGCCGCCGGTGGCCGCGAAGGGGAGCCAAGTGAAGAACCCTTTGAAGAAATTGTTCAACGGTGCCAGCGCCACCCCGAGCACAATCATCCACGCGATGAGCGGAATGACCATTGCCACAAGCTTTCCGCGTGCGAGCGGCCTGTCGGTGTAGTGCAGCACGCCGCGTAGCGAGAAGCGACCGTTGCCCTTTCGGCCCAGCCATAACAGGCCGAGCAGGAGTGGAATCAGGATCAGGCACAAGGCAATCGCCCAGCCCAGGAAGACCGGATAACCGATCGCGTCGGCGAATGGTTCGCCGACGAGCAGGTAGGCGGCGACGATCAGAACGCCGGGGACAAGATGCAACACGATGGACAGCGGCAGGGAATGGCGGTCGCCCAACAGCCGCTCGACAATCCCATTAGGCCGTGTGTCTTCGATGACGGACATGACGAGAACTCCTCGAACAGTTCATGAATGGACGGGACGGCAGAACACCTCGTTGACGAGCCGCTGCTGGGCCTGCTGAAACGGCAGCGCCACCGACATTGCGGAATCGTCGACACAGGTCAGCGAGGCGATCATGGTCTTGGCACCATCGGGCGTGGAGTACATGAGCGTCGCGTAGCCCGCATGGCCACCGTTGTGGGTGATGACGGTGTCGCCGTCGGCCGTGGTCGCCACGAACACTCCCAAGCCGTAATCCATATTCGGGATGCCCGTCGGATACGGCGTGCACATCTCGGCCAGCAGCGAGGGCGGCAGGAGCTTGCCGCTCATCAGCGCGGACATGAATGTGGCCAGATCCTGGGTGGTCGAGATCATGTCGCCGCCGCAGGGGTTCCAGGACGGGTTGTGGCGGGTGATGTCGACCGTCTTCTCTTGGCCCGCTTCCTCATACCGGTAGTAAGCGTGGGCATGCGGCTCGGGAATCTCCGGCGAGGTTTCCGGCGTGACGGTGCCCGACAGCCCGAGCGGTCCCAGGATCAGTCGCTGCATCTCCTCGGGGAACGACCGCCCGGTGACCCGCTCGATCAGCAGCCTGGCGAGCACGTAGTTGGTATTGGAATAGCTCCAGCCCGTCCCCGGCTCGAACCGCAACCGCTTGGACAGTGCGAGCTCCACCAGCTCCTGCGGCCGGAAGGTCTTGAACCGGTTCTCCACCCACTCCTGACCCCACGGGGTACCCGGCGCGGGGATCCCGGCCACGATGGTCCCATCCTCATTGAGCTCTCCGGTGAAGTTGAATACTCCGCTGGTGTGCTGCAACACCATTCGCACGGTGATCCGCTCATCCAGATCGAACTCCGGCAGGTAGTCGACCATCGGGCTGTCCAACGCGATCCAGCCCTCGCCTACCAGTTGCAGGACCAGGGCCGCGGTGAACGTCTTGGTATTGCTGGCAATCCGGAAGTGCCCGTCGGTCGGCGGCCGCACGCCCCCGCCCAGCTCGGCCTCCCCCGCGCTGCCGACCCACTCCCCCTGCTCATCGTGCACGCGCAGCGACGCCCCGACGAACCCGGAATCAACGATCTCCTCGATCAGGGTCTGCAACTGCGGCCGATCCTGCCCGAAAGCCTTGATGGACATGATGTTTGCTCCTTCGAATCTGGTGTGTCCCGTCGGCGTCTTGCCGCTGCGACGAGCCTGCACCCCGACCCAAGGTCAACCTCAATAGTGACCTAGCCCACACCCGCTTTCGGAATCCTGCTCTCGGGCCTGGCCGCGGCCACAACCGCCGGTGCCCAGAGTGCGGCTGTGGAAGCCGCGCCGGTCGCGAATTCCGGCTCGAGCCAGCTCGTGCAGTCCGGGTCCGGCACCGGTTCCGCGGGCCTCGACATCCCCACCGCGATGATTCTGTGCAAACTGACCGGCGGCGACTACGCGCTCGGCATCGGGATGGTGGAGCCAGCCCCCAGCGGCTGCTTCGGCGGTCTCCTCGGCAAGGAGCGCATTCAGCTCTGATTTGTAGGGCATGCGGTTTCGCATTTCGGACGCTGCTGGGCTCGCCGAGGGATCAGGTTGTGTACCAGGACAGTATGAATGCCACGAATGCTGCGGCGATTACTGCGGCGGCAAGGGCCTTGGCCAGGCCTGGCCGCCATCTCTGGAGGCGGTCTGCTGCGACGAATGCGGTGCCTATCAGCACTATTGGCAGTATTGCCGGGACTATCAATGCCACCAGGGGGCCGATGATCCAGCCCGCGATGCGGAACTTTCCCCAGGTGAGGCCTAGTAGCAGGGGGATCACTATGGCACCCGAGATGCCGCCGATCAGTGCCTGCCAGGGGTTTTCGCCGATCCAGGGGACGCCCGGTCCGCCGATGTCGAGGAGGTCGAGGGTGGACCAGATGCCCAGGAGGAGGATCGCCAGGAGTGTGCCCCAGAGTGCGAATCTGTAGTGCCACTTTTGGATCGGCGTCCATTTGACCTGACGGCCGTGATGCATGGTGGCGGTGGTTACGGCGGCCCAGATCAGCCAGCGGCGGATTACGCCGGTTCCGGTTTTGGCCATCGCGTCGCGGAAGATGCGGTCGGCTTGGTCGCGTTCGATGACGCAGTTGGCGATGTAGCTTGCGGTTTCGTCCGCATCCAGTACGAGTCCGTCGTGCAGGATCGCGGCGGGCAGGTGGGCACCGGTTTTGGGGACCAGCCAGGTCAGGTAGGACGGGACGGAGGTGAGGTCGGTGGTCCAATTCTCCAGATCCGAGGGGACCAGAATGGTGCCTACGCCTTTCGGGGCATCGTCGTCGTAGCCGATTCGGCGCAGGAGCCGGAACTCTTCGCGGCCCTTGACCTCGTTGAAGGTTCGCTCGAGGGCGATGGTGAGGTCTGGCCGCAGCTCATTCACGTCGGGCGCGGGAAACATGGGAGGCGGTGCGGCCGGAGGCGGTGGCGCGGGTGGAGGCGGGAGTGGGGGTGGCGCTTCAGGTTCCGCCGCCTCGGCCGCGGGAGCCGCCTGGGTTCGTACCGACTTGACGTCGACGGTCTCGTTGACCATCACCGCCCCGGGCCCGACATCCGCCGCGGCCGCCTCTTCCGGTGCTCCGCCTCCGTCGTAGAACGACGAGCCATTCTGCTCGCCATCGAGCTTCATCGCCTCAGCGTGACACCACCGCCCGGTGCCGGAGGGCGTCCCGGAACACAGCAGGTGAAATGCAACCGAGGTGAGGCGTGATTGTTTCCTGTTCGGTTGCTCGGCGGGGTGCCCATGTGCAGTCGATGCACACCGGCATCGCGCGCCGAACCGTGCCCGCTACGCGTGGACTACCGCGTTCGAGCCCGCGTTGCCATGACCGCGGTCGCCACGCCCAGGGCGGTGAGGACGGTGATGCCGATGGTCATCAGTCGTGCGGAATCGACCAGGGAGTCGTCGCCGAGGCGGATGAGGGTTCCGGCGATGGCGGAGGTCACGGCGTAGGCGATCAGCTGGGTGGTGTTGAGGGCGGCGGCGGCTTTCGCGCCCTCGGCCGGGTCGTCGGTGCTGCTCATGGCGGCGACGCTCAGGTGCGGGAAGGCCAGGCCGATGCCCGTGCCCGCGAGGAAAAGCACCAGGGCCCAGCCGATCATGAGGATGCCTGAGGCATTGTCGGACTGGAGTAGGCCGTAGGCGATCAGGCCGCCCGTGAGCATCAGCGGGGCCACTCGGATGGCGCGGCGCGCGGCGCTCGCGGTGAGGCTGACGCTGAAGACCTGGGCGACCACCCACCCGACCGAGAGGGCCGCGCCCAGCAGGCCCGCGACCAGGGGCGAGAGGCCGCCGAGCTTCTGGCCGAACAGGGGGATGAAGTTCTCGGTCATCACTCCCGCACACAGGGCCGCGACGGTCAGGTAGACCCATTTCAGCGAATTGCCCTGTGCGTAGGTGAGTTTCGGGAGGACGCTCACCGAACACTTCCGCTCGACCACGAGGAACGCACCGATCAGCGCGACACCCACGGCCAGCGTGATCGCGGTGGGCGCACCCGGCGACACCGTGGAGCTCAGACTGAATGCGGTGGCCGCCAACGTCAGCAGCACGAGCGGAACGACCGGGATCGGGGTGCGATCGGAGGCCGAGCCGCCGCCGCGCGGCAATGCCCAGCGGGTGAGCCCGGCCAGCACCAGCGCGACAGCCAGCAACACCACATACGCCCACCGCCACGCACCGAGCTCCGCGAACACCCCGCCCGATGCCGGGCCGACCAAGGTCCCCACACCCCACATGGCCGAGACCAGACCCGCCGCACGAGCCCAAAGACGTTGCGGTAGAGCGGTTCTGATGACCGCGTACCCGAGCCCGGCCAGCAATCCGCCACCGAAGCCCTGCACGACTCGCCCCGCGACCAGGATCTCCATGGTCGGGCTGGACGCATTGATCGCCGCGCCCAGCGCGAACACCGAGAATCCCGTCAGGTAGGCGGCCGCCGCGCCCCACGACCCGAGCACCCGACTGACCAGCATGGATGCGATCACCGCCGCCATCAGGAAACCCGTTGCGACCCAGGCGTAGTACCGCTCACCCCCGATGTCCTCGACGATCGACGGCATCAGCGCGGCGGTGAAGTACAGGTTCATCGCATACAGCGCGACCCCGCCCGCGAGGATCGACACGGTCGCCGCGTGCCGTCCCGAGAACAGCTCGGACCACCGTCCGATGTCTTCGCCGCCGACCTCCGGGATCGCGTCTTCCGGTGTATTCCCGTTTGTCACAGCGGCATTTGAAAGTGTTCGACTCACAAGAAGCTACGCTAAAACTTCAAGTTTCCTTGAAGTCAAGCGAGAGCGCCGCATGAAACAAACCCCCACCGATCTCCTGACCATCGGCGACCTGGCCAAGCGCGCGGGCGTAGCAACCTCCGCCGTCCGCTTCTACGAGGACCAGGGCCTGATCACCTCGATCCGCACCTCGGGCAACCAGCGCCGCTACCCCCGTCACGTCCTGCGCCGCCTGTCTCTCGTCCTGTTCGCGAAACGCCTCGGCATCCCCCTCGCCGAGGTGGCCGAAGTCTTCGCGACCCTCCCCGAAGACCACATGCCCAGCAAACGCGACTGGACCCGCATCTCGAAACGCTGGTCCGACCACCTCGAGGCCCGCCGCCGAGAACTCGAACAACTCCAATCCGAACTGACCGACTGCATAGGCTGCGGCTGCCTGTCCCTCCGCCGCTGCTACGTCCTCAACCCCAGCGACGCTCTCGCCGAACAAGGCTCCGGCCCCCAACGCCTCCTCCATCCCGACCCCGAATCCCCCGAAGACTGATCGCATTCACCCCGGGACGGGGATGTCGAGGATGGCGAGGAAGGCGGTGGCCGCAGGGGTGCGGGTGGTGTGGTTCCAGACGACGTATTCGATGCGGGCTGGGGCATCGGTTACTTCGATGGTGGTGACGCCGGTCAGTTGGGGGACGAAGGCGGAAGGGAGCATGGCTATCGCGAGGCCCGGGGAGACCAGGCGGGCTATGTAGTCGGCGGTGGTTACTTCGAAGGCGACATCGCGGGTGAGGCCTGCGGCTTCGAAGGCTTGGTCGGATTGGATGCGGCCCGCTGTGCCCGCGGGGAGGTCGACGAAGACTTCGGCGGCGAGAGTGCGGAGGTCCACCGATTGTTCGGCCGCGAGTGGATGGTTGGGCGCGACGACGGCGACGAGCTGGTCGTGGGCGAGGTCGTGGGCGGCGACCCCACGGGGCTGCGTAGTGGTCGGCAGGCCGAGGAACGCCACATCCAGGGATCCCTCTGCGACTTGGTCGGCGAGGTCCTCGCTTGCGCCTACCCGAAGGCTGATGCGCACGTGCGGGTAGCGCTCGCGAAAGTCGCGCAGCGCGCTCGGGATATCGACGGCGGCAACTGTGGCGATCAGCCCTACGGCCAGGCGGCCGCGGATCTCGCCGATGGCCGCGGCGACCTCGGCTGATGCGCGGTCGGCGGCATCGAGGCATTGGCGGGCGGCAGGGAGGAAGGCTTCGCCCGCCGGAGTGAGGCGGACCCGGCGGCTGGTGCGTTCGAACAGGCGGGTACCGAGTTCGCGTTCCAGGCGGGCGATTTGGTGACTGAGGGCGGATTGGACCACCAGGCAGCGTTCGGCGGCGCGGGTGAAGCTGCTCGTCTCGGCGACGGCGATGACATAGCGCATTTGCTGAAGCTCCATGGATCAATCGTGTATCACGATTGATGGAGTGACAAACATGTGTTGGACTCATTGATGGGAGACGGGTGAAATTGGGGTGTGAAAAGTTCAGTAGTACAAGGGGTTTCCGTCGCGAAGGGCGCGACCCAAGGGGATCTGCGTCGTACTGCCCTGACAGCATTCGCTCCGCTGGTGTGGGGCACCACCTATGTCGTCATCACCGAGATGCTCCCACCGGGACATCCGCTGTTCGCGGGAATCATGCGGGCCCTGCCCGCGGGCCTGATCGCGCTCGCGTTCACCCGCACGCTGCCGCGCGGAATCTGGTGGGTGAAGGCCGCGGTACTCGGCGTCCTGAATATCGGCCTGCTCAATGCGCTGCTGTTCATTGCCGCCGAGCGTCTTCCGGGAGGTGTGGCCGCCACCTTGGCCGCGGTCCAGCCGCTGGTCGTGGCCGCGCTCGCCGTCATCGTCCTGCACGAGCAACCCTCCGCCTGGCGCATCGCCTGGGGGGTGACCGGGGTGGTCGGCGTCGGGTTCGTGGTGATCGGCCCGAACGCCGCACTCGACCTCACCGGCATTGCGGCGGGCCTGGGTAGCGCGGCCTCCATGGCGTTCGGCTTGACCCTCACCAAACGCTGGGGACGTCCCGCCGAGGCCAGCCCCACCACGTTCGCCGGTTGGCAACTCACCGCGGGCGGCCTGTTCCTACTGCCCGTCACGCTGTTGATCGAAGGGCCGCCGCCCGCAATCGATCTCACCGCAGCATCCGGCTACCTCTGGTTGGGCCTGGCGGGTGGCTTGGTCGCTTACGTGTTGTGGTTCCGCGGCATCGGCGCATTGCCTGTCACTTCGGTCGCGGTCCTCGTTCTGCTCTCACCGCTGATGGCCGCGGTTCTCGGCGTCATCGTCCTCGGCCAAACCCTGGGCCCGATCCAACTGGTCGGATTCGCGATCTGTCTCGCCGCGATCGTCGCGGGTCAGCTTCCAGCGCCCACCCGCTCACACAACTGAATCCCGGAAGGATCTCGCCATGCCGAACAAGAAAACCATCCTGGTCACGGGCGCGACCGGTGGCCAGGGCGGCGCTGTCGCCCGCAACCTGCTCGAAAACGGCTGGGCGGTTTACGCCCTCGTCCGCGACCCGAACACGGAGCAGGCCAAGAATCTCGAAGCCCTCGGTGCGGAACTGATCACCGGCGACCTCGACGACCCACGGTCGCTGCGTGCGGCGGCGCATGGCGCGTACGGCGTCTTCAGCGTGCAGCCCGACAACTTCCCCTACCCACACCCCGAAGCCGAAGTGCGACAGGGCAAGAACGTGGCCGATGCGGCAGCGGCAGCCGGTGTCTCCCACCTGGTTTACAGCTCTGTCGCCGCCGCCGACTACAACTCCGGTGTCGCGCACTTCGAAACCAAGACGCGAATCGAAGCACACATCGACGCCCTCGGCCTACCCACGACGGTGCTGCGCCCCTCGTTCTTCATGGAGAACTGGCCATACCTGTTGTCGCAGAACGAGAACGGTGAACGAACCGGCTCGATCGCGCTGCACCCGGACACCCCACTCCAAATGATCGCCCTGAACGATATCGGTCGAATCGCCGAGGAAGCCTTCACCCACCCGGCCGAATTCATCGGAAAGAAACTCGAAATCGCAGGCGACGAACTGACCTCGCGCCAAATCGCAGCAGCCCTCACCGACTCCGACGGCATCCCGACCACCATCCACCACCAGCCGATCGCCGACCTGCGAGCCCAGGCCCCAGAGGCAGCCAATATGTTCACCTGGCTCGATGAACACGGCTACCGAGCCGATATCCCCACCCTCCGCGCCCGCCACCCCGGCCTATTGAGCTTCCAGGAATGGCTGTCCACGCAGCGGTAGCGGCTGGCACGATCGGCCGCGTTCAGAGCGTGAGTGAGTTCATAGAGCAGGCGCCACTTTCGTGACTACGTTCTTGGATATGGACAACGACGGACCCAGCCGGACAGCGCTCATCACGGCGTATGCCCGCGCTTATCACCAGATCGCTGACCGACCGCCGATCTTCACCGACCCCCTGGCGGTACGTCTGCTCGGTGTCACCGCAGAGGGATTGGCCGAATTGGTCACGGCCACAACCGATCACCTCGCTATCGGGGCCAGCGATCGGCCGCGGCGACTGTTCTTCGCCGCACGGTCCCGCTTCGCCGAGGACGCCGTGGCTGCGGCCATCGCCGCTGGTGTGCGGCAGGTCGTGATCCTCGGCGCGGGCCTGGACACCTTCGCCTATCGCAATCCGCGCCCGGAGGTGCGTGTCTTCGAGGTCGATCACCCCGCCACCCAGGCGTGGAAACGTGAGCGCCTTACTGCCGCCGGAATCGACCGCCCCGAGACATTGACCTTCGTGCCAGTCGATTTCGAAACCCAGACGCTGGCAGCAGGATTGGAAGCCAATGGGTTCAAACGGACGGACCCGGCCGTATTCGTGTGGCTCGGCGTCGTCTTCTATCTGACTCCGGATGCCGCCCACGCCACTCTCGAATACATCGCTGGTCAGGCCCAGCCGGTCGAGGTGATCTTCGACTATCTGCAGCCTGCGAACAGCGACGAAGAGCGTGCGCATCAACAGGCACGTGCCGATCGGCTGGCTGACGTCGGCGAACCCGTGTTCAGCTACTTCGCCCCCGACGACATCGCCGCACAGCTGCGCGCCCTCGGCTTCACCGACCTCGAAGACCACTCCGCCCCCGACCTCGTCACCCGCTACCTCGACGGATCCGCAACATTCGAAGGAGAACCGCCCAGCGCGCTGCGCGCGATCCGCATGCTGCGCGCGATCCGCTAAGGGCCGAGCCGATCGACCAAGCCTTCCAAACCGCTTCGCGCAATGGCCATATCGCCGATATCCAACCCGTAGGTGACCTCATACCAAGGTCCGAGTCGGTGCCACACCAGCGCGCGTTCGCGAAGGGCGTCGGTGACCCCGTATGCCACGCCGACAGCCTCTGCGAACTCCACGGGTGTATCGAAAAGGCACCAGGCAAGGTCGACCGCGGCGTCACCGATGTGGGTGTCGCCGAAGTCGATCACCCCGGTGACTCGATCTCCATCGACAAGGACGTGCTCCGGTCCGAGGTCGCCATGCACGACCGTGTCCGCAGGGAAATCCGCTATGGCATCGAGGACCGCAACCGCCTTCTCTCGAAGCTCGACCGGAATCAGCGGCAGCACATCCACCCGGAGACGATCCGTGTTCCTGAGCCGGTCGCGCTTGGTGTGCGCAGCCGGAAGCAATCCATGCGCAACAGCGTCCGCCACAGGACTGCGGTGCAGCGCCTCCAGAAACTCACCCACGGCCCGACCGTGCTCACTCGACGGCGCGACGATCTGATCACCCGAGACAAGCGCATGCCGAACCACCAGCGGAGTTTCGCTGAGCACCACGGGAATTGGCACGCGCAGCGGTAGTCGAGGCGCGAGCCAGGGCATCAGCACGGTCTCGCGCAACAGTTGCGCCGAGACCTCCGGTCGCCGTGGCCGACGCTCGACCCAGCCATCGACCAGAGTGGCCGAGCTATCCCATCCTCCGGAGTACTCCACGGCTCGACGGTAGAACACGGCCGAGTTCGGAGACATCCATTATTTCCGCGTCAGCGCGAGAGCGCCGCGAGGATCCGGTGAAGTATCTCGGCGGCTTCGCCGATGCCGTCGATCTCGGTCAGGATGCCGCGACCGCTGTAGAGCTCGACTATCGGCGGGATTTGAGTGCGATAAATCCTGAGGCGCTCGCGGACGACTGCCGGATCGTCATCGGGGCGATGCTGTGCGGTGAAGCGAATCTCGCAGCGCGCGAGAACCACGTCATCCGGCACGATCAGCTCTATCACGCGGTCGAGGGTCTGATCGGCGGCTTCGAGCAGGGTGTCGAGGGCGAGGGCTTGGCTCAGGGTGCGCGGGTAGCCGTCGAGGATGTAGCCCTTGGCCGCGTCGGGCTCGGCCAGACGCTGGGCCAAGAGCGCCGCGACGAGGTCATCGGAGACCAGTTCACCCTTGGCGACCATCGCCTGAGCTGCCAGGCCGATCTCGGTTCCGGCGCTGACGGCCGCGCGAAACAGCTCGCCGGTGGAGATGTGCGGGATTCCGAGTTCGCTCCGCAGCATCTTCGCCTGCGTGCCCTTGCCCGAGCCGTTCGGTCCCAGTAAGACCAGCCGCATCCGTGACTCCAATCAACTAGAACACGTCATGGGTTTCCGCGCCCAACCCTATTCATCGAGGAGTCCTGCGAGGCGGGCGGTATTGAGATAGTCGCGGAACAGCAGGACTTTGTGGTCGCGGACTCGCACGACATTGATCGAGGCGGGGACGCGCTCACGGGCTGCGTTCGGGAGGGTTACGTCGACCTCGTTTTCGACGAAGAAGAGCTCGGGGTCGGCGGTTTCGTAGACGTGCGGGAAGGTTTCGTGCACCTCGCCGACGGGGTCTTTCCAGGCTGCGGTGAGGAACTCCCGGATGGCTTCCCGGCCCTGCACGCGAGGGGGCAGATCCGGGATCGTGTACGGGAATTCGACGACGCCGTCCTCAGCCATGTACTCCGCGAACGCATCTGCGTCGCGGGCGGCCAGGCCGCGGAACAACTGCTCGACCAAATCCTTTGCGCTATTGCCGGTTTCGGGCATGCTCTCCCCTTGGATAGTGTGCGATCCGTTCCAGTCCATCCTGATCGCGGTTCATCCCCTTGTCACCAGGAGATCCACGCGGTAGTCGGCCGGGGAGATGTTCTCGCTTGTTCGGGGGTAGGGGTCCAGGGCTATCACTTTGATTTCGTAGCCATCGACCGTGGCGGACATGGGGAATTGGGGAGTGGCGTGGAGTTCGGGGGTTGATTGGGTGGTGGGGGTGGTCACCGTTGTCAGGATGGTTGCGTCACCTGCCCACACGCAGGTGGCGCCCTTGGGGCAGCGGCTGTCACCGGAAACCTCGCGGAACAGGATCGTCAGGTGGTCGTCGTCCAGGTGGGCGGTGCTGCCGGGGGCGAGGTTGAATTGGGTGCCGAGGGCAGCCGTTACCGAAGTCGGTGGGGATGGGTCGGATTTGGCGGCGCAGGCTGGGGTGAGCAGGAGTGCTAGCGCCGCTATCGGCCATCGCGGGAAACGCTTGGTGCCCATGCTGGCCGATCATCCCACGGTGGGGACCTGGGTGGGGTCGGGGACGGCTTCCTTGCGGGCAACCAGGCCGGAGATCTGCGAGAGGGGGATGTGGGGAATGAGGAGTGCTATGACGAACGCGGCGGCTACGGCGGGGAGCAGGTAGGCGAAGACTGGGACCAGGGCGTCTACGTAGGAGTTGACGACGGCGTCGTGGAGGGGTTGCGGGAGACGGTTGAGGACCGCGGGCGGGAGCGCGGAAGGGGTTACGCCGGACGGCGTTTCGCCTTGGAATGCGGTGGTCAGGTCTGCGGTCAGGCGGTGGGTGAAGATCGAGCCGAAGATGGCTACGCCCAGGGCCCCTCCCATTTCGCGGAAATAGTTATTGGCGCTGGTGGCTGTGCCGATATCGGTAGAGGGCACCGCGTTTTGGACCAAGAGCACCAGGAGTTGCATGACCAGACCTAGGCCCAGACCGACTACGAAGAGCATGGCGGAGACCGTCCAGGCGGGCGTGTCAGCGTCGAGTTGGGTCATCCAGAGCATGCCCGCGGCCATGAAGGCCACGCCCAAGGGTGGGTAGACGCGGTAGCGGCCGGTTCGGGTGACGGCGGCCATGGCGATGGCGACGGTGAAGAACATGCCGATCGTCATGGGGATGGAGAGCAGGGCTGAGGTGGAAGCGGTTACACCGGTGGCCATTTGGAGAAACGTGGGGACGAAGGCCACCGAGGCGAACATGATCAGGCCGACTATGAAGGCCAGGGCGGATGTGGTGGCGAAAGTGCGGTTGCGGAACAGGCGTAGCGGGAGCATGGGTTCGGCGGCGCGGGATTCGACGAGGCCGAAGAACGCGATCACCGCGAGGGCGGCGATGATCATGGACACGATTGCCGGGGAGGTCCAGCCGTAGCGTTTGCCACCCCAGTCGCTGATCAGGATCAGCAGGGTCGTGCCCGCGGTCATCAGTAGGGCACCGAGATAGTCCGGGCGGACGGTGGGACGTTTGCTCGGGATCGTGAGGTAGCGGGCCGCGATTATCAAGGTGGCCAAGCCAATTGGGACATTGATCCAGAAGCACCAGCGCCAGCCGATATGGTCGGCGAACTCGCCACCGAGAATCGGTCCGGCCACCGAGGTGAGACCGAGGATCGCGCCCATGGGGGCACCGTATTTGCCGAGATCCTTGGCAGGCACCACATCCGCCATGGTGGCCTGGGCCAGGATCATGAGGCCACCGCCTCCCGCACCCTGGATGGCGCGGAAGGCGATGAACTCCCAGAAATGCGTGGAGACGGCCGCCCCCAGCGAGGCGACGGTGAAAATCGTGATGGCGAAAAGGAATAGCCGTCGGCGGCCGAACAGATCGCCGAACTTGCCGTACATCGGCATGACGATGGTCGTCGCCAGCAGATAGGCGGTGGTCGTCCACGCCATGTGCGGGATACCGCCGAGCTCGCCGACAATGGTCGGCATGGCCGCGCCGGTGATCATCTGATCCAGGCTGGCCAGGAAGAGTGCCGCACTGAGCGCGGCGAAGATCAGCCAAATCCGACGCTGCGTCATGACGATCGGGGTGCTGCCCGCCGGGGTGGTGACAGCCGTCTCTGGAATCACCACTGCACCGGCAACTTCCGCAGGCCGCCGGTGAAGATCTCTTCGCGCTGCGACAGTTGCGCCGGATCGACGGCCAAGCTCATGGTGGGGAATCGCGAAACGAGTTGCCCGAAGGCCACTTGCAGCTCGATGCGGGCCAGGGGTGCGCCGATGCAATAGCGGGAGCCGTAGCCGAACAGGAAGTGGGCCGCTTCCTGACGGGTGATGTCTATGCGCTCCGGATCGGTGAACACGCTCTTGTCGTGATTGGCCGAGGCGATGCCGAGCAATACCAGGTCGCCCTCGGGGATCTGCACGTCACCGACCTCCAGATCATTGCGGGCGTACCGGGGAATGCTGCTGGCATCGCAGGCGCGCAGCAGTTCCTCGGCCGCGCCGGCGACCAGATCCGGATTCTTGTGCAGCAACCGCCATTGCTGCGGGTTCTCCAGGAGCATCAGGACGCCCGCGCCTATCTGGACCGCGGAGGTTTCATGTCCGGCGAAGAGCAGAACCATTGCGTGCATGGCGATCTCGTCATCGGTGACATCCTCGACCGCACAGAGCCGAGACACCACGTCGTCGCTGGGATGACGCCGTTTGCGCGCTACTAGGTCATTGCAGTAGCCGTACAGCTCGGTGTACCCCTGCTCCACCTTCGCCCGATCGGTGACATTGCCGACCAGCTCGACCCATTCCCGGAATTGATTCCGCTCCTCATAGGGCACGCCGAGCAATTCGCAGATCACCAGCAGCGGCAAGGGCAGCGACAGCGCCTCTTGCAGGTCGGCCGGTGACCCCTGCTCGGCCATATCGTCGAGCAGCCGCGCGGTGATCTCCTCCACCCGAGGCCGCAACTCCCGCATCCGCTTCGGCGAGAAATGCGGTTGCAGCAGCGCCCGCATGCGCGCGTGATCCGCGAGCTCGGTGTCGTAATTGCCGATCGGGCCGCCGGAGAAGGCCGCCTCCCCCAGCCGCGGCGCGGTGTCCGGCGTCCTATGTGACCGGCCGAGCCGTGGATCATTGAACAATTCGCGCACCAGGTTGTACCCGGTCGCCAGCCAGGCCGAGTCGCCGGTCGGTGTGGTCACCTGACTGATTCCGGAGCCTTCGCCGGTGACGGGGCAGATCCCTCGAACCGAATTCTGCATGTCGATTCCTCCTGTGGTTAAACGGTTTCCGCGCCCTGGACCGATTCGAGACCGATATCCACGGTGTCGAGAATCGAGAGCCATTGCGCCACAATCGCGTTCGCTCGCTCGGTGCCGAGCCCGCCGGTAGGCGAATGCGCCGAGTAATGCACTCGCAGCACGTCGTTCTCGCGGTTCGCGCCGAGCAGCATGCTGAGATCGAACGTGGTCAGCCGGGCGAGATCGCGGGAACGCGAGGACGGGATGTAGCCGCCGATCTCACCGACGAAATTGAAGTAGTACTTCGGATTGTCGAAGGTGCGGAATCGCTCGGCCAGCTCGGCGTTGTACCAGCGCAGCAGCGTGAAATCCTCGGGCGTTTGCGGGTATTCGGTGAGGGCGTGCCGCATTCGCGCGGCATGACTACCCGGAATCGAGTCGATCAGCCAGGGGTAATCGTCGGACAGCCATCCGATGGTGCGACCGAGATCGGTGCCTGGACGCAGCCGGGCGTAGCGGCCGTGCTTTTGCACCTGGATCGGGCGGGCCACGCCCAGCACATCTTCGACGGCCAGGCCCAGGGCGACCAGCATGATGCGCGTATAGGTGGCATCGAAAGCGGCGGGGAGCTCGGTCGACAGGCGCTCGGCGGGAGCACCGTCGATGACCCCGTCGATATAGACGGCTTCCGGAGTGTCTGGGCGATCAGGCGTATACGGTTCGGAATCGCTGGTGCTGAGCCAGTAATCAGCCTGGCCAGTGCGGGTTTCGGAATACTTCTCCAAGAACTGCGTCCACTCGGAGCTGGTCGTGCTCTCCGGTTCGAGCGAGATATCCGCACCCGACTCCCATTGGCTCACATAGGTGGCCATATCGCCCCACAGAATCCACAGCGCCACCGCATCGCAGGCCGCGTGATGCACGGTGAGCAGCAGGATATTTCCGTTCGCGGCGCGGCTGAGCAGGGCGGCCGTCACGATCCGCCCGCCTTCGAGATCGAGGCGGCCGTTATTGGCCACGGTCTCCCGCTCGATCAGCGCGCCGAGCTCGGCATCGGGCACCTCGGAGATATCGATCGTGCGCAAATCGATACGTGCACTGTCGATTACGCCACCGGACTCCGGCAGGATCTCCCATGACGCGTCCATGCCGCAGGTGTAGCGGCTGCGCAGGGTCTCGTGATTGTCGAGGAGCGCGTTGATCATGCCGCGCACGTGGTCCGGGCTCATCGCATTCGGTGCCGGGAAGGGCATGGTGATTCCGAATGCGGCGGGATTGGCGTCCCACATCAGGAAGCGTTTGGCGGCGGCGGGCAGATGCCCGACTCGGGTTGTCGTCATATCGGTGAATCCTCGAATTACGAAGGGCCGCAAGTCAGAACGGCGTGGTATTGAATGGGCGACGCGTACTGGCGAACGCACGATCCAATGCGGTGAGCGCACCCGGGGTGAGCTCCTCGACGCGGCCCGCCTGCGCCAACTCGGCGACTGTGTGCGCGCCGAAATACACGGTGGTCAATTCGAGCGGTCCGATGCGAATATCCGCGCGAGTATCCGCGGGGACCGGTTCCCAACTGCCCGAACCGCCGGTGATCTCCAGGGCGAAGTTGCCCGAGCTCATCCCCCACGGGTCCGCCACGGCGACCACGCCGTGGAAATCCGCCAGGAACGCGCGCAGGCCGATTGCCTTGGGCAGGTTCAGAATCCACATCCACACGCCCGCGTCCACGCCGGTCACCGCCGCCGTACGCAAGTCTTCCAGCAGCAGCGGCGTCGGATCGTCGAGCGCGGTATCCATCCGGATCTCGGCGTATTCCCCGTGTCCGAGCAGGCAACGCAGCAGTTCGCGGTGCGCGTTCACGGTGAGCGCGCAGAAATCACGCACGAGCACCTGATCCGCGACGAGGTCGAAGATGACGTATCCGTCCGGGTGGACGATGAGGAAGCAGTCGTCGCCGTAGGCGCTCGGCCACCAGAACTCGCTGCGGTTCAGCGCGCCCGGTGTCGACTGTTGCCAGCGGGCGTAGATCTGCCGCAGTTCGGTGGCGGCTTCACTCAGCCTGATCTCACGCACGGAGGCCGAATCCGGCTCGGCCACGCGCAGTTTCGAGCGCCGCCGGTCGATGGTGAGATGCCGCGTGTAGGTGGTGACACCCACATACGCGTAGCTGCCGCCGGGGCCCGGCATGGCTGCCAGGACGTCCGCGCCGGTCTCGGTCGCGATGGTCATGAGCTCGGCCTGGACCTTGGCGTAGATGCCGCGCTTCTGGTGCGTCACCGCCACCATGCCCTGCGCGCAGGCCGCCACGCTGAGTTGTGCGCCGCCGGGCACGGTGACGCTCGTGCGGATGATGGCGGCCGTCCCGACAACGCGCGGGGCCCGCGGTACGGTCACGTCCTCGATCACCGCTATGTCCTCGAGCCGGAACTGCTGTTTCCAGGCGTCGAAGTTCTTGGTGTGGACTCCGCCGAAGGCGCGGTCGTAGCGGTCGCGCAGGGCCTCCCAATCCGATTCGACCGCCCTGCGGGTGTGGATGCCGTCGATTGTGCGGCTTTCCCATTCGGACATCAGTTCCGACGTCATGCCACCGCGCCTTTCGCTGTCAGGGATTCGGCGTGCGCGCGGACCTTGGTCAGGGCCGCGAGCAGGTCCTCGATATCGGTGCGGTCACCCAGCAGCACGCTGTGGTGCATGAGCAGGGTGTGGTCGCGGTAGTGCTCGGCACCGGGGAACGGGCGTCCGGCTGCTCGTTCGGCGGCCTGGTCGTGCCAGTGCGCGAAGCGGGGTTTGGTGTGTGGCCGCAGGAGGACGCTGCGGTGCAGGGGAACTCGCGGCGGATAGATTCTGGTGCCGAGTTCGGCGGTGAGCGCACCGGCGATGTGCTCGATCGGAATGCCACCGAAAGCGTCTGGGAGGAACCGGATTCCGTATTCGTAGATGGCGCGACGGTCGACCGGTTCGGGCACCGGCACCGGGGCCAACCCGGAAATGTCGGCGAGTCCCGCCTCGAGTTCCTTGGCGCGGGTCTCGCGTTGGGCGTGCTGGTCGTCCAGCCGGGGCAGCTGATCGAGCAGTACCCCGGCGGTCAGCTCCGACATGCAGTAGTTCGCGCCCATGATCGCGCCGATTTCGACGAGTTCGTATTCGCCGGGCGCGGGTTCACCGGCGCTGTAGCCGCGGGAATCGGCGCGGAGCATGAGCATGCGGTCGTAGAGTTCGCGGCTCTCGGTGATGGCCGCGCCGCCTTCGCCGCCCGCGAGGGTCTTGGCCGCGCCCAGGCTGAACACGCCGATATCGCCGAAGGTGCCGACATGGCGTCCGGACCAACGGGTTCCGTGGGCTTGGGAGCAGTCCTCGATCAAGGCCAGTCCGGCGGCTCGGACCGTCTGGACGATCTCGTCGAGCCGCGCGGCGGTGCAGGCCAGATGCACCGCGATGACGGCCTTGGTGCGATCGGAGACGGCATTGCGAATGTGTTCGGCGGTGAGACAGCCCGTTTCGGGGTCCACATCGGCGAGCACCGGCAGCGCGCCCACCCGCAACACCGCCGAGGCGGGTGCGACCCAGGTCATGGCCGGGACGATGACCTCGTTGCCGGGGCCGATGCCCAATGCTTCCAGGGCGATGACCAGGGCACTCGAACCGTGGTCGACGCTGACGCCGTAGGCCGCGCCGTTGTATCGCGCGAAGGCCTCGCCGAATAGCCTCTCGCGCGATTTGCCGCCGCGCGGGCTGTACCAGCTGACCGACCAGCGAGCCGAGCCCAGCGCGCTGAGCAGCTCCCGCTCGGTGCGCTCGTCGTATTGCGGCCATTGCGGCCAGGGCTGTCCGTCGCGAATCGGGGTGCCGCCGTGAATTGCCAGCATGCGATGCCCCTACACGCCGACAGCCGGAGCGGCGGTGCGCGATTGCGCGATGACCTCGAGCGCCTCGCGGATCTCGCTCGTCGAAACATGCACCAGCGGAAGGTCTCCGGTGTGTTCCGGACGGCCGAGAGCCCGCAGCAGCACGAACGGCACGGCATCCGGGCTCGGCTCGAGGTAGCCGTTCTTATTGTCATCGGCGACCACCGCCAGCACATCGGCCACGCCGACCGATGCGGGCAGGCACGGTTCCACGCCGAGACCGGTGACCACCTCGTAGTGGACACTCACCTCGTCGTCGGACAGCCAGCCCCGCGCACGCGAGATGTGCGCGGCCACCAGCATTCCCAGAGCAATCGCGGCGCCGTGTGCGATTCCCGCAGTACCCCGCACGCGATGGTCACTGATCTCGATGGCGTGCCCGACGGTGTGGCCATATTCCAGGACGAGTCCTGCGCGACGCTCGAACGTATCGTGGCGAGTCACCGAGGATTTCGCGGCAATACTGGCATCGAGCAGCCATAGCAGTGCTTGCGGGTTGGCGAGTTCACCCGCGGCGACGACCGCGCGCAATTGATCCAGCATCGCAGGGGCAATGGCCAGGCAGTTCTTCGCCATTTCGCAGAGGCCGGAACGTAATTCCCGTTCGGACAGCGTCGCGAACAGTCGGACATCGGTATAGATCGCCGTGGGCGCGTAGAAGGTGCCGATGTGGTTCTTGCCCACACCGCTATTGATCGCCTGCTTCAGCGACAGCACCGAATCCATGGCGGCGATCGTCGTGGTCGGCACATGCACCAGCCGGATACCGCGAAACAGCAGGCTCGCCAGGAGCCCCGCGAGATTTCCGGGTACTCCGCCGCCGAAGGAGACCACCACCGAGCGTCGCGTAATGCCCGCCCGCAGTGCCGTCTCCAGATGATCGGACAGGCAGGACAGCGTTTTCATGGACTCACCGGCCGGATGGGTGAGGGTGAGGAACGGCAATTCGCCCGCCAGCCGCTCGATTTCCGCGGCATACAGTTCGAGCAGGTGATCATCTGTCACGATCACCAGCTTGTCGGGGCTCAAATCGGCTATTGCCCCGGAGATTTCGGTAATGCAGTCCGCGCCGAAGTAATACGGAAACGATTGTTCGCCGATGCTGATCGTGCGCGAACGCAGTCCCGCTCGGCCGGGAGACAGTGAATTGCTGGCCATTTCGTGCTCGCTCCTGCTTGTCCGCCAACTGGCTCGAATACATCGCTGGATTCGAGCGCCGCCCCCGACATTGCAAATATCGAATGTGAAGACTCGCTTTGGCAACCGGTGGGATACCCCAGTCATGACCATGGCCGGGAGCCGGTACCACTGGCCGTAGGCGGGGTCGTTGCCGGTGCTAATCACAGGGGTTGTGCGCGCGACCGACTCGACGCGAAACCATCGTCGCGGCGGCCTATCCTGGGGCCGAGCGATCCTGTAGAGGCGAGGTGAGACGACGGAAATGTCATTGGCTGACAACGAGATCGGCGGTCCGGCCACCAATGAGCTGTGCGCGCCGAGCCTGGCCGAATTCGTGCGGGAATGCCGCGGCAGGGCGACCACCGGCAATCCGGCCGGGCTCACCCGCAAGCAGCTGGCCGAGGCCACCCATGCCAGCCTCGGCTATATCGCCAAGATCGAACAGGGCGAGGCGCTCAATCCCGGTCCGGCCATTCTGGATTCGCTCGCCGCGGTGCTCGAGCTGGGCTTGGCCGAGCGAATTCACCTCTATCACCTGGCTCAGCAGCGACCGGCGTCCCTGAATCCGCCACCGCTGCGCCGTGATGACGACGCAGTGGCCGCCGTGCGGACGACGCTGGACGCGCTGCTCCCCCATCTCGCGGCCGCGCTCGACGACGGCTGGCACATTGTGGCCAGCAATGCGGCCTTCGATACCGCGCTGCCCGGGCTCGCGCGCAATGGGCATGTGCTGCGGTGGCTGTTCACCGATCCGCGGGCACGCATCGTGGTCGAGGAATGGGAGCGCGAGGCGAGCCTGACGGTGGGGCGGTTCCGCGCCTACGCCGCGGAGGCCTCCGACCGTGCCGATATCGACGCCGTGCTGCGGGACCTCGGTGAGCAACCCGACTTCCGGCGTCTGTGGAGCGCTGGGCACGTGCGCATCGGCCGGGCCGATCCCACCTTCACGCTGCGAAACCCCAAGACCGCCACCGTGTTCGACGTTCGAGTGCAGCGTTATCGGGGCACCGCGCCCGGACCCGCGCACCAGCTGTTCATCGGATTGGTGGAGCCGCGTGCCGAGGGTTAGGGCAGGCCGTCCAGGAACTTGCGCAGCAGCGCGTTCACCTCATCGGGATGCGTGAGATTCGGGGTGAGCGCCGCCCCGGAGATGGTGTGCACGGTGGTCGGCTCACCGAGCGCCGCGGCCATGGCGGCCATTTCCTCGGGATCGTTCGCCTGATCGGCGAGACCGCGAATCACCAAGCCGGGGCAGGGAATATCGCCGAGCAGCTCGAGTACCGAATCCCGATTGATCAGGCATTCCGCTGCCAGTCGAATCCGCCCGCGATCCATTGCCAGCCACTTCTCCCGCCACGGCAACTGATCCTCCGGGGTGGCTCCGATCATCAATGAGGACACCATTTTGATGGTCGGGGCCAGCGGTGCGTCGCCGGTCCAGGCGTCGATCACCTCGCGGTATCCGATCTGCCGCCGTGGGCCCATTTCCGTTGCGGTGGAACCGATCATGATCAGTCCGTCCACCCGGGACTGCGCCAGCAGGGCCATGCGCATCGCGGTGAAGGCCCCGTGCGCGACGCCGCCCACCACGACCCGCTCCAGTCGGAGCGCGTCCACGACGGCCCATGCGTCGCGGGCCAAATCCCAATAGCTGAACGGGGTTCCGTCGTCCTCGCTGTGGCCGTGACCTCGCGAGTCGATCCCGATCACCCGATAGTCCGGTGCCAGTCCCTGCGCCTGTGGCGCGAACATCTCCTGATCCATGAACAGGCTGTGTCCCAGCACTACCGCCCGGCCCCCACCACCTGTATCCGTGAAATGAACCCGCACGCCCCCACGCGTGACAAACGGCATTCTGAAACTCTCCCGCTTCGCCTTAGGAACGTTCCACGCTACCGCACGTCCACCGCCGCCAGGAACGATCTTGCCCGCCCCAAACCTGTATGGCGTGAACGTGATCCGGTCCGAAATCGGCGCTGGCCCTATTCGTATACCTGTGCATATCATCTACATATGCGTACGATTACCCACACGGCCGGAGCGCCGATGGCACAGCGGGCCGCGTCATGAAGCCCGAGCAGCCGATGTATGACGGGACCTTCCTCATGCCTTGGAATGCCGGTCCGCGCCATGACATCTCGGAGTCGGTGTTCGTCAGCGTGACCGACTTTCTGGCCACCTCGAAGGAGGATGTCCAGCAGACCTATGAGATCGGCATGGATCTCGGCCGCACCTGGCCGGTCATACAGGGCGCGGTGGGGCTGTGGCTGTGGGGCCGTCCGGCCGAGCTGCGGGGCGGTTCGATCACCGTGTGGGAATCCGAGCGAGATATGCGACGTTTCGTGCGCTGACCGGTGCACTCCAAGATCATGCGTAACTGGCGGGGACGCGTCGCAGTCGCCACCGACTCCTGGCAGGTACCACGATTCGACGCCGAGGAAGTGCTGGCGCGGGCCCGCAACACCATCGAGGAGCCGCATCGCGCTGCTGCCTGATCGGAGTCGGGCATTGCGGCCAGTATGTTTGACCGCATGTCTGACAAGCGTCCGGATCTCGCGGCAATGATCGTGCCGCTCGGCCGCACCCTGATGGCGGCCGAACGGCCGGTGCTCGAGGCGCACGGCCTCAGCATGTGGGCCTACGTGGTATTGCTCTCGCTGGGCGACGGCCCGGCCCGTGGTCAGGGCGCACTCGCGCAGGAAATCGGCGCGGACAAGACCCGCATCATCGCGGTGCTCGATGATCTGCAGAACCGCGGGTTGATCGAACGCAAGCCTGACCCTGATGACCGTCGTGCGCGGGTGCTCGCCCTCACCTCAGCGGGTGGGCGCGTCAGAACCAAGGCCCAGGCCGATATTCAGGCGGCGGAAGAGCGACTGCTCGGCCGTCTACCTGCGAGCGATCGCCGGGGATTCATGAATGCGCTGATCGCGCTGCATGCGCTGCGCGACGAAATCGAGTACTGAACCGGGCGGCCGTGCCGATTCGTCGAAGTGCCGATTCGTACAAGTGCCACGGGCATGAGGTCCCGCATGATCGGCAAGTGATCAAACGAATCCATCCCTACGTCGAGAGCGGCGATCTCGACGCATCCCGCGAGTTCTACGTCGAGGTCTTCGGACTCGAGGTGGCCATGACAGATCCCGTGCTCGGATTGCGGTCGCCGGATAATCCGTCCGCGCAGGTCATCGTGTTGCCAAAGAACGCCGAAACGCCCACTCCCCAATTCGGGATCGACGTTGGCGAGCCCGCGACGGTCGACGCGGCATATCGCATGGCGGTGCGGCGTGGAGCGCGAATCGTCTACCCGCTCACCGACGAAGCCTGGGGCGTACGGCGCTTCTTCGTGCAGGATCCTGACGGAACCGTGATCAACGTGCTCGCCCACCTCAGCGGATCCGGATAGCACCCGGCTAGCGTGCAAGGGGTGATCAGAAGCCGGAGCACGCGATGGGGGATTGTCGTCAGCGTCGTGGGATTGGCGCTCGCGACCATCCTGGTGGTGAAGTCCGAGTCCGCACGCGGTGGGGCGGTTCGAGCGGAGTGTTCGGGCAGCCCGAAAGACAATGGTGATCCGCGCGCCGCGAGCGGTTCCCGGGTGACGAATCCGCAGGTTCGGGTGTGGTCGCGCACGATTACCTTGCGCATGGCCGAGTGCGGGGCCTCGGCGAGCATCGAGAGCGGGCGGCCGGGCGATTCGGTGTGGATCGATCGCGGTGCGGACGGGAGCGGGGTCCGCGATGGAAGTCTCGGTGTCGCAACAGTTTCGGACACAGCGCAGCGGACGCCGTTCTACCGGTATGCCGGTGCCAAGCTGCGTGCCTGTGGGAAGGCCGGGGATCGGCCGGAGGTTCGGTGCACCCGGTGGACCGCGCCGGGCGATCCTCCGCCGGACCGGCGGCAACGGGCGCTCGAACGATTGCTGGACACCTACGACCACGACACCGGGCTGTGGGAGCACGATGTCGCCACCTGGCAGAGTGCCAATGCGCTGACCGGCGTAATCGATTACATGCGCCAGACCGGCGACCGCCAATACCTGACGTATGTCGACGAGACGTATCGGCACGGCGAGGTCGCCCGCCTCGGATTGCCCAAGCGGACCGGCTATAACGACGACGAACTGTGGTGGGCGCTGGCATGGATCGACGCCTATGGGCTCACCTTCGAGCCGCGGTATCTCGCGGCCGCGCGGGCGATCGTGGACGGACTCGGGGACCAGCGGGCGCCGTTCTGCGATGGCGGGCTGGCCTGGGCGCGGGAGGGCAAGGATCGGTTCCAGGTGAACGCGATCACCAATGCGCTGTATATGACAGCCACCGCGGCGCTGAGCACCTGGGTCGACGGGGCGGATCGAGCGGCGTATCTCGCTCGTGCGCAAGGGACTTGGGTGTGGTTCACCGAACGGGCGGGCCGGGCGTTGCTCGACCGGTCCGGTCTGGTCAACGACCACATGGACAAGTACGGCGACACCTGCGTGCTGGTCGATGAGAACATGCGGTGGACCTATGGGCAGGGCGCGATGATTCGCGGACTGGTGGCCCTGCATCGGGCCACCGGAGCGGGCGAGTTGCTCACCTCGGCCGAGGCCATCGCCGCGGCGGCGACCCGTGACGGCTCGCCGTTCATACGGGACGGCATCTTGTACGAATACGCTCCGGCCGAGAAATGCCCGGGCCCGCAGTGCGGGGACGCGGACACCTTCAAGGGCGTCTTCGTGCGCTACTACCGTGAGCTTGTGGCCACCCGAGGGGCCAGGTTCACCGACGAATTCCTTATCCGGCAGGCAAACTCGCTGACCGGCAAAGCCGATGAGTACGGGTTCCGCTGGCAAGGCCCGCTCCGCGCCGACGATCAGCCCGATTTCGCCACTCAGGCAGCCGCATTGGATGCGCTCAATGCCGGGCAGCCCTAGCTAGCCGAGTAACTCAGCGATGAGAGCTTCCACGCGGGTTCGAATTTCGTCGCGGATCGGGCGAACCACGTCGATGCCCTGCCCGGCCGGGTCATCGAGATTCCAGTCGCGGTAGTCGACTCCGGGGAAGTACGGGCAGGCGTCGCCGCAACCCATGGTGATGACGACGGTCGACGTCTGTACCGTGTCGGCGGTAAGGATCTTCGGATGCTGAGCAGTGATATCGATGCCGACCTCGCGCATGGCTTCGACGGCTACGGGATTGAGCGTCTCCCCCGGAACGCTTCCGGCCGAGCGGACCTCGATGGCGTCACCCGCGAGATGAGTCAGGAAGCCTTGCGCCATTTGCGAACGTCCGGCGTTATGGACGCAGACGAACAGCACGCTGGGCATGGAAGCCATGGGGTCGTGGACCTTTCAGTGGGTCTGGGTATCGGGTTCGGGATGGCGGACCACGACACTGTCGGCCGAGGCGGCGATATCGGGATACAGAGCGTGAATCAGTGCGAGACCGATCCCGGCCCCTACGAGTTGGGCTGCGATGAATGCGGGCACCGACGCGGGCGCGATCCCCGCGAAGGTGTCCGAGAAGACGCGGCCGAGGGTGACGGCCGGGTTGGCGAAAGAGGTTGAGCTGGTGAACCAATACGCCGCGCCGATGTAGGCGGCGACCGCCGGGGCGGACAGCGAGGCGCGTCCGGTGCGCGCCAAGGCGAAGATGACCGCGATGAGTCCGGCGGTGGCGACGATCTCGCCGACCACATGCCCGGTCGTGACGCGGTCATGAGTGGAAATCTGTACCGCCGCTTGGTCGAACATGACATTGGCCAGCACCGCGCCGCACCCGCCACCGGCGATCTGCGCGACCACATATCCCGCCAGCTCGGCTCCCGGCAGCCCGGTACCCCGGCGACGGCCCGCCATCCAATCGGCAAGGGACACCACAGGATTGAAGTGCGCGCCCGAGACCGGGCCGAGAACCAGGATCAGCACTCCCAGCCCGAACACGGTCGCGGTCGAGTTCTCCAGCAATTGCAACCCGATATCGCCGGGCGAGAGCTGTTGCGCGGCGATACCCGAGCCGACGACCACGCACACCAGCAGCGCGGTACCGACGAATTCGGCCAGGAGCCGCCGAGCCTGCGCGGTCATCGCGTCACCTGTGCGGCGATCGCACCGTCGAGCAGCTGCGACAGTTGTCGCAACACGGCCGGTTCGATCCGGTAGTAGACCCAGGACCCGCGGCGCTCGCTGCTGAGCAGTCCGGCTTCGCGCAGCACCTTGAGGTGATGGGAAATGGTGGGCTGGCCGACGTCGAAACCCTCCGACAGGTCGCATACGCATGCTTCCTGCCCGGTATGGCTGGCCACCAGTGACAGCAGCCGCAGGCGCACCGGATCCGACAATGCCTTGAACGCACCGGCCAGTTCGACGGCTGCCGCAGTGGTCAGCGGCTCGCGCACCAGCGGCGTGACCTCACACCGGGGTGAGGTCACGTCCGTCAGTGACAACTCTTGTTTCGACACCTGTCGATATTGATGGATATCGAATCAGAGGGCAAGCGAACGCCCAGTGAACAATGCTCGCGGGCCGGACCCACTATCGGGGTTTGGTCGCCTTGATGATCGCCGAATGCATTCCGTCCGCAACCTCATGGGTGGGCGTGACCTGGATGTCGGTGAACCCCGCGACGGCCAGCCCGGTCCGATATTCGGTGAAGGTCAGCGCGCCGGCGATGCAGCCGACCTGTGTTCCGCGCGCGGCCCGATCCTCCGGGGTCAACTGGTCCTCGGCCACCACATCGGTGACGCCGAGGCGACCCCCGGGCCGCAGCACACGGAAGGTTTCGGCGAAAACCGCCGACTTGTCGGACGACAGGTTGATCACACAATTGGAGATCACCACATCGACCGACGCCTCCGGCAGCGGGATGGATTCGATGACACCTTTGAGGAATTCGATGTTCTCGGCCCCGGCCTCGCGGACATTGCCCTCGGCCAGAGCGAGCATCTCATCGGTCATGTCCAGCCCGTACGCCTTGCCGGTCGGTCCGACCCGGCGCGCGGACAGCAGCACATCCAGCCCCGCGCCGGAACCCAGGTCGAGCACGATCTCGCCGGGATTCAGGTCGGCGACCGCAAGGGGGTTTCCGCAACCCAGGCTCGCCGCCACCGCGTCCGCGGGAATTGCCTCTCGTTCCGCGTCCGAATAGAGATTCCGGCCGAATCCGGCCTCATCGAACTGCACAACGCCGGTGCCGCAGCCTTCGTCACCGCAGCATCCATTGTCCGATATCTGTGCGGTTTCGACGAATTGTGTTGCCGCCGAGGCATACCTGGCTCGAACAGCTTCCCGCATCTCGTCCCGATCGATATTCATCACGACCTCCTCGGGTCTCGATCAGCCCGGATCAGCCGCAGCAGCCTGCCCCGGTCGCCACCGCTTGCGATTTGGCCGTGCTCCCGCAGCATGCGCCCTCGGCGGCGGCTTCCTCGACGGTACCGCAGCACGGCCCCGCATCGGACCCCTCCGGCACCACCGGCAACGGCTCCGCGAATGCTGGTGCCGCGCCGAAGGTTTCACTGTCGGCGAGCACGGTGTACACCTCCCAGCGCTCGGCATCGGGAGCCGTCACCCACACCTTGTCCTGGGTGGCGAAGCAACAGGTGGTCGCGATCTGCTCCTCGGTGAACAACCCGGCGTCCGACAGGCGTGCGATCTCGGCATGGACGTGGTCGGAGGTCTCCACTTCGACACCGAGATGGTTGATACCGCCGCCTTCACCCGGGTTCTCCAGTAGTACGAGCTTCAGCGGCGGCTCGTTGATCGCGAAGTTCGCGTATCCGGGCTTCCGCTTGGCGGGCTCGGTATTGAACAGGGTCGAATAGAAGGCCACGGCCTGGTCGAGGTTGTCGACATTGAGGGCGAGCTGGACACGAGACATGAGGTCCTCCACTTGTGAGACATATATCGAAGAGCTTGTGTAGTCGAGTGTGAGGCACCTCTTCGACATATGTCAAGAAGCTCGGTAGAGTCGATCTCATGCCAAAGGCCCTACCCGTGATCGATATGTCCGCCCCGGTCTGCTGCCAGCCCGTGGCGGCCGGACCGATCGACGATGACGCCGCATTGGAAGTGGCGCTGCGCCTCAAGGCGATCGCCGACCCGGTCCGCGTGAAGCTGATGTCACTGCTGCTCACCAGCCCACTCGGTGAGGAAAACACCGGCGAACTGGCGGCCACGGTCGGGCTCGCCGAATCCACGGTCAGCCACCACCTCGGACAGCTGAAGAAAGCCGGGCTCATCGAATCCGAGCGCCGCGGCATGAACATCTATCACCGCGCCCGCCGCGAATCCCTCTCCGCCCTCTGCCTGGTCCTGGACCCCAACTGCTGCACCTGAATCCGGGCACGACCTCACCCACGAAAAATGCACTTCACCCACGTAACAACGTGGGTGAAGTGCACAGAATCTTGGTGAAGTGCTCAGTTGGCCTGAGGCTGTTCTTCTTTCGCGGCCACGTGGACCGTCAGCGGGAGGAGCTTGAGCGCACCGGGAGCGGTGGCCGGGACGGCGGGGGCTACCGGGTTGACGGGCGAGATTCGCTGGTAAGCGATGCCGTGGGCGGGGCGGGTGTCGGTTTCGCCCTTGTTGGGCCAGAAGGCGCAGGCGCGTTCCGCCATGGCAGTGATGGTCAGCGAGGGGTTGACGCCCAGGTTGGCGGAGACCGCGGAACCGTCGATGACGTGCAGACCCTCATAGCCGTGCAGGCGGTGGTAGGGGTCGATGACGCCGTCGGCGGCGGACTCGCCCATCGGGCATCCGCCGATGTAGTGGGCGGTGGACGGGATATTGAAGACGTCCATGTACATACCGAGGGCATCGCCGTCGATCTTCTCGGCGAACAGGCGATTGGCCTTGTGGCCGGTGGGGATCCACGTCGGATTCGGTTCTCCGGCACCCTGTTTCGTGGACAGGAAGTAGCCGAACGGGGTCTTCTTGCCGAACGAGGTCAAGGAGTTGTCCAGGGACTGCATGACGAGCAGGATCACCGACCGCTCCGAAGCTCGGCGGACCTTGAGCGAGCGCGCGAACAGCAAGGGGTGCAACAGGATCAGCAGCAGGAAGCGCAGGAAACGCAGCGGGCCACCGTCGATCATGGGGGCGGTGAGGGGGAACAGCATGTTCTGGCCCTTGCCGTAGTGGCACACCTCGATGTGGGTGTTCGGCTCCGGATGGATCGAGGAGGTGATGGCCACGCCCTGTGCGAAGTCCGTACGGGTGCGGCTGGTCGCGGTGAGCACGGCTTCGGAATTGGTGCGGGTCAGCTCGCCCAGACGCGGCGAGATCTCCGGCAGGCGGCCGGTGTCGCGCAACTGATGCAGCAGGTGGTGGGTGCCGCGCGCGGCGGCCGAGAACACCACCTGTTCGGCGCTGAATTCCCGGCGCTGCCTGCGAACCAGGCGACCCGAGGTCTGGGTGGTGACCGCGTAGCCGCCGCCCGTCAGTTGGCGCACATCGGTGACGGTGGTCATCGAATGCACTTGCGCCCCGGCCTGTTCGGCCAAGTACAGGTAGTTGGTGTTGGTGGTGTTCTTCGCGCCATGCGCGCAGCCGGTCATGCAGTTGGCGCAGTGGATGCAGCCGGTGCGGTCGGGGCCGACGCCGCCGAAATATGGGTCGGGGACGGTCTTTCCGGGCTCACCGAAGAACACGCCGACATTGGTCGGGTGGAAGGTGTCCTCCACGCCGAGTTCGACCGCGACCTCACGCAGGGCCTCGTCGGCGGGCGTGATCCTGGGATTCTCGGCCACGCCGAGCATGCGCTGGGCCTGGTCGTAGTAGGGCGCGAGTTCGCTGCGCCAGTCGGTGATGTGCGCCCAGGACGGATCGCTGTAGAAGTTGGGCAGCGGTTCGTAGAGGGTATTGCCGTAGATGAGCGAGCCGCCGCCGACGCCCGCTGCGCTGAACAGCGTCACCTTGCCGAGCAGGCTCACACGCTGGGTCCCGGTCAGGCCCAGGCGCGGCATCCAGATGGATTTGCGCAGGTTCCAGTTGGACTTCGGGATATCGGAGGCTTCCCAGCGGCGGCCGGATTCCAGCACGCCGACCCGATATCCCTTCTCGGTCAACCGCAGCGCGGAGACACTGCCACCGAAGCCGGAACCGATTACCAGCACGTCATAGTCGAATTTCATGATGCTCCAGGAGGTTACGCGCCGTAGAGGGCGTCGATGTCGTGGGCGTACTTCGCGGCGATGGGCTTGCGCTTGAGCTTCATGGTCGGGGTGAGTTCCTCCCCGCCCGGCTCCCATATCGACGGCAGGACGGTGAACTTCTTGACCTGCTCGACTCGGGCGAGATGGGTATTCGCCTCGCGCACACCGGAATCGATCGCCGCCAGCACCCCGGGATCGGCGGCCAAGATGGCCGGTGACGGGTCCAGTCCGTGTGCGGCGGCGTAGGCCGCGGCCGCATCGGCATCGAGGGTGATGAGCGCGGTGACATACGACCTGTTGTCGCCGATCGCGGCCACGGAACCGGCCAGCGGGCAGGCGACCTTCACGAAACCCTCGATCTTGCTGGGCGACATGTTCTTGCCGCCCGAGTTGATGATGAGTTCCTTCTTGCGGTCGACGATGGACACATAGCCGTCGGCGTCGACGGTGGCGATATCGCCGGTGTGGAACCAGCCGTCCGCGTCGATGGCCTCGGCGGTCTGCTCGGGCGCATTGCGATAGCCGCGCATGACGACCGGTCCGCGGACCAGCAGTTCACCGTCCTCGGCGAGGTGGATGTCGATGCCGTCGATCGGGGTGCCGACCGTGCCCAGCCGCATGCGATCCAGGCGATTGATGATCGTGACCGCCGACAGTTCGGAGCTGCCGTACACCTCCACGATCGGCAGGCCGAGGCCGAGGATGAACTCGTGCGCCTCCCGGGCGATGGGCGCGGCCCCGGTCGCGCCGACGATCAGCGCATCCAGCCCGAGCTTGGCGCGAATCTTCGATAGCACCAGCTTGTCGGCCAGCAGGTGCTGAATCCGCAGTGGCAGCGGCACCGATCCCGTGGCCTCGGCTCGCACCTTGGCCTGCCCGACGCCGACCGCCCACTGCCCCAGGGTGCGCTTGAGCGGGCTCGGCTCATTGGCCAGCTGCATCTCCAGCGCGCCCTTGACCTTGTACCAAATCTGCGGCACCGCAACGAAAGCCGTGGGCCGCACCTCGCCGAGGCCGGTCACGATCTCGCGCGGATTGGCCAGATCGGTGACGACCGAGCCGGAGATCATCGGAATGTACTGGCACACCCAGCGATTCACGATGTGCGCGTCCGGCAGATAGGAGATGAGCCGGTGCGTCAGCGTCGGGTCGACCACCGAGGCCGCGCCCCGCATATCGGCCAGAATATTGTCGTGGGTGAGCTCGACGCCCTTGGGCGTGCCGGTGGTTCCCGAGGTGTAGATGATGGTCAGCACATCCGTGCCGGTCACCCGTTGCCACGCGGCATCGAAATCGAAGTCCGCCAGCGGATTCCGCTCCACCTCGTCCAGTGACAGCCGTCCCTCACCCGCGCCGTCGACCACCACGAGATGTTCCACTGAATGCTCGCCGCTGAGCGCCGCCGTCACCTGAGGGAGAAACTGCTCCTCGGTGACCAGCACCCGATTGCCCGCATTCCCGCACAGATACGCGATGGTCTCCGCGGGATTCGTGTTGTAGATCGAAAACGGCACCGCCCCGAGGTGCATGGCGGCCGCATCCACCAGATGGAACTCCGGCCGATTGGCCAGCATGATCCCGACCGTATCGCCCTGTCCGACTCCGAGATTCGCCAAACCGGCGGCGATGTCTCTGACTCGCGTGGCGTATTCGCCCCAAGTCAGCGTCCGGCCCCCACCGGGCGTGCGTATGGCAATGTCATCGCGCTTCTCGACGGCTGTCCGCTGGAAGGCGGCACACAGCGTTTCGGGATACTGCATATCCCGACCGTAGAGGCGATATCGCTGGTCACGAACACAAAGAAGGTCAGGGAATCGACATTTTCGGCCATGGCTGGTGTCTGTCGGTCATGGCGCGGTGCTTCCGACGAAGTCGATGATGGCGTCGGCGATGACGGGGTAGTCGGCCCCGAACCAGATGTAGTGGCTCGGAGCTCGGCTGGTGATCAGGCGTGCGGCGGGAATGTCCTCCGCGAGCGAACGGGCCTGCGCGAACGGGACCGCGGCATCGTCGGGGCTCGCGATGACCAGGGTCGGCTGGGTGACCTTGGGCATTGCCGCCGGATGGCGCAGGGCGTGCAGGTCTGCGGCGAAACCGGCCCCCGAGTTCATCCGGGTGAAGTAGGCGAGCAGCGACTCGCGATCGTCACCGCTGAATGTGGCGAGGAGTTCATCGACCCCGTGAATGCTCAGATCGCGCAGCAGCAATCGCAGTGCGATATTCGGCGCATGGCGGGCAAGCGCGTGCACCAACCCCCATGTCGCCCGCTGGGTGCGAGCGTGGAACATCAGCGGGCCGCCGATCCGCAGACTGGGCTTTTCCGGCCACGGCTGGAAACCCACCGCGCTTTCCAGGACCAGACGGGCCACCAGATCCGGGTGCGCGGCAGCGAATGTCACGGCCGTGGGCCCGCTCGCCGACTGCCCGACCACCGCCGCAAGCCGCTCGATACCGAGGTGATGACACAGTTCGGCGAGCGAATCCGCGTAAGCCTCCGGTGACGGGCCCGCCCCCAGCGGAGTGCGGCCGTAGCCCGGCCGCGACGGTGCGAGCACGCTGAACCCTGCATCGGTGAACACTCCTTCACCGAAGGGCAGCGATGCGCGCATGTGACCGCCATGCAGCATCATCACCGTCTGCGGCCCGTGCTGCTCGAGCCGATACTCGACCGGCCCACCCGACAGGTCGGCCAGTCGCGTCGAACGCTCCACATTCAGCATGAGATCCTCCGCTCCGCGCTCCTTCCATCCTGTGCGCATTCATGCGAAACATCCACTGCCGCAATCTGGTTTCATGAGCGCATGACCAACGTTGAGCGTCAGCGGCTGAATCAGGAAATCATCGCCGAGTTCCGGTCGGGAGCCGGGAAGGTCGGCGGCCAGTTCGCCCAAACGCCGATTCTGCTCCTCACCACCACCGGTGCGCGCACCGGCGAAACCCGCACCTGGCCGCTCGCCTACCAACGCGACGGCGACAACCTTTACGTCTTCGCCGCGAATGGTGGCCGCCCCACCCGCCCCGGCTGGTTCCACAACCTCGTCGCCAACCCTGCCGTCACGGTCGAGGTCGGCACCGAGTCCTGGCCCGCGAAGGCCACCGTCGCCACCGGTGAAGAGCGCGAACGCCTTTGGAACCAAGGCCTGCCCGCCGCCCCGTTCCTCACCACGTTCCAAGAAAAGGTGTCCTGGCCGATCCCGGTCGTGGTCCTCACCCGCGCCGACGGAGCCTGAGGCCACCGCAGCGGCACGCCGAAGGCCGGGACAGCATGCGCTGTCCCGGCCTATTGCCGTCAGAGGCGGTCGAGGAAGTCTGCGATCAGCGGCGCAATCTCGGGGAGGTTTTCCTCAAGGGCGAAGTGGCCGGTGTCGAAGATATGGATGTCCGCCTTGGGGAGGTCTTGCAGGTAGGCGTGGGCTCCGGCTTCGGGGAAGAAGACATCATTGCGACCCCAGAAGATGAGTGCCGGGGGCTGAGTTTCGCGAAGCCAGGCTTGCCAGGCGGGGTATTGGGCGATGTTGGTGTGGTAGTCGAGGGCCAGCGCGATTTGGGCTTCGAGGCGGGTGGGCTGGTCCAGGAAGTGCTGATCGACGGTCCAGGCAGTGGGGTCCACCTGCTCGGGATCGGTTGTGCCGCCTTCGTATTGGCCGCGAGTGACGGGCAGGACCATGATCTGGCGAACATTGTCCTCGGCACCGGGTAGGCCGGGGCGATTGGCAGTCATCTCCCGGGCCATGTCGGAAAGGCCTTCGGTGTAGGAGTTCGCGTTCTGGATGATCACGCCCTTGATCCATTCGGGGTGGCGCAGAGCGATCCGGAAGCCTACGGGGCCGCCGAAGTCGAAGGCGTAGAGGGCGAAGGCCGGGAGGGCCAGCTTCTCGACGAACCCCTCGATGACATCCGCGAGGGCATCGAAGGAGTACGTGAAGTCCTCGGGGCTCTCGGTGAGGCCGAAGCCGGGGTAGTCCGGGGCTATCACATGGTAGTCGTTACCCAGCGCGTCGATCAGACGACGGTACTGGTTCGACGAAGACGGGAAACCGTGCAGCAGAAGCAGAGTCGGGGCTTCGACGGGCCCGGCCTCGCGATAGAAGACGCGCACGCCATCGACGTCGACGAACCGGTGTGCAACCCGGGGCAGAATCAAAGCCGTCATCTCACATGCCTTCCATCGGAAACTATGCATTAGTTCTAGCCGATCCCCACCTAATGCGTCAAGTGCTTCTGTTAGCATTAGTTCATGAGCTGGACGGACTTGATCGGCGAACCGCTACCACTGGACCTGATCAATACGGTGGTTACGGACGCCGATGGCGAGAAGGACCTACTGCCCTCGAATGACGCACTGCGCGAATGGATCACGGCCGAGCAATCGCGACTGACCATGCCCGAAGGGCCAGTCTCGGTCGAGGCAGTGCGCACGCTGCGCGACCATGTCGCGGCCGCCGTCCAGAGCGCCCGCCTCGGCGAACGCCCCCCGAACAGCGCACTCGAGGCGATCACCTCGACACAGCGGGCCGCACCCGGCTACCGCGCCGTGGTCTGGGACGGTTCCGCAGTCACCGCAACTTTGCGGCGTGACGGCTCCCCCACCGAAGTACTCCTGGCCGAATTAGCCGAAGCCACAGCGGTTTTTCTCGCTGACCCGTCCATCACCAAGATCCGCCAATGCGAGGGCCCCACCTGCCGCCAACTCTTCCTCCCCGCCACCGCCCGCAGGCGCTGGTGCTCCCCCGCCCTCTGCGGCAACCGAGTCCGAGTCGCCCGCTACTACCAGAACCACAAGGGCTGATCAGCGACGACCACGGAAGGTGCGGCGGAGATCTTCAACCCACTCGCCGGGGATCTCCCACGGGATGAAGTGCCCGCCGTGGTCGTGCGCGGTGAGGTTGACGTGGTTGTACCAGGAGGCGCGGTCGGTGCTGAGGAAGTGGGCCACGCGTTGGGCGGTGGTTATGCCGGGTGGGTTTTCGTGGGCTACGAAGGTGATGCCGGTTGGGGCTTCGATGGCAGGGTGCCGATCGTGGGAGGGCGTCCAGGGATAGCGGTTGTGGTTGGCGTAGATGCGTATTGATGTGCTGATCGAATTGGTGACCCAGTAGATCGTTGCGTGGGTGAGGAGCTCGTCCTTGGTGAAGACGGTTTCGATATTGCCGCGGCTGTCGCTCCAGCTCGTCCAGCGTTCGAGGATCCAGGCGAGCATTCCGGCGGGTGAGTCTGTCAGGCCGAAGGACAGGGTGCTGGGGGCGAGCATGTGCACGGCCAGGTGCACGGCGAAGCGCTTCTCCAAGGCCACGATTCGGTTGTGGACGTCGGTGGGCAAGTCGTCGGGGATCGGGCGGCCGCCGGTGATGTCCCAGGCGCGGTCACCGTTGAACATGTCGAGTTTCTGGCCTGATCCGATATGGATGCCATAGAGCTCGTCGGCGTATTTGTGGCCGAGCTGTCCGGTCACGAGAGCGCCTACATCGCAACCGGCTGCGGCGTACTTGTCGTAGCCGAGGACATCGGTCATGAGTGTGTGCCAGAGGTCGGCGACCTTCCAGTAGTTCAGGTCGGGTCGCTTAGTCACCGGGGTGGAGAAGCCGAATCCTGGGAACGACGGAACGATCACGTCGAATGCGTCGGCCGGGTCGCCGCCGAACGCGCCGGGATTCGCCAATGGGTCTATGACCTTGGACCAATGCCAGAACGTCCACGGCCACCCGTGGGTGAGGATGAGCGGCGTCGGCGCGGGCCCCACCCCGGGCCTGCGCATGAAATGCACCGGCACATCATCGATTTCGACAAGATAGTGCTCGTAGTCATTGATGGCCGCCTCGGCCTTGCGCCAGTCGTACTCGTCGCGCCAGTACTCGACGAGCTCCTGAAGATAGGTGCGGCCGACGCCGTAGAACCCGTCCTCATTGCCCGCGTCATCGGGCCAGCGGGTCAAGTCCAGCCGCTGCCGCAGATCGGCCAGCACGTTGTCGGGCACGTGAATCGGAGTCTGCGGCAAGGGGAATGAGCGCACCTGAACAGACTAGGACCGTGTCAGTGCGGGTAGTTGGCGAGGTAGCGGATCCGGTCCAGCTCATGCTGGCGAATGCGCTCGGGGCCCTCCAGATTCCAGGGCAGGCCGTGCTGAATCAGCCGGTGCTCGCGGTTCGGAGCCATATAGGCCGCGCAGTAGAAGGTGCCGAGGATCGAGGCCAACGCCACCATGGCGACGCGAATCCAAAGGGCACCCGGAAAGAACATGAATGCCGCATAGAGCGGCAGGAATGGCACGCTGCCGCGCACGAGATGCCGTGCGAAGGCGTGTTTTCCGGTGAGGTCATTGCGGACCCAGTCGATCATCGAATTGGGTAGGCGCCGCCCGAAGGCGTAGCCGAGCCATTGGATCGGAGTGGGCCGCCGCTGTTGATTCGATGTCATACCTCGAGCATCGTCCCGGTCCCACCAGACCAGTAGTGGGACCGTTTCTGCCGATGCATAGATCCAACCTATGGATTCAAAGGCCGATATGGCCTGGTCAGTCCGCCTCCAGGTGCAGCTGGCGTTCCACCTCGAGCTCGGCCAGGAAGCAGCGGGCATTGTCGACCGATGCGGTCGCCTGGAAGGCTGCCACCGCGATCTCCCCCACCCGTAGGCGCCGCCCGGCGAATCCGCGCTGGCCGACGATCACCTGCTGGGCTTGGTCGAAGCCGAATCGGGCGACCTCGTCCGGCAGCGGGACGCCCAGCATGTCGGTCACACTGCCGGGGAGCAGCCGGACCGCCACGATTTGGTCGAAGCTGGGGCGGCGCGCCATGCGATGCGCCAGGTACAGCTTGCCCGAGCGGCCGAAGCACACGTGGGTGAAGTGCTCGGCGACATCCTGGCCCTCAGGGATGATCTCGGCGTAGTAGACGACTTCACGGACCGTCACCGATACCTCGCAGGCGATCGGCACGCCGCCGCGCCCGGGATGGCCTCGGAACAGAGTCCCGTGCAGTGTGGTCCGGGGTTGGGACCGGCTCGGATCGAGGTCGGTGATCGGGCAGTCCTCGACGGCGAGGGTGTGCCCGTCGTCGCGGCCCGTGCTGCGGTCGGCGGCCAGCGCGTGGCGCGACTTCTCGTCCAGCTCGGCATCGAGCAGGATCTGGAAATTGCGGGGTGGCAAGGACATCGGTCGATGGGACAGGTAATGGTCGTCCGCTAGACTGAACACCACCGTGGTGGCAGTGCCGGTCGCGCTCGCCATGACGCACGACTGCGATGTGTGGGTACGAATCCCGTACATGGGAGGCTCCTTTCTCTCCAGCACCTACCCCGAAGCGTGACACCCTCAAGTGCCCAAACCACGAGTGGACCGCTACTCGTTCTTGTCGCGCAGCACTACTCGGTACGTCCGTCCCAGTCCCCCCGAGCGTTTCACCGACACGGCGTGGCGATGTGGGACTGTGACAACCCGGCCCGGCCGTGATGAACTTCAGGGCATGTCAGACCGGCCCGCCACCGACGCGGACATCCTCGACGACCCGATCGACGGCGATGCGCGGCGGCCGATACCTGCGTCAACCGCTGTGGCGCTGCCCGAAACAGTGCGTACGGAGCTGCGGCGCGGGGTGCGGAGCGTGCTGGTCGACGCCGCGGCGCTGCGGCTGGTCCGGGAAAGGTTCGATAGCGATCAGGCCGCGGCGCTGCATCGGTACCTGGAGGCGTCGCAGTCGCCGAATACGGTGCGGGCCTATCGAAGTGACTGGATCGCCTGGTCGGCGTGGTGCGCGGCCGAGGGTAGGCAGTCGCTGCCCGCCGATCCGCTCGATGTGGCAGTGTATCTGGCCGCCGCGGCGGATGCGTTGCGCGACAAGGATAATGGGCAGCAGTGGGCGTTCAGTGCCGCGACCCTCGAACGTAAGGCCGCCGCCATTGCCGCCGTGCACGCGGCGAACGGGCTGCCCTCACCTACCCGCTCCGACGTCGTACGACTCACCCTGCGCGGCATTCGCCGTACCCGTCGCACTCTGCCGAAACGCAAGCGCCCCGTGCTGTTGCACACCCTCGATCAGCTCCTCGGCGAGCTTCCGGCCCCCGGCTGGCCGACCGAACCCGCCCGCCGCCGCGACACCCTACTGCTGCTCGTTGGCTTCGCGGGAGCCTTGCGCCGCAGCGAAATAGCGGGCCTGCGCATCGCCGACGTCCGCGTCGACACTGACCACGCCAGCGGAGAACCCCTCCTGCTGATCCAACTCCCCACCACCAAAACCGACCCCACCGGCATCGCCGAACAACGCGTGGTCCTCCCCCGGGGCCAACGCCCCCACACCTGCCCCGTCTGCGCCTTCGCCGACTGGATTCGCCTGCGCGAGGCCCACTCCACCCCCGGCACCGACCTCCGCACCTGGCTGTCGGCCAACTCCTCGACAGATCCGGGCATCCACCGATGCCACGGCTTCACCGGCACGGCGCTCTCCCAACACGATCTCCCCCTCTTCCCCACCATCTCCCGCCACGGCGGCCTCGCCGACTCCGCCATGTCCGGCCGAGCCGTAGCCGAACTCGTCAAGCGCTACGCCGCCCGAGCAGGCCTGGACCCCGACCTCTTCTCCGGCCACTCCCTCCGAGCGGGCTTCGCCACCCAAGCCGCCCTAGGCGGAGCCAGCGACCGCGAAATCATGCGCCAAGGCCGCTGGTCCAACCCCCGCACCGTCCACGGCTACATCCGCACCGCAAACCCCTTGGAAGACAACGCGGTAACCAAGCTCGGCCTCTAAAGGCATTGCGGAGCGAGTTGGACCAGCACCGCACCTATAAGCAGGATTGCCGCACCGGCCAGTTGCATCGGTCCGATCGCTTGGCCGAGCAGCAGCCACGCCAGGACGGCGGCGACCAGCGGTTCGACCAGGGCCAGGACGCTGGCCAGGACTGCGGGCAGATCGCGCAGCGCCAGCAGGCCCGCCAGGTATGGCAGTACAGTGCCGAACACGGCCAGTACCAGTAGGACCAGCCACACCGGGGCTCGTAGCCCGCCGAGTACCGCGGCATTCGTGAGCAGGCTCGCGGACAACGTCCACGGCGGGACGACCACCGCTACCAACACCGCGCCGATCGCCAGCCCGACTGCGGTCAGGCCCAGCGAATCGTGCTTGCCCGCACCGTGTTCGCCGAGCAGGAAGAATCCTGCCGAGCAGATCGCCGCACCTAGCCCGGCGGCGACGCCGAGGCGGTCCAGTCCGGCGCTCTGCCAGATCTGCGTGATCAAAGCCAATCCGCAGAGAGCCATCCCGATGCCAACCCACGCCAGGCCGGGCAGCCGGGTGCCCCGCACCAACCGCACCCATAACGCGACCAGCACGGGCGCGATGTTGACCAGCACTATGGCTACTCCGACCGGAACTCTGGCCACAGCCACGAAGAACAGCAGTTGCACCCCGGCGACGCCGAGCAGGCCATAGCCGAACAGCAGCCACAGGTCGGCGCGGCCGAAGCGAAGGGCCCGCGGCCGCAGCGTCGCAACGATCGGCAGTAGCAGTACCGCGGCCAGCACGATCCGCACCGAGGTCACCGCGGCCGGGGACCAGCCCGCCACCATCACCGCCGCGGCCAGCGAACCGGAACTCGCGAACAGCACCCACGAGATCACACTCAGGCCGGTCGCCCGGGCCTGACTCGACGCCCGCACGGCGTTCTCGAAGACAGCCACACACGGCAGTGTGCCTCGGCCATCCCCGCTCTGACACCTGAGTTTCCGATCTGAGCGATGCCGAAGGTAGTCCGGCCGCCACCCGCGGGTGGAGTCCGTGCGCTATTCTGGTCGGCGATGTCTACCGGGACGGCCTTGGGCCACACACGGATTGGTGACCCGGTGCTCTTCTGAGCGCCGCGCGGGGGCCGCCTGTGTCGTAGTGATCAGAGATTTCAGAGATCAACTACGACTGGAGAGTTCATGCCTATCAAGACTTTGCAGATTCCTACCATCGATGGGGTGGCTGACGGGTTCGCCGCTTTTCCCGATGATGGCGAGCGGCACCCCGGGGTGCTGATGTACATGGACGGGTTCGGGATTCGGGCTGTGCTGCGGGAGATGGCCCTCGAATTGGCCGGGCACGGGTACTACGTGCTTGTGCCCAACTTTTTCTACCGGCATGGTCCGGCACCGGTGGTCGAACTTCCCGAGTTCATTGGAGGGGAGGATCGGTCGGAGATCTTCGCCCAGGTGATGCCATTGCTCCAGGCGCACACCGCCGAACGTGCACTGCGTGACGCTGACGCCTACCTCGAGTTCCTCACCGCTCAGCCCGAAGTCGCGGCCGGACCGGTCGCGGTGACCGGCTACTGCATTGGTGGACTCTTGGCCGTGCGGACCGCTGCGGCCCATCCCGGTCAGGTGGCCGCCGTCGCGGCATTTCACGCCCCCGTGAGTGCCGATGGGCCCGATAGTTTCGCCAAGCTCAGCGCCCAGGTTCACTTCGGTCACGCCGAATCGGACCTGACGGCCACGGCGCTCGGCGAGCTCAATCAGGCTCTGGATGCCGCGGGTGTCGACTACACGTCCGAGATCTACCCGGGCACCATCCACGGCTTCACCATGTCCGACACCGCGGAGTTCAATCCCGCTGCGATGCAGCAACACTGGGCGCGGCTATTGCCGCTCCTCGAGCGGGCGCTGTCCACCAGCTGACGCTTCGCGCCGCGTGCTCGGTGGCCGGGTCCGCCGCCACAGGGCGACGGCGCAGGCGAGGGTGAAGCCGTAGACGGCCACCAAACCGTGGCCGTTGGATTGAGTCAGCCACATGGTCAAACCGAGGGCGGGCACGGCGAGAGCCAGCATGCGCGCCTTCGGTTCGGTGGCCAGGCCTGGGGTCCGCCACAGCAGAAGCCCCGCGGCCAGTGTCGCGCCGAGAAAGTATGTGGCTCCGGAACTTCCGGCGAAATTGCGGGGATCGACGGTGGAACGATCGGACAGGCCGAATAGTGCGTCGATGTGCTGTGGGAGCAGGATGCCCGCGGCGAAGAATGCCGCCGTCAGGTAGCTGCCCCAGAACCATTCGGCCAGTGCGGCAATGACGGCGAGGGTGGCGATATTCCATGCCGCCCCGAGGAATCCGCCGTTCTGCATGAAGACCGAGGTGACGACTCGCCACCAGCCGGACTTGCTCGGATCACTGTCGAAGGTGTCCATCGCGCCCGGCCAGCAGAGTTGGGTGAGTACCGCGAGGAGTGCGATCGCGGTCAGCCCGGCCGCTACCAGCGGCACACGGTGCGTCCTGAGCGGGTCCGGGCCGTTCAGGGTCGTTCCGGCCTTGAACATCAAGACCATCAGACCCGCCGTAGTCACATTGAACAGCAGCGCATCCATCGGCACTACCCCCTTTCATCCGCTCCGACCTTTTGCTGACTGCGACATTAGCGCCGATCGGGACTATTTTCAAACAGTGTTCGAAAACTGTTAGGCTGAACCGGTGAAGCTGACCACCGACCGCATCATCGACGCGAGCATGGCCGTATTCGCCGAATCCGGGTACCACGGGTTATCCATGCGGCAGGTGGCGCAACGACTCGACGCGCACGCCGGGAGCCTCTACTACCACGTGCCGAGCCGTAGCGCCCTGCTCCAACTGATGGCGGACCGACTGGCCCAGCAGGCCTACGACGCAGGTAGTGCCGCCCTGGCCGCGTTGCCCGAAAAGGCGGATTGGAAGGCCGAATTGCACGCTCAGGCCGCCGCATTGCGACAGAGCATCCGTCGACATCCCGGCGGTGCGGCATTGTTCGCGGACAGCCCGAAGGTCGGCAGCACAGGGGCACTCGCGCTGATGGAACGACTACTGGCCACGCTCGCGAATGCCGGTGTGCCCGTGGAGCATCGCGGTATCGCCGCGGACACACTGCTGAGCCATGTGACCGGATTCGTGTTGCAGGAACAGAGCGATACGCCCGCCGTCCCGGTCACCGCTCAGGACGCCGTCGACATTCACGAGCAGTTCCCGATGACCGTGGCCGCGGCCACCGCCTACGACAACGAGGAGAAGTTCACTCGGAGCGTGCAACTGCTCTGCGGGGGCATCGAGGCACTGATCGGCGCGCCGTCGACGTCGATCGGATCGGCGGGCAGCTGAAGCGCGGTCGGTGCCGCACCGTTGGCGGGCGGCCGGAATCCGTTGGCGGAGTTGAAGTCCGGCCCGGGCAAGGTCAGTTCGGAGACACGGCCAGCCTATGTCCGTGGTGCGGTATCGCTGATTGCCCTCGGATTGTTCGGTTGATATCCGGCTAGGAACAGGTCGACCGCGGCCGCGACGGGGCTGTCTTGTATCGCTGGGTCGTCTGTCGTGGTGAGAAGCATGCGGTTGAGGGGCGAGCCGATGACGAGCCAGGTGAACTGGTCGGCGGCCAGCATCGGGTCTGGCGCGTCGAGTCGTCCTTGCGCTTGGAGGGCCGTGAGCGCTTCACCGAGCCCCGCGATATTGCGGTGCCAGCTCTGTTCGAGGTATTCGGCGGCGACATCCGGGAAGCGCGTCGACTCGCTGGTGATCAAGCGCCGCATACCGAGTACGTCCTTGCTGAGGATGCCAGCCCGCATCACCTCGGCGAGCACGGTCAGGTCTCCGCGGACGTCGGTGCCGTCCACCAAACGCTGCAAGTGCGGGCGCATCGCGTCACGCCCGGCCGCGGTCCAGTCGCGTACGACGGCCGCGAACAGCGCGTCCTTGGAGGGATGCTCGCGGTAGAGCGACGCCTTCGAGATTCGGGCTCGGGCCGCGACCTCGTCCATCGACGTGCCCGCGTAGCCGTGCTCCAGGAACACATTCCGCGCGACAGCGAGCAAATCGCTGCCACTGCAACCGGGGGGCCGACCGCGCCGGGGACGTGCATCGCTCATACCGCCACTTTAGTACTAATCGGGACTATAATACGATTCCAGCTTAAATTAGTACGAGTCAGTACCAAATGGAGACCTCATGATCCTCGGCATTCTCATCGCCACAGTCATCACGTTCATCTTCAGCGCCGTGCTCTACGCACTCCCGCCGGTCGCGCGACTGATGCAGCGCGCGAGCACACCCCGCCCGGATCTGCCATTGCCGGTGATGATGGCTTCGGTGGTGCTGCGCAGTCTCGTCGCGGCGTGCCTCGTCGCGGGTCTCATGGCCGCCGCCGGATGGCACGGCGCCGGTAGCGGGGCACTTCTGGGCCTCGCGCTCGGCGTACTGCCCGTCACGATCCTGTCCGGAGCCGTCGTCCACGAGTCGACGCCGATCCCGCTCGCCGCCGTGCACAGCATCGACTGGATAGCGAAGCTCGTAATCATCGGCGCGGTCGTCGGTCTCGCCTGATTCCCACGATGAAAGGACCAATCATCATGACCAGCAAGGCCGGACCTGTCGACATCACCTTCACCGCCGTGCTCGGCAAGGCGCGCCCCGGCGACACCTGGACGTGCGTGCAGCTGCCGAACTCCGCGGACATCTTCGGCACCCGCGGTCTCGTGAAGGTTGCCGGAACGGTCGACGGCGTCCCGTTCCGCGGCGCCTTCATGGCACTCGGCGACGGCACGCACAAGCTGCCGGTCAACGCCGTCATCCGCACCCGCATCGGCAAGACCGACGGCGACACAGTCGAAGTGCACCTCACCGAACGACTGAACTGACCTCGACGCAGCAACCGATTGTGGCGGCGGTGTGCTCATTGGCCGACCCGAACAATCATCCGTTGCACGGTTGCATCGAGTGCATGTCGTTCAGCGCTGGGGCCAGCCGCTCGGGTTGCTCACCGGGCGATCGACATCCACCGGAACGATCGAGCGGGCCTCGAACTGGGTGGACAGGACGATATGGGTTTCGATGGTGCCGTGTTCGCCGATTCGCTCGGCCAGGCCCTCGAAATGGAGCAGGGTGGCGGCGCGGACCTTGAGCAGAGTGCAGTGGCTGCCGCTCAGTTTGTGCACCTCTACGACCTCCGGGTAGTTCTCGGCGGTACTGGTTTTCAGCAGGCATCTGCCCAGGGCGCAGCGCAATTGGATGAAAGCCAGGAAGGGCAGTCCGGTGCGGCGGGGGTCGACGCGAGCTTCGTAGCCGGTGATCACGCCCGACTCCTCCAGGCGGCGCACGCGGTCGGCCACCGCGGGTGCGGACAGGTGGACGCGGCGGGCCAGCTCGTTGTAGGACAATCGGCCGTCGGATTGCAGCTCGGCGAGGATGTTCCAGTCCGTGTCGTCCAGGGGTTTGTTCGCCTGCAAGCCGATTCCTCCTGAACGCATTGCGATCGGCAGCCGAAGCGGCCGAATCTCCTTGATTATCTTATTCTTTGCCACTCCCCCCACTTCTAGCGTTTTCCCATGACCGCAATCGAGACGATCGAACCGGTGCTCAAGCGCCGCTGGCTGGTGGCGCTGTTCCTGGGTGCCGCATCGATGAGCCTGGCCATGGTGACTGCCAGCACGATGGGCACACTGGTCGCCGCGGAGGCCCTGAGCCCCGCATGGTCCGGCCTGCCGAGCGCGGCCGCGGTGCTCGGAACCGCCATCGGGGCAGCGGTTTTGACCGCGGTCATGGCACGCCGGGGTCGCCGGGCCGGTCTGGTGACCGGGTATGCGATCGGCACGCTCGGTGGCCTGCTCGCGGTCCTTTCCTCAGCGACGGTGTGGCTGTTGATCGCGGGCATGGTGTTGCTCGGAGTGGGCAATGCGGCCGCGCAGCTGTCCCGCTACGCGGCCGCCGACCTGCGCCCCGGGCGACCGGGCGCACTGCTGTCGGTCGTGGTGTGGGCGGGAACCGTTGGGGCCGTGGGCGGTCCACTCCTACTGGCCCCACTGTCGGCCGCGTCGACCGCCGTGAACCGGCCCGCACCCACCGGAGTATTCCTCCTCGGCGCGCTAGCCATGGCCGTCGCAACCCTCGCCGCAACCACCCTCCACCGAGGCACGTACCTCACCCCCACGGATGCCCCGCCCCAACTCCCTCCGATGCGCCTGGCCCTGACCACAATGCTGGCCGCCCAGATAGTCATGACCACGATCATGACCGCAGCCCCGCTCGCCATCCACCAGCACGGCCACGGCCTGCACACGGTCGGCACCATGGTCTCCGCCCACACCTTCGGTATGTTCGCCCTCGTACCCCTATCCGGGCTCCTGTGCGACCGCTTCGGCGGCCGCCCCGTCATCACCATCGGCATTGCCCTGCTTGCCATCTCGTCGATAGCGGCCATCGCGGCAGGCACCACCGGCGGCGCCCTACTCGCAATAGTCCTGTTCCTACTCGGCTACGGCTGGAACCTCGCCTACATAGGCGCAAGCAACCTCCTCGCAGGCAACCTCCCCGAAACCGAACAAATGCGAGTCCAAGGCACCGTCGAATCCCGAGTCTGGGGCGGCTCAGCCCTAGCCACCCTGGCCTCCACAGCAGGCTTCGCCACCGGCGGCTACACCCTCCTCGCAGCCATCTCCCTAGCAGTACTCGCCATCCCCGCCACCCTGCTCATCCGATCCCCGATCCGATGAAATCGGCTATTGATGGCATGTCGGCCACCCCGAAATTCATTACCGAATCCCCAGCAGATCTACACAGCTGCGACCCCCTGGCCGCCGTGGTGGGCTATGCCATACCGACAACGGCCTGGCCGCCCCGCGTGCGCGGTGGGGCGGCATGACCTTCCTTCGCGAGGAGCTCCTGAGGCCGCGCACCCTCCCAGGTCGACATCCGCGGCAGACGGTCTTCCATTGAGTCAAGGCATCGAGGACATAGGCTCCCCAGCATGAGAGCTGCGGTCAACGAGAAATTCGGTGGTCCCGAGGTCCTCGAGGTTCGCCAACTACCGGACCCTCACGCGGGTCCAGGGCAACTGCGCGTGCGTGTTTCGGCCGCCGGCTTGAACGCGATGGACTGGATGTTCATCGCCGATGACGACTCGGGTCGGCGCCTGAGAGAGGCCCGCGCATCGCACCCGGGGCTCGCGATGACGTTGCCTTCCGTGTTCGGCCATGACTTCGCGGGAGTTATCGACGAAGTCGGTGACGGCGTCGATGGATTCGCGGTCGGCGATCGAGTGTTCGGTGGGGCGCTTTCCCGGGCGGTGGCCGACTACGCGGTCGTCGTTCCCGACGAGGTCCATCACACGCCGGACGGCGTCGACGACATCACCGCCGCCACACTCGATGTCGCTGCGCGCACGGCTTCGGCCGCACTCGCCGTCATCGAGCCCGGAGCTGATGACACGATCTTGGTTGGCGGTGCGGCCGGCGGTGTCGGCGTGTTCGCCGTCCAGCTCGCACGCATCGCCGGGGCAAGGGTCATCGGGACCGCATCGGAGGGGTCGTTCGACTATCTGCGGACTCTCGGTGCCGAGCCCGTGCAGTACGGGGAGGGCTTGGACGCGCGGGTACGAGCGCTCGCCCCGACCGGTATCACGGCCGCCACGGATTTGTTCGGGACCGAGACTGCCAACGTCGCGCTCGAACTCGGCGTTCCGCCGGCGCGCATCTCGATGATCGCGGGACAGCTCCCCGGTATCACGACGGTCGCGGGTTTTCACGCCGTTCCGGGCACGCTCGAACACGTCGCCGCGTTGATAGCGAAGGGGACGCTCGAGGTTCCGATCGCTGCCACGTATCCCATCGAGAAAATCCGCGAGGCGGTGACCCTTCAGGTCAGTCGCCACGGCCGAGGCAAGATCGTCGTCACGCTCTGACAGTGACCTGCGCCGAGCTGAATGCCTTGCTACACCCTCCTCGCAGCCATCTCCCTAGCAGTACTCTCCATCCCCGCCACCCTGCTCCTCCGATCCCCGATCCGGTGAAATCACCTGGTGTTCGGCCCGCAATTCCAGTGCGTTGCGAATCAACGCCCGTGCCGCCTCACCCGTAACCGATTGATTGGCCAGGGTGTCGAATGTGCGGCCGTAGAGCACGATCTCACGTGGCTGGGTGATGGCCATCTCCGCTGTCACGGTCTCGACCATGACGAGACGGTTATCGAACATGATGAAGTTCGAGATCGGCACGCGGTAAAGGGCTTTGGCGGGCACGATACCGAGCGTGACTCGGGCCATGGTCGCCACGGCTAGCAGACGGTCGAGCTGCCCGATCATCACGTGATCATCGCCGACCGTCGTGTTCAGGGCCTGCTCGGCGATGACGAAGTGGAATCGATGATTACGCCGGTACAGAATCTGTTGCCGCTCCATCCTTTTCGAGACGCCCTCGTCCAAGTCATTGGAGGTGCGATAGAACTCGATGACATTCCGCAAGATCTCTTCGGCATACTCCGCGGTTTGGAGCAGTCCCGGTATCAGGAACGGCTCGAACCACCGCATCGACTCCGTGTCGGCCTCCAATTTGACCGAAGCTTGTTGCCGTCGTTTGGTGCCGGTGCCGAGGATCCGCCGCCACTCCATGTAGGCGGCTTCGATATTGCGGACCGACGCGATGAGGTCCGGCATCTGCGACTCAGCGTCCGTGATGGCGCACCAGGCGCGTATGTCGGCGTCGGTGGGTGTCTGCTTTCCGTACTCGATCTTCGGGACTTTGGTTTGGTGCCACCCAGCCCGCCTCGCCAGATCGGTTCCGGTCAGGCCGGCATCAAGGCGAAGCTCTCGGAGTCTTTGCCCGAGAGCTTCTTTAGCCTGGTGAACAGAATCGGTCACCGATCGCTGTACTCCGACAGCGGGACGGCCAAGGACCAGACCCGACTCTTCACCTTCTGGGCGTACTCGACCATCCGGCGGTCCGTGGTGACGGCAGCACCTGCCCACTGCCCGGAAGGTTCGAACACGGTGAACCCGAGAACCTCGTCATCGAAAAGCCACCAGTCATCGGCGGTCAGCTCGTCGGGGTCGATGAGATAGCGGGACAGGTATCGAACGTCCTCCCCTGCTTCGACATTGAAGCGAGCGGCGGACTTTGCGAACCGGGTGTAGTCGCTGTGTGGCACGGTGACCACCCGTGCCCGGTTCACGGACACTCCCCGTGCCGTGGTGTCTCGGACGTGGTCGAGCCAAGGCCGAAACCACCCGTAATCGTCCGGTTCGTTCTCGATGAACTTCCGGAACGGTTCGGACTCTTCAGGCGTCTCGTATGTGTCTTGCACCTCGAGATGGAATGCTTCCCGCTTCGCCTCCCGAAAGAGGTGCAGGAAGTCATCACCCTGCACGAGTAGCACCGTAGAACGTCCTTTCAAGCTTCGGCACTTCCACACAGGTCTCGTCGGGATAGATGTCCATCTGCGCGAGCGTGTCGAGATCGGTGACCGGCGCACCGGTCAGGGTGAATGTGCCTCGCCCGGTGTCGATCATCCCGGCGCCGATATAGGTGTCCGGCAGCGCGAATCCTGTGAGCAGGTGTGGGATTTCGACCTGTTCAGGAGTGTTCGTCCGCCATCCCTGGACGACGTAGGTTTCCCTGTCGGTGGCGTACAAGCTCGGACAGCCTCCGCCGGTGGTTCCGCCTTTGCCGAGGAAACACAACCGCATGGTCGAGCTCCAATCGGTGATATGCGTGCTCATGCTTACACCTTCCAATCATCCCTCGCAGCAGAAGCCTTCAAGCAGGAATCAACCAACTCGAGCATTCTGACGCATAGCCCTGTTCGAGTCCGTGGCTCGGTTTGTAGCGTCGTGGATGGAGATTCGGGACCGGTCCAGTTGCCTTCCCGAGTAGCCCACCTACGACGAGAGGGGCGGGAGATGTCACCGAAGGGCGGCAAAAGCACCTGGGTTCATGATGACTGCGAGAAGGGCTACGTCTACCCGATTAGCCGCAAGCGGGCGGAGGGAATCTTGGCCATCCATAAGACGTGTACGCCTCCATGTCCACGGAAGCGGGCAGCGGCCGACTACCTGACGAGCGGGGCACCCGATGAGCCCGAATGCTTCACGGCAACAACAAGGATGCTCGAAGCTCAGGAATAACGCAGATTCGAAGTATGGCTTGATATCGACCCGATGTGCAGGATTGCAGTGTGTGCCTTATCTGCGATAAACATCGTGGCGTCGGTCGGCTGGTTGGGCCGGTGCTGTTCAGTGACGACCTTGTGGTGGTCAGTCATCGGCCGCTGACCGAGGGTTCGCCCCGGCCGGGGTATCTGTTTGTCGAGACCAGGCGGCATGCGGGGACTTTGGCTGATTTGACTGATGGCGAGGCTGCGGCGGTGGGGTGGGCTGTGCGGCGGGCGGCGCTTGCGGTGCGGAGTGAGCTTGGGCCGGAGTTCGTGTTCTCGGCGGTGACCGGGCGTAGTGTCGGGCATTTTCATCAGCATGTTTTCGGGCGGCCGCACGGCACTCCGGCTGCTACGCACTGGTTCGATGTCGATTCTTGGGCGGAGGGGCCGCGGATCGATGAGGTGGGTTTGGGGGCGTTGGCGGAGCGGCTCGGGACGTACTTCGGGGATGCTTCGTAACAGACCTATGCGTCTGAAATGTCCAGTGCGGCAACGGCACACGGTATGTGGGGTTGGTTGGTATTCGGCGATTCCGCTACGGGGTGGGCGGATTGGGACGTACCGTTGATTCCGCCAGAATGCATTGCCGCACAGGCTCTTTCGCTGCCCGGCAGAACCTGATTCACGGCGGCGGGCCGCGAGTGGGAACGTGCGCACCTTGTGGGAAGAGGTAGGACGCATGTCGATCGAAACGCCCGCTGAGATCGAGAGCCGGGCTCAGCAGAGTTTGAGTACCGCGGCCGCCCGGAATCTGGCGTCCACCACCAAGTCTGAGCCGCAGATGCAGGGAATCACTTCGCGGTGGTTGACGCGGATGTTGCCCTGGGTGGATGTGCATGGGGGTGTGTATCGGGTGAACCGGCGGTTGACCTACACGCTGGGGAATGGGGAGGTGGAGTTCGTTTCCGATAATGGGAAGGTACGGGTGATTCCGCAGGAGTTGCGGGAGTTGCCTGCCCTGCGGGACTTCGAGGATGAGGTCGTGTTGCAAGGGCTGGCCGAACAGTTCGAGCACCGGGAGTTCGAGCCGGGTGAGGTGCTGGCCGAGTTCGGGAATCCGATGGATCAGGTGTTCCTGATCGTGCACGGGAAGTTGAACAAGATCGGGGCCGGGGAGTACGGGGATCAGCAGATCGTCGGAATACTGTCCGGCGGAGATTATTTCGGGGATGACTCGCTCACCGAGTCCACCGCGATCTGGCCGGTCACCGTCAAGACGCTCACCGCCACGACCGCGCTGGTGCTGCCGCGTGCCGCCCTGCACCAGGTGCTCGATCACACTCCGGAACTGCGCGACCATTTCGATCGGCACGCCGCCGCGCCCCAGCAGCCGCAGAACAAATACGGCGAGGCCAGCATCGATGTGCAATCCGGCCACGCCGGGGAGCCGCAACTGCCGGGTACCTTCGTCGACTACGAGCTGGAGCCGCGCGAATACGAGCTGAGCCTGGCGCAGAGCGTGCTGCGGATCCACACCCGCGTCGCGGACCTGTTCAACGAACCGATGAACCAGCTCGAACAGCAGCTGCGCCTGACCATCTCGGCATTGCGTGAACGCCAGGAACACGACCTGGTCAACAATCCCGAGTTCGGCCTACTGCACAATGCCGACCACAAGTACCGCATCGACACCTATTCCGGCCCGCCCACCCCGGACGACTTCGACGATCTACTCGCCATGCGCCGCAGCACCGCGCTGTTCCTGGCTCATCCCAAGGCAATTGCCGCCTTCGGTCGCCAATGCAATGCGCGCGGGCTATATCCGGCGCACGCCGATATCGACGGCAATGGGGTGCCCGCCTGGCGGGGCGTGCCGATCTTCCCGTGCAGCAAGATTCCGATCAGCCCGGCCGGCATCACGTCCGTGCTCGCCCTGCGGACCGGCGAGAAGAACCAGGGCGTGATCGGCCTGCACGCCACCGGCATACCGGATGAATACGAGCCGGGCCTCAATGTCCGGTTCAAGGGCATCGACGATCAATCGATCATCTCGTACCTGGTCAGCTGCTATTACTCGGCGGCAGTGCTGGTTCCGGACGCGCTCGGCATTCTCGACAATGTGCAGGTTGCCCGGCAATCGGACTGAGGCGGCAACATCCGCGCAACGCCGATCGGCGGATCGGCAACGAATGTGAGTTGGAGTGTGCGAGGCGTCGCCTATGGCCGACGGCGCCTCGGAGGGCCCGCTCCCCGCCCGTCAGTGCTGTGCCCAGGACTTAGGAATCGCCATGCAGCCGTTCGAACTGCCCGACTTCTATATGCCCTATCCGGCGAGGCTGAATCCGCACGTGGACGAGGCTCGCGCGCATGCCCGGGAGTGGGCCGCCGAGATGGGCCTGTTCGAACCCCAACAGGGACACCACATCTGGGACCTGCGGGATCTGGACCGGCATGATTACGGGCTGCTGTGCGCCTACACGCACCCGGAATGCGATGGGCCGGAACTCAATCTGATTACCGACTGGTACGTCTGGGTCTTCTACTTCGACGATCACTTCCTCGAGCTCTACAAGCGCACCGGGGACACCATCGGAGCACGCGAATACCTGGAGCGGCTGCGCGATTTCATGCCGATCGAGGGCCTCGACATGCCGGAGCCGACCAATCCGGTCGAACGCGGGCTGGCCGATCTGTGGCCGCGCACGGTGCCCGCCATGTCCACCGAGTGGCGGCGGCGGTTCGCGACCGCCACGCAGGCGCTGCTGGAGGAATCGCGGTGGGAGCTGGCCAATATCACCGAGGATCGGGTCGCCAATCCGATCGAGTACATCGAGATGCGGCGCAAGGTGGGCGGTGCGCCCTGGTCGGCCAATCTGGTCGAGCATGCCGCGAACGCGGAGGTGCCCGCGCCGCTCGCCGAGACCCGGCCGCTGCGAGTGCTGCGCGATACCTTCTCCGACGCCGTGCACCTGCGCAATGACATCTTCTCCTATGAGCGGGAGGTCCGGGAGGAGGGCGAGAACGCCAATGGGATTCTGGTGCTCGAACGCTTCCTGGGCTGCGACACCCAGACCGCGGCGGACCATGTCAACAATGTGCTGACCTCGAGGTTGCAGCAGTTCGAGACCACCGCGCTGACCGAATTGCCGCTGCTGTTCGCCGAATTCGGGGCGGGACCGGCAGAGCAGGCGGCGGTGACGGCCTATGCCAAGGGGTTGCAGGATTGGCAGTCAGGTGGGCACGAATGGCATATGCGGTCGAGCCGGTACATGAACAATGGCGGGGCGAATGCCGCTCGTCCACTCGCCGCGGTGTTGGAACCGACCGGTCTGGGCACCTCGGCGTTTCGGATACCGCTCTCCCCCGCCGCCGTGGGAGCGATCCGGGTCAAGACCTTCGTGCACGCCCCCTACGAGGAGGTCGGCCCCACTCCGCTGCCCGAGATCTATATGCCCTTCACACTCCAATTGAATCCGTGGCTGGATGCCTCACGCGAGAACGGAATCGAGTGGGCGCGCCAGATGGAAATGCTGGATCCCGTTGCCGGAGTGCTGGATACAGGCCTGTGGAGCGAACATGATCTGCGCGAGTTCGACTTCGCCCTGTGTGCGGCGGGACTGGACCCGGACGCCACCGAGCCCGAACTGGATCTGTCGACCGAATGGCTGACCTGGGGCACCTATGTGGATGACTACTTCCCGGCAGTCTTCTTCCCCAGCAAGAACTTCGCCGCCGCGAAGCTGCAAGGCCGCAGACTGTCGGAATTCATGCCGCTCGACTCCGAAGAGACCGAGGCACCCGTCAATCCCATCGAGCGGGGGCTGGCCGACCTGTGGGCACGCACGACCACGCTGATGGACGACGGGCAGCGCCGCGAATTCCGCACTGCCGTCGAGCGATTCATCGAGGCGTGCCTGTGGGAGATGGTCAACCACAACCTGCACCGGATCCCCGATCCGGTCGACTATGTCGAGATGCGCCGCGACACCTTCGGTTCGGATATGACCAAGGCGCTCTCTCGGCTCTCGCACGGCAATCTGGTTCCGCCGCAGGTGTATCGCACGCAGACCCTCGCGAATTTGGAGAACACCGCCGCCGACTACGCGGTCATGCTCAACGACCTGTTCTCCTATCAGAAGGAGACACAGTTCGAGGGTGACTTCCACAATGCGGTGCGCGTGATGCAGAACTTCTTCGACTGCGACCGGGACCGGGCCGTCACCATGGTCAATGACTTGATGACCCAGCGCATGCAGCAGTTCGAGCGCGTGGTCGCGCAGGAGCTGCCCACACTCTATGAGGAATACGGCCTCGACGAAACGGCACGCGAGATCCTGGACCGGCGGGCCTGCGAATTGCAGGACTGGATGGCCGGAATTCTCCACTGGCACATCAACTGCGGGCGATACCAGGAAGCGCAGCTCATCGAACGCTATCGCCCCGAGTCGGCACGGCAGCTCGAAGAAGCCATCCCCGACCGGATGTCATTCCTGCGCCCGACCGGATTGGGCACCAGCGCAGCACGATTGAGCGAACTGTCCCGCTCCCAGCGGGCCACCACCTGAACCACCAGACGGTCAGCACCGCTCCAACCATCATCGCAATGAAGGGGGCATCCTCATGACCACTGAGCCCGAACTAGACGGACCCGCATTACCTTTCGGGCCCACGACCGCGGTTCCCGATCGACTCGATACCGGCGTGGATCGCGCCGTGGAGATCCTGGCGCAGGCTCGGGATATGTGCGGGCCGATCCTGCGGGAATCGGTGGACTCGCTGCCGGATCCCTTGCGCCGCATGGCCGGATACCATTTCGGCTGGTGGAATCCCGATGGTTCGCCGTCGCGGGCCGGTTCGGGGAAGGCCTTGCGCCCAGCGCTGGCGTTCTGCACCGCGGCGCTGTTCGACACCGGTCCGGCCCTGGTCGCCCCCGCCGCGGCCGCCATCGAACTGGTGCATAATTTCGCGCTCATCCACGATGACGTCATCGATGGCGATCTGACACGCCGCGGCATACCCGCCGTGTGGGCGGTGTGGGGCATGGCCGATGCCGTGCTGCTCGGCGACGCGCTGCATGCGCTGGCGGTGAGAGTGCTGGTGGCGCATGTGCCTTCGGCGGCGGTGGGTGCCGCGGTCGATCGGATGGAGTCCTCGGTCATCGAGATGTGCCGGGGGCAGCAGGAGGATTGTTCCTTCGATGGCCGCCACGTCACCGGCGTGCTCGACTACGAGCGGATGGCGATGGGCAAGACCGGGGCGTTGATGGGTGCGGCCTGCGCGCTCGGTGCACTGTGCGCGGGAGCGTCGAAGGCGGAGGTGTCCGCCCTGGACCGATTCGGCCGGGAGTTGGGGCTGGCGTTTCAGTACACCGATGATCTGATCGGCATCTGGGGTGATCCGAAGGTCACCGGAAAACCGGTCAGCGACTTGAAGCGCCGCAAGAAGTCGCTTCCGGTTGTCGCCGCACTGAGATCGGGGACGCCCGCCGCGCGGGAGCTGACCGCGCTGTATCAGTCGGACATGCCGATGTCCCCGGCCGATATCGCGCGGGCCACTCATCTCATCGAGGCGGCGGGCGGACGGGAGACCACCCAGTATCACGCCGATCAGCGGATCGACGCCGCGATCGCCGAACTGCCGGATCTCGCCGCGGCCGAGGATCTGGTGGCGCTGGCACGGATCGTCTCGCACCGGGATCGGTGAGCCGCACGATGCCTCGCCCGGCCCGGTATAGACCGGGGCCGGGCGAATCCACCTGCGGTATCGAGCGTTTCGGCTCAGGCCTCCGGCACGGAGAAGACGGCGAAGCGGTTACCCGAGGTGTCCAGCAGGTGCGCGAGGACCAGACCGGTCTTCGGGTTCGGCGTCACCGGTACCGAGATCTTCGCGCCCAAGCGCTCCGCCTCGGCGACAGTCGCGGCCACATCGGCCACCTGCACATAGAAGACCGCATGGTTGTCCGCGGCGTCCGCGGTGCGCGCGATGCCTCCGACCGGCGCCTCGCCACCGGCGTAGGTGATCACGTCGTAGTTGCCGTCCTCGGTCGGATCAGCGGCGAAGCTCCACCCGAACAGGTTGCCGTAGAACGACTTCGCCTGCTCCGGATCGGTGCTTCCGACCTGGAACCAAGTCACGGTGTTGAATGCTGTACTCATCTGTCTGCCTCCCGAAAAGTGGATGTCGTCGTGGTGCTCCACTACTTTCGCGCGGCCCGGCGACAACCCCCTGTCGGTGTTTTCAGAGCGATACGGCCCGCATCGAACAATCCTGCGGAATGCTGATCTCCCGCGCCTGTCGTTCCAGCACCGGCATATCGGTGATCGACACATCCCCGATGCGATCGAGCCGGAAGACCCGTGAATCACGGCGCAGCTTGCACCAACCGATCAAATACCACCCGCCCGCACCCACCATCAGCATCGACGGCTCCACCTCGCGCTCGGTGTACTCCCCCACGGCGTCCTTATAGGTCATCCACAGCGTTCGCCCGACCTCGATGGCATGCCCGATCACCGCCGGAATCTCCTGCGCCGGTTCCACATCCGGGCTCTCCATCACCTGTACCCGCGCCGCCAGCTCCCTGGCCCCACTGGCATTGCGCTCCGGCATCACCGCCAGGATCTTCGCCAGCGCGCTGCGCCCGGCCCGATCGAACGGCGCGCCCTGACTGCGCTCCAACGCGATCGCGATGGCCACCGCCTCCGCCGGGGTGAAATTCAACGGCGGCAAAGACATCGTCTTCTCCAGCGCATACCCGCCCCGGCGACCGACATCGGCATAGATGGGCACCCCGGCCTGCTGCAACGCCCCGATATCTCGCTCGATGGTTCGCACGCTGACCTCATACCGGTCGGCCAACTGCCGAGCAGTCCGCAACCGCGGCGACACAGCGCGCAATTCCTCGACAATCGCATACAACCGATCCGTACGATTCACGCGCCCACGGTATCCCCCACCACCGACATCCCGACCCCAAATCAGGCTCGTACACCGATTGCGGCGCACCGAACAGCGCTGGCTGCGCGAACAGACCCGCGCCGTGCTCGAGGAGATCATCGCCCCACCGCTCGGGAGCCTCTGAGAGCGGATAAGCGGCGCGACAGAATTCAGCCGATGTGCGCATGGCGGGGTTAACCTGGAGTAGTGCAGGGTCGTATGCACGTCGCAGTGCTGCCGGACCACTCCGGGATGAGGCTGGAGCGGGTCGAAATGCCCTATGCCGCTGCCGATCCGGATGCCTGTCGGCCGCAGAGCAAGGGGCCGCTCATCGGCGGCATCGCTACCGCGGGGGCGGGTATCGCGATGCAGAACATACCGCTCGGGGTGATCGGTGCGGTCGGATGCGTGCTGACGTTCTATGGGCCGTGCTGGACGCTGACACCGCGCTGGCGGGCCCGTCGGCAAGCCAGGCGCTGGCAGCATTTCATCGCCACGCACGACGCCCTTGACCTGGCATCCCCGGAACTCGTGCAGCTTGCCGACGCGTATGACGACCTCGTCTACACCACAACCCTGGAAGGGGTGAAGTTGCCCGGGGAGGCCGCCGGTGTCGGCCACCTCATGGTTCTCGAATGCTGCACGCTGCTCGACGGCCGGACCCCGTCGGGTCCGGCCGAGGCCGAGTACGTCATCACGCGGGCAACCGAAATCCGCGCTCTGACCAACGCGTTGACCCGTCAGCACCGCGAATTCGAACGACGGCGCGAGCAGCGGGAGATCGAGCGGCGTCGAGCATTCGATGAGATCGCCGCGGTGCGGACGGAACTCGAACGGGAGACCGGCGTGAGTGCGGTGTTCGCGAGTCGCGATCTGCGACACCGTTTCGGCAGCGGATCAGGCTGAAATCATTTCCGGGGCGGCGCTTTCCAGTCGTCCAGGTGCGCGCGGCGCAGGCGTTGCAGGAAATCCTCCAGCGGGGCCTCGTCCGGGTGCTTCGGCAGCGCCGTGGTGGCGGTGTCGAACTTCTCCTCGTACTCCGCGATCAGCGCCTTGGCGGCGGCCTCGCCTGATTCCTCCATCATCTGGCGGCCGAACTCGAAAAACGGTTCGGGGTCGGGCAATCGGATCGGCAGCACACCGGTCGAGTAGAGCTCATAGCCCTGCCAGAGCAGTCGCATGGTGTGGCGGGCGTGCTTGGCCAGGCGCGGGTCCTGCAGACCCTGGGTTTCCCGTCGATGCAGCATGCGCCGGAATTGCGCCATCGCATATCCGAAGTAGGAGTGCCGGACTCGTGACGCCGACAGGAAGCAGGACCGCAGCCCCACCAGCTCTTTTCCGAAATCGGTAGCGACGATGTACTCATCGAGCCACAGGATCTCCGAAGCCGTCGGATTGCACGACAGGATCAAGCCGATCGCCTTACCGACCTCGTGGTAGGTGGCATCCGCGCCGTCGCGCCCCTGCCGGGTCCCCCGATCGCGAGTCGGCGGATGCAGCCCCAGAAACGTCCTCGTCGGCTCCACATAGACCCCGAGGTAATCCACATCGCTGTGCGCCGTATTCAGCCCATACGCATGGGAGCCGACAACCCCCTCCAACAGCAGATCACCCTGCCCAACCATCGCGAAACCTCCTCCGAATCCCCCCGAGTATCCGTCGCCCACACCAAAAGCAACACCGAATATCCCGCCACCACCCGCATCGTTCCGCGCCTATGTTGGTGGGTGATCATGTCCGACCACCCGGGTGAAGGTGATACAGGATGTTGGATTACAGCCTCGACATATCCGCTGTGGAGCGCGACCTCGCTCTGCCCGACTTGGTGGCGGAAGGAGAAGAGCTCGACGCTCTCGTCTCCGCGGAAGCCGACTGGACCCAGCCCACACCGGCGCAGGGATGGACCATCGCTCACCAAATCGCTCATCTCGCCGCAGCTGATGCAAATGCGCTCATAGCAATCCGCACCCCCGAGGCATTCGACACGGTCCTGAAGCAGCGGGAAGCCGCAGGTCCGCACTCCGCTGATCTCGAAGCCGACGCCGGCGCCGCCAAACCCCGCTCGGTCCTGCTCGAACAATGGCGCGAGGGTCGAACCGAACTGGCCGCGGCCTTGCGTGACATCCCACTGGACCGACCGTTTCCATGGTTCGGCTCAGACGTGACCGCAACCCTGACGGTTGCACTCCGATTGATGGAGACATGGGCTCACGGCCAGGACATCTACGACACCCTCGGCGTCCCACACCCCCCGACGACCAGGCTCCGGCATGTGGCCTCACTGGGAGTCGCCGGGATACCCCTGTCGTTCTACGCAGCCCAATTGCCCATTCCCACAGTGCCTTTCCGCGTCGAACTGACCGGGCCCGAGGGTCAAACCTGGGTGTGGGGGCCAGAGGATGCCGAGCAACAAGTCCAAGGCCCCGCTCTGGACTTCTGCCTCCGAGTCACCCAACGCAGACCGCTATCCGACACTGCCTTGCAGGCCACCGGTGCGGACGCCCGGAAGTGGCTCGAAATCGCCCGCGTCTTCCTCTGAGCTGGAGGCAGCTACCCCTTCGTAGACGTCAATGGGTCTCGGCGGTCTCGTGCTGGCCGGGATGAATTGGTTCGGCGAGTCCGGGTTTGCGGCCGGGGGTGTCGGGCTATCGCGCGCCGTAGCGGGATGAGATACATCCCGTCGGAAGGGAATCGGCGCGATGGCTGTTCTGGTTGCGATCGGGTTCGGTGTGATGGCTGCGGTGTCGGTTCCTGCCATCGGTCTGGCCGGGTATCAGGATCCGAGTTATCCGCAGCCGGGGAACGGGCTGCCCGCCGGATGTGTGATGTTGTGTGACAGTCCGGCATTGGGGCCCGGACAGGTGTGGCCGGACTATCCGATCTTGCACGGCGGCAATCCGGGGTGGAGCATGCCTCTGGATCAGGGTCCGAACCAGGCGCCGTTCAACGTGACGGCCGACCCGTGACCCAGGAGGTGATGGTCAGGGCGATCAGGACGACAAGGACTCCCACTGTGCCGCGCGCGTATCCGGCGGTGAGGTGGGAGACGATCGCACCCGAGTAGACGAAGAAGACGCCTGCGTAGGCCCATTCCTTCACGACGGGGCGACCGGGTAGAAGCAGTGCTACCGCGCCCAAGAGCTTCCATATGCCCAGCAGGACCAGGAAATAGGTCGGGTAGCCGAGGTGCGGCATGAGGTCGCGGACATAGGGAATGCGGAGGATGTCCCAGATGCCGCCCACCACGAGTTCGGCGATGACCAGGAGTGTCGCGATCCAATAGGCGAGGGCACGATAGGGGATGTGACGCGGGGACGCTGTGGTCGCGGCGTCGGGGAAGTTGGTTGAGGTGTTCATACCGGTTTGACGGAATGGGGACCGGGGATATGTCGATGACAGATGTGCAGGAGAAGGCCGAGGCGTTCGAGTCGCAGCGGCGTCGGCTGCGGGCCGTGGCCTATCGGATGGTCGGGTCGATGGCCGAGGCGGAGGACGCCGTACAGGAGGCCTGGCTGCGATTCGACCGTGCGGAGCTTGCCGGGATCGACAATCTCGAAGGATGGCTGACCACCGTCGTGACACGAATTTGCCTGGATGCGCTACGTACCCGGCAGCGACGGCGGGAAGACCCGCTCGGGGTGCATGTGCCCGAGGGTATTTCGCAGCAGGAGACAGGGCTGGGGCCTGAAGACGAAGCAGTGCTGGGTGAGTCGGTCGAACGCGCGATGCTGGTCGTACTGAATCGGCTGCGGCCCGCCGAACGAGTCGCCTTCGTCCTGCACGATATGTTCCGGATGCCGTTCGATGAGATCGCGGCGATTCTGCGACGGACACCCAATGCGGCCAGGCTGCTTGCCACCCGCGCCCGCCACCGGATTGCCGACGACTCCCCCGCGACCGATCCGGAGCTGGTGCGCCACCGCGATATTGTCACGGCCTTCTACGCCGCATCCCGCGCCGGAGACTTCGAGGCGCTGCTGAACATCCTCGATCCGGAGGTCGTCGCGTATGCCGATGCCGTGGCCAGCCCGACCGGCGCGGCGGTCCGAATCCAGGGAGCCGAGCGTATTGCGCGGCAGGCCATCGGGTTCGGCCGCGTGAACGACTACCTGCATCCGATTGTGGTGAACGGCAGGGCGGGCGCGCTTGTGGCCACGGACCGGGAGTCGTATTCGCTGATGATGTTCACGGTCACCGGCTCGACGATTTCGCGGATCGACATCGTCGGCGAGAAGTGGGACTAGCCCGTCCGGTCAGGTCTTCGGTTGGAGCAGGTATTCGACGAGGGTGATCAGGGAGCGAACGCAGCTGGGCCGGTCGCGCGCGTCGAGGGAGAGCAGCGGCGTGCCGGGGTCGAGGTCCAGGGCGTCGCGCACTTCCTCGAGCGGAAACCGTGCGGCACCGTCGAATTCGTTCACGGCCACCGCATACGGGACGCCCCGCTCCTCCAGCACCGAGAGCGCCTCATCGGCCTTCTCGATGCGCCGGGTATCGACCAGCACCATCGCCCCGAGCGCACCCACCGCGAGGTCCTCCCACATGGGGACGAACCGGCGCTGACCGGGCGTGCCGAACAGGTACAGGGCCAGACGCGGATTGAGGGTGATGCGCCCGAAATCCATGGCGACCGTGGTCGTGGTCTTGCCCGGTAGCCCGGCCATATCGTCCACGCCGACGCTGGCCTCGGTGATCGTCTCCTCGGTGCGCAGCGGCCGGATTTCCGACACGCTGCCCACGAAGGTCGTCTTGCCGACACCGAAATTGCCTGCCACCAACAGTTTTACGGCGCGGGTCACGGTGCGCGGGACATAGTCGACCACGCGCTCAGACGGGTAGAGCGCGGAGCCCATTCAGTACCTCTTCCAACAAGGCTTGCTCCGACAGCATGTCCGGCGGAGTGGGGTCGACCAGATGGCCGGTATCCAACAGGTCCGCCGCGAGGATCTTCACGACGGATGGTGGCAGGTCGAGATACGCGGCGACTTCGGCCAGGGTGAGCGCGCCTCCGCGACACACCTGCATGATCCGCCGCGCATCCGACGACGCCCCGGGCTCCAGATCCTTCGCGGCGACAACCAGAGTCACCAGATCCAGTGCTCGCGACGGACGCGATCTCCCGCCCGTGCGCACATACGCACGGACCAGATCAGGGTCCCGTCGCGGGCGGCTCATGGCCGACCGAGATCCGCTCTCGTCCGCGACATGCTGCCCAATTCGAAGCCGACGCGAATGGCCAGTTCGTTCATGCGATGCGCGATCAGGCTGACGTCGACGTCCTGGGTGGTCGAAACACCCAGCAGCGCACCGGCCCCGGCCGCGGTGATGAAGATCATGCCGCCGTCGTACTCGGTCATGTTCTGCCGGATGCCGTTATCGACGGTGCCGCCACAGAATTCGCCGAGCGCCTTGCCGAGCGCGCGCAGCCCGGAGGCCGCCGCCGAGAACCGCTCGGCATCATCGACCGTGATTCCACTGGTGTGAGCGATGCGCAGACCATCGTCGGAGAGCAGCACCGCGAACCGGACGCCGGGAATCTCGAGATCATCGAGAAGCCACGCCAGTTTATTGCTGTCGGTCACTGTCATGCCCGGTGTGCCCGTCAAGATGTCATCCCTTCGAGTGATCGATCGCGGCCGCCCGGCCGCGCTGGGAACCGCTATGCCATGCCGCGGCGATATCCGGTCGCGCCGAACCGGATTCGGCTTCGCTCACCTTGGGCGCCGCCGCTGCTATTGCCGACCGGCGTCGCCGTTTCGGCAGACCGCCCGGGGTCAGATCATGATCGGGCGGTGAAGGCTCTTCCACCATAATCTGTTTCGGTTCGGCGAGCAGCACGGCCGGTTCGGCCACCGGCTGCGGCGCGACCAGCTGCTCGACGACCTCCGGCTCGGGCGCGAGCGGCGCGAGGGAGGAGAAGTCCGGCGCGGTGATCGGGGCCAGCAGGGTGTCGGGGATGAAGACCATCGCCCGCATGCCGCCATAGGTATTGGGGCCGTCGATGTAGATGGTGTAGCCGTAGCGCCGGGCCAGGGCGGCGACGCCCGGGAAGCCCACGCGCGGTGAGGGACCCAGCTGGTGGATGTCCACCACCTGATCACCATTGAGGATCTGGCGGGTCTCATCGAGCTGCTCGGCATTCATTCGCACGCCGGCGTCATCGATGATGACCGTGACGCCGTGGTGGCCCTCCTGGAAGGAGATGTCCACGAACGACGTGGGCGGCGAATACCGCAGCGCATTGTCGAGCAGGGTGGCGATGGTGTGCACCAGCGGTTCCACCACGCGGCTGAGCACCACGCGATCGAGCTGGGCGGGCCGCACCCGGGTGTAGTCGCGCACGCGGCCGACCGCGCCGCCGACCACATCGGTGAGGCTCTGTTGCGGCCAGCGCCGCCCGGGTAGGCCGCCACAGACGATCACGAAGGACTGCGCCTGGCGGATCATCTGCTGCACCGAATGGTCGATGCGGGTGAGGGTTTCATACACCTCGTCACCGCGATGCTTGCGCAGCGAACCGCTGAGCACCTGGCTGACATCCGCGCCGAGGCTGACCACCGAGGTACCGAACGCGCGCACCGCGGCGCGGGTGGCCTCGCGGGCCGCCGCCTCCGCCTGAGCGCGCGCGGCCGCCGTGGCCTGCGCCACCGCGAGCCCGGTGGCCGTATCGGCCTCCCGCTGCACCCGTTCGCGCGTCTCGACCTGCACCAAACGCAGTTCATCACCGCAGCGGGCGGCCCAGCGCCACACCAGTTCGGCGATCCGCGTCTGCTCCAGCACGGTCGGGAGCGCGACCGTCGGCGACTCGGAATCCGAGCGCCGCACCGCCTCACCGATCGCGGGCACGATGGTGCCGGTCAGATTCTCGATCATTTTCTCGACGGCCTCGTCGCGAACGCGCTGCTCACGAACGAGCGCGTCGGCACGCGCCCGCTGCTTTCGCGCGGACCACCACGCGAACCCCGCCGCACCAACGGCGACGACCAGCGCGGCGGCGAGCACCCAGATAAGCACCACAGCGTTGTCTTGATTCATCAATTCTCTTGTCGTCCGGACGATCCCAAGATCGGCGTGGCCACAGTAGCAGAATCGTCTATGTCACCAAAGGTTTCGGTATCTCCCGGCAAACCCCCGACCGGACGCACTGCACCTCACAGCATTTCGGGCGACGTCACGCCGAGTGCCCGTCAGAACGCGACTGCGCGGCCGCGCAAGGGTCGGCGTTTACCCCCGATTTCCGGCGCCGATGCCTCGCGAGTCCGGGCCATTGCGAACAGCAACCCATTGGCTGCCCTCGAGGTCGGCAATCCGAATCCTGCATCCCGCAGCAGCGCCTACGGGCGCGCATTGTCTCCCCGGTCACAGTGGTCGAGGCGAGTGTCGGGTGATGCTAAGTTAAACGGAGTATGAATCTCCGCTTACGGCGGAGCGGCCCGTTCGATGAGGAGGGAGGCCGCGGGCAATGGTGGCATTGGACCTCGACGGGGCAAGCACGGCAACGGGATTGCCGAGTGCCGGAGTGATCCAGCGCACGTGGATGGCGGTGCGTGGCCGCGGGTGGGAAGCACTCGGCCAACTGGCATTGATCACGGTCCTCTACATGATCTATCGCATCGGGCGGATTCTCGCGGCCGGTGAGGAGACGCGCGCACTCGACAACGCGCACGAACTCGTGTCCTGGGAGAACACTTTCCAGATGGTCGACGAGACCAGAGTCCAGGCGGTGTTCGTCGACCATGAATTCCTGGCGAAATCGGCCAATATCTATTACGCCACCGCGCATTTCACCGTCGCGGTTGTCGCCCTGATCTGGTTGTGGGCCTATCGGCCGAGCTATTACCGCCTGACCCGCAATCTCATGGTGGCGATCACGGCGGCCGCACTGCTCCTGCACGTCCTGATGCCGATCGCTCCCCCGCGCATGCTCCCCGAAGACGGATTCGTCGATCTCGCGGCCCGATACGGCCCCTCGGTCTACGGCCCACCCGAAACCGACCATCTCTCCAACCAATTCGCCGCCATGCCGTCCCTGCACGTCGGCTGGGCGATGCTGCTCGCCGTGGCCCTGATCGCCGCGACCCGAACCCCCTGGCGCTGGCTACTACTGGCCCACCCCGCCATCACCCTCATAGTCGTCATCGGCACCGGCAACCACTACTGGCTCGACACCATGGCCGCCACAACCCTCCTCGCAGTGGCCGCACTCCTACACCCCGCGACCACCACCAAACGACCATTCCCGGCCGAACCACCCCTACCCGTCACCCCCTGGCCGTCCGACCTCCTCCCTCCCGCGTTCCCCAATCCCTTCTACTTCCTGACAATCCACCCCCACCACCGTCGTCCCCAACGCCGAGGGAGCTCTGGTGGTGTGGAATCGGGGTCGAGAGCGCCCTGAGCGCTCCCTGATCTTGTGACGCCGGGGCGGTTGGCCGCGCGCTTGGCTTCTCGTTCGGCGCGCCAGGTGTGGACTACGTCTTCGACTCGCGCGGGGCCGATCGGGACGGCGGGGCCGGTGGGCATGCGGAGCCATTGCACGATGCGGTCATTGAGTGCGGCGACGGTTTCCCGGACTTCGCGTTCGGTGGGCAGGTCGCGGACGGTGTCCTGGATGCGCTCGCGCTGGCGGCGCAGGACTATGGATTCGGGGAGCAGCGCGTCGGCGTTCGCGCCCTCACGTTTGAGGAGGCCGCGCAGCCACCAGTCCTCGTCCGCCGCGCCCGGCGGAATCGGTTGGCCGGCACCCGGCAGATTGTCGAATTCGCCCCGTTCGTGCGCCTCGCGAACCTGTTTGTCGATCCAGGATTCGAAGGAGAGATCGGGCGGTTTACGCTCGGTCACACTTTCGAGAGTACCGGCAGTCCTCCCGGCAATCCCCTTGTCGCTGAGGCAGGATGCCTGACATGAAGGTCATCCTGTATGGCGGTACCGGCATGATCGGGCAAGGCGTCCTCAAGGAGTGCCTCACCGACGACCGGGTCGAGCAGGTCCTCGCGATCGGACGGAAGGCGCTCGGCGTCGAACATCCCAAGCTGCGTGAGCTGGTACAGGCCGATCCGGCGGATCTCTCCGCGATCGCCGGGGAGCTGCCGCAATACGACGCGTGCTTCTTCTGCCTCGGCGTCTCCTCGGTGGGGATGAAGGAGGACGAGTATCGGCGGATCACCTATGACCTGACCATGTCCGTCGCACGCACGCTCGCCACCAATCCGGAGCTGGTCTTCATCTATGTCTCCGGGCAGGGCACCGACAGCAGCGAGCAGGGGCGCACGATGTGGGCGCGGGTGAAGGGCAAGACGGAGAACGACCTGCTCGCGCTTCCCTTCCAGGCGTACATGTTCCGGCCCGGGTTCGTGCAGCCGAGGGATGGTGTGGTCTCCAAGACCCTGCTCTACCGCGCCGCCTACACCCTCACCGGACCGCTGATCCCGATCCTCCGGCGGCTCGCGCCGAACGCGTTCAATGACAATCGGGAGATCGGGCGCGCCATGATCGCCGTCGCGGAGTTGGGCGCGGATATCCGGGTGTTCAATCCCCGGGATATCAGCGCCCACGCTGTCACGCCTTGACGGGAATCGGAATCGGTTCTCGTGCCGGACGATTCACCGCGAAGGTATTGATGGCCGTGATCGCGAGGGCCAGGCCGATGATGACGATCCACGCCTGACGCAGGCTGGCCGTCGAATCCGCTTGCGCCGCAGTGACGAAGGCGGCCAGGACCGCCACGCCGAGGGTATTGCCGAGCTGCCGGGATGTGGTCGCCAGCGCCGACGCGACGCCTGACTGGTGCGGCGGCAGGCCCGCTACCGCGATATTCGTGATGGGCGGGTTGACCAAGCCGAATCCCAGGCCGAGGGCCAGATATCCAACGGCATAAGGCAAGTAGCCGTCACTTCCGGTGGCGGCGGCCACGATGACGGCACCCACGGTCAGCAGCAGCCCGGAGGCGATGAGCAGCGTGCGTGCGCCCACCACATGGATGAGGCGACCGCTCAGGGGCGAGACCAGCGCGATGGCGAGAGTGGCCGGGAGCAGGGCCAGTCCGGTCTCCAGGGCCGAGAAGCCCCGGTCACGCTGCCAGTAGACGCTCGAGATGAAGAGGAATCCGGCGAGAATCGCGAAGGCCAGCACCGCCGTGGCGGTCGCCGCGGTGAAGGTGCGCCGTTTGACCAGTGCGAGGGGGAAGACCGGGTCGGCGCGTCGGCGTTCGACCACGAGGAATCCCGCGACTCCGCCGATTGCCAAGGCAGCACATAGGATTGACGCCGGTCCGCCGTACCCGTGATGCGCACCGGAGATCAGGAATTCGGTGATACCGAAGATGGCGAGTCCCGCGAGCGCGATTCCGGCGGGATCGAGCGGGCGCGGGGTGCCGCTGCGCGTCTCCGGGATGCGCAGCGAACCGATCAGGGCTAGGGCGACGATCGGGAGGTTGATCAAGAAGATCCACCGCCAGCCCAACGTATCGATGAGAACCCCGCCGACCAGTGGTCCGACCGCCGCCGCGAGGCCGAAGATGCCCGCCCACACGCCGATTGCCCGGGCGCGTTTGACCGGATCGGTGATCGCGGTGGTCACCGTGGACAGCGAATTCGGCGCGAGCAGGGCCGCACCGCAAGCCTGCAGCACTCGTACGGCTATGAGCTGGCCAGGTCCGGTGGCGAGGGCGCAGCCCAGGGAGGCCAGACCGAAGACCACGAGTCCGACGCGGAACAGGGTGCGGCGGCCGAGCCGATCGCCCAGGGCTCCGGCGAGCAGGAGCAGCACCGCGAGGGTCAGGGTGTAGGCGTCGATGATCCATTGCAGCTGAGCCGGGCTCGCCGACAGCTCGCTGCGCAGGGTGGGTAGCGCGACGTTCACGACGGTCGAGTCCAGACTGGTGATGAACATGGCCGAACCGCAGACCAAGGTCACACCGAGCGGGCCGAATGTCGAGAATGCGCTTCGTAGCAGCGCCATGATTGGCCCCTTTCGAAAAGTTGCGGGTCACCGCGATTTCGAAGGTAGGCCGCAGCCATAGTTGCATCAATCGTTAAATCGATAACTGATAGTTTCACTGAGTGCAACTATCGTCGGTCGATCTCAACCTGCTGGTCGTCCTGGACACCCTGCTCGAGGAGAGCTCGGTGACCAGGACCGCGCAACGCCTCAACCTCTCGGTGCCCGCGACGAGCCGGGCGCTCGGGCGACTGCGGCGGGCTTTCCAGGACCCGCTCTTGGTCCGATCCGGGCGCGGGTTGCAACTCACCGCCACGGCCGTCGACCTCAAGCCGCAACTCCGGGGGCTACTCGAACAGGCCGAACAGCTGCTCGACCGCGAATCACGGCCGCTCACACGCAGTCTGACCGTCCTCGCGCCGCAGGATTTGATCCTGACCCGAGGCGTGGCGCTGCTCGCGGAACTCGCCGAGGCGGCACCGGCGGCCGAGGTCCGTTTTCTCGCCACCGATGGCGGCCGCGATGGAGCCGATGCGGTGCGTGATGGGACCGTGGATCTCGCAATCATGGTCAATGCGTCCAAGCATGCGGATCTGCGAGACGAGGGCTTGGCGCGGGCCGAGCTCACCGCGGTGGTCCGGGCCGGGCACGGTCTCGCGCGGGGCACGATGACCAGCGAGCGATTCGCCGCCGCCACACACGTCCTGGTATCCCGCAGCGGCCGCACCGGCGATGAGGTCGACCGTGCGCTCCGCGAGGCGGGGCAGCCGCGGACCGTGCGCTGCGTCGTCCCGAATTACATTGCGAGCCTGCATCTCACGAGCAGTACGGACCTGGTGTCGATTGCACCGGTCGATCTCGTCCGCGAGTTACGGGAGTCGCTGGGGCTCATGCCGATCACAGCGCCGATCCCGCTGCGGCCCTTGCGGGTGAACCAACTCTGGCATCCCCGGCGCGATCAGGATCCGTCCGTGCGATTGCTCCGCACCAGCCTCTCGAAGCTGGCCGGGGAGTTCATCGGCCAGGGAAGCACACCGCCGCACTGATCACGCGGGCCTGAATCACCAGGGAGTTCAGGCTGATTCGAGGCCGATATGCCGGGCGAGGACCGCGATCTGATCCGCGAAGTACCGGATGAAATCGGGTGAGCGCGGGTCGGTGCCGGTGATGCCCTCGATGACGTGCGGCAGAGTGGTCGGTGCCATGGTGGCCGCCATCAAGATGACCAGCAGGCAGGCTGGATCGAGGTCGGCGGGCAAGTGGCCGGATTCTTGCAGCGCACGCAAATCCGCGACGCTGTCGGCGAGCATGCGAGAGCGCGGTTCGTGGTCGACATCGCTGGCCGGACCGGTGTATTCGAGTCCGGCCCAGGCGAGCAGGCGCGGGCCCAGCGGGTTCTCCACCGCCTCGAGCGCGTACCGGCGCACCGCCTCCGGAAGGGGTGTGCCCGGCGGCACCAGCTCGCGCTGCCGCTTTTGCCACTGTTCCGAAATGGCTTGGTACAGGCCCTCTTTGCCATCGAAGTAGTACGAGATGAGCTGCTGATTGACGCCCGCGCGGGCCGCGATGGCGCTGATCCGCGCGCCCGCGTAGCCGTGCGCACCGAACTCGGCCTCGGCCGCGTCCAGGATCAGCTTGCGGGTGCGCTCCGGATCACGCTGGCGCTCCTGAGGCGCGGGCGACCTGCGAGGTTTCGATGAGGGCACCACCGGATTGTAACCATGATCAGCTTTGTCAGGCATGAAAATGAATTAATCAAACAGTTGATTGACAGAAGCATGCGAGCGTTTGACCATGGAGGGGTGCCGCACCTCGGCGGCCTGGTTCTGAAGCAGGAAGAGCACCGACATGTCAGACAACCCGAAAATCCTCATTGCCGGTGGCGGCCTCGGTGGCCTCGCCCTCGCGCAGGCCCTGCGCCACGGCGGCCTCGATGTCGCCGTCTACGAGCAGGACCCGACACCGCAGATCCGCAATCAGGGCTACCGCATTCACATCGACCCGGACGGCAATGCCGCACTGCGCACCTGCCTCCCCCCGGACGTGCTCGGCGTGGTCCGCGATACCGCCGGAATCAATGGCGACCTGGTCGCCATGTACACGCACCAGCTGAATCAGACTATGGCGCTGACCTTTCCGAATACCTCCGACGCGGAGATCACCAATGTCGACCGCAATACCTTCCGCCGGGGCTTGCTCACCGGCCTGAGCGAGGTGGTCCACTTCGGCCACACCGTCTCCGCGTACGAGGTCACCGAATCCGGCCGCGTCCGAGTCGAATTCACCGAGGGCGGCACCGACGAGGGTGATCTGCTCATCGGCGCGGACGGTGTCGGCTCAGCCATCCGCCGCCAGCTTCTCCCCCACGCCACCGTCCTGAACCTGGGCCTGCGCTGCATCTACGGCCGCATGACCATCACCGAGGCCACCGAACCCCTCATCCCCGAGGACTTCCACCGCGGGTTCTGCTGGGTCGCAGACGAATCCGGCTGCGGCGCGGGCTTCGCCCCCCAGCGCTTCCGCTCCCACCCCGCAGGCACCGAGGACTACCTCATGACCACCGTCGTAGCCACCACCGAGCGCCTGGCCCTCTCCGACGACGAACTCTTCGCCCTCCCCCCCGAGCAACTCTGGAAAATCGCCGTCGAGGCCACCGCCGACTGGCACCCCGCCGTGCGAGAAATCTTCGCCCACGCCGACCCCGAAACCTTCTTCCCCATCACCCTCCGCGCGGGCCGCCGCATCGACCCCTGGCAATCCGGCCCGGTCACCCTCCTGGGCGATGCCATCCACACCATGCCACCCACCGGCGGCGTAGGAGCCAACACCGCCCTCCAGGACGCAGCAACCCTGGCCACCGAACTCCTCACGGCCGCCCGAGGCGAACAGTCCTACCCCCACGCGATCGCCGCCTACGAAGCCGTCATGCTTCCCCGAGGCTTCGACACGGTAGACCGCTCCCTCCAAATGGCCGCCCAAATGTTCCCCCAAACCGCCTGACTCCCAGGTACTCCCACCCAAGCCAAGATCACCATGCTGTGGTGCAGGCATTCGCCAAGAACCCCCTGCACCACGGCATGCTCACCGCGCGGCGATGAGATCTGGCCGACTCGGTAGATTCGGGTGATGGAGCGGATCCTTGTGTCGGGCATTTCAGGGGCAGGGAAGACGACGTTGGCGGTGCGGCTGGCGGAATTGCTGCGCATGCCCCGGTATGAGCTGGATGCGCTGCATCACGGGCCGGGGTGGGTGAAGCGGGACGCGTTCGAGGATGAGGTGGCGGAGTTCTCGGATGGGGAGCGGTGGGTTACCGAGGATCAGTACAAGCAGCTGGTGGGGTCCGTGCTGTGGTCTCGGGCCGACACCCTGGTCTGGCTCGATCTGCCGCGCTCGACCATCATGCCGCGGGTCATCCGCCGCTCGGTCGCGCGGGCGGTTTCGCGTCGCGAGCTGTGGAATGGCAATCGCGAATCGGTGCGCAACTGGATCGAACCCGGTCATCCGATGCGCTGGGCCTGGTCACAGCACGCGAACCGGCGGCTCGATATGGAATACCGCATCCCGCAATTCCCGCACCTCACCGTGGTCCGATTGCGCACCGCCCCCGAAGTCCGCGAGTGGGTCCAACAGCTGCGGCCGTGACCGACGAGCATGCGATCGGTCAGTCCACCTCCTCATTGCGCAGGGCGAATGGGACCTCGGGGAGGCCTTCGCTCAGGCGCAGCTTTTCGGCCATGCTGGTGAGCAGATTTTGGGACTCCTCGCTCAGATCGAATGCGCGCGAGGACAATCGGCGCAGGCCGTAGGCTTGCAGGCGGGTGAGGACGGCGTAGTCGTTGTCGATTTTGGCGGCGTAGGCGTCATTGAAGAAGTAATCCGGTTTCACGCGGAAGAAGCGCGCCAGGGCGATGACCGTCTCGTCGGAGGGACTGGTGCGGGTGCCGGCGCGCAGCTGACTCAGGTAGGGCTTGGAGATGGGGTGACCGGCGGCGGTCAGTGCGGAGGCGACCTCGGCATTGGTGCGCGGGCGGCTGCCGGGGGCGTGCACCATGGCGAAGAGTTGGTTGAGCCGGGTCGCGAAATCGGCGGGGCCGATGCGCTGGGGGCCGACACCGGTCCGTTCCATGATGATGTCGACCAGCTCCTGCGGGATTCGCGCGCACAACCGTTGCAGCGCACGATCATTGAGCGAGGAGTATTCGAGCAGTTCGGCAACTCGGGCCGTCAGGTCGTCACGATCGTTGTCGCGCATCACTCCACCTTCCCGTCGAGGCCGCGCACCCAGGCGGTGTCGCGCTTCAACCTGGACCACCGCTGCTCGACCGCTTTCACCGATGGCCAGCCGAACAGGCGCGCGATCTCATTGCCGCGCAAGCCCATCGCCTTACCCCACACCAATCCGCGATCTCGTTCCCCGAGTCGCGCCAACCGGCTCTGGAATGCCAGCCGGTCCACCACCGAGCCCGCCAGATCCTCGGCCGAGGCCAGCAATTCGACCAGGGCCGGGCCGCCCTCCTCGGCAGTCGGCAGTTCGACGCCGACGTGCAGTTGATACAGGTCCCCCGTGCGGCGGCTGCGCCGGAAGTGCTCGACGAACGCGATCACGCAGCCGGTGATGAAATACGTTGCGAGACTGGTGCCTCCGTCGGGACACCAGCCGTTTCCGTCGAGGGCCTTGCGCCGGAATTTCTCCAGGGCGGTGGTGACCGTCTCCTGGACGAAGTCCTCGCCGAGGCGGGTGGACACGAGCTCGCGTTCCTGGGCCGTCGGGTTGAGCGCCATGCCCTTCTGCTGGGCAACCTGGAAGATCCAACCGGTCCGTATCCATGGCGCGAGAATCGCGAGTCCATGCCGGACCAGCCTGTCCGCCAGCAGATTCCAGGCCCGGCCCTCGAAGCCCGCCTTACAGACCAGCTCGAACAGCTCATGGTCCACCGATTGTCTATCCGGTTCGGTCATGGCGATGACATCCTCACCCGTGCACCTCCTGCTCGCTATCGAAGACGTTATAGCGGTGGCTAACTCATGGACCCCCGTTCAGCAAACGATCAGTACTCCCGGTTTGTAAATCGATCCTTGACAACCTTTTTCATGTAAAGGCAGCATTTACATATGACGGATTCACCACACAGAGACCCCGCCGACGAGCACGCGGTCCTGGCAAAACTGTTGTCCACCAACGCCGAATTCGTGGCCGAGGTACTGCACCCCGCCGAGGGTAAGCCGACACCGTCGGTGATGGCGGCACTTCAGGCCGCACGCAGTCTCGACAATGTCGTCGATGACGTCCTGCGCTCGCTCGTTCGGCAGGCCCGCGACGAAGGACGCACCTGGGCCGAGATCGGCGAGGTGTTCGGAACTTCCAGGCAGGCGGCGTATCAGCGCTTCGGCGGTGCGCAGAGTGGGATTCCGATTCCACCCCTGCCGCCCATGCCCAAGCTGCCGCCCATGCCGGAGCTGCCCGACATGCCTGACCTGCCGTTCGGCTGGAAACTACCGCCCATGCCGCCCATTCCGGGGTGGCCGCATCCGCCGCGCGACTGACTCCGTGACGGGCGAAAGGTCGAGCGATGGGACCGATCATCTACCGCACGCCGCAGCGGGACTGCCGGTTGCGGCGGCGACTCCTCAGCGCGGCGCGGGGCCGGTTCGCCGAGGACCGGCTCGCGGACGCCGTATCGGGCGGCACCCGGCAGGCGGTGCTGATCGGGACCGCACTCGATACCTTCGCTGCCCATAATCCCTATCGTGATCTGCGGGTGTTCCAGCTCGAACAAGCGGACGGATGCCTCGACATCGACTTGACCGCAAGCGAATTCGACCCCGATGCGCCGGTGTTCGTGATCCGGCTCGGATACCCGGATCGGCCGGGGGCGATACCCGTGGCGGATGCCCGCGGCCTCGTAAGCGGCACCGAGATCGTCTTCGACTACCTCGCCGACACAGTGCGCGAGTGCGCCCTGGCCGAACGGCTACGGAATACCGGATGGGAGCTGCTCGAGGATCTAGACTCCGCGACACTGGCCGCCCACTATCTCGATCTTCCTGAGTACGACACGCATTCGGCCGAACCTCGTGTGATTCGGGCACGGGTCGCGAATAATGCGGGACGGCCGCCCAGTTCGCTTTCCGCCGAATGAGGGAGTTCGATGCGCCGACCGCATACCCGCCGCCACGCGCTCGCCGTGCTCGCCGCGGCGACCGCCCTCCTCGCGACCGCCGCACCGAGCCACGCGACGCCCGCACCGGCGCGGGTACCCGCCCTCGGCAGTGACTTCTACTGGGGCGTGGCCTCCTCCGGATTCCAGTCCGAAGGGCATGCGCCGGACAGCAATTGGCTGCGCTACGTGGCCACCCACCCGGAATACGATCGCTACGGGGAGAGCGTCGACTTCTACAACCGGTATGCCTCCGATATCGCGCTGGCCAAGAACCTGGGCGTGAATGTCTACCGGATCAGCATCGAGTGGGCGCGCGTACAACCGCAGCCGGGCGTGTGGGATGAGGACGGATTCGCCTTCTACGACAAGGTGATCGGGGCGATCCGCGGGGCGGGCATGCGGCCCATGCTGACCCTCGACCACTGGGTGTATCCGGGCTGGGCCGCCGATCGCGGCGGCTGGGCCAATCCCGCCATGGTGACGGACTGGCTGACCAATATGCGCAAGGTGGTCGACCGCTACGCCGCCGACGACCCGCTGTGGGTGACCATCAACGAGCCCTTCGCCTACATCATGAACGAGGTCCGCAATGGCGGGCTGCCCCTGACCGACGCGCTCACCATGCAGGATCGACTCGCGAACGCGCACAACAGCATCTACGACTACATCCACCGGGCGCAGTCGGGCGCGATGGTGACCAGCAATATCGCCTATGTCCCGGCCGCCGACCCGCTCGTGAACGGCCCGATGATCAACCTCATTGCCGCCAAGCTGGACTACATCGGCATCGACTACTACTACGGCATGTCCCCCGGCACCGCGGCGCAGTACACCGCGTACCCGTCCGGGGCATTATGGCAGCTGCCCTTGCAGGCCGACGGCATCTATTACACGCTGCGGCACTTCTCCCAGCAGTTCCCCGGCAAACCGCTCTACATCGTCGAGAACGGCATGCCCACCGACAATGGCGCACCCCGCGCGGACGGCTATACCCGCGCCGACGACCTGCGCGACACCATCTACTGGATCCAGCGCGCCAAGGCCGATGGCATGAACATCATGGGCTACAACTACTGGAGCCTCACCGACAACTATGAGTGGGGTTATTACACACCGCGATTCGGCATGTACACGGTGGACGCTCTGACCGATCCGAGTCTGGCCCGCCGTCCCACCGATGCCGTCGATGCCTACCGGGCGATCACCCGCGACGATGGGGTCCCGGCCGACTATCGGCCGACCCGCGCACCGGCCGCCTGTTCCCTGGTGGACGCGGCAGCCAGCTGCGCGGATCCGGTCACCGTACCGGGCTAGGGCGAACCACCGGGCGCCCGTTCGAAGGGACGCCGCACGCTGGGGTTTCGGGCGCGACACGCCTGCTCCTGGACAGGCATTCAGCTATTCAACGGTTACGCTCCGATCGGGACATTTCTTGACTGGGCCGAGCCGTATCGGACCCTGCTGACCCGCCGTCCCGAGGAGGAGTTCCGATGCGCAATCGGTTGCACCGGCTCATCGTGGCCGGGCTGGCCGCGGCCTCGACCCTGCTCCCGGTCGCGGCGGCCGCGCATGCGACACCGGCCACGCCCGGAGCCCCGATGGGTTCGGCGCACGGGGTGCTCGGGGAGAACTTCCTCTGGGGCGTGGCGGCGTCGGGATTTCAATCCGAGGGCCATTCCACCGACAGCAACTGGCAGCGCTACATCTCCGCGAACCCGGACTGGGACAGCTTCGCCAACTCGATCGACTTCCGGTCCCGCTACCCCAATGACATCGCCCTGGCCGCGGGTCTGGGTGTGAAGGTGTTCCGGATCGGCATCGAGTGGGCGCGGGTGCAGCCGCAACCGGGCGCGTGGGACGAGGACGCGTTCGCGTTCTACGACTCGGTGATCCAGAACATCTACGACGCGGGCATGCAGCCCATGCTGACCCTGGATCACTGGGTGTATCCGGGGTGGGAGGCCGATCGCGGCGGGTGGAAGAACGCCGGGATGGTCGAGGACTGGCTGGCCAATGCGAAGACGGTGGTCGACCGGTATGCCGCACGGAATCCGGTGTGGGTGACCGTCAACGAGCCGGTCGCGTACATCATGCACGAGGTGCGCCAGAACGGCACCGACGCCGACACCATGCTGGACCGAGTCACGCAGGCGCACAACGATATCTACGACTACATCCACCAGGTGCAACCCAATGCGCTGGTGACCAGCAATGTCGGCTATGTCGCCGGGGCCGAGGCGCAGGTCAACGGACCGCTCGTGGAGCGCATCAGCGAGAAGCTGGACTTCATCGGGGTGGATTACTACTTCGGCTATGAGCCACCCAAGTCCAATGCGGTGAACATGCCCGACGGCTCGGCCGCCCCGCCCGCGGGCATGTGGGATCTGCCGGTGCGGCCCGAGGGAATCTACTATGCGCTGCAACACTATTCGCGCATGTTCCCGGGCAAGCCGCTGTGGGTGGTGGAGAACGGCATGCCCACCGAGAACGGGAAACCGCGCGCCGACGGCTACACCCGCTCCGATCATCTGCGCGACACCGTCTACTGGTTGCAGCGCGCCAAGATCGATGGCATGAATGTGGTCGGCTACAACTACTGGAGCCTCACCGACAATTACGAATGGGGTTCCTACACACCGCGATTCGGGCTCTACACCGTGGATGTCGAAACCGATCCGAACCTGGCCCGCCATGCCACCGACGCCGTGGACACCTACCGGCAGATCATTCACACCGGCGGGCTGCCCAGCGGCTATATGCCGGTGCGCGGGCCGTCGGAATGCCGTCTGGTCGATCCTCCGGCCAGCTGTGAGACGCCGGTGACGGTGCCCTAGGTGGGCTCACACCTCGAGTTCGCGTGCGGCGCGCTCGATTTCCGCCGCCAGGGTCGCACCACCCACCTCGCGGGCGGCGGCGCGGAAACGGTCACGGAAGCGGTCCAGATCGATGGGGAAATCGTCACCGCCGTAGCTCGTGGCGGCGGCATCCTTGAAGGCCTGCACCATTTCCTCGGCGAGCGCGGCGATGCGGGTGCGGATCAAGGTGCGCAGCACGCCGGACAGCGCGATATCGGTGCCGAGGTCGTACAGAACCAGTGCGCCGGTGAGCATGGCGGGCTCCGGAATACGCCAGCCGCCGTCGCAGGCGAGCACATAGCCATTGGCGAGCAGTTCCTCGAGGACGTCGCCGCGCCGATCCCCGAGCAGTTCGGACAGTCCGTCGTCGTCGACCACGTGCCCGGGCTCGCCGGGCTTGCCCGGATCGGCGGAGTCGCCGTAGCGCGGATCGAAGACCGCGCGCCAATCGCCATCGCGCGGGCCGTCGCCGTCGAAGACCTCGCGGATGGCGTCCAGTCGCAGTCCGCGTGCCTGCATGGCCGTGATCGCGCGCAGTCGTTCCACATGCTCGCCGGTGTAGACCGCCTCCTTGCCCACGCGTCCGGGCTTGGGCAGCACGCCGAGCGAGTGGTAGTAGCGGATGGTGCGGGCGGGCACGCCGCTGAGTTCGGCCAGTTGCGGGCGGCTGTAGCGCAGGTCGGTCGCCGCGTCGTATCGGTCCACGCGAACAGCATAGATACCGCAACCCGGTAACGTTGACAGTTCCAACTGTCGGCGTTAGCGTAACCGCCGCCACACTGTCGACGACGACAAAGGGAGTTCCGATGACCCAACGCGACACCGACTTCGATGTACTCATCGTCGGGTCCGGCTTCGGCGGCAGCGTCACCGCGCTGCGACTGACCGAGAAGGGTTATCGGGTGGGCGTGCTGGAGGCGGGCATGCGCTACGCCGACAACGAACTCCCCGACACCAGCTGGGACCTGCGCAAATTCCTGTGGGCGCCCAAGCTGGGCTGCTATGGCATCCAGCGCATCCATCCACTGCGCGATGTGCTCATCCTGGCCGGTGCGGGTGTCGGCGGCGGGTCACTGAACTACGCCAACACCCTGTATGTGCCGCCCACGCCGTTCTTCCGGGACGCGCAGTGGCGCGATATCACCGACTGGCACGACGAGCTCATGCCGTACTACGAGCAGGCGCAGAAGATGCTCGGCGTGGTGAAGAACCCGCACATGACTCCCGCCGACGAGGTGTTCAAGCAGGTCGCCGAGGACATGGGTGTGGGTGACACGTTCGTACAGACCCCGGTCGGGGTGTTCTTCGGTGAGGCCGGAAAGACGGTGCCGGACCCCTACTTCGGCGGCGCGGGCCCCGAACGCACCGGCTGCACCGAATGCGGCGAATGCATGACCGGGTGCCGCCACAATGCCAAGAACACGCTCGTCAAGAACTACCTGTACCTCGCGGAAAAGGCCGGGGCGCAGGTCATTCCGATGACCACGGTCGCCGCGGTGCAGCCGCAGGCCGACGGCACCTGGGATGTCGCCACCCACCGCACGGGCGCGTGGGTGCGCAAGCAGCCCAAGACCTATACCGCCGCGCATGTGGTCCTGGCCGCCGGAACCCGCGGCACCCAGCAGCTGCTGTTCGCCATGCGAGACAAGGGAACCCTGTCGGGTTTGTCCCCTCGCCTGGGCTTCCTGACCCGCACCAACTCCGAATCCATCGTCGGCGCGGCCACCCGAAAGGTGAACCCCGACCGCGACTTCACCCGCGGCGTGGCCATCACCTCCTCGATCCACCCCACCCCCGACACCCACATCGAGCCCGTCCGCTATGGCAAGGGCTCCAACTCCATGGGCCTGCTGCAAACCCTCATGGTCGACGGCGGCGGCCGCACCCCCCGCTGGCTCCGCTTCCTCTGGACCGCCCTCCTGCACCCCCTCACCCTCATCCAGTTCATGTCCACCAAGAACTGGAGCGAACGCACCATCATCTCCCTGGTGATGCAGCACCTCGACAACTCCATCACCACCTACACCAAACGCGGCCTCTTCGGCCGCAAACTCACCTCCAAACAGGGCCACGGCGAACCCAACCCCACCTGGATCCCCGCAGGCAACCAGGTAACCCGCGCGGTAGCCGAAAAAATCGGCGGCATAGCAGGCGGCTCCTGGGGCGAAGTCTTCAACATCCCCCTCACCGCCCACTTCCTAGGCGGCGCAGTAATCGGCTCCACCCCCGAAACCGGCGTAATCGACCCCTACCACCGAGTCTTCGGCTACCCCACCCTCAGCGTCGTAGACGGCGCGGCGGTGTCGGCCAACCTCGGAGTCAACCCCTCCCTCACCATCACCGCCCAGGCCGAACGAGCCGCAGCCATGTGGCCCAACAAGGGCGAACTCGACACCCGCCCCACCCAACCCTCCGGCTACCAGCGCATCTCCCCCATCCCCCCGAACCACCCGGCAGTCCCCCGCACCGCCCCCGCCGCCCTGATCCTGCCCATCGTGCAAATCCGCACTGGCAGCACCGAATCCGCCTAGTCGATACTCCACGGCTCATCACTCCACAGCTCGCCGATCGCGATGAGCCACTCGACCTTGAACTCCTCAGCCGAGATCTCCTCGGCCTCGAAATCCGCACCGGCTTCGTCCTCGTCCTCGCCGTCGATGTAGTCGACTTTTCGGCGGCCCGGCTACCCCTGACGTAAAGTGACGTCATGACATCAAACTTTCCGTTGCGGGGTCTCAGTGAGACGGACAGGTACCTATTGCAGCGCGCCGCCGCACAGGCCGGGATGTCGCAGAACCAGTACGCGCTGACCAGGCTGCGTGCGGCCCTCGACGCCGACCTGCCTGGCGCCCGTCATGCCTACGAGCACCGTGATGAGTTCGCCGAACGCGCCATGCGCCGTTTGGGCATCGACCCCGAATCCCCCGAATTCGCGAAGAACCAGGTGGAGGCACGCGCCGTGCTGGCACGCGCCGACCAGCTGCGCCGAGGTAACACTGCATGAGCGCTGCCGCGGGCATCATCATTCTCGACAGCACCGTCCTCACCGCCTACGAACGCGACCTCACCCGGCGAGCACAGACCATCGTGATCGACGCCGTGCTCGACGGCCGTCTGCTGCTGACCTCCGCCCTGTCTGTCACTGCAGCTGCCGCGGAACTCGCTCACGAGACACGCGAGCTGTCGTTCCTGCTTCACGACCCGGAAAGCCCGCTTACCGTGCTGCCACTGGGATTGAGTGCGCTCGACATCGGTTCCGCCGCGCCGGAGGCAACCCTCATCGGCGTGGAGACTGCGGCCGTCGTGCACGAGGCGCGCGCAGTGAGTGCAGTCGTGTTCACCTACGAGCCCAAGCGCTACCACGGGCAGGCCATCGACGCGGTGGACCTCCGTCCCTGACGCTGTTGCGGGGCAAGGGGTTTGCCGTGGCGTCGTGCTTGATCTTGTTGATGGGGGTGGCCTAGCGTTTCGGGTACATCGACAGAGCAAGGGGAGCAATTGTCATGAAGGCCATCATTGTTTGCACATCGGTGTCGCATGGGAATACCAAGCGGGTTGCCGAGGTGATCGGGGAGGTGTTGGGGGCTCGGGTGGTTGCGCCCGAGGAGGTTGATCCGGCTGGGCTTGCCGATTATGACCTGGTGGGGTTTGGGTCGGGGATTTTCAATGGGTCGTTTCATGTGGGGTTGCGGGAGTTCGTGAAGGGGCTTCCTGTCGGGCAGCAGCGCAAGGCATTCGTGTTTGCCACCAGTGGATTTCCCGAATTCCCGTTCCGGCCGTTCACTCGGCCGCTCGTGCGGTTGCTCGGGCAGAAGGGGTTTGAAGTGGTCGACACGTTCTCGTGCCGGGCGCTCGATACGCTCGCACCCTTCAAGCTTGTCGGCGGGGTCCGGAAGGGGCGGCCCAATGCCGCCGATCTGGCCGACGCGCGCGCCTTCGCCGAGAACCTCCGCACCAGGATCGGTGCCGCCTCCTGACCGCTGGATTGACCAGTGCGTCGACATGCGTCGATGATCGGTATGGGCCCAGGGCGGCAACCCGGCTCGTCTCCCACCACATTCGGGTGGAGGCGAGCCAGGTGTCGACCCAGCAGCCGAGAGGAGCCATACCCATGCATCGAATGAATGCTTACGATTCCGCCTCATCGCCTTTGACCGTGGCCGTGCTCGGTCCCGGCGGGGTGGGCGGACTGCTCGCGGCGCTGCTGGCGCGCGCCGGGCATCGCGTGATCTGCCTGGCCGGTGAGGACACCGTGCAGGCGCTGCGAGACAATGGAATTCACGTGAGAAGTCGGCAGTTCGGCGAGTTCAGCGCACGAGTCGAAGCCGATACCGTGCTGCGCGAACCGGTTGATCTGTGCCTGGTGACGGTCAAGCACACCAGCCTCGCGGCGGCGCTGGAGCGCGTGCCCGCCGAGTATCTGGACAGCGCGGTGGTCGTGCCGCTGCTCAATGGCATTGAACACCTTGATGTTCTGCGCGCCGCGTACGGGGAGCCGCGCACGATTCCGGCGGTGATCCGCGTCGAATCCACCCGCACCACACCGGGTGTCATCGAACACGGCAGTCCCTTTGTCGAGATCGAGCTGGCCGGGTCGCCGGAACGACTGACCGCACTGGCCGAGGCGCTCACCGCGAGCGGCGTGAACACCCTGCTGCGCGACGACGGAAATGCCGCGCTGTGGGCGAAATTGGCGTTTCTGGCCCCGTTCGCGCTGCTCACCACCCGCTATCGGAGTCCGATCGGCGTCATTCTGTCCGAGCGGCGCGGCGAGCTGACCGCCATGGTCGAGGAGACCACCGCCATCGCCAATGCCTGCGGCGCGAGGACCGACGCCGCGCAGATTCTCGCCCGCTACGACAGCTTCCCGCCCGACACCAAGACCTCCATGCAGCGCGACGCCGAAGCGGGCCGGGCCTTGGAACTCGACGCCATCGGCGGAGCCGTCCTGCGCGCGGCCGAACACCATAGTCTTCCCGCGCCGATCACCACCCGCCTGGTCGCCGCCGTGGCCACGCGCGACAAGATCGAACGATTCCTGCGAGATCAAGGCGCGGACCGGATTCCGCACCCCGGCGGCACCCTGCTCGCCCACCTCGGGCGAGTCACCGATGCGCTCACCGCGTGGGGTGCGGACGAGAACATCCAATTCGCGGCCCTGTGTCACGCCACCTACGGCACCGACGGTTTCGACCATTCCCTGCTCGGCCTGTCCGACCGCCACACCTTGATCGCCCTGATCGGTGAGCGCGCCGAAGCATTGGTCTACCTGTACGCCAGCTGCGACCGATCCGCCGTCTACCCCAGGCTCGACACCACGCCGGTCCTGTTCCGCGACAGGTTCACCGGCCACGAATTCGAACCGGCCGACGTGGACCTGAGCGCCTTCATGGAGATCACCGTCGCGAACGAGCTGGACGTCATGACCCACAATGCGGAATTGGCCGCCAAACACGGTGCCGCCCTATACGAATTGTTCGCCCGCACCAAACACCTCCTCTCCCCCGAGGCCTGGCAAGCCACCGAAACCCACCTAGCGCAGCTCGACTGAAGGACCTCTGCCGCGCGAGGGAGCTGTGGTGGTGTGAATTCGAGCGAATTCCCGCCACCACCGCTCCTTGATCTTGGTCGAAGGCGCGGCGGTCGCGGATTCAGCGAGCGTGGATGTGCTGGAAGCCCATTGGGGAGGTCGGTGGGGGGACGTCGCCTACGGGTGCGCGGAATTCCTGGAGCGCGGTGAGCACATCCACGTGGCGGGCGGCGTAGGCGCGCACCTGGGGCAGAGCGTGGGCGACTTCGCTGCGCTCGAGGGGTTCGGAGTCGATATAGCCGACCTGGTCCAAGCCGACGCCGAGGGTTTGGGCCATGCGGGCGATCGCGGCCGACTTGCGGCCCCAGCCGACCTCGACCACGGCGAAGTGCTCGCGCAGTCCATGGCGGCGCAGGTTCGCGACCGTCCAGTCCCATTCGCCGCGGCTGGCGACGGCATGCATGACGCCGCGCTCACCCAGGGTGCGCAAGGCGCGCACCGCGTCCGGGCGTAACGCGCCCTCGGTCGAGTCGGACACCACCCCATCCCACAGGGTGTTGTCCACTTCCCACACCAGCAGTTTCACAGTCGCTGCCATATCGGCGCCCCTACAAGTCCATCCAGCGTTCAGCCACCATCCGGTACCACGGTTGCCGGGCGGTCCCACTTTTCCGAACCGCCCTGCGCGTGACATCGTAGGTGCTGTCTGGGCCAACGTGCCAGCGCTGGCAAATCCTCGCAGCTGATCATTCAGTGGCGGTGAGCGATCCGTGATCGCCAGGTTATCGCTGGTAGCGTCGGCCGGACGGGGCAAGGCGGAACGAAAGGGGCGAATGCCCATGCGGCAATGCGGGAAACTATCGGGTGGCCTGATCGCATTCTCGCTGGCACTGGTACTAACCGGCTGCGGGGCCGCCGAGGAATCCTCACCGGTCATCGTGGGTTCGGTCACCTCGGTCCCGCAATCGGTGGCGCAGGTTCCCGCGGCACCCACCATGGCGACCGGTCAGCCCATCTCCAGCCCGGTGCCCTCGACGACCCCGCAGGTCGACCAGTTCGCCGATCAACCGCTCATCGACAACACCGAATGGGTCGACGCCATCGACGGCCGCCGTCTCATGGTCTTCCCCACCCAGGCCGGACGCCAGGACACCTTCCCCACCGCCGGGGATCGCGCCTGGCAGGAAGTGCTGACCCTCGCCCCCGACGCCGACACACCCGGAATGCGGGACCAATTCCTGTGTCACTGGGACTGGGCGCGCATCGTCGCACCCAATAAGACCAGCTGGAATCTGGAGCCGTGGCGACCCGACGTCGGCTATCAGGCGACGGTCAACGCGCTGTGCAATCCGGGCGGGCCGGAGCGCTGAGCGGGCGCGCCGCGACATGGCAACTTGCCCAGTACGTGGCATAACGAGACGGTCGCGGCGAAACCTCTTGCCGCCGAGAACCTTCTGGCGCACCAGGAAAAGTGCGTATCGTTGGTGACGTCCAGCGCGTACTCCTCGGAGGGAGCGGCACAGTGCGGTCATCGGCCCCTGCCTCCTCCGCCGAGCCCGCCGCCGCCCGGGAACCCGCGTCGCCCGCGGTGCGCGGGCTCTTTCCGGCATTGGCCGAAACCACCGACGTCTACCTCGATTCCGCGTCCACCACGCAGAAACCGCTGCCGGTGATCCGGGCCGTGCATCGCTATCACAGCTCGCACACCGCCAATGCCGGGCGCGGCACCTATCCGTGGGCCAGCAGCCTGACCCGGGAAATCGAGACCGTCCGCGAGCAGATGGCCGATTTCCTCGGGGCCGATCCGGACGAGGTGGCGTTCACCGGGGGTTCGACGGCCGCGATGAACGCGGTCGCGCAGTCCTGGGCGATGACGGCCCTGCGCGAGGGCGACGAAATCCTGTACAGCCCACGTGATCATGCATCGAATGTCTATCCGTGGCATCAACTGGCCCGGCTGCTCGGCTCCTTCGGCCGCACGATCCACCTGGTGCCCTATCGCGTGAACACCCTCGGCGAGGCCGATATCGACGACATCCTCGGCAAGATCACCCCGCGCACCCGGATGATCACCGTCTCGCACCTGCATCACGTGTTCGGCTCGCTGAGCACCCTGGAAGAGCTGCGCGGGCGCATCGATCCGGACATCGCCCTGTGCTTCGACTGCAGCCAGAGCGGCGGGCATCTGCCGGTGCGGGTGCGCGAACTGGACGCCGATTTCGCGGTCTTCGCCGCGCACAAGATGTTCGGCTCCCCCGGCACCGGCGTGCTGTATTGCCGCCGCCGCCGACATTCGGAGCTCACGCCATTCCTGCCGGGCGGTAATTCGGCTGTGTCACTGGGCCGATCGGGGCTCCTCGCGGGTGAGATGCCGCACCTGCTCGAGGGCGGCACCCACAATATTCCGGGGATCCTCGCGCTCGGCGCGGCTGTGGGAGTGCTCGGCGACCTCGGACTCGACGCCATCCACGACCACAATCGCACCCTGACCCAGCGCATGATCACCGGCCTGCGCCGCGTGCCGGGCGTGGAATTCCTGCCCGGCCCGGCCTACGCGCCCTGCGAAACCGGTTACGGCATCCTCTCGTTCACCGTGCACGGCATCACCGCCACCGATCTGGGTTTCGTGCTCAGCGAACTGGGCTTCCTGGTCCGCACCGGCGCACACTGCGTGCCCGTCGATGATGCGCCGACCGATGAGGACTCGGTGCGCGTGAGCACCCACATCTACAACACCTTCGACGAGATCGACCGGTTCACCGAGTGTGTCGCCACGATTGCCGAGGAGGTCACTTGATGACGAACGGACCCGAACCGCGCTACGAACGCCGCGCCGCCTCCCGTGTGCTGGCGGTCTTGGCCCGGCCCGCAATAAGCACCGGGGCCACCGCGCCACCGGCGCAGCGCATCGAATACACCTGTGCGCCACTGCGACCCGAACCCGGCTCGCATCTGACGCTCTCGCAGCGGCTGTACCTGGAACGGTTCATGTCGCCGTGCCGGGCCGAGCAGGTCACCAGCGCGACCCATCGCATCGCGTGGACCGACAGCGACGGCATACCGAATACCGGGCACTTCCACTCGGGCGGATTGGGGCCGCTGGTGCCCATCGCCATGCGCGAGACGGTGCTGACGCTGTGGCATGCGCTCGAAAGCGACACCGCTTTCGCGCAACGCATCTCGGCATTGAGTGCACGTGATGCCGCGGTCCTGGAAGGCACCACCACCGATCACGAACCCCTCGACATCTTCCGGGTCGGGATCGAGGCGTGCGGGCGGGCCCTGGCCCAGCATGCTCTGCTGGCGCGCTGGACGCCCTATCGCACGCCCGTCGAATTCGCGCTCGGCATGCGCGATTCCGGCATCTACGGGGCGGTCGCCACCCGCTGGTATTGGGAATTGCAGGCCTCGAGCTATCGGCGCGGCATGATCGCGGTCATCCTGGCCACCCAGCCCGACGGCACGCTGCGCTACACCGCCGAAACCGTGCACACCCTGCGCGCGATGAAGGACGCCACCATCGAGGACGCGCACCGGATCATGCGGCGCGCCACCAATGTCGAGGGCCTGAGCGTGCCCGAGGCGATCGCCAAATATCACGACGAGCTGGATCTGATCTCCCGCCAGTACGCGCTGCTGCCGCCGGGCACCCGCCCGGCCTGTCTGGCCGCCATGCCGCACCAACTCGACGGCGCGCATTACAGCCTGCTGCCCCTGGTGGTGGATCGGTTCACCGAGCTGTTCACCACCATCGTCACGCGACTGACCATTGCCGAGGTACCCGCCGACACCGGTGCCGCGACAGGCGAACTCGCCGCCGAGGATCACGTCTTCTATGTGCCGGACATGAACTGCAAGCACTGCGTGCGCACCATCACCGGGGTCCTGGAATCGATGAATATCGGTGTGCGGGACATCGATCTGATCAGCAAACGGGTGGTCGCCGAATTCCGCAGTCCGCGCAATCGGCATCGCGCGTTCGAATCGCTCCGCGACAGCGGCTACAACCCGACCGTCGAGCTACCCGCGCACGCGACCACGGAAACCGCTGTGTGACGGCTCCCCGCACGAGATCCCGCCCGCAGCAGAGGTAATTCCCCGGGGGCGGGGTCACCTGCCTCGCAGACGATTGCCCGCCCGGACTCACTCCGCCCGGCTCGAGGAGACCTGATGAACGCGCCCGCCCCGCCCGCACTCCCGGGCCGAATCCATCCGCTGGTGCGCGCCTTCCTGGATGAGCCCGGGGCGGTGGAGGATGCGCTGATCCGCTTCGGCTCGCCCGCGCATCTGCTGTTCCCGCAGGTGTTCACCGACAATTTGGACCGCTTGCGGGAGGTTTTGGCGGGGCAGCTGTCGCGGTATCGGATCTGCTACGCGCACAAGGTGAATCAATCGCGGGCCTTCGTGCGCACCGCCGAGCACGCCGGAATCGGCATCGACGTGGCCTCGGAGGCCGAGCTGGCCAGCGCGGTCGGCGCGGGATTCGGGTCCATGCGCATCGAGGTGACCGGCCCCAAGGGGGAAGGGTTCCTGCGCGAACTCGTCGACACCGGGGCCACCGTCAATGTCGACAATCTGTGGGAGTTGCGACGGCTCGCCGAACTCGCGGGCGAACGCGCGCGCGTGCCGGTGCTGGTGCGGATCTGCGGGTTTCCCGGGACGCCGGTGAGCCGGTTCGGCGTCCCGCTGCGCCGCATCGACGAGGTGCTGGACCTGCTCTCGACACACCGCGGGCGGCTCACCTTCCGCGGGTTCGCCTTCCACCTCGATTCCGGAGAACCCGCCGAACGGGTGCGGGCCGTGGAAAGCTGCCTGGCGCTGACCGAACGCGCCTACGCGTACGAGCTCGCGCCGACCGTGCTCAATATCGGCGGCGGCTTCCGGCAGGTGTTCACCGCCGACGCCGATGCCTTCGACGCCTACGTGCTCGCGCTGCGCGAATCCCTGCTGGGGCGCGGCGAGCCGATGACCTGGGGCGGCAATACCTTCGGCTTCCACATCGACGGCGGCGCGGTGCACGGGACGCCGGTATTCCATAAATACGCCAATACGGTGTCCGCGGATCGCATGCTCGCCGATCTCCTGGACACCGGGCTCGAGCAGCACGGTGGACGCAGCTTCGCGCATGTCGCCGAGGAAAACCTCCTGGACGTGTGGCTCGAGCCGGGCAAGGCGCTGGTCGATCACGCCGGAATCACCGCGGCGCGGGTGGAATTCGTGAAGGAGACCTCCGACGGCAGCACGCTGGTGAATCTGGATGTCAGCCGCGACACCGTCACTCCCGCGGATCAGGAAGTGATGGTGGATCCGGTGCTGCTGCCCAGCGCGGCGCATCGCGGCGTGGATTCGGCCGCGGTGGGGGTGTTCCTGGCCGGACGGCTGTGCCTGGAACGGGATCTGATCAGCAATCACAAGGTGTGGCTGCCGCATCGGCCGCGGCCCGGGGATCTGGTGGTGTTCCCCAATACCGCTGCGTACCACATGGATTTGTCGGCAGCGAGTGCATCCATGCACCCGGTGCCACCCAAACTCGCTGTCACACACCAACCGGGCGGTTTCGAGGTGTGCCGGGACGGCGACTACGAACCGGGACTCGCCGCGGACACCCTGCGACGAGCCCACGGCTCCGGACGGCACGGGGTGCAATGATGCGCTACGACCACATCACCGAACTCATCGGCAATACGCCCCTGCTGCGCCTGGATCCGGCGGTGCACGCACTGCCACACGTGGAGCTGTACGCGAAACTCGAGTTCTACAACCCCTTCGGCTCGGTCAAGGACCGCGTCGCCTGGGGCATGATCCGCGAGGAACTCGACGACATCATCACCAACAAACAGACCCTGATCGAGGCGTCCAGCGGCAATACCGCCAAGGCCCTGCGCATTCTGGGGGCCATGCACGGCATCGGCCTGCGGGCGGTCACCAACCGCATCAAGGTCGCCGAGGTCCGGGAACTCTTGCAGCTCTTCGGCACCGACATCGAGGAACTACCCGGCCTGTCCGAATGCCCCGACCCGACCGCACCCAACGACGTGTACTCGGTCATCGAATCGACCATGGCCAAATCCCCCGGCGCCTGGCATCACCCCTCGCAATACACGAGCGAGAAGAACATCGAGGCCCACTACGAGGGCACCGGCCGCGAAATCCACGAGGACCTCGCCCGCGACGGCATCACCCGCGTCGACTACCTGATCGGCGGCCTCGGCACCACCGGATCCACCCGCGGCACAGCCACTTTCCTGCGCAAACACAACCCCGAACTGCGAACCATCGCCGTGGTATCCGAACGCACCGACTTCATCCCCGGAATCCGCTCGGAAACCGAAATGTGGGATGTGGGCCTGTTCCAACCCGACTTCTACGACCGCATCATCCCCGTGGAGGCCGGGCACGCCGTGGACGCCACCCTCGAACTAGCCACCGGCCACGGAGTCCTGGCCGGTCCGACCAGCGGAGCCACCTACGCCGCGGCCCGAGAATTCCTGGGCTCCCTGGACCTTTCGTCCACCGACCCCGACCACCCGATCGTGGCGGTATTCATCGTCTGCGACCGCATCGAACCGTACCTGTCCTACATCCGCAAACGCCGCCCCGAACTCTTCGGCAAGGCCGCACGCGCACTCCCGCCCACCACACAGGAACTCGCCGCCACCCCGACCCTCTCACCCGATGAACTGGAGGAATTGGACCGCACCGCCCGCCCGACCATCGTCGACACCCGAGGCGCCATGGCCTACCGCATAGCCCACGTCCCAGGCGCGCTGAACATCCGAGACGATCAACTCGACGACATGTTCACCCAGGGCATCCCGTTCTCCCGCTCGCGCCCACTGGTTTTCGTCTGCCCGGTCGGCGAGCTGTCTCTGCGTTTCGCCGCCCTGGCCCGCCGCTCCGGCTACGACGCAACCAGTCTTGCGGGCGGAATCGGAGCCTGGCGCGACAGCGGCAAGCCCATGGAGTCCGCCCCCCGCCAATAACTCTCGACCATCGCCGAGCTCGACGGCTCGAGCAGCAGATGCCGAAAGGGTGAGTTATAGGTCGGCGAGGGCAGCCGCTACATGGAGGTTGTCGACGGTGTACAAGGCGGTAGCGGCAGGCAATGTCACCCCCGAGTCGCGGCAGGCCGTCAGTAATCGGATGTGCACCGCCCAGGTCCGCAGGGGCGGTTCGGAGAGCAGGAACAGCAGCGGTTCGACCTGTTCGCCCAGCAGCGACACCGCCTCGGCGCGGATGCTCTCTCGAAGATCGCTGCGCGCCAAATCGATCAACCGGTCGTCGAGTTCCCCAGGCGGCGTGTGGGCAGCGCAGGTAGCCAGCGCCTCGTATCCGCCGGTACTGGCGACCTTGCCGGATGCAATCAGATTCCATGTGAGCGTCGCGATCTCCTGTGACGGTGGCACGAATCGCAGGCTGTAGACCGCGGATTTACGCACACCGAATTCCGGATCATGGGCCAGCGACAGCAACGCATCGACCTCATGCCAACTCGCCAGCGCCGAGCAACACAGGTCGCGGACTTGCGGATCCGGATGACCGGACAGCAGCGCGGTCAGAACGGGGCGGTCGGAGGCAGGCACACGACTCCAGTCGTTGCCGCGCAGTGCGGCCAGTTTCTCCGCCCATGGGCCGTCGAGATCGGAGTACACGGCGAAGACTTCCGCTGCCGTTGGCACCGGCGGTTTGGCTCGGCATCGTACCGGCGGTGTCGGCGACGGCGCGGTGTCGTGTTCGGTCGGGCCGAGCAGATCGGCGACCGGTGTGAGCCAATGCCCGATTCGCGACTGCTCATCCGCGAAATCGACGAGCAGATCGGCCTCGGCAGCGCGCGCCGCCTCCGCTCGCGCGCCGCCGCCCTGGGCGATCTCGTGCAACAGCCGCAGCGTGGCGCGGCTCGGGTAGTAACGCAGCGTGTCGATCGCGGCGCAGGCGACCTCTGTCGCGCTGTCTGTGGCGGCGCGATGCAGAGCTGATTCGGCGGCCACCGGTTCGTCCCAGCACAGGACGTCGGCCGCGATCCGCCGCACCGCGGGGTCTGGGTGAGCGAGTCCGGTGATCTTGTACTGCTGCCAGTGTGGTTCCTCGAAAGTGAACTCGATTCCGGTCAGCGCGTGCCGGTGTAGCGGGTGATGCGGGGCGCGCGCAATCGGTTCGAGCAGGTCGGCCTCGCTGCGGGTGGCCTGCCGCAGCACGCACGCGCGGACCAGGCCATCCCCGGTATCCCACCAAGCGCGCAGATCGGCGCCCTCCGGGCACAGCGACGAGTCCTCCAACACCCGCAGCGCCGCCTGTCGCACATCGGTCGGGCGGCCGAGGTCACGCCCGATCTCGGCCAGCGGCACCACCGCGCGCGGGTCTGCGAGCTGCGCGAGCCCATAAACGATCCGCTCCCGCTCCGATGCGCCGATACCGGGATCGGTCAGCCTCTGAATCAACTCGAACGTCGCTGTCCGGTCCTGCTGTTCGGTGATTCGCTCGAGCTCCTCAACCATGCCCGAAGATTAACGGCCCGATCACATCTTGGACCGTTGGCGCGCGAACCACTATCGTTCGGTCGGGCTCCATGCGAGGAAAAGCTGGGTGGCGATCACGATCGTTGGCGAGAACAACTGACCCACAACCGTTTCCATCTACCGCGCTGCGCAGTGAGCAAACAGTGAATGACCAGTGAGAGTGAACCCGCCGGTGAACCGTGGATCCAGTTCCACGCCGAATCATCCAGCGGTGCGTCGGTCAGCTCGCACGGCAGCATTGACGGCGTCGGTCAGTGCTGCCAGGAGTTCGAGAAGCTCGGAGAATTTTCCCTGGCGAGTGTCTACACCGCCGACCCAGCACATCAGAACCCCATCCTTGATGCGGATACGGGGCGACGGCTGTCCTTCCGGATCCAGGTTGTGTAGATCGAACAGGGCACTTTTGAATGCCGGGGTGATCAGGCGGCTCGCACGGGCCGTCTCGTCGGAGTAGGTGGCGAAGTACTGCTCGATATTCGCGTCACCGCAAGGGAATTGCAGCGGTTCGATCGACTTGCCCTGGAACCCGGCTTCCCAGATCGAGCCGGGTCGGAAGATATCCAGGTAGGGCACCGTGGGGTCGACATCGAGCACGGCCGCGCCCGTGTAACTCCATGTTGTGGTGGTGGTCTTGAGTCCTAGCGTGACCGTCGGCCGAGTCTTTTCCTTGGAGTGCTCGCAGCGAAAGCTGACGACGGGATGGCCCGCGACGGTGCCAGTGACAGGAAAGCTGGTGTCGCCACGAACCAAATGCGGATGCAACAGCTTTCGGTGCTCCTGCTCCCAGAGCTCGGTCGGCCAACCTGTATTCCCGCCCAAGCGGCGCTCGAGTTCCTCCCTGAACTCCGCATTGACCTTTCGCTGATTGCGGCTCAGAAAGATGATCAGTGCCGCGACGCCGACCAAGATGCAGATCGAAAGGATCATGCCGTCCCCCTAATGAAAGATCCTCGAGTACCCGGGCGATCCTAACGGCAGCCCGCAATCTGATCCGTTCGCTGTGCGCGAGCCGATGCGTGGGCTGAGGGCCCGGGCTGGCACGATGAGCAGCGTGGAGTGGGCGTTGGGACTGGTGGTGCTGTTGGCGGTGGCGGTCGCGCTGGCGGCCGGGGCTCGGCGGGTTGGGATGGGTGAGCCGTTTGTGCTCACCATTGCCGGGGTCATTGCGTCGTATCTGCCGTTTGTGCCGGAGTTCGATATCGAACCCGAGCTGGTGTTGCTGGGGTTGCTGCCACCGTTGCTGTACACCACCGCTATTCGGACCTCGCTGGTTGATTTCCGGCCCAAGAAGGTGTCGATCACGCTGTTGTCGGTGGGGTTGGTGCTGTTCACCGCGTTCGCGGTGGGCGGGGTGGTGTATTGGCTGCTGCCGGTGCCGTTCTCGGCGGCGGTGGCGATCGGGGCGATCGTGGCACCGCCGGACGCGGTGGCCGCGACGGCGGTGGCGCGGCGGGTGGGGATGCCGCGACGGATCGTGACGCTGCTCGAGGGGGAGTCGCTGTTCAATGATGCGACCGCGCTGGTCACCCTGCGTACGGCCGTGGCGGCCATGGCGGGCAGCATCACCATGTGGGAGGCGGGGGCGGATTTCGTCGGCGCGGCCGGTGGCGGTGCGCTGATCGGCGGGGCCGTGGCCATGGTGCTGGCGGTCCTGCGGCGGCGCATCAATGATCCGGTGCTGGACACCAGCGTGTCATTGCTGGTGCCGTGGATCGCGTACCTGCCCGCCGAGAAGTTGCATGCTTCCGGGGTGATCGCGGTGGTCACCTGTGGCCTGATCCTCGGGCACGGGGCGCCGCGCTGGCAGAGCGCGGCCTCGCGCATTTCCGAGCACACCAACTGGCGCACCATCCAATTCCTGTTGGAGAGTGCGGTTTTCCTGCTGGTCGGTTTGCAGTTCCGTCATATCGTGGAAGCGGCCTGGCACAGCGATCTGCCGCATTCGACGCTGTTGATCGCCTGTGCGGCGGTGCTGCTCACGGTGATCGTCGTCCGGCCGATCTGGGTGTATCCGGCGACCTACTTCGCCTGGCAGGTCGAGGGCCGGCGGCTCGGCAAACCGAAACCGCATTGGACCGGACCTGCCGTGGTGGCCTGGGCCGGGATGCGCGGGGTGGTGACCCTCGCCGCGGCGCTGCTGCTGCCGCTCGACACGCCCGAACTGGCGACGCTCACCCTGCTCGCGGTCGTGGTGGTGGCCGGAACATTGCTGCTGCAAGGACTCTCGCTGCCGTGGCTGGTGCGGACACTGAAGTTGCGCGGTCCCAGTCACGCCGAAGACCTACTGCAGGAAGCGAATCTGCTCCAGCAGGCCACTGCGGCGGGGCTGGCCGCGCTGGAGGCCAATATCTCCGAGGAGACCCCGCCCGAGATCGTGGACGCGCTGCGCACGCGCGTCACGCGCCGGGCCAGCTCCGCCTGGGAGCTGCTGGGCCGCTCCGAATCCCAGCGCGTCACCCCGAGTGGCGAATACCGGCGATTGCGCCTGGCCATGCTGGCCGCCGAACGTGACACCGTGCTGGACGTCCGGGATTCGGGGGTGATCGATCAGGAGGTGTTGCAGGCCGTCATGGCCACCATCGACCTGGAGGAATCCACCATCGACCGGATCGCCGAGGCCGACAACAGCGGAGAACCCTTGCGGGCGGCCATCACCGGCGGCTGCGAGCATCTGCGCGACGCGCCCTGCGTGGTGGTGCCCGATCACCCCGACGCCTGCGACGAATGCCTCGAAGAGGGCCTGGTCTGGGTGCATCTGCGGATGTGCCTGGACTGCGGGCATGTGGCCTGCTGCGACTCCTCCCCCGGCAATCACGCCACCAAGCATTTCAACAACACCGGCCATCCGGTCATGCGCAGTGTGGAGCCCGGCGAATCCTGGCGCTGGTGCTATCTCGACGAACTGCTGGGTTAGACGAACCGCTGGGTTAGCTGTCCAGTAGCTTTCATCCCTCGGGTTTGCCGGTGCGGCAAGGGATTACCGAACAAGTAGTTCGTTACTCGCGTGTCGCCACAAATCGGGGCGAAGACTGCGTGTATGGGCCGAATTCGGCACATACCACCCAACCGGTACTTCTCGAGGGGATGATCTTGATGATCCGGTTCAGAAAATCTGCTCTCGCCACCACCGCCACCACCTTCGCCGCCCTGGCCGCCGCCGCGGTGCTCATCGCACCCAGCGCCGACGCCCAGGTCTGGCGCGTGAGCGTGGCCTCGGGTAGCTCCATCGGACTCGGCAGCTCGCAGTACGGGTCCGGCTGCTCCTACACCGTCACCGTCGAAGGCCGCTCGGGCGATACCGCCTGGTTCTACGACACCGGCGCGTACGGCACCTTCAGCCCGCAGAGCGTGACCATCGGCTCCAACGGTCAGGCCACCACCAGCTGGACGCCGCAGGCCAGCGGCTGGCACCGCATCTACGCCGACTCCTATTACGGCGCGGCCGCCACCGACTCCTTCCAGGTCGGCACGGGCATCAACCTCGGCAGCGCGTGCGTGGTGACCGGGTAGCAGACGCCCCGGCGACGGCCCGGTGCCGGGCGTGCACGATCCCCCGGCACCGGGCACTACCCTTGAGGCGGTGCAGACCGACCAGCCCAACTCCGACGCCGAACCCCGCATCTGGGGTGGCACGACCCTCACCGAACGCCGTGAGGCGCGGCGCGCGTCGCTGCTCGAGGCGGCGCTGGATCTGATCGGCGAATCCGGGGCGGGCGCGGTCACCATGCGGGCGGTGTGCCGGCGGGCCACTCTCACCGACCGCTATTTCTACGAATCCTTCAGCAGCCGAGACGAACTCCTCGACGTGCTCTACCGCCAGATCGCCGACGAATTTCTCGACCCGATGACCGCCTTCGCCGTCGCCGACGATCCCGGCCGCGACCGCGCCCTGTCGGAGCTACTCGTCGACAAGGTCCTCGAAGACCCTCGCAAATCGCGGTTGTTCCTGGTCGAGCCCTACTCCTCGACGGGCCTGGGCCAGACCACCATCGCGGTCATGCCCGCCTTCACCCGCCTCATGCAGGACCACCTGTTCGCGCACATCGACGATCCGGTCCGCCGTCGCCTGGCCGCGGTCACCATGGCCAGCGGCAATGCGGGCATGTTCTCCGCCTGGCTCAATGGCACCCTGCGCGCCACCCGAGAACAGATCATCGACCACCTGGTCCAGGCGATCGCCGCCTACCGCTCGATGTACCGCTAACCGTTGCCTCGCAACAAAAGCCGTATTACCTCCGGCGTTTACTCTTCCCCTGCGCTGTGGCCCGGACTACCATCCCGGACATGATGGCTGGCCCTGACCTGCCCAAACCGGACAAACCATTCACCCTCGACGACTGGCTGCACCGCTGGCCCGCGAGCGTCTATGCCACCGAACTCCACGACGGCGTCCTGGTATTCATCGGCCGAGACTCCTTCACCCCCCGAGACGTGGAAGCGGCCCAACGCACCTACCCCGGCCGCCGAATCCTGCTCGACGACACCGGCAAACTCGAAATCCACCCCGCCGGAGACGGCCCACCCACCTCCATCTACCACCACACCGACTCCCTCCGAAATACCTTGTCCCCCACCCACGCCTGACCGTTCGCCCCACCACCTGACTTCACCCATTTTTCCCGGTCTTCACCCCGCAATCGCGTGAGTGAAGACCAGGAAGAGTGGGTGACGTGCGTTAAAGGTCGAAACGTGCACCAAGACCGCTGGTTTTGATCCGCTCGAGCGTCTCGGATGACACCGAGCCCTCGTATTCGGTGAATGACTCCTTGTCGATCAGAAGCAGGTCGTACACCGCGATGATCTCCGAAGTGCCGGGAAGCGGAACCGACAACAGTTGGAATTGGTTCGGCACCTCACGCCCTTCACGGATCGGTGCCACGATCAGCCGTTGGCGGAGGTTGGCGATCGTATCGCCATCGACGACCACTATTCGGCTCTTACGTCCGGAGATCCGGCTCTCCGAGACCCATACCTGGCCCTGCTGCACCGGCCTACTCGGCATCACCGAAGAGAACCTCCTCGGCGATGGCGTCGCTGTAGCGATAGAACTCCGGATCGGGCGGGTTCAGTCTCTCGAACTCGTTGAGCACCTTCAACTCTTCCTCGAGGATGGCCCGGCGCACAGCCCGGGTGATGTACTCGCTCGCCTTCCCTTCGCCCGCATGGGCCTTCAAGATGGGTACTAGCTCGTCCGGAAATACGACCGTCATCTTCGCCATACGTCCGATCGTACGTCCGCAGATGCGTCTGGTCTACGGCTTACGGCGTGCCTCCCAATTGCAGTGTCGGCGAGTCCTCGGCGCGGCAGGCGGTCGAGGAGACGGCCGGTGCATCGGGTTGCCAGATCGGTAGTACAGGTGTTTACTCGCTCGGGCAAGGTGCCGTCGTTAGCTGAGGCTCCTTCACGGATATAGGCCGGCGACCCCGAACGTCGAGAGACGCCCCGGGTCAGGACAGGTCTCCCCGAGTTAAGGGGACACCCCGACCGGCTCCCACCCTGAAGTGGGTTTACGCCGTGGAGTGCTGAAGGTCTTACGAGGGGTGGTCACCTATCCGGCGGGTCTGCCGGTACCACTCCCCTGGCGCGTGCGCATGGTTCGAGGAGGTGGTTGTCGTGCCCGATGGATCGGACAGAGTTCCGTTAGCCAATCGTTCACCAGGCGACACTCCCGCAATCCACTGCGAGCTACTTGTGTGCATGTAGCGTGCGATTTCGAGTGCGCCGACCTCTATTGAGAGGGCGTCATGACCACGTTGGAGATGTTGCTGCGCCTGGGCGCGGGTGTCGGGCTCGGTGCGGTGATCGGGTTCGAACGGCAGTACCGGGCCCGCATGGCCGGGTTGCGCACGAACGCGCTCGTCGCGGCCGGAGCCACCCTGTTCGTGCTGCTGTCCGCGCACGGGTTCAGCGGCAGCGATGCCGACCCGACCCGCGTTGCGGCACAGATCGTTTCGGGTATCGGATTCCTGGGCGCGGGTGTGATCCTGCGCGACGGGTTCAATATTCGCGGGCTCAATACCGCTGCCACGCTGTGGTGTTCGGCGGCGGTCGGGTCCCTGGCCGGTGCGGGGATGTACACGACCGCCGCGGCGGGCACGGTCGCGGTGGTGGTCGTGAACACCGCGCTGCGCACCGCGGCGCGCGCGGTGGATCGCCCGCTGCACGACGGCGCGGCGCAAGAAGCGCTGTACTCGTTCACCGCCGACACCGATGACGCGCACGAGGCGCATGTGCGGGCATTGCTGGTGCAGTCGCTGACCCGCACGGACTTCCGTCTCGTGTCGATCTCGAGCCACGACACCATGCCCGGCAAGGTGCAGGTGCGCGCCGAGCTCACCGGTGATCGCCGCGACGACCGGCAGATGGAGACCGCGGTGAGCCGGTTGAGCCTGGAACCGTCGGTGACCAGCGTCGCGTGGCGCACCGTGCAGGTGACGGAGGCCGAGGAGTGACCGGCTCGCTGCGCTCGTATCCCACGCGCGGCGTTCTGGATCGGCCGCGCTCGCGATGGGCGGACGTGGCGGTATTCCTGGCCGCGGCGGTGTTGATCTGGATCGCGGTACGGGTGTCGGCGGGCATGAACGTGCCCTTCGACCAAAGCACCGCCCCGTCAACGGTTTCCACCGATCCGCTGGAACTGCCCTACTACGCGGCACGGTCGCTGCTGCGCATGTTCGCCGCGCTCGGGCTCTCGATCCTGTTCACCTTCGTCTACGCCACCGCCGCGGCCCGGCTGCCGCGCGCGGAGAAGGTCATGCTCCCGGCCCTGGACATCCTGCAATCGGTGCCGATCCTGGGCTTCCTGTCGGTGACCATCACCGGGTTCATCGCCCTGTTCCAGGGCTCCTCGCTGGGCCTGGAGTGCGCGTCCATCTTCGCGATCTTCACCTCGCAGGCCTGGAACATGACCTTCGCCTTTCACCACAGCCTGGTCTCGCAGCCGCGCGAACTCGACGAGGCCGCGCGCAATCTGCGCCTATCGCGCTGGCAGCGATTCTGGCGCATGGATGTGCCCTCGGGCATGTTCCCGCTGGTCTGGAACGCCATGATGAGCTTCGGCGGCGGCTGGTTCTTCCTCACCGCGGCCGAGGCGATCAGCGTCAACAATCGCGAATACGCGCTGCCGGGCATCGGTTCCTACGTCGCCACCGCGACCGCCGACAGCGATACCGGCAAGGTGCTGCTGGCCATCGTGGTCATGATCGTGATGGTCGTCGGGCTGAATGTGCTGTTCTGGCGGCCGATCACGGTGTGGGCGGAACGATTCCGGGTGGAGGACACCGAATCCGCCGATGCGCCGCGCAGTCTGGTGCGGGATCTGTTGCGCCGCTCACACATTCCGGGCCTGCTGGGGCGGGCGTTCGGGCCGCTGGTGTACCCGATCGATCGCGGCATGCGCGTGTTCGGGCTGGCCGAGCATCCGCTCTACGTCCCGCCCGCACGTCGGCGCGCCGCCGATCTGGTCTTCGCGGTCGTGGTCGCGGTGGCGCTGGCGGTGGGGTGTTTCCTCATGCTGCGCTATATCCACGACACCGTCGGGTTCGAGGAGATCGCTCATGCGGCGGGCCTGGGTTTCTTCACGCTGCTGCGGGTGATCGTGCTGTTGATCTTCGCCAGCGTGATCTGGGTGCCGATCGGCGTCTGGATCGGGTTGAACCCCAAGGTCTCTCGCCTCGCGCAGCCGGTCGTGCAGGTCCTGGCGAGCTTCCCCGCCAACTTCCTGTTCCCGCTCGTGGGCGCGGTCCTGGTGGCGACCGGGGCGAGCCTGCAATGGGCGGGCATTCTGCTCATGGCCCTGGGCGCGCAGTGGTACATCCTGTTCAATGTGATCGCCGGAGCGTCGGCGGTCCCCAATGACCTGCGCGAGGCGGCGGCGAGCCTGCGGCTGCCGCGAATCCTGTGGTGGCGCAAGCTGATTCTGCCCGCCATCTTCCCCAGCTTCGTCACCGGCGCGATCACCGCGGCGGGCGGTGCGTGGAATGCCTCGATCGTCGCGGAGATCGTGCGCTTCGGTGACACCACACTCGTGGCAACCGGTCTGGGCGCCTACATCACCGAGGCCACCCGCGACGGGAACAGTCCCGAAATCCTGGTCGGCGTGCTCGTCATGAGCGCCTATGTCGTCGGCATCAACCGAATCTTCTGGCGGCGGCTCTATGCGCTGGCCCAACGCCGCTACTCGCTCTGATCAGGAGGCAACCATGACCGACACGGTGTCCACCGGTGAGGTTCTCATCGACCTCGAGGATGTCGGCATGTCCTTCACCGGCGCGTCCGGGGAACGGCTCAATGTCCTGGAGAACGTGAATCTGCAACTGCGCGACGGGGAGATCGTCGCGTTGCTGGGCCGCTCCGGCTCCGGCAAGTCGACGCTCTTGCGCGCCATCGCCGGACTGCTCGCCCCCACCAGCGGCCAGGTCAGCTACCGCGGCGAACCGTTGACCGGCACCAATCCCGGTGCGGCCCTGGTATTTCAATCCTTCGCGCTGATGCCGTGGCTGACCGTGCAGGACAATGTCGAGCTCGGTCTGGCCGCACGCGGTGTCGCCCCCGCCCAGCGCCGCCGCCAGGCCCTGGACGCGATCGACCGCATCGGCCTGGACGGCTTCGAAACCGCCTATCCCAAAGAGCTTTCCGGCGGCATGCGCCAGCGCGTCGGCTTCGCCCGCGCCCTGGTCCTGGAACCGGACCTGCTGCTGATGGACGAACCCTTCTCCGCCCTGGACGTACTGACCGCGGAAAACCTGCGCACCGAACTCGTAACCCTCTGGGCCACAGCCGATTTCCCCACCAAATGCGTCTGCATCGTCACCCACAATATCGAAGAGGCGGTCCAGCTCGCCGATCGCGTGATGGTGCTGGGTGCGAATCCAGGCCGCATCATCGCCGAAATCACGGTCGATCAACCGCGCCCACGCAATCGCCGCGCCCCCGGCTTCGCCGCCCTGGTCGATCAAATCTACGGCCTGCTCACCGGCCGCGACACCGCCCTCGTTGCCGCACACCCGGATTCGAGCACCCCCTTCGCCACTCCCCTGCCGGACGCCTCCGTCGGCGGAATCGCGGGCCTGCTGGAAATGGTCTACGGCAGCGACGGCCGCGCCGACCTCCCGGTAATCGCCGACGACCTCAACTTCGAACTCGACGATCTCATGCCCCTGGTCGACGCCGCCGCCCTCCTCGGCTTCCTCCTCGTCGACTCCGGCGACGTCATCCTCACCAACGTCGGCGCAAACTTCACCAACGCCGACATCCAATCCAGCAAAAAGATCTTCGCCACCCAAGCCCGCCGCCGAGCCCCCTTGGTCCGCACCATCTGCAGCGCCCTCATAGGCAGCGCCGACGGCAGCGTCCGAGCCGACTTCTTCCAAGACCTCCTCGAACGAGGCTTCTCCGACGAAGACGCCCACCGCCAACTGGAACTAGCCGTCGACTGGGGCCGCTACGGCGAACTCTACGACTACGACACCGATTCCGGGCGCATCACCGCCGACCCCGCCGGCCTCACCCTCGAGAAGTGAGCCGTTCTCGCGTCAGCAATTCGGTAGAAGAACGACGTGAGCGTGCTGCGGCTCACCTGGCACATTCTGTCGACGGGCCCTGACCCGCCGCCCGGTATCGGGGTCCTGCCAGGTGGGGCACGAGTTCAGCGTCCGCACCCGTATCCAAAGCCATTGGTGATCAGCGCATTCGCACGATATCTGCCGTCTCCGTGCTGCATACTTGTGGCGATCTGGACACACCACACTCAGGAGTCTGCGATGCCCGAGTCCGACTACCCGAGTTCGGTGCCGGTCGGGGTGGACACCACCCGCGCCAGCATCGCGCGGGTCTACGACGCCTTTCTCAACGGGAAGGACAACTTCGCGGTCGACCGCGAGGTGCTCGCACGGGTGCAAACCGTCGCACCGCAGGCTACCGACCTGGCCTGGGCCAACCGTGAGTTTCTGATCCGAGTGTGCCGCTCTCTGGCGCGCGACGCGGGAATCGACCAGTTCCTCGACCTCGGTTCCGGATTGCCAACGGCCGAGAACACCCACCAAGTGGTGCAGCGCATCAACCCCGACGCCCGTGTGGTGTACGTGGACAACGATCCGATGGTCCTCGCGCACGGCCGGGCGCTGCTGGCCGAGAACAAGAACGCCACGATCTGCACCTGCGACATCTTCCAACCATTGGAAGTGCTCAAAGACGCATCGATTCTCGAGCACCTGGATTTCACCCGCCCGCTGGCCCTGCTGCAAATCGGGACGCTGCACCACTACCTCGGCGAGGACTCGGCCGCGCTGATGCAGACCTACATCGACGCGCTGCCGGCCGGATCGTTCGTGGCGATCTCGCACTTCTTCGACCCGCAGGATCCGCAAGAGCCTGAGCTCAGCGAGCTCGCAGCGAAGATGGAAGATAAGTTCATCCACAGCCCGATGGGCAGCGGTCGTTTCCGCACCCGCGACGAAATCCAGGCCATGTTCGGCGATCTGGAGATGATCGAACCCGGCTTGGTGCTGTGCGACGACTGGCGGCAGGACGGCCCGCGCCTACGCACGCTCAGCGCGGTGCGCCACTGCATAGTCGGCGGAGTCGGCCGCAAACGATAGCGCACGAGGACCACACTGCAAGTCGGTCGTTGCTCTTATTGATCTGGTGCGCTCGGTTCGTGTGAGCTTTCGATTGTCGGGGTGTTTGCGGTTCGCCAGTCGCGGATCGCGGCGACGACGTCGACGGGCGCGTCCTCCTGGAGGTAGTGACCGGTGCGGTGGAGGGGGACGGTGCGGTGTTCGCGGAAGATGGCCTCCCACCGTCGGCGTTCGGTGTCACGGAAGGCGATGTCTTGGTCGGCCCAGACGATCAGTGCCGGCCGGTCTGCCACGCGGGGCAGCGCTGTGGCGATCTCGGCGAGAAATGGTCTGCTGGAAAGAAGTTCGCGAGGCAGCACCTGCATGGGCCGACGGGATTCGGGGGTGGGGAACGGGCCGCGGTAGGCGTCCATGACTTGTTCGGGAAGCGTTTTGCGTTTGACCAGGCTGGGGACGATACGCTCGACGAAGAAGTTGCGGCGGCGGATCAGGTAGCCGCCGATCGGGCCGCCGAGAATCCGGGAGAACAGCTGAGTGTCGAGGTCGGATTTCGGCCATGCCCAGGTGTTGCCGATGACGAAAGCCGCGAACCGATCCGGGTGGCGGGTGGCGACGGCGAAGCCGATCGGCCCGCCCCAGTCCTGGACCATCAGCGTCACGTTGGTGAGGTCCAGGCGCAGCAACAGTTTCTCGATTACCTCCGCGTGCTCGGCGGGGGTGAAGCCGTAGCCGGACGGTGCGGTGGACAGCCCGAAGCCGGGGTAGTCCGGCGCAATGCACCGGTACCGGTCCCGTAGCCCGGAGATAATGTCGCGGTACAGGAACGACCAGGTGGGATTGCCGTGCAGCAACAGCAACGGTGGCCCGCTACCCTCATCCACGTAATGCACTCTCGCGCCGTCGATCTCGGCATAATGATCACCGAACGGGTACAGCTCCTGCGGCAGCCACGTCGGCCGCACTCGGCTCTCCGCCCCCATGACGATCTCCGCTCGTCCGATTGCCCCGACCCCGCGCGGGACACCATCGAAGAATCTCAACGGGTGCTGGCCGCACCCATCTACTATCCCAAGCTGGCTACAGCTGAAACAAGTGGTCGCTCATGCCGCCGACGTCCTGGATCGCGTCGATCTGGTCCTGAACCACCTCGGCGCGCGCCACCAACTCGACCCGGTCGGGCTCGGTAAGGCTCTCGGCCCCGAGCTTCTCGAATACGCACGAGAGCGCTGACCGTAGGCCCTCCAGCTTGTTGTCTGACTCCACAAGCGCTCACCCTACGTCCGAACTCGAAGAACATCGGCTCCTGCCACTGAGCGCTCCGTTCGGAGGGCACGGAGTGGCACATTCGAGTGACGTTGTAGGCGGCCGTTACTCAGGCCGGTGCTTTGTATCCGGTACTCCGACTACCACTTTGAATTCCCAGGACCATCGCCATGTCCGCAACCAGGGCCATCTCCACGACCACTTCCACGGCGAGTCGGTAGCGGGTGGAGATTCAGCCCGAGTTCGGGAGGCCGGAGAGTAGGGCCGCGGCGGCTTTGTCGAAAGGGGTGATGGTGGCTGCGGCGCGGCAGAGGATGTGGGCGCCTTCGAGGGTGGCGATCATGAGGGTGGATAGGGCGGCGGCTTGGGGGGCGGCCATTCCGGTGTGGGTGAGTTTTTCGGCGAGTTCGTCGACCCAGCTGGTGAATGCTTCGGCTGCGACGGTGCGGAGACCGTTTTGGTCGGTGATGGCTGCGCCGCCGTCGAGGGTGACCGCCGCGATTGCGCAGCCGCCGCCCTCGGCAGACGCTTGCACCACGGGACGGACGCTGGCGAGGAACGCTTCGGCGACTTCGCGGGGGGTGCGGGCCGGTAGTTCGCGCAGGTGGGTGCGGACGTCTTCTGCGTTGCGGCGGGCGGCTTCGAGTGCGAGTTGCTGTTTGCCGCCGGGGAAATGGTGATAGATCGCTCCGCGGGCGGCACCACTCTCGGCCAGGACGTCGGTGAAGGACATCGCGGCCAGGCCGTGGCGTTGCAGCAGTCCGATCGCTGCGCTGATCATGCGGGACTTCGTGTCCGCGGCCATTGCTACCCCCTTGACTAGTACGGCCATCCTAGTCCATGCTCACCTCACTAGTACGCGCGTACTAGTGGGTGGGCTGGACAGGCCCCGAAGCCGGAGGTTCGTGATGGGTAAGACGTTTCTCTACACCGAGATCCAGGCGGCAGTGCCGTTCGATCAGTTCGACTGGCACCCGATCAATGCGTCACTGAAGACCGCGCCGGGCCTGATTCGCAAGACGTGGCTGTCCGGCATCGGAACGCACACCGTCGGCGGCTTCTACGAGTTCGACAGCGCCGAGAACGCCCTGGCCTTCGCGCAGGGCCCCTTCGCCGAAGAAGCCCGCCGGACCGGAGCTCCGGCAACGACACGACTGTTCGACGGCGACATCGTCAAAGACGCCAGTATCGACCTGAACTCGCCCTACTACACCCGATGAACATCACCCGGCACCCCGAGAACACCGTGAGCTGGATCGACCTCGGCACCCCCGACATGGGGACCACCACGGCGTTCTACACCGCACTGTTCGGCTGGAACGTCGCCGAACCGGACGCCAACGGCTACCGGCTCTGCACGCTGCGCGGGCATCTCGTCGCCGCTCTGGGACCGGCCGAGGACACGGGCGCACCCTACTGGACGACCAATGTCACCGTGTCGGACATTCAAGCCACCGCCACCCGCTTCACGAGCCTGGGCGCCCAAATCGTCGTGGCACCAACACAAGTCGGGACGCTCGGCCACGCCGCCGTCACGATGGACCCCGTCGGCGCACCACTCTCACTCTGGCAGCCCGGAACCCATGACGGCATGCAGTTGAACCACGAACCGGGGACCTTCGCCCGCATCAGCCTTCTCACCGACCACTCCGCGGAGGCCGCCGCCTTCTACCGACCAGCACTGCACTGGAATGCCAACCCCCAGCACACCGAGTTCCGCCTGCCGGACAACTCCCTCGCCGCCACCGGCAAGCCGCCAGGGAAACCAACAGCGCAGCAATCACTCTGGCTGGTCGGTTTCGCCAGCAACAGTCCCGCCGCCGACGCCGAGCGGGCCCGACAGCTCGGTGCGACCGATGTTCGCCAGAACGCCGACGCAGACGTGGTCATGCGCGATCCCACCGGCGCCCTGTTCGGCCTTACCCAGCGAGTCCGATAGTCCGCTTGCCCGAACACGTTGCCTCAGGCAGCCGCACACCAAGTGGTAAGCCGCACAGACGAAATCGCCCGCCCCGAGGTGACCGGGACGGGCGATTTCGGTGAGCGAACCGTCAGTGCGCGGCGATGACCGCTTCGGCGGCCGCCTCCGGGTTCTTCGGTTTGGTGCGGGGCAGGAAGTAGGCCGGGATCAGGGTGATGGCCAGTAGGACCAGGGCCACGATGAACGTGTGGGCGAAGGCCGAGGCGGCTTGATCCAGTCCTGCGTTGAGGTTGTCCGGGCCCAGCTGCTGGGCGATTCGCGGGTCGTAGTGCGAGCCGATGGCCGCTTGGGCGAATTCGCGGTGGTTGAGCAGGGTGGTCAGGACTACCGAAATCGTTGCTACACCGATTGATCCGGCTGTTTGGTTCACGATGTTCATCAGTGTCGAACCGCGCGCGACCTGGCCGTGGGTCAGGGTTTGGATGGCGGCGGTCATGGTCGGCATCATGGTGCAGCCCATGCCCAGGCCCATGACGAACAGCGCCGCACACAACAGCGGATACGGAGTAGACGCTGTGACCTGGGTCAGGAACGCCATCCCGACCACCATGACGGAGATGCCGGTGAGCACGATCTTGCCGGGCCCGATCTTGTCGACCAGGCGTCCCGCGATCGGCATGGTCAGCATCGCGCCCAGGCCCTGCGGGGCGATGAGCAGACCTGCGACGAGGGTGGATTCTCCGCGTACCTGCTGCAAATAACTCGGCAGCAACAGACCCGAGCCGAAGAACGCCGCGGCGAACAGTGTCATGGTCAGCACCGCGTAGCGCAGGGACTTGTTCTGCAGCAGGCGCAGATCCAGCAGCGGGTGCTCGGTGCGCAGGGCGTGGAAGACGAACGCGACCAGCAGCGCCAGACCGGCGATCGCGGGGATCAGTACCTTGGCCGAAGCGACGGTGCCCTCCCCCGGAATCGAGGACACACCGAAGAGGAAGGCCGCCAAACCCGGTGAGGCCAGGAGCATGCCGACGAAGTCGAAGGACTCCGAGGGTTGCGGGTTGTCGCGGTCGAACACGACCCAGGCCAGGATCAGCGCGATGATGCCGATCGGCAGGTTGATCAGGAAGATCCAGGGCCAGCTGTAGCTGTCGATCAGCCAGCCGCCGAGGATGGGTCCGGCGATGGGACCCAGCAGCATGGGCACGCCGAGCACCGCCATGACGCGTCCGATGCGGGTGGGCCCCGCGGCGTGGGTCATGATCGTCATACCGAGGGGCATGAGCATGCCGCCGCCGAGGCCCTGCACGACTCGGAACGCGATGAGCGAGTTGATATTCCAGGCCTGCGAGCACAGCACGGAGCCGAGCACGAAGAACACCAGCGCGGCCATGTAGAGGCGTTTGGTGCCGAAGCGGTCCGCTGCCCATCCGGTGAGCGGAATGACGGTGGCCAGTGCGAGGGTGTAGCCCGTCATGGACCACGCGGCAATGGCGGTGGTGGTTTCGAATTCGGCCTGGAACTTGGGGATTGCCACGGTCACGACGGTGACGTCGAGAATCGACATGATCGCGCCGAGCACCACGACGCCCGCGATCTTGAAGACCCGGGCGTCCAGCTTGTCGTCGGCCGAATCGGCCGCCTTTGTATCCGGAGGGGTGGTCACCGTTTCAGCCTGCCAGGTCGATCGCCCGAGAACCAGCAATATTCTTCCGGCGCGCCACTTTCGCGCATAATCAGTTCCTTTCCGAGAGGGAACCTGCGTCGAAACTCCGAATGCCGCCAAGCATACCGACCGGTAGCAATTCTTCGGCAATAGTTCGAACCCCTTCCACAGTCGTACGCTGGGAACAGAACAGCGAGGAGTTCGCGGCGATGACCGACCCGGTAGTGGGCTTGACGGGTACGCTGACCACGCCCATCCGTGGCAGGGGAACGCTCGGAGAGGTGCTGATCGCCATTCGAGGGGGGACTGAGCTGTACATCGCACGCGCCGAGGAGGCACTCGCCGCCGGGACGACCGTGCTGGTCGTGGCCGCGCATCCGGGCCGAATCGTCGACGTTGTTGCGTGGATAGCCCTACCCGGCGATTGACTGTCGAACAATTCATTCAATCATCGAGGGAGACAATTTCATGCTGGGCTACCACGTACCCGATCCGGACGAAGCCATGCTCGTCAGCGGCGGCAGCACCAAGGACAACGCACCGTTCAAAGTCGTGATCGGACACGGCAACTGGGTCATGCCGCTGTTCCGCAAGGTGCGGTACCTGTCGCTGGCCATGTTCGAGGCCGAAATCCAGGAACGCTGCGTCACCCGACAGGCCATCCAGCTCGATGTGCGGGCGGTGATCGCGTTCAAGGTCGCCAATGACACCCAGTCCATCGTCAATGCGGCACAACGATTCCTGTCCGAACAGGAACGCGAGATGTCGGTGCTGACCGGGCGCATCTTCTCCGGCCATCTGCGCTCCATCGTCGGCTCCATGACGGTCGAGGAGATCATCCGCGAACGCCAGAAGCTGGCCGATGAGGTCCTGGTGGCCTCCAAGGTGGAGATGGGCAATATCGGCCTGTGGGTCGACGCGTTCCAGATCCAGTCCATCGACGACGGCAATCTCGGCTATATCTCCGCCCTGGCCGCCCCGCACAATGCCGCGGTCAAGCGTGACGCCCAGATCGCGCAGGCCGCCGCCGCACAGGCCGCCGCCGAGGCCGAGCAGGCCTCCCAGCGCAAGCAGGCCGAATACCAGCGCCAGACATCGGTGCTGCGCGCGGAATACCAGCGCGATATCGACAAGGCCAATGCCGAAGCGGCACAGTCGGGTCCGCTCGCCCAGGCCGTCGCCCTGCAGGAGGTGCTGTCCGCGCAGGCCGCGCAGGCGCGCAAGCAGGCCGAACTGCGCGAACAGCAGTTGCAGACCGAGGTCGTGAAACCCGCTCTGGCAGAAGCGGAACGGGTGCGCATCCTGGCCGAGGCCGAGGCCGACCGCATGCGCATCCAGGCCGAGGCGGCCGCCTCCAACAACCGCATCGCCCTGGATCAGCTGCTCATCGAACAGCTTCCGGAAATCGTGAAGAGCGCGTCGCTGGGCATGGCCAATGCCAACCTGACCGTGCTCAATGGCCCGGAGGGCGTCAGCGAGATGCTCAACGGCATGGTCGGTCAGGGATTGACCGTCTTCAATTCGTTGCAAAAGGCACTTTCTTCCAACAATGATCAAGCTGCGGGCTAAAGTGGCCGCCAGAGGGACGCGGCGACGAGGAGCGGGTGTTTAGGTGTCCATCGGGAAATTGGTGTCGTTCGACAGCTCTCGGGGTTTCGGGTTCATCCGTCCGGAGGACGGCGGACCGGATGTGTTCGTGCACGTCAACGACATCGGGCTGGATGAAGATGAGTTGCGACAGGGGCGGGTGTTCGAATTCGATGTGACCGAAGGTGACCGGGGTCCGAAGGCGATCAACCTGGCGTTGGTCGCCGGGCAGCCCGCGCCGGTCCGGCACAAGACGACCAAGGATCGCGAACGCGGCGCGGGGGGACAGTTGACGGCGACCGAGCACAAACGGCTCATCACCGAACTACTCCTGGACGCGTCGCCGGCGCTGACCGCCGGGGAGATACTGACCATCCGGGACCGGCTGACCGCATTCGCGGATCAGCACGGATGGATCGAAAACTGACCAGTTCGGATTACGATCGATCTCGGGTCAGCCTCGATCGGCGCTGCTAGAGCGCCGCTCGAACCGAGGAGGTCAGGTGGATCTGCCCGTCATGCCGCCGGTCAAACCGATGCTCGCCAAGTCGGTATCGGGAGTGCCGCGCGAACCAGGAATGCTCTACGAGCCGAAATGGGACGGCTTCCGCTGCATCGTCTTCCGTGACGGGCCGGAGATCGAACTCGGATCACGCAATGATCGGCCCTTGACCCGGTACTTCCCCGAACTGGTGGAACTACTGGGCAAGGCGCTGCCCGAGAAATGCGTGATCGACGGGGAGATCGTGGTCGTCACCGAGGACGGTCTGGACTTCGACACGCTGCAACAGCGGCTGCATCCGGCCGCCTCGCGGGTGAACAAGCTGGCGGTGGAGACACCGGCGAGCTTCGTCGGCTTCGATCTGCTCGCGCTCGGGGACCGGGATCTGACGCAGGAGCCGTTCGGTGAGCGTCGCCGGATTCTGGAAACGGTGATCGACGACAGCATTGAGCGGCTGCATCTGACGCCGATCACCGATGATCCCGATACCGCGACCGACTGGTTCACCCGGTTCGAGGGCGCGGGCTTCGACGGGGTGATGGCCAAGGCCTCGGATCTGGCGTATCTGCAGGACAAGCGGGTCATGCTCAAGATCAAGCATGAGCGCACCGCCGACTGTGTGATCGCCGGATTCCGCTGGCACAAGGACGGTGAGGGCGTCGGATCGCTGCTGCTCGGGCTCTTCGACGAGGACGGCAGGCTCAATCACGTCGGCGTGGCCAGCAGTTTCACCGCCGCGCGGCGCAAGGAATTGGTCACCGAACTCGAACCGCTGCGGGTGAACGCGCTGGAAAACCATCCCTGGCGGGACTGGGCCGATGCCGCCGCCCAAGCCAAGGCCGACGGCAAAATGCCGGGCGGGGTGAGCCGTTGGACCGGCGGCAAGGACCTGTCCTGGGAGCCGCTGCGCACCGAGTTGGTCGCCGAGGTCCGCTACGAGCACGTCATGGGCGGACGCCTGCGCCACGGCGGCCGCCTGGTCCGCTTCCGCACCGACCGCACCCCCGAATCCTGCACCTACGCCCAGCTCGACGAGGTCGCCCCGGCCGAACTGGGCGCGATCTTCGACGAGGCCCGCACATGAGCGAATCCACGGACATCGAGGTCGACGGCCACGTCGTCACCATCTCCAACCCGAGCAAGATCTACTTCACCAAACGCGGCGACACCAAACTCGATCTGGTCAATTACTATCTCGCCGTTGCCGATCCACTCATGGGCGTGATCCGCGACCGCCCGCTCCTGCTCGAACGCTATCCCGATGGCGCTTCGGGCAAATCCTGGTTCCAGAAACGTGTCCCCAAATCCGTGCCCGACTGGCTGCAGACCACCGAGGTCTCCACCCCCAACGGCACCACCAGCGACGCGTTGGTCGCCGCCGACATGGCCCACATCCTGTGGGCAGTCAACCTGGGCTGCTTGGGTTTTCACGTCTGGCCCACCCACGCCGGTGCCGACCGCGAAAGCACCGCACCGCCGGTGTACGACGCCGCCGGAGCAGTCCTCCCGCCCACCGGCGTCACCGACGAACTCCGCATCGACCTGGACCCCTCCCCCGGAATCAGTTTCGACGACCTCCGCAACGCCGCGGTCCTCACCCGAGACCTGTGCACCGAACTGGGCATCGACGTCCGCATCAAAACCTCCGGCTCCCGAGGCCTGCACCTGTACGCCTTACTCGAACCCAAATGGGACGGCTACCAAGTCCGCGCCGCCGCAGTCGCTTTGGCCCGAGAATTGGAACGCCGCCACCCCGACCACATCACCGCCCAATGGTGGAAGGAAGAACGAGGCTCCCGAGTCTTCATCGACTTCAACCAAAACGCCCCCCACAAAACAGTTTTCGGCGCCTGGTCCGTCCGCCCCAAAGTAGGCGCCCAAGTCTCCACCCCCATCTCCTGGGACGCCCTCCCCTCGGTCACCAACGACGACCTCACCATCGCCACAGTCCCGGCTCGCCTGGCCGACCTCGGCGACCCCTGGTCCGACCGCGCCCCCCAATCCCTCGAACCACTACTGCAAATGTCCGAAAAAGACATGGCCGCAGGCCTCATGGACGCCCCCTGGCCACCCCAATACCCCAAAATGCCGAACGAGCCCTCCCGCGTCCAACCCAGCCGCGCCCGAAAAGACGCCGACGAGTGATCGGTTCGGCCGTGGCACGGCCGAACCGGGGCGCCGCGGTGAATCAGAGTGCGAGGGAGGACTTCTCGGGGAGGGGGCCGGGGTGGTGTTCGACGTAGATGGCCAGCCAGCGTTCGATCATCTCGCCCATGCGGACCGGGTTGTAGATGTCTTCCTCGAAGGACCATTGGCGGTCGCCGCCGTAGATGAGGCGGGTGTAGCAGGGTTCTTCGTGGAGGGAGCCGTCACCGGGGTCGGTCATGCGGCAGCGCCATTCCATGAGGACCAGGCCGCGGTCCTCGTCGATGATGTACCAGGGGCAGGGGTAGTACTGGACCTGGCCGCCGGGGAAATGGTCGCGGTTCTTGATGTACTGCTCGCGGATTGCGGTGCGGCCGTGCAGTTCCACACCCGATTCGTAGCCCATGCCGAGATCGCGGAAGACGGCGTCCTCGGCGTACCAGTCGGCCCAGGCGGCGATGTCCCCGGAGACCCAGGTGGTGGTGGAGTCTTCGATGAAATCGATGAGGGCGTCCTCGATCTCCTCCTTGCTCCATTTCTTGGTCGGAGTATGCGGATTAGTCATATGTGCTTCAGTCATACGGCTTGCTTAGCAGTCCCGGGACCGGTGCGGAAGACGCTCCGGACGCGCCTCCCGCTGACCGGGAGTTCGTGCTCGCCAACCGGTCACGCGCCGGGAAAGGCAACCGGGCGCGAAAAGCCGGGCTTAGCATGCCGGAGCTCACCTCCGTCGCGAGATCGCTACGCCGAGTAGGCAGACGGCACCGCCGAGCAGAGCCCAGGGGGTGGGGATTTCGGCGAGGAGTAGCCAGGACAGGAGGGTGGAGACGGCGGGGACGGCGTAGGTGGTGGCGGTGAGGCGGGCGGCGTCGGTGCGGCGTAGGGCGTAGGACCAGGCGGTGAAACCCAGTGCGGTGGGGAACAATCCGAGATAGAGGGCGTCGGCGAGGGTGTGGGTGGGGGCGGTGGAGAGTTCGGTGATCAGTTGCGGTGCCCAGGGGAGCAGCGCGATGGTGCCGATGACGCAGCCCAGCCAGATCGCGGTGAGCGGGTCGGTGTAGCGCAGGGCGGGTTTTTGGACCAGGACTCCGGCGGCGTAGAGCACGGCGGCGAGGACACACAGCAGGACACCGACCAAGTCGAGGTGGCCGCTGCCGCTGCCGCCCGCGATGATGGCGACACCGGCCAGGGAGATCAGTGCGCCGAGGACCAGGCCGCGAGTCAGGCGCTCTTTGAACAGGATTGCCGCGCCGAAGGCGACCAGTAGGGGTGCCAGGTTCACCAGTAGTGCTGCGGTGCCTGCGTCGATGTGGCGTTCGGCGGTGTTGAGGGCGACGGTGTAGCCCGCCAGCCATAGGACGGCATAGGTGGTGATCAGCAGTAGGGGTGTGCGGGCACGTGGGATGGCGCGCAGGCTGTCGCGGCGCGCGAGCATCGGCACGGACAGCGCTACCGCCGCGACTGCCAGGCGCAGCAACGCCATCGGGGCGGGCGAAAGGCTCGATCCCGCATCGCGGATGGCGACGAAAGCCGAGGCCCACAGCACGACGGCGACCGAAGCGGCAGCGGCACTGGGCAGATCGGTGGCGGCGCGCGTGGGGGCCGTGATGGTTTGACGGACTTCGATGCTCACCCGGTCATCGTCACCGGCAACCATAGGACAGCACAAGCGAACGTTCGAGCATGATTGTTAAGTTCAGCTGTACACTCCGGGGATGCTCGACATCACCCGATTGCAGTTGCTGCGCACTGTGATCGCCACCGGTTCCCTGCGGGCCAGCGCGTCGGCCTTGGGCTACACGCCGTCCGCGGCCAGTCAGCAGTTGGCCGCGCTGCAACGCCAGACCGGCCTGCAATTGGTGGAGCGTGCGGGCCGCGGCATCGAACCGACCGCGGCGGGGCGCGCGCTGGCCGCCGCCTCCGAGCGCCTGTTCGACGAGCTCGGCCGCCTCGACGGTGTCGTCGGCGACCTGCGTGCGGGTCGAGTCGGCAGTCTCTCCCTCGGCTACGTGCCCTCGGTCAGCGCCACCTGGCTACCCCCGATCGTCGAGGCATTGCGCACCGAATTCGCCGACCTGCGACTGGAATTGCGCATCTCCGACGTCGGGACGGGCCGCCGCGATATCGAAATCTTCATCGAGGACCCCACCACCCCACCACCGCCGGACGTGCGCACACACCGCCTGGCCACCGACCCCTATGTAGTGGCCTTAGGCCGCGACGACCCGCTCGCCGACCACGCCGCGATACCCCTGTCCGCGCTCGCCGACCGCCCCTGGATCGACAATGAACCCGCCGACGGCCCTTGCCGCCGTATCCTCCTCGACGCCTGCTCTCAGGCAGGCATCCTCCCGAACTTCCAAGTCCAAACCCCCGATTACCGCACGGCCCTGTCCTTCGTCGCGACCGGTATCGGCATCACGGTCCTCCCCCGTCTGGCCACCCTCGATCTCCCCCCAGGGCTGGTTGCCCGCCCACTGACCGACCCGACCCCGATCCGCCACATCGGCCTCGCGGTCCGCGCCTCCCTGGCCCAGCACCCCGCCGCTCGACGCACGGTCGAACTACTCACCCAAGTAGCAGCACAGGGTGAGCAGGTTTCCCTGTAAGTCGTTGACTTCACCCAGTTTTCCTCGTCTTTGCCCACGCAATTGCAGGGGTGAAGACGTGGAAAAGTGGGTGAAGTCGGTTGTTCGACTAGCCGGCGCGCTCGGTGAGTAGCGGGGCGAGGGTGCGCAGAGCGGGGAGGGGGTCGTGGTCGAGGGCCTGGACTGCGACGTGGTCGGCACCCGCGCGCAGGTGGGCGGTGAGTTGATCGGCTACGGATTCGGGGGTGCCGTGGGCTACGAGGGCGTCGACGACGCGATCGCTGCCCGGGGCGGTGAGGTCTTCGTCGGTGAAACCGAAGCGGCGCAGGTTGTTCGTGTAGTTGCTCAGGCCCAGGTAGAAGCCGACGGTGGTGCGGGCCTTGACGCGGGCGCTGTCGGGGTCGTCGTCGAGGAGCGCCTTGTGCTCGGTGGCGATCAGGGCGTCGGGGCCGAGGAGGGCACGCAGGCTGGCGGTGTGCTCGGGGACCGTGAGGTACGGCAGGGCGGCGGCGGTGCGATCGCGGGAGAGTGTGGCCACCTTCGGGCCGAGCGCTGCGAGGGCGCGACGTTCCTTCGGGACTCCTTCCTCGTCGAGTTCGTCGAGGTAATTCACCAGGGCGTCATAGGGTTTGGTGAAGGCGCTGTCGTGCTCGGGATGGCCGATGCCGATGCCGAGCAGGAAGCGACCGGGGTAGCGGGCCTCGAGGCGGTGGAAGTTCTCGGCGGCCGTCTTGGCCGAGGATGCCCACACGTTCACGATGCTGGAGGCGATGGTGATGTGTTCGGTGGCGGCCAGCAGTGTTTCGAAGCCGTCCCAGTCCGGCGAGGGCGACGCGCCGAGCCAGAGCGTGCCGTAACCGAGCTGTTCGAGCTCTGCCACACCTTCCGGAGTCGCCACCGGATATGCCTGCCAGACACCGATTCGTCCTAGATCATGCGTTGCCATACCTGCGCCCAACATGCCGGAATCGCCGCGCATTCCCGGATCAGCGGTCGAAGTCCGCACGCGCGGACAACACCTCGTCCATATGGGATTCGGACCACTCCTTGAGCTGGGTGAGGATCGGCATGAGGGTCAGGCCCATGGGCGTGAGGGTGTAGTCGACGCGTACCGGAACCTGCGCGGTCATCTGGCGGTGCACGAGGCCGTCACGTTCGAGGGTGCGCAGGGTTTGGGTGAGCATCTTGTTGCTGATGGCGGCGACGGTGTCGCCGAGTTCGCCGTAGCGGTGAGGGCCGTCGGCGAGGGCGGCCATGACCAGGCAGGTCCATTTGTCGCTGATGGTGTCGAGCATGCGGTTGGTGGGGCATTGCGCGATGAAGGCGTTGTATTCGGCTTTGCGCTGGTCGCGGCGTTGGGCGGCATTCATGGTGGTCATCTGGGCTCCCGGGGGTGAGCTAGGAACTTTTCGGTACCTACTGGCTGCGGGGTAGCGGCCCGCCATACGGTGGGTGCACGCCCTCGGCCGCTGGTCATGAAGCCGGCCGAAGGTGATTCACCGGTGGATGTTCCAACCCTTCGCATACTCGGGAGCATTCCAATGCGTGCTGTTGTTATCCAAGAATTCGGTGGGCCGGAGGTACTGCGGTCGATCGAGACGCCGGTGCCCTCACCCGGAGCGGGTGAGGTGCTGGTGAAAGTTGGTGCCAGCCCGGTCAATCCGATCGATATCGGGGCGCGGGTGGGTGCGTTCGCGGCATTCCTGCCGCCGCGCGAATACTATGTGCCCGGAATCGAATTCGCCGGGACGGTCGCGGAACTCGGCGCGGGGGTCACTGATTCGACCCTCGGAGATCCGGTGATCGGGCTGATTCCGTGGCTCGCCGATCCGGTCGGGAGTTACGCGGATTACGTCGTGGTGCCCGCCGATGTCCTGGCTTCCGCGCCGCGCGGCGTCGATCTCGTTGCGGCGGCGACACTTCCGCTGAACGGCATCACCGCCGACGCCGCGGTGCGCGCCGCCGACGCACAGGCGGGGCACACCGTCCTGGTCACGGGAGCCGCCGGTGGCGTCGGCGGGTATGCGGTGCAATTGGCCGCGGCGTCCGGCGCGCGAGTCATCGCGGTGGCCGGTGCGGGCGATGCGGATCTCGTACGGTCCTTGGGCGCAACGGATTTCATCGCCCGGGACGAGTCGCTGGCCGAACGCCTGCGCGAGGTTCGGATCGACGCCGTGATCGATGCTGCCCTGCTGGGCCCGTCGTTGATCACCGTGGTGCGCGATGGCGGCCGGTTCATCGCCCTGCTGCCGCCCGTCGCCCCGGAATCGGAGCGCGATATCACCGTGAGCACGGTTCAGCAGGCCCCCGATGGACGGCGGTTGGCCGAACTCGTGGAACTGGTGGAGGCCGGGCGGCTCACGCTGCGGGTGGCCGAAACCTATCCGCTCGCCGAAGCCGCCGCCGCGCACGCCCGCTTCGAGAAGGGCGGGGTGCGCGGACGACTCGTGCTGCTGCCCAACTGAATTCGGCTCAGCCCTGGCCATCGCCGCCGATGCTGAATCACCCCCCGGTCGGATCGGCCACCGCGGCTATCCGGCCGGAGGGGGTGCCGACGGCGGGCGAGCGGCCGCTCACGCGACCTCGGGAACGGCGGTGTTGCGGTAGCGGCCGGGCGCTACCCCGAATTCGCGTTTGAAGGCCGCGGCGAAGGCGTATTCGGAGGTGTAGCCGGACTTTTCGGCGATGACGCGCAGCAGGGCGTCGGTGTCGCGGAGCATGCGGGCGGCCAGGGTCATGCGCCACCAGGTGAGGTAGGACTGCGGGGCGGTGCCGACGGTGGCGGTGAAACGCTGTGCGAAGACCGAGCGGGACAATCCGGCTTCGATACCGAGCGATTTCACCGTCCAGGGGGCGGCGGGATCGCGGTGGATGGCTTGCAGTGCTGCGTGCACGGCGGGATCACGCAGTGCCGCACCCCAACCCGTCCCGGTGGGCTGATCGTCATACCAGGCACGCAGCAGATACAGCAGCAGTACGGCGAGCAGTGGTCCGATGGCGCCGGAATCCGCGTCGGTGTCGAGTTCGTAGCCGAGCAGATCGATCGCGCCGCGCAGGGCCGGATGACGTCCGATGCGGGCGGGCAGGTGAATGATATCGGGCAGCTCGGACAGCAGCGGATGCGCTCGGGACTGGTCCAGACGGTATGCCCCGCACAGCAATACGGTCGTCTCCCCCGGCTGTGTCGTCGCCTGACGGTCTATACCGATGCCCGGGGTGTCGCCGATGGCGTGCCCGAGTTCGCGCGGCAGGAACACGACATCGCCGACCTGCAATCGGATCGGTTCACCCTGGGTGGGCGTGAGCCAGACCGAACCCTGCAGCACCACATGGAATCCCGCGCCGTCCTGTGCCGGGAATTCGCGATGCCACGGCGCGCGGACCTCGGTGCGGTTGGAATGCGGGATGCCCACGCGCATGGCGGCGACCGCGTCGCTGAGAATGTCCACGCCTCAACCGTACCGGCGAAATCGATATGGCCGGACGATTGAGTATCTAGACCGGACCATCGCGCATGGATCGTCCGACTTGTTGTTCCTAGCGTGGTTTGCGAGCCCGATGCGCGGCTCGTCCGAACCTGCAATGGAGTTGTTTGCCATGAGAATTGCCGTGTACGGAGCCAGCGGATTCACCGGCGGTCTCGCGGTCGCCGAGGTGCATCGCCGTGGTTTCGTCCCTGTCCTGGTCGGGCGTGACCCGGCCCGATTGCGTGCGGCGGCGCTGGCCGCCGGTGTCCCCGATGCCGAGGTGCGAGTCGCGGGACTCGACGATATCGACGCACTCACCGCCGCATTCGACGATTGCGCCGCCGTGGTCAACTGTGCCGGTCCGTTCACCCTCTGGGGTGAGCCGGTCGTGCGCGCGGCGATCGCCGCGTCCTGCCACTATGTCGACACCACCGGTGAACAGCGCTATATCCGAACGATTTTGGACACCTTCGACGAACCGGCCGCGCAGGCCGGGGTCACGCTCGTCCCGGCGATGGCCGATGACGGGGGTCCGGGCGATCTCATCGCCGCAGTGACCGCCGCCCGCGTGAACGCCCCCCTCGAGGACATGCTCATCGCCGACCTGCGACTTCCGGGCGCGGCCTCGCGCGGCACCGCCCGCTCCATGGCCGCCATCTTCGCGGACGGTCCGCTGCACTACACCGACGGAGACTGGCACGAATCCGATGGCGAGCACCCCGCACCGGTTATCCCGCCGGGCGAGGACTCTGCGGTCCCCGTCTACGGTTTCGCCCTGCCCGGCGTCATCACGATCCCCCGCCATGTGCGCACTCGCCGGGTGCGCAGCGCGGTCCGATCGGTGGTCGGCGACCTGTTCCAGGCCTTGACTCCCGATGTGGTGGAGTCGATTCCGGAGGTACTCACCGAATCCGAGCGCCGCGCATCGCGCTGGCTCATGCTGGCCGAGGCGGTGGGTGCGGACGGCAGCCGGGCGCGCGGCTGGGTGAGCGGCCCCGACGGCTATGGCCTGACCGCGGTCATCGCGGTGGAGGCCGCCCGCCGACTCGCCTCCGGCGCAGCCAAACCCGGCGCACTCACCCCCGCGCAGGCCTTCGACCCCACCGATTTCCTGAATTACCTCACCACCCGCGAGGTGAGCTGGGCCGTCGAACAGAACTGACACTGCCGGGCCGCCGATATTTCGGCGGCCCGGCAGGCAGTTCACTCGGATAGTCGGTTCAGTTGGTCCCGTTGACCTTCGGGAACGACTGGGTGATCAGCGTGGTGAGCGTGTCGGCGAGCAGCGCGTGGGTTTGAGCACGATCGAGCGACCCGCGCACGATCCACTCCCGCCCGGCCGCCTTGACCAGCCCCCCGTAACACCGCACCAGCGCCCGCAATTGCTCACTGTGCAGTGAATCGGACAACCCCATCATCTGCACGACGCGGTCGGCGGCGGCACTGTCGGCCTCGTCGAGGATGCGCTGCACCTCCGGGTCGTCGCCGATGCCTTCCAGACCGGTGACCTTCACCCAGGTGGTGCCGTGCTCGCCGATGGTGTCGAGCAGCCATTCCACGCTGGCGTCGATGCGTTCACGCAGCGTTGTCCCGGCGGGCGCGCCGAGTACCTCCGGGCGTGGCAGGGTGACCATTCGGCGCACGACCGCGAGGTAGAGGTCGCGCTTGTTACCGAAGTAGTGATTGATCAGTCCGCGTGCCACGCCGGCGCGCTGGGCGAGCTCGGCGGTGGACACGGCCGCGTACGGCCGTTCTCCGAACATGTCGATGGCGCACGTCAGAATCTGCGCGCGTCGTTCGTCCGGTTCGAGCCGGCGCCGCCGCGACCTGGGGTCGTCGGCCGGGGCCGGCTCGATCGTGGTGTTAGAGTGAGCGGGCAATGAGGTCCTTCATCACCTCGTTGGCGCCCGCGAGGATCCGCAGAACCCGGGCGCCGGTGTACAGCTGGGCAATCGGGTATTCGGTCATATACCCGTAGCCGCCGAAGAACTGCAGGCAGCGATCCACCACATTACCCAGTTGGTCGGTCAACCAGTATTTCGACATGGCCGCGGTGGGAATGTCGAGGTCACCGGTGAGGTGTTTGGTGATGCAGTCGTCGAGGAAGACGCGCCCGACCTTGGCGATGGTGGCGCATTCGGCGAGTTCGAAGCGGGTGTTCTGCATGGCGAACAGCGGTTTGCCGAAGGCCTCACGGCCCTTGGTGTAGTCGATGGTCAGCTCGACGGCCTTCTCGGTCATGGCGACGGCCATGATCGCGGTGACCAGTCGTTCCTGGGCCAGCATCTGCATCATCTGGTAGAAGCCCTGGCCCTCGGCCGTGCCGAGCAGGTTCGACACCGGCACGCGCAGTTCGTCGAAGAACAGCTCCGCGGTGTCCTGGCCCTTGCCGCCGATCTTGGACAGGATGCGCCCGCGCTTGAAGCCGGGGACGTCATCGCCCACCTCGGCGAAGATCAGCGAGACACCGGCCGCGCCCAGACTCGGGTCGGTCTTGGCGGCGATGATGATGCCGTCGCAGAGCCAGCCGTTGGAGATGAAGATCTTCGAGCCGGTGATGACGTATTCGTCGCCCTCACGGACCGCGCGGGTCTTGATGTTCTGCAGATCCGAGCCGGTGCCGGGTTCGGTCATGGCGATCGAGAGCACCATCTCACCGCTGGCCGCCTTGGGCAGCACGCGCGCCTTGAGCTCGTCGGTGCCGAACTCGTTGATGTAGGGCGCGATGATCGAGGAGTGCACGGGCATGCCCATGGCGCCGTCGCCGAGATGGCATTGGGCCTCGATGATGGCGGCCTCGTGGGCGAATGTGCCGCCTCCGCCGCCGTATTCGGCCGGGATGGCCGCGCACAGCAGGCCCAGTTCACCGGCCCGGTTGTACAGCGCGCGATCGGGATGCCCCTGGGCGATGAACTTCTCCTCGTGCGGCACCACCTCCTTCTCGAAGAAGGTGCTCGCGAGTTCTCGTACCGCCTCGACCTCGTCGTCGCTCCATGCGGGGCGTGCCATCGAATGTTCCTTCGCTGTGCGTGCGGGCGCGCGGTTGCGCCTCGAGGACAAGGGTGCACGGCTATTGGCGGCGTGTCAACAATGCGTCAATCGGCGGAACGAGACTGGTTCACCTCGGCCAGGGTGGTGAAGATCGGCGTGTCGGGATCGGCCTCGATGCCCTGGCGGCGCAGGAATCCATCGATCAGACCCCAGGCCAGCTCGCTCGCCTGCTCGATGAACTCGGCGGTCTGCGCCTGGGTCGGGGTATCGGAATCGGTGAGCCACAGATCGGTGATGGCCACGACCGCCCCGACCAGGGCGCGCGAGAGATAGTCCAGCCCGGAGGTGTCCAGGGGCACCGCCTCGGCCACCGAGCGGGCCATCTTGGACAGCCTCGTGGCGGCGTCGCGGCCCAGATCCAGTTGCAGCACACCGGCTCCGGCCTGCTGGATCACCGGTGCCTGGCCCAGGAACCGGAAGACGTTGGGGTGCTCCAGGATTCCCTGCGCGTAGTGGGTGAACATGGTGCGCAGGGAGGTGCGCGGCGGTTGCAGCATGAGCGTCATATCGGTGCCCGCGGCCGCGAAGGCCTGCCGGGACATGCGCGCGGCGATCTCGGTGAAAAGGTCGCCCTTGTCGGCAAATTGGCGATACAGCCGCGGTTTGGTGATGTTCGCCTCGCGGGCGATGTCGTCCATGCTGGGCCGCGGGCCGTCCCGGTCGATCACCCGGACCGCGGCATCGATGATGTCGTCGCGGGTCACCGTCCGCGGGGCCGCTCCGGCGCTGTTTCGAGCCACGAATCGGAGCGTACACGTACCGCCGGTACGCACCACTCCCCCTGCCCAATCCACCCCGAAACCGCTTGTTACCCGCCGGTCACGTGACCGAAGCCACAGTCTAGGTCAACCGTCCGGGATTGATTTAGTACGAAACGTACTGCCAGTATCGGATTGCGTACTGCCGGTACGCACCGGGGCACGGTGGGGGTGTTCCGGCGCGTATCGGCGGTATCACCCAGTCGATACGTGACGCCGAACCCGAAAGAGGCCGATGTCAGACGCAGCCCGTCAGCTCGCCGCCACCCTGCAAGCTCCCCTGCCCGAAGCCTTCGACCGGCTCTCCGAGGCCGACCTCGCCGAACTCGACCGCCTCCTGAACACCGCCCTGACCCAGCGCGCGCAGAACCTCGACGCCGCCATCAGCACCTCCCTCGACTTCGTGCCGCGCCTGATGCGCCCGGCCGTCAAGAAAGCACTGGGTCTGTGAGCGAACATCTCGTCGCCGTTGCCGAAACCACCAAGCTCGCACGCCTGCTGGGGATTTCGGATCCGACCGAACTCGACTTCCTGGTGGATCTGCCGCCCGCCGCGATTCGCGAATTCCGTGAGCGTGCCACCGATCTGCTCTTCGATCGTGATGCCAAGCGGCTCAAGGGGATTGCCGCCGCCTCCAAGCTGGTGCCGGTGGCGATCAGTTCCAAGATGGCCGAGCGGGCGTTCGGGCCGGTGCTGTGCGCGGCGACCGCGAGCGCGGTCGATCCCGGGCGGGCCATCGATATCGCCAAATCGCTGCCGTCGCGGTTCCTGGCCGAATGCTCGGTGCAGCTCGATCCGCGCCGCACCGCCGCCATCATTGCCGCGGTGCCGCCCAAGATGGTCGAGGACGTGGCGCGCGAGCTGCTCGCGCGCGGCGATCACATCACCATGGGCCGGTTCGTGCATGTGGTGCCCGAACCCGCGCTGCGGGCGGCCGCACCGGTGATGAGCGATGTGGATCTGCTGCGCATCGGATTCCTGCTCGAGGACAAGTCGGCCATCGACAAGGTGCTGCACATCGTGGCCGATCGGGTGCCGGGGGTGATCCGCGCGGCCTATGTGCAGAACATGTGGGCCGAGGGCATCGACCTGCTCGATTCCATCGCACCGCACAATCGGGCCTGGATCGGCGATATCACTGCGGGATTGGGCGATGAGGTCCTCGATGCGCTCATCGGCGCGGTGCACGAACTCGATGCCTGGGCCACGCTGCTGCCGATCACCAGCGCCATGAGCCACGACAGCCTGCGCTTGTTCGCCGAACGCCCGGCCGTGCATGCGCAAGAGGTGCTGGCCGCGGTCATGGATACCGCGCTCGATGGCGGGCAGTGGCTCAACCTGCTGCCGCTGGCCGCGCACCTGCCCGAGGCGCAGCTGGCCTTCGTGGCCTCGCGTGTCGGCGACAAGACCGATGAGCGTCTGGCCGAACTCATTCGCGAGGCCGATACGGCCGGGCTGTGGGATGCGCTGATCCCGGTGGCGCTGGCGATGACCGAGGAGAACCGCCGCCGCATGACCGCGCTGCCGATCATGCAGGAGCCAGAGGTGCTGCGCGCGGTCATCGCCAGCACCGCCGAGCACGAATTGTGGTCGCAGGCATTGCCTCTGGTGGATGCCTTGCCCGATTCGGTCAAGCCCGTGCTGGCGTCGTGCATCGGCGATCTGACGCGTGAGCAGCTGCTCACCGCGGTGCTCACCGCCTCGCGCAGCGACACCATCCACACTCTGGTGGATGTCGCGCTGGCTCAGGATCCGCAGGGACGCGCTCGGGTGCTGGAAATCATCGACGGCATGGACGATCTCGAGGAATTCCTCGCCGCGCTCAGCCCGGACACCCCGGATGTGGTGTGGCGGGCCCTGATCGAAGTCCGCGCCGAAATTCCGGCGCGGCTGCTCGCACTGCTCGCCGAACGCGCCCGCGAACTCGGGCGCGACGGTGATGCCGGGGAACTCGAACCCGTCGGCGCGACAACCACATAGCCCGGCCGATCACCTCGCCGACGCGCACAAAGTTCGAGTCGGCGAGGTCGTTGCCTTCGCGTAACGTCTCCTGCGGCCCGCGACGCTTGTCGCGGGAACCCCGTTGTGAGAAAGGCCTATTGGTCATGTTCGAAGCACACAAGATCGTCGGCAGGGTGGCCGTATTCGGTGCCGCGGCCGCCGCGCTCGCCCTCGCGGCACCGACCGCCGGAGCGACCATCACCGGTATCGATATCGCGTCGGGCCTGAGTTTCGGCAGCTCGACCTCCTATGGAGTCGGCTGCTCGTACACGGTCACCGTGACCGCGGCACCCGGGACCTCGGTGTCGCTCAAGGACGTGAACACCGACAACAAGCCCGAAGACGGCTACTGGCTCTCGTTCAATCCGATCGGCGTGGTCACCGACTCCAGCGGCAAGGGCACCACCACCTGGTACCCGCGCTGGAAGGGCCTGCACACCATCACCGGCCAGGAATTCGGTTCCGACGCCACCTTCACCGTCACCGCGACTGCCGGGACCGGTACCAAGACCGGTCCCGCCTGCCTCGTGTCCTGAGTCGTTAACCGCACTCCCCGGCACCGGCGAGTCGAATCGCCTCGATGGCGATCGCCTGATCGGGCGGCGAGGTGAATGCCCACTCCGGTGCTTCCACCAGCGCACCGATCGCGCCATCCACGCCCAAGTCCTGCACCATCTGCAGCCGCCCGCCGCATTGGGCGCGGGCCGCGGCCGTGATGTCCTCCGCCGATGGCGGCGGGGGTGGCGGGGGCGTGGATGGCGGCTGCGGCGCAAGCGAAGTGGACGTTGTGGTGGTGGGCAAAGCTGTGCTGGTCGCGGCCGGGCGCGCCGCCACCGCGTCGTCCGAGCTGTCCGAGTCGTTGAACATCATGATCGCGAGCAAAGCGACGGTGCCGACGCAGACCGCCGCCGCACCCACCGTCAACGGCCTCGGGAACCGACGGCCTCCCAGTCCCGCGGTGATCGGGATGGTCGACGCCGCGAGTGGCTTGTTCAAAGAGGCCAGGGCCTGCTGTGCGGCCTCGGCCAGCGCACCACAGCTCGCATACCGCGCGGCCGGATCCTTGGCGAGCGCGGTCGCGATCACCCGGTCGAACACCGGGGGCAGGCCGGGTCGCACCGAACTCGGCGCGGGCGGCGTCTCGTCGCGGTGCGCGGCCAGTACCGCCGCCGGATCGGTGAGCGGGAACGGCGGTCGGCCGGTGAGGAATTCGTACAGCGTGCAACCGAGGGAGTACACGTCCGCCCGCTGATCGATCATCCCGGAGAACCGTTCCGGCGCGGCATACGCGAAGGACGACGTCACATCGGTCGCGGTGCCATCGAGGGAGCGCGCGATCCCGAAATCGGTGACCAGCACCAGATCCCGGTCCTCGTCATCGATCTCCACCAACAGGTTCGCCGGGCGGATATCGCGATGCAGCATCCCCGCCGCATGGGCATGGTCCACACCCCGGGCGGCCTGGGTCACCCAGTCGACCGCGCGCGCCACCGGCAAGGCCCCGCCCTCGCGCACCAGCCGCGCCGCGGAGATGCCGTACACGAACTCCATGGCGTACCACAGGTGTTCGTCCCCGACCGCGCTGTGGTCGTACACCGCAACGATATTCGGATGCTCCAGCCCCGCCAGCAACGCGATCTCGAGCGCGAACCAGGCCCGCGCCGTCTGCCGCACGGCGAAATCCTCGTGCAACGCCTTGAGCGCCACATCTCGATCCACCTTAGGGTGCCGAGCCAGATATACCTTCCCCATCCCGCCCACACCGATCACCCGATCCAGGGTGTACCCGGCCAACACATCCCCGTGCACCAGCGGCACGCATACCTCCTACCAAGCGCGGCCCGGCGCAGTCCCCGAGTCACAACGGCCAGAGCCTACCCAGCCGCACCGACCACCGCCGCACCCATCGCTCGACCGGACCGACAACTTACGCAACCCAGTCATCTTTCCGATGGACCCGGATTCACAGCGAGAGCAATGAATTCGTCCAGGATCGGGGTGCGCCGGGCGGGACTCCAGGCCAGGCTCACCTGATTGGGAGCGATATCGCGGACCAGTAGATGGGTGAGGTCGGGGCGACTGTAAAAAGTGGCTACCGAGAGCGGCAGGAAGGCGATGCCATGGCCCGCGGCGACGTGTTCGAGCTTCTCCTCGACGCTGTGGAAATCCGGGACGCGGGGGCGGGGTGAGCGTAGTTCGGTGGCGATGTCACGCCATTCGGGGACCAGATCCGGTGGCTGGAGCAGATGTTCGTCGGCCAGGTCGGCGACGGCGACTTCGGACCGGCCTGCCAGGGCATGGTCGGCCGTGAGTACTACGACGCGCGGTTCGGTATGCAGAGGGCGGACCTCCAAGCCCTCCGAATCGATCGGCAGGCGAACGAAACTCACGTCCACTCGGCCGTCATGGATGACCGCTGTCTGGTCGTCCCACGTGGTGCGGACCAGATTCACGGTCAGCTCGGGGTGGCGGTCGGTCAGGGCACGGACCAGGGCGGTCACGATCAGGCCCGGCATGAAACCGATTGTGAAGGTGTCGGCGTCCTGGGCTGCGCGAATCACCCTGCGTTGCAGGGCTTGTGCTCCCGACAGCAGTGGGACCGCATCGGCGAGGAGCTGTTCGCCTGCGGGGGTGAGGACCGTCGAGCGCCGGTCTCGGACGAAAAGCTGTACGCCCAACTCGTTTTCCAGCGCACGGATCTGGCGCGACAGGACCGGCTGCGCGATGAACAGCTTCTGCGCGGCCCGGCCGAAATGCAGGTGCTCGGCCACGGCAACGAAATAGCGGAGCTTGCGGAGATCCAGATCGTTCATGATGCCTTCAGGGTATTACAGCGGCGCACATAGGTCTTGGACGTACGCCAGGGCTCGGAACCAAGGTGAGAGGGACAGTTTTCGACAGATAGGACCGGTCATGACCCTGGCAGGACAGCACATCGTCGTACTCGGCGGCACCTCCGGAATCGGGCTCGCCGTCGCACGAGCCACCGCCGAACAGGGCGCGAAAGTCACCGTCGTCTCCAGCCGCCAGACAAGCGTCGACCACGCGGTCAACGGATTGCCCTCCGGCGCACAGGGATTCGTCGCCGACCTGACCGACAGCGCACAGATCCACGCACTGTTCGAACAGCTCGGCCCCCTCGACCACCTCGTCTACACCGCAGGAGAAGCGCTCCTGCTCTCCCCCCTGGCCGAACTCGATATCGCTGACACCCAGAAGTTCTTCCAGCTGCGGTACTTCAGCGCACTCACCGTCATCCAAGCCGCCCTGCCACGATTGCGACCGGACGGCTCGATCACCCTCACCACCGGAACAGCTGGACCCCGGCCCATACCCGGATCGAGCGTCACCTCGAGCCTGTGCGGAGCGGTCGAAAGCCTCACCCGCGCGCTCGCGGTCGAACTCGCCCCGATTCGCGTCAATGCGGTCATGCCCGGCGTCGTGCGCACACCACTATGGGATTCCTTCCCCGAGGAAATCCGCGACCAGCTCTACCGGGACACCGCCGCCGCCACTCCCCTGCACCGCATCGGCGAGGTCGACGAGATCGCCCACGCCTACCTCTACCTGCTCACCCAACCGCACGCGACCGGCACCATTCTCACCCTCGACGGCGGTGCGGTCCTGGCCTGAACCGGCCCGTGTCCTAGCCCTCGACCGGCCGCCCACTTCCACGATGCGACAATGGTCAGGTCAACCGCCCCGCACACGAAGGATCACCCCGCTTCCCGATGGCCGCTCATACGACCCCGGTAACCCCCGACCTCACGGCCATCGCCCCCGACGAGCTGGCAGTCTGCCTGCGCGTCCTGGAACAAGCGGGTGAACTCGACAAGGACCATCCCGATTCGGTGGCCGTGCAACGGGCCGTCAGCCACATGTTCAAGAAGTTCAAACAGCGCAAGCGCATCGAAGCCCGCGACGCGGTGGCGACCGCCGACAAGGCGGTCGTCGCCGCCACCGCCACCGGCTCGCCCAATCGCATCGACGACGAGACCGCGGGCATCCCGATCAGCTCGGCCACCGACGTCGAGGCCGGTACCGCGGGCACCCTGCTCAAGCCGCGGCCCTGCTACATCTGCAAGCAGCGCTACACCCGCGTCGACGCCTTCTACCACCAGCTGTGCCCCGACTGCGCGGCCAAGAGCCACGCCAAGCGCGACGCCCGCACCGATCTCACCGGACGCCGCGCCCTGCTCACCGGCGGCCGCGCCAAGATCGGCATGTACATCGCGCTGCGGCTGCTGCGCGACGGCGCGCACACCACCATCACCACCCGATTCCCCAATGACGCCATCCGGCGTTTCGCCGCCCAGCACGACAGCGCCGACTGGCTGCACCGGCTGCGCATCGTCGGCATCGACTTGCGTGACCCCGCGCAGGTGGTTGCGCTCGCCGACGACATCGCCGCACAAGGCCCGCTCGACATCCTGATCAACAATGCCGCGCAGACCGTGCGCCGCTCCGCCGGTGCCTACAGCGCACTGGTCGAAGCCGAGAACGGTCCGCTGCCCGCGGGCGAACTGCCCGATGTGATCAGCTTCGGCAAGACCATGCAGGCGCACCCGACCGCGCTCACCGCCTCGCTCACCCCGAACCTCACCGCCGCTGATATCACCGATCTCGCGCTCGTTGCGGGTTCGGCCACGCCCGAACGCATTTCGCAGGGCGTCGCCATCGACGCCGGTGGTCTCGTCCCCGACCTCGCACACACCAATAGTTGGGTGCAGGCCGTCGGCGAAGTCGACGCCACCGAACTTCTCGAAGTGCAGCTGTGCAATTCGGTCGCGCCGTTCATCCTCATCTCGCGACTACGCCCCGCCATGGCCGCCGCGGCCGCCGACCGCAAGTACGTCGTGAACGTCTCCGCCATGGAAGGCGTCTTCGCGCGCGGCTACAAGGGCCCCGGCCACCCGCACACCAATATGGCCAAGGCCGCCCTGAACATGTTGACTCGCACCAGCGCTCGCGAAATGTACGACACCGACCGCATTCTCATGACCGCCGTCGACACCGGCTGGATCACCGACGAGCGCCCGCACTACACCAAGATCCGCCTCGCCGAGGAAGGCTTCCACGCCCCCCTCGACCTGGTCGACGGCGCCGCCCGCGTCTACGACCCCATCGTGCGCGGCGAAGACGGCGACGAACTCTACGGCTGCTTCCTCAAGGACTACGAGCCCTCCAACTGGTGACCCCCCGGGGTTGACCCTTACGCAGGGGTCAACCCCGTCTTGTCACTGGCGTCTTTTGAGGTCGTAAGGCACGAAGGTTGGTGAGGTTTCGTTGGAGGATGACACATAGTGAGATGCGCATATTGACGTATAGATATGTAATGCCTTGCCATTGACTGGGCGGACGGATCTTCGGCGCCTGGACCAGGGATTTCGTTCTCCAACCCACGGACGGCCTGCGATCCACACTGCGGCCTCGATGGCCGCTCCCCCGCTGCTGTGCCACGTTGACGCACTCAAGCTCACATATATAGATGCGCATATCGGCGTGTATGTATGGTTCTAGCTCGCCAATCCCCTACCCCACCAGCTGTGCGGGGGCCATAATCTAGCCGACCAGCACCTCTAGCGCGGGGGAACCTTATGGGCGGCAAGGGTATCGGTGGGGTTGTGCGGGATCGGTTGCCGTTTTTGCGGTGGTCGTGGATTCGGTTCGCGGTGGGGCTGCCGCGGTTCATTCGGACCGGGCAGATCGGGGATGGGCGGGAGGCGGCGGCTCGGGCCTTTGTGATCGCGCATTCGAAGGTTGGGGATCCGGACAGTGTGCTGGCGGCGTTCGATGACTTCGCGCGCAATCACACGATGTTGGTGAATGTCGGGGATGAGAAGGGGCTGATTCTGGATGCCGCGATCGGGCGGGCCAAGCCTCGGCTGTTGCTCGAACTCGGGGCTTACTGCGGGTATAGCGCGGTGCGGGCCGGGCGTGATATGCCGGATGACGCGAAGCTGGTGTCGGTCGAGTTCAATGCCGACAATGCGGAGATCGCTCGCACGGTCATCGCGCAGGCGGGGTTGTCGGATCGGGTGAGCGTGGTGGTCGGGAGCATCGGGGATGGCGGCGGGACGGTCGAGCAGCTCCGCAAGGAGCACGGATTCGGGCCGGGGGCACTCGATTTCCTCTTCATCGATCACGAGAAGTCCGTCTACCTCTCGGATCTGCGGATCATCAAGGAAGCGGGCTGGCTGCATCCCGGCAGTGTCGTGGTCGCGGACAATGTGAAGGTGCCCGGCGCGCCCGACTACCTGCGCTACATGCGGGAGCAGGAGGGCACGAGCTGGCGCACGGTCGAGCACAGCACGCACGTCGAATATCAGTCGCTGCTCAAGGATCTCGTGCTGGAATCCGAGTACCTGGGCTGACGGCTCCTATGCTGGTGGCATGATCTACCGGCTGCTGGCCGATGTGACCGCGAGCGTGCATTTCGTCTTCGTGGCCTATGTCGTGGTGGGCGGGTTCATCGCCTGGCGATGGCGGCGAACGATCTGGCTGCATCTGATGGCGTTCGCGTGGGGGTTCAGCACGGTGCTGTTCGGGTTCGAATGCCCGCTCACCGATCTGGAGAACTGGTCGCGGCACAAGGCCGGTGAGGCGGGTTTGCCGTCGAGCGGCTTCATCGACCACTACATCACCGGCGTGCTGTATCCGCGCAGCGCACTCGAACTGGTTCGCGTGCTGGTGGTGCTCTGCGTGCTGATCAGCTGGGCCGGACTGATCTACCTGTCCCGACGGCGGGCGGCCAGATCGGCCGTCGCGAGCTGAATCCGCTTCACTTGCGCGAGTACGTACCCGCCAGCCGACTGGCGACCAATTGCGCCACGGCCGAGACATTTTCGTCCAGGTCGAGGTAGAAGTGGCCGCCCGGGAAGGTGGCGCTGGCGAATTCGGCGACGGTGTAGCCGCGCCACTCCCCCACCTGATCCTCCGACATGGTCGGATCGGCGGTGCTCGCCATGGCGGTGATCGGGCAGCGCAAGGGATCTCCGGGTCGATGGCGATAGGTCTCGACCGCTTGGTAGTCGGCGCGCACGGCGGGCAGCACCAGTTCGGCGAGGCCGGGTTCCGCACGCAGCATGCGGACGGGCTCGGGATCGTTGGCGAGGAGTTCCAGTTGCCCGATCAGACCGTCGTCGGGGCCCTCGTGCAGGCGGCCCGGTTCGTCGAAACCCGGTGCGGGACGGCCGGAGACGAACAAGTGGGAGACGGAGCGCCCTGCGGCTTCCAGACTGCGCGCGGCCTCGTAGGCGACCGTGGCCCCCATGCTGTGCCCGAAGATGGCCACGGGCACGCTGGCGGGCCAGCGCAACACATCCTGTACGGCCGGGTCCACCAGTTGGCCGAGCTCGGTGACCGGCGCTTCGCCGATACGATCCTGGCGGCCCGGGTACTGCACGCCGAATACCGCTGTACCCGAGTCGAACCGCTGCGCGAACGCGCGATACGCGGTGACCGAGCCGCCGCCGGGCGGGAAGCACACCAGCACGGTTCGGGGGTCGGCATCGGAACGCAACTCGCGCAGCCACATTGTGCCGGTGAGTTTTGCCACCACGGCGGAGCCTCCTTCGGGCGTTAGTGTCGAACTCGTGGATACGTACGCGACGCTGGTCGGCGACTACGAGTCCGGGGTCGGTGTCACTCGATCGAGTATGCCCGCCGTCGAACCCGGCGCGAATCTGGCTGCGACGCTACCGGTGTGGCCGCTGGCGGGCGGGGCGGTGGCGGCCTTCGCCGCAGCGGCGGATCGGCGGCGCGTGGACTGCGGAGTGCAGCCACTGCGTAGCGCGATCGATCCGGGCCGAGTGGCGGCCGCGTTCGCGAGCGAGAAACTGTTCCGTCTCGGTGGAAGCCCGGTTGACGCCTTCGCGGAACTTTCCGGGTTCTTTCAGAGTGCGGACGCCTGGGTGCGTACGCACGCCAACTATCCGCATCATCGCGAACGCCTGCTGACGGCCCTCGAACTGCCCGCCGACGCCACCCGCGAGATCATGGTCGCGCGAATCGCGACGCTGTCCGCCGCCGATATCGAGCAGCGCGCGGCCGAATTCGACGCCATCGCGGTGCGGGTGCGGACCGAGCGGGAGTGGGCGGACAGCCCGCAGGGCAAGGCCGGTGCGCAGGGACCGTTGGTTGCCGTGAAAGTGCGCGAGGACGGTGTAGCGGACAAATCTTTCACCGGCACAACACCGATCGCAGCGGCCACCGCGACCCAAATGCTGCCTTTGCGGGGAGTACGGGTGCTGGATCTGACGCGCGTGATCGCCGGGCCGGTGGCGACCCGGGCCCTGGCATTGCTCGGCGCTGATGTGTTGCGGATCGATCCGCCGCGGCTGCCCGAGATCGGATGGCAGTATCTGGACACCTGTCAGGGGAAGCGGTCCACCCTAGTCGATTTGCGTACCGAACTCGCTGTTTTTCGCGAATTGATCAGCAGTGCGGACATACTCATCACAGGTTACCGACCGGGCGCTTTGGAACGGCTCGGCGTGCGTCCCGGAGAAATTCGGCCGGGAATTGTGCACGGCCGAGTTTCCGCGTGGGGAACGAGCGGTCCGTGGCGGGATCGGCGGGGTTTCGACAGCATCGTGCAGGCCGCCTCAGGAATTTCTCTCATCGAAGGCGCACAGCGTAATTCCCGCGGCGAAGCGCCCGTCGGGGCGTTGCCCGCCCAGGCGCTCGATCACGCGAGCGGGTATCTGCTCGCCGCGGGCGTGCTGGACGCGCTCGGGTCACGCGGGCGCGACGGCCTCGGCCGGGATGTGCGGGTCGCTTTGGCGCGCACGGCGTCGTGGCTGCTCGGAGCGGCCGGTCGAACAGCGGATCACCCTGCGGCACAGGCTCCCTCACCATCCTATGCGGTTACTCACGACGCGGTGACGACCGCCGCGCCCACACTTTCGGACTACCCGGACCACCCCTGGCCCGCCCCGCCATACGGTGCGGACGCACCGGGTTGGACTCCCCGACCGGACGGTTCGGAATAGCCGCAGGGGCCTTCACATCCGAGTGCACGCACACCCGTAAGTGCATCCACGCACCCTCGCAAAATTATTGGCGAATATCGCGAATTACGTTTCGGCAAAGAGGTTTTGAGCCGTTAATATCTGAGATCCTGAAACCGACATCATTATTGCCAACACTTCTGCCGGCATGTAGATGGAGGACGTCACCGTGGACTCACCTACTCCCATGCTTTCTGCCGCCCAGGACGGCGGCACTGTCACGGTGGGAAGACGGGAGTGGCTCGGCTTGGCCGTTCTTGCCCTCGCATGCCTGGTGTATTCGATGGACCTCACCGTCCTGCACTTGGCGGTCCCCGAGATCAGTGCGGTCCTGCGCCCCACCAGTTCCCAATTGCTGTGGATCATCGACGTCTACGGTTTTCTGGTGGCTGGGCTGCTGCTCACCATGGGCACCATCGGAGATCGCATCGGCAGACGACGACTACTGATGACCGGGGCGGCGGCCTTCGCCGCGGTGTCGATCATCGCGGCGTTCGCGCCCTCGGCCCCGGTGCTGATCGGATGCCGGGCCATGCTCGGCATCGCGGGCGCAACCCTCGCACCCTCGACTTTGTCCTTGATATTCACCATGTTTCGCGATCCGGCCCAGCGGTCGGTGGCGGTCGGGGTGTGGGTGGGGTCCTATTCCGTCGGCGGGTCCATCGGGCCGCTCGCAGGCGGACTGATGCTGGAGCATTTCTGGTGGGGCGCGGTGTTTCTGCTGGCCGTGCCGGTCATGGTGCTGCTGCTGATTCTCGCGCCGCGGGTGCTGCCGGAGTTCCGCGATCCCGATGCGGGGCGGTTGGATCTGATCAGCGCGGCCATGTGTACGGGCGCGGTGCTCACGGTGGTGTTCGGCATGAAAAAGGTTGCGCAGGACGGGCCGGGCACGCTCGCGCTGGGCGCGCTGGCCGCCGGGCTGATGATCGGCGTGCTGTTCGTGCGGCGCCAGCTCACCGCGGCGGAGCCGATGCTGGATCTGCGGCTCTTCCGGCTCGGTAGCTTCCGCACGGCGCTGGCCATCAATATGGTCGCCATCTTCGTGGCGTTCGGGTACTTCCTGTTCGTGGGGCAGTACTTCCAGCTGGTGCTGGGCATGTCGCCGCTGCGGGCCGGAATCGCCACCATTCCAGCCGGTTTGGGCTTCATGATCGGGTCGCAGCTGGGTCCGCGAATCGCGAGGTTCGTGCGGCCCGCCTACATGATCGGCGGCGGGATGGCCATGGCGTCGGCCGGGCTGCTGCTCCTGACCCAGATCACCGCGACGGGCGGGGTGGAGCTGACGATAGGTGCGTCCCTGCTGGTTTCATTCGGCCTGGCCCCCGTGTTCGGAATCACCACGGAGCTGATCGTCGGCACCGCTCCCCCGGAGCAGGCCGGTGCGGCCTCGGGGCTGTCCGAGACCGGCGCGGAATTCGGTGGCGCGCTCGGCATTTCCATTCTGGGCAGCATCAGTATCGCCATCTATCGCACCCAGCTGGGCAGCAGCATGCCCTATGGCCTGCGCGATCCCGATGCCCGCAGCGCCCGCGACACCCTCGGTGCGGCAATGGAAGTGGCGAACTCCCTGCCCGGAAAGCTCGGCGATGCGGTTGCCGATGCCGCCAAGCACGCCTTCCTCGCGGGTATGCACCTCACCTCCGCCATCGCGGCCGGAGCCGCACTCGTGATCGCGCTCATTGCCATGGCACGTCTGCGGCACATCCCGGCCGGGTGAAGGCCCGCGAGATCGCTGGTGTTTCGGCGGTCACTTGCCGCGTAGGGCTCGTATCGCGGTGACCAGATCATCGCCGTCCATGAGGTCGGCGGTGGGGCCGATGAGCGATTGTGTGGCCATGCCCTGAAACATGACGAAGATCAGCCTCGCGACCGCGGTGGCCTGTTTGTCGGTCAGGTCCGGGTGTGCGCCCTGCAGGGCGGCGGCGATATCGGAGCGTGCGCGGCCGGTGGCCTCAGCCATGAAGATCTGCGCTTCGGGGTTGCGGGCGATCTGAACACCGTTCTCGAAGCTCAGGAGCAGTGACTGCTGGTTCTCCTGAATGACGTCCACGAGGCCGTTCCAGGTGGCGGCCAGGGAGTCCCAGAGTGAGTGGCCCTCCCCCGCGTCCTTGATGGCCTTGTCGATGCCGTCACCGATCTCGGTGCCCACGCCGTCGGTCAGCGCCTCCATGACGAGGAGGTCCTTGGAGCCGAAGTGATAGCCGATGGCGGCCAGGCTCACTCCGGCCGCGGTCGCGATGTCGCGGGCGGTCACCTTGGCCAGACCGCGATCGAGTATCGCCTGGCGAGCGCCCGTCAGAAGGTCTTCTCGGTTTCCCATAACCCCCACCGTAGCAGCGTCTTAGACATCTGTTCTAGACATGGGTGCACGTGTGTGTTAGACATATGTCTCAGACGAACGTGCTTCATCAAACAGGGAGTTCCACCATGAGCAACACCAACCTCCGCATCCTGGTCGCCGGCGGCGGCATTGCCGGTAATGCCGTTGCGCTTCAGTTGCTTCGGGCCGGGATCGCGACGACTGTAGTCGAGCGCGCCGAAACTCCCCGACCGGGCGGCCAGGCCGTCGATTTGCGCAGTGCCAGCAAGGAAGTGGCCGAGCGCATGGGTCTGATGGAGGGCATCCGGAAGTACCAGCTCCGGGAGGAGGGCATGAAGCTGGTCGATCGCCAGGGCCGCGATATCTACGGGATGTCCGCCGATATGTTCGAGGGCAAGGGCCCGATCGCCGAGATCGAGATCACCCGCGGTGACCTGAATCAGGTGCTGCTCACCGAGCTCGCCACTGTCGCAGGCAATCTGGACTACCGCTATGGCGAGTGGATCGAGGAGCTGAAGCAGGACGAGTCGGGCGTGGAGGTCACTTTCGCCTCCGGCACGACGGAGCGTTTCGACCTGGTGATCGGCGCGGACGGGGTGCATTCGGCCACCCGGCGGATGGCCTTCGGACCGGAGGAGGACTTCGGCACTTACCTCGGCGGGTACATGTCTTTCTTCACCATCGACACCCCGGCCTCGGTCAAGCCCCACTGGATGACCCTGCACTCGGTGCCGAGCGCCTCGGTCGGCATCCGGCCCGATGGGGACCCGGCCACCTCCAAGGCGATCATCACCCTGCGCGCCGAGAAGGATCCGGCGCTGCGCCGCGATGTGGCCGCGCAGAAGAAGCTCATCGCCGACATGCTGTCGGAAGCGGGCTGGCTGGCTCCCGAGGTGCTCGCGGCCATGGAGGACACCCCGGACTTCTACTTCGACGAGCTCGAGCGCGTCGATATGCCGAGCCTGAGCGCCGGACGGGTCACGCTCCTGGGCGATTCCGGCTTCTGCGGCTCCCCCATGACCGGTATGGGCACCGCCATGGCCATTGTGGGCGCGTACATCCTGGCCGGTGAAATCGCCTCGACCCCCGAGGATCTCACCGCCGCGCTGGCCCGCTACGAGGCCGCGGTCACCCCGTTCCTGGACAAGGCCAAGGAGCTCCCCGGCGGCGGCCTCAAGATGATGCTGCCCACCTCCAAGCTCGGCCTCAAGATGGTCATGCAGGTCGGCAAGCTCATGACGACCCGCCCCTTCCGCCCGATCATGATGAAGATGCTGGACAGCACCGAGGACTACGTCCTGCCGACCTACTGAACGCCACCGACTACCCTCGAAGCGTGCGGCAGATGATGATCATGGACGTCGATACCGGCATCGACGATTCGCTGGCTCTGCTTTATTTGCTCGCCTCGCCGGAGGCGGAGATCGTCGGGATTGCCGCCACCGCGGGGAATGTGCCCGCGCCCCAAGTGGCGGCGAATAATCTGGCCTGGCTGGATGTGTGCCGGGCGCCCGAGATCGAGGTGGCGCTGGGAGCGGAGGAGCCGCTGGCGATTCCGCTGCGGACCACCGAGGACACGCATGGGCCGCAGGGGGTCGGGTATGCCGAATTGCCCGCTTCGGGGCGGCAGCTTTCGGAGCGGTCGGCGGCGCAGATGTGGGTCGATCTGGTCCGGGCGCATCCGGGCGAGATCGTCGGATTGTGCACGGGGCCGCTCACCAATCTCGCACTGGCGGTGCGGATGGAACCGCGGCTCCCCCAGCTGCTTCGGCGGCTGGTGATCATGGGCGGGGCGTTCAACCATCCGGGGAACACCACGCCCACGAACGAGTGGAATGTGCACGTCGATCCGGAGGCCGCCAAGGAGGTGTTCGACGCCTTCTCCGCCGCGCCGGCGGATCGGCGGCCGCTGGTCTGCGCGCTCGATATCACCGAGACCATCGAGATGCGGCCCAAACATGTGGCGCTGCTGGCGGAACGGGCCGGGAGCCTGCCGGTGGAGCTGGTGACCGAGGCCGACGGGCCGGACATGCGTTCGGCGGCCAGCAATCCGATCATTCGGCATTTCACCGATGCGGTGCGGTTCTACTTCGACTTCCACAAGCTGTATGACCAGGGGTATCTGGCGCATATGCATGATCCGTTCGCGGCGGCGGTCGCGCTGGATCCGCGACTGGCGGTGACCAAACCGGCCACCGTGGATGTGGAATTGGCGGGGACGATCACGCGTGCCACCACCGTCGCGGACTGGGCGGGTATGTGGGGGCGCGAACCCAATGCGGACATTGTGATCGGTACCGATCCGGAGGACTTCTTCGATCGGATGATCAGCCGGGTGGGTGATTTCGCGCGGTCGGTGTATCCGGCGCAGGAGCTGGGAGAGGCGGATCGGTGACGGGCGAGACCGATCTCGACTATGTCACCGAGTTCCGTGATCGGCTCGGGCTGTCCGCGATCGTCGATATCCATACGCATTTCATGCCGGAGCAGGTCATGCGGAAGGTGTGGGAGTACTTCGAATCCGCCGGGCCGCTGCTCGGGCGGACCTGGCCGATCTCCTATCGTGACGAGGAGCAGGTGCGGCTGAAGACGCTGCGCGGCTTCGGGGTTCGCGCCTTCACCTCACTGGTGTATCCGCACAAGGCGGATATGGCGGCCTGGCTCAATGAATGGTCCGCCGACTTCGCCGCACGCACCCCCGACTGCCTGCATACCGCCACCTTCTATCCCGAGCCCGGGGCGGCCGCCTATGTGGAGGCAGCACTCGAGGCCGGTGCGCGAATCTTCAAGTTGCATGTGCAGGTCGGCGGTTTTCATCCTGGTGATCCGCTGCTGACCGAGGTCTGGGGCATGCTCCAGGAGGCCGGGGTTCCGGTGCTCATTCATTGCGGATCCGCGCCGGTCGGACGGGAATTCACCGGCCCGGAGCCGATCGCCGCACTGCTGCAACGCTTTCCCCGGTTGCGGCTGATCATCGCGCATATGGGCGCGCCGGAGTACTCCGAATTCCTCGATATCGTGCAGGCTCACGAGGGTGTCCTGCTCGACACCACCATGACCTTCACCGACTTCTTCGAATCGCAGGATCCCTTCCCCGCCGGGGAGCGCGGCCGCCTGCGCTACTTCGGCGACCGCATTCTGTTCGGCAGCGACTTCCCGAATATCCCGTACTCCTACGGACACGCCCTGTACGCGCTCGAACGCCTGAACCTCGGCGATGATTGGCTGCGCCAGGTCTGCCACGACAATGCGGCCCGCGAATTCGGCCTCGACCGGGTCTAGTTCACGTCAGGCGTAAGAGGAACCCCGCGTCGAGCAACCAGACCACCACGGCGTGCATCATCAGGTGAAAATCGGAGACCATCAGGGTTCATCTCCTCGAGCCAGAACCGGACGCCACTGCCAGGCATCCTGCACTCATGATCCTCCGCGGGCGGGTGCGGCGGAGGGTTACGGCAACGAGATTTCCTGTGGCTCCGGCGCGTTCACTGTTCGCTGTGCAGCTGGACTTCCGCGAGATCCTCGACCGCGACATCGGCTCCGCTTTCGCGCAGGCGCTCGGCGTGCCCGCCACGGTTCACGCCGATCACCAGGCCGAATCCACCGTCGTGACCGGCTCTCACTCCCGCCTCCGCGTCCTCGACGACCACGGTCCGGTCCGGGTTCGCGCCCAATCGGCGTGCTGCCTCGAGCAGCATGTCCGGATCCGGTTTGCCTGCCAGTCCCAGTTCTTCGGCGACGACGCCGTCCACTCGCACCTTGAACAGATCGCCTACACCGGCCGCGCGCAGTACCTCGGCACAGTTGCGGCTGGCCGAGAAGATGGCGGTGCCCAGTCCTGCGGCCTGTAGCCGGTGGATCAGCGCGACCGTGGAATCGAAGACCGGCACGCCGTCGCGGGCGATGCGGGCCAGGAACAGGCGGTCCTTGCGACTGCTCAGGGCGTAGACCGTGTCGGCGTCCGGGGCGTCGGAGGGATCACCCGGGGGTAGTGAGATACCCCGGGCGGCAAGGAAATCCACGGTTCCACGGGTGCGCGGTTTGCCGTCGACCCAACGTAGATAGTCGTCCGGGGTGAAGGGCGAGTGGTCCTCCCCCGGGACGGCCGGTCGGTGGGCCAGGAAATCGTTGAACAGTTCGGTCCAAGCCGCCGCGTGGATGGAGGCGCTGTCGGTGACCACCCCGTCCATATCGAAGATCACCGCATCGTGCCGCCGCGAATCGATGAGCGGGGCCGCCGTTCTCGTATCTCGCACATCTTCCAGGGTGAGCCGGTCGGTCGGCTCGTTCAAGGGGCTATGTGTCTCCCGGACCCACCGGGATCAGCAAGATCGGGACCGATGCCGCGCCGATCGTCTGCCGGACGCTCCGGGCCCGGCCGGGCAGCAACTGCCTGGACCAGCCGAGCACGATCAGGTCGGCCTCCTCGGCCGCCACGTCCACGATGCTCTCGCCGGGCACGCCGCTGCGCACCGTGACCGTCTGGCATTGGCCGGGAAAGTAGGGGTGGCAGTAGCGGGCGAGGAATTCGTTCTCCCAGGCGGTGCGCGCGTGCGCCGCCTGATCCCAGTGCGCCGGAACGGTATCGCGGTCGAAGACGTGCAGCACCATGATCTCGATACCCGCCGCACAGAACTGGCCTACGGCCTCCGCCACCGACTGCGCCGCTTCCTCGGTGCCGTCCAGGGGCACCAGGATCCGCTCGATCCCGTACGGGCGCGATTCCCGAGCGAGCGGCTCCAGCGGGACCAGGACCAGCGGAATCGTGGTGCGTTGCACAATGTCCCAGGCGCCGTCGCGCAGGGCGAGCACGCCGATCACCGCCTCGGGCTCGTGCAGCCCGTGGACGAATTCGTCATCGGAGACCTCGGCGGGGACGATCCGCAGTTGCGCGTCGACCACCTTCTCCAGGGCGGTGGCGACCTCGACGGCCGGTTCCGCGAAACGGACCAGAATATGGTTCACGGCTTTCCTTCCTTCGTTGCGGGCCACCAGGATTCACCGCTGAACACCTGCGGCGGGCGATCACCGACCGCGACCGGGAGTGGTCCGTCGACCCGTATCCGCACGCCCGCTCGCTCGATGTCGAGGCGGACACTGCGGCCGAGGCAACGGAAAGCGAGGCCCAGCCGGGGCCAGCGGTCCGGTAGCACCGGCGCTACGGCGAGCACGCCGTCACGCACTCGCACGCCGCCGAAACCATTGAGCATGGCCTGCCAGACGCCGCCCAGCGTGGCCATGTGCAGGCCCGAGGCGGTGGAACCGGAGCGGTCGTCCAGGTCCAATCGCAGTGCGGGGCGCAGGGTTTCGACGGCCTCATCGGGACGTCCGGCGCGCGCCAGCAACGCGGCCATGATCGCGGTTGACAGCGAGGAGCCGTGGGTGGTGCGCGGGGCGTAGAAGTCGAGATTCGGCACAAGGGAGCCGGGTGCCACCTCATCGGGTATCAGGTGGTGCAGCATCAGCACATCGGGTTGTTTGATCAGCTGAGAACCGGCGACCCGGGCCTGACCGAGCAGCACGTCCGCGGCCACGGGTGGGCGGGTGACCTCGGCGGCCATCAGGGGTTCCAGGCCGAAGTATCCGCTGAACTGCTCGTAGCGGCCGTCCGGGTGGAGCTGGTCGACAATCTGGTCGGCCAGCGCGCGCCAGGCGGCGAATTCGTCGGCCTCGGCCGCGTTCCGGGGTTCGAGGCGGGCGGCGCGGCGCAGGTTCCAGCGGGCCATCACATTCGTGTAAGCGTTGTCGTCGACCGATTCGTGGTATTCGTCGGGGCCGATGATCTGCTCCAGGTGCGCGCGGCCACGGGCATCGACCCGCATTCGCGATGCCCAGTAGCGGGCCGTCGCGGTGAGTAGTTCGCGCGCGGTGGTCGTGGCAAACTTCGGTCGCCCGGTCCACTCCGCGTAATGATCGGCCGCCCAGGCGACATCCGCGGTGATGTGTTCCTCGCGAGTCCCGGTCAGGATGGGAACCTCTGTGCCGCCGAGGAATCCGCTGCGCGGGGTCACATCCGTGCCGTCCGCCGCCGACTCCCACGGGAACCGGGCTCCGGCGTAGCCCTCGGCGCGTGCCCGCTCCCGGGCCGCGTTCAGGCGGCGCAGCCGGTAGGCCACCATCGCCTCGGCCGCCTCGGGATCGAGGCTCACCATGGCGGGCAATACGAATGCGTCCATATCCCAGAAGACATGACCGAGGTAGCCCGCGCCGGAGATGCCGCGCGCACCGATCGCGGACTCGCCGTGCGCGTCCGCATTGGACCACAGCTGGAACAGCGCGAATCGCACGGCCAGTTCGGTGTCCGGATCATCGGGCAGGTCGATGCCCGCGGTGGCCCAGCGCCGCGCCCATACCCGGCGCTGGGCGCTGAGCAGGCCGTCGAACCCGTCGTCCCACGCGCGCCGCAGCTCGCGCCGCGCCCGCGTCGCCCCGAGATCGGCGGCGTCGGCGGCGAATACGGCGATCCGATCGAGCCGACCGGCGACCTGCCGTTGTGCGGCCAGCGCGACAATCGCGGCCTGCGCGGATTCGACTCGGACGCCGCATGTTTCAGCGCTATCGTGACCGGGCGTGTCGACCTCGGTGACAGTGACCGCCGGATCGGAAGGCGGCGGGTCCAATGCCCGCCCGGGCGTACACCGCCCGGCCGCTGCCTCGACTCTGATCGCCATCACACCCGGCCGCTCGGCACAGGCGAATCGGGTGCTCCGGAAATCACCGTCCTCCTCCCGCCGGTGCAGCACACCGGAATACAGGTCGAGGAACCATTCCGCCTCCGCGGGCGCGGGGTTCACATTCACCAAGGTCCAGCGCGACCCCTCCAGCAGATGTTGCTGCGGGCCTTCGCCCACATAAGCCCCCGCGACCAATACCCCCGGAGCCGAGTCGATTCCGGCCTCCTCGGGCACGCCCACTTGTGCGAACCCGCCGGACCCCACCGTGAACACCGCCGCGTCGGATACCGCATGCCGTAATCGATGCTCCCGCACCGTCCATCGGGCATCGGCAACCACATCATCGAGCCGTGTGGCATCAGGGGCAGATCGCAGACGATCAGAGTTCATTCGTCGAACCAATCCCACGTTCGGGCTGTGTCCCCCTCCATGGTCCTCCGCGAACGAGCCCGGTGTGGCGTTCAAAGGCCACACTTCGAAATTTGTCGGTGCCCAATGGCACCATCCCCACATGGTCACCGTGGAGGATGTGCGCGCACTGGCACTCACCCTGCCCCGCTCCTACGAGGCAATCGTGCGAGACCGCATCAAGTTCCGGGTCGGCCGAATCGTCTACATCGCCTTCACTCCGGACGAAACCGTCATGGGCTTCGCCTACCCGAAGGCCGAACGCGCCGCCCTGGTCGCCTCGAACCCCGCCAAGATCCTGATGCCGCCTACGGTCGACCTCCGCTACAACTGGGTCGACTGCCGCCTATCCGCCCTAGATCCAGATGAGATGCGCGAGTTCGTGATCGAGGCCTGGCGGATGGTCGTACCGAAGTTTCTGCACGACCATCCGAGCACTGCCGGGTAACGGCGGCCGATCACACCTCCAGGTCCTCCTCGATGCTCTTGAGGCGGTGGCGGGCCATGGCGAGGTTGGCTCGGCCTCGGTCGAGGGCGAGGTAGAGGAAGAGGCCCTTGGATTTTCGGCCGGTCATGGGGCGGATGACGTGGTATTGGTTGGAGAGGGTGATGAGGATGTCTTCGATTTCCTCTTTGAGGCCGAGTTGGTCGATGGTGCGCAGTTTGGCGCGGACGACTTCGGTATTTCCCGCGGCGGCTATGCCGAGGTCCAAGGTCTTGGAGCTGCCGAGGACGCCTAGGGCCATGCCGCTGTTGTAGTCGACGACCGCCGCGCCTATCGCGCCGTCGATCACCATCATGTCCTTCAGTGCCACATCCATATTGGACATGTCGATCCTTTCATTCTGTTTTCCTCGGGAGGTCATTGGGCGAAGCGGTGAGGTGGTCGGCGATGGTGCGTGCGACGGGGCGCGACTCCAGGTGCAGGCGGCCGACATTCACGTCGGGGCCCGCGAGGACGGTGAGGGAGGCGGTCCAGCCGGCCGCGTAGATCACCACGTGGCCGCCGGAGCCGCGCACCACGATCTCGTGGAAGCCGCCGTCGTGCGCGGTGATGGAGAGGCGGTGCGAGAGGGACAACTGTGAGGCGGTGAGGGCGGCCATGCCGGTCGGTTCGATATGTGCCGGGAGATCGTTCGCGATGAGCAGGCCGTCGGTGGAGGCCACCAGGGCACCGGTCAGCTGCGGGACGCGGGCGCGCAAGGCCCGTAGTTCCGCCAGCACCACCGCATTCGGATCGGGACCGGACATCGGCACCTTGGTCAACCTTCCCATCAGTTCGCGGAGACCTTTCTTCCGCGGCGTCACGCAAGCCCCTCCAAGGCGGCGCGCACGCGGACGAGTACATCGGGGTCGAGCGGCTGCCAGTGATCGGCGGCGGGGGCGGCCACCGCCGCGCGGACACGGCGGCGCAGTGGCGGGATACCGGCCGCGGGAGTGGGAGTCACCGGTTCGATGACCATGGGTTCGGCCGTCTTGATCGAGACGGGGGTCGCCACCGGTAGTTCGATCAGGCCCGCTGTGGTCAGTTCACGGACCGCGATCAGGCAGCCGTAGGTGGTGCGGCCCAGGTCGCGGGCGATGCCGGTGACGCTGCGGCGGGTGTCGGCGGCCGCGAGCACCTCGACCTGACCGCCGGTGAGCGACAAGCGTTTTCGATGAATGCGGCGCACGGGAATGACCGGTGCGCGATCGACGAGATCGACGGGCCACGGACCGGCCTGCGGGTCGCCCCGGCGGGCGCACTCCTCGAGCAGCGCATGGGGTGTGATGTGGCAGATCGGGGCCAGCCAGTGTGGGGGCGCGGGCCGAAACTCGGGAACGGCGGGCGAGGCCAGCAGGAAATAGGCGGCGTCGTACACCGACAGCACCGCAAGGGTTTCCAGCTGCGGCTTGTGCAGCAACCGCCCGGTATCCCCCGCCTCGGCGCGCTGCCATCCCTCCTCGGTCGCCACTCCCGCCTCCACGGCGAGCCGGTCCAGCGTGGTCGCGCGGCGGCAATCGGCCGAGGCGATCACGCCATCGGTGAAATGGAATGCGCCGTCACCCACTCGCAGCACCCCGGTGCGCCTCTCGTTTTCCAGTCGCCGCAGTGCGATTGCGAGTTCAATGCTCATGACCGTCCTCGGCGAATTCAGCGAGAATTCCGCGCAGCCGGAATCGTGCCATCGCCAGATTGCCGGTGTCGTCATCGAAGAGGACGTGGACGAAAAGGCGGCCGTCGAAGTCGCCGTTCACCAGATTCAACAGGTGATAGCCGCGATTGCCGCCGATAATGATCTCGGTGATGTCATCGCCCGGGCGGCCGGTCGCCAAGGCGGGGCAGCCCAGCACGGCGCGGACCACATCGGTGGTGGTGGCGGCGTCTTCATGCTCGTCGACCAGATCGTGATGACCGGCGGCGGCAATGGCCAGCCCGCTCGCGCCGTCGACCAGGGTGACGCTGCGCGCGCCGGGGATCTCCATGATGCGCTCGAGGCATCCGTCAATTCCGAGCACCGCTCCACCACTTATCAATTGAGAGTTTGAGCGAACCAGACGCTACACACGCGCGCCGTCCCACGTACGGCGAATGCGCAGAATTCCGAATAGTTGCCGACATGGCTGAAATCCGCGAACATTCTATCGGCGGAGCACGTCTCGTAAATCAAGTACCGAAAGGTATTGAATACCAATAGGTACTCTCGTTTCGATCACTCGGATGCGCGATGACCAGAAATCGCACGCTGGTACCGGTCGATGAGATTACCCAGGGCCACAGCCAGTTCCGGTGAATCCACGACCTCGAAGTCGGCACCGAGCATGCCCAAGTAGAGCGCCAGCAACTCCGGACTGTCCGAGCCGGGTTCGAAGGCGCAGCGATTCTCGTCGAGCACCTCGATGTCCACGGGTATGGGCAGCCGGTCCCGCACCTGAGCGGCAGGGGCATGCACGATGACGCGCGCCCGGAAATGCCAAGTGGCCTCACCGATTCGGCGTTCCACACGGGCGGCGATCTCGGCATCCGGAGGCAGGGCGCGCGGGGTGAAGCGTGGGCCATTGGGGGTGCGCGGCTGAATACGGTCGGCCCGGAAGGTACGCCAATCCGACCGATCGATATCCCAGGCCAGCAGGTACCAGAGCTGACGGTGATTCACCAGGCGATGCGGCTCCACCGAACGACGGCTGGCCGAACCGGAATGCGCCCGATAGTCGAAGCGCAGTCGCTCATGGTCACGACAGGCCCCCGCGATGATGGTCAGCACCTCCGGGTCCACGCGCGGGCCGCGCGAGGGAATCGGCAGGGCGTGCTGGAAGGCATCCACGCGATGCCGAATGCGGGAAGGCAGCAGTTGCTGCAACTTGGTCAGCGCACGCAGTGCGGATTCCTCGATACCCGCAATGGAACCGATTGCGGCGGTACGTAATCCAATCGCCACCGCGACGGCCTCCTCATCGTCGAGCAGCAGCGGCGGCAGCGCCCCACCCACACCGAGCCGATAGCCACCGGCAGCCCCGGGACGGGCCTCGACCGGATAGCCGAGCTCACGCAACCGGTCGATGTCATTCCGGATCGTGCGAGTGGTGACATCGAGCCGGGCAGCCAACTCCGGCCCCGTCCAGTCGCGCCGGGCCTGCAAGAGCGACAGTAGGCGCAGCAGGCGCGCCGAGGTCTCCAACATTTCTCGAGGCTATCTCGCGAATGCGGAACGAAGCTTTCCGCAATGCTCCGTAGGTTTTGGATATGAGCTCGAAGGAGCCCATGAAGCACTAGCCCTCAGTGGACGGAGTTACCTTGATGAGCACCGAGATTCGGCCCTTCCGCATCGATATTCCGCAGTCCGAACTGGACTACCTGCACGACCGTCTCGCCCACGCCCGCTGGAGCGGCCAGGTCCCCGGCACCGGCTGGGAGCGCGGGATCGCCCTGGCAGACCTGAAGGAACTCGCCGAATACTGGCGGACCGAATACGACTGGCGCGCCATGGAAGCCCGGCTCAATGCCTATTCGCAATTCACCACCGAGATCGACGGACAGCAAATCCATTTCCTGCATGTCCGCTCCAGCCATCCCGAGGCCAAACCGCTCTTGATCACGCACGGATTCCCGAGCTCGGTGGCCGAATTCATGGGTCTCCTCGACCTTTTGGTCGATCCCGCCGAGGGCCAGGCCTTCCATGTCGTGGTGCCGTCACTGCCCGGGTACGGGTTCTCGACTCCGCTCAGCGCGGCCGGATGGTCGATGGGGCGGACCGGGCGAGCCTGGGTCGAACTGATGCGGCGTCTCGGATATGAGCGCTATGGCGTGCACGGCGGAGATATCGGGGCCGGGGTCTCGGGGATGGTCGGAAGCCTCGATGGCGAGTATGTGCTCGGCATCCACGTGGTGACCGATCCGCTGACGGCCGCCAATACGGCAACCTTCCTGCCCGGGATGGCCGACCGCCTCGATCCGAATGATCCGGTGGACAAGCTGATTCTGACTCGAATGGAAGAGTTCCGCCGGGTCGGTTCCGGCTATCTGGCCATCCAGAACAGCCGCCCCCAAACCATCGGCTACGGACTGACCGACTCCCCCATCCTGCAATTGGCATGGATCGCGGAGAAGTTCACAGAGTGGACGGACCTGCCCATCGACCGCGATCAGCTCCTCACCACGGTGTCCCTGTACTGGTTCAACGGAGCCGGTGCGACGGCCGCGCACACCCTGTTCGACCAGTCGCACTCCTCGGAGTGGGGCGGCCCCGCATCGGTGTCGCAGGGCTTCGCGGTATTCGGCGCGGACGAGACGGTCCGCCGCCTGGTCCCGGTCCCCGAAGGCAGCCACTGGACGGAATTCGAACGCGGCAAGCACTTCCCGGCCATGGAGGCCCCGGCCCTACTGGCCAAAGACTTGCAACAATTCTTCGGCCCCCTGAACTGAGGTCAAAGTTCACGAGCATGCACTGGCGCAGGCGCTTCTCGGGCGATGCCTACACCAGTGCATGTTGATCTTCGGCTATTCACGAAGCCGCGGTGGAGCGCGGTATCGCGCGCCGAAGCCCGCTGTCCAGGCCTCGATATGTTGTGCCGGTTCATGATTCAAGTGATCGAGCGGTGCTACTATCGGTTGTAGTAGAGGGGAGAACAATCATGGAAACCATCACCGTCGAACGCTTCATCGCCGCCCCACCCAAAGCAGTTTTCGACTGGCTCGCGGACGCGGGCAACTACACCCGCTCCTTCCTCGTACTGCGGTCACGCCTGACCCACCCGGGCGAAACCGCCCCCTACGGCGCAGGCGCAGTCCGACTCCTCACCGTGGTGATCGGCTGGTTCCAAGAGCGAATCACCGCGTACAACCCACCCCACGATTTCGCCTACCTCATCGAACGCAGCTTCCCGCCAATACGGCACGAGGGTGGCCAACTGAAGTTCACCGAGGTCGAGGGCGGCACCCACGTCACGTGGACAACCACAGGCCAGATTGCGTCCCCCGTCGCCGCCGCCCCACTCACCCGCCTCCTCCTGAAACCAACCCTCACTTACGCATTCGGCAATCTCCTAGCAGCCGCCGATAAGGCCCTCACCCACTGACCCGGGCCTCGGGCCGCCGGTGCGGTAGCGCGACGCGGCAGCCGCAACGTGGACAGACCGGCGGGGTGACATGGTGCCACTGCGCGGCGAGCACGTGGGTGAGTTGATAGCCGGGTGAGCCTCAATATGTTGTGCCGGTTCATGATTCAAGCGGCGAAGCAGTGCTACTATCGATTGTAGTAGAGGGGAGAACAATCATGGAGACCATTACGGTCGAACGCTTCATCGCCGCGCCGCCCAAGGCGGTTTTCGAGTGGCTGGCGGACTCCAGCAACTACACCAGCTCGTCGGTCGTACTGCGGTCCCGGCTGAGCCACCCGGGAGAGACCGCACCGTACGGGGTCGGCGCGGTACGAGCGCTCACCTGGACGATCGGCTGGTTCCGAGAGCGAATCACCGCCTACAACCCGCCATACAGTTTCGATTACCTGGTCGAGCGCAGCTTCCCGCCATCCCGACACGAGGGTGGCCAACTGAAGTTGACCGAGGTCGAGGGCGGCACCCACGTCACGTGGACGACCACCGGCGAAATGGCGATCCCGTTCGCCGCCGCACCCCTCACCCGCCTGCTCATGAAACCAACCGTGGTTTACGCATTCGGCAAAGTCCTAGCAGCCGCCGACAAAGCCCTCACCCGCTGACCTGTCCCCCACCCACGGTCGCCCAGTCATTCGGATGCCCGTGCACAGAGGGGTCATACAACACCACAAACCAAAACTGCTGTGGGGCCGACAACGGAAACGGCCCCACAGCCATCTCCTCAGAGGTATACCGATCATCACTGGACGTCCGAACCCACTTGGGCGCCCCGCCCTGCTGATCGAGCCACTTCTGAAACACCGACCGAGACGGCTTCGCCGCCATGATCACCGATAGCAGCGGCAGCGAATCCAGTTCCTCCACCGTCGAAACGAACCGTAGGTCGTCACTCACAACGTTTAACCTCCGAACTCTCCACCCAGCACACCTACGGTAAACACATCCCACTCCCCTGCGGTGAAAACCAGCACTGCGCCTTGCGGATTCTTAGAGTCCCGAACGCCGACCGAGCCACCCTCGAGGAACGCGACCTCCACGCACTGGCCACTTGTCTCACTGAAGCTGCTCTTGAACCAACGCGCTCCGGACGTGTCAACGTTCACTGTTGAATCTCCTAGCTACCTGCCGTATCAGGTCTCGCGACCGCACCTCGTCCAGCGCAGTGGACCGTACGGCCTCAGCGAACTCATGGTAGCGCCGTACAACATCACTCTTCTCGATGTAGAGATCGCTGCTCATGGCACCGTCGAGGTACACGATCGGAGGCTCGATAGGTCGCCCCTTGCTGTCGTTGCCGAAATCAAGCAGGACGAAAGGGACTGCGGGCAAACCCCAAACCGACCCAGCGGAGAAGGGGTGCACGCGCAGCGAAATGTTGGGCCGCTTGCTCACCTCTGCGAGCTCCCGCAGCTGAGTCGCCATCACCTCCGGGTTACCGATCACCCGGTACAGGGCCGATTCATGGAGTAGGACATCCAGCGCGAGCGGGCTTGTCTTGCGCATGACGAGGATCTGTCGATCGAGCCGGACCTGGACCCGCCGTTCGATGTCGTCTCGACTGCCGTCGGCGAAGAACGCGCTGATCATCGCCCGCGCATAGTCTGCGGTTTGCAGCAGACCGGGCACCAACTCCTGATAGGAGATGAGCGTGCGCGCAGCACGTTCCATGTTCACGTACATATTGAAGGCATCGGAGAACAACCCACCGAGCGAAGTGATGCCGCCTTCGTCCTTGGCCGCTGCCGCGCGAGAAGCCAGCCCGACCGCCTTCTCGGTTTGGTCGGCATCGACCTCGTACAGCGAGCACAGTTCGCGCACATCCTGCCGACGTGGATTCACCGTCCGCCCGGTCTCGAGCCGCTGTAGCGCATTGAAGCTCAACTGCACCTCTTTGGCGGCATTGGCAATCGACAGCCCCTGCCCCTCCCGAGTCTCACGCAGGAAGCGCCCCAATTGCCGACGCATCAGCGTCGGCGACGTACCTTCATCCACCTCAGGCATCGCTGGCTCCTCGAATGTGAATCCCTCATCCACACGAATCCGCCTACCTATCTTCCGCAAATCCGCATCGCCTCATGGCATTTCAGACGAACCAATCTGAATATTCGGATACCACTCATGCACTCAGTTGCGAGTGATGTGCTTATCGCAGACCCTCCCGACCAGCCACCCACGCGGATGAGGCGCTGACATGGACAGCACACGCGACATCGAGATCCGAGTCCTCTGCGACGTAATCGACGCGGTTGAGTCCCTGCTACAGCAACTCGAGGCCTCGGGCCGCACCATCAAGGCGCCTAGATCGCATATCTATGCGGCGGTAATCCAAGCTGTAATCGCCAGCGCCCGTGCCTCCGGCCACTACGGCCCAGGCAGCCTGGCCTACGCACCCCTACTGGACGCAATCCTCACCGGCGCCGACCCAACCCCCTGGGACACAGCAATCTTCACCGTCCTAATGGACACCGCCGCCCTCAACTAGCGCCCCCCAACACTGAAACACGTTCAGTAGGGACATTAGGCAGGGGTAAACGGACAAAACCCCGGCTCATGTCCCCTCTCGACGAAGGCAACCCGGCCACACCCGTCGGGCCGAGGACTCGACCCCTTCGGCGAAGCGAAGCGAGCCGTAAGGGTCTTCTTCTCTTCTCGTCCAGGCGTCTTTTATCTTGTATCTCTTGTCTTTCCGTCCTTACATACTTCCGTCGAACGCCCGAAGAATCTCCTCAGCAGCCAGCGCCGGAGTCAAAGACCCATCCCGGACCTGCTTCTCCACCTCAGCGCGAAGAGACTTCACGCTCGGATTCTCCGTAAGACGCCGAAGCAGACTGTCGTGCACCATAGTCCACGTCCAGTCAACCTGCTGACGACGCCGCTTCTCCCCGAATTCACCTGCCTCGGTCAAGGTTCGACGGTGGATAAGCACCGTGTCCCAAAACTTGTCCAACCCAGTACCGTTCAGCCCGCTCATCGTGAGCACCGGTGGATGCCACAGAGACTCACGCGGGTGAATCAACCGCATGGCACCCGCCAGCTCACGGGCCGCCCCCTTGGCCTCGAGCTCGTGCTTACCATCGGCCTTATTGACCGCGACCAGGTCAGCCAACTCCAGAACACCTTTTTTGATGCCCTGCAACTGATCCCCGGTGCGCGCCAACGTCAGGAAACAGAACACGTCGACCATGTTCGCGACCGTCACTTCGGACTGCCCGACACCTACGGTCTCAACCAAGATCACGTCGTAACCCGCGGCTTCGAGCAGGACGATGGTCTCCCGGGTCGCCTTCGCCACGCCACCGAGGGTGCCCGCCGTGGGCGACGGGCGGATGAACGCATCGGGTTCCACCGACAGGCGGGCCATGCGGGTTTTGTCACCGAGGATGGAACCACCGGTACGGGTGGACGACGGGTCCACCGCCAGCACCGCGACGCGATGTCCCTGCCCGATGAGATACATGCCAAGCGCGTCGATGAAGGTCGACTTGCCGACGCCCGGGACGCCGGTGATGCCGACTCGGTTCGAAACCACTTGCTCGCCTTCGGGAGCGAGCTTCAGCAGTAGTTGCTGGGCCAGCTCCCGATGGTCGGTGCGGGTGGATTCGACCAGAGTGATAGCGCGTGCCAGCCCGGCACGCTGCCCGGCCCGCACGTCCGCGGCCAGCTGATCAACATCGACCACCCGCCGCGCGGCCTTCACCGCGGGACGCGGAGCACTCCCGGACATGGCCACTCCTGCAGTGCTGCCAAGCCGAGGGTGGTCACTGCCACCCTCGGCCGCCGCACGTCCGGCGTCGGTCATTCGCTTGCGCCGGTGCCGATCTCGTGGCCGAGTTCGGCCCCCAGCTTCTTGATGAGATCGATGGCCGCGTCGGCGATAACGGTGCCGGGCCCGAAGATGCCCGCGGCACCGGCGGCGTACAGCTCGTCGTAGTCGCCGGGCGGGATGACGCCGCCGACGGTGACCATGATGTCGGGGCGACCGACATCGGCCAATGCCTGCTTCAGGGCGGGCACCAGCGTGAGGTGGCCTGCGGCCAGCGAAGACACGCCGACGACGTGCACGTCATTGTCGGCCGCCTGCTGCGCCACCTCTTCAGGAGTCTGGAACAGCGGGCCCACATCGACATCCATGCCGAGGTCGGCGAACGCCGTGGCGATCACCTTCTGGCCGCGGTCGTGGCCGTCCTGCCCCATCTTGCAGATCAGGATGCGGGGGCGACGGCCCTCCGCCTCGGCGAATTCCTCGACCAGTTCGATGGCCTTGCTGATGTTGGACACCTTCCCGGCCTCCTCCCGGTACACGCCGGAGAGCGTGCGGATTTCGGCCTGATGGCGGCCGTACACCTTCTCCAAAGCATCGGAGATCTCACCGACGGTCGCCTTGGCGCGCGCGGCGACAATCGCCAGGGCCAGCAGGTTATTGTCCATGCCGCCCTCGGAAGAGGCTGCGGCACGGGTCAAGTCGGCGAGGGCGCGTTCAACCTCAGCGGTGTCGCGCTCGGCGCGCAGGCGCACGAGCTTCTCGTTCTGTTCGGCGCGCACGCGGGAGTTCTCGACCTTGAGGACCTCGATCGCCTGGTCCTCTTCGGCCCGATACTTATTGACGCCGACCACGGCCTGCTGACCGGTGTCGATGCGCGCCTGCGTGCGGGCCGCGGCCTCTTCGATGCGCAGCTTCGGGATGCCTTCCGAAATCGCCTGCGCCATACCGCCGTGCGCCTCGATCTCGGCGATGTGGGCGCGGGCCCGCTCGGCCAGCTGGTGGGTCAGCCATTCCAGGTAGTACGAGCCGCCCCACGGGTCGGCGGGGCGAGTCGTATTGGACTCCTGCTGAATCAGCAGCTGAGTGTTTCGCGCGATGCGGGCGGAGAAGTCCGTCGGCAGCGCGAGCGCCTCGTCCAGGGCGTTGGTGTGCAGCGACTGGGTGTGCCCCTGGGTCGCGGCCATGGCCTCCACACAGGTGCGGGCCACATTGTTGAACACGTCCTGCGCGGTCAGCGACCAGCCCGAGGTCTGCGAATGCGTGCGCAGGGCAAGCGATTTCGCGCTCTTGGGCTCGAACTTGGCGACCAGCTCACTCCAGAGCAGCCGTCCCGCACGGAGTTTGGCGACCTCCATGAAGAAGTTCATGCCGATGGCCCAGAAGAACGACAGTCGCGGCGCGAACTTGTCGACCTCCATGCCCGCGTCGATACCGGCCTTGATGTACTCCACGCCGTCGGCCAGGGTGTAGGCCAGCTCCAGGTCGGCCGTGGCTCCGGCTTCCTGAATGTGGTAGCCGGAGATGGAGATCGAGTTGAACTTCGGCATCTTCGACGAGGTGAACGCGAAGATGTCGGAGATGATCCGCATGGAGGGCTTGGGCGGGTAGATGTAGGTATTGCGGACCATGAACTCTTTCAGAATGTCGTTCTGAATGGTTCCGGCCAGCTGCTCGGGCTTGACGCCCTGTTCCTCGGCGGCGACGACATACAAAGCCAGAATCGGCAGCACCGCGCCGTTCATGGTCATCGACACCGAAACCTGGTCCAGGGGAATCTGATCGAACAGTTCCCGCATATCCAGGATGGAGTCGATGGCGACACCGGCCATGCCCACGTCGCCGGTGACGCGCGGGTGGTCGGAGTCGTAGCCACGGTGCGTGGCCAGGTCGAAGGCTACCGAGAGGCCCTTCTGACCGGACTGCAAGTTGCGGCGGTAGAAGGCATTCGAGTCCGCGGCGGTGGAGAAGCCCGCGTACTGGCGAATCGTCCACGGCTGGTTCACGTACATGGTCGGGTACGGGCCGCGCACGAACGGGGCCAGGCCCGGCACGCTGTCCAGGGGGTAACCCTCGGCGACGATCGCGTCCCGGTCGGCCTTGGTGAACACCGGCGGCACGTCGATGCCCTCGGGGGTCTGCCAGGTCAGTTGTTCCGGCGCATAGTGATTCGCGGCGGCGGCTTCCTTGACGAAGGCGTCCACCTGCCCGGCCTCGACCGGAGCGGTGTCCGGCTCCCCCAGTGGAACCTCGGCGAAATTGCCGATCAGATGCTTGATATCGCTCATCGCTATGCTCCCAGCTTTTCCAGCAGGCCGGACAGACCAGTCACCGCATCCATCCGAGCCGTCAGGAATCCGTCCGGCCGCTGCGCGCCGGTCAGGTCCGCGACCGCCTTCTCCGCACCGGCGAGCAGCACGGTGGTCACACCGGCCGCCCGCAGCGCATCCACCGCGGCCGCGGCGTCCGTGCCGTAGCGCGAGTCGGAGCCGCACAGCACCGCGACGGTGGCACCGGATGCCGTTGCCGCAGCGCCGATTCCGGCGGCTTCCAGCGCGCCCGGGTGGATCGTCTCGATGCCACCGGAGGCGAGCAGGTTGGCGGTGAAGGTGACACGCACATTGTTCTCCGAAACCGGGCCGAGCGGCACCAGCAGCGCCTTCGGCCGCGCGCCGTTCGCGGCCAGGAAGGCATCGGAGCGATTGCGCAGTGCCTCGAAGGCCGCGCCGTAGCGGGCGATCTGGCCCTGCACGCGGGCCGCCTCGGACAGCGGCTCCTCACCCAGGTTCGGGAATTCATTGACGCCCGTGACGGCCGTCTTGCGGTGCGCCACATCGGAATCGCGCTTGGCGCGGGTCTCGGCAATCCGCTCGGCGAGCAGACCGGCCTGCAAGGCCTCGAGGTAGCCGCCCGCCTTCTCGATCTCCTGCATGAACTCCCACGCCTTGGCGGCGAGCTCATCGGTGAGCGATTCGACGAACCAGGAGCCCGCGGCCGGGTCCTGCACGTGACCCAGGCGCGACTCCTCGAGGAGCAGCAGCTGGGTATTGCGGGCCATCCGGTCCGAGAACACCTTGGACACACCGAGTTCCCCGGCGGGCAGGGCATCATCGAACGGCAGCACCGTGACGATATCCGCGCCGCCGAGACCCGCGCCGAAGGCGGCCAGAGTGGTGCGCAGCATGTTCACCCACGGGTCACGCTGGGTCATCATGGCCGGGGAGGTGACGGCCTGCTGCGGCGCATTGCCGAAGGCGGGAGCACCGCACACCTGTGCCACGCGCGCCCAGAGGCGGCGTGCGGCACGGAATTTCGCGATGGTCTCGAACTGGTCGTCGGTGGCGGCGAGCCGGAAGTCCAGCTGGCTCAGCGCATCCGCGATATCGGCACCGGCACCGGTGAGGGCGCGCAGGTATTCCAGGCCCGCGGCCACGGCCGCACCCAGTTCCTGCGCGTCGGAGGCACCGGCATTGTGGAAGGCCACGCCGCAGACGGTGATCGCGCGCACCGATTCCGGCCGTGCCACCGCCTGCTTGGCCAGTTCGACCGCGCCATCCAGGTCGATGGCAGTGGAGCCGCCGAACAGACTGGTCAGTGGGGTCGCACCGAGGTTGACTCGAATGTCCTCGCGGTTCACGGCCGCACCCTGCGCAGTCGCATAGGCGTCGAGCACCGAGAACACCTGCGCCGCGGCCAGATCGGTGTCGGGACCGGCGTTCAGGGTGAGTGGAGCCAGCTCGAAGAGCAGACCCTTCAGTGCGGTCGGCAGATCCGTGACCGGCACGCCACGCTCACCGGCGCTGAGCCAGATCGCGCTGACGCCGTTCTCTAGCGCGTGCAGGATGTCCTGGTTCACCGCCTTGGCGTCCGAGCCGCCGAAGCGCTGGCTCACGTACCACCCGCGATGCACGTCGCGAGTGGCGTCGCCACCGCGCACGAACGGGAATTCACCCGGCAGCGGCTGCTCGGGCAGCTCATCGCGGCGCGTGTAGAGGGGATTGACGGTGAGGCCGTCGTAGGTCGAGACCGCGAGCAGCTTCTCCGGCTCGTCCGGCAGTTCGGTTGCGTCCACCCTGCGGGCCTTCGCCAGCACCCCGGCGACACCCTTGCGCCAGGCGGCATACTCGGGCACCGGGCCCGTTTCCGCGTCGGAAGCAATCGGCATAGCTGCTGTTTCCTTCTCCCCACTCACTGACCGAAAGGTCGATTTGCGGTGCATACGCACAGCTCAGCGCCCACTTCGGTTAACGAGCATTCATCGTCTTTCCCCTGATGCTAGCGGGCACTTCCCCATGACATCCGCCAGGACTCCACTACCGGCCGGTAACTTGGCATCCCGCCAACAAGCGAGTAAGGCGGTGGCAGACCAGCAAAGTCGCCAGCGGGAGCCGGTACCCTGGCTCGGTGCCGACAACCGTGCAAGGACCTCGCGAACGCCTGATCGGGCAGCTCCGCCGCCTGCGGCAACCGCGCGTTCTCGCGGTGGTGGTCGGGTGCGGACTCTTGCTGGCGCTGGCTGTGTTCGCGCCGCATCCGGGGCCACAGCAGATTCGGGTGTGGGCCGATTCGGTGGGGCCGCTGTTGCCGCTGGTGTTCTTTGTGGCGCACACGCTGGTGTGCATTGTGCCGTTTCCGCGGACCGTGTTCACGCTGAGTGCGGGAATGCTTTTCGGGCCGGTGCTGGGGTTGAGCCTGGCGCTCGGTGCGACGACGGTGAGTGCCGTGCTGGCCTTGCTGCTGGTGCGGGCGCTGGATCGGGAGCGGGTGTCGGCGCGGCTGACGCACCCGGCGGTGCGGGCGGTGGACGAGCGGCTGGCGCGGCGCGGGTGGCTGGCGGTGGGGTCGTTGCGGCTCATCGCGTTCGCGCCGTTCGCGATCGTGAACTATTGCGCCGGATTGTCTTCGGTGCGGATGACGCCGTATCTGATCGCGACCTTCGTGGGCATCGTGCCGGGGACGGTGGGCACGGTGCTGCTGGGTGACGCGCTCACCAACCGCACCTCCCCCGCGCAACTGATCGTGACGGCCGCCTGTCTGGCGGTGGGCGTCATCGGACTGGTGGTGGATGCCCGCCTGCCCGTGCCGACTGCCGTCGAGGCCGAACCCGAGCCCGTCGCACCGTGATCGAAGGCTCCGGCCTCACAGTCCATTCCTGTCGAGTACCCCGGGAAGCCGCGACAAGGTAGTTCGCCAGCCACGCTCCATGGCATTGCGGGCCATCTTCTGCCGCCGGTGTTCGATATCGAACCCGGTTTGCGTCAAGAGAAGTCGCGTGCCGCGGCCCTGTGGCCGCAGGGTCCATTCGACAATCCACCGCATCGGGAACTCCGGCCGCACATAGACCCAGCTGTAGGTCAACTGCTCGACCGGCCGGACCACCAGGACTTCGCTCGCGATCTCACCGCGCGGCTGATCGGGCACGGTGAACACGAAACGCGTTCCGACCGATGCCGCGAATCCGGTCGGACGCACCATCCATTGTCCGAGCAGATCCGGCTCCGTCAGCGCACGCCAAATGGTGTGCGGTGCTTGCCGGAAGAACCCGCCGAGCTCCACCGCGGCGGGATTTAGGGCCGAATCAGCGATCACCGGTGCCGCCCTCCCGGAGCTTCGCCTCCAATTCCGCGGCCAGCTCCGGCTGGTTCGCCTCCATCTTTTGCACATAGGTCACCGCATCGCCCACGGTCCGCAGCCCGGCCATGTCCTCGTCGGGAATCGTCACGCCATACTTGTCCTCGAGCTGCACCGCGATCTCCACCAGCGAGAGCGAGTCGATATCCAAGTCCTCGACGAAGGACTTCTCGAGCATCACCTCCGAGGCCTCGATGCCGGTCACCTCCTCGACGATCTCGGCGATACCGGCAACGATCTCCTCCTGCGAGGTAGCCACGCATGTCTCCTTCTCTGTGCTCGGATGCGCCCAAATCGACGCTGGCACTACGCTAGGAGCTCCACCGGGGTGGAGGTTCTACAACTTGTGACGGACAACACACAGCCGACCGAGTCGATGAGCATCGGTAAATTGGCTCGCACAACCGGTCTTTCGGTGCGAACGATCCGGTTCTACTGCGACGAAGGCATTCTGGAGTCACACCGCAGCGCGGGCGGGCATCGCATGTTCGACGCGCACAGCGCCACCGAACGACTGCTGCTGATACGGCGGCTGCGCGCACTCGGCCTCGGACTTGCGTCCATCACCGAGGTGCTGCGCGGACAACGCTCACTCGGCGAGGCCATCGCCGCCGAAAGTGCCCGCCTCGATATCGAATTCGAAGCCCTCGCATGGCGGCGGGCCTCGTTGCGAGCGGTCGATGCCGCGTCACCGAGCGAGCGAGCCCCGCGACTCGCTCTCCTGGCCGCGGTGCAGGACGGTCGCGCCGCTCACGACTGCCTGGTGCGGTTCTGGCGGCGAGTGCTCACCGGCACAACACGATCCGACTTCGACACCTTCGCGGACGCGACCATCCCGGAACCACCTGCCGACCCCTCGATCGAAGAAGTCGTCTCCTATGCCGAGTTGACCGGGCTCGTCACCGATCCCGAACTCCATGGCGCTGTGGGACAACAACTCTGGCGCAGCGAGCCGCATTTGATCCGCGACCATCGAGAACTGTTCTTCCACGTAGGCGAGGTACTGGTCGATGTACTGCCACACCTCGCGGAGGGCACGCAACCACACGCGGGACGCGAACTCGATCGATTCGTCGGTGCTCACGCCGCCGCACGGGGAGAACAGGATTCCCCGGCATTCCGCGCACAACTACTGTGCGACGCCACCGACACCGACCGGCGTATCCATCGCTATTGGACCCTCACCGCCGAGCTCTCCCACACGCCCGCCACGATGGGACAGGCCCATTACTGGCTCTATCAGGCACTGAACCGCTCAGCCGATCTGCCGCCGACGGGTGCGGCCGGACGGATCACGTTCTCACGCATCGGCGCGTGCCTTGGGTGATGACCGAATGGCGCTCTTGTAGAACTCGAGCTGCCAGGACTGTGCGCGGCGGGCCTGGGGGTTCGTTGGCGAGACCCAGGGCGGATACACTCGAAAACCGCGCTTTCCGCCGACTCCATTGCGCGACACGATGTCTCGCAGCAGGAGAACTTCGAGTGGGAAGATGAAGTAGCCCTGCGTCTCGGTATCGCCGACGCTGATGATGAAGTACCGGACCCCATCCGCGAGGTCGAAGGGCCGGATCGGCCCCTCCTCCGAGCGCTGCCAGACGGTGACGAATTGGCCGGGCTTGGTGGGGGTTGTTTTCGCGATCCGGAATCGGACCTGCTCCCCCTGAACCGAGAAGGCGAATGCCCCGTATTGCGCGCTCTCAGGCTCGGCTATCGGTTCGGTGCACACCTCCCCGTGCGACCACAACAGCTCCCGGGCCGCCTCGAGTTCGTCCGGTAACCCACGGCGCCAACTCGAGTTCATCACTGCGGCATCCTAGTGCGCATTCGATTCGGTGGTCCGGGCGGTAACGACGTGAACCAGCAGATCGAGGGTGTAATCGAACTCGCGATCGCGGTCGAAACGGGCCAGATGCGGTGCAGCGAGGGCGACTTGCACAAGGCCCGAGGCCTCGAGGGTGCGCTGCCGGTCGGCGATTCCCTCGGCATCATCGGTACCGAAGGTGGGTCCGGCCGAAACCTCGCGCAGGAGGGTGCCGATCAGTGTGGCCAGGAGGGTGCGGAGCAGGTGAACGGCTTCCTCGGGGGCGCGGCCCGTCCGGCGGAGAACGGCGAGAACCGCTTCGATCGGGGCCAGCCCGGACAGGGACGAGAGTTGGCGGGTCAGGACCAGGGTCGCCGCTTCCGGATGGGCGAGCGTGACTCGGCGAAACTCGTGGGCCAGCGCGCGCACGTCGGCGTCGAGTGAGTCCGTCGGCGCGGGCATGCGAAGCTGCCCGAGCAGGTGTTCCACAATGGCGTCGAGCAGGTCGTCCTTGCTGTCGACGTGGTGGTACAGACTTTTCGCGTCCACGCCGAGCACGCGGCTCACCGACCGCATGCTCACCGCGGCGATGCCCTCGGCGTCGAGGACCGAGAGCGCCGCTTCCCGGATGGCCGCGCGGGAGAGCTGGGCTTCCGCCTTCGGAGGCCGCCCACGGCGCGAGGTTCCCTGCATGGCCACCACTCTTGCATATTTCCACGGCGTGGATTTACCCTGACGCTATTCCCACGCCGTGGAATTAATACGGCGTGGAACCAACGACACGAGGTGCTTCCATGACCGATCGTTTCGCCATACCGGCCATCGAGGTGCTGCGGGCCCGCGAGAAACTCGTCCTCGACCACTTCCACGATGAGGTCCGCCAGGACTGGGACGACGTCCTGGCCACCTTCCCGCACCCGCACTACGAGATCATCCCGACCCTCACGGTCCACGACGGCGATACCGCGGTGCGCGACTATTACCACGACACCCGGATCGCGTTCCCCGACCAGGATCACGAGATCATCGCCATGCGGCACAGCGCCGACGCTGTCATCGTCGAATTCTGGCTGCTGGGAACGCATTTGGGGCCACTAGGAAGCATCCCGCCCACCGGATCCCGACATCGCACCCGAATGACGGCGTACTTCGTCTTCGACGAGCAAGAGAACCTGGTCGTCGAGCGAATCTACTTCGACACACTCTCGATGCTGAAGCAGCTCATCGGCGGCCTGAACCTCCGCGACCCCCGCACCTGGCCCCTGGTCATTCGAGCGCTCCGCGGCCTACTCGCTATGTCCCGCGACCCCAATCCCCTGCTGGTCAACACCCCACCCGCCGATCTCTCGGCCTGAGGTTCACGCGTCCGGGAGGGGCCAATCCTGGGGTTCCCCTGGGGGATTCAGTGGGCCGGGTGCGCCGTGTAGGGCTTGCCGAGCCTTCTCGCGATACTCGAGCGCGTATCGAATTACCGGTGTCGAACCTTCTGCTCTATGCCGATCGTTGGCGGAGGTGCTGAGGGTGATGGCCTTGTCGAGCCAGCCGATGGCCTGCCTCAGGACCTCGACCGTGGTCGCGGGTGACGAGTCGGTAAGGAGCAGCCCACCGTATTCGGGAGCGACGACCGCGGCCGCGCCCAAGTGCTGGAGATTGCGGGCGATGCCGAGAGTGTCGTTCAGGGACCGGTAGTCGCGAAGGGCGAACTGCCAGCAGCGGATGGCTTGGGCGGGTTCGCCGCGCGCCCACCACACCGCGCCGGAGATTTCGTGGGTGTGGGCGCGGCCGTAGGGGTCGTGGTCGGCGCGGGTGAGGGTTTCGGCAAGTTCCAGGCGGTCGGCGGCCGCGTCGAGGCGGCCCTGATGGAGGTGGACGACGGCGAGATTCACCAGGGCCGATACCTCACCCGTGATATCCGGGCGGGGCAGCCGCCGCCAGGCGCGTTCCAGGTCCTGCTCGACGCTGGTCAAGGCGGCGGTGCGGATGGGCGCGGGGTCGGCCGAACGCAGCCCGGCGAAACGCAGCAGTGCCATGCGATGAACCGCGCGAGCGTGCAGGCTGGTCTCGAGCTGGCGTTGCTGTCGACGAAACCGTAACCGCCGGTGGCGAATACCGCCCGGTGCCACCGCGGCCTCACCGGTACGAATGCGGGCGAGCTGCCAGTAGGGGCGCAGCCCCGGCTCCGAGGCTCCGGTGGGTGTCGCGTCCAACGGGTCGGAGATATTGTCCCCCAGCTGAGTCAGCATGCGCATCGCCTGCGCCACACCGATCGAGTCGCCGGGGCGGGCTGTGTCCTCGTCCCGGCCGACGATCGCATACCAGGCGTCGAGGGCGTCACAGAGGCGGGCCAGATCCGGGATGATCGCGCGGTGCAGCATGCGCATGGGCGGCTCCAATCGCCTTGTCACGCAGTCGATGACGAGTCCATGCAGATACGGCGCTTCGGCCGCGAACCAGCGGCGGGCTGCGGCCGCCGCGGCAGTACGGCCCAGGGCCAGCGCCCAGCGCTCGGCCAGATCCGCGTGATAGCGCAGCAGGGCCGGTAGCGCGGCCGGCCACATCGGGCCCGAAGCATCGAGCACCGGCGGGGTCGAACCGGCGGGCGGATCGCGGCGTTCACACCGGTCGGCGGTGAGCAGGGTGATCCGCTCCCCCAGCAGGGCCGCCAGCAGCTGACCGGCCCGGTCGTTCGGCGGATCTTCCACATCCGGCCGCCGATGCGGGGCGTCCACCATGGCCGCCAGCATGTACAGCAGGGCGGCGGTCCGGTACGCGCTGATGGGGAGGGCGTCGATGACGGCGGTAGCCGCGACCAGCGTGTCATCGTCCACTCGGCCCGGCGCACCCGATTGCGACACCGCCACTCGCACACCGGTATCCGGGGTGATGAGCGGGCCGGGTTCGGCCAGCGTCGACATCAGGTCGGATTCCCGTGCGGCGTAACGCTGTTCACGCCAGCCATGGGCGAGGCGGTACACCACGTATCCGGCCGCCACTACACCGAGGACCGCCACCGGCGCCCACAGCACGGTCTCGACGACCGCCTTCACGTGGGCGTCCTCGCCCAGCGAATTCACGATCAGATTGCGGGCAAGTTCGTAGATGAGCGCGGTGGCGACCGCCGATGCCGTGCCCAGCAAGCCCCGCCACAGTGAGGATCTGGGTGCGGCGATGAGTGAGGCGTCCTCGCGATCAGGCTCGGTCATCGCGCGCGTCCACCGGTCAAGCCCGGCACCAGCCAGGGCCGAAAGGTCAGGAGCAGGATGGCGACCGGCACGACCGCCGACAGCAGCGCACCCGCGGCCAGATGCCCGGCATTCTCATGGAATTGGCGGGCCTCACCCCACAGGAGCAGCGACCACGGGCTACCGCCCGCACCACTGACCAGCAGCCCGATGAAGAAGTCGTTCCACACCTGGATGAACTCCAGCACCGCCACCGCACCGAGCGCCGGACCGGCCACGCCGATGAAACGCCGCGCGGCCGTCGCCGAACTGGTCAATCCGTGCAGCGCATCGGCGGCGGGACTGTCCGGCGGAGCCAGCAGGGCCCCACGCAGGACCAGGATCGCCATGGGCAGACCGGCCGCCGCGTGCACGAAGATCAGCGGAATCCGCGTTCCTGACAGTCCGACGCTATCCATGACCGCACGGATCGGACCGGCGTACAGCTGCGCGGGCATGACCGTCATAACCACCAGAATCGGCAGCGCCACAGCCGATTCCAGGCGATCGGTGGCCAGCGCGGCCAAGCGGAAGGCCACCGGCACCGCGGCGGCCACGACCACGATGGTGGCCAGCGCCGCCACCAACGCCGTCGTCTCCAGCGAACGCTTCAGCGCCTCGTCCCCCCACAACCAGCGCCACGCCTCCCCGTCGAATCCGCGATGCGCACGCACCGTGACCCACACCAGCACACCGATCGGAACGAAGGTCAGTACCGTGACCGTGCCGAGTACGACCGTCGGACCGAATCGCGTGCGCGCCGAATCTCGGTGCGGCACCCGCACTTCCAGCCACGGCCGGCGGTAGCGCCGCATATCGGGTTGCAGGGCCCAGGCCAGCAGGCCGATCAGCACGGCCGGCACCAGCGCATACGCGGAGGCGTCGGGGTTGTCGAAACTGCTGCCGGTGGCCAGATTCCACCAGTGCACCGTCGCGCTGTCCGCCGAGGCTTGCAAGGTGGCGGGCACACCGACGAGCACCACGTCGAAGACCCGGGCCGCCGCGACACCGACGACCAGCCCGAAGATCAGCAGGGTCGGGCGCAGCAGCGGAATCATGCGTGGCAGGTGCCGCCACATATTCGGCTCGGGATCATCGCGATACACCGAAGCCGCCCGCACGGAGTCGGCGTCGATGGCGAGAATCGCGGCGCGGCACAGGCTGATCAGCACACCGAGCCAGGTCCACAGGAACGCCGAACCGAGCATGGCGGCGAACCAGATCCGATATTCGACGATGCCGCCCAAGTGCATGCGGTCCGCTATCCATTCGAAGATCAGCCGGAAGGCAATGCCGGAGACGAAGGCCGATATCCCGAAGGGCACCAGCAATGGCCACCACAGCCAGCGTGAATCCTTGCCCCACCAGGCGATGATCAGCGCGAGCCCGCTCAGCACCGCGCTGAAAACCACCCATGCCAGGGTTCGGAGATATCCGCCCACCCAGTCGGTATCCCACACCTCGAGGACGATCAGCGCCAGGCCGATACCGAGTCCGGCCCAGCCCGCCACCAGCACCAGCACCCGAGGGCTTCCGGGCCGAAGTTTCACGACCGCAGCGCAACCCGAGGCGAGCAGGCACCCGAACACCAAGAGCGGCCGCACCGTCCAGGCCTGCCAGATGGTCCAGCACACCGGGGCCACCAGCAGAATCGCAACAAGCAGCAGGCCCGGGACTCGCAGCGCGAACCAGAACCAGCGCTGTGGTGGCCGACCGGGCACCAGCGGACCCGCCAGCCTGCGCGTGGTGAGTTCGAGCCGGAGGCCGTTGGCTTCCAGGTCATGCGGATCGAAACGGGACGCTGTCACCGGGGCCGCCTCCGCTCCAGTTCGATGAGGCTCGTGAGCGTGTCAGCCACCGCGTCATCCAGTTGTTTTCCGCCCGCGACATCGACCAGGAAATCGGCGAGGGTGCGCTGCAAGCCCAGACGACCGATGCCCCAGCTGATCCGGTCCGACAGATCGAACCGCGACCACGAATCCAAGTCGGAGGCAAACGATTCCAGCAACTTCGACGTCCGGTGCAGAGTGTGCCGGTTCGGTGACAGGAACCCGCCGTACTCATCGATCCACACCTCAGGGGCTTGAGGTGCCGCCAGTGCGGCCAGCCACTGCCGGGCTTCCTTTCCCGCACGCTCGGTCAGCACCATGACATCGGCACCGGCGATCATCGATTGCGGACCACCCGGGTACAGCGGCGGGAACCGGGCGATTCCGACCACTTCCGAACCCCGGCGCGCATCCGAAAGACACCGTCGAACCACTGATTCCGCGAAATCCGGGGCCACCACCATGGCGGCGCGCCGGTGCTCGAACACCTCCCGGATGGCATCGGGGAACTGCCGGGTCATGGCCACCGCGGCACCACCCGGGAACGCGGCCGGATGCCCCCACAACTCCCCCAGTTGATGCAGCGTCGTCTTGGTTTCGGACCGGTCCCACTTGCGGTCGCCGGTCGCGTTCTCCAACTCCGCGTACACATCCGGGGATGCCGCCAGCAGGACGTTCTCGAAGAAGTCGGTGATCACGAACCCGTCCGCCGCACCGAAGGCCAGCAGCCGCACCGAAGTCGAAGCCAATTTGGCCATCCCCTGCGGCCACTCCGACACCGGCCAGGTACTCGGATCCGGTAATCCTCGTTCGTCGAAAGTCTGCCTGTCGTACCAGATCAGGGATTTCAGGCTGAGCTTGAACGGCACACCGTAGAGCGCGCTACCGCGCCCCACCAGGCTCGGCCATTGCGGGGAATACCGTTGCCCGTCGGCGTCCTGCCAGAGGCTCGTGTCCATGGTTTGCAGCCGGTACCGGTCATCGAGGAGTTCGCGGATCCGTCCCACGGGTGCCAGCATGACGATCTCCGGTGCGGAGGAGCCGCGCGCGGCGAACGCGGTGTCGATATCGTCGCCGAGCGGAATCACCTGTACCTCACTCAGTTCCGAGGAACCGTGCGTTCGATGCACCACCGCGTCGAAGGCCTGGCGCTCGAATCCGCTCCACGGCACCGCGATTCGGACCTTGTTCCGATCACCGAGCAGGACATCCGGCGCGCAGGCTCCCAGCAGCGGCAGGATCACTCCTGCCCGCAATGCCGCCCTGCGCGTAACCATCGACTCGGTCGCCTCCCGCGACGTCGGTCCTGCGGCGTCGCCCTTCCCCTGCCTGGCAGAGTATTCGCCCGGGTCCGAAATTTCAGGCAGTTTGCCCGGCAATGGCGATCTATGCCAGGCTCGATGGAGTAACTCTTCATCCTTCGGCTGAGCCGGTGCTGATCACCGGTCGTCTCATGTTCTTCGTCGAAGCGCTGCAATGCCAAACGCACGTTCGACTCCCAGGAGAGCACTGTGTCCACCATTCATTGGACCGAAGCCGATACCGAGCTGTCCGCCGACTGGTATTCCGAGAGTTCCGCTCCCGCGCCCGAGCGGATCGTGCTCGCCGACGACCGCACCCGCGCCGACACCGCGTATCGACTGGCGTGTGAGGGAACCACGCTGCTGTGGCGCGGCGACTATCACAATGCCCGGCAGTTGTTGCAGGCCATGGGACGCCGCATCGATCGGAAAGCGCCACCGCCGCAGTCTGATCCGCGTGATGCGTTTCTCGCCCAGCGCAAGCTGCGCGGGCATCGGGCCCGGGTGCTGAGCAGGTTGGTGGTGGTTCTGGACGAGACCCATGCCCTCACACTGCGCCGGGCCCCCGATGTCCGGCAGGCCTGGATGGAGGCACACGATGGCCCGGACCGGCCGGTCGCTGTTTCGCTCACCGAACTTCTCGGGGTGATCGGGGCGCACGGCTGGCGGGTGGAAGGCGTGCCGATTCCTGCCCTGCATGCCCGCATCCATCCGCACTACGGCGTGTTCTCGCCGGTGCGCGGTGAATACGTGGATCTGGTGGCGAACGCGCCCCTCCCGGCCGATACGCGGATAGCCTTCGATCTCGGCACGGGGACCGGTGTGCTCGCCGCTGTGCTCGCATCGCGGGGGTTCGAGCGTGTCATCGGTACCGATATCAGCGTGCGGGCGGTGGACTGTGCGCGCGACAACGCCGCTCGCCTCGGTTTCGCGGATCGGACCCAATTCCTCGGCCCCGCTTTATATCCCGAGGGTCGCGCCGATCTGATCGTCTGCAATCCGCCTTGGATTCCGGCCCGGCCCACCTCCACGCTCGAGTACGGGGTGTACGACGCCGGTGGGGACATGCTGCAACGCTTCCTGGACGGCCTCATCGAGCATCTGAATCCCGGCGGCGAAGGCTGGCTCGTGCTGTCGGATCTCGCCGAGCATCTCGGCCTGCGCAGCCGTGAACAGTTGCTGGAGCAGATCGCCGCGGCGGGCCTGCGAGTGGTCGGCAAGCTGGATACCGCGCCACAGCATCCCAAGGCCAGCGATGCGAGCGATCCCCTGTATGCCGCGCGTAGCGCGGAGGTCACCTCGCTGTGGCGGCTCACCCCTGCCTGACGGCATTGGAATCACGGTGATCGCGTCCCTGTTCGTGCGCTGATTCTGCCGCGAGGATCTTCCCGGATGGTCCCGGCCCGGGACCACAGGACCCTCGAGGCAGAGACGGGAGCGCGCACGCGTGACGCAAGTATCGACCGCGGTCACGACCATCAGCGATACCGCGACGCCCGCACGCACCACGCGACGCCGACTCGGCTTCGGCCCGGTGCGGTGGCGCGGGATCGCGGTGCGAGTGGTGTCGCTGATCGGATTCGTGACGCTGTGGTGGGCGGTGAGCGCGGCGAAACTGGTCGACGCGCAATTCCTGCCCGGACCACACGCGGTGTGGGAGGCGTTCGTGCGCGCCAATAGCTGGCATCAGCTCGCGCCCGGGGTGCCCCGGGAGGTGCGCGGGGAGCAGAACTATTTCCTGTGGGAGCACCTGGTCGCGAGTTTGCAACGCATCGGGATCGGGGCGGGGGCGGCCGTATTGCTCGGTCCCCCGGTGGGTTTCGTGCTCGGCACCTCGCGGACCGTGAGCGCGATCGTCCAGCCGTACCTGAATTTCCTGCGCATGCTGCCGCCGCTCGGGTATATCGGACTGCTGATCGTGTGGTTCGGGATCGGTGACACCTCCAAGGATTGGCTGCTGTTCCTGGCCGCGTTTCCGCCGATGGTCATTGCGACTGTCGCCGGGGTGCAAGGTGTTTCGGCCGATCGGATCAATGCGGCGCGATCGCTGGGCGCGAATCGACGGCAGGTGATCACGCGGGTATTGCTGCCCGCGACCCTGCCCGAGGTCATCGGCGGTATTCGGGTGGCGGTCGGATTCGCCTGGACCACGGTGGTCGCCGCCGAACTCAACAATGGCATTCCCGGCATCGGCGGGCTCGCCTATCTGGCCGGGCAGCGGCTCGATACGCCGCTGACCATGGCCTGCATTCTCGTAATCGGTCTCACCGCACTCGTTCTGGACGCGGTGATCACTTGGATCGGCGTGCTCGCCGCCCCTTGGAAAGGCAAGGCATGAAGCGCAGTTTCGCGGTACTGGCACTGGCAGGCACACTCACCGTGGCGCTGTCGGGATGCGTGGAATCCAATCGCACCGATCAGTCGCGCAGCACGGAAGCCCAGGTCGCCTGCCCGGTACCTGTGGACGAATCCGTCACCGGCACAGTGCGACTCGGATATCAGGACATTCCCAATGGTGACCTGATCGTGAAGGACACCGGGCTCCTACAGACCTGCCTGCCCAAGGCGACCATCACCTGGTCCAAGTTCGCCTCGGGGGCGACGGTGATCCAGGCGTTCGGATCCAACTCCCTCGACCTGGGCCTGCTCGGCAGTGCCGCTGCGGCGCGGGCGGTTTCGGCTCCGCTGAATATCGATATGAAGGCGGTGTGGATTCACGATGTGATCGGTGCGTCCGAATCGCTGGTGGCCAAGGATGCGGCCATCACCTCGGTCGCCGGGCTGCGCGGCAAGAAGATCGCGGTCCCGTTCGCGAGCACCTCGCACTACAGCCTGCTCGCGGCGCTGTCCGCCGCCGGGATCGAGCGCGACGTCACCCTGGTGAACCTCCAGCCCGACGCCATTCTCGGGGCCTGGCGTGACAGCGGCGTCGATGCGGCCTTCGTCTGGGATCCGACCCTGTCAGAGCTACTGAAGAACGGGCATGTGGTCACCACCGCCGCCGAGACGGCCAAGGCGGGCAAGCCGACCTACGACCTCGAGGGCGCACGCGCCGATTTCGTCGCCGCCAATCCGAAATTCCTGGAGGTGTGGACGGCCGTACAGAACTGGGCCGTACAGCAGATCGCCAGCGATCCGCAGGGTGCGGCCACGCATATTGCCGCACAGCTGGGCATTTCGGTGGATGAGGTGCGAAAGCAGCTCGGCGGCTATGTATTCCTCGATGCCGCCACCCAGGCGGGGTCCCCGTATCTCGGCAAGCAGCTGGGCGCGGATTTGAACGGTTCGGCGCAATTCCTGTTGAGCCAGGGCGAGATTCAAGGTCTGGCCGCTCCCGAGAAGTATTCGACTGCGGTCTACTCCGATGCCGCGGCCAAGGCGAGCGCCAAGTGACCTCGGCCCTCGATCTGCGCGACCGCGTCGTGCTGACCGACGTCTCGAAAACCTACGACAGCGCCATCGGCCCCACGGTGGCGCTCTCCCCCACCGATCTCACCATCGAGCCCGGCGAATTCGTCAGCATCGTCGGACCTTCCGGCTGCGGCAAGACCACCCTCCTGCAGCTCCTCGGCGGCTTCCTCGAACCCACCACCGGCGCGCTATTGGTCGGCCCCGACCGCATCGCCGGTCCGAGCCCGGAACGGGGTGTGGTCTTCCAATCCCCCACCCTCTACCCCTGGCTCACGGTCCGCGGCAATATCGAATTCGGCCCCAAATGCCGTGGCGTGGACCGCAAAACCCGCCGCGCAGAAGCCGACCAGCTGCTTCAGCTGGTCGGCCTGGGCGATGTCGGCGACCAGCGCCCCTACGAATTGTCCGGCGGCATGCAGCAGCGCGCCCAGATCGCGCGAGTCCTGGCCAACGATCCCCGCATCATCCTCATGGACGAGCCGTTCGGAGCCCTCGATCAACTCACCCGCGAACGCCTCCAGGTCGAACTCCTGCGCCTATGGCGGCAGGCCGGGAAAACCATTGTCTTCGTGACACATTCAGTGGAAGAAGCGGTCTTCCTCTCCACCCGCGTCCTGGTCATGAGCGCCCGCCCCGGCCGCGTGATCGTCGACCGTCGCATCGATCTCCCCGGAGACGACCCCGACCATGTCCGCGCCCTCACCGTCACCGCCACCCCCGAATTCCAGTCCATCAAATCCGAACTGGCCCAAGCCATCTACGAGGCCCACACCTAAAGCGCCAGAGGCCCAACCACCAACACCAACTTCCCGCGCACATGCCCTTCCTCGCTGATCCGCTGTGCCTCCGCGACCTCGTCCAGCGGGAAGGTCAGCGCAACCGGGAGCGAAAACCGCCCGGACTCGATCAACTCGCCGACCTCGGCGATCGCGTGGACCGCGCGGCCGGAATCCCCGCGGCTGAACCTCACTCCATACTCCTGCGCCCCAACGAAATCGGCGATCGTCACAACATGCTCCGGACCACCCGCGAGCTCTATCAGCTCGGGCAGGACACCGCTCCCGGCAACATCCAGCGCGGCGTCGACACCCTCGGGTGCGAGCGCGCGAACCCGCTCGACGAGGCCCTCGCCGTAACTGACAGGCTCGGCACCGAGCGAGTGCAGGTACTTATGGTTGGCGAGACTCGCGGTGCCGATCACCCGCGCACCGCGCGCCACGGCGAGCTGAACCGCCGCGCTCCCAACACTTCCGGAAGCGCCATTGATGAGCACCGTCCCACCGCCCGGAACCCCGAGCTGGTCGAGCGCGCGCGTGGCCGTCTCGAGGGCCGCCGGAACCGCGGCAGCGCCGGGGTAATCGAGCGACGGCGGAATCGGCGCAAAGTAGGACAGCACCGCCAGCTCGGCCTGAGCCGCACCCTCGGTAGAGAAGCCGAACACGCGATCCCCGACGGCCGCGTCCACCACACCCTCGCCGAGCTCATCGACAATGCCCGCCGCCTCATACCCCAGGGTCTGCGGCAGCTCCGGATCCATCAGGCCCTTGCGTTTCTTCCAGTCGCTCGCATTGACCCCGGCCGCCCGCACCGCAATCCGAACCTGCCCGGGACCCGGATGCGGATCCGGGAGATCCACGATCTCGAGCACTTCAGGCCCCCCGAACCGACTGAACCGGACTGCCTTCATAACCCGCTCCGATCTCAACCAGGCCATCGCCACTACCGCATACAACAGTCTGCCACCGCTCACTTCCCCCACGTTTCCCGGTCTTCACCCATCCAATTGCGTGGGTGAGGACCAGGTTTCGTGAGTGGAGTCGCGGCGATTGCGGATCAGAGGAGGGTGACGGGGCCTTGGGGGCCGTCGAGGGTGGCGATGAGGGTGGGGCGTAGGCCTGGGCGCACCTCGAGGGTGGCGGACAGGGCTTCGAGGTGGGTTCGGGTGGGGTGCGGATCGGGATGAATCGCGGTGAGGGACAAGAGTTTTGACTGTGGGAGGTCGAGGGAGGGGTGGCGGGTGGTGCCCCAGTCGATGAGGAAGGGGACCAGGCTGGCCTCGCCGAGGTTGACGCGCGGGTAGGTCAAGCGCCAGCTCAGAAGGTCACCCGCCGGAGTGGCTCGGGAGAGGTTCGAGGCATCGCCGGGGTCGTAACCGGCGGTTCGGGCGGTGGCTATGGCGGCGTCGATGTCGGTGGTTTGGACGGCCCAGGTGATGAGGCGCGGTTCGGCGAGAGTGTCCAGGCCGAAGGGGCGTGGCTGGGCCGGGTCGGGCTGGTCCGGGTCGGGGCCGATCAGCTCGAGGTAGCCGCCATTGCCGAGGCCCAGGAGGTAGTTGCGGGTGCCGCGGCCTACGTGCTGGCCGCCGGGGACGGGTTCGATGCCCAGGAGGTCGGCGACGGTCCGGACGGTCTCGGTGAGGTGCGGCGTGGCCAGCACCAGATGATCGAGTTCGCTCACCCGATCGACGGTAGGCGCGGGGGCGGGTGTGGTCACCGGTTCGAATCGCCGTGAGCGTTGCCGCGGCGTGGACGCCCACTCACCGTCCTATACGCCCGGCTCCCGGCCCGAGCTCTCCCTTATATGCCAATGGCCCCGGACCGCATCATTGCGGGCCGGGGCCATCGTTATGTTCTTGGAGCGGGGCTCAGCCTCAGAGGTTGGCGCCGCAGACCGGCCAGGCGCCGGGGCCCTGGGTGGCCAGGACGTTCTCGGCCACGCGGATCTGCTCTTCGCGGCTGGCGTTGGCGGGGCTGCCCTCGCCACCGTTGGCGGCCCAGGTGCTCGGGGTGAACTGCAGGCCACCGTAGTAGCCATTGCCGGTGTTGATGTTCCAGTTGCCGCCGCTCTCGCACTGCGCGACGGCGTCCCAGTTGCCGGCGGCCGAGGCGGTCGCGGTGGACAGCGCGAACGGGACCGAGACAATGGCGCCGGTGATGGCGGTGGCAACGAGCATGCGGGTGCTGAACTTGCGATGCATATGGGATTCCCTGCCTGCGCCCGTCCGGCCCGGGATGACGTCTCCGGGTCCCCGTCCCCAGGGATGTCGGTTGCTCTCGAACCGCGGGACGGAGTTGCCGGTGTTCGGCGATTCGAGTACGAGCTCGGTCTGATCCGAGCCGAGAGCCAACGTAACGGAACAATCACGTCTAATCACGTTGCAATCACAGCTGGTTGACAAATGGGAATTCATTCGAAATCTCGTATTAGCGCAGTTCGCGTCGGAAGCGGGGCGAATTACAATTCTGGAATTTGTAGCGCATTTAGTGACGGAGGTCACGGGAAATTCGTGATTCCCATCGCGTAATACAAAGTCATGACAAAACGATGCGGTGACCGGGCGTTATCGGATCGCAGTGCGCGGAACCATTGCCGTGACGTGGGCAAATCGCGATAGTTCCCGGACCACAGGTTTCGGTGTGCCCGCAGGAGGACCTCATGACAGAAGAACCACGTTCCGGCGCTCGAGCAGTGGATCGGGCGATCGAGGTGCTGAACTGCTTCGAGGGCGATGATCCGGCCCTGTCGCTGAGCGAGCTCGCCCAGCTGGCCGCACTGCCCGTCAGCACCACGCACCGACTGGCCCAGGCCCTGGTCCGCGGGCGATTGCTGGAGCAGGACCCGGCCAATGATCGCTACCGAATCGGGCACGGGCTGGCCTCGCTGGCCCGGCCCGCGCTCACCCGGCTGGGCTTGGACTCGGCAGCACCCCACCTGTATGCGCTGGCCGCGGGCATCCGGATCACGGTCAGCGTCGGCGTGGTTGAACAACGCGATGCCGTGACCGTGTTCCAGGCCCGGCCGCCGGAGTGGTTCTGCCCCAATCAGGTGCCGCGCGCCCGCCAACCACTGCGCGCGAGCGCGGTCGGGCATGCGCTGCTGGCCTTCTCCCCCACCACGACCATTGTCGAGGAGCACGCCGACCAGCGCGATCCCCGGCCGGTCCGGACCGGCGGGCTGCACACACATCTGGATCGGGTGCGCCGCACCGGATTCGCGAGTGAGCTGATCCCCACCGAGGATCCGATCCGCTCGGTGGCCGTGCCGATCGTCGGGCCGGGCAGGCAGGTGCGCGGTGCGCTGGCGGTACAGGCGCGCTCGGCCAGGCTGAACGATGAATTGATCCGGCGCATTCTGCCCGCCATGCGCACCGCCGCGGGCCGGATCGGACCGCTCTTCCAAACCGATTCCGCGCCACTGGATTCGATCCTGTGAATTGCGCTCACGCTGATTTCCACATCGTGAAATGGCGGTTGCCGGGCAGACCCCGGTAACCGCACCATGTGATCAACCCAATCACCGCCACTTCGGCACTCCCGCAAAGGTCTTCGAATGAGCCCCTTCACCGTCCTCACCCGGCGGCGCGCGCTCGACCTGATGCGCGTTCCGCCCGGCATCTGTCGCGCTTGATTCTTCGCCGCGCCCACTCCCCGATTCGGGCACAGCGGCGGCTTCTCACAGCTCAAGGAGTCGTATCGGCTCGCCTGCGGTCGACTCATGCCCGTATCACGCCGTGCGATCAGCGCGCTCATCGAAAGAATCCCGCATGTTCTCTGCCTCCCGACCACCGCGATGGCGGCGCGCGCTCGCCACCGCCTTCGTCGTCTCCACCGCGCTCGTCACGCTCACGGCCTGCGCGAAAACCGATGCGGGCACCACCGCCGACGGTAAAACCGTTGTCCGCTACCAGGGTTCGACCGGCCTCGTCCAGCCCTACGAACTGGCCGCCGAACTCGGCTACTTCTCCAAGATCGACCTGCATTGGGAGGGTGACACCACCAGCGGACCCGCCAATATCCAGGCCGCCGCCACCAAGCAGATCGAATTCGGCAGCGCGTTCAATGGCGCGGTAGTCAAGCTGATCGCCGGTGGCGCGCCGGTCACGGCGGTACTCAGCTCCTATGGGGCCGACGAACTCAACTACACCGGCTATTTCGTCCGCGATGACTCCGGCATCACCTCCGCCCGGGATCTGATCGGCAAGAAGGTCGGGGTGAACACCCTCGGTGCGCACGGCGAATTCATCACCCGGGAATGGCTGCATCAGCAGGGCCTGACCGAAGCCGAGATCAAGCAGGTCCAGTTGATCGTGCTGCCACCGGCCAATACCGAGGAAGCCCTGCGCAATGGGCAGATCGACGTGGCGGCGCTGGGCTCGGTGTTCCGGGATACCGCCATCGGGCGCGGCGGGCTGCACACGCTGTATTCCGATAAGGATCTCTTCGGCCAATTCGATTACGGCACCTACGTTTTCCGCAATGACTACCTGAAGCAGCACGGCGAGGCGGTGGCGGACTTCGTACAGGGCACCGCCCGCGCCACCCGCTGGTTGCAGGTGACGCCGCGCGATCAGGTGGTGGCCAAGTTCGCCGACATCATCACCAAGCGCGGACGCAATGAGAACACCAATCTCTTGCAGTACTACAAGACTTCGGGAATTCCGGTGCCGGGCGGAGTGATCGCCGAACGCGAATTGCAGATCTGGATCGACTGGCTGGTGCGCAATGGTGAACTACCGGCCGGGAAGCTCAAGGCCACGGACCTTTTCACAAATAAGGACAACCCGTATTCGAACGGCACCTACCCGAACGACAGTGGCCCGAGCGGCGAGGCGGTGGCGAAATGAGCGCCGCGGTGAAACTCGCCTTGAGCGGGGTGCGTAAGGAATTCGCGGTACGCGGCGAGCGGGCGGCGTTCACTGCGCTGGAAGACATCACCGTGGACGTGCGGGACGGGGAGTTCCTCGTGCTCGTCGGGCCCAGCGGCTCCGGGAAGTCGACGCTGCTGGATCTGCTGGGCGGACTCGGCAAACCCACCGCCGGGCAGATCCTCCTCGATGGCGCGCCCGTCACCGGACCGGGACTCGATCGCGGCGTGGTGTTCCAGCAGTACGCCCTGCTGCCGTGGCGCACCGCCCGAACCAATATCGAATTCGGATTGGAAGCCAAGGGAATTCGACGGCGTGAACGCAAACGGATCGCCGACGAATACCTGGAACTGGTCGGGCTGGGCGGCTTCGGTGACCGCTACCCGCACGAACTGTCCGGCGGCATGAAACAGCGCGTCGCCATTGCCCGCAGCCTCGCCTTCGATCCGGAGGTGCTGCTCATGGACGAGCCGTTCGCCGCACTCGACGCCCAGACCCGGGAATCGTTGCAGGACGAGCTCTTGCGCATCTGGCGCGCTACCGGCAAAACCATCCTGTTCATCACGCACGGCATCGACGAGGCCGTCTACCTCGGCCAGCGGGTAGCGGTTCTCACCTCCCGCCCCGGCCGAATCAAAGCGGTAGTCGATATCGACCTCGACCGCGAAGGCGACCCAGACATCCGCTCGAGCGAACGCTTCCGCGAACTCCGCCATCACATCTGGACCCAGCTGCAAAGCGAAGTCGCCCGAGCCCAGGGCCTCGAACAAGCCGCGCTCGCCGCCACCGACAGGAGGTCGACCCGTGTCTAGCGCACTGCAAATCACCATTCCGGGACCACCCAGAACTGCCTCCGCTGCCACTCCGGCTGGGCTCGCCACTTCAAGTTCGCCCGGTGCGGCTCGAGGTACATCCGCCGCTGCCCCGGATGTTGCGGCCACCCCAAAGGTGCCAGCCGCTGCATTGCTTTCCCGGGTGAGCCGGGCGACAGGGCGGCTGACCTGGCGAATCATCAAGCCGTCGCTCGTGATCGGGCTCTTCCTCGGGCTGTGGGAGAGCGCGCCCCGGCTGGGGCTGGTGGATGAGGTCTTTCTGCCGCCGTTCTCGGCGGTGATCGAGGCCGGGCTGGAGTTGATCCGGAACGGGCAGATGTGGGATCACGTTTCCACCAGTGTGGCCCGGTCTCTGATCGGATTCTCGATCGCCTTGGTGGTCGCGGTGCCGGTCGGCGTGGCGATCGCCTGGTATCGGCCCGTCGCCGAGTTCCTGAATCCCGTCCTGGAGTTGTTCCGCAATACGGCGGCGCTGGCGCTGCTGCCGGTGTTCATCCTGATTCTGGGGATCGGGGAGACGTCCAAGATCGCCTTGGTGGTGTATGCGGGGTTCTTCCCGATTCTGCTGAATACCATCACCGGCGTCCGGACCGTTGATCCGCTGCTCATCAAATCGGCTGTTTCCCTGGGATTCTCACCGCTTCAGTTGTTCCGGAAGGTCGTTCTTCCGGCGGCCGTACCGTCGATCTTCACCGGTCTGCGGATGGCGGCCTCGGCCTCGATCCTGGTGCTCATTGCCGCCGAAATGTTCGGTGCGCGTGCCGGTCTCGGCTATCTGATCACCGCGGCGCAGCAGAACTTCGCGATTCCGGACATGTACGCGGGCATTGTCGCCATCTCCCTGGTGGGGCTGACCTTCAACAGCATTCTCGTCGCCGTCGAGCGCCGCCTGTCGCGGTGGCGTACCCAACCGGCGCAGTAACTCCTTCGAAAGGCACATACCTATGTCGCACCCCCGCAAGACATTTCACCTCAACGCCTTCCTGATGGGCGTCGGACACCACGAGGCCGCCTGGCGGCATCCGCGCACCGAAGAGCATCGCGTGCTCGATGTGAAGCACTTCCAGGAGCTGGGCCGCATCGCTGAGCGCGGGAAGCTGGATTCGGTGTTCTTCGCCGATGGGCTCGCGGTCGGGCCGCGGATCAAGCGCAATACCCTCGCGGTGTTCGAACCGGTCACCCTGCTCGCCGCCATCGCCACCGCCACCGAACACGTCGGGCTCATCGCCACCGCCTCGACCACCTATAACGAGCCGTTCAACCTGGCCCGCAAGTTCGCCTCGCTCGACCACATCAGTGGCGGCCGGGCGGGCTGGAACATCGTCACCTCCGGGAATGAGGAGGAGGCGTTCAACTTCGGGTTCGACGCCATCCCCGAGCATGCCCGGCGGTATGAGCGGGCCCAGGAGTTCGTCGATGTCGCGGTGCAGTTGTGGGACAGCTGGGAATCGGGCGCGATCGTGCTCGATCCGGAGGAGGGCGTCTTCGCCGATCCGGACAAGGTGCACACCATCGACTACAACAGTGAACGATTCCGGGTGCGCGGACCGCTGAATTCTCCGCGCAGCCCGCAAGGCCGTCCGCTGCTCGTGCAGGCCGGATCCTCCGAGAGCGGAAAGGAATTCGCCGCCCGCTACGCCGAAGCGGTCTTCACCGCACAGCGCACGGTCGAGGAGGGGCAGCAGTTCTACCGGGATCTGAAGTCCCGCCTGCCGAAGTACGGGCGCTCCGCCGACGAATTGAAGGTGCTGCCGGGACTCGTTCCGTTCATCGCCGACACCGAAGCGGAGGCGCGGGCCCTGGAGCAGGAGTTCACCGATCTCATCTCCCCCGATTACGCACTGCGGCAACTGTCCGCGCTACTGGGCGTCGATCTCACCGAGCACGCCCTGGACGCACCGCTGCCGCCACTGCCCGACGAGAGCGAAATCGAGGGCGGCAAGAGCCGATTCACGCTGGTGAAGGAGCTCGCCGAAAAGGAGGAGCTGACCGTCCGCCAGCTGATCGGCAAGCTCGGCGGCGGACGCGGGCACCGCACCTTCGCGGGCACCCCGGAACAGATCGCCGACGAACTCCAGACCTGGTTCGAGGCGGGCGCGGCGGACGGCTTCAACATCATGCCGCCGTATCTGCCCGGCGGCCTGGACGACTTCGTGGACCGCGTGGTCCCGATCCTTCAGGAACGCGGGCTGTTCCGCACCGAATACACCGCCACCACCCTGCGCGGGCACTACGGACTCGACTCCGTGGAAAGCCAGTTCGCGCACTCCGATATTCAGGCCACGGCCTGAGCACCACCATCCGGCAATCGAATTCCGCACGAAAGGCACGATCATGACCACTGTCTCCGAACCCGCCGTCACCGAAATCGGCACCGTCGCATTCCGAATCACACCGGTCGCCGGTCATATCGGCGCGGAGGTCTCCGATATCGACCTGCGCGATGATTTCACCGAGGCGCAGATCGCCACGCTCACCGCGGCCCTGCACGAATACAAGGTGCTGTTCTTCCGCGATCAGGAGATCGGTCACGCCGAGCAGATCGAGTTCTCGCGTCGCTTCGGCACGGTGACCCCGTCGCATCCCTACGATGACGACGCACCCACCGAATTCCCCGAAATTCTCGCGGTGGACAGCCGCCTGTACGAAAAGCGTTTCGGGATCCGGAAATTCAGTTACACCAATCATTGGCACACCGATGTGTCGCCACTGATCAACCCGCCCGCCGCGTCGCTGCTGCGCGCCGAGATCGCGCCCGAACGCGGTGGCGACACCCAGTGGACGAATCTGGCCGCCGCCTATGCGGGGCTTCCGGACTCGCTCAAGTCCTTCCTCGACGGGCTGCGGGCCGAGCACCGGTTCGGCGGGCGGCTGCCCGCATGGGATGCCGACAGCGATTACGCGAAGAAGGTCGCCAAGGCCCCGCTGGTGACCGAACATCCGGTGGTCCGGGTGCATCCGGTGACCGGTGAGCGGGTGTTGTTCGTCAATCCCGGATTCACCACCCGCATTGTCGGACTGAGCCCGCGGCAGAGCGACGCGCTGCTGGAACTGCTGTACGCCGAGGTATCCGATCCGGCCTACACCGTCCGATTCCGGTGGGAGAAGGGCAGTCTCGCGTTCTGGGACAATCGCGCGACCGCGCACCTCGCGCCGAGCGATCTCGACCACCTGGATGTGACGCGGGTGCTCTACCGCACCACGCTGGAGGGTGACATTCCGGTCGGCGTGGACGGCGAGCCGTCGCGATCCATCAAGGGCGAGCGGTTCGGGGGCGCAAGCGCCTGACATCGGCACACACCGAATGATGCGGGCTCCCGACCATGGTCGGGAGCCCGCATCATTCGGTGCTAGCGGCCCAGTGGCCGAGGCGGCTGTGGCGGCTGCTGCCAACGGTCCCCGCCGGGCGGTTCCTGGCGGTACTGCGGCTGCTGCTGAGCCGGGGCCTGGGGCTCCTGGCGAGGGCGCATACCGGTGGTCGGCGGCAAGGCCCCCGCCGGGTCGATCGGGTTGCGGGCATCGGCCTCGGCGGCACGCACCGCGCGTTCGGCCGCCGGGTCGGTGGCGGTGTCGAACCAGCTCGCGACCTCGTCGGAATCGTCCTCGGGGCGTTCGGCTGAATCACCGTCCGGGGCGGGCGTGTAGCGGAAGACGCCGTCCTCGCCCTTATCGGCGAAGTTGCGGGCGAAACCTTCCAAGGCCTTGCCGAAATCGCTCGGTACCAGCCACACCTTGTTGGCATCGCCCTTGGCCACCTGCGGCAGGGTCTGCATGTACTGGTAGGCCAGCAGTTCGGGCGTCGGCTTGCCACTCTTGATGGCGGCGAACACCTTCTCGATGGCCTTGGCCTGGCCTTGAGCTTGCAGATACGCGGCCGCCCGCTCACCCTGCGCGCGCAGAATGCGGGCCTGCCGTTCACCCTCGGCCGAGAGGATGGCGGACTGTTTCGCGCCTTCCGCCGAGAGGATCTGCGCCTGCTTGGAGCCCTCGGCGGTCTTGATCGCCGCTTCGCGCTGACCTTCCGCGGTGAGGATGATGGCCCGCTTCTCGCGGTCGGCCTTCATCTGCTTCTCCATCGATTCCTGAATCGACGGCGGCGGATCGATGGCCTTGAGCTCCACGCGCGACACCCGCAGACCCCAGCGGCCGGTGGCCTCGTCGAGCACGCCACGCAGCTGATGGTTGATCTGGTCTCGGGAGGTCAGCGTCTCTTCGAGGGTCATGCCGCCGACCACATTGCGGAGCGTGGTGATGGTCAATTGCTCAACGGCGGCAATGTAATTGCTGATCTCGTAGACCGCGGCCTGCGGACTGGTGACCTGGAAATACACCACCGAGTCGATCTGCACGGTCAGGTTGTCCTGCGTGATCACCGGCTGCGGCGGGAACGACACCACCCGCTCGCGCAGATCCACCTTCGCGCGCACCCGGTCCGCGAAGGGCACCAGGAATGTCAACTGCCCGGACACGGTGCGGGAATACCGGCCTAATCGTTCGATGACGGCGGCCTCCGCCTGCGGCACCAGGGCCACCGACTTGAAGACCACCACCACGACCAACAGGATGAGAACAACAGCAACTATGAGTACGGCCATCATGGACCTTTCCAGACGACGGCGTGGGCGCCGTCGATCTTCATGATGTACACGGTCGAGCCGACGGGATAGGAATCCGCCGCATCGAAGGGACGCGCACTCCAGACTTCGCCGTCCAGCTTCACCCGGCCACCCTGCTCGTCGACCGTCTCCAGCACCTTGGCGGTCTTACCGGGCAGCGCGTCTACTCCGGATTGATGCGGCGGCGGAATCGCGTAGCGCCGCAAGAGAAATGGACGGACCAAGAACAACAGGGCGATCGCACTGACACCGAAGATGACCGCATCGATGACCATCGGCGCACCGGTCAGGCCGCCCACTCCCGCGGTAATGAGTGCGGCCGTGCCCAGCATGAGCAGCGTGAGATCACCGGTGAGCATCTCCGCCGCCGCGAGGAGAATCCCCGCGACCAGCCAAATGATTGCGGCCACGCCATCAACAGTAGACGTCTCGGCGGCTCGAGGCCGTCATTCGTGATCATCTTGCACCCGACGGGCGGGCATTCCGGACACGTCTTGTGCGGCACGCTCGGGTGGTCATCGCGGTGACGCCGCACGGGTCGCAGCCGAGCCATGCGGTCGTACTCGGGTAGGGCACACGGCGCGCCGACGACGGTCCACACCACGCACCTCCGACAGCCATGCCGCGCATCGGCCGAATGCGGTTCGGCCCACAGCAGAACGCGTAATGGGCGCGGCGAGAGAGTGTTTCCCGCACAGCGCCGGTAGCCTCGACGCCGTGAGCGGGCACCAAGGGTACGGCGACATCTTCTCCGGGCATACGCGCAAACAACCGCGACAGATCCCCCGGGTGGTCGCCGAGCGCGACCTCGTCGCCGAGGATGCCGCGACCGGATTCTGCGGCGCGGTAGTCGGTTTCGACCGCAGCTACGACGGCGAATTCGTGAAGCTCGAGGACGGCAAGGGGCGGGTCCGGCTGTTCGCGCTGCGCGAGGCCGCATTCCTCATCGACGGGCAGCCGGTGACGCTGGTGCGGCCCACCACCGCCCCGGCGAAAGCGCCGACTCGATCGGCCTCCGGATCCACTCGGGTTGCAGGGCTGAAGGCGCAGGTGGCCAAGGCCAGCCGGATCTGGGTGGAGGGCGTGCACGATGCCGCGCTCGTGGAACGGGTGTGGGGTCATGATCTGCGAGTCGAGGGCGTGGTGGTCGAGCAGCTCGAAGGCCTGGACCATCTCGCGGACCGATTGACCGAGTTCCGGCCCGGACCCGGCCGCCGCGTCGGCGTGCTCGTGGACCATCTCGTCACCGGGTCCAAGGAAACCAATCTGACCACAGGGCTCGGCCCCAACGTCCTGGTCACCGGGCATCCGTACATCGACGTCTGGCAGGCCGTGCGGCCCTCCGCCGTCGGCATCGCGGCCTGGCCCGACGTCCCGCGCGGCGAGGACTGGAAGACCGGCGTCTGCCGCCGCCTGCGCTGGGGCACACCACAAGACGGGTGGCGGCGCGTCTACACCGCCGTCGACTCCTACCGCGATCTCGAAACCCCCCTCATCGGCGCGGTCGAACGGTTGATCGATTTCGTCACCGAACAGCAGTAGCCCGCCAGTTATCCTGTCTTACATGAGTACCCCGAGTGCCACGCTGACGGTCTGGGCCGGCTCGTGGCTGGCCGGCCACAGCGCTCCCGATGATGTGCTGGACGCGCTGCGCACCTGGGCTCCCCAGCAGTCGGTCGCCGCCGGGGACCCCGTCACGGGCGGGCATACCGGACTGCCGTGGGCGTCCGACGAAACCGCCGAGACCGCGCCCGGCGCGGGAATCATGGTGCTGCTCAAGCTCATCCGTGAGGCACTGGTGGGCCCCGGCGCGCAGGTCCGGCTGGTGCTGCCGGTCCCCGGCGACGTCCGCGGCATACCGGTCGGCACCGAATTCGCCGCCGCCGCAACCGAAGCCGGGGAAGGCCTGCTGGTCGGCAGCCCCGGCGCAGACGGAGCCGGACTGGTCCCCGTCTGGACCGACGACGACAGCCTCCAATGGCGGGTCTACGCCACCCCCATCCCCCCGGCCGCCCACCCCGATATGCCCCTGGGCGAAGCCGAATTCACCATGCGCGAGGCCGTCCGCGATGCCGCCGACGCCCTCCAACAACTCCACACCACCCGCCTCGACTCCGGCGGCCCCTCCCCCCGAGACCTCGTCGAAGACGAACTCGAGGCCCACTCCCGCCACCAATACCCCGACTCCATGCCCCTGCGCGCCCGCCGCATCCTCGATATCGCCGACCAGGTGGCCGCCATCCTCACCGTCGCCGAACGAGAACCCGCCTCCGCCCCCAGCTCCGCCACCGCCGCAGCCGCCCAAGAATCCCTCCTCCGCCCCCTCTGGAACGCCATCCGCGAAGCCCGCCTCGCCGCAGTCCACGCCCGCTGACCACACGGCGCTCGACCGCTTCCGAAAGTTGCATGCCTTCTCGACAGTTGCAGGCCTTACAACCCATGCAGATGTCGAGAAGGCCTGCGAATTCAGGGGTTCGCCCTTTGGTGGACGGCGGGCAAGGAGATCGCTGGAACGTTGACTGTCCAGGCGTCGGCAGTGTCCGATTCGTTCAAGACCGGGGTGGGGTGGGGTGCCTAGGGTCGGGGTATGACAGTGCAATTGAATGTTCTAGGGATTGTCGTGGCCGATATGGCTGCGTCCATTGCGTTCTATCGGCGGCTCGGGATCGAGTTCGCGGCCGGGGCCGAGAGTGAGCCGCATGTCGAAGCGGCTCTGGGCGGCGGGATGAGGCTGACGTTCGATACCGAGGAGACCATTCGGTCGTTCCATCCCGAAGGTGTGACCAAGGCTGGGCCTGGACGGATTGGAATCGCATTCGAGTGCGGTAGCCCCGGCGAGGTCGATGCCAAGTTCGACGAACTGACCGCGGCGGGCTGCCACGTCGCGCTGAAACCCTTCGACGCGTTCTGGGGACAGCGGTATGCGACCGTGCATGATCCGGACGGCAACAGTGTGGACCTCTACGCGGCCCTCAGCTGATGGCGGTGCGCGCCTGCGGTTCTCCGACTCCACCGGCATTCCTGCCACTTCACCCGTGTTTCAGTGCGGTGACACGCGGGTGAAGAGACACCAGTGTGAGTGAAGTCAGCCGGGACGGGTCAGGTGTGGAGTAGTTGGGTCAAGGACATTCCGGCCAGGGCTCGGATTTCCCTGGAGAGGTGGGCTTGGTCCGAGTAGCCGGTGCGGGCGGCGGTGTCGGCGAAGGGGGTTCCGGCTCGGGCCAGGGCGAGGGCGCGTTGCATGCGGAGGATTCGGGCCAGCGTTTTGGGGCTGTAGCCGAAGGCTGAGAGTGACATTCGGTGTAGGCGGCGCGGGGCCAGCTCGAGGGCTTCGGCGACTGCGGATACCTGAGCGCCGGAACGGAGTTCCCGCACTACGTGGCACAGGATCGGGTCGGCGGGGCCGGAACTGGAGGCTCGCCACTGTGCGATCGACTCCAGACCTTGGGCCGGGGTGGGGGCTGCGGTAATGAGGGCGGATGCGCGGTGCGCGTCTGCTCGAGTCCACACATCGGCGAGTTCCACACGGCGGTCGCGTAACTCGTGCGCGGGGACGTCGAGCAAGGCGGGGGCCGTGCCGGGGTAGAAGCGGATGCCTGCGATTCGGGATGATGGACCGGCTGCCGGATGGTAGGCACGGGTGTCCGGGCCCGCGATGAACAATCGGCCGTCAATCCAGAGCAAGTCCATGGAGCCGTCGGGCAATACCGGGGTGATCAGGTCGGCTGCGGGGTCGCGAGTCCATAGGACGGCACCTGCGAGTTGCGCGGGACGCTCCCGATATCCCTGTGGCGGATGGATTTCCACAGTGTCGGACATACTGGAGGCCGGTGTATGCGGGCGAAAGGCGTTGGGACGGGCCTTGTTCGGCGGTTCGTGCACGCATGCATCCATTGCATTGTTGCAGTCGCTGCAACCATGCAAAGACTGCCGGACAGTGCTGGTGCCCATCAGTGCTTGCGCACCACACGTTCCGGCCGACCCGGCTTCCAGATGGTGATGTCCATATGGCCGTCGATGACCTCCACCGAGGACGCGCCGGTGATGTCGGCGGCGTAGTACGGGTCGAACTTCTGCCCGCGCAGGTCGAAACCGGTTTCCTCGAACAGTGCGTCGGCGAAGCGCTGGTGTAGCGCCTCGTCCCGCACATTGTGGACGGTGCCGAACAGTTTCACGTCGCCATCGCCGACGTGTGTATCGACCGTGGCGGTGTGCAGGCAGAAGCGCGGGTCGCGGGCGAGGTCGGCGAACTTGGTGGTGCCGGGCATGCCACCCACCACCAGTTCACCCTCGAAAACGCGTGGTTCGAGGGGACTGATGCGCGGGAACCCGTCCGCGCGCAGCGTGGCGAGCATGCACAGATTGCCGGTGGCGGCGAGCCGACGAATGAAGATATCCGAGATGTGTGGTGCGCCTTTCGCGAATTCGGTCCACGTAGTCATGGTCGCGACGGTACTCCGGAGGTACGACGGTTTCAGGCGGTCGAGCGGCCGGAAGTCTGTTTGAATGGGCGGATTCGATCGACGGATTGCGAAGGTGTGCTGTGACTGTCTCCCGCCGGATCGCCGCGCTCAGTGCGGTGTTCATCGGATGCGCGGTACCCGCCGCGACGCCCGCCACCGCCGTGGTCGGCGGGACCGAGGTGCAGGCCGCGAACTATCCGTGGCTGGCCGCGGTCGGCAGCCCGCTGTTCTTGACCCGGGCCTCGGGGCAGTTCTGCGGCGGCGCGCTCATCGCACCGGATCAGGTGCTGACCGCCGCGCACTGCGTTTCGCTGGCGGGGCTGGTGCCGCAGGCGCTGACGGTCACCTTCGATCGCAGCGATCTGAGCGTCAAAGACGGAACCAAGGTCGGCGTCACCGCGGTGCGCCTGCATCCGGACTTCCGGGAGGAGACCGTCGACGGCGTGGACGTCTATCACAATGATGTCGCCGTGCTGACGCTCGCGCAGGCGCAGTCCCGGCCGACCGTGCAGATCGCCGCGGCACACGGCGGCAGCGCAACCATCCTCGGCTGGGGTGGAACCTCGGACGGCGACACCTCCAATACCCGGCTGCACACCGCGACCGTGCCGCTGGTGTCCGATGACGACTGCGCGCGGGCCTACCCCGCTGCCTTCAATGCCACCGAAATGGTGTGCGCCGGATCCACTACCGCCGATACCGGCGAATACGACAGTGGCGGGCCGCTATTGGTCGACGGGAAGCTCGCCGGGCTCACCTCATGGGGACGCGGTGTCGCACAGCCGGGCTATCCCGGCGTCTACACCCGGCTGCCCGTCTCGTTCTGAGACTCACATCTTCGAGACCGATTGCGCGAAGCTGAAAACGCCATCGGGATCGTAGTGCTTGGCGATGCCGCGCAGACGCTGCGCATTGCCGCCGTAGTACGCGGTCCCCCAGTCCTTCAGGGTCGGATCGATGTAGTTGACGAAGCCGGTATTGCCGGTCAGCTCACCCAGGCCATCGCGCAGCTCACTGACCGCTGTCCGGGCATCCTGTGCGCTCTTTCCGTAATAGATCTGCGCAGTGCCCAGGGCTCCCCGATGCGGGAATGCGGTGTCGGCCGCACCGATTCGGGACGGTGCGCCCATGAGGCTATCCAGCAGAATGTCCATGCCATTGCGATTGGCGAGCACTTCACTGAAGCGGTCGGGGTCCGCGATGGGCTTGGTCAGGACGCGGGAGGTAGCGGTGAAGGTTTCGCGGGGTAACACGCCACCCTCCGCTTCCGGACGACATTGCTCGGCCGTGTAATTCGAGCAGCCACCGAAATAGCGCATGGCCGGAAGGTATTCCATGCTGTCTTTGTAGCTGGAACTGGGCTGCACGCCGATCGCGGCGACGAGTTTGTCGATCTGTGCCCTCATGTTCGATTCGGTGCCGACGTAGCAGCCGGTGATCCGGCAGGTGTAGAGGCCGACCGGAATGGCAAGCGTGGACCAGAATTCATCGGGCGCGGTGTGGGTGAACGATTGCCAGCCATTCAATACCGCAGAAACCGGACCGCCGAGCTTCATCTGGAACACTCCCAATTGCGGGGCGGCGACCGTCCGGAACGTTAATTCGGTGACGACTCCGAAGTTTCCGCCGCCACCGCCGCGTAGCGCCCAATACAGATCCGGTTCGGAGTTGGCGGATGCCGTGCGCAGCACGCCGTCCGCCGTGACGACCTGCGCGGAAATCAGGTTGTCACAGGTCAATCCGTACTTGCCCGCGAGCACGCCGACCCCGCCGCCGAGCGTGAGCCCGGCAATGCCGACCGTCGGGCAGGAGCCGCCCGGTAGACAGCGTCCGGTCTGCGCCAGGCTCGTGTAGACGTCGATCAGCCGGGCTCCCGCGCCGATCACGGCGGTGCCATCGGCCCGGACCTGCACCGATTTCATATCTCCCGTATCGAGGATCAGGCCGCCGTCGGGTGTCGAGTACCCGGCGTAACTGTGCCCGCCGCCGCGCGCGGCGATCGGCACTCGTCCCCGCGCCGCCTCGATCCCAGCCTGAATGTCGGAGGCATTGGCGCAGCGCAGCACCGCGGCGGGCTGCCGTGAGTCGAAGTCGGGGTTGTACGCCTGCTTCGCGGTGGCGTAACCGGAGTCGGAAGGCAAGGTCAGCGTGCCCGCCAGCCGCTTCCGCAATGCCTCCCAATCCGGCGGTCCCACTTCCGATCCCGCCGCGGGCAAACATCCGGACGACAGTGCGGCCACAGCCGCCGCACCCACCCCCAGCCCGGTCGCACGCAGCATATTCCGCCGGGTAATCGCCATTACCGCACCCCCGCCCCGAGGCCAAGTCGCCATCTCGCACCGACGATGCCCGGCACACCGCGAGTGGGCCGGGCATCGACGAGAACTTCCTACAGACTTGTATCGCGTTGTGCGACAACGCCGTTTCGGCCGGGACGTGCCCTCAATTCTCGGGGCAGACGGGGGCGGGAGTCCAGCTCAGGCGAGCATGTCATCGGCCAGTCGCGCCCAATCGGCGAGAACCTGCTTGCGGCGCAGACGATCCCGGCCCACCATCTCGTCGAGGGTGGCTCCGCGCACCAGATTGATGGTCATCCAGAATGCCGCTTCCACCCGTTCGCGCGGTGCCTCGATGCGCGCGGCGCAGGCATCGAGCAGCTCGACCGTCAGATCATGCTGCACGCGCAACATATTGCGCCGCAGCTCTCGATCATTGGCGATCCCGACATACAGCTCGACCGCCGCCTTGCCCAGCTTCCCCGCGAACGGCGCGGTCACACATTCGACCAAGACCTCCCCCGCCGACGCTCCCGCCGCCAGACTCCGTGTCCGCCGCTGCAACGCCTCCCGCTGTCGCCCGGTCAAATGCTCGATGGCCTGCGCGAACAACTCCTGCCGCGTATGGAAGTGATGCAACTGCGCACCCCGGGTCACCCCGGCCCGCGCCGTGATATCGGCAATCGACGCACTCGCATACCCCACCTCCGCGAGGCTGTCGATAGCGGCATCCAAGAGCAGCGCCCGCGTGCGCAGACTCTTCTCCTGATGCTTGTTCGGGGGCAGGCCGGATACCACCGCGACAGTCTATCGGCCCATCAAAATTGCGTGCTGCCTTGCACGCAATTGGGTGCAGGTCGTAACGTGTCGGCCATGCCAGTCGACCGCCTGCTGCCCACCCCCGAAGCTCGCGACCTCATCGAGCTGACCCGCGATATCGCCGACAAAGTCCTCGAACCGAATGTCGTCGAATACGAGAAGCAGCAGCGCTACCCGGAGGAGGCATTCCGCGCACTCGGCGCGGCCGGGCTGCTGAGCCTGCCGTACCCGGAGGAATTCGGCGGCGGAGGCCAGCCCTACGAGGTGTACCTCCAGGTACTCGAGGAGCTCGGTGCCCGCTGGGCCGCGGTGGCCGTCGCGGTCAGCGTGCACAGCCTGTCCTGCCACCCCCTGTTCGCCTACGGCACCGACGCCCAGCACGAGCAATGGCTCCCAGAAATGCTGTCCGGCAACCTCATCGGCGCATACAGCCTCTCCGAATCGCACGCCGGTTCCGATGCCGCGGCCCTGCGCTGCCGAGCCACCGAAACCGACGACGGCTACCGCATCACCGGCACCAAGGCCTGGATCACCAACGGCGGCAAGGCCGACTACTACACCCTCTTCGCCCGTACCGGCGAAGGCTCCCGAGGCATCTCCTGCTTCCTCGTCCCCGCCGACACCGAGGGTCTCTCCTTCGGCAAGCCCGAAGAGAAGATGGGCCTCCGCGCCGTCCCCACCACCACAGCCGCCTACGACGACGCTTACTTGCCTGCCGACCGCCTGATCGGCGAACCGGGCCAGGGCCTTTCCATCGCCTTCAGCGCCCTCGACTCCGGCCGCCTCGGTATCGCGGCGGTAGCGACCGGCATCGCCCAGCGCGCCCTCGACGACGCCGTCGCCTATGCCAAGGACCGAGAAGCCTTCGGCCGCCCCATCATCGACCACCAGGGGCTGGGCTTCGTGCTCGCCGATATGGCCGCAGCCGTCGACTCCGCCCGAGCCACCTACCTGGACGCCGCCCGCCGCCGAGACGCAGGCCTCGCCTACTCCCGCCAAGCCAGCGTCGCCAAACTGATAGCCACAGACGCCGCCATGAAGGTCACCACGGACGCCGTCCAAGTCTTCGGCGGCTACGGCTACACCCAAGACTTCCCAGTAGAGCGCTACATGCGAGAAGCCAAGATCACTCAGATCTTCGAGGGCACCAACCAAATCCAGCGCCTCGTCATCGCCCGTTCCTTGGCCAGCGACTGATCTACCTCGGGTAGTCGACGGGCACCCCGATCACCACCGCCGACTCATCCGAGAACGCTTCCCGTGCCTGAGCATTGGACACGGAGTCCGGCACCTCGAAAATGGTGTACCCCGGCTCCGCAGCCGCGATGAACTTCCAACCCTGCCCCTCGAGCTCGGTTCGGAACGTCTTGGCCTGCGTCTCACTAGTCACATTCTCAAGGCCCGTCACGCCATATCGTTTCGCCATCGCGAGCTCCTCAGTGGTAGCCGATCGCCGAAACCCCCTGCATTACAGGGTAAGTCGGTCACCGCAAGACACGCCCGAGGTTCACCGGAGTATCGGCGCGCCTCGAACATCGACCTATTCCCCAACAATCGCAGGACGATTCGACGCGGGGCCGGCGCTTTGGGGCGGTGATGGCGTCTTTGTGTTTGGTGGACAGTGTCTTCACCGGTTCGACCTTCCGACTACGACCGTGATCACCAGGATGAATGCGATCAGGGCGCAACCGGTTCGGGTGAAATGGAAGAGCTCCCAGCGGCGCAGGATATCGGCGTAGTCGGCGGGTGGCGTTCCTACCGCCCAGCGCTTGATCTGGTGGTTGATCGGCACGTTTCCGAAACGGGTCACCAGGAATGAGATGAAGGTCAGTGCCGAGGCGGTTGCCGCGACCCACCGGGGCCACGACGTCGAACTCACCGCCAAAAGCAGTGTGCTCAGCACGGCCAGGCCCATCAGGGACTGCATTACCGGGCCGTTGACTCGCATCAGCGCGGTGTGGAACGTGAACCGAACATCAAGGGGCACTTCGCGAAACGCGTACAGCACGTTCACCGCGCCGTATCCGAACGCCCCGGCCAGCAGGCCAGGGAACACTAGTGCCGCCCCTTGGACGGATTTCGACAGCATCGGGACTCCCATCTCGGCATCGCAACACCGAGTTGCGATATTGTCAGCATGCCCAGTCGTCGCCGATATCGCAACAAGGAGTTGCAATGAGTTCGCCGCACCCCTCGGACGAGGGCCGAAGGTTCGCGCGGCGGTGCTCGCCGCGACCGTGGATGAGCTGAGCGAACGGGGATACGCCGCCTTCACCGTCGACAATGTCGCCCAGCGCGCCGGGGTGCACAAGACCACCGTCTACCGCCGTTGGCCCGACCGCGACAGCCTCATCACCGACGCGTTGGCCGACAGCGTCGCCGCTGAAATCCCCATGCCCGATACGGGTTCGATCGAGGACGACCTGCGTGCCCTCGCACGCAGCCTGGTCGCATGGATCAACAGCCCCTCCGGTCGGGCGGTGCTCGCGGTCATGCTGTCCCCCGCCGCGGACCTGCCCTCACCACCCGACGCCACCCGTCACGTCTTCCGCGACCGCATTCGCCGAGCCCTACCGATCGTGACCCGCGCAGCCACCCGCGGTGAGATCCCCTCCGGCACAGACCCCGCCGAACTCGTCAAAACCCTTGTCGCACCGATCTATCTCCGCGTACTGATCACCCGTGAGCCGGTGAACGACGAAACCGCCGACGCGGCAGCCACTCTGGCGATCACCGCAGCCCGTGCCGGTCTCTTCACCTAAGCGAGGATCAAGATCAGGGAGCTGTGGTGGTGGAAATCGCTTCGAATTTCCACCACCACAGGTCCCTCGGTGGCTACGTGCATGCGGGTGGTCAGGCGAAGCGCCAGCGGGTTGCGCCGTGGGGTTCGACCAGGCCTAGGCCTACTGCGGTGTGGATGGTGAAGCGGTAGAGGTACCACGGGGGGCGGCCTGCGGATTGGGCGCTGTAGGGGGCCGTGAGGGCGTCGTCGGCTCGTTCGGCGGGCCAGCCGCCCTCGCGGAAGGCAGCGGCCAACTCGTCGAGTTCGGCGGGGTCGGTGGTGCGGTGGGCCTCGCCTTCGAAGACCAGGTCGACTTCCGGGAGGCGGAAGGAGAGGGCGCAGGCCGGGTTTTCGGCAAGATTGCGGGACTTGCGGGTGCCGGGGCCGCTGGTGAAGTACAGGGTGCCGCCGTGGGCTATCGCGCCGATTCCGGTGGAGTGGGGGCGGGCGTCACTTCCCGCCGTCGCCAGGAATGCGGCGGTTTCGGCGCGGCCGATGCCCGCGGAGGCGGCTTCGAGCGCGACCTTCCAGGGGAGTTCGGCATCGCCGTAGATATTGAGGTCAGTGGCCTCGATGGGGTCGGGAAGCATGGTTCCTCCTTGCGGTGCGAGTGATACCGATGCAGACGCCCTACCGTAGGCAGATTCATCGCGGGCCTGCGGGCGATCGGCGCCGAATGGGACTGCGTCGCTGGCGGGCAGGGGCGGCAAGCCGAGGCATACTGGCCGCGTGACCGGCTCCGACAATCAGGGCAGCGACGCGCTGAGCAGCAATGACCCGACGGATGATGATCAGGTTCCGGCGTGGGCGCGGCGGACCACCGGGGAATCGCGGTGGCTGGCGACGGGCGCGGTGGTGGGGATTATCGCGTTTCAGTTTCTGCTACCGAATCAGTTCACGCCGCATCCGGCGTGGCTGATTCCGGCATTGGGGGTGGTGCTCATGGTGATTCTGTGGATCGGGAATCCGATTCGGATCGACCGTGAGGAGTCGTGGCTACGGCGGTGCAGCCTGGCATTGACGGTGCTGCTGGCGTTCGCCATGAGCTGGTCGGTGTACCACTTGGTGCTCGGGCTGATCGACGGGACTGTCAGCGACAATGCGCGCGGGCTGCTCAGCTCCGGGGTCGAGGTGTGGCTGACCAATGTGCTGGTGTTCGCGCTCGGATATTGGGAGCTCGATCGAGGCGGGCCTGCGGCGCGGGCGCACGGCCGCAAACCCTTCCCCGATTTCCTGTTCGTGCAGATGCAGAATCCCGATCTGGCCGATCCGGAGTGGGAGCCGTCCTTCGTCGACTACCTGTACCTGTCGTTCACCAATGCCACCGCGTTCAGCCCCACCGATGTGATGCCCATGTCGCGGTGGGCCAAGCTGGCGATGATGGCGCAGTCCGGGATCTCGCTGATCACGGTGAGCCTGGTCATCGCCCGCGCAGTGAATGTTCTTAAATAGGAACAGCTTTCAGCGATTGAACCAGCAGTCGGCGATCACCAGGACGACGCCGATCGCGATCAGGACACCGGCCGTCAAGGTCGAGGCGGCCAGTGTCGCCAGCACATAGGCGGCCTCCAGGATTCCGAGGATCGGAATCCACACCCACCAGTCCGGGCGACCGAACATCCGCTTCGGCCGTGCCGCCGCGCCATTGCGCGAACCACCCGAATATCCGGCCTGCTCCCGCCGGACCGGAGCCCTATTGTCTCTGTTCACCGGCGGAAGGTTACCGGACCGCTCACCGCGCCGGACGGCGACCCGAAGATGGTGTGGCGCAACATCCCGGCACACACACTTCACCATTGGCGGTGCAGCCCAGACGCGGGAAACAACTCAGCGCCAACGGCTTTGCGCCGGTGCGGAGTTCCTCGACCAGATCGGCCACCAGATGAGCGAAACGCGGATCGGTGCCGGGCGTGGCCGCGCGGGCGAATGCCATGCCGAGTTCGGCGGCACGCTCGCGCGCCTCATTGTCCAGATCCCAGATCACCTCGAGGTGATCGGAGACGAAGCCCACGGGGCAGACCACGACCGAATCCACGCCCTGCCCGGCGAGCGCGTCGAGATGATCGACAATGTCCGGGTCCAGCCACGGCACCTGCGGCGGACCGGAACGGGACTGCCAGACCAGGTCGTAGTCCGCGAAACCGGTTGCGGCGGCACACAATCGGGCCGCCTCGGCGACCTGACGGCTGTAGAGGTTGAGCTCATCGGGCGGGCCGGAGGCATTGTCGGCCGAGATCGGGATGGAATGCGCGGTGAAGACCAGCCGGGCACGATCCCGGCGGTCCCCGGGTAGCTCGGCCACGGCCGCGCGTATGGCGTCCGCGAACGCCTCGATCAGCAGCGGATGATCGAAATACTGTCGCAGCTTGACCATCTCGGGCGCATCGTCCACCGCCGCACGCGCCCGGGCGATGTCCTCGTGATACTGCTTGCACCCCGAATACCCACCCCACGCCGAGGTGGGAAACACCAGGGCGGAACGGATTCCGTCATCGCGCATGCGCTCGACGGTGTCCTCCACCATCGGATGCCAATTGCGATTGCCGAAATACACCGGCAGATCGATTCCGCGCGTGGCGAATTCGGCCTCGATCGCCTTGATGATGTCGAGGTTCAACGCATTGATCGGCGACACCCCGCCGAAGTGCAGGTAGTGCTCCGCGACTTCGGCGAGGCGTTCCGGAGGTACTCCCCTGCCCCGAGTGACGTTCTCCAGGAACGGCATCACGTCCTCGGGGCGTTCGGGGCCACCGAACGAGAGCAGTAGCAGCGCGTCCGCTGTATCCGAATCGGACTCGGTATCGAGCACCGGGTCCAGAGCGGGCTCCGCGGCCACCACTCCTCCTTCAGCTCAGTCGAATTCGGCTCAGTTGGGGAAACCGTCCGCGGGGAACCAGGTGTTGTGGCTGGCGCCGCCGTCGACGTAGATGATCGAACCGGTGGTGCCCGGCAGCCAATCCGAGAGCATGGCCACGATGGACTTGGCCACCACGGTCGGGTCGTCGACATCCCAGCCGATCGGGGATGCGCCGTCCCAGTAGGTGTTCAGCATGTTCAGCTGCTTGGCGTCATCGGTGGCGGTGCCCGCGATGGCCTTGGCGGCGAGGGTCTTGATCGGACCCGCGGCGATCAGGTTGGAGCGAATCCGCTTGGCCTCGCCCACCTCCCGCGCCACATACCGGTTCACCGACTCGAGCGCGGCCTTGGCCACACCCATCCAGTTGTAGTACGGCATCGCGGTGCGCGGATCGAAGTCCATGCCCACGATGGAGCCGCCCTCGTTCATGACGGGGAGCACGGCGCGCGCGAGGGAGGCGTAGGACCACGCCGAGATCTCGAATGCCTTGGCGGCGTCCGGACCCGGGCCGTCCAGGAACGGCATGGCCTCGGGACCCATCAGGGTGCGCGGCGCGAACGCGATGGAGTGCAGTACGCCGTCGACGCCCTCGGGCGCGAGCTCACGAACCTTCTCGGCCAGCTCGCCGAGGTTCTCCTCATTGGTGACATCGAGGCCGATGGCCGGGGGAACCTCCTGCGGCAACCGCTTGGCGATCCGGTCGATCAGCCGCAGCCGCTCCGGAATACCGGTGATGATCACCTTCGCGCCCTGCTGCTGCGCGACCGCGGCCGCGTGGAAGGCGATGGAGGAATCGGTGATGATTCCGGTGATGAGTACGGTCTTGCCTTCGAGCAATCCACCCATGGGTTGGTCGGTTCTCCTCGTTGATAAAAGCTGATGGCCAGGGGAGTTCGAGCGCACAGACTAACTGAGCGACAGGCTCAGTGGCCCATGCCCATACCGCCGTCGACGGGGATGATCGCACCCGAGATGTAGGAGGCGTCGTCCGAGGCGAGGAAGCTGATCGCCGCGGCGACATCCTCGGGCTGACCGATGCGGCCGGCCGGGATGAAGTCGAGAGCGGCCTTGCGGTTCTCCTCGGTCATCTCCTCACGAGTCATATCGGTGTCGATCAGGCCCGGCGCCACCACATTCGCGGTGATATTGCGCTTGCCGACCTCACGGGTGATGGCGCGCGCCATACCGATCAGACCGGACTTGGCCGCCGCGTAGTTGACCTGGCCGGGCGCGCCGATCTGGCCGACCACCGAGCCGAGGAAGATGACGCGGCCCCAACGGCCCTTCAACATATTGCGGTTGGCGCGCTGGGCAACTCGCCACGCGCCGGTGAGGTTGGCGTCGATGATCTTGGTGAACGACTCCTCGCTCATGCGCATGAACAGCGTGTTGTCCACAATGCCCGCATTCGCGACGACGACCTCGACCGGACCCTGGTGCGCCTCCACCTCGGAGAACGCCCGATCGACCGACTCCGAATCGGTCACATCGCATTTCACGCCGAAGAGACCCTCCGGCACACCGGAACCGCGATGGGTGACGGCCACCTTATGTCCGTCGGCGAGCAGGCGCTGGGCCACCGCGAGGCCGATGCCGCGGTTACCACCGGTCACCAGTACCGACCGGGATGTGATGTTCGACATAGAAGCAAACCTATCTGTTCGTGTTCGGGACTCGGCGCGCGGTACCGATTTACGGCAGGCGTTGACGATAGAGCAGCGCGGTCACCACACCCGAGGCGGTCACCAGCAGGCCGAGCAGCAGCCATGGCCGGCTGGCATCGCCCATCGTCATCTCATAGCCGATTTGCTGTTCGAGCGTGTCGTACACGGCATTCAGCTCTTCGAGACTGGAGGCGGTGTAGAAATCGCCGCCCGACAGCTTCGCGATCTCACGCAGCGAATCGTCGTCGACCGGCACCCGCACCCGTTGCGAGCCCTTACCGTCCTGGTCCGGGATTTCCACGGTGCCCCAGGTGGTGCCGAAGGAAATCGTCGACACCGGAACGCCTTTCTCCTTCGCCAGACGCGCGGCGGTGAAGCCGTGGCGGGGATTGTCGACATCCTTATCGTCCGGAACGGTCTGCTTACCGTCGGACATGAGCACAATGCGTGCGGGCGGAGGCGTTTCCGCGCCACCCAGCACCGAGGCCAGGGTGTCGATGGATTGCAGCGCCGTCAGAATTCCCTCACCGGTCGCGGTGCGCTCGGCGAGTTTCATATTGTCGATGGCCGATTTGATCGCTTCACGATTGGTGGTCGGCGACATCTGCACCGCCGCCGTCCCCGCGAAGGTCACCAAACCCAGATTGATACCCGGGGTCAGGCCATCGGCGAATTCCTTGGCCGCCTTCTTGGCCACCTGAATTCGGCTCGGCGGCACATCGGTCGCCTCCATGGACAGCGACACGTCGATCACCAGCATGACCGTGGCCCGGTTGCGCGGCACCTTCTTGGCCGCGGTCGGACCCGCGGCCGCAATGGTCAACAGCGTCAAACCGACCAGCATCAAAGCGATCGGCACATGCCGGAACGCGCCGGGCCGATTCGGCGCGACCTTCTCCAGCATCTGCATATTGGAGAAGCGCAGCACATGCTTGCGCCGGCGCTGCTGCACCAGCACATAGATCAGCGCCATGAGCGCGATAATGGCCAGGAAACCCAGCCAGATCTGCGAGGTGAAATGCGAAATGCTCACTGTCGCGGCACCCGCCCGGCCGTCGAGGCGCCGAAAGTGTGGCGCCGGGTGGACACGAATCGGACCACATCGGTGATCCAATCCCGATCGGTACTCAGCTCCATCACCGGGGCGCCGCAGCTGCGCAATGCCGCTTCGACCTGATTCCGGTGCTGCTGAGCGGCTTTCGCGTAATCCGAACGCAGAGTCGGGGTCACGCTGAATTCGCGGGTACGCCCGGTCTCCGGATCATGCAGGACCACGTCACCGACATCGGGCAGCGCCAGATCCAGCGGATCGAGCACCTCCACCCCCAGCAGATCGTGCCGGCCGGAAATGGCGCGCAGGCTGCGCTGCCAATCGATATCGCCGAGGAAATCCGAGATGACCACGGCCAGACCGCGTTTACGCTGCGGTCGCCGCAAGGCCTCCACCGCGGCACGCAGGTCCCCGCGCACACCGTCGTGGGCGTGCGGGGTCGTGGCGATCTTGCGCAGCATGGTCTGCGCGTGCACCCGGCCACTGCGGGCCGGAATCCGGATCAGCTGTTCGCCATTGGCGACCACCGCGCCGATCCGGTTACCGCCGCCGCTGGTCAAATGGGTGACCGCGGCCGCGGCCGCCACCACCAGGTCGCGCTTCTGACAGTCGGCGGTGCCGAAGTCGAGGCTGGCGGACAGGTCCACCACCAGCCAGGTCTCCAATTCGCGGTCGGCGACCATCTGCCGCACATGCGCATGCGTGGTGCGGGCGGTCACCGACCAATCCATCTGGCGCACATCGTCGCCCGGCTGATACATGCGCGCATCACCGGGTTCGGAACCCGGGCCGGGGATGAGACCCATATGGTCACCGTGCAGTACACCGTCGAGACGGCGGCGCACGGTCAGTTCGAGCGTCTTCAACGCCGCGGCCAAGCGGGGGTCGTTCAGGTTCCCCGAGTCGAAGGACGGCGGGGCGTGGGTGGGACCGCTGGGGAATGACATCGTCACTGGCGCAACCTAATCCAGGACCCGCCCTACTTCGGCTGCGGCTGGCCGGGCACCCCGGGCATCTGGCCGTTGGGCGGCTGCGGAATGCTCTGCGGCTGCGGCTGCGGCGCGGCCGGGGGCTGCGGGATGCCGTGCGGACCCATCGCCGGTGCGGCGGCGGGAGCGGGCATCGGCGCGGCCGGGGCGGCACCGGGAGCGACCGCCTGCGGAGCCACCTGCGGCAGTCCGACGGTCTGAAGCACGCGACGGATGACATCATCCGGGCTTACCTCGTCGGCCAGGGCGTCATAGGACAGCACCAGGCGGTGACGCAGCACGTCCGGGATCACCTCGACGACATCCTGCGGGACCACGTAATCGCGACCGCGGATGAGCGCCACCGCGCGGGCCGCGGCGATGATGCCGAGGCTGGCACGCGGCGAAGCGCCGTAGGAAATCCAACCGGCCACATCGTGCATGCCGAACTCGGCGGGCTTACGGGTCGCGGCGATCACGCGGACGACGTAGTCGACCAGGGCGTGGTGCACGAAGGTATTAGCCGCCACCTGCTGCAGGCGGACCACCTCGGCCGGATCCAGGATCGGCTTGGGCTCCGGCGGGGTGACACCCATCCGGTAGATGATCTCGCGCTCTTCCTCGACCGAGGGGTAGTCCACGACCACCTTGAAGAGGAAGCGGTCGCGCTGCGCCTCGGGCAGCGGGTACACGCCTTCGCTCTCGATCGGGTTCTGAGTCGCCATGACCAGGAACGGATTCGGCATCGGGTAGGTCTTGCCGCCGATCGACACATGCCGCTCGGCCATCACCTCGAGCAGCGCCGACTGCACCTTCGCCGGGGCGCGGTTGATCTCATCCGCCAGCACGAAGTTCGCGACCACCGGGCCCAGCTCGGTATCGAATTCCTCGCGGCCCTGACGGTAGATGCGCGTACCGACGAGGTCGGTGGGCACCAGGTCCGGGGTGAACTGGACGCGGGAGAAGCTGCCGCCCACCACCTTTGCGAACGTCTCCACCGCGAGCGTCTTGGCGATACCCGGCACGCCCTCGAGCAACACATGGCCCCGCGCGAGCACACCCACCAGCAACCGTTCGACCAGTCGATCCTGACCGACGATCACCCGTTTGACTTCGTAGATCGCCTTTTCCAGGGTCTGGACATCGCGCTCGAGGGTGCTCGTTGCCGGAGCCGGCTCCTTCACCGTGCTTACCGTGCTCACACCTTCAGTCGAAGTCACCAACATCCCCGCTTTCGCCTCGGTCTCTGTGCGTGCCGCACCAACTATTCCAGGTATCCGCCGCGATTGCCGCACCCGGTTGCGATCAACCTCGGAAGTCAGCTCACAGGTTCCACCGTCACACCGACATTCGTACCTCTGATTTGCGCTTCGCCGGGGTGTCGAGCCCCCGTTCGGGCATCATCACAGGCATGGAGGTAGCTGAAAGTTCGCCCACTCGCGGGCCGATCGCCGGTTCCCGCATCCTCACAGCCATCGCGGTCCTGACCACGCTCCCGTGCGGCGTGCTGCTCTGGTACTCGATGTCCGCGGGCGACTTCGAACTGTTCTTCCTGGCCGGACTGGGCCTGGCCATCTGCGGAATAGCGTGGCTGATCACCACCATCGTCCTCGGCGCGCGCGGCGGGAACCCCCGGCTCCCTCTCGTCTTCCTGACTCCCCTGATAGTCCTGATCACCCTCGGCTTGTACCTCACCGACGTACCGGCCGCCGTCGGGTGGAAACTTTCCAAATCGAGCCTCGACAGCGCCGCCGCCACCTGCACCCGAACCGGCCGAATCGGCGTTTACACGATCACCTCCACCAGCAGACGCAATAACGCCTGCTTCCTGTACACCGACGGCGGCTGGATCAACTCCATCGGCTTCGCCCACTACCCCACCGATCCCCCACCGCCTTCGCCCTACTATCACTACGAACACCTCGACGGCCCCTGGTACCAATTCACCGAACGCTTCTGACCCGCCCGTGACGCAGATCACCGCGAGGGAGTATGGCCGCCAGGGGGCTTACGCACCAGACACCTTGCGGCTCAGGGCATCCCGCGCTGTCACCTGCCGCAATACCGACAAGCTCGGTGCGAGGCCAGAAGCGTTCCGGCACTGATCATTACGAGCACACAGACAGCACAGGCGGCAGGTGGACGCGCGGGCTGCGGTCGTGGCACAGGTTTGAAAAGGACGCTACCGTCGAGTTGGGGCGTTCGCGGCACTCGGCCGACACGGCAAGGTGAGCCGAGTTGCGATGCCCCCGGCGGAGCGTGACTCGTTTCGAAAGGCATTGCACGACAACGATTGTGGAGATTGACCAGCTATGACCCGCACCGCACCTGACGCTACATTCCACTCGCAGCCCGGCTCACCCGGCGGTCGCGGCGGTTCCGGCACCTGGCATGAAGGATCGCTGTGGTGGGAGGCCAAGTCCGTGGTGGTCACCCGCGCCATCGCCCCGGGCTCCATCGCGACCACCCCACACCTGGTGGTGCCATTCGAAGAGGGCCGGCTCGCGTTCCTGCTCTCCTCGCACGGGGCCGAGGCGCAGCAGCTCGCGTGGGACGGCCGGGTGGTGATCCAGGCCGGCGATTGGCGCGGTCGGCCCGCTCTGGGATCCCGTCAGCATTACGGCACCGCGTTCGTCGTCAACGACCGTCAGTTGGCCGACCGGACCAAAGAGGGCATGCGGATCAAATACGGTGCCCGAAGGGCATTGGCACGCATGGCCCATCGCATGGCGAACGGCGCGGTTCCCTACGGTGACCTGGTCGCGGTCGTGCATTTGCATCCGCACCGCCCACTCATGCTCGGCGCTTGAGGCTATTCGGCCCGGTCAGGGGCCCGAATCGATCGAGACTTAGGTAGCAGCAGGCTTACTGCCGCACTGGCCACACCGAGCCCGTGCGCGGACGTCAGCCATGATCAGCCCTCCGCATGATCCCGGAACAGCGAAAGCTCGTCGCAGCCTGCCGTCATGATCAGCACTGTTCGACACAGCCGCACATGTAACCGACCGATGCGAACGAATCATGGTGCATTTGTGGAGAATTCGTGGAACGCACGGTCAGCCCGGCCTGCGCACGCACAGTCGCGCCGCCCAGGCGGTGTGCTGTGTTACGGGTTGGTCGCGACCGCGGTTCGGCACAGTTACATGGAACGAGTTCTGTGGGAGCCTACGAGCCTGATCGCGAAACTTTCCGGCGTACTCGGTGGTACAGCGGAGAAGCGCCGAATCTTGTGGATGTCACTGCCGCGCAGTGCTTCTCAATCGGTAGCGTTGACATTATCGGTCGAGGGCGACCGACGGTACGGGATGTGTGGTGTGACGTGTGGGATTACGGGATTTCGCCGGGGCGATCCATCGGCGAACAGGCATTGGCCGATTTACAGCAGCGCGCCACCGCGGAGGGAGTGGCCTTGCGCGTGGGCGTCGTGCTCGAACACGACGGCGCGGTGCTGCTGCTTGCGCGCGAGGAGTATTCGGCGGGGCCCAGACCGCTCAATTTACCGGGCACCACGGTGCGCCCGGGGGAACCGCTCGCCGACGCCGTGGCGCGCGCGGTGCTCGAGGAAACCGGTCTGAGGGTGGTCGACATCGTCCGTCACCTGGGCAATTTCGACTACCTGGACAATGCCGGAAAGCCGGTGCGCCGTGAGCATTTCGCGGTCGAGGTGGCCGCTGCCGGACCCATCCGGCTCAGCAATTACGCCGGGTACCGATGGATTCCGCTCGACACCGACCCGCCGGTCACCTCCTCGATCCGGCATATCCTCAGCGCCTACCGCGCGGGAGAGCCGACGCAGCCCAGGTAGCCCGGGCAATCCGGCTGCCCCGCTCTGACAGACTGTTGGACATGCCGGATGCGAAACCGAATGCCTGGGCCAAGCGCACGCCGCGAGAGCCCAGTGATGCCGATCGAGCCGCGCTGCAAACGGAGTTGGTCGAGCGGGCCCGCGCGGTCCGGGAGCACGGCTGGGCGGATTACCGCGCCACCTGGACGAATGGTGAGACGGCGGGGGTCGCCTACCTGTTGGAGGACGTCGAACTCCTGGAGGAACTCGACGAACGCGAGGGCTCGGTGCTGACCCGGTACGCCGGGGAGCTGTATGGATTCCACGGTGCCGCCAAGGACCTCAAGGCCGGATTGGTCGGCACCCAGGCCTGGTTCGCCGCCGCACGCAAGAAGCTGGGCGCGCACGGAGGCTGAACCCGCGGGGCTGACGCGGCTGAACCGCGAGCCTCGTCGGTCAGCGCCGCCGACCGATCAGCGAGCCCGCTGCACCCGCGTTTCGCCCCACACCGGGGTATCGGATTCGTAGACGCCGCCGTCCGAACCGAAGACCAGGAATCGATCGAATCCCCGTGCGAACCAACGGTCGTGGGTGACGGCGATGACCGTTCCCTCGAATGCGTCGATGCCCTGCTCGAGAGCCTCGGCCGAGTGCAGATCGAGGTTGTCGGTGGGCTCGTCCAATAGCAGCATGGTCGCGCCGGAGAGTTCGAGCAGCAGGATCTGAATCCGCGCCTGCTGGCCGCCGGAGAGCTCGTCATAGCGCTGTTCGGCGGCGCGCGCGAGGCCGTATCGGTCGAGCACGCGGGTGGCGGCCTCGCGGCCCATGCCATTGCGATGCTCATCGCCCATGTGCAGGATCTCGAGCAGCGTGCGGCCGGTCAGGTCCGCACGGCCGTGGGTTTGGGCGAAATACCCGGGACGGACCCGTGCCCCGAGGGCCGCGGTGCCGGTGTGCGGAACCGGAGCGAGGTCCAGGGCCTGAACCGGGAGATGCTCCCGATCCGGATCCGTCCCACCGGCCGCGAGCAATCGCAGGAAGTGCGACTTGCCCGAACCATTGGAGCCGAGCACCGCGACCCGATCGCCGTACCAGATCTCGGCGTCGAACGGCTTCATCAGACCGGTGAGCCCCAGGTCCGTGCACACCAGCGCGCGCTTACCGGTGCGGCCGCCGTGCAGTCGCATGGATACGTTCTGCCGCAAGGGGATTGCCTCGGGCGGCCCGGCCTCCTCGAACTTGGCCAGCCGCGTCTGGGCGGCCTGATAGCGGGCGGCGATCCCGTCATTGAACTTCGCCTTCTCCCGCAATCGCAGCACCAGCGCGCGCAGTTTGACCTGCTCTTCCTCCCAGCGCCTGCGCAGCTCGTCCAATCGGGCGTTGCGGTCTTCTCGCGCTTGCTGATACGTCTTCAGGCCACCGCCGTGCACCCAGGAGGTCGCGCCGCTGACGCCGGGCTCGAGCGTGATGATGCGGGTCGCCGCGTTCGCGATCAGCTCCCGGTCGTGGCTGACGAACAGCACCGACTTGGTGGATTCCGCGATGGTCCGTTCCAGCCACTGCTTTCCGGGCACATCCAGGTAGTTGTCCGGCTCGTCGAGCAGCAGCACCTCATCCGGTCCCGCGAACAGGGCCTCCAGCACCAGGCGTTTCTGTTCGCCTCCGCTCAGCGTGTTCGCGGCCCGCCATTTCGCCCGATCGAACTCGACGCCGAGGGCGGACATGGTCACGATGTCCCAAAACGCCTCGGCCTCATACCCGCCCGCGTCCGCCCAATCCGAGAGCGCGTGCGCATACGCGAGTTGGGTCCGCTCCTCATCATTCTCGATGAGCGCGTTCTCGGCGGCCTCCAGAGCCAGCGCCGCATCCCTGACCTGCGCCGGGGACACCATCAGCAAGAGATCCCGCACGGTCGATTCATCGCGGACCTGCCCCACGAACTGCCGCATGATCCCCAGCGACCCCGACCGCGTCACGGCCCCCTCATCAGCAGTTGTGTCACCACCGATAATCCGCAGCAAGGTCGTCTTACCGGTCCCGTTCGGCCCGATCAGCGCGGCCTTGACGCCCTCCCCGATCCGGAACCCGACACCACTGAGCAACTGCCGCCCATCGGGCAGGAAATAGTCGACGTCCGCGATATCAATGTGGGCCACTCCCCCAGCCAACCCGGCGCAACCCGTTCACGCAAACCGATTCGCACCGGTGGGAGATCACCATGGTCATCCGCCACGCCATGAAGCAAGATCGTCCGCGCGAGCCTGGGCCGGTGCCACAATCCTGAGGTGAACCCATTGCGACGCCTCGCCCGTGTGGCGCTGGCGTTCCTTTCGGTGGTGCTCGTGGGCACCACCGGCTACGTGATCCTGGGATTCGCGCTCATCGACGCGCTCTATCAGACCGTCACGACCATCACGACCGTCGGATTCCGCGAGGTGCATCCGCTCAGTCCCACGGGCCAGGTGTTCACCATGGCGCTGATCCTGGTCGGCGCGGGCACCGTCTTCTATATGTTCGGCGTCCTGCTCGAGGCCCTCATCGAGGGACATCTACGAAACCACTTGGAGCGCAGACGAATGGACCGCCGAATAGACCGCATGCGCGGGCACATCATCGTGTGCGGCTGGGGCAGAGTCGGCCGCTCCACCGCCCAATACCTCGCCAGCCTCGGCAAGACCATCGTGGTCGTCGACCGCAACGCACAACGCTTGCAGGACATCGAATTTCCGAGCGTGCACGGCGATGTCACCGATGACAGCGTTCTCGAAGCGGCCGGAATCACCCACGCCCGAGCCCTGATCGCGGCCCTCGACAGCGACGCCGACAATGTCTACGTGACCCTGTCGAGCCGGGCACTGCGCACGGATCTGGTGATCATCGCCCGCGCACGCACCGAGGGCTCCAAATCCAAACTCCTTCGTGCGGGCGCGAATCGAGCGGTCAATCCCCAACTCATCGGCGGGCGTCGCATGGCGGCCTTCGCCCTGCAACCCAATGTCGCCGAATTCCTCGACGTGGTCATGCACGATGAAACCCTCGAATACCGCATCGAGGAAATCACCATCGGCCCCCGATCTCCCCTCATAGACCGCTCCCTCACCGATTCCGACCTGCGCCGCACCACAGGCGCACTCGTCATAGCGCTGCGAACCCCCGCCGGTCACTTCATTGCCAACCCGGCCGACGACAGCCCGCTTCACGTCGACACCGTTCTGATCGTCCTCGGCACGCCCACCCAACTCGACGCGGTTCGCAAACACGCCGCCGACTAGGCGGCCCACACATCATCTCCATCCCGACAGATCGGCGGGAATTGGCAAGCGGAACAAGCGATGTGACCCGCATGCTGATCGAGGACTCCGTTGAACAGCACGGACCGATGGAGAGGTCAGCCCGAATGCCGGCACCCGATTTTCACCCCGACCTGCGCATGGCGCGGTACCTACCGCGGACCGTGGTCGGACCGCGCCGATTGCGGTTGATCCGACGGCTCATCGGCCTTACGCCGCTGGACCCACGCGCGAACGCTGTTGTCGCACAGTCTGGTCCGCATGTCCCGGTCAGAGTGTTCCGACCGGCCGGACACAGCGGCCCGATGCCCGGCCTGCTGTGGATGCACGGCGGCGGCACGGTCGTCGGCAGGGCCGCCATGGAGGACACCCAATGCCGGGCATTCGCCGACCGGCTCGGCATAGTCGTGGTCTCCGTCGACTACCGCCTCGCACCGGAACACCCGTATCCGACCCCACTCGAGGACTGCTACACCGGATTGCGCTGGCTCGCAGCCCAATCCGACGTGGACTCGGCGCGCATCGCCATCGGTGGGCCGAGTGCCGGGGGCGGCCTGGCCGCCGCGCTCGCCCTCCTCGCGCGCGAGCGGGGCGAGTTCCACCCGATCTTTCAACTCCTGGTGTATCCGATGCTCGACGACCGCACCTGCGCCCGCACCGATATCGACCCGCGCACGCTCCGCATCTGGAGCCCGTCCAGCAATAGCTTCAGCTGGGCCAGCTATCTCGGAACGCCACCGGCAGGCGACACCGCACCCGAACTCGCCGTTCCGGCCCGCCACAACGACTTGGCGGGCCTACCGCCAGCCTGGATCGGCGTCGGCACCCATGACCTCTTCCACGATGAAGATGTCGATTATGCGCGGCGGCTCCAAGAGGCGGGTGTCGCATGCACCCTCGAGGTCGTCCCCCGCGCCTATCACGGATTCGATTACATCGAACCCAAAACACCCGTCTCCCAAGCATTCTTCGACGCCCAGGTCACCGCCCTCGGCAACGCCCTCAACGGGATCGAATCGAACGGCGATATCACGAACCGGTGACCCCGCCGCACATCCCGCCGCCAGGCAGGTGATCCGGGCCAGCTTGATGTCTTGCCCAGGTTCGCCATCGGATACGGTTCTCGCGGTTCCGTCCGCCCGTGCCACTCGAAAGAAGGCTCATGCCCGTAGTCAGCGTCAATGGGATCCGGCTCAACTACGAGGTCACCGGTGACGGTCCGCTCGTGGTGCTGGTCATGGGCACCGGCAGCCCCGGGCGGGTGTGGAAGTCGTACCAGGTACCGGCGCTGGTCAAGGCCGGATTCCGGGTCGTGACCATGGACAATCGCGGCATCGCGCCCTCGGATGAGTGCGCCGCGGGCATGAGCATCGCCGATCTGGTCGGCGATACCGCCGGATTGATCGAGCACCTCGGCGGCGGACCGGCTCATGTCGTCGGCACCTCGCTGGGCTCCAGAGTCGTTGCCGAACTGGCCCTTTCACGACCGGAACTGGTCCGCAAGGCGATCATGATGGCTGCCACCGGACGCCCCCACCCGCTCTCGTCCATGCTCAATCGAGGCGAGCAGGCCCTGGCCGACAAGGGCATCCAGCTCCCCGCCGAGTACGCCGCGGCCATCAAGGCCATGCTCAACCTCTCCCCTCACACCCTCGAAGACCCCGCCCGAGCCCAGGAATGGCTCGACATCTTCGAGTACACCGCCACCGCCACCCCCACACCGGGCGTCCGCGCCCAACTGCGTATGGACCGCTCCCAGGACCGTCTCACCGCCTACCAGCGAATCGCCGTCCCCAGCCTGATCGTCGGTTTCGCCGATGACCGCATGGTCCCCCCGGTCTTCGGCCGCGAGGTCGCCACAGCCATCCCCGGCGCGCAGTACACCGAAATCGAGCACTGCGGCCACTACGGCTACATCGAGCGCCCCGAGGAAGTAAACCGAGTCATCATCAACTTCCTCGCCGCCTGAGCACATCTTCGAATCCCGGTCGTCTCAATCCAGAATCGCGGTTGCCTCGATCTCCACCAGGAGGTCGGGCTCCGCCAAGGCCGCAACGCCGATCCCCGTGAGCGGCGGAAGCGCGGTAACGCCCAGCCTTTTCGCGGCCCGAGCCGCACCCTCCACGAAGAGCGACATCTTGTCGGGCGTCCAATCGACTTCGACGCCTGAGAGCGAGCCCTCGCAGCCGTCCGCAAGGGCGCGCATATGATGCGTTCTGCGAGTTTGCCGAGGCCGTCGAATCGGCAAGCGTCAGCCCACACCTCTAAAGAAGGAATCCCCTATGTGCCAGCCCGTCCCCTGCGAAACCTGCGCCAAGATCACCTGGGCAGGCTGCGGCGAACACATCGCCGAGGTCCGTGCCGTGGTCCCCGCCGACCAATGGTGCGACGGGGACCACGGCACGGCCAACGACAACTGACTGCGCGGACCCTGCGGCCGACCGCTCCAGGCCGACTTCTACCGAATCTCGAAGTTCAACGGTCCCGGATTCCACAGCCCGGTGCGCTGCACGGTCGCGGTGTTCAGCGATGCGTCGGTGGCCGCTGGGTCGTAGGGGATGAGTTTGTGGATCTCGCCCCAGTTTCGTTTCCAGTCGTCGCGTAGGTAGGACGGCATGACCTGGGCGCGGGTAAGCAGATCGATGTAGCCGAGGGGGCCGCCGGAGTTGTGGCTCTGCCAGTTGGTGGTCATGATGGCGGCCGAGAACTCCGGGGTGATGCGGTATTTCGGCACTTCGGCCACTCCGTAGCGGTGCCGCATGGGTTGCTGGCACGAGAATTGCAGGCCGACAAGCCAATCCATCAAGACCGGGGTGGAATGCCCGACCAGTGAATCGAGTGTTTGCAAGGCCGGGACGCGTGGCGGGGTCACCGCCACCCACTGCTCCGGATCCGAGCTGTCGACGGCGGCGACGATACGGACGGCGTTCGCCTGAATCGGTAGGTCTTTCAACGGAATTCGCAGGTTTCTCCAGGATGGCTGGAGCACATTCACGTCCTCGGGCGTGATCCGGCCCAATGCTTGTACGTCCCCGGCGTCCGCGACACCGTATTCGACCTGGACGGATTGCCCTGCCACAGGCAGGTTGTCGAGATCGGTCGAGGCGACGCGCCCGGCGGCGGCGATCGCGATGATCTCGCCGCGGCCACCCCCCGCTTGCGCCTCGGGCAGCCGGTACCAGCCCGAGATCAGATCCTTTTTCGCACCGGGACTTCCGTAGCTGCCGAGCATTGGTGTCATCGCCGGATTCAGGCCGAAGGGCAGGGGGATGCTACTGCCGTTGATGCCGGTCCGGACGGTATCGCCGGAGCTGGTGCTGTCGGTCTCCGCCTTGGTCGTCGTGCCCGTGCTGCCCAGTGACTGACCGACCGATGCGGCGGCGGCATCCGAGGCATCGGGAGTCAGGTCGTTGAGATTGAGTCCATTGGCGGTGAAGCCGTCATCGGCCCCGGCGCCCAGCGCCGTGGCGGGGTCGCCGGAAAAGGGCTGGAGTACACCGGCATTCGGGTCCGATTCCACGAGTACGTCATCGGCCAGCCCACACGAGCTGCCACCCAGCGCGGCCAGGTTCGATTTCGCGATCGAGTACGCCGGGTACTGGGTGATGGCGGCTTTCACGAACGACGCCACTTCGAACACCACCACCAGCGCTATCGCTGCGGTAAGGATCGGAGGTTGTCTGCGTGCCGGAGGTTCGGTGCGGCGGAAGGGTTCGCGGACATGCAGCCACCCCGTGACCGCAACAGCCAGGAACGAGAAGGCGAGAAAGACTGTGCCGATGGAGATTCCGTGAATCGAAATCGGCTTGTCCCACCACGGTATTCCGTAGCTGGCGACATACCACCAGCTATTGGAGCTGGCGAACGACAGTGCCAGCACCGCGAGTACCGCGGCGGCCAGCAGCGCACGATTTCGCGGTGACCGTATTACCCGAGGGCCTGCCGCGACGGCGGCGACCACGGCCACCGCCCCGGCCAACCCGGCGAATACACCCAGGTGATGGGTGAATTTCGTGGGCGAGAACGTCATGAGCGGAATCGCGGCGATCGTGGTGCCCACGATCCGCCGTGTCGGTCCCGCAGCCAAACCCGGGATTCGGCCGCCTCGCCGCAGGAGCGCCAGCAGGGCCACGCCGAGGGTCAAGAACAAGGTCAGCATCGCGAATCGTCGTGCCAGCGAGCCGTCCGGGATCGCCTGGAACAGATTCTGATAGACGAGGTATTCGTCCTGCCATGGCATCTGCGGGCCGACGATCTTGTGCGCCTCGAGCATCGGTGCGATCGCCGAAATCGGTTGGCCCACAAACACGATCGTGAGGACCACCAGGCCAGTCGCCAGCGCGGGTGCGATCACCGCTGCGTAACCGTAGGTGCGCGCACGGTCGACGACGATCTGCATCAAGGGGCGGGCACCGGCCAAAAGCGCGGCGAAACAGATCAGCCCGGAGGGGTTGGTGACCACCGCCAATGCGGCGGGCAGCAGCGCGAGCACGGCCGGTGTCAGCCGCCGGGTCGCCAATGCGCGTTCCATCGATACCCAAGTGAGCAAGACTCCCACGGCGACGGCGGGTTCGGGACGTAGACCGTTGTTGTAGGGCAGCCAGAAGGCAAGGAACAGCAGGCCGCCTGCCCAGATCGCGGCCCGCTCGGTTCGCGCGGCGATCCCCAGTCGCGGCAGCACTTCCCGGCTGATCAGCAGCCAGCACACGATCGCGAGAATCAGTTCCGGCAATCGCACCACAATGCTCGCCGTGGAGACTTCCGCCAGCATTCCGAACAGGTAGTCGTACGGGATCCCGATCGGTGTCTCGGGCACACCGAAGTAGGCGAAGTAATTGGCCAGATAGCCCGCGTGCCAAGCGGTTCGGGCCATGCCGAGGATGTAGCCATCGTCGGCGGTACCCACACCGATGAAGTACCACACGATCAAGGTCCCGACGATCACGCCATCTGCCAGCCGCGGCTTCCACCAGCGCCGCGGCAGCACCCGCCGATTGCGGCGGCCATCGAGACCGTCGAGCCGATGCAGCGCCCACAATGCCAGCGCGGTCGCGAGCAAGGCTCCGACGATCGCGCACAGCTTCCACACCGAGGGCGAGGTCGTGAACCGCGAATCGATCACCACCTCGGCGCGCACACCCGCCGCCACGGGGTCCGCGAGATCGGTGAATAGCCCCACCAACTGCGGGCGGAAATCCCCCTCCACCGTCACAGGCTCACTGACACCGATATCCACGCTGGTGCGGGCACTGTCGGACACGATCACCACCCGACCGTCCGGCGGCAGGCCCACCGTCGAAGTATCGAGCAGCGTCCGATCCCGCAGCACCACCTGCAACCGGCTACCGCTTTGTTCCGGCGTGACCACCGCATTCAGGCCGTAATGCCACGACTGCCCGGACTGCGGCGGCACGGTCGACACCACATTCCCGCCATGCTCACCAAGCCTCGACACAGCGGCCAACGGGACATACACCGTCACCTTGGTCGGCGAATACGACACCAATGGCGCTGTGACACTGCCCGTTTGCCCCGCCTGTGGCCACGACAACGACGCCTGTTCCTGGCGCACAGGCAGAAACGGCACCAGCACAGCCAGCACAGCGCCGATCAACCCGGCTACCAAAGCAATTCGACGCCACCCATGTCTGGTCACCAAGCAACATCTAGTTGAAACACTTGTTACAGTCAAGCCGTGACACGTCGGCCGACCGACTCGCCAAGGCGCGAGGAGCTCTTGAGCCAAGCATGCGAGATCCTCTCCCGCACAGGCGTGGTCGAAACATCCCTACGTTCTCTAGCTGCGGAGATGGGCACCAGCGCCAGAATGCTGATCTACTACTTCGGCTCCAAGGAGAAACTCATCCTCGAAGTCCTCGCCCACGAACAACGCCAATTCACCCCCGACCCCGAAGTCTCCTCCTCGATGGCCGACCTCCGCGCCTACATCCTGGCCGACTGGCACTCCATCACCCGAGGCGAGCGCCGCGTAAGCGTCCGCATCCTCGAACAAGTCTTCGGCGCCGCCTGCGCCCAAAACAGCCCCTACGCCACCTACACCGCCCAAACCCTCACCCAACTGATCCACAACTTCGAAATCCGCCTCCGAGCCGTAGGCATGCCCCCCGAAATCGCCGCCACCCGAGCCATAGTCGGCCTCACCGCCCTCCAGGGCTTCGTAATGCGCTACTTCACCGCCGAAGACCCCGCCGCCATCGACCGCGAATTCCTCCGCCTGGTCGACGACGTCATACTCGCCCCCACCTGACACGCACTGCGCGACACGGTCTGTCAGTACCGGCCGAATACGAGCGCGACATTGTGCCCGCCGAAGGCAAAGCAGTTGTTGATCGCGTACTCGATGCTCTGCTGGCGTGCCTCGCCGTGCACGACATCCAGATCTATCTCCGGATCCTGGTTCTCCAGATTCAGGGTGGGCGGGACAATCCCATCTCGAATGCTGAGGACCGTGAGCACCGACTCGAGCGCACCCACCGCACCGATCGAATGGCCCAGGGCGGACTTGGGCGCATACACCGAAGCATGCGAAACACCAGCCTTATGAATCGCTTTCGCCTCCGAGACATCACCGATGGAAGTGGCCGTCGCGTGCGCGTTCACATGTGTGATATCGCCCGTGGATAGTCCCGCGGTCTGCATCGCACGCTGCATGGCACGGGCGATACCGGTGCCTTCCGGGTCCGAGGCCACGAGATGGAATCCGTCGGAGGTCACCCCCGCGCCCAGCAGCCGAGCATGAATGGTGGCTCCGCGTGCCTTCGCATGCTCTTCGGTCTCGAGGACCATGAGCGCACCCGCTTCTCCGAACACGAAACCGTCCCGGTCCTTGTCGAACGGTCGCGACGCCGCCTTCGGATCATCGTTACGCGTACTCATGGCACGCATCATCGAGAACGTCGCGATCGGAAGAGGATCGATATAGCCCTCGACACCTCCGGTCACAACCATATCCGCGTCACCCATCACGATCATCCGCCATGCATTGGCAATCGCCTCGGCACCCGAGGAGCAGGCCGAAACCGGCGTAATCACACCAGCTCTCGCACCAAGCTCGAGCCCGACAACGGCGGCGGGCCCATTCGGCATGATCATCTGAACAGCCAACGGCGAAACCTTCCGGTAGCCGCTGTTCTTCATCTTCTCGTTCGAGTCGATAAGCGCATCCGCACCACCGAGACCGGTACCGATGGCCACACCCAGTCGCAGCGGATCGACCTCCGGACTACCGGCGTTCTTCCACACCTCACGGCCGAGCACGGTGGCGAGCCGCTCGACATACGACATGCGCCGAATCTCGACCCGGCTCAACAACGTATCCGGTGACACCTTCAGGTGTCCGCCGATCCGAACGGGGAGACTGTAGTCCTCGATGAAATCGTCGGTCAGAAAATCGATCCCACTCTCGCCGTTCAGCAGACCCTTCCAGGTCGCGTCGACGTCACCTGAAATCGACGTTGTCGCAGCCAGACTCGTGACCACGACAGCAGGGAAAGCCCCATCCACGCTGAAAGGATTAATCACGTAGTCCACCATTCGCAGGACGGTCAGGTCCTGATCCGGAATCTTGACGAGGTACTCCAGTGGCAGCCATTGCCCACCCTTTCTCAGCAGAATGAACAGTCGGCCGAAGGCAGGACGCGTCAGCGATCGGCGACCTGCGTTGATGCCATCGTGACGTCGGCGGGAGACCCTCCGTTGAACTATGTTGCAGTTCAGTGCCTTTCACTCCCTACCGCCGTCAAAGGTATATAGGTCGGCTGGCATCAGACGATGGGAACCGACATGGAGTTGCAGGCGAGTTTTTGTGGAAACCCTCCAACTGGCAGACCTCGATGATGAAGTCGTCGCGATCTCAGCTCGCGCAGGTGGATTGGAATGGGGCAGCGGCAAATAGGTCGGCGATCCAGGCCAGCCATCGGTCGGCGACAGGGGTTGGGGCGTCGTGGCCGCCGGGGACTACCAGATCAGCACACCGCCGCCCACACCCAGAGCTCGACCAGCCGCGATCTCAATGTTCGCCAAGCGGTCCAGGATTCCCAATCTCAGTCGTGCGGCGTCGGCTGCGTCCAGGCCTGCCGGTATGAGCTCAGAGAGATACTCGCGGACGACACGGCATTCCTGGAGGAGCCCGGGGATCTCGTCAGGCATGACGATGAGATCGCCACGGGGCCTGTTCCGATCGGCCAGGATCGGGAAGAACTGGGCATCCAGTGAGCGCATGCCTTGCGACCCCCACACCTCGGTGCGCCAGCGTTCCGGGCCCGCGGAGTCGCTGACTCCATCCGGCGTATCGAGCACTTCACCGACGACATCTCTGCTGCCGTCAGCGCTGAGCAAGAAGGTATGGACAAGTAGGCTCACCCGGCTACGAAACCACGCCGAGAGACGAGACCTGGCACAGCCCGCCGTTGCCAGTCGAAACAGTGCGATCAGCGGTATGAGCGGCCATTCAGATGATTCGGGTGATCGAGCTGAGGTCCCGTGGTGCACATTCGAGGCTGGGCGGTTGCCAGGGCTAGCGCTCGTAGCCGTACACCCATCCATCGTCATCGTCGTCGGCAGTGACCATCTGCATCCATGCCTCGTACTCCGGATTCGTCAGCCGCAAGTGGATACCCTGCCGCGAATAGCCCACGAGTTCAACGAAAACCAGAGGTCTCGACCAGCAGAACCGAAGTCCGAATCCTCTTCTCAGAACTTCGATCCTCGCGTCCCCGAGCCTGTCCTTCATGCCTCGGCCCAACTGCTTGAAACGCTCATACAGGGCTTCCTTGCCCGCTTGATCCTCAGTGTCGAATCTATCGCTGACACCAATGTGGACGTACTTGAGGTTGCCGTCCACAAACGGCCGTGCGAGCGGAGACGCAACAGGTAGGTGGGTACGGATAGAGGACCCCGAATCTGGGGACCATGGCCCCAGGTCCCATCCCATCACCGCTGCGAATCGACCGACATCCGTCTCTGACCAGGTCCAATCAAAATCGGCCGCGACGGCAGCAAGATCGACCGCAGGCTCTCCACCTTCGTGCATAACGTGATACTTGGCCACGAATCGCCATGACACAAATCGACCGTGTCAGAAGTGGACTTCCGCCATCCAAGATGGCCCAGAATTCGGCAATAGCGTGTGTTCACGACCTACTCAGGCAGGTGGCTGAACCTGGTGTGAGCACACGGGTAGCGATGATCAACTGCCGGATCTGATTGCAACGCTGAGGAACATCGAATCCGCATACATGGAGTGGCGCAGGGCTCTTGGCCTCGGCACCCGACGTAAGCAGAAGGCTCCCGACTGTTGTCGTAGTTTCTGATACTTCCTGTCATTACCTGATGTTGTTTGTCAGTGGGATTGGTGAGGCGGCGGCGTATCCGGGGTGTGGTGGTCGGGGTGCGTAGGGCGGCGGCGGTGAGCGCGCCGGGGGTATGGGTGCAGGCGTCGTATCGCCGGGTGCCGGGTTCGGCAGGGCAAACATCGTCGCTGGTCGATCGGGAAAAGATGTTGCGGGACAGCGCGACCGGTGCGATGCTCCGCGTTCACGAATGACGGTTCGGTCGCGTGGATCGACGGTGACCTGTCATAGGTCGCTGTTACGGTCGAAACCCTATACGACACCGCACCAACTCGATGGTCGAGGAGCTGATGGAGTTGGCTTCATGGCGTTGCCGCCCTGGTTGTCGGGCCGGTTCTGTTGATGGTGGTCGACACGGAATCACCAGCGATTACGTGACGCCGCCGCTCGGCTGGGTCGGGAGTGGCCGGTGAAGGGTTCACCGATGCAGGTGTCGGGTTCGGGAACGGGTGTGGCGCGCCAGTTTTCGTTCACCACCCGCCCGTATCGGGCGGTGGATGACGCGACCGGTGACCCGGTCGGGCTCGACGACGTCGATGTGCGGATCGGTTGGCTCCTGGACCTGGTGACCGGCGCGGAAACAGAACTGCTGTCACGGTTGTGGCGGCCGGACACCTTCGATGCGCTCGCCGCCGGGCGCGATCCTCTCGGCCGCAAACTACCGGTGCAGGGGCATGTCGCCGCGGCACGCCTGGGCTGGACTCCGATCTATCCGGCGGGTGTGTATGTGCCGTCGCGGGTGTCGCGGGTGGTGATGGCGCAGACGATGGCGTGTTTGCGGACGTCGGCGTTCCGCGACACCGCGCTCACCGCGTGCTCGCTGCGATTCGATCCGGCCACAGGAACTTTCACCGCACCCGGCACCACAGCCGATGGTGTTCCGGCCGGGTTCGCGCGGGGTGTGCGACGTCAGCTCACCGCGCATCATCGCCGCACCGGCAGTGACTATTCCATCGCCGGTGTGCGGATCACCGAGGTGCAAGACCCGCCCCGCACCACGGCGCAGGCGCGGCTTTCGGCCGCCGATCGCCAGCTCGCGCACCTGCACGTGGCAGGCGGGGCAATGGTGTTGACGGTCAAGCTGCCCACCAGCGCGACCCCGACCGGGCGTGGACAGTGGCGCAACGTCCGCCTCATGGCGGCGATTCCGGCGCACCTGTCGGCTCGAACGGTCACCGATTGGCATTTACCGACCTTGGTTTTAGACGGTCGGGGCGCGTTGTGGCGATGCGCAGCAACCGAACTCGTCCCGGCCAACGATATAGGCGCGGCGACCGTCGCGGTCGGGGTGGACTGGTCACCGGCGACGCTGGGTGCCGCCGCGATCACCACCGAAGAACCCACCGGGCTCACCTCGGACTATCGCGGCTTCACGTATGACGATCGCGGGATCGGGGTCAAACTCGCGCGCCTGCAAACCGAAGGACAACTGCTGCACCGCAAAGCCGCCCGCCTCACCCGCCTGGCCGCGACCGCCACCCCGGTGGTGCGCGCGCACCTGGAAGCCAAGATCGCGGTCCTGGAATCGCACCGCGCCGCGGTCGGAGCCAAACGCGCAAGGATCAACCGCGAGTTGGCTTTCCACTTCGCCCGACAAGTCACCGACTACGCCGTGTCAGCGGGGGCGGGTCTGGTCGCGGTCGAGGACCTCACCACCCTCGAACACCGCGGGCACGGTCGCGTCAACAACAATCGGGCCGCGCAATCCGCGCGCCACAAGACGGTGTCCGCGCTCGCGCACACCGCCGCCGAGGCCGGGGTCACCGTGGTCACCGTGCCCGCGCGCGGCTCCTCGTCACAATGTCCGGGCTGCGACCAAGCTCTCTCGCGTCCCGGCGGCTACCACGATGCCTGGTGTTCGACCTGCGCGATCGGCGGCAACCGCGACCACATCGCCGGAGTGAACCTGGCCAAACGCGCTCTACTCGGCAGAGGGGCGATCCGGCGTCGACGCGACCGGCTCCCCGCGATCGCCACCAGCCTGCACGCCCCCGTGCGGGCGTGCCGCGACAAGACTGGCCCGACCCCGTCCCGCCCGCCCCGCCATCGGCGGGTCCGGCACAGCATCGCGACTACACCCCGGGTGGGGGTGAACCCGAAACAGCCTGTTCCTGCACCCCAAGCGTCGGTGTGGGACACGGTCAAACCCCTGCCACCGCGTGGCGGGGGTAGCCGTGACACACGTACATCTCGCACTCCTGCCCTACCAACAGCAGACAGTATGAGATCTACGTAGACGCTGTGAGCCGGACCGAGCGCGCCGCATCGCAATTGCGCTCGTATCAGCCAATAGTCGTCCCTGGACTGCTCCAGACACCTGCATACGTCGAGGAAGTGCTGGGTCGAATGATTCGGTTCTATGGAATCCCGAATGACTTGGACGAGGGTGTAGCTGCCAGGTTGGATCGTCAGAAGATTCTCCACCAAGGCAACCGCAGGTTTTCGTTCATAATCGCCGAACAGACCCTACGGACCACGGTCGGAGACGATTCGGTGATGGCGGGGCAGTTGGAGCATCTACTCGCCGTGATGTCCTTGCCGCGCCTTGTCATCGGGATCGTGCCGGAGCGGTTTGCTCTAGGCGGTCCGGCTATCAACGGATTCGTGATGTATGACAACCGGCTGGTGCTGGTGGAGACGGTGAGCGCGGAGCTGACGATCAACCAACCTCGCGAGATCGCGCTGTACGGCAAGCTATTCGCCGAACTGGCTGACCAGGCGGCGTACGGTGAGCCTGCGCGTCATTTGGTCACGAGTGAACTCGAAAAAAGGCGCTAGGACGACAAACCGATCAGCTCGCGCAGGTGGATTGGAATGGGGTACCGGCGAATAGGTCGCCGATCCAGGCCTGCCAGCGGTCGGCGACAGGGGTTGGGGCGTCGTGGCCGCCGGGGACGATCAGGTCGTGGACTGGGGAGCCGAGGGCGCACATTTTGGCGATCGCGGCGGTTGACCATGCGGTGTTCACTAGTTTGTCGGCGTCACCGCGCACGATGTAGGTGGGCAGGCTGGTCGCTGATTTCGGGAGGTTGGTGCGGGACTCGAAGTCGGAGAAGGGTTGTGCGGCAGCATCATCGACGAAGCGAACCTCGTCCGGGGTGCCTGCTTGGCCGAGCGCGATGTCGGCGGCGGTTCGATCGCCCGTGCACTCGGATTCCAGGCGCGGTGCGGCCGCCAGCAGATCACCGTGAATAACCCGGTCGTAGGTGTAGTCCGGGTTGCCGTAACGCACGGCTTCGACCAGGTACGGCAAGATCAGGTATTGCTCGGGGGCGTTGGCCTGGCCTGCGCGGACGGACTCTACGAATTGGATGCTCAACGCCGGGGAGAGCAGCACAACGCCATGGATATTCAGTTCCGGCGCATACGATTTCGCGGTTTCGGCGGCTGATTCCGCGGCCCGGCCGCCCTGCGAGATGCCGAGCAGCACGGTGTCCGGAGCCAGCGGCAAGCCGAGGGCCTGGGCGGCACGCACCGAATCGAGGACGTCGTAGCCCGAGGACGGGGTGTCCAGGTAAGGCGCATTGCCCGGTCCGTCGAGGCCCTGATAGTTCGTCATCACCACGGCGCGATGCCCGCCCAGCAGTTGTGCGACCACCGGAGCGGATCCGAACAGTTCCGGGGAATTCGTGGGAGCACAGGCACTGACGACGCCGGAAGTCCCGTGTGCCAAGGCAATCACCGGCCAACCACCGGCCGGAGCCTGGCCGGTCGGCACGAATACCGCCCCGGACACCTCGACCGGCTGTCCGTTCGGAGCCGTCGACCGGTATCGAATGTAGGTGGCCGACCCCATCACCGACGTAATGGCAGCATCGACATTCCCCAGCGCCCGCTGCGCAATAAGCCGCCCAGCCACCTCCGCTGCAGGCGAGGCCGTATCACTGGAACTGCCACAGGCCGAAACAATCACGGCCACGAGTATCGGAAAGACCAACCTTGCCCGCATGGCATCCCTCCAAGCGAAACCGCCCGAGCGTGCTGACAATCAGTCCTCGCAGTCTCCCACGAACGCCCGCCGCAGAGCGCCACGCCCTTTCGCCGAGAGGGCACTGAGCCGGTGTTTTGTCCGAATCGCCCTGCCTCATGTCCCTCTCGATGAATATTGGGTCAGGCGACGCCTGCCGCGCGGAGGTGAGCCATGATGTCTGGGGCTGGGTGGAAGTGTGCGTGGTAGCGCGGGGGGTAGATGCCTTCGGCCGCGGGTAGGGGGACGGCGGACTCGAGGGTTTCCCAGGTGACGGACAGGCTGTCGCTTGTCGCGGGGTCGACCAGGACGACGTTGTCGGTTCGGGGTAGCAGGCTCGGGACGGTGTCGGTCCAGGTGGTGAACGTCAGTTCGGTGCCGTCTTGTGCGCGCACATGCATTACCTTGGCGGCGTAGTCCTCGATGATTCCCGCGTCGAGGTCGGCGCGTAGGTGGTCGTATTGGTGTCCGTACACGCGCGCGGTGAGAGTGCATTCGGCGGAACCGATTTCGTGCGCGGCGAGATGGTTCGGCGGCACCCGGTATGGGATCAGGCGGCCCGCTTCGTCGAGGGTGTACGGGACGGGTGAGACTTCCCGGACCGCATTGTCGAAGAGCTCGCGCGCCGTGTTCACCAGGTGCAGGACGTGGCGGTCGGAGTACTCGACGCCGACGAGGACGCCGGTGTTCTGGGCGATGAAAACGATCGGGCGCGCACCGGCTTTCGCGCCGATCCCGGCGAGCCAGCCATCCACCAGGGGTAGCGATCCCGCGTACAGATCACCGCTGGTATCCGGAATATGCAGCATGCCGCCGTTGGCGGCCGGGTCGTAATTCGCAACGGTATCCAGCGCCAAGCCGGTGAGATTCGCACGGGCAGTGGCGAATACGGTGGCGGCATCCACTCCCCATTCGGCGAGCTGACTCGGATGCACCCGCGGCATCGAGGTCGGCTGGTCGATGACCAGGGTCTCCATCAAGCAAGGCAGCACCGGCCGCCACAGCACATGCCCCGAGACAAGCTGACCTTCCATCCGCGTCGCAAGCTCCCCGGCCTGCCGAATGAGCGGCCGAACATGCGGCGCAACCGCCTCCCACCCCTGCGGCACTTCAGGACCACCGAGCCCCGGCCCGTGGCTGACGAAATTGTGCAGCATCTCCTGAGCCTCGGCAGGCGAAGCATTCTCACAACGCCGAAACACCGTAGTCAGATTCATCCGCCCCCGAGTCCCGTCATGGGACAGATAACTGATCTCGAAGGCATCGCCGTCATACTCCGCCGAAGCCACAGCCGGATTGGCCCGCATCATCTCGAATGCCTTCTGCCCGAACTGTTTGCGCTTGGAACCGAACACCCCACCCAGAAAACTCATGCGCCAAAACCTACTAGGCGGTCCCGACAACCGCCGCACGCGAGGTTGCGTCAGGAGATTATTCGGACTGCGTAGGGCATGATGCCGTCTTCTCGGACCGGGGAGACTCGGACTACGTCGCCGGATTGGGGGGCCTCGACCATTTTGCCGCTGCCGGTGTAGAGGGCTACGTGTTCGCTGCCGCCTGCGCCCCAGAAGAGCATGTCGCCTCGTTCGCGTTCGGAGACGGGGACTCGGGTGCCCATGGTGTATTGGTAGCCGCTGTAGTGCGGGAGGGAGACGCCGATTCCGGCGAAGGCGTAGATCATGAGGCCGGAGCAGTCGAAGCCGGTTTTGCCGAAGTCGCCGTGGCGGTCGGCTACGCCGCCGTCCCGGATGCCCAGGGTCGCGCCGTCTTCGTCGCCGCCGCCCCAGGCGTAGTCCTCGCCGAGTTGGGCCATGGCTCGGTCTACGACTATTTCGATGAGTTCGGAGCGGCTGCCGGTGGCTCGGCTCTGTTGCTGGCCGGAACGTGGTGGGGGCGGGGAATTGTCGAGTTGGGTGTGGGGGCGGTGGCCTTGGGCGGCGTCGGAGGCGCGGTCGTTGGAGGCGCGGTCGGCGGCTACTCGGCCGGAGGCGTCGCGGGCCGTCGCGCGGGCTGCGGCTTGTTCGGCGCGGCGTTGTTCGTCCCAGGTCAGGTAGGCGTCGCGCTGGCCTTGGAGACCGGCGACATTGGCGCGGGCGGCATCCAGGCGCTGCTGGGCGGAATCACGTTGCTGAACAAGGCCGTTGCGGTGGGCCGCTTCCTGGTCGAGGGCGGTCTGGGCGGCGGCTACCGCGTTCTGGGCTTCCGTCTTCTTGACCTCGGCGTCGGCGGCAGCGGCGTCGGCGGCCTGCTGGGCCTGCTTGGCGGCGGAGGTCTTATTGGCCTGATCGACCTGGGCGCGGCGCAGGCCCTCCACCACCTGCTGTTGATTCAGTGAGGCGATGGTCAGGATCTGCGCGCGATTGAGAGCGATCTCGGGGGTGGGGGCGGCCATATAGTTGACCAGCGAATTGGAGCCGGGGCGCATGTAGACCTGTGCGACGTACTTGTCGAAATCGTGGTGCGCGCCATCGACTTTCACGCCCGCACCGGTCAGATCGACCTGGCACTGGGTCACCTGGCGAGCCGCGGCGTCGGCGGCATCGCGCGCGATCTGAAGGTCGACCAGCGCCTTGTTCACCGCTTCGCGGCGCGCCGCGACGGCATCGTCGAGCTGCTGCAACTGCTGTTCGACCGCGGCCACCTGATTGATCAGCGCGCCCACTTCCCCGACCCCGGCATCGACCTGGCCACCCGCCTCGGCGATTTCACTATCGCTGGGATTGGGTGGTGGCGGCGGCGCGGCATGCCCGGTGGCAATCCCCACCGCGAACACCAGCACTGCCACCAGCAACTCCATAGCGACTCGAACCGGGCGTCCCCGCCGCCTCACCGGCTCACGCATCGCACCTCCCTGAAGTCCCAACCGGCACTTCTTCCCCAAGCGTGCCATCGCGAAACCGTACGACACTTCCGGGATCGGGCGGTGCAGCCACGCCCGGGTGACCCGCGTCCAATTCAGACGTTGCTGGCGATTTGCCTGTTTCCGTAGCGATTTCCCACAGCCGCGGCAGTCGGCCGACCGGAAAACCTTCCGGCCGTCAGCGAAGAATCAGCGAATGAGACTGGTCAGGAGACCGCATCGACTGCGGTCGGTTCGGACGATGAACGGCGGAACACCCGATCGAGCCGGAGCGCGGTAGCGCAGGTAGCGAGGATCGCACTGCCCCCGGCAACGACCAGAACGCCATAGGAACACACCTCGCCGAACCCCACCGAGGTCCACATGACCGCCGCGAAGGAGAGCAATAGCGCCGCCGCAGCGGTGGTGGCCGCCCTCGTCGCTATACCGAGGATCAGTCCCACGGCAAGGACGCTTTCCGCCAGCGTCGCAACGGCCCCCAAACTCGGAGCGGCCCATTCAAGCGCGGATGGCAGCAGCGAACGCGTGTAGTCGATGAACGCCGCGTAGTCGCCCCAGGAAACCCCGGGCACACCCGGCGCTCCGAGCAGCCCGAATCGATCGGCCACCGATCCGGCGAACAAGGCCCCCACCAGGATTCGAACCACGGTATTGATTGCCACCACGCGGGCCGCGGTCACAGCCAGCGCCGCGACACTCGCCAGCACCACGGCAATGATCGCCCCGACGGAACCGTGCGCGAATACCAGCCACCCGAGTTCGACCAGCAGCGCCGCTATCGAGAATCCCACCGCAAGAGTCCTGGTCATTTCCGCCCTCTTCACAAAGTAGTAAGGTGCCTTACCAACCGTACGAAGGGAACCGGAATTGGTCAAGAGCCTTACTAATCCTCTATCCGACCGACCCGCGCCGCTCGGCAATCTGCTCAGCGCCGCCGCGAGAACCCTTGCGGCCGAATTGGATGCGGGTTTGATCGCCGCCGGATTCACCGACGTACGCGCCGCACACGCACCCATATTCCAGGTCATCGACCCCGACGGCACGCGGCTCGTCGATCTCGCCCAGCGGACCGGCATGACCAAACAGGCCATGGGCGAACTCGTCCGGCACCTCGAAGCTCGCGGCTACGTGGAGATACTCCCCGACCCGTCGGACAAGCGGGCGCGTCTGGCCCGGCTGACCGAACACGGATGGTCGCTGGTGCACGCCGGACTCGATATCGTGGCGCGCTTCGACGCCCGCCTCGACGCGATTGTCGGGGCGGCCGAGGTGGCACAGCTACGCGAGGTACTGATGAAGATCATCGGCGGAGCGGGACTGACCTTCGCCGCGGGCGACACGGCGATTACACAGGTAATGATCACGGAGTGACCGAATTGCCCGAGGCAGAGTGCCCCGACAGGATCAGGAAAAGCGCCTCGAGCGGATCAGGAAACCGGGGTGCGCGGACGCTCGACGGCGACCGGCTCTTCCTCGGAACGCCGCGTCTTGGCGACGTAGAGCCCGCCGATCACAGCAATCAGACCGACCAGCACAACCAGGGTGATCACCGTCCAGGAGATCCCCTCGGGCTGCTCGAGGCGGTCGACGAAGGTGCGGGCCGCCTCCTCGGTGTGATCGGACCCGCGGTACTTGGACTTGTCCTCGGCCCATTCCAGGCGGGCGCGGGTGAACGAGTCACTGCATGTGCCGACCCAGTCGTCGCCGAAAACCACGACGGTGCCGTGTTCCTGCTTGCCGACCTCGGTCGCCAGATCGCGCAGGGTCGCCTCGATGCCCGGATTGCCCTGCACCACAACGATGTTCAGCGGGATGCCATGATCGCGCGCTTCGGCGGCGATTTCGGCCAGGCCGTCCTGCTTGCGCCCCTTGGGGGCGGCGACATGGTTGTCGGCCAGATCAGCGATGATGGCCTTCAGGTCGGTGTTCGGCGGTAGTTCCGCCTTCATTGGCGTGAAAACCGAGGTGCGCGAGACGGTCACGAACGCAGAGTACGGGACCGCTTGTCATATCACCTCACCACGCCACGCTGAATGGTTTGGATCACGGCGCAGAAGGCACTCGAAAACAGGACCGAAGGCAGTGCCGACCGGTGCGGGACCCTCCCCCGCATGCTCACAGGACAAGCGTACTGTTAAGGTCGAGAACCGGACGAGGAGCCTGCTCCTCGACGAGCCATCGGCACAGCCCCGCCGGTGGCCAACCATTCACAGACGAGTGGAGCGAACGTGACGAGTATCGATTCCTTCGGCGCCAAAGGCACCCTCGAGGTCGGAAGCAACTCCTACGAGATCTTCCGCCTCTCGAGCGTCCCCGGCACCGAGAAGCTGCCCTACGCCCTCAAGGTCCTCGCGGAGAACCTCCTCCGTACCGAGGACGGCGCCAACATCACCGCGGATCACGTGCGCGCGATCGCGAACTGGGATCCGTCCGCCGAGCCGGACACCGAGATCCAGTTCACCCCGGCCCGCGTGATCATGCAGGACTTCACCGGCGTCCCCTGCATCGTCGACCTCGCCACCATGCGTGAGGCCGTCACCACCCTCGGCGGCGACCCGTCCAAGGTCAACCCGCTGTCCCCCGCCGATATGGTCATCGACCACTCGGTCATCCTCGACGTCTTCGGCCGCGCCGATGCCCTCGAGCGCAACGTTGATCTCGAGTACCAGCGCAATGGCGAGCGCTACCAGTTCCTGCGCTGGGGCCAGGGCGCCTTCGACGACTTCAAGGTCGTCCCGCCGGGCGTCGGCATCGTGCACCAGGTGAACATCGAATACCTGGCCCCCACGGTCATGGTCCGCAATGGCCAGGCCTACCCCGACACCTGCGTCGGCACCGACTCGCACACCACCATGGTCAATGGCCTGGGCGTGCTGGGCTGGGGTGTGGGTGGCATCGAGGCCGAGGCCGCCATGCTGGGCCAGCCGGTCTCCATGCTGATCCCGCGCGTCGTCGGCTTCAAGCTGACCGGTGAGATCAAGCCGGGCGTCACCGCCACCGACGTGGTGCTCACCGTCACCGACATGCTGCGCAAGCACGGTGTGGTCGGCAAGTTCGTCGAGTTCTACGGCAAGGGCGTCGCCGAGGTTCCGCTCGCGAACCGCGCGACCCTGGGCAACATGAGCCCCGAATTCGGTTCCACCGCGGCGATCTTCCCGATCGACGAGGAGACCATCAACTACCTGCGCCTCACCGGCCGCAGCGATGAGCAGCTCGCGCTCGTCGAGGCGTACGCCAAGGAACAGGGCCTGTGGCACGACGCCGACAAGGAGCCCGCGTACTCGGAGTACCTGGAGCTGGACCTGAGCACCGTGGTGCCGTCCATCGCCGGCCCGAAGCGTCCGCAGGACCGGATCCTGTTGTCGGAGTCCAAGACTGCGTTCCGCAAGGACATCCACAACTACACCAACGACGCGGAGAGCGGCCCGGCCGCCGTCACCCCGCACACGCACCTGGACGAGGCCATCGAGGAGTCCTTCCCGGCTTCCGATCCCGCCGTGCTGTCCTTCGCCGACGATGACTCGGTCCTGATCCCGTCCGCCGCGAACGGCAACGTCGGCCGTCCGTCCAAGCCGGTCGTGGTCTCCGATCCGGAGCGTGGCGAATTCGTCCTGGATCACGGCGCCGTCGTGGTCGCGGGCATCACCTCCTGCACCAACACCTCCAACCCGTCGGTCATGATCGGCGCGGCGCTGCTCGCCCGCAATGCGGTCGAGAAGGGCCTCGCGTCCAAGCCGTGGGTCAAGACCAATATGGCCCCGGGCTCGCAGGTCGTCTCCGACTACTACGAGAAGGCCGGCCTGTGGCCGTACCTGGAGAAGCTGGGCTTCTTCGTCGGCGGTTACGGCTGCACCACGTGCATCGGTAACACCGGCCCGTTGCCCGAGCAGATCTCGGCCGCGATCAACGACAACGATCTGTCGGTCACCGCGGTGCTCTCGGGTAACCGCAACTTCGAAGGCCGCATCTCCCCCGACGTCAAGATGAACTACCTGGCCTCGCCGCCGCTGGTCATCGCGTACGCGCTCGCGGGCACCATGGACTTCGACTTCGAGGTCGATGCCCTGGGCACCGACACCGATGGCAATGATGTCTTCCTGAAGGACATTTGGCCGTCCCCGCAGGAGATCGACGACACCATCAAGTCGGCGATCAGCCGGGACATGTTCACCAAGTCCTACGCCACCGTCTTCCAGGGCGATGAGCGCTGGCGCGGCCTGAACACCCCCGAGGGCGACACCTTCGCGTGGGACGAGAACTCGACCTACGTCCGCAAGGCGCCGTACTTCGACGGCATGAAGATGGAGCCGACCCCGGTCAGCGACATCAAGGGCGCGCGCGTGCTCGCGCTGCTGGGCGATTCGGTCACCACCGACCACATCTCCCCGGCCGGTCCGATCAAGCCGGGCACCCCGGCCGCGCAGTACCTCGACTCGCACGGTGTGGAGCGCAAGGACTACAACTCCCTGGGCTCGCGTCGCGGTAACCACGAGGTCATGATTCGCGGCACGTTCGCGAACATCCGTCTGCGCAACCAGCTCCTGGACGACGTGTCGGGCGGTTACACCCGCGACTTCACCCAGGACGGCGGCCCGCAGGCCTTCATCTACGACGCCTCGCAGAACTACCAGGCCGCGGGCATTCCGCTGGTCGTGCTGGGCGGCAAGGAGTACGGCTCGGGTTCCTCGCGTGACTGGGCCGCCAAGGGCACCAGCCTGCTGGGCGTCAAGGCCGTCATCACCGAGTCCTTCGAGCGCATCCACCGCTCGAACCTGATCGGCATGGGCGTTGTCCCGCTGCAGTTCCCGGCCGGCGAGTCCGCCGCGTCGCTGAAGCTGGACGGCACCGAAACCTTCGACATCGAGGGAATCACCAAGCTGAACGAGGGTGTGACTCCGAAGACCATGAAGGTGACCGCCACCAAGGAAAACGGCGAGAAGGTCGTCTTCGACGCGGTCGTCCGCATCGATACGCCCGGTGAGGCCGACTACTACCGCAACGGTGGCATCCTGCAGTTCGTGCTGCGCAACATGATCCGGGGCTGATTCATCTCCCCATTCCCCGCTTCGGCGGGGATGATCAACACAGTGCAGCTGAGCTGCTGCACCACCCGGTTGTGAAGGGCTGTTTCGCAACCGAGTCGTGGTGGCGGGCAATGGTTCTCATCGAGAGCGTCATTGCCTGCCACGCGATCCCCTTCCGGGGTCGCTCTGCTCGTCGCTAGTGCGGGATCTCCGCACCGGTCCGCGTGATCGGTGCGGAGATTCCGCACAACCCGTTTCGGAGGAGCCCAGTGCCCAAGGTCAGTGACGACCACCTCGCCGCGCGCCGCAGCCAGATCCTCGACGGAGCACGCAGCTGCTTCGCCGAATTCGGCTACGAGGGCGCCACCGTGCGTCGTCTGGAAGAAGCGACCGGCCTGTCCCGGGGCGCGATCTTCCACCACTTCCGGGACAAGGACGCCCTCTTCCTCGCCCTCGCCCAGGAGGACGCCGGCCGCATGGCCGAGGTCGCCGCCACCCAGGGTCTGATCCAGGTCATGCGCGACATGCTCGCGCACCCAGAGGAATTCGACTGGCTGGGCACGCGCCTCGAGATCGCCCGCCGCTTACGCAACGACCCCGAATTCCGCGCCAACTGGGAAGAGCGCTCCACCGAACTCACCGCCGCGACCGTGGCCCGCCTCGAACGCCGCAAGGCCGCCGGAGCCCTGCGCGACGACGTCCCCACCGAGGTCCTCCTCGGCTACCTCGACCTCGTCCTCGACGGCCTCATCGCCCGCATCGCCTCGGGCCACGCCAACGACAACCTCGAAGCCGTACTGGATTTGGTCGAAGCCTCGGTCCGCCGCAAGCAGTAGCCCGCAGTGGCCCCGGTCAGTCTTGGGGCTTGGCCCAGCGGCCGCGGGCTTGCCGGATGTGGTCGCGCATGAAGCGTTCGATCGCTTCCTGATCCCGGGATTCGATGATGTCGACGATGGTGAAGTGTTCGCGGGCCACCTCGACCAACTCGCCCTTCTCGGCCAGTGAGGCGAGGCCGAAGAGGCGGGTGTGGTCTCGGAGGTCGGAGACCAGATCGTTCAGGCGGGGGTTGTCGGCGTAGCCCAGCAGGGTCAGGTGGAAGATCTGGTCCGCGGCGGTGTATTCGACAAGATCACCCTTCTCGGCTCCCTCGACGATCTTGGCGGCGAGTTCGCGCAGTCGGGGTAGATCCTCGGCGGGGATCAGCGGCGTGACGTCGCGGACGATCGGCGGTTCGAGGAGCATCCGGATCTGGGTGATGTCGTCGAGGTCTTTTTCGGCGACCTCGGTGACGCGAAATCCCTTGTTGGGCACGATCGAGATGAGATTCTCGCGGGCCAGGTCCTGCATCGCTTCGCGGACGGGGGTGGCGGAGACGCCGAATCGTGCGCCCAGGGTGGGGGCGGAATACACCACGCCCGGCTCCATTTCACCGGCGATGATGGCCGCACGCAGCGCCCGCGAGACCTTGTCGCGGAGGCTGACCTTCTCCATCTGGGTGAAATGGTCGATACTCACGACCGTCATTCTATGCCATGTCACGTGTCATCGATGAAGTCGACGCACCGGCTTCCGCGTCGACGGTATGCAGCGACTTTCCGGCGGTCTCCTTCGCAAGGCCGACCGCGATCATCGAGATCACCACTGCCGCAACCAGATACAGCGAGATCGGCGCCGAGCTGTGGAATCCGTTCAGGAGGCTGATCGCGATCAGCGGGGCCAGCGAGCCCTTCATCGGGCCGAAACAGGACAAGTGGTTGCGTGACCCCGGCCACAACGGTTACCGTCAGTGCAATGTCACACAGCACTGTGAGGCAGAGGCGGCCGGGCGCTCTCCCCGGAATCTCGAGTAGATGGAGGCTCACATGGCCGAAACGATCACCCCGGCAATGCATAAGCCGTGGCACGGAGTGCTGGTCGCGACGACCTTGCCGTTCACCGAGGACCTCTCGGTCGACTACGACGCCTACGCCGCGCACGTGGCGTGGCTGGCGGCGCAGGGCTGTCACGGCGTGAGCCCGAACGGATCGCTCGGCGAATACCAGACTCTCAGCGACGAGGAACGGGCCCGCGTGGTGACCACGGCCGTCGCGGCGGCCCCCGAAGGATTCACGATCATGCCGGGCATTGCCGCCTATGGCGCGCTGCAGGCCCGCAAGTGGGCCGAGCAGGCCGCCGAGGCCGGTGCGCACGCGGTCATGCTGCTGCCGCCCAATACCTATCGCGGCGGCCGGGATTCGATCCTCGACCACTACCGCACGGTTGCCGAGGTGGGGCTGCCGATCGTGGCCTACAACAACCCGATCGACACCCGCATCGACCTGACCCCGGACATCCTGGCCGAACTGCACGCCGAGGGCCTCATTGTCGGCGTCAAGGAGTTCACCGGCGATGTGCGCCGCTTCTACGAGATCAAGGAGCTCGCACCGCAACTCGACGTGCTCATCGGCTCCGACGACGTGGTGCTCGAACTCGGCATCGCGGGCGCGGTCGGCTGGGTGGCCGGGTACCCGAACGCGATCCCGCAGGTGACCCTCGAGCTATACAACGCCGCCGTGAGCCGGGACCTGGACAAGGCGCTACCGCTGTATCGCGAGCTACACAAGCTGCTGCGCTGGGATTCCAAGACCGAATTCGTACACGCCATCAAGCTGTCCATGGATCTGGCCGGACGCCCGGGCGGCCCCTGCCGTCCGCCGCGGGTGCCGCTCGCCCCCGCGCTGGTCGACAAGATCACCGCCGATACCCGCGCGGTACTCGCCAAGGGCTACCGGTAAGCGAAATCCCCACGGGTACCAGTGAATACGGGAAGTGAGAACGTGATGACCAGCATGGTCGAACCGGTCGCCAACACGACGGCCGCCCTCGTCGATGCCACAGTCGAGGCCGCCGCGCGGGCGTCGGGCCCCTGGGCGGCAATGGCTTTGGCCGATCGGGCGCGGGTGCTCGACGGCATCGCGGATCGGCTCGACGCCCGCGCGGGCGAGCTGATCCCCCTGGCCATCGAGGAGACGCATCTGCCCGAGCCGCGACTGGCCGGTGAATTGCGGCGCACCAGCTTTCAGCTGCGCCTGTTCGCGCAGCAAGTTCGCGACGGCGATTTCCTCGACGTGCGGATCGACAGCGCGGACGCGGACTGGCCGATGGGTGCCCCGCGACCCGACCTGCGGCGCATGAGCATTCCGCTCGGGCCGGTGCTCAATTTCGCGGCGAGCAACTTCCCGTTCGCGTTCTCGGTCGCGGGCGGTGACACCGCCTCCGCACTGGCTGCCGGATGCCCGGTCATCGTGAAGGCAAATCCGGGACATCCGGCGCTCTCGCGGCTGGTGGGCAGCCTCATCGACGAGGTGGTCACCGAATCCGAGGCTCCCCGAGGGACTTTCGGGCTGATCTTCGGGCGCGAGGCCGGGGTGCGGGCGCTCACGCACCCGGCCGTGGCCGCCGTGACATTCACCGGTTCCACCGCGGGTGGCCGGGCACTGTTCGACCTGGCGTCCCAGCGTCCCGTGCCGATCCCCTTCTATGGGGAATTGGGTTCGATCAACCCGGTTTTCGTGACGCCCGAGGTGGCTTGGTCTCGGGCAACGGAAATCGCGTCGGGGCTGCTCACTGCGGTCGGCTCGAGTGCGGGACAGCTGTGCACCAAGCCCGGACTGGTGGCGGTGCCCGAGGGGTCGCCGGTGCTGACCGAACTGCTCGAGACTCCCCCGGTGCCGGCCGGGGAGATGCTCAATGAGGTCATCGCGGCCGGGTTCGCCCGGGCGGTCGAGCAGGTGCGTGCGCATCCGGAGGTCAGGGTGCTGGCGGGCGGCAGACCGGCGGAGACGCTACTGCTGGGCACCACGGCGCGCGCGGTCATCGACGATCGCGACGGTCTGCTGCACGAGATGTTCGGGCCCGCAACGCTGTTGGTGATCTATCGGGATACCGCCGAGCTGCTCGAGCTGGCGCGCTCGGTACCCGGTCAGCTGACCGTGTCGATCTTCGGCGGCCGCGCCGATGACACGGCCCGCGCGCTGCTCCTCGCGGCGGCGAGCGCGGCTGGGCGGGTGCTCTGGAACTCCTGGCCGACAGGGGTTTCCGTCACCTACGCCCAGCAGCATGGCGGCCCCTATCCGGCGACGACCGCATCGGCGACGACTTCCGTGGGCACGGCGGCCATTACCCGTTTCCTGCGGCCGGTGGCATTCCAGTCCGTCCCCGAGGAGCTGCTGCCGCCGGAGTTGCGCACCGAGAACCCCCTCTCCGTCCCGCGTTCAGTGAATGGGGCTCACACGCAATGACTCTCGACTCCCCTGGCACGCCGGGGTGAGTTGCGAGCTGGCATGCGACCGGCCGTGAGGGGGCCGGAATCGGATTCCCATGAACCGAGCACAGAGAAGGTTTTCCATTGAGTTCCACTGTGATTCCACCGGATTCGGATCCGGTGGGCCGATCGGATCGGCCGCTGAGCGTCGTTATCGACGGGACCGAGGTTCAGGGCGTGCACGGGCAAACCCTGGCCTCCGTACTCCTCGCGAATGATCGCCCGCACTGGCGGACCGCGCCGAATGGCACGGCGCGCGGCGTGTTCTGTGGCATCGGCATCTGCTTCGACTGCGTCGCCACGGTGAACGGCGTGCCGGACATCCGGCTGTGTCGCCGTCCGGCACGAGACGGCGACACCGTCACCACGCAGAGTCGCGTGGCCGCCAGTGCGGACCGGCGCGCGGCCCTTGTCGCGTCGGAGCACCAGGCCGAGACCATGCGGCAACGCACCACTGACGCCCCTTCGGCACACGAGGCTGTTTCCCCCTCGGAGCGCACGAGCGAGGTGCGGGGATGAGCCGCCATGTGGTCGTGATCGGCGGCGGCCCGGCGGGTACGGCTGCGGCGGAATCCGCGCTGCGGCATGGGGCGACGGTGACCTTGATCGATTCGAACGAGGCGCTCGGCGGGCAGTACAACCGGCGCATTCCGGCCGCTTACGGGGTGCTTCGGCCGCTGAGTATCGGGCATGGTTATGCCGAATCCGAAGACCGTGCGCGACTGTTGATGTCGCATCCGCGTTGTGAATACCTGCCCTGGGCGTCGGTCTATCAGATCGAGCGGCACCTCGACGGTGGTTGCCCCGCGGTGCGATTGCTGCTCGGGATCGAGGGCGAGCAGCGAACGCACCGCGTGGTCCAGGGTGACGCGCTGGTGCTGGCGACGGGCGCATACGACCGGGTATGCCCGTTCCCCGGCTGGGATCTGCCCGGCGTCTATACCGCCGGTGCCGCACAGACTCTCGCCAAGACGCAGCGGGTGCTGGTCGGACGGTCGGTGCTGGTCTCCGGCACCGGGCCGTTCCTGCTGCCGGTCGCGCAGTCCCTCGCGGCAGGCGGCGCTCGGGTTCACGCCGTGCTGGAGGCCAATCCGGGTGGCCGGATCCTGCGACAGTGGGCGGCCCGGCCATGGGAGTTGCGGCACAGTATCGGCAAGGCCGCCGAGCTGATCGAGTACATCGGTTCCGGTGTGCGGCATCGGATTCCGCTGCGCGCTTCGAGTGCGGTCGTGGCGGTGGCCGGTGACGGTCGAGTGGAAGAGGCCACCGTAGCCAGGCTCGACGAGAATTGGATGCCGATCCCCGGCACTCATGTGACGATGCCGGTGGACGCGGTCGCGGTCTCCCACGGGTTCACCCCGCAACATGAGCTCGCGGTCGCCACCGGAGCCCTGCTCACCCCCGACGGCTTCGTACAAGTCGACCGCACCCAGCGAACCACCGTCGAAACCGTCTGGGCAGCAGGAGAAATCACCGGCATCGGCGGTTCCCACGTCGCGGCCCTCGAGGGCACTGTCGCGGGAATGGCCGCAGCCGGTGCGGATCCCACCTCGGATCGGCGATTGCGGGCCAGGCACCGCACGGCCGAGCAGTTCGTGACACGGCTAGCGGCCGCACACCCGATCCGCCCCGGCGTCCTGACCTGGTCACGACCGGAAACCGTCCTCTGCCGCTGCGAGGGCACCACCCGCGCCGATCTCACCGCCGCATGGACCCGCGCCACCGGTGACGGCTACCGCCCAGCCAAATTGGCGACCCGCGCCGGGCTCGGCCCGTGCCAGGGCCGCATCTGCGCGGCGAATATCGAGGCCCTCCGGGATCGCGTATGCCCGGACGGCCCCGACATCACACAGCCCGCCGACAATGCCGCCGACGCGGGAAGGGCTTGCGCCACTCCAGGCTCAGCCGCCACCACCCCGGGTTCAGCACCCACCATCTCGGGCTCAGCCACCATCTCGGGCTCAGCCACCACCCCGGGTTCAGCAGCCGCCGCCTCCGGTTCCGCAGCCACCACCGCGGGTTCGGCAGCCGCCTCCGGTTCAGCAACTGCTACCCCGGGTTTGGCCGCCGCCACTGCGGCTTGGCGGCCCCTCGCTGCTCCGATTCGCCTGCGTGAACTTGCCGATCTCGACACCGAAGGACAGTCCTGATGCACAGCAGCATGATCATTTCCGCGATCGACACCCACACCGAGGGCATGCCGACCCGGGTGGTCACCGGCGGGGTCGGCACGATTCCGGGCGAGACCATGGCGGCCCGCCGCACCTACTTCATCGAACACCGGGACGGGCTGCGCAAGCTGCTGGTCAATGAGCCGCGCGGGCATGCGTCGATGAGCGGGGCGATCCTCCAACCGGCCACCACCGAGGATGGGCATTTCGGTGTGCTGTTCATCGAGGTCAGTGGCCTGCTGCCGATGTGCGGGCACGGGACCATCGGGGTGGCGACGGCGCTGGTCGAGGCCGGAATGGTTCCGGTCACCGAGCCGGTAACCGAGATTCGGTTGGATACTCCTGCCGGACGCGTGGTTGCCACCGTGAATGTCACTGCAGGTCACGCGGATTCGGTCACTCTGCGCAATGTGCCCGCCTATTGCGACAGCCTGGACAATGAGGTCGAGGTGCCGGGCCTAGGAACGGTTCGCTACGACATGGCCTATGGCGGGAACTTCTACGCCATTGTCGATCTCGCCAAACTCGGGCTGCCGTTCGATCGCGCGCACAAGGATTCCATTCTCGACGCCGGTCTGCGAATCATGCGGGAAATCAACGAGTCTCGGCGGCCGGTGCATCCGGAGGACGAACACATTGCCGGATGCAAGCACGTGCTGTTCCTAGATCCCGCCTCCGAGCCCGCGCACACCCGCCATGCGATGGCCATCCATCCGGGCTGGTTCGATCGTTCCCCCTGCGGCACCGGCACTTCCGCGCTGCTGGCCCGCCAGCACGCCCGCGGCCTGCTCTCGGATGATCAAGTGCTGCGCAATGACTCGTTCATCGGCACCACCTTCCATGCCCGCGCGGTCGAAACCACCACTGTCGGTGGCCGTCCCGCGATCGTGCCGGCGATCACCGGGCGGGCCTGGCTGACCGGGACGGCGAACTATCTGCTCGATCCCTCCGACCCCTTCCCCGAGGGATTCGTCTTCTAACCGATTCCCCTCCAGCGCAGGCGATGTCGCCTGCTTCCTCGACCACCACCCCTGTTTCACCAGTCACCACCTGAAAGGCACGACAATGTCTGTCGTAACCCGCCGCCCGCGTCCCCCCATGACCAGATCCGGGGTGATGCGCCGACTACCCGTGACCGCCGAGGACACCGGCGATTTCAAGAAGAGCATGGGGCTGTGGCAGCTGGTCGCACTGAGCCTGGGTGGTTTGGTCGGCGCGGGCGTGTTCTCGCTCGCGGGTGTCGTGGCCAATGAGGTGTCGGGCCCGGCCGTGCTGGTCTCGTTCGCGATCGCGATCATCGCTTCCGGCGCGGCGGGCCTGTGCTACGCCGAATTCGCGGGCATGGTCCCGAAAGCCGGGTCGGCTTATACGTATTCGTATGTCGCGCTGGGCGAGATCATCGGCTTCATGATCGGGTGGGATCTGCTGCTCGAGTACACGGCCATCGTGTCGGTGGTCGCGATCGCGGTATCCGGGTATCTGAACTACATCACCCACTACATCGGATTCGATCTGCCGACCTGGGCGCTCGGCGCACCGGGCAGCGGTGACGGCCGCAAGATCGATCTGTTCGCGGTGCTGCTGTGTCTGCTGCTGGCCTTCCTGCTCTCGCGCGGCACTCGTGAATCCGCCCGTGTGCAAACAGGTCTCGTCGCCTTGAAGATGGTGATCGTCGCGATCGTGGTCATCGCGGGCGCTTTCCATATCAAGGCGGGCAATTACACGCCGTTCTTCCCGTTCGGCGTCGGCAGCGCGGTATCCGGTGCGGCGCTGGCCTTCTTCGCGGTGTACGGCTATGACGCCATGAGCGCGGCGGCGGAGGAATCCAAGGACGGCAAGAGGCTGATGCCGAAGGCGATCCTGATCAGCCTGGGTATCGCCTCGGTGGTGTATCTGCTGGTCTGCCTCGTCATCGTCGGCATGGTCAATTACACCGATATCAATGTGGCCTCGCCATTCTCCAGCGCCTTCGACACGATCGGCATGGGCATTCTCGGCCTGGTGATCGCAGTCGGCGCGGTGGTCGGCGTCACCACCTCCGCGTTCGCGAACATGCTGGCCGTCACCCGCGTCGGCTTCGCCATGAGCCGGGATGGGCTGCTGCCCTCCTACTTCGGCAAGAACAGCGAGCGCCGCAAGGTGCCGACCCGGGTGATCTGGCCGGTCGGCGTCGTCTCCGCGGTGATCGCCGGATTCCTGCCCATCCGCGAGGCGGCCGAACTCACCAATGTCGGAATCCTGATGGCGTTCATCGTGGTCGCGCTGGGTGTCATGCAGCTGCGCCGGACCCGGCCGGACGCCGAGCGGGCCTTCCGCACCCCGTGGGTGCCGGTCGTGCCGCTGATCGGCATCGGCTTCTCGATCTGGCTGATCAGCCACCTCGACATGATCACCTGGGTGCGGTTCATCGTCTGGCTGCTGCTGGGCCTGGCCGTGTATTGGGGCTTCGGCTACCGCAACTCGAAGCTCAACGAGACCGAAAGCTGATCCGAGCCACCCTCACCGGCCCGCAGGTTCCGACCTGCGGGCCGGTTCCTGGCTGTCTCCGGAGCATTCCAGAAATATGTCGGTGCTCCAGGTGGTTGGCCGATAGATGGCGAAAATGACGAGCGACGAACGCGAGAAGTTTCTGGCCGGTCTCCACGTTGGCGTGATCGCCATCGAGAGGCCGGATCGGGCACCGCTTTCGGTGCCGATCTGGTACGTCTACGAACCGGGTGGCGAGGTGCTCATCTGGACCAGTGCGGGCTCTGTGAAGGAAAAGCTGATCCGTGCCGCGGGCCGGTTCTCCCTCACCGCTCAGCAGGAAGAACTGCCGTACAAGTACGTCACGGCGGAAGGCTCCGTCACCGGTATCGAGCCCGTCACGATCGACATGGCCCGCGCCATCGCGGTCCGATACCTGGGCGAGATCGACGGCCCGGCCTATGCCGAGCAAAACATCTCACCCGCCTCGCGCCTCATCCGCATGCGCCCGGAGCACTGGCTCAGCACGGACTACTCGAAGGACCAGAGGCCCGGGTCCTAGGGCTTTGGCCAGCGCCCACGAGAGACCTCGCCCAGCCAGGCGGTGCGGCGGTGGTGGGGGCGAATCCGGTCGACCCAGCGGGGATTGGATTCATTGCGGCGGTAGACCGCGAGCCGCCCCGCCACCGCGAAGCGCAGGTGAGTCGCCGTGCCGACCACCTCGCCGTCGGTGGCGAGTGCCTCCGGGTTCGGCAATTGCACGAGCAGTTCCGGTAATTGGCGTTCGCCATAGACCTTGCTGTGCCCGATGGCGGCCAACAGCAGTGCCACCACGGCACGGGTTCGGGACCAGCGCAGGTCGGCGCGGAGCCAGCGGACATCGAGAAGCCCGGAGTCGAGGCGGTCGCGGAAGGCCGGGACGGCACCGTGCGGATGGTAGGGCCCATTGCCGACGAACAGGAACCACACCCGCCGCCACTGGCCGTCCAGATTGATCTCGATGGGTTCCGCCCGACGCAGGGTCACCACCAGCGCGGCCGCGAAGGCGGGCCATTTGCCCCAGCGCGATTGCCATTTCTCGCGTAATCGCACCAGATCCGGGTAGGTGCCGAGGCTGGCGGTATTGATCAAATGCCTGGTGCGCGAACCTGTTCCGTCATCGAACTCAACGTGGGCGATATCCACCGCGACCGCCTCGCCCGCACCGCTGGCATCGACGACCTCTTGCAGGTCGTAGACCCCGAGATCGCGCGCGAAGTGATTGAGTGTGCCGGTCGGAATCACCACCAGCGGTAGGTCGTGGCGCAATGCCACCGCGGCCACGGCCGCCACAGTGCCATCACCACCGGCGACTCCGAGCGCCGCCGCCGGTTCGGCGCGCTGCGCGAGAACCTGCTCGAGCTGTTCGGCAACGTCGATATCGGCTCGAGTGCGCACCACCGTGGCGGCGGGCAGTGCCGTCCGAACATCGGCCGTGGGGTCGTAGTTGGGATCACCGGAGACCGGATTCACCACCACCACAAGCCCTTTGCCCTCCACCAGCGCGGGCGCTTTCGGCACCGGACGAGCCTGCGCCTCATCCGATTCCCGCACCGGCCACCAGCGCCGCGTCGCCATGGCTACACCGGAACCGACGGCCGCCCCGATGAGCACATCGGAGGTCCAATGCACGCCGGTATGCACCCGCGAGTACGCGACGGTGGCGGCAACGGGAGCGATAACCATTGCGGTGCGCGGACTTTCGAGCGCCACGGCGGTGACGAAAGCCGCCGCGGACGCCGCATGTCCGGAAGGAAACGAGGACGACGTGGGTCTGGTGATCAGTCGCCGATGCACCGGCAATAGCTCGGCCGCCGGTCGCCGCCGCGCAATGGCCGGTTTCATTCCGACATTGACCGCGAAACTCGCACCCGCGACCGCGACCACACCGCGCAGGGCCGCTCGCCGCGGTGTTCCCTTCCGCGTGGCCAGCAGTGCCGCCATGCCCAGCCACAGCGCGCTGTGATCGGCACTCCCGGTCAACCGCAACAGGCCCCGGTCGGCCACCGATTCCGGCAGCCCGGCGACAACTCCGCCCACCGCCCGATCGAACCGACCCACCCTGCGAAACTTCCGCCGAACGCGATCACTCACCCGCCCGACATTACCGATTTCCGTGGCGGGTGCCTCGTACCTGCCCGATTCCGAGACGGTGCGCCGACGGATATCCCGTCGGCGCACCGTCCCGAGAAATCAGATGGGGCGAACGTTCTCCGCTTGCGGCCCCTTGGGCCCCTGCGTCACGTCGAACTCCACCCGCTGCTCATCGTTCAGGCTCCGATACCCATCGGCAGTGATGGCGCTGAAGTGGACAAATACGTCCGCACCCCCGTCATCAGGAGCAATGAACCCAAACCCCTTGTCCGCATTGAACCACTTCACAGTGCCCTGTTGCGCCATACTTTCACTCCCGCTGTCGTGAACCGCTGGACAAATATCCCCGATCCTCCCCCGCCGACACCGGAATCCCGTGCATTTCCCCCGGCCGTGCGTCGCGATTCTCCCGCAACCACGGGTCAGCGCGCTGGACCGAACCAGGTGTGCAGGGCGCTGGTGAGGGCGGCACGGTCATTCTCGGCCTCCCCGGTCGACACCCACGCCACGTAGCCATCGGGACGGATCAGGACCGCGGCGGGGGCGCTGATTTCGCCCAGTACCGGGATTGTCCAGCGCTTCTCGGCGGTCGCGGTCACCAGATCCACTCGGTCTTGCCAGCCGGTGAGGTCGTCGGCGAGCGTAGGGTCGCCGGTCAGGTCGAGCAAGACCGCACGACCGCAATGCAGCAGCGAGTACGTGCGGATCGAACCGTCGGCGGTGTCCAGGTCGAGATCGGGCATGCGGAGGCCGAGCAGCGGATGATCGCCGGTCATCGGGTAGCGAATGTCGAGGCCATTGATCATGGTGCCGAGGTAGGAATTGACGGACTCCTGCGCGATCAGGTCCCCGAAGATCTCACGCAGGGCATCGACCTGCGGGCCCGGGCGGTTCAGGGCGGATTGGGCGCGGGTGTTCTGCAGGACTCGGGCCGTGACCGGATGGCGTTCGGCCTCGTAGGAGTCGAGCAGGTTGTCCGGGGCTTCGCCCTTGACCACCGCGGCGAGCTTCCAGCCCAGATTCACCGCATCCTGGACGCCCATATTCAGGCCCTGACCACCGGCCGGGAAGTGGATGTGGGCCGAATCGCCCGCCAGCAGGACGCGGCCCGCGCGGTAGTTGTCGGCTTGACGGGCGGCATCGGTGAAGCGGGAAATCCAACGGGGGCTGCGCATTCCGTAGTCGGTACCGGCGATCGAGGTGAAAATGCTACGGAATTCCTCGAAGTCGATGGTGTCGTCTCGGTCGATATCGGTATCGAATCGAGTGACCATGAGGCGGTACCAGCCGGGTTCGAAGCCGAGCACGGTGAAGTCGCCGGATTCGGTGCGCTGCTGGAAGATTCGATCGCTGGGCGGGGCATCCAGTTCGGCATCACACAGATAGGCGACCAGGCTGGCATCGGTGCCGGAGAAGCCGATTCCGGCCGCCTTGCGAATGGTGCTGCGGCCGCCATCGCATCCGACCAGATAGTCGGCCCGCAGCACGCGCTCACCCTCGGGGCCGCGCACGGTGATATCGATGCCGTCGGCGTCCTGCTCGAATCCGGTCACCTCGGAGGCCCATTCGACCTCGACACCGAGTTCCGCGGCGCGCTTCTCCAGCAGCGTCTCGATTCTGGCCTGCAATAGTTGCAGCAGATACGGGTAGCGGGTCTCGAAGCCGCTGAAGTCCAGCCACATTGCGGAGAAGTGCCCTCCTGCCAGCTGCTTGCCCTGCTCCAGGAAGCCCTCGAGAATGCCGCGCTGATCGAGCACCTCCATGGTGCGGGCGTGGATGCCGCCCGCGCGGGACTGCCCGGTCCGCTCGCTCAGCGCCTCCAGCAGGGTGACCGGCACGCCCGCGAGTCGCAATTCGCACGCCAGCATCAACCCGGTGGGCCCTGCACCGGCAATGACTACGGGGTTCTTCGACATGATCCGCATCCCTTCATGTTCTCTAACACTGTTAGACGCTAATCTAACGCCGTTAGAGTGTCAATATGTTGATCGACCATGGAGGACAGATGAAGCTCAATTCCGAGGCGATCGCCCGCGCGGGTCTGCGACTACTCGATGAGAACGGGCTCGACGGCCTCACCATGCGCGCACTCGCCAAGGACCTGGGCGTGCAAGCGCCCACCCTCTATTGGCACGTCAAGAACAAGCAGCAACTGCTCGACGCCATGGCCGACATCGTCATGTCCGAAACCATCGAAACCATCGAGGCCCCCCGCCGCGGGGTCGACTGGTCCGAATGGCTCACCGCCCTGTGCCACCGTCAGCGCGCGGCTATGCTCGCCCATCGTGACGGCGCGAAGATGCTGGCGGGCACCAACTCCACCCACCCGTCCCTGGGCCGCCTCCTCGAGCTGACCCTCACCACGCTGCAGGACGCCGGTTTCCCCATACCCGCCGCCGCCCAAGCCTTCTCGACGCTCTACTCGTTCACGGTCGGCTACGTCATCGAAGAGCAGTCCCGCACCGGCGAGGCGTATGGCGACGACAATCCCTACACCCCCGAAAAGCTTGCCGCCCTGATCGATTCGAGCCGCTACCCGCTAGCAGCCCAATCCATCCCCCACCTCTTCGACGTCGACTCCGACGCGGGCTTCGACAATGGGATCGCCCTCATCATCGACGGGATGCGCGCCCAGCAATCGCGGTCGTCAGCAGCAGAACTGCCCTGAGCAGGCCCTCGGGGATCAGCTCTCGCGTTCGAGATCGGTCAGCAGGAGGCGGGTCAGGCGGTCGAGTTCTCGGCGATCGGTCTCGGAAAGCACTGCGAGAATGCGGTTTTCGTTCTCGATGTGTTCGGTGATGACCACGTCGATGAGTTGCAGGCCCCGGTCGGTGAGGCCCACTTTGACGGCGCGGCGGTCATTCGCGTCGGCAATGCGGCGGACCAGACCGGCGGATTCGAGGCGGTCCAGGCGGCCGGTCATGCCCGCGCGGGACAGCATCATCGTGTCGGCCATGACCGAGGGATTGAGTTCGTAGGGTTCGCCCGAACGCCGCAGCGAGGCAAGCACATCGAACTCCCCACGTTGCAGGCCGTGTGCGGCGAAGACGGCTTCGATCCGCTTGCCCGCCACGACCCAGAGGCGGCCGAGGCGGCCGATCACGGCCATGGCCTCCATATCCAGGTCCGGTCGTTCCCGTTGCCACTGTGCGGCAATCGCATCCACTGCGTCCGGTGTCATCTCACCCATGGACAGGATTCTATTCGATGGGATATAGTTCGGTAGCGAATTATCAATCACCGAACAGTTCGGAGCTCGTCATGAACACCTCCTCTCGCCCGGTCGCCATCCGCCAGCCGCAGGATGCCGAGACCTTCGGCACCGACGCCGTCACCATGCGCCTGCTCGTCGACGCCAATGAGACGGGCGGATCGGTCAGCACGCTGGAGGTCACCATGAAGCAGGGCGCGGATGGGGCCGCCCCGCACTTCCACACCAAATCCGATGAGCTGTTCTACGTGGCCGATGGCGAGCTGCAACTGCTGGCCGGGGACAAGATCGTCACCGTCGGCGCGGGCGGGGCCATCGTGGTGCCCAAGTTGATGCCGCACGCCTTCGGCGCGACGCCGGACAGCTCGGCGCGCATTCTGATCGCACTCATGCCGGGCGTGGAGCGCTTCGAGTACTTCCGGTTGCTGGATCGCATCTCCAAGGGCGAATCGAGCTTCGAGGAGCTTGCCGCGGCCCAGGAGGAGTTCGACAACCACTTCATGGACGCCCCGCAGTGGTGGGCCGAGCGCAATGCCAATCGTCGTTGAGGCGGTACGCACAGCCGTCCGGTACGGATGCGCCAACCTGCGGCAATACGCCCTCGACGGTCCGCGCCGCAGGTAGCCCGGCAGTCGCCGCCACTGTGCTGCAGACCACTGAATTCGGGGAATGTCCGCCACTTCGGGATGGGTTGATGGTTTCATGGCTTTCTCTGTTCCCGTCACCGTCCGCGGCTATGAGCTCGATATCAACGGCCATCTCAATCAGGCCGTCTACCTCCAGTACGCGGAGCACGCGCGGTGGGAGCTGCTGCGCGCGGCGGGCATCCAGGAGGAGAAGATGATCGGTTCCGGCATCGGGCCGATCGTGCTGGAGAACAACATCAAGTACTTCCGTGAACTGCATGGTGGCGACGAGGTCACGGTGAGCTGCGAGTTCGAGTGGGCGGGCGGCAAGATCTTCAAGATGCACCAGCTGATCAGCAAGCTGGACGGGACCGTATCGGCGCAGATCGACGTGGTCGGCGGAATTATGGATCTGAAGGCCCGCAAACTTGTTGCCGATCCCGCAGCCGCGCTGCGCGAGGTCTCGGAGTTCCCGGAGACGCTCGGTCTCTGATCATCGGTGCCAGGTAGCCGACCCTCCGGTTTGGCTGCGAAAAACTTTCGGCCGTAGCGGTTTCCGATGCGTCGGCAAAGTTTGCCGGGGTTGCTGAAATCTTTCGTTGCGAACCGAATAAGGCACGTCGCGGGATATGATTCAGATCACGCTCGGCCGCGCAGCAAATCCCGAGCAGATCGGAGTTCCGCATGACTGGCGCCCTGCACCGACCCGGATCCACCGGTATTGCCACCACCGCGCCACCGCTACCCGGCTATCTCGTCGCAGCCACCGAGAGACATATCAGTGTGCGGGTCAGCGATGGCACCTGGACCTTCTGCCGTGCCGATGTACTCGATCTGACCGATTGGGAAGTTGCGGCGGCGCAGCGAATCTGTGACGGGCGACCCGTCCTGGTGCGCGTGCGCAATGGCACGACCGCCGATTTCACCCAGCGACGCCGGATCGAGCTCACCGAACGCCCACTGTCCCTCACGCAAGAGCAAAGCCCCGCCCGCGGTGACGAGGAACTGCATCGGCTCACCGAAACCTGGGCTCGCGGACTGGAACTCACGCCACATCCGGGTATCGGCGGCGCCACCATGACCTGCTGCCAAACCCGGTCGCTGCACGGCAGTGACGACGGCATCGCCTGCGACAGCCTGGACTGACGGGCCCGCGCATGGCCCCCCGCACCACGGGCTCGGTGCTCATAGTCACCGAAGCCGACGATCTTCACGGCGACGCGCTCGCCTCCACGCTGCGGAAACATCACGGCCTCAATGCCATTCGCCTCGACATGCGCGACTTCCCGCGCGAGAACGGCACTTTCCGCCTGGGCAGCGACGGCACCTACCGCTCCCTCTCCCATGTCCTGGGTCTCGACGGTGCCACCTCGGTGTGGTGGCGGCGACCGCATCCCTGCGGGGTGCCGGGCAGCGCCCGCACCGAGGACGACAGCTACCGCCAAGCCGAATGCGACGGGTTCCTCCAGGGTCTGCTGTGGTCGATTCCCGCACTGTGGGTGAATGATCCGGGCGCGGATCGCACGGCGAATCGCAAGATCGTGCAGTTGGAGACGGCCTACCGTGCGGGCTTCGCGGTCCCGGAGACGCTCGTCACCAATGATGCCCATGAGGCGCGGGCCTTCATCGAATCCCGGCCCGGCCCCGTGGTTTTCAAGCGCACCGGCACCGTGCGGGGCGCCTTCACCGAAACGCGCATCGTGACACCGGCCGATCTGGACCGGCTGCCCACCATTCGCAACTCCCCCACCATCTTCCAGGATTACATTCAGGCCGAATGCGATCTGCGGATCGTGTGGGTGGACGGCATCGAGTGGGCGGTGCGGATCGATTCGCAATCCGGTGTGGGGCGGGTGGATTCGCGGCTGGACACCGCCGTGGCCTTCACCCCCGACCGGTTGCCCGCCTCGGTGAGCAAGTCCATGACCACGCTCATGGGCGCGCTCGGGCTGGCGTTCGGCGTGCTCGATCTGCGGGTCGGCCTGGACGGCGAGTTCTACTTCCTGGAGGTGAACCCACAGGGGCAGTTCGCCTACCTGGAGATCAAAACCGGGATGCCGATCTTCGAGAGCCTGGCCAACCTGCTCGTGCTCGGCGACGGGACCGTCACGTCCTGACGGTCCCGCCACCTCGCACGAGGCCGCGCGAACACGCAAGGGGTCGAACGGCTTTCACCGCCACGACCGCACGCGCGCTCGCCCCTGCCCCCGAGCCTCGGGGCAAAGACCCTGAGCGCCCGGGGCGTTGGGCATAGCTACTTACTGCCTGCTTTGACCGACTTGCGGCGATTCGCACCGCCACGGCTGCGGAGTTGCACATGCGACTCCACCAGCACGTTGTGGATGAAGCCATACGATCGCCCGGTCTCCCGGGCTAGTGACCGGATACTGGATCCGGCCTCGTACTGCTTCTTGAGCTGGGATTGCAAGCGGTCCCGCGACTTTCCCGTGACACGCGTGCCTTTACCCAATACGGCTTTACCCTGTGCGGGCCGTTCACTCATGGCTTCCTCCGAGTCGCCGTGGGCGCCTCATTCCAGGTTAGAGACTCGGAGGGCTGTGATCAATGAATCATTGTGATCTGACTCACGCGAGCTGAATCAGTTCCAGATAATCCTGCGACCAATGGTCCTCGGTGCCGTCCGGAAGCATGATCACGCGCTCCGGATTCAGGGCCTCCGCGGCGCCCGGATCGTGGGTGACCAGCACGACCGCACCGGCGTAACTGCGCAGGGCGTCCAGGACCTGCTCACGCGAGACCGGGTCGAGGTTGTTCGTGGGCTCATCCAGCAGAAGGACATTCGCGGCGGAGGAGACCAGACCGGCCAGTGCGAGACGGGTCTTCTCACCACCGGAGAGGGTGCCGGCGGGCTGTTCCAGCTGCGGGCCGGAGAACATGAACGCGCCGAGCAGGCTGCGCAGCTCCTGTTCGCCCGCGTCGGGCGCGGCGTGGCGGATGTTCTCCCACACGGTCGCGGCGTCGTCGAGGGTGTCGTGTTCCTGCGCGAAATAGCCGACTTTCAAACCGTATCCGGGTTCGATGCCACCGGCGGTGAGCTGCTCGACTCCGGCCAGCAGGCGCAGCAGTGTCGTCTTGCCCGCGCCATTGAGGCCGAGCACCACGACGCGACTGCCCTTGTCGATCGCCAGGTCCACACCGGCGAAGATCTCCAGCGAGCCGTACATCTTGGTGAGGTTCTTGGCCATGAGCGGCGTCCTGCCGCAGGCGGCGGGTTCGGGGAACCGGATCCGCGCCACCCGGTCCGACACGCGAATGTCGTCCACCTCGGCCAGCATTCGCTCGGCACGCTTGAGCATGTTCTGTGCCGCAACGGCTTTGGTGGCCTTGGCGCCCATCTTGGCGGCCTGCACCTTGAGCGCTCCGGCCTTCTTCTCGGCATTGGCGCGTTCGCGGCGGCGACGCTGCTCGTCGGTGGCGCGGGCGTCGAGGTATTTATGCCAGGTCATGTTGTAGAGGTCGGCCTCACCGCGCACGGCATCGAGGAACCACACCTTGTTCACCACGTCGGCGAGCAGATCCACATCGTGGGAGATCACGATGAGGCCGCCGTCGTGGCTCTGGAGGAATCCGCGCAACCAGGTGATCGAGTCGGCGTCGAGGTGGTTGGTGGGCTCGTCGAGCAGCAGTACTGTGTCGGACTTGCCGCCGCTACCGTCGGAGGCCGCGAACAGGATGCGCGCCAACTCGATTCGGCGACGTTGACCACCCGACAGCGTGCGCAGCGCCTGCCCCAGCACCCGATCCGGCAACCCCAGGCTATTGCAGATGCGCGCGGCCTCGCTTTCGGCCACATACCCGCCCAGCGCCGAGAACCGATCCTCGAGCTGCCCGTACTTGCGGATCGCCTTATCCCGGGCGGCCTCATCGGCGACTTCCGCCATGAGCGCCTGCTGCTTCTCCATATCCCGCAGCAATGTATCCAGCCCGCGCGCCGACAACACCCGATCGCGCCCGAGCACGTCGAGATTGCCTTCCTTGGGATCCTGCGGCAAATACCCCAAATCCCCGGACCGGATCACCTTCCCGGCGTAAGGTTCGCCCTCACCGGCAAGAATGCGCAATGTCGTGGTCTTCCCGGCACCGTTCCTGCCGACAAGCCCGATCCGATCACCGGCCTGCACCCGCAACGCCGAACCCGGCGCAGTCAGTAGGGTGCGGACTCCGGCCCGGACCTCCAGGTCGGTCGCGGTGATCACAAGCGTCTCCTCGTACAGGGGTGGGTGCGGGCCGATAACGATCGATTGTGGGTCCGTCGGACACACAAGAACCACCGATTTTATCTCAGTGGCCGGAGACCAAGGTCAGGGGCACCTTCACCGATCAAGATCGCCCGGAATCCACTTCATCTCCAGTTTTCGTCGGCTCAAGGTCCTCCAGCGCGTCCGCATCGTCGACCACCACCCGGTCGCAAGCTCACGGCGTGCATAGCCGTCACCGCAGTGCGATGTGCGTGGGACCGAGTCGCGGATCGCCATCGGCGACCAGTCGGCCCTGCTCGACCAGCACCGCCAGTCGCCAAAACAGCACGGCGTCACCGGTTCCAGCCTCGGCCATGGCATGGGCGACAACACGCGCAGCCCAACTCCCTTCAGCGCCCACGTTGGCCAGCAGCAGGGCGTCGAACTGGTCGGCAGGCGCCGAGGCCAGGGTCGATCCGTCGGGGGTGAGAACACGGAACGCGGCGTTCTCTCGCTTCAATTGCTGCCAGCGGGTGCGCATTTCGACGTGTTCGACGGCGGTGATCGTGCGCTCGGTGCCGAGCAGCCGCGCCATTTCCTCCGGACTCAGCGCGCTCACCGGCCGCCCGTCGGTGACCTCGATGACTCGAAAAGGCCGCTCGCCCAATCGATCCGAGACTGCCATCACGAAGGCCAGATCCGTCGCATCAGCCCGGCTAAACCACACGATCAGGTCGTCGGCATCGGCGGGCACACGCCACCAGAACCGGCCGTCGACCACGTCCTCCCGCGGCGCATCGAGGCCAATGACCTCATCGCCGACGATCTGACGCAGCCAGTTGTGCCGAACCCCCAGATCGTCGGGTTCGAGGGGTCCACAACTGAGATCGTTCATCAGAAGCGCCACCGGCACGGGCTCGACACCGCGATCCATGAAGACAGCGGTGAGTGTTCCGCCTGCCGGGTAGGTCGGCATCGCATGTACAGGAGCCATTGCTGGAGTGTAGCCAGACCCGTTCCTGCTGGGATGAACGATCGTGTCCATCACGCGAGGCAGTGACGGGGATCTCGCGGCTCGTAACGGTTTGAACAACCAGCGGCGGAGCCGGAGTTGCCACGCCATAAAACGATTCACCAATACCCTTGTGTCGCAACATCTCCCATTGCACACAGGATGAAATGTGACGCATACCCAGGGCCTCGGTTGGCCGTGACGGCCCTCTCAAGTTCCTTCAACTGGACATATCTGCATGAAAACCTAACGTCCAGTTGTCTGAAAGTTAACCAGAACTTGCGGGAAGGTATTGATAGCAATGCGACGAACGGCTGCCGCCTGTGCGGGCACACTGGCCACTGCCCTACTGACCGGCGTCTGGGCCGCCGGTGCGGCCGCCGCCGATCCGGTCGCCGACCGGACTCGGCAGACTGTCACCGACGACGGCTGGACGTTGACGCTCACCAAATCGAACGAGAACCTCGATCGCTGGCCGAACTTGGCCAGCTCGCCGGTCAGCCGCGAGGGTTTCGTCAGCGTCAAGGCGATTGCCGAAGTCACCGGCGCGGGCTCGGCCCCACTCACCGGCGGCATGATCGCCCTCGGCTATCAGATCGGCTGCGCCGTCGACGTGTCCAATGGCGTGTCCCTGGGCCTGGGTGCCTCGATCGGCCCCAACGCCAGCGTGACCGTCGGCACGGTTTCCGGCGTCACCGTCGGCGGCCAAGCGTACGTGAACCCGAACATCGCCACCACGCTCAAGCCCGGCACGATCACCACCCTCGAGTTCGGCACCAAACCCCTGATCGGCCAACGCGGTTCGGTCACCGCCGAGGAAGTAGAGATCCGCGTCGACGCCTGCGGCGGTCCGGTGACAATCCGCTCCTACGCCACCGCCACGCTCTCCACCGACGCCTCCGACCACCGCGTCTCGGTATACGGAGACCCGATCTGGCTCTAGGCCATCACCACCGCCGAGCGCTACGTGTTGCGAACCCGGTTCACCACCAAGGGTGTTCGAGGGCCCGGGTGGTGTGGGCGGTGCGGTCGAGGGCGTCCAGCCGAGCGAGATCTGTCGCCGACAGCTCGAAGTCGAAGATTTGGAGATTTTGCTCGATGCGGTCCTGGTGGACTGATTTGGGGATGACCGGGATGCCGCGTTGGACGGCCCAGCGCAGCAATACCTGTGCGGGGGTGCGGGCTGCTCCGGCGACGATATCGATGACGGTTTCGTCCTGGAGCAGTCGGCCGGTGCCCAGGGGGCTGTATGCCTCGAGCACGATGTCGTGGCGTTGGCATGCCTTCTGGAGACCCTGCCGGAATGCGAAGGGGCTGTAGCTGACCTGATTCACCGAGGGCATCCGCTCAGCGCTGGCTGCCACGCTCTCCAGGTCGGATTCGCTGAAGTTCGAGACTCCGATCGAGCGCGCATAGCCCTGCGCGGCTGCGCGTTCCATGCCCGGCCAGGCCCAGGTCGGGCCGTTTTGCGGCCAGTGCACGAGATACAGGTCGACCTGGTCGACGCCGAGTCGGCGCAGGCTCAGCTCAATCGCGCGTACCGGATCGTCTTCACGGGGAAAGAATTTCGTCGTGATGAAGACCTCGTCCCGATCGATCCCGCTGTCGCGCAACGCCTTCCCCACGCTGGCCTCATTGCCGTATGCCTGGGCCGTATCGATGTGACGGTAGCCCGCGTCCAGGGCCCAGCGGACCGCATCGACGCATTCCCGCCCGTCGGGAACCTGCCACACGCCCAACCCCAGCAACGGCAATATGCCGCCGTCGGCCAGTACCCGAGCGCGTCCATCCGGCGTGAGTTCCTCAGCAGTCATGACGTTCAGGATCCTTCCATTCCGCGGCAACGAGCACTCCCGAGGATGCCGTGCAGTGCCGCGCGTGTCCACCAGGGCCTCCCCCGGTGGCCTACAGCAGATCCCGGCCGGGAACTTGCTGAACTGTAGGGAAACGAGGGGTTGACACCCCGTGACATACTTCCTCCAGCCGGTGCCGCCGCAGCAGATCCGCGCGGCCCCTATCGATGTGAGAAGCCTATGCACGACGACCCCGCGCTCGCCCAGGCCCGAAACTTCCTCGGCGACCTATGCCAGCATGCCCAATCCCTTTCGCGCCGCCGCGATTCCGTATCGATGACCGCTGCGGCCGAACTGCGTTCGCTGGAGACAGAACTGGCCACTGTACGTAGCCATATCGACAAGCTCCAGCAGCGGTTCCCGACGCTGCGGACCGGAACCCCGACGCCCGTCCGCTAGCTGTAACCGGATCACAGTTCAGGTACCGCAACCAGTACGACGCGAATCGTCAAACCGCTCAACAGAACTCGGCGCTTATTGGGGCCGCAGGCCGGATGCCCGAACGTGCTACGCGAAATTGATCAGTGCCAGGTTGACGATCACGACCACCGGGTATGCCAGCGCGGCCCTGGGATGTCCGAGCTCCCGTAGCGCCAGCGTCGCCGTGCCGAAGACCGCGATCTTGGTGAGCACCGCCAGCACCGGCACGGAGAACGTCGCCTGCGGGGCGGCGAACAGTCCCCATAACGCCATGGCCGCACCCGCCGCGACCACACCGAGTAGGACCTTTGTGGGTAGCCCCTGCCCATAGCGTGCGGCCCAGAGCGCCAGCGCGGTGAAGGCGACGAGCTCCATGAGGAAGGCGAGGGTGAGGTTGGCTCCGTGCCAGATGGTGGCGATCATTTGCTACTCCGAGATCAGCGCTCTTGTTTCGGCTCAGTGTTCACGTGAACTCTATGCAAGTCAAGAGCACTGCTCTCGTCAGTGCGTGTCGATGTCCGAGGTTCGGTAGCCGATGCCCGGGTCGAAAGCTTCAGACAGGTCGGATTCGGTAATGGTGCGGCCCATGTAGCGGGCTATTGCGGTCATACCCTTGGCGTTCATGTGCCGGAAGTCGGTGAAGTCCAGGCCGTCGAGTATGTCGGCCAGTTCGGGATCGGCGGGAACTTCATCGGAGACCGGGTCGAAAGAGGCTATTACGCGGCCATTTTCGGCGAAGCCGAGGCGATCGTGGCCATTAATGTTCCAGAAGACGCTGGCGGCCTTGCCATTGCGGGACAGGGCACGGAGCACCGGTTCGAGGGAACCTTGGGAGCCATTGTCCTCGATGGCCAGCACCATCGAGTCGAGGGCGAGGACCGCGACCCACTGCTCGTACCGACCGCTGTTTGCGAGAACGTTGATCGACACCGGTGCGCTGGGATCTGCGCCGAAGGCTCGCAGGACTTCCGCCGTGGTCGAGCCCGTGATGAGGGTGAAGGTGGCGGCCATCTCCACGCCGCTGCTCTCGACCCAGCGATGGTCGGCGTACGGCGCGATGAGGATGGGCGGCTCGGATTCGCCGCGCAGCCGATGTCCGAGCCGGTCGGTGGCCTTGTGCACGATATCCGGCGCGTGCGGGGCCGCCCAGATCGCGAGCCGATATGCCTCCGTATCGTCGCCGTCGCGGCCTCTGGCGTGTACGCGCAGCCGGTAGTCCCCCGGCCAAGGCGGTGTCGTGAAGGACGATCGGGGCCAAAAGCGCTCCTGCCCTAGAATATTCGCGGACCCCTCGACCGCAGTCCAGCTGACCTCGACGACCTCCTCCCACTCGTCCAGCGTCACATCCTGAGGCGCGTCGGCGAGCACATCCACGACCACCTTCACAGCTCGATCCGTAGCGCCCGTGCGCACCATCGCGCCACCCCGCACCGGGACCACGAGCCCGTTGCCGGAGAACGCGGCGGCACCCGCATCGGCGGGGACGTCCCCTTCGGACAGCGTGAACAGATGCTCTCGGACCGTGACATTGATGGAATAACTCGCATATAGGTATTCGGCGCGGCGCTTCTCCAGCAGCGCGTTGTCATACGCGCCGGGCATGGGGGCATGAGACAAGGCATGTGCCGCCGCGCCCAGTCCGGCGCCGATGATCGCCGGGATGGTCCGAGATTCCGGTAGCCCCCGGAAAAGTGCGGCAGACACCGTTACCGCCAGCCCCAGGTAGGCCGCCCCGTGGATGGCGGCGATCTCTTGCTCCCCGGTTACATTCGCGTCGACGGCCAGCAGGTCGGTGATCTCGGGGCGCTGCATGAGGTAGTCGACGCAATCCAGGAGCACATCCGTCGAACCTGGATGACCGGCTTCCAGGAAGATCAAGCCACGGCCTGCCTCGCTGTCATCCCTCGAAGTCATCATGCCGAACGCGGTTCCGATCGGCGTCACTGCCGCGAGGATCTCCGCCGGAGCGGTCACGTCGAGTTCGCTCACAGTCAGTTCCAGCGCCCCGTACAGGCGTTCGACCAGCATCTGCCGCATCGAACGCAGTCCCTTGGCCACACGCGAGTCGTCCTCCGACGCGATGATCGTCCCCGACCGGTGCAGGACGTCGTCCGACTCCCGGGCCCGAACCAGCTCGGCGGCGGTCCCCGCAGGAATTCGCGATATCACCAGCGGCATTGCCGCACTGATCTTTTCGGTCAGTTCGGCGAGCGAATCCGCGGCCAATAACTCCAACTTCAGCATGGGCGACATACTCGCAGCCCCCACCGACAAGAACCCCGATCACCGGCGACCGAATGAGCGGCCGGCTTCACCCTCAGCATGGACAAACAGGCCCTGCACGCAGACCTCGACGAGGTGATCGCCACGGCGGAGCACAATATCCGTTTGCTGTGACCCTCAACAGAATTGACCGTCGATCAGGGCTCAGCGTGACGCCAGGGAAACGGCGCGAGGTCGGGCTCGATCCAGCCGGTTCTGGCCCCGACACCGGCCAGGGTTGACGACCGGTAGAAGCGAGTAAGGAGCCTCTTGTCCAGGAGGGCGGGATTCCGGTCGGCGAAGGTGCCGAAATCCGTTGTGCTGGAAGCATTGGCGTGATGTCCCACGAGCTCGACCCAGGCCCGGCTGACGGTGGCGTTGTACTTTTTCGGCGCGCCCGCGTAGCGAGCGGTGCGCTGAATGCCCGCGCTGACCAGGCCGATGGCCGCGTCGGTGCCATAGCGGCGGACGGCGAGCCAGGTCAGGTGGATGTGCTGGCGATGTCCGAAACGCTCGGCGTCGGCCATCACCTGCGTCATCAGTTCGGCGAATGGCGTGGATTCCTCATCGGGGTGTGTCATTCCCCCTCCTTGGTCAGTGCGCTCAGGACGGTGTAGAAACCAGCAATTGCATTGGGGGGCAGGCCCTCCAGCGCGCGGCGCTCGAGATCGGCAAAGGCCTTCTCGATCACGGCGGCAGTGCCCCGCCCGGAATCGGTCAACTCGATGAGCACCGATCGCCGGTCACCCGCGCGCATGCCCCTACTGATGTAACCGCGGCGTTCGAGCCGGTCCAGCACGCTGGTCAGCGTGGTCGGGCGAGCGCCGACAGCCCTGCCGACCTGAGAAACCGTGCGCCCCTGCCCATCCGCGAGGTTGGCCATGACATTGACCTCTGAGGCCGTCAGATCAAGGTCGACCAGCTCGGCCGCGATCAATTGCAGGGTGGCGTGGGTCGCGCGTTGCAGTGCCAGTAGCGCCGACTGCACAGGTTCTACAGATTCTGTTACCACGATTTCGTATATTACGATATCGGACTATTGAGGACAAGGGGCGCGTCAGATGGCTCGGGATTCGGCCTGGCGAGACAGTTCATCGAGGTCGGCGTGCAGCGCCGGAGCCATGAGGCGGTACCAGGCGATGGCGCACACAGAGAGCAGCACGAAGAAGATCAGCGTGGGAGACGTAAGGATCCGGACAGCCGGTACCAGGGCTTGCACGAGGAACAGCAGCATCGAACAGGCACCGAAGGCAATCACAATCCATTCGCGTCGCTGTTGGTCCCACAGCCGTCGGCGCTCGTCACTGATGTGCTCCTCCCACCACGGCGGATAGATCCGGTCCGGGAGGAGCCGGTTGTCCTGGGCGTTATAGAACTCGAGTTGGAGCTCGCGGGCACCGAATCGACGGGAGGTATCGGCGCGGCGGATCAATACACCGACCCCGACTCCGACGATGAAGTTGATGGCCGCCCACAGCGGGCTGAACCCAATGATGGACATTGTGCTGATCGTGTAGACCGCACTGACGAGCCCCATCGCAATCGGCACGGCCCACGATGTTCGCCGAAGCGCACGGAGCAGCAATCGCAGGCGTCCGGTCACCGACTGTAGAGCGGAACTGCGCTGGTCCATCGCGTTCTCCATTTCGATCCGCCGAGCCCAGATCATATTCGCTGAGAGGTTGCCAGGCGTGTGATGACGATCGCGGCAGGCTGATGTTCGGGCGCGAAGGAGTAGCGGTGACACCCAGGTTTAGTTAGGCTAGCCTCACTAACTTTGAAGCTTACCGGAAGGAACCCTGGACCTGTGCGCGTCGTCATTCTGTTCGGATCGGAGATGGGTACCGGCGAGATCGTGGCGGACAATATCGCCGATGCGCTTGCGGCGCATGATGTGTCGATCTACGACATGAGTGAATTCGCCATCGAGGACCTCGACGTGCACGACTTCCACATCATCGTCTGCTCCACCTACGGGGACGGCGACCTCCCCACCGGGGCCGAACCCTTCTTCGACGCACTCGACGCCGCCCGCCCGGACCTGACCGGCCTTCGGTTCGCGGTCTTCGGACTGGGCGACAGCGTCTATGGGGACACCTTCAATCGAGGCGGTGAGATCGCGGCCGAGAAGCTGAGCGCTTGCGGGGCAATCCAAGTCGGCGAACACGCGCGGCACGACGCCCAAACCGAAATCCGCGCGAAAGACATGGCCGCAGAGTGGGCCACCACACTTCTCATCCCCGCACTCACCTCTGCTTAACCACGAGCATGCAATGGCTGAGGCAAAGTCCCAGGTGACTTCTCAGCGCGTGCATGGTTGTCGCCGATATCTGAATTGTTCGGGCGGACGGGGGTTGGAACAGTTCACCGGTTCGTGTCAGTTGGTGTCATTCCGTTCCATTCCGTGTTGCCGAGCCGGACCCGCGTGTCGGCCGTAGGAGCTGTTGTGTCGCATCAATGATGGCTACGCTCGAACACATGAGCGATGACGGTGGGAGGGATTGCGGCGGGACCACGCGCGTGACGCAGGCTTACCGGATTGCCCTCGAACCCACTGCCGCACAGCAGGCGATGCTCCGCTCTCATTGCGGTGCACAACGATTCGCCTACAACACCGGGTTGGCGCGGATCCGCGCCAACCTGTCCCAGCGGCACGCCGAAGCCAGCTACGGCCTCACCGAGGAACACCTCACCCCACTGGTGGGGTGGTCCGGCTATGACTTGCGTCGCTGGTTCAACTCGGTCAAGGACACCCTCGCCCCGTGGTGGGCGGAGAACTCGAAAGAGGCCTACAGCTCCGGATTCGCCCACCTGGCAACCGGATTGACCAACTTCCGGACCTCCAAGAAAGGCACCCGCAAAGGCCCGAAAGTGGGGTTTCCCACCTTCAAGCACAAGCACGGCAAGCAGAGCGTCACGTTCACGACCGGCGCGATCGGGTTGGTGAACACCGATTCCCGGCACATCAAACTGCCCCGGATCGGGGCCATCCGCACGGCGGAATCCACGCGCAAGCTGGCGCGCCGGGTGCGCAACGGGACCGCCTCGATCGGGTCGGCCACCGTCTCGTGCACCGGCGGCCGCTGGTTCGTGTCGTTCGTCGTGACCGTGCAACGGCGGATTCATGCACCCCACTTCCCGGATGCGGTGGTCGGGGTGGATCTCGGGGTGAAGAATCTGGCGGTGCTCTCCACCGGGGAGATGATCCCGGCGGCCAAGCATTACCGCCAGGCGCAGAAACGCCGCCGCAAAGCGGCCCGAAAACTGGCTCGCCGCCGGGGTCCGGCGCGGGGCGCGAGGCCGTCGAACCGCTGGCAGCGTGCCCGCGCCGAACTGGCGAAGGCCGAAGCGCGAGTGGCGAATCAACGCCGCGACGGCCTGCACAAGCTGACCTCGCATCTCGTGCGTGAATTCGGGACGATCGTGATCGAGGATCTGAACGTGGCCGGGATGGTGCGTAATCGGTGTCTGGCGAAGTCGATCCATGATGGCGGGTTCGGTGAGTTCCGTCGCCAACTGACCTACAAGAGCACCTGGTACGGGGTTCGTCTGGTGGTGGCCGATCGGTTTTGTCCTAGTTCGAAGACGTGCTCACGGTGTCGTTCGGTGAAAGCCAAGCTGGGCCTGCGTGAGCGTGTCTTTCGGTGCGAGGTGTGTGGTCTCGTGCTGGATCGTGATCTCAATGCGGCCCGTAATCTGGCCGCGTTGGCTGTTTCCGCGGTGGGTCCGCGGGCGTCCTCGGCGAGTTGCGTCGCGACGGTAAACGTGCCTGCTGGAAACCGTGTCAGACGGGCCCCGGCCCGCAGTGGTACTGCCACAGGAAGACCCGCACCTTCGGGAGCAGGCCAACCCGGCCGGAGCAATCCGACAGGTCAGGACACAGGACGACACATTTCCTGAACGGAACTGTCACGCGATACGGTCGCGGGATGGATGGGGCTGTCACGGGTCAGGAATTGCCGCTCATCGGCGAACCTGATCGGGTGCGGGACGCACTGCTGTATGCCGCTGTGCCGCCGGTGCCCGCTGTCGAATCGCCGGTGGGGATCGCTTGGCTGCGTGCGCATGTGCCGCGATTCTGTGATGGCGATCCTCACGCCCGCCGACGCGCACTGGTGATCGCCGAGTTGGACGGCGTATCTCCCGCCGAGCTGCGAGAACGGGCGCAGACCGTCGAGGGTCCATTGCCGCACGTTCTAGCACTTGCGGAAGCCCTTGGGCTGGAGAAGATCTCGACGGATGCCGTTCAGCTCGTCGCGGCGCACTATCAGCCGTTCGAGCCGGACAACCCGCATGCGGACGCCGCGGTCGCGGAGTTGGTCGACGCTCTCGGTGGCGTTCCCGACGAAGCCATGGCCGCCCGAATCTGCCTCCTCGTCCAAGCCTGTGCGGCAACAACGGCTTTGCTCACCAATGCGGCGAAGTTCGATGGCACGACCGACGAACGCCTGACCAGAACCATGGCTGAGAACCCACCCCTGCGCGCAACCCGCCGCATTGTCGACGGCACCCTCGTCGAACTCGACCTCCGCCACCCCGGGCTGGGTTTCGGCTACGGACCGCACGCCTGCCCGGGCCGCGCGCACGCGCTCGCCCTCGCCGCCGGAATCCTCGACGGCGAGGGTGAGTAGACAGGCGGAACCGAGGAGTTCACGGACCGGACGTGCCGGCGCACGGAATCACGGTTGTCCCGCAACGCCTTCCAGGCTGGCGGCGACCTCCAGGACCGACGACTATCCGCGAACAATCGGAGCGCGGTAGCCGGGTGCCATGGTGTTGTCGAGGGCTATGCCGTCGACCGCTATGACAGGAGTTGGGAATGAATCACCGGCCATATCCGTATGCGCGGCGCACCGCGGATGGAGCGATCCGAATTCCGAAGCCGGTGTACGGTCCCGGCGATATCGTCGGGTCCGGCCATGAGGACGTCCAGCCGGGGGATCCGCGATTCGAGGAGCTCGATCGGATTCTCAGGCAATGGGATTCGGATCCGAAGAACATCATTCCGGATAGCGAGCGGGTCGACCCACAGTCGCCGAGCGGCGTGCGGGCAGTGCTTGGCCGGTGGTCCTCGGGAATCCGGCGCAAGTAGCCTGCGCACCCGATTCATCGCGCCTGCCAGAACAATTTCGGCGCAGGTGTGGGTTGCGCTGATTGCCGGTGCCCGATCATCGGCGGCATCGGCAATCGGTTTCCACACAGCGAAGTGAGATGAGTTGTATGGCAAAGGCTTTGATTGTTCGAGAAGGGGACGTCGAGTCGGTGGGGCTGCCCGGGGGTGGGGCGTTCTGGCTGTTGGAGGACAGTGAGCGGACCGACGGGCTGTTGGGCGCCAATCGGCTGTTGTTGCAGGCGGGGGCGGATGGGACTCGGCCGCATCATCACACGCGGTCGACGGAGATCTTCTACATCCTCGACGGGACCATGGAGTTCCTGGTGGACGGGGCGCTCAACCGGGTCGAGAAGGGTGGGCTGGTCGTTGTGCCGCCGGGGGTCGTGCACGCCTTCGGGGCGACCGTGGACGGTCCCGCGGAGTTCTTCGCGGTGCTGACTCCGGGGATCGCGCGGTTCGAGTATTTCCGCCAGCTCGGCCGCATCGCGCGCGGTGAGGCCGACTGGAGCAGTATGGACGAATTGCACGACAAGTTCGATGTGCATTTCGATGGAGAACCCGACTGGCGGTAGGGATTACAGCCAGAGGGCGGCGATCCGGGCGGATTCGGCCTTGCCCTGGGTGCGTCCGGCCTGCGCGACCGGCACCCGGGTGGCGGGATCGAGGGGGTTGTCGCCCGCGGCGGCCCAGGATGTCTCGTCGAGCACGATGATCTCGACGCGGGAACCGGCGCCGGTCAAGTCGGCGACCTGGCGTTCGAGCTCCGGGTCGGGCATGGGCGCGAGGATCAGGACACGGTCGTAGCCGCGCGCGTAGTCGGCATTGCAGCCGGAGCGGACGCCACCGTCGACATAGCGGATGCCGTCGATGGTCACGGGCGGCCAGACCCCGGGCACCGCCGAACTGGCCGCCACCGCGGTCACCACCGGCACTCCGGAATCGCGGTCGAAGACGCGAGGCTCTCCGGTCACGGCCTCGACGACGGGGATGAGCACGCGGCGATCCGGCCACTCCCGCACGGGCAGACGGCTTTCGATGACCGCGCGGCGTTCGGGCTCGGAGACGGTCGGGGTGGCGAGCGCCAGCGCTCCCAGGCGACGCCGCAGCTCGGCCGGATCGCCCTCGGTCTCCTCGTTCATCGCGGTGAGCGTCTCGTGCAGGGCCGCGAGCGGGTCACCGTCCGGCACCAGTTCGTGGCTCTGCAACTCGGATTCTGTCTGGCGACGGAACAATTCCTCGGGTGTCAGCCCGGCCGCAATCTGCACGGCGACATTCGAGCCCGCCGATGTCCCGACCAGCAGATCGGCTCCGGTCACGTCGACGCCCGCATCGGCCAGCCCTGCGATAACACCGTTCTCCCAGGCGATTCCGGCAACCCCGCCGCCGCCCAACACCAATGCTCGTCTCACGCTCATACGTACTCCTTTCTCGCACCACACCAACTGGTCGTACTACCCGGCGCATTCCGGATTCACCGTAGGCGAACGCCCTCACGACTTCGTCGGCCGGAAGCTGTCCGCCGAGGCGGCCGCCCAGTCGGCGGCCCAGCCTTGCGGCGGGTCCGCCAGCAGCTCTCCCGGCGAAAGCCATTCGTACAGTTCGGCATACGAGCGCTGGGTGGTCGGTGTGACCTTCTTGCGCAGCATGTCCGGAGTGAGATCGCGGGGATCGGTGACGCCGAGCGAGGCCATCAATTGGACGGCTTGGCGGACCGTCGCCTCCTGATAGCGTTGCGCGCGAACGCTCTTGTCGGCGATATCCAGGGCACGCGCCCGCCTCGGATCCTGTGTCGCGACGCCGACCGGGCATTTATTGGTGTGGCACCGCTGGGCTTGGATACAGCCGACGGCCATCATCATCGCCCGGGCGGCATTGGTGTAGTCGGCGCCCTGCACGAGCCGCTTGACAATGTCATTGCCCGCCGCCACCTTCGCGCTCGCCCCGATCTTGATCCGTTCGCGCAGTCCGGTCGCCACCAGGGCGTTATGCATGATCATGAGCCCGTCGGTCAGCGGCAGGCCCACGTGATCCTCGTATTCCAGTGGGGCGGCGGCGGTTCCGCCCTCGGCGCCGTCGACAATGATGAAATCGGGTGCGATCCCCTCCGAGAGCATGGCCTTGCAGATCGCGAGCACCTCGACCCGCGAGCCGACGCACAATTTGAACCCGGCGGGCTTGCCTCCGGACAGCTCCCGCATCCGCGCGATGAACTGGACCAGCTCACGCGGCGTGCTGAACACCGAATGCGCGGCCGGGCTCACACATTTCTCGTGCACGGGCACTTCCCGATACCGTGCGATCTCCGCGCTCACCTTGGGTGCGGGCAGCACTCCCCCGATGCCGGGCTTCGCGCCCTGGCTGAGCTTGAGGGATACGGCCTTCACATGCGGGTGCGCGGCCTTGTCCGCGAACTGGTCGGGATCGAATCGCCCTTCCGGCGTGCGGGTGCCGAAATACCCGGATCCGATCTCCCACACCAGGTCTCCCCCGCCTTCGAGATGGTAGGGCGTGAGCCCGCCCTCCCCAGTGTCGTGTGCGAAGCCGCCCATGGCCGCCCCCTTATTGAGCGCGCGAATCGCATTGGCCGACAGCGCACCGAAGCTCATGGCCGACACATTCAGCAGCGACATCGAATACGGTTTCGTGCACTCCGGGCCGCCGACGAGCACCCGCGGCGGTTCCTCGGGTTCGGGCGCGGGCACCGTGGAGTGGACCAGATACTCGTAGCCGACGCTCTCGACATCGCGTTCGGTGCCGAACGACAGCTCCCCGTGAATGCCCTTCGCACGCTCGTAGATGATCGTGCGGACATCCCGGTCGTACGGCCGCCCATCGAAATTGCGCTCGATGAAGTACTGCTGCAATTCCGGACGCAAGCTCTCCAGCAGAAACCGCATATGCCCGAGAATCGGATAGTTGCGCAGCACCGAATGCTTCCGCTGCACCAGATCGTAGACCCCGACCAGCAGCAACCCCGCCAGCAGAACCCACATGATCCACCAAGCCCACGATCCGATCGAGGCGACCACTCCCACCGCGAGCACCGCGAACCCGACGAAACCCACCACGAAGAAACGCAACATACAACCCTCCCGGGGCCTCTGCGGCAGCGCGCATGAACTGTCCCCTGACACTAGGCCCCGGTTGGCCCCGACTCGCGGCACTGAACCGGGTTCCCGATGCCGAGTCGCGTTTCGGCCCACAACCGGTTCCGGCGGGTGCGGGGATGCGCGGATCCTCAGCGAGTTGACCGCCGGTGGGAGAGTATGTGCCCGTGAGCTTTAAACGAGTGGCAATTCTCTCGGCCGCGATGGCGGCCTCCCTCGGCGGTGCGCCGGGAATCGCTGGGGCAGCGACGCATTCGGCCGATTCCGATCGCGCGGCAGTAGCGCGCGCCTACATCGACGCACTGGTGTCGCACGATGCGAGCGCGGTGCGATTCGCACCCGACGCAACCCGCGTGGAGGCGGGATTGCAGACCGGATACTCGGGACCGCAACTGAGCCGAGATCTCGAGCACGGCGTGCAGTACCAGGTAATTCAGGGAATCCGCGATATCCAGATGACCGAGACCGGGGATGTAGTAACCGCGCGTTACCTGCTCGATTCCGGAGTCGCCGGTATTCGCCTGATGACGGTGGACATCACCGAGACCTTCGATATCCCGGATGGCACCATCCACACGATTGTCGCCACCATCGCCCCGGTGTGATCGGATGAGTGCTCCGCACAGCGTCGGCGTGTACTACCGCCGCTTCTTCGATCTCGACGCCGGTCACTTCGGACGGATTCGCGCGGAGCACGCGTTTCAGTCGCTGACCGAGTCCACCAAGCCTGGGACGGCCCATCGGAGCGGAATCTATTTGACGCCTGTCACGCGGATCGGTGATGAACTGCGGTTTCGGCTGCTGCGCTGCTCTACGAATCTCTCGGGGCCGACGGAGAACTTCGGTCCGACCGATACGAGCATTGTCGAGGCGTTGAACCGGGAGGCCGACACCATCTTTCGGGACCAGGCACGGCTCAATCACGTGCTCGCCCAGATCTACCACAACACCGCTGCTACGACCGAGCGGAAGCAGGCCAAGGCCAAGATCTCGGCACATGCCGACAAGACCAAGGACATGCCGGTCAATGGCATCATGGCCTTCTGCACGTTCTATGACGGGCTCGAGAAGCTGCGGCCACTGGCCGAGGACGCCTTCGATTACGGCGTGAAGGGTGCCAGCGGGCTGACCAAACTTCGCTTCCGCCTTAAAGATTCGGCTGACGAACGCGAGGGAGTTCCCTTGCAGTTCGACCTGACCCTCTATCCCGGGTCTGTCTTCTTCATGCCGCTGTCCAGCAACCGCCTGTACACCCACGAGATCCGGCCCTCGATGTTGGACGCCGAGTTGCTGCCGACCCGCCTGGGATACGTGGTGCGCTGCTCGAATACCGAAGCCGTGCACAAGAACGGTCAGACGTTCCTCGCGCGGGCCGGAGACCTGGTGAAGCTGGAGCCGCCCACATCGGAGGGCGTGGACGAGCTGCGCAGGCTCTACGCCGAGGAGAACAGGACCTCGTCCTTCATCGACTACGGCGACCGATTTCCCTTCAGCATGAACGCGGGAGACTACCTTGCACCCCGTGTCTAGGATTTCGGACGAGATCGTTTCGTACGCCCTGACTTTCGAGGGGGAGCTGTTCGCGGACCTCTCCTCGTCGGTCCTGTGGGAAGACGTGGGAAAAGGGCGGCGCGGTGCCACGCTCACCAAGACCGACGAGGCGGGCGGCGTGCCTCTTGTCCGTACCACCACTCGATATGGCAGTCCGGCACAACACTTTCGGCCGGTGCACGAGCGCCTCGCACGGCGGATCCAGGCGCGAGCAGGGCTGTCGATCGGCTTCAACAACGCTCTCATCGAGACCTACACGAACGCCTACGCCACCATGGGCAGCCATTCGGACCAGGCCCTCGATCTGGCCGACGAGTCGTACATCGCCGTCTTCTCCTGCTACCGGCACCCCGAAGCGGTTCCGCCGAGGAAGCTGATCGTCGAATCGAAGGAGTCGGGCGAGATGTTCGAGATTCCCCTGGCCCACCACAGTTTCGTCGCGTTCTCCGTCGCCTCGAATCGGCGGCTGAAGCACAAGATCGTTCTGGACCAGCCCGCCCGGGCCGTGGAGAACCAGTGGCTGGGCGTGACCTTCCGGACGTCGAAGACCTTCGTCCGATTTCACGACGGACACGCATACCTCCCGCACGGTGCGCGCCTGGTGTCGGCCGATGACGATCAGCGGCGCGAGTTCTACCAACTTCGGCGGCGTGAGAACAACGAAACGGACTTCGTCTACCCCCCGCTGGCGTACACCGTCAGCGAGAGCGACCTGATGCCGCCCATCTGACCTCGGATGGCATGCTGGTTCGGCTGCCGTCGGCGGGACGGCGTGGATACGAGCAGAGGTGCGAGCGATGACTGTGGTCGTTGTGATGGGTGTGGCCGGGTCGGGGAAGACGACCGTGGGTGCTGCTCTGGCGCAACGGCTCGGGGTTGAATACGCCGAGGCCGACGCCTTTCATCCGCAGGAGAATATCGACAAGATGGCGGCGGGTACGCCGCTCACCGATGCCGATCGCGCTCCGTGGCTGGCCGATATCGCCGAATGGATTGCCGCGCACCAGGACACCGGCGGAGTGGTGACGTCCTCGGCGTTGAAGCGGCGTTATCGGGATGTGCTGCGGTCGGGTGGGAAGGTGTGGTTCCTGCATTTGGATGGGTCGCCGGAGTTGATCGGCGAGCGTATGCGGGAGCGGTCGGGGCATTTCATGCCGGTGTCGCTGCTGGATTCGCAATTCGCCGATCTCGAGCCGCTCGAATCCGATGAGGACGGTGTGCGCATCTCGATCACCATGGCGCCGGAGGAGATCATCGATACTGCCGTCGCTGCGCTCGGCGGCTAGACATTCGCTGGGCAAATCACGCGGTGGGGCTGGAACAGTTCACCGGTTAGTGTCGGTTCGTGTCCTTACCTGGCAGGCATCAAGGATGCCTGCCAGGCCCCGGACCAGTGATCAGCCCGGCAGATCACTCACCGACGGGGATTCATTGCGGGACAGCGTGATTCCCAGATTGGCGGCGGCGCGATCGAGTTCGTCGTCGTCGCCGTGCTGGAGTTCGATGGTGGAGCCGGCCGAGAGAACCTCCACATTGAGGCACAGGGACTGAAGCTCCTTGAGCAGCACCTTGAACGACTCCGGGATACCGGGCTCCGGAATGTTCTCGCCCTTGACGATCGCCTCGTAGACCTTCACGCGGCCGACGATGTCATCGGACTTGATGGTGAGCAGTTCCTGCAAGGTGTACGCCGCACCGTAGGCCTGCATGGCCCAGCACTCCATTTCACCGAAGCGCTGACCACCGAACTGCGCCTTACCGCCCAGCGGCTGCTGGGTGATCATCGAGTACGGGCCGGTCGAGCGCGCGTGGATCTTGTCGTCGACCAGGTGGTGCAACTTCAGGATGTACATGTAGCCCACCGCTATCGGGTACGGGAAGGGTTCGCCGGTACGCCCGTCGAACAGCGTGGCCTTGCCGTCCGGCCCCACCATGACCTCACCGTCGCGATTGGGCAGTGTCGACGCCAGCAATCCGGTCAGTTCCTCCTCACGCGCACCGTCGAAGACCGGTGTCGCGAGATTCGTCCCTGGATCCGCCGACAGCAGCTCCTCCGGCAGCCGTTCCGCCCAGTCCGGGCGGGCACCGTCGATGAGTTGAATGTTCCAGCCCGCCTTGCCGACCCAGCCCAGATGCGTCTCCAGGATCTGCCCGATATTCATACGCCGAGGCACGCCGTGCGTGTTCAGGATGATGTCCACCGGAGTGCCATCGGGCAGGAACGGCATATCCTCCTTCGCGAGGATCTTCCCGATCACACCCTTATTGCCGTGGCGGCCCGCCAGCTTGTCGCCGTCCTGGATCTTGCGCTTCTGCGCGACATACACGCGCACAAGCTCATTCACGCCCGGGGACAGATCGTCATCGTCCTCGCGCGAGAACACCCGCACGCCGATGACCTTGCCGGACTCGCCGTGCTTCATCTTCAGCGATGTATCCCGCACTTCACGGGCCTTCTCACCGAAGATCGCGCGCAGCAACCGTTCTTCCGGAGTCAGCTCGGTCTCGCCCTTGGGCGTCACCTTGCCGACCAGAATGTCGCCGTCGCGCACCTCCGCGCCGATCCGCACGATCCCGCGATCGTCGAGATCGGCCAGGATGTCCTCGGAGATGTTCGGCAGATCCCGCGTGATCTCCTCCGCACCCAATTTGGTGTCGCGGGCATCGATTTCGTGTTCCTCGATATGAATCGAGGTGAGCACGTCCTCCTCAACCACCCGCTGGGACAGGATGATCGCGTCCTCGTAGTTATGCCCCTCCCACGGCATGATCGCCACCAGCAGATTCTTACCCAGCGCCATCTCACCGTTCTCGGTGCAGGGACCGTCGGCCAGCACATGCCCGGCCTCCACCCGCAGCCCCTCGTCCACGATCGGCCGCTGATTGATACAGGTGCCTTGATTCGAGCGAGCGAACTTGCGCATCCGATAGGACTTGCGCGTCCCGTCATCCGCCATGACGGTGATGAAATCGGCCGAAACCTCTTCCACCACACCGGCTTTCTCGTTCACCACGACATCACCGGCATCGACCGCGGCGCGTAGTTCCATACCGGTACCGACCAGCGGCGATTCGGAACGGATCAGCGGCACGGCCTGCTTCTGCATATTCGCGCCCATCAGGGCGCGGTTGGCGTCGTCGTGCTCGAGGAAGGGAATCATGGCGGTCGCGACCGAAACCATCTGCCGCGGCGACACATCCATATACTCGATCTCGGCGGAATCGAGCATCTCGACCTCGGAATTCTTGCGCCGCACCACCGTTCGCGCATTCACGAAGCGCCCCTGCGCATCCAGCGGCTCATTGGCCTGCGCCACCACATGCAGGTCTTCCTGGTCGGCCGAGAGGTACTCGACCTCGTCGGTCACGATGCCGTCCACCACTTTCCGGTACGGCGTCTCGATGAACCCGAACGGATTGACGCGCGCGTACACCGACAGATAGCCCATCAACCCGATGCTCGGGCCTTCGGGCGTCTCGATCGGGCACATCCGGCCGTAATGGCTGTAGTGCACATCGCGCACTTCCAGACTGGCCCGTTCGCGGCTCAATCCACCCGGCCCGAGCGCGGACAGGCGGCGCTTATGGGTCAGGCTCGCCAGCGGATTGCGCTGATCCATGAACTGCGACAGCTGCGAGGTGCCGAAGAACTCCCGGATCCCCGCCACCACCGGACGGATATTCATCAGCGACTGCGGGGTGATGGCCTCCACGTCCTGGGTCGTCATGCGCTCGCGAACCACCCGCTCCATGCGCGAAAGCCCCAGCCGCATCTGATTCTGGATCAGCTCACCGACGGTGCGCAGCCGCCGATTACCGAAATGATCGATGTCATCGACCTCGACCGGCACCTCGATGCCGCCGGGCGCGGTCATGGTCGCCTCACCCGCGTGCAGCCGCAGCAGGTAATCGATGATGGTGACGATGTCTTCCTCGGTGAGCACCCGGGTTTCGACGGCCTCCCCGGTGTGAAGACCGAACTTCTTGTTCACCTTGTGCCGGCCGACGCGCGCCAGGTCGTAGCGCTTCTCATTGAAGAACAGGTTCTCCAGCAGCGCCTGCGCGGACTCCTTGGTGGGCGGCTCGCCCGGCCGCAGCTTGCGGTGGATATCGAGCAGCGCCTCGTCCTGGCCGGGGGTGCCGTCCTTCTCCAGGGAGGTGGTCATGATCCCCGAGAACCCGAATCGCTCGGTGATCCGCTCACTGGTCCAGCCGAGCGCCTTGAGCAGGACCGTCACCGGTTGGCGGCGTTTGCGGTCGATGCGGACGCCGATGGTGTCGCGCTTGTCGATATCGAATTCCAGCCACGCACCGCGCGACGGGATGACCCGCACATCGTGCAGCGTCTTCTCGGTGGTCTTGTCGATGCTGTCGCCGAAGTAGACGCCGGGCGAGCGCACCAGCTGCGAGATGATGACCCGCTCGGTGCCATTGACGACGAAGGTGCCCTTGTCGGTCATCATCGGGAAATCACCCATGAAGACCGTCTGCGATTTGATCTCGCCGGTGTTGTTGTTCATGAACTCCGCGGTGACGAACAGTGGCGCCGCGTAGGTCATATCCTTGTCTTTGCATTCCTCGACCGAGGCTTTGACCTCCTCGAATCGGGCTTCGGAGAGGGTCAGCGACATGGTTCCGGCGAAGTCCTCGATCGGGCTGATCTCCGCGAGCATCTCCTCCAATCCCGCACCGGTCAACCACTCGAACGAATCGGTCTGGACCTGCAATAACCCCGGAACCTCCAGGGGCTCACGGAGTTTGGCGAACGAGACCCGCTTGGTCTGACTCGAGACTGCCAAGATGCGTCCTTCCAGCACCTCGCGCCGCCCACACGTATCGCGTGGTCGTCGCGGCATCTGCTTATCTGTCGGGTGTAATTCAACGTCGGATGTAATTCAACATTGTGAGTAGTTGGACAGCACGCGCCCCCACAGCGCGAAGTCTCAAATTACACCCGATACCGACAGATGTCGAGGGCAGAAAGAAAGAGGCACTTGAATTCTCGTGCCTTCCCCTTTTAATAATGACATCTCAGAATGCCATTCGTCAAGTCAATTGGCGGTATTCGACATCAGATGCTCGAGCTCCGCGGCCACGATGTCCAGCGGCTCCGTGGAACGCGTAGTGCGGCACAGGATCACCGCACCTTCGACGGCCGAACACCATGGTCGCGCGTGCCGCGGCCCGCTCCGGCGCGAGCCCGGCATCGACGAGTGAACGGGTGAGGGCGTCCAGCCAACGCTGGAGGATCTGCTTCGCCCGTTCGCGCTCAGCAAGGCACGATCCGTTCATGGACGGTCAGCAGCAGATGATCGAACTGAGTCTGCGCACGCCCCATCGTCTTCGGCAGGGATGGCAGCTCCGACACCAGCTGCCGGGACAGCTCGCGCACTTTGACATTGGATTCCTGGGAGCGCCATTTCAGCACGCCGAAGGCTTGATCGGCGTTGATCCGGTAGGCGAGCATCAATGCGCCCTTGGCCTGTTCGATCATCGCCCGCGCCTCATAGATCCCGGGGATGGTCTCGTCCAGGATTTCCCGCCGCTGCTGATCGAGCGCGATGGTGACGTCGACGAAGTACCCGGTGGTGCCGACCACCGCGCCCAGCTCGTCGATCATGTGATCGGCCACCACGATCACATGGTGGATGTTCCCCTCGCAATCGAGGATCCGATGCCTGCTGGAGAAGGGCTGCGCGTGGGCGATCGCCTCGGCGATCGAATCGGCCACCTCGTCGCGATCCTCCGGATGTTTGTGCGAGAGCAGCAGATCGGTGGTGGGGTGGGCCTCGCCCGGCTCGTATCCATGGATGGCCGCGACCTCGTCGGACCACTCCCAGCGTTGATCGGCGAACCAGAAACGGAAGCTGCCGGTCACCAATGGCCGGCCGGAGCCGATCACCAGCTCGATGGCGTCCGTCGGATCCGGCACGGAGCCCGCCTTTTCGGTCACCGCCAGATTATGGGCCGCCGACGCCCGTTTCGAGCGCGTCGTTGCGGATTTGCTCCCCGGAAACCCGAAGCCGGATAAGCTACCCCCGCCCTTCAGTGTGAAGCTTCGCTTCGAGGGGCAATGGCGCGACCGGGAGGGTCCTGGTGTCGAAAGTTTCGTTCGAGCTGAAGTCTGATCCGATATCAGCGGGTTCGAGCAGCACGGGTTTGCTACCGGAGTTGGTCGAGCACCTCCGGCAGAATCGGACGGTACTGCGCAAGGAATGGGCGCGTCGCATTGCCGAAGCGCAATTGCTGACGGCGATGTCTCCCGAGGAGATGTTCACCGAAGTCACCGCGGTCTACGACAACTACGTCGAGGTGCTCGAGACCGGCAGTGTGGAAGCCCTGCAGAACTACGCTCGCGACCTGTCCGAGCGGATCATTCCCCGCGGCGTGGAAACCGACGAGGTGCTCGGCATCGTGCTGCTGCTGCGAGATGTGCTGGCGCGCTCGCTGTTCGAGAAATACCAGCATGACTTCGAGCTGCTCAACCGGGTGCTCGACGCGTACGAACCGGCCGCGAACCGCATTGCCAATACCGTCGGCGTGAGCTTCGTCCAAGAGCGCGAACGCATCATTCGTCAACAGCAGGAAGCGATTCGGGAGCTGTCGACGCCTGTGCTGCAGGTGCGAGAGCAGCTGCTGATCCTGCCGATCATCGGCGTGCTGGACAGTCAGCGGGCCACCCAGCTCACCGAACAACTCCTCGGCGCGATTCGCAATAACCGTGCCAAGGTGGTGGTCATCGATATCACCGGTGTGCCCACCATCGACTCCACCGTCGCCAATCACCTGGTACAGACCGTCGACGCTTCGGGGCTCATGGGCGCGAATGTCATCATTACCGGCCTGTCCTCCGAAATCGCGCTGACCCTGGTCACCATCGGCCTGGACCTGTCCAAGATGAATGCCGTCGGCGACCTGCAGGGCGGTATCGAAGAGGCCGAACGCCATCTCGGCTACGAGGTCACCCGCGGCTCCGACCCCGGCTGATCGCTCGTACTCGGCGGGGAGGTCTGCGCGTCGATCTGCTCGCCGAGGTAGCGGAAGGTCACCGCGGCCACCGCCGCGACCGGCACCGCGAGGAACGCACCGACAATGCCGTAGAGCGAACCGCCGACGGTGATCGCGAGCAAGACGACCACGGCGTGCAGTTGCATGCTGCGGCTCTGCAGAACCGGTTGCAGCACATTGCCTTCCAGCTGCTGCACCACCACGATGATGGCCAGCACGATGAGCGCCTGCGTCAGGCCCTTGGCCACCAGCGCGACCAGCACGGCCAGCGCACCGGCGACGAACGCACCCACGATCGGCACGAAACCGCCGAGGAAGGTCAAGACGGTCAGCACCGCCGCCAACGGAATGCCCATGATCACCAGGCCGCCGCCGATCAGCACCGCGTCGATGAGGCTCACCAGCGCCTGGGTTCGAATGAATCCGCCGAGGGTGACCCATACCCGGCTCAGCACCTCCTCGACATGGCGGCCGCTGCGGCTGCCGAGAATCGAGTGCAGCCACGGCAAGAGCTTCGGGCCGTCCTTGACGAAGAAGAACGTCAGCATGAGCACCAGGAAAAGGGTGACGATCGCCGAAGTCGCCGTACTGACACCGGTGAATACGCCGGTCGCGATCCGCTCGGCGCTGGACTGCACCTTGTCGACAATCGCATTGACCGCGGAACTCAGTTGCTCCTCACCGATATTCAGCGGCGGACCCTGCAACCAGTCGCGCACCCGATTGATGCCCTCGGTCGACCGATCGGCCAGTTGCGGAGCTTGATCCACCACCGAGGGCACGATGAGCGCGATGACCCCGGCCAGTATTCCGACCAGGCCCAAGGTGGTGATCGACGCCGCCAGCGCGGGCCGCAGGCCGCGGTCGGTGAGCCACTTGGTGGGCGGCCACAGCACGGTGGCGACGACCAGGGCCAGCGCCAGCGGCAGCACGGCCACCCACAGCTTGGCGAGCACGAACCCGAGCACCCACGCACCCGCCGCGATGGCGACTACACACACGGACCACTTTGCGAGCCACAGCATTCCGTGGCCGATGACCGTCTCCCGGTCCGGCGGAGCGGCGCGCGTCGGTTCGGCCTCGGTCTCATTCGATGGCTCGGTCACGACCCCAGTTTTGCATGAGGTTCAGCCCATCTCCTCGAGCGACTTTCCCTTCGTCTCGGGAACCCATTTGAGGACAAAGGGAATCGACAACACGGCGAAGGTCGCGTAGATGACGTAGGTGCCGGACAGGTTCCAGTCCGACAGGCTCGGGAAGCTGGCGGTGATGACCCAGTTGGCGATCCACTGCGCCGAGGCCGCGACGCCCAGCGCGGCGGCGCGCAGCCTATTGGGGAACATCTCGCCCAGCAGCACCCACACCACCACGCCCCAGGACAGGGCGAAGAACAATACGAAGACGTGCGCCGAGATCAGTGCGACCGTCCCCTGAGTGGTCGGCAGCTGCACGCTGTCCCCGGACCCGGTCTTGGCGGAGAACGCCCAGGCCTCCAGTGCCAGCGCTATCGCCATGCCCGCGGAACCGATCAGCGCCAGCGGTTTTCGCCCGATCCGGTCCACGAGCACCATCGCGATGGCGGTACCCACGATATTGATGATCGAGGTGGTGAACGAATAGAAGAACGAACTCGACGGGTCGATCCCGACCGACTGCCACAGCGTCGAGGAGTAGTAGAACACCACATTGATGCCCACCAACTGCTGAAACACCGACAGCCCGATCCCGATCCACACCACCGGCAGGAATCCGAACCGCCCCAGCAAATCCCGGAATGTGGACCGATGCTCACTCCGCATGGCCACCTCGATCTCCCCCACCCTGGCATCGAGATCCGTGCTGTCCCCCTCCACCTCGGCCAGGACCTGCTTCGCCTTGTCGATCTTCCCCACCGAAATCAGGAATCGCGGCGACTCCGGAATCACGAACGAGAACAGCCCATACAGCGCGGCGGGCACCACCATCACGCCGAGCATCCACTGCCAGGCCTCGATCCCCGCGATCTTGCCGCGCTGCTCCCCGCCCGCGAACTTCAGGATCCCGAAGTTCACCAACTGCGAGGTCGCGATACCGGTCACGATGGCGGCCTGCTGGAAGGAAGCCAGACGCCCCCGGTACGCGGGCGGGGAAACCTCGGCGATATAGGCGGGCCCGATCACCGAGGCCATGCCGATCCCGATACCGCCCAGCACGCGCCACATGGCCAGATCCCACAGCGCGAACGGCAAGGCCGATCCCAGGGCGCTGACGGTGAACAGTCCGGCGGCGATCCGCATGACATGGATGCGCCCGATTCGATCGGCAATGCGCCCGGCGATCGCCGCACCGATGGCACACCCGATCAATGCGATGGCGACCACCTGCGCCAATGCCGCCGACCCGATGTCGTACCGGTCGCGAATCGCCTCGACGGCGCCATTGATGACCGAGCTGTCATAGCCGAACAGGAACCCGCCCATGGCCGCGGCGGCGGCAATGAAGATGACGTGCACCAGGTTGTCCGCGCCCGGCGGCCGTCCGGCTTCGGATGTCCGCGATGCTGGGGTTGCGTTCACGAAAACTCCCTACCGATGACCGTTGCCGTCGAGGTGCCTGCCAGCTGATCATGCCGCATCGCCATGGCTCGGAGACCTATTCGCGCCCGGCAGGTGTGTCCCGATTACGGCTTCAGGTGGTCGCGGACGGCCATCGCCGCACCGACGATCCCCGCGGTGTTGTGCAGCGTCGCGGCCACGACGGGCGTGGCATTGGTCAGCAGCGGCACCCACTGCTCGGCCTCCCGGCTGACACCGCCACCGGCCACGATCACCTCCGGCCACAGCAGTTTTTCGAACTGTTCGAGCACCCGGCTGACTTCGACGGCCCACTGTTCGTAGGTCAGGTTGTCGCGGTCCTTCACCGACGATGCGGCGCGGTGTTCGGCTTCGACTCCGCCGACTTCCATATGCCCGAATTCGGTATTCGGGACGAGGGTGCCGCGGTAGATGAGCGCCGACCCGATGCCGGTGCCGAAGGTCAGCAGCAGCACCACGCCCGCGTGATCCTTGGCCGCGCCGAACTTGTCCTCGGCCAGACCGGCCGCGTCCGCGTCATTGAGCACCGTCACCTCACGCCCGTCGAGCACACCGGAAAACAGGTCGACCGCGTGCACGCCGATCCAGGACGGATCGATATTGGCCGCGGTCCGCACGGTCCCCTCGGTGATCACGCTCGGCAGGGTGATCCCGACCGGTCCGTCCCAGCCCGCCGACTCCACGATCTTCGCGACGGTCTCGGCCACGACCTGCGGTGTCGACGGCTGCGGCGTGGGTAGCCGGATCCGCTTGCCTTTCAGCAAACCCGTCTCCAGGTGGACGATGCCACCCTTGATTCCACTGCCGCCGATATCGACGCCGAATGCGTGTGACTTGTGCGCTTTATGGGACATGACGCTCCTCGCGGCTCGATCACAGAGTTACCGGGCTCTCGAATAGAGTTGCACCGTGCCCAGCCATTCCATACAGGTAAGCAGCCAGACCGCTACCGCGACAACCAAGAGCACTCGGCCGACAACGGACAGCGGTGCCAGATGCACCACGGTGCCGGTGGACAGCGTCGCGACGGCCGTCATGCCGAGCGGGAAGACGGTCGCCCACCGGCGAATGTTGTAGCCGGGCCGGGGCTCGACCACTTCGGCGATCAGCAGGACCATGTAGATCACCCAGTTGAGCACCAGAAGAGTCAGCACCGCGGCATGCAGGGCGGTGTCCAGCCATCCCGTGAACCGGTGAGTGGCAAGCAGTTTCGAGGCGGCCAAGGCCGAAATGGCGAGCGCACCGGTGGCCACCCACTGATCGCCCGCTCCGGTGCGGATCTGACGGAAGTCGAAGTGGGTGCACGCCACGACGTACAGGACCACGCCCAGGCAGAACCAGATCAGCGCGGCGATGGCCAGCGCCTTGCTCGAATGAGCCGCCGACAGTGTCCCCGACAGGACCGCCAGGCCTTGCGTCGCGACACAGACCAGGAAGGCCGCGCCCGGCATCCGCCGATTCCAGTGCCGGACCACCGTGAACAGCAACCCCGGCCACACCACGACGGCCAGAACCAGCGCGATGTCCGCCACGTCCTGCCACCCCAGCAACGCCAGGCGGGTGCCGAGCACGGTGGTGGCCGCGACGGCCGTCAATGCGGGCGGGGTCTCGGCCTCCTGCAACCAGCGCGACCGTTCGAACAGCATCCGAGCCGTGAAATCGATTGTCAGCACTACCCATACCGCAGCCGCGATCACCAGCAGGATCCTGGAGAGCAACTCCCATCTCACGAGATGCAGACCGATCGACACAATGCCGGTCGCCATGACGAAAGCGCCTGCCGCAGGCGGCAATTCCCGCCATGATCGATCGGTCATCACGTATCCCCTATCGGCTGTTCACAGATCGACCGGTTCCCACCCGGGACGCGGGCGGCGTTCGCCCAACTGCTTCGGATCGCGGAATCGATAGACGATGTACGGGCGGAAGAGGTACTGAACGGGCGCGCTGAACATGTGCACAAGGCGGGTGAACGGGACCAGCGCGATGAGCAGCATGCCGATGACGGCGTGGATCTGGAAGGTGAGCGGCACACCCTCCATGAGCGAAGGCTGCGGATCGAGCACGAAAATGCCGCGCGCCCACGGGGCGATGGTGGTCCGGTAGTCGTAACCGTGGCTGATCGTGGAGTTCGTGAGTTTTGCCCACAACCCCATGACGATCGCCGACAGCAGAAAGATGTACATGACCTTGTCATTGCGGGTGGTGGCCCGCATGATCGGCGCGCGGGTGCGGCGGCGGTAGATGAGTATGAGGATGCCGACGATCGCCAGGGCCCCGGCGATGGTGCCGCCGAACAGCGACAGCAGGTGGTATTGGTGTTCCTTCAATCCCAGTGCGTCGGTCCAGGATTCGGGAATGAACAAGCCCATGAGATGGCCCACGAAGACGAACAGGATGCCGTAGTGGAACATCGGCGAGGCGATATTCAGCAACCTCGACTCGTAGGACTCCGAGGAGCGGGTGGTCCAGCCGAACTTGTCGTAGCGATGCCGCCAGAACAGGCCGCCGATCAGCGAGATCAGCGTGATGTATGGCAGTGCGCCCCACAGGAATACGTGCATCAGCGTTCTCCGGACGTGAGCAGGGGCAGCAGGTCGAGGTGGCCGTAGGGAACCAGGCCGACGTCTTCGGTGCGCGGACCCGACCGGGCAAGCGCACGCGCGGTGGCGCGATCGCGCGGGGAGGGTCCTGGCAGAGTGGCGCACAGGGCCGTCACCACCTGGGCGTACGGGGTGTCCACATCACTCAGCGCCAGGCGCAGCAGCTCGAGCCCCGGGCGATGTTCGAGCAGCAGATCGCGATTGCCGGTGGCGGCCACGAATTCCAGGACGACCGGAAGGTAGTCCGGCAGTTCCTCATTCAGCAGCTCCATGCCGTGTTCCCGGTAGGCCTGCTTCAGGCCGACCAGCGATTGACCGCGCCGCCGGGTGTCGCCATCGAGCCACCAGGTCAGGTGCAGGCAGTGGCGATTGTGGAAGTCGAAGGTGTGCACATAATGCTCGGCGAGTTCGGCCTGCCCGACCGTGGCGGCGTGTTCGAGAAACGGCCGCAGGGCCGGGGCACCGGCCGCGAACAGGGTGATCCGGGCGAAGAACTGCTCGTCGGGATAGTCCAGACAGTGCGCTGCCGCCTGATAGAAGGCCGGTCGACTGCGTGCGCGCATCACACCCCCTCGTCGGAGGTCTGCTGCTTTTGCAGAATGTGGAAGTTTTCGACGGTCATGAGCGGCAGCAGTTTTCGGCCGGAATCGTCGCCGAATGGTCCGGGAGTACCCATACCCGGGCCGCCGTTGTAGTCGAGGCTGCAACCCTCCGGCATGGCCGATTCCTCGAGTTGCTGCGCCTCACCCGCGGCGGCGGTCGGAATCACATAGCGCTCATCGTATTTCGCGATGGCCAGCAGGCGGAACATCTCGTCCAGCTCGGCACCGGTCATGCCGACCATTTCGGCGATCGAATCATCCTGCGGTTCACCGAGATTCACATTGCGTTGATAGGCGCGCATGGCGGCGAGGCGGGCCAGCGAATCCTTCACCGGGAGCACGTCTCCGGCGGTGAACAGTTCGGCCAGGTATTCGACCGGGATGCGGAGCGAGTCGATCGCCCCGAACAGGTTATGGGCGTCTTCGCCGTCGAATCCGGTATTGGTCAAGGCATCCACGACGGGAGAGAGGGGCGGGATGTACCAGACCATCGGCATGGTCCGGAATTCCGGATGCAGCGGCAGCGCGACCCGGTACTTGCAGATCAAGGCGTGAATCGGCGAGCGCCGGGCGGCGTCGATCCATTCGGCGGAGATGCCCGCGCGCTCGGCGTCACGGCGCACCTGAGGGTCTTCCGGGTCGAGGAACACGCCCAATTGCGCTTCGTAGAGATCGGTGTCGTTTGACGTGGCGGCGGCTTCGGCGACCCGGTCGGCGTCGTAAAGCACAACTCCCAGGTAGCGCAGGCGGCCGACGCAGGTCTCCGAACACACCGTCGGCAGCCCGACTTCGACGCGGGGATAGCAGAACGTGCACTTCTCGGCCTTGCCGGTCTTGTGATTGAAGTAGATCTTCTTGTACGGGCAGCCCGTGACGCACATTCGCCAGCCCCGGCAGCGATCCTGGTCGACGAGGACGATGCCGTCCTCACCGCGCTTGTAGATCGCCCCCGAGGGGCATGACGCGACGCACGCCGGGTTGAGGCAGTGCTCGCAGATGCGCGGCAGATACATCATGAATGTCTGCTCGAACTCGAATCGCACCTTGTCCGAGGCTTTTTCGCGGACCTTGCGCACGGCGGGGTCCTCGTCACCGTGCTCGGTCGCTCCACCGAGATTGTCGTCCCAGTTGGCGCTCCACTCGATCCGCATGGCCTTGCCGGACAGCAGCGAGCGCGGTGCGGCCACCGGATAGTCGTCGCCCAGCGGCGCATTGGTGAGGGTGCGGTAGTCGTAGGTCCAGGGCTCGTAGTAGTCCTTGATCAGCGGCAGTACCGGATTGGAGAAGATCGACAGCAGCTTCTTGACCCGTCCCCCTGCCTTCAGCTTCAGCCGCCCGCGCCGATCAAGCTCCCAGCCGCCTTGCCATTCCTCCTGATCCGACCAGCGCCGCGGATAGCCCTGCCCGGGAAGGGTTTCCACATTGTTGAACCAGGCGTACTCGACGCCGCTGCGATTGGTCCATGTCTGTTTGCAGGTGACCGAACAGGTGTGACAGCCGATGCACTTGTCGAGATTCATCACCATCGCCAGCTGTGCCATAGGTTTCATCGGCTCACTCCGTAAACTCCGTTCGGCGGCATCAGTACCGCACCTCCTGCGAGCGGCGACGGATTACCGTCACCTCGTCGCGTTGGTTACCCGTCGGCCCGAAATAGTTGAATCCCCAGCACAATTGGGCGTAGCCGCCGATCAAATGCGTGGGTTTGAGCAGCAACCGGGTCAGCGAATTGTGGATACCGCCGCGGCGGCCGTTGGTTTCCGAGCGCGGCACATTGACCGTGCGTTCCTGGGCGTGATTCATGTAGACGGTGCCCTCGGGCATCCGGTGCGAGACGATCGCGCGCGCCACCACCACGCCATTGCGGTTCACCGCCTCGATCCAGTCGTTATCGCGCACGCCGATCGCACCGGCGTCCTGTGGCGACATCCAGATCACCTGTCCGCCACGCGACAGCGACAGCATGAACAGGTTGTCCTGGTACTCGGAGTGAATCGACCACTTGTTGTGCGGGGTCAGATAACGCACGGTCACCTGCGTCGAACCGTCAGGACCGAGCACCGGCTCGCCGAACAGCCGGTGCATGTCCAGGGGCGGCCGGTATACGGGCAGCGCCTCACCCAGTTCGTGCATCCAGTCGTGGTCGAGGAAGAAGTGCTGCCTGCCGGTCAGCGTGTGCCACGGCTTGAGCTGCTCGGTGTTCTGGGTGAACGCGGTGTAGCGGCGGCCACCGGATTCACTGCCGGACCACTCCGGTGACGTGATCACGGGAACCGGGGCGGCCTGGGTATCGGCATAGGTGATGCGTTTGCCCTCATGCTCGGCGGCCAGCTCGGCCATGGGCTTGCCGACCCGCTTCTCCAGGGTGTGGAAGCCCTGGGTTGCCAAGCGGCCGTTGGTCGTTCCGGACAGGGCGAGAATCGTGTTCGCGGCCTGTATCGCGGTGGCGAGTCGCGGGCGGCCCTGCGCCGGTCCCCTGCCGACAATGCCATTGAGCGCCTTCAGGTATTCGATTTCCTCATCCGGATGCAAGGCAATGCCCTTGACCGGCAGTCCGAGCTTCTCGGCCAGGGGCCCGAGTGCGGTGAACTTCGCGCCGACGGCGGCGTAATCGCGTTCCACCACGGTCAAGACCGGCATCGTCTTGCCCGGCACCGGCTCGCATTCGCCGAGTCGCCAATCCCGCACCACCCCACCGGGTTGCGCCAGCTCACCGGGGGTGTCGTGCTGAATCGCCGTGGCCACCAGGTCCCGCCGCACGCCGAGATGATCGCGGGCCAGTTCGCTGAACCGCTCGGCAATGAGGCGGAAGGCCTCGAAGTCGGTCCGCGCCTGCCAGGGCGGGTCCACGGCCGGGGAGAACGAATGCACGAACGGGTGCATATCCGTGGAGGACAGATCGTGCTTCTCGTACCAGGTCGCGGCGGGCAGGGTGATATCGGAGAGCAGGGTCGAGGACGTCATCCGGAAGTCCAGTGACACAAGCAGATCCAGCTTGCCGACCGGTGCGTCCGCACGCCATGTCACGTCTCGTGGCCGCGTGCCGGGCGGAGCCTCGGTGGCCGACAGCGACGAATGCGTGCCCAGCAGATGTTTGGTGAAGTACTCCGCGCCCTTGGCGGAGGATCCGAGCAGGTTCGCCCGCCACAGGGTGAGTACGCGCGGCCAGTTCTGCGGTGCGTCCGGGTCTTCGATGGCAAATTTCAGTTTCCCGGAACGGATCTCCTCCACCGCTCGACCTACCGGATCCTCCCCCTCACCAAGCTCCAGGGGGTTGCGATCGAAGGTCGGATACGACGGCGACCAGCCCAGCCGGGCCGACTGCGCCAGGCAGTCGATGGCGGTCATGCCCTCGAATCGCCCGTCGCCCAGCGGCGAGGACAGCACGTCGGCGGTGAAGGCGTCGTACCGCCACTGATCCGTGTGCACGAACCAGTGCCCGGCCCCGATGCCCTGCCGGGCCGGGCGCCCCCAGTCGTTCGCCGAGGCCAGGGTCGCCCATCCGGTGAACGGTCGCACTTTCTCCTGACCGACGTAATGTGCCCAGCCACCGCCATTGCGCCCCTGACAGCCGGTCAATTGCAGGAGCGCGAGGAAGGCGCGATAGATCGTCTCGGAGTGGAACCAGTGGTTGGTGCCCGCGCCCATGAGAATCATGCAGCGCCCGTGGGATTTCTCCGCAGTGGCGGCGAATTCACGCGCGATCTGAATACACGCGGCGGCCGACACCGAGGTGTGCACCTCCTGCCACGCCGGAGTCCCGGGTGCGTCCGCATCCTCGTACGAGGAGGGCCACTCCCCCGGAATCCCGTCCCGCGCAACACCGTACTGCGCCAGCAGCAGATCGAACACGGTCGTGACCAGCGGCCCGTCCGCACCCAAACGCCGAGCGGGCACCCCGCGCCGAATTACCGCACCGCGCCCCTGCCCGTGCTCGCCCCCCTCGGTGTCGAAGCGCGGCAAGAGGACCGGCACTCCCTCGCCGTCGCCGAGCAGCGACAGCCGCGGCGCGATCTCACCCAGATCGAGGTTCCACTTCCCCTCCCCCGACGCCGTCCACCGAAATCCCAGCGAGCCCTGCGGAACCGCGGCGGCTCCCGTCTTCTCGTCCAGCACAACGGTTTTCCACTCCGCGCCCTCCTCGGTGTCACCGAGGTCGGCGGCGCGCACGAACTTGCCCGGCACGAACCCGCCCTCGCGTTCCACCAGCGTCACCAGGAACGGCAGATCGGTGAACTGCCGCACGTACTCGCCGAAGAACGGCACCTCCCGATCGACGAAGCACTCCCGCAGAATCACATGTCCCATGGCGAGCGCCAGCGCCCCATCGGTGCCCGGATGCGGATGCAACCACTGATCGGCGAACTTGGCATTATCGGCATAGTCGGGCGCGACCACGACCACCTTCTGCCCCCGATACCGCGCCTCCGCCATCCAATGCGCATCGGGCGTGCGGGTCACCGGGACATTCGACCCCCACATGATCAAATAGGCGGCGTCCCACCAGTCCCCGGATTCCGGCACATCGGTCTGATCGCCGAACACCTGCGGCGAAGCCACCGGCAGGTCGGCATACCAGTCGTAGAACGACAGCATCGGCGCACCGATCAGCCCCATGAACCGGGCCCCCGCCGCATGCGACACCATGGACATGGCCGGAATCGGCGAGAACCCCGCCACCCGATCCGGCCCGTACGCCTTGATCGTGTGCACATGCGCGGCGGCGATGATCTCCACCGCTTCATCCCACGAAACCCGGACCAGCCCACCCTTTCCCCGGGCTTCCTGATATTCACTCCGCAGTAGCGGGTCGTCCTGTATCGCCGCCCAAGCCCGCACCGGATCCACCACGCGCCGCTTGGCATCGCGATACATCTGCAAGAGCACGCCCCGGATGTAGGGATACCGGACCCGAGTGGGCGAATACGTGTACCAGGAGAACGAGGCCCCGCGCGGACATCCCCGGGGCTCGTACTCCGGCCGATCCGGCCCCACCGACGGATAGTCGGTGGCCTGGGTTTCCCAGGTGATGATCCCGTCCTTGACGTACACCTTCCACCGGCAAGACCCGGTGCAGTTCACCCCGTGGGTCGAGTAGACGATCTTGTCGTAGCTCCACCGATCCCGGTAGAAGGTGTCCCCGTCGCGCCCACCCCGATAGGTCACGCTGTGCAGATCGGATGCGGTCCGGCCACGGCGAAAGTACTTGCCCGTCTGGAGGATCAGCGCATCCGGCTCAGCCATGAGAACAACCCACCCGTCGGTCGACGTGCCTGAATTGCTACAACTTTGCTATTCGGCAGCGTATTTGACGGGCGATGGTCATCGTGCCATCAATTGAGTGACATGGATCACATTTGTGGTAGTGGATCAGTGGTCAGGCAGCCAGTTGCCGTGGAAGCCGTAGGGCACGCGCTGGGGTAGATGAATGGTCGCGACCGGTCCGGCGGCCAGGTCGGAGGCGTTCAGGATGACCAGGTCACTGAGGTCGGTCTCGGTGTTGTAGACGTAGGTCATGAGGTAGCCCGGCCCGCCGGGAGTTTCGGTCGCGGGCGCGAAGGAGGCTTCGGAGGCGATACGGCCATGGCCGAATTCGTGACTGGTACTGGAACCCGTGTGCAAGTCATAGCGGAGGAGTGCGCCGTCCCCCTGCTCCGACACCGTGGCGTGGCCGAACTGGGCATCCAGACCCGCGAGGCGGTCGTCGATGCGGGGGAATTCGGCAATGCGGTCGTCGAGCTGCTCTTCGCGAACGACACCACTGGTCAGGTCGATGGTCCAGCGCCAGAGGGTGGCCTCCTCGAATGTGTCGGACTGCCCTCGCCACATGCTGGGATAGCGCATGACATGCAGGATGATTCGACCCGGCTCGTCATGGGCATTGAGGGCGTGGAAGACATAGCAGGGCTCGATGGAGAACCAGCGGATATCGCCGTGCGGGTCGTCGCGGCGCAGGACGCCCAGCCGGGCCTGGTAGGTCTCGCTCCAGCGGAAGGGCATGCCCCCACCGGCTTTGGCCATCTCCATGTCGAAAACGACTGGGAGATCCATGAATACGACGTGCTCGGCGGTGAGGTTGAAGTCGTGGTGCATGGTGGGGCCGGGCACGTCGATGTGGCGGCTGACTTCGAGATCGCCGGTGGCACTGGCGCGGTGGTAGGTGAGGTAGGGCTCGACCACGTCGTAGCCGAAGAAGTGCAGTTCACCGGTGGTGGGGCAGGTCTTGGGGTGCGCCGTCATGGCGGTGTGGAGTTTGCCGTCGAAGTCGTGCGGTCCCAGAGTGTCCAGGTCGCAGGTCAATTCATACGGGTAGGAGGATTCGACCAGCGCGAGGGTGCGCCCGGCGTGCCGGATGATGTGGGTATTGGCCACCCCGGCGGCGAGATCGCGCTCACCGCGGTCGTTTCGGCCGCGGGCGCCGTCTGTGAACGTGCTGGTGCGCACCCAGCGATTGCGGTACGAGACGGCGCGGCCGTTCTCGATGCGTACGCCGTGCACCATGCCGTCGCCGAGGAACCAGTGCTTGGAGGCGGCGGCGTGCGGATTGGGGCCATTGCGCAGGTACCAGCCGGTGAGCTCGGCGGGAATCTGTCCGGTGCAAGGCAATTCGTAGGCGGTGACTTCTTCGGTGACCGGTGCGTAGTTACCGGTGAGGTGGGGGACGGTCATGGTCCGAACCTTGTCTCTAGCGAAGCGTTATGCAGTCTGATCCGGGGAGCCGCCCGCGTTCTCGGCGAGCCCTTGCGCCTTGGCCTGGACGTAGGCGACATAGCGGATGGTGAAGACCACCGGGATGACGAAGGCCAGGACCTGCACGATGGTGCGCGGCGTATCGGAGTGCGCCAGGATCGCGAGCAGGACCGCGCCGATGGCGAAGCTCGCGGTCCATACCGAGGTTAGGACATACGCGGTGCGAATGAACAGGGGCTGATCCCAGATCTCCTGCGGCGTGGTCTGTTTCGCGATGGGCAGCGTGAAAGGCACTCGCACCGCGAGGGATATCCCGGCAATGAGCGCAAGCACCGCGTTGGCCGCGGCGGGGGTGTACGCATGCAACGAGCTGTCCGGATTCGAGAAGGCCACCACCGTGAGCGCGGCGAAGAATATGGCGGAACCGAGATCGATGATCTGCGCGTCCAGGCGGCGTCCGGCCCGGGTCTGCTGGGCAATGCTGGCGATCGAGATGCCGAGCGCGATCAGGGCGGACCACTGCCAGTACTCGGACGGGATCACCGCGAAGACGATCCAGGGGGCGAAGGCGCGGAGGTAGGTCATCTTGCAGAAGCTCCTTGACGAGCACGACATTCCAGTTCTGACATGTCAAAGTCTGAAGCTCCTGCTTCCACATGTCAATAGTAGAATGTAAGGTGATTTTTATGAGCCTGAGGTACGCGTTGCTCGGATTGCTGTCGGACGAACCGGCCAGTGGCTACGACCTGCTGCAACGCTTCAAAGGATCGCTCTCCAATGTCTGGCCCGCAACCCAGAGCCAGATCTATACCGAGCTCACCAAGCTCGCGGACGCCGGGCTCATCGCCGTCTCCGACGAAGGCCCGCGCGGCCGCAAGGAATACACGATCAGCCAGGCGGGCATCGACGATCTGCGCACCTGGCTGATCACCACGAAGCCGAAACGCGTGGCGCGCAATGAAATGCTGCTCCGCGTCTTCTTCCTCGGCATGGTGCCGACCTCGAACGCCCGCGACTATCTGTCCGCCATCGGAGCCGGTGCCGCCGGAGCCCACTCCGATCTGGTCGCACTCGAGGCATCCATCGACTGGGACGACACCAATCTCTCCCACTACGGCCGCATCGCCATGGAGTGGGGCGAACGCTTCTATGCCATGAATCGGGAGTGGGCCGAGTGGGCGATCGCTCAGCTGCCCGCGTCCGATGCGCCGAACCAGCGAATCAGCGCGGACTCCACCGATTCCGGATCCGGCGAACCCGCGAAACAGACGTAACCGTCGGGGCGCACGAGGATCGCATCGGCCTCACCGGATTCGCGGTGTTCCACTCGACCCGACCAGCGGTCCGCCAGCTTGGCGAGTTCGGGCTCGGTGCGCGGGTAGAGCAGGACGCCCCGACCCGCGCGCAGCTCGATGTCCAGCCGGGCGCCGAGCAAGGCGTGCGGCGGCGAGCCCGGCATGTCGTAGGTGATATCCAATCCGGAGATCATGCCCGCGATGTGGCGGTTGCCGTCCGGAGTCGCGATCAGATCAGCGACTATGGCGCGCAGGGCACGAACATCCTCGTCCGGCGACATGAGAACGCCTTGCGCCCTGGTGTTGTGGAGCACGCGGGCTCCGACGGGGTGACGCTCGGAGTGATAAGTGTCGAGCAGTCCGTCCGGGGCCCAGCCCCCGATCGTGGCCGCCAGCTTCCAGCCCAGGTTGAAGGCATCCTGCACACCGAGATTCAGGCCCTGGCCGCCCGCGGGGAGATGAACGTGCGCGGCGTCCCCGGCCAGCAGTACCCGGCCGGTGCGATACGCCTCGGCCTGCCGGGCGGCGTCGGCGAAGCGCGAGGCGGACCGGATCGACCGCAAGGTCAATGCCGTTTCCCTGCGCTGCAATGCGACACGCACCTCCGCTTCGGTGACCGGCTCGTCGCGGCCGAGGCCCTGCTGCTCCGGGCCGCCGAACAGAATCCGGAAGACACCGTCGCCGAGCGGGATCACGAAGCCGATCCCCCCGCCCCGATCGAGATTGAAGTTGGGCAGCCGCCATTGCGTGGGCAGTGCTGGATCGTCGTCGAGCAGCACGTCGGCGACGACCATCGAGACCCGGCCGTCGCGGCCGGGGAACGCCACGCCCAGTTCCTTGCGGACAAAGCTGCGACCGCCGTCCGCGCCGATCAGGTACGCCGCCCGCAATGTGCGCTCGCCATCGGGACCTTTGACGACCACGCCGACACCGTCGTCGTCCTGGATGAATCCGGTCAGCTCCGATCCGCGGAGCACGGGAATCCCGAACTCGGCGAGATGCGCTTCCAGATACCCTTCGACCCGGGCCTGCGGGATCCCGACCTGATAGGGGAACCGCGTGCCGAAAACCTCGTAATCCAAACGTATTCCGGAGAAGTGACCGCCGGGGATATTGGTGACGGCCTGATCCGCGATGGGTTCGAGCCAGCCGCGCGCATCCAGTAGTTCCGCCGTCCGCGGCTGCAGATTCAGCGCCCTGGACTGTATTCCGCGCTCCGCCAGCCGTTCCAGCACGATCACCCGCACCCCGGCCAGTCCCAGTTCATTGGCCAGCGCCAGCCCGGTCGGGCCCGCACCCGCGATGATCACCTCGGCGTCGAATGTATTCACTTGTGCCCCCTTACGTTTCACACCTTCAGGTCGTGGGCGGCGATGTAGCGGATATGGAAGGCGAACAGCCCGCCCAGCACCACCAGCCACTGGAGCGTGCTGACCAGCGGCACCAAGTCGATCGGCAGCGTGTAGGCCAGCGCGACCCGCACCACGGCGTCGAGCGCGAATCCCATCCCCCACACCGCCGTGAGAACCCTGAGGCCCCTGCGGAATTCGGGCTGAGCATCCCAGCGCGCCTCGTATTGGCGAGCGCCCTCCGCGCCGATCTTGGCGGTCACGATCGCGCGGGAGGCCACGAGCATGAACGGCTTGCTGGTTGCCAGCGTACCGAGCACCCACAGACCGAGCGCCCCGAAAAGCCAACTATCGCGGACCAGAAGCACTCTCGGATCGCCGGTGACCAGGGACATCAATGCGCCCAGCACCACGATGCTCAGCGAGAACAGCACCATGAGATCGACCTTGCGCTGCTTCACGACGGTGTATACGACGGCCGGGGTGGCGAGCAGGCCCGCGCCGAGCAGCGATATCCACTGGCTGAATCCGGCGGCATGCAGGCCGTAGTATCCGGCCAGCGGCAGCCCCAGCTCGAGAATGAGCTGGCGCGCCAAATGCTTTCGCGCGGCGGCGGACTTCTGCTTCTCCGTCGGCTGGTCGAGAGACTGCGCCGGAATGATATCGGTCGGTTCTTCGCTCATTGTCTTCTCTTCAGTTGTCATGACTCATACCGTCTTTGCGAGTGGCCGCCTCGAACAGATCGGCCAGTTCCCGTCCGCACACCGCACTGTCGAAATCGGGGTCGACGGCGGCGCGGGCGGTGGCTTCATTGATGGCTCCGTGCAGTGCCAGAACCATGATCTTGGGGTCGAATTCGCGAAACTCCCCGGCGCGCTGGCCTTCTCGGAAGCGTTCTTCCTGGACCGAGAAGAAGTAGGCCATGCCGGGCGTCAGGCCACGCAGTTCGGGATCCTCGGCGCGGACCGCGCTGACGATCTCGAGCACGGCGAGGAAATGCTTCGGATACTCGTCGAGCATGGCGATGCGGGCGGTGATGTAGGTGCGCAGCCGACCGGCCATGGTGGTCTCGGCATCCATTTTGCCGGTGAGGTGCACGGCGGTCAGGCGCATGAACTCGGCGACGACCTCACGGATCAGATCGTCTTTGCCCTTGAAGTGGTAGGAGATCATGCCGGTGCTGCTCAGCCCGGCCTGCTTGGCGATCTTGGCGAAGGACGCATTGCCGTAGCCCTGGTCGGCGATGACCTCGATGGCCGCGGCCACGATCTGCGCGCGCCGGGCGGATTCGATGAACGTCCGTTCTTTTTGCTTGTCCGGACTATTCTTTGCTTGCATGAGCAAAACGGTACGCCGCTTTGCTCATGCAGACAAGACTTTGCTCAAACGAGCAGATTATTGGCGGTAGGTCGCCAGGAACCGGCCGATGCGCTCGATGATCGCCTCGAGATCATCGGCATGCGGGAGGGTGACGATCCGGAAGTGGTCCGGGCGCGGCCAATTGAAGCCGGTGCCCTGCACGATGTGGATCTTCTCCTGCAGCAGCAGATCCAGGACGAACTGCTCGTCATCGCGGATCGAGTACATGTCCAGGTCGATCTTGGGGAAGGCATAGAGCGCACCCTTGGGCTTCACGCAAGATATGCCGGGGATGGCATTGAGCGCCTCCCACGCGCGGTCGCGCTGCTCACGCAGGCGGCCGCCGGGCAGGGTGAGGCCGTAGATGCTCTGATGCCCGCCGAGCGCGGCCTGAATCGCCTGCTGGGCAGGCACATTCGCGCACAGGCGCAGGCCCGCGAGCATGGTCAGGCCTTCCAGGTAGCTCTCGGCGTGCTGGGTCGGGCCCGAGACCACCAGCCAGCCGGAGCGGAATCCCGCGCAGCGGTAGGACTTCGACAGGCCGGAGAAGGTCAGGACCAGCAGGTCGGGAGCCAGGGTGGCGGTGGCGGTGTGGGTGGCCTCGTCGTAGAGGATTTTGTCGTAGATCTCATCGGAGAAGACCACCAGATTGTGGCGGCGCGCGACCTCGAGGATCTCGCGCACGACCTCCGCCGGGTATACCGCGCCGGTGGGATTGTTCGGGTTGATCAGGACGATCGCGCGGGTGCGGTCGGTGATCTTCGATTCGATATCGGCCACATCGGGATACCAGTCCGCGCCCTCGTCGCAGATGTAGTGCACGGGCCGACCGCCATTGAGCGCGGTGGCCGCGGTCCAGAGCGGGAAGTCCGGCGCGGGGACCAGGACCTCGTCGCCGTTCTCCAGCAGCGCGGTCATGGCCATCATGATCAGCTCGGAGACGCCGTTGCCGAGGAACACCTGCTCGACGTCAATGTCATTGAGACCCAGCGTCTCGTAGTACTGCACCACCGCGCGCCGGGCCGAGAGCAGGCCCTTGGACGAGGAGTAGCCACTCGAGTTCGGCAGATTGCGGACAATGTCCTGCAGGATCTCCGGCGGAGCTTCGAAGCCGAACGTGAGCGGGTTGCCGGTGTTCAGCTTCACCACGTGGTGACCCTCGGCTTCGAGCCGGGCCGCCTGTTCGGCCACCGGTCCCCGGATTTCATACGACACCCCGGCGAGCTTGCTCGACTGCTTGACCTGCATGAACGTCCCTTCTCCGTGCGACTGCCGACTACTCTACTTGGAAATACCAAGTTTGCACTTGGAATTTCCAAGCGATTGGCTACAGTGGGCATGTGCCACGCCGAAGCTACGACCACTACTGTGCCGTCAGCCGCGCCCTCGATGTCATCGGGGACCGGTGGAACCTCCTGGTGGTCCGCGAATTGAGTTCGGGTCCACGCCGATACAGCGACCTGTTCGCCGACCTCCCCGGCATCAGCACCGATGTCCTGGCCACCCGCCTGAAGGATCTCGAACGCGACGGCATCCTCACCCGCCGCAAGGTCGGCCCGCGCACCGCCACCGCGGTCTACGAACTCACGCCGTTCGGCACCAGCCTGCGCCCGGTACTCGACTCCCTATCGGTGTGGGGCACAACACTTCTCGACGGGCGCCGCGCCACCGACGCCGTCCGCGCGCATTGGTTCGCCCTCCCCCTCGGCCGCGCCGTCGCCGAACTCCTCCCCGAGGGCACCGCCTCGATCCGCATCGGCGACACCGTATTCCACTACGTCATCACCGCCGCGGGCATCACCCACCACGACGGAACCGCCACCTCCCCGGATCTCGACCTCGAGCTGACGCTCGCCGAGGCCACCGATATAGCCACGGGCGCGCGGTCTCTCGGGGAGGTCATGAAGGACTCCGCTGCCTGACGAGGTCGTCGCGTCAGCCAGCCCGGCGAAAACCCACGCGGGTTCTCACTGCACGGTGAAGGCCTTGGCCGAGCCGAAGACGACGACCTCGTTCCGATCGATCAGGGCGACTCGGATTTGGGCGGCATCACCGGACTGGAGGGGGGATTCGCCCGGGGCGGGGGTCAGAGCGACGGTGGTGTCATGTTGACTTCCGTCACATGTGACCGCGGTTTGGGTGCCGGTCGCGGCGGGGGCCTCGGCCGTGGTTTTGCCCAGCATTGCCTGAATGCTGGTGACTCCGGCGGAGGCGTCGCAGGTGTAATCGATCTCGACGGAGCTCGGTCCGACGCCATTGATATTGACGGCGTTCGCGGCGAAAGCGGGGGCCGCGGCCAGGACCAAGGTCGCGCTCGTGGCTGCGAAAAGCATTGCGGTGCAAGCGGAGCGGCGGGAATGGGTGTTCATGAGATGTCGTTCCTCCTGTGTGGCGGGGATGAATCGCGGAACACAATGGGAAACATGCGCGGTGTTGATCTCACCGCTGATCTCCATGGTCCAACGAGCGGGCCGCCGGGCGTGGGAGAACCGGTCAGGTTGGCGCGTCGCGAGGGCAGCGGCGGGAGGGGTTGCCGGTGTGGGCTAGACTGCTCGGCGGACACAACAGCTCACTCTGGGCTATTGTTGATCATGGTGTGACTCGATCATGCCAAGCGTCGTAGATCGCAATCACTGCGCGACCCAGCCTCCCGCTGCGTGGCAACGCTCTTCTTACGGCGATCGATTTTGCCCATCGGCAATCTCGCCAATCGTGCCCCCGGCGCGGACTCGTTGTCCGCAGACGGCTCGGGCACCACCCGATGCCCGAAAGGCACTGCAACACTCATGACTTCCACTCCTTCCTTTGCCATGCTCGGCGTGCACGAACCTCTCGTGAAGGCCCTCGAGCGTGCCGGGATCAATGATCCCTTCCCCATTCAGGCCGACACCCTGCCTGATTCCCTCGCGGGCCGTGACGTGCTCGGCCGCGGCAAGACCGGCAGCGGTAAGACCCTGGCCTTCTCCATTCCCATGATCGACCGCCTCGGCGGCGGTCTCGCCGGTAAGCGGGCCGCGAATCGCCCGGTCGGGCTGGTGCTGGCACCGACCCGCGAGCTGGCCACCCAGATCGCGACGGCCATGGAGCCCCTGGCCGCGGCCTACCGCATGACCATCACCACCATCTTCGGCGGCGTGCCGCAGAACCGGCAGGTCCGGGCGCTGCGGGCCGGTGTCGATATTGTCGTCGCCTGCCCGGGTCGCCTCGAGGATCTGATGAAGCAGGGGCTGATCAGCCTCGACGCCGTCGAGATCACCGTCATCGACGAGGCCGACCACATGGCCGACCTCGGCTTCCTGCCCGGCGTGACCCGGATTCTCGCGGCCACCCCGGCACACGGGCAGCGCCTGCTGTTCTCCGCCACCCTCGACAATGGCGTGAACAAGCTGGTCAACCGCTTCCTGCCGAAGGCGGTCCTGCACTCCGTCGATGAGGCGAACTCGCCCGTCGCGGCCATGACCCACCACGTCTTCGAGACGGCCGGTGCGGACGCCAAGCGCGATATCATTCAGAAGCTCGCCTCCGGCACCGGACGGCGAATCCTGTTCACCCGCACCAAGCATCAGGCCCGCAAGCTCGCCAAGCAGCTGACCGTGTCCGGCATTCCGGCCGTCGACCTGCACGGCAACCTGGCCCAGGCCGCCCGCGACCGCAACCTCGCCACCTTCGCGGCGGGCGATGCCAAGGTCCTGGTCGCCACCGACGTGGCCGCTCGCGGTGTGCACGTCGATGACGTCGAGCTCGTCGTGCACGTGGATCCGCCCGCCGAACACAAGGCGTACCTGCACCGTTCGGGCCGCACCGCGCGTGCGGGCAATGCGGGTGACGTGGTCACCCTCGTGCTGCCCGATCAGCGCCGGGACCTCGCGGCCCTCATGCGCAAGGCCAAGATCGACGTCACGCCGCAGCGCGTGACCGCCGATTCGCCCGCGGTCGCCAAGCTGGTCGGCACCGTGGCCGCGCTGATCACCATGCGGGCCGTCGAGCCCGTCCGCGACGAAGCCCGTCGTGGCGGCGGCGCTCCGCGTCGTGGCGGCAATGGCGGCGGCAATGGCGGCGACCGCCGCAATGGCAATGCGGCGCAGGGACAGTCGCGCGGCGCCCGGTCCGAGCGCACGGGTGGTGCGGCTCGCACCGGCGCGGGCTCGGCTCGTGCGGCCGGGGGCTCGACCGCCGGTGAGTCCACCCGTCGTCAGCGTCCCGCCGGTAGCGGCCAGGCCGCTCCGCGCAGCGGTGGCGCACGCGGCAATGGCCGTGGCGCGGCTCCCGCGGGCAGCACCGGCGGCATCTCCGGCTTCTCCCGCACCGGTGGCGGCGACCGTCGCCGTCGCGGCTGAGCCACACCGCATAAAGCATCACCGAACGCCGTTATTGACACACCGTCAATGACAGTGAGACTGTCTGTGCACAATCTTCTCGCCGAGGGGTCACCGCCCCTCGGCTCAACAGAGGGTGCACGGCCAGGCGATGACTTCCGAAACCGGTTACACCACAATCGAATACACCGTTGACGGTCCGATCGCCACGATCCTGCTGAACCGCCCGCACGCGCGGAACGGATTCACCACGCGCATGGCGAACGAACTCGGCGCGGCCCTGCTCGCCGCCGACGGGGACGACGACATACGAGTCGTCGTCCTCGCCGGTGCCGGACAGCATTTCTGCGTCGGCATGGATATGGCCGATGACGAAGGCATGGACGACGCCACCGATCCCGACTGGGTCGAACCGGCGACCCGAGTGGTCCGGCCCATGACCAATCTGAACAAACCGGTCATCGCCGCCATTCATGGTGCGGCCGTCGGCGTCGGCATCACCATGACCCTCGCCGCCGACTTCCGCTTGGCCGCAACCGATTCCCGATTCGGCTTCGTCTTCGCCCGCCGCGGCCTCTTCCCCGAGGGCGGCTCCCTCTGGTTCCTCCCCCGCATTGTCGGCCTGGCCAAAGCCAAGGAATGGATGATCAGCGGCCGCCTCTTCGACGCCGACGAAGCCCTCGCCGCAGGCCTGGTCACCAGCCTTCACTCCCCCGCCGAATTACTCCCCGCCGCATACGAACTAGCCCACGAGCTAGCCACCTACGTAGCCCCGGTCTCCGCAGCCGCCATCCGCCGCTCCCTCATCACCATGTCCGGCGCCCCCACCCCCGAAGCCGCCTTCGCCCTCGACAAAAAACTCATAGCCGGCGCCCTAACCAGCCCCGACCTCCGCGAAGGCATAGCCTCCTTCCTCGAAAAGCGCCCACCCCACTTCCCCGGCCGCATCACCACCGACCTCCCCGACCTCACCTGAAACTCGAGCACCTCGGCATGCTGCCCATTCGTCACCGGCAAAGGTGACGGCGAGCCGGTTTATTGTTCGTGGACACCGGTGACGGTCAGCTGTTTTCGGTGGTGGTCGTAGTGCTGGCCCGGGTACCGGTACAGGTCCGCGAGGGACATGGATCCCTGGAAGTACGGATCCCAGCGGCTCGGGTAGTTCATCTCGCGCGTGAACGCGGCTGTGGCTTCCCGCCGCAGGGAACGCTGCAACGAGGCGATTACTCGGTCCATCTTTGCGCCCATCCGGTGCCGGTTGTATATGCGTGCCGCCAGGCGGGAGCCGTAGAAGTTGATCACGTCGAACGGACCGGTCACCGCGTTCAGTATTCGTGCGTTCGCGCGGCTCGCGCCCGCCGGTAGGCGGCCGAATACCCGTACGAGGATCAGGAGCTTCTGAACGATCATGTAGCCGAACACCATGTGGAACAACAACTCTTCGTTGGTCCACCGGGTCCCGTTCGTCGGGGTTCCCCACTCGCCGATGCCGGTGGTATCGAGCAGGTGATGGAAGTCGGCCCTCGCTCGCTCCAGGTCTGCGGCGAGACCGTCGCGATCGACGTTCGGCTGTGACATGACTGCACCTCGATTCGAGCGCCGCGAAACGCTCATACGACGATTGTCGCGCGCTCGCGTTCAGAGTTTGAGCGAGTGGCACACGCGCTCGAGTAGCTCGTCCTCGTCCATTGGGGTATCTACCTCAATGACGGGGAGTCCGAGTCGTCGCGTGTCCGTCTCGAGGCGGTCGGTGAACATTCGATCCCGTTCGAGCAGGTTGCGCCGAGCCGCTTCCGGATCACCGGTCCGGCTCGGAATGTCCCAACCTCGCAGATCGAATGCGGCCTGCCGGAACTCGGGCGTGGGTAAGAGCCAGACGGCGCCGCGGGAGTCGGACACCAAGGGTGCGACCAGGTGGGGCAGGAGGCGGAAGCCCTCGACGATCACGCCGCCGTCGGTGCCCATCCGCAGCAGATCCTCGACGATCAGGCCGAATCCCTCGCCGCGGAACCAGTGGAATGTCTCGAGCATTGTCTCTGGGGACCTGCGCACCCAGCGCTCGTCCATGCTCATTGCCAGGAATTCGTGCAGATATGGCGCGTCCTCGGGTGTGCAGCGCCGCGCGTGCTCGGACATGACGTCGTCGGTCGAATACGTCCGTAGGCCATGCTCTTTCGCGATCCGCGCGGCGATGGTCGACTTGCCTGCCCCGCTCCCGCCGCCGATCCAGTAGATATCCCGCAATCCGCACCCCTCTCGTCGGCACACAGCACACCACAGATTCTCCGTGCGACCGGCGAGGCTGCCATGGTGGCGTGCTTACTGCGGCCGATCAGCCACAGGGGCCGTTCGCCTAGCCACAAACGGGAGGCCTGAGAGCTATCGTTCAGCTGTGCAGCGGCGGCGGTTCATTCAGGCGGGCGTGGCGGCGGCCGGAGGGTTGGCTCTGGCCGCGTGTGATGATTCGGAGTCTCCCGGGGCGAGTAGCGCGACGGGCAGCCCGGCGAAGCGCGCGCAGCATGATGGGCGGCGCTGGGTGATGCCCGAAGAAGGGGATCCGCACCGGCGGACGTGGATGGCGTTCGGGGCCGCCGAGGGGATTTGGGGCGCGAAAATGCTGCCGGTGGTCCGGCAGAACTTGGCGTCCATCGCGCAGGCCATCGGGCGGTTCGAGCCGGTGTCGATGCTGGTGCGCGCCGAGGAGATGGATGTGGCCCGGGGGCTGATCGGGGGCGGGAACGTGGAATTGATCGCGGCTCCCCTGGATGATCTGTGGATGCGCGATACCGGGCCGGTGTTCGTCAAGGGCGAAAGTGCGCGGGCCGCAGTGGATTTCAACTTCAATGGCTGGGGCGGAAAGCAGGAACACGGGCGGGACGCGAAGGTCGCGGAGTTCGTCGCCGGGCGAGCGGGGGCCGAGGTCCTGCATACCGGGCTGGTGCTCGAGGGCGGCGGCATCGAGGTGGATGGGCAGGGCACGGGCATCATCACCGAGAGTTGCGTCCTTAATAGGAACCGCAATCCCGGCTGGAGCAAGGCCGATGTCGAAGCCGAGCTGAAGTACCTGCTCGGACTGAAGAAGATCATCTGGCTGCCGGGGATCGCCGGTGAGGACATCACCGATGGTCATACCGACTTCTACGCCAGGTTCGCCAAGCCAGGGGTGGTGGTGGCCGGATTGGACACCGACCCGGACTCCTATGACCACGATGTCACCCTGAAACATCTCGAAATCCTCAGGAGCGCAACCGATGTACACGGCACTCCGCTTCAAGTCGAGGTGATCGAGGGCCCGACACTGGTCCGCCCCGAGTATGAGGAGGAGAAGGATTTCGCGGCGGGCTACATCAACTTCTACGTCTGCAATGGCGGCGTCATCGCACCCGAGTTCGGGGATGACGAGGCGGATTCCGCCGCCAAGGCCACCCTCGAGCGACTGTTCCCCGACCGGGAGGTCGTGCAGCTGAATATCGATGGGATTGCCGCCGGTGGTGGCGGAATCCACTGCACCACGCAGCAAGAACCCAGCTGAGGCCGCTCGCTGGGGCGCGGATTTCCGCGTTTGATTGACTGGACGCCATGAGCGAGCTGTTTGTGAAGATCTGCGGCCTGAAAACCGAGCATGACGTGGATGTCGCCGTGGCGGCGGGAGCCGATGCGGTCGGGTTCGTCTTCGCACCCAGCCCGCGGCTCGTCACCGCCGAGGCCGCTCGCGGTCTGATCCGCCGCGTCCCGGCGAATGTGCTGACCGTCGGCGTTTTTCGCGGCCAGTCCATCGACGAGGTTCGCCAGCTCACCGAGGACAGCGGAATCGCGGCGGTCCAACTGCACGGCGAGGAGGGGCCCGAGTACTACGAAGCTCTGCGCGCGCCCGGCCGGACCCTCATTCGCGCGACCGCCCAGACCCCACCCCCGGCACGCAGCGGCGAACTGGGCGAGGACCTGCTGCTGCTCGACGCCCCGGAACCCGGTTCGGGCAAACCGTGGAATTGGGGTGCGGCCGACTTCGCCGCCCCGACCGGCCGCTGGCTGCTCGCGGGCGGCCTGCGTCCCGATAATGTCCGCCGGGCGATCGAAGTGACCCGCGCGTGGGGTGTGGATGTCTCCAGCGGCGTGGAGAGCGAACGCGGCGTGAAGTCGCCGGACCTGATTCGCGCATTCGTGGCCGCCGCGCGGGGCGTCCCGGTCGCCGAATAGCGCTGCCCCCTGCCGATTTCGCCGGGCGATCGCGGGGTGGATCGTCCCGTTCGCGAGGTCGCGGTCAGCGACCTGCGGCGACGAGCTTCAGCTCATCCATGGACTCGTCGATGAAATGGGAGAGGCCGCGCCTGCCCGGCTCGGCCGTCCAGCGCTCGAAGGCGACCCGCAGGACCGCGATGCCCGTTTCGGCGGCCAGGCTCGCGGCCGGTTCCGCACTACCGCGCGAGCGCAGGGCCTCGGCGAGCGCCGCACCGAGCGTGGCGAGTTTGATGAGCTCGCGGGCTTGAAGTTCGGCGTTCGCGGCAATGATGGCCTGCCGCGTGCGCGCGAAATCGGCGCGGTCCTCGAATATTCCGGCGGCGGCGTGCAGGGCGAGGGCGATCACTTCGATCGGCGGCAGTGCCGCGGGCGCGTCGTGCACCGTGCTCACCAGCAGATCCTGAAGTGCGCCCGCTCCCCCGAACAGCACCTCACGCTTATCGGTGAAGTGCCGGAAGAACGTTCGCTCGGTGAGTCCGGCGCGTTTGGCGATCTCCGCGACGGTGGTGCTCTCGAACCCATTCGAGCTGTACAACTCCAGCGCCGCCTGTTGCAGACGGCCGCTCGCATTGGGTTCCCACCGGCTCATGGCGCGATCATACGCCGATGACAGTGACTGACATCAGGCGTACGCTCATGTCAGTCACTGACATGACACTCCAATCACGACTCGAAGGGCCTGAACATGCACGTATTCGTCACCGGCGCGTCCGGACACCTCGGTTCCGCCGTCGTACCCGAACTCCTCGAAGCCGGTCACAAGGTCGTCGGCCTGGCCCGCTCGGAAGCCTCCGCCGGCGCAGTGAGCGCCGCCGGGGCCGAACCGTTTCGCGCCACCCTGGACGACCTCGACGCCCTGAGGGAAGCCGCCGAGGCCGCGGATGGCGTCATCCATCTGGCGTACAAACACGACGAGATGTTTTCCGGCGATGCCACGACCGCGGTCGACTCCGATCGGCAGGCTCTTCAGACGTTCGGACAGGCCCTCGCGGGCACCGGAAAACCTCTGGTCGGGACTTCGGGGACACTGCAACTCGCGTTCGCCGGGCTGGGGCGCACCGGAACCGAAGCCGATGTGCTCGAATCCGGTCCGCGGGTCGATGCCGAGAACGCGGTGATCGCCCTCGCGGACAATGGGATTCGCTCATCGGTGGTTCGCCTGCCACCGACGGTCCACAGTTCGCTCGACCGCCATGGCTTCATCCCGACCCTGATCGATATTGCCCGCAAGCAAGGCTTCTCCGCTTATGTGGGCGACGGCGCGAACCGCTGGCCTGCCGGGCACACCCTCGATGCGGCGCGCCTGTACCGGCTGGCATTGGAATCAGCACCGGCCGGTTCGCGGCTGCACGCCGTCGGCGATGAGGGAATCACCTTCCGGACGATTGCCCAAGCGATCGGCCATAACCTCGGAGTGCCGGTCACCGCCCTCACTCCGGACCAGGCCGCCGACAACTTCGGCTTCCTCGCCGCCCTGGTCCAACTCGACAATCCGACCTCGAGCATGCGGACCCAAAAACTGCTCGACTGGGCACCGACCCATCCCGGCCTGCTCGAAGATTTCGCCCAGGGCCACTATTTCGACAGCCCGAACGAGTCCTGAGCATGCCCGACCGCCATCACCTACCCCGGAAATAGATTGTGGGCGAGGAATTGTCCTGAATCCCGGTACGAGGCCGCCGAGGGGCGAGGAAGGTGGGATGCGGAGACACAGGAAGGCCCGCATCATGACCGCCACTCATCGTCCCTCGGCACCGACTATCGATGACACGGAGGCGATTCGCCGATTGCGCGAATCCTTCGCGCGACAGCAGGCCGCGTTCGCGAAGGATCCGTATCCGAGCCTCGCGCAACGGCAGGAACAGCTGGGCGCGCTGGCCGCGATGATGGTCGGGAATCGCGATCGGATCAGACGGGCTGTGTCGGAGGACTTTTCGGTGCATCCGGAGTTGTTCACCGATCTGGTGGAAGTGCTCGGGGTGGCGGGACGGGCGGCGTATGCGGCCGAGCAGTTGGCGAACTGGATGACGCCCGAAGCGCGGTTCACCGATCCCGGGCTCTATGGCTCGGCACAGGCGGCGATCCGGTATCAGCCCAAAGGCGTTGTCGGCAATATCGTTCCGTGGAATTTCCCGTTCGACCTGTCGGTCGGGCCGCTGGTGGAGATGCTCGCCGCGGGGAATCGGGTGATCCTCAAGCCCTCGGAATTCACGCCCGCGTGCGGTGAGCTACTGAAGGAAATGATCGCGGCCACCTTCGACGAGGACCGCGTCACGGTCGTGACCGGCGGCGTGGATCTGGCGCGCGCGTTCTCCCAGCAGCGCTGGGATCACCTGCTGTACACCGGAAATCCGGAGGTCGGCCGGTTGATCGCCATGGAGGCGGCCAAGAATCTGGTCCCGGTGACCCTGGAGCTGGGCGGCAAGTGTCCGGCCGTGCTCGCGCCGGACAGTGTCGATGCGACATCGGTGGAACAGATCCTCGGCACCAAGCTCATCAAGAACGGCCAGATGTGTATTTCGGTCGACTATTGCCTGGTGCCGCGCAATAAGATCGACGATTTCGTCGGCCTGGCCCAGACCCATATGGCCGAGCGCGCGCCGAGCTTCTCCGAAACCGGCGACTGCACCGGAATCATTACCGAACGACACCTCGACCGGTTGATCGATCTCCTCGAGGAGGCCCGCGATGCGGGATGCACGATCGTCGAACTCGAGCCCGCCGCGAAGGTGGATCGCGCGAGCAGGCGCATGCCGCTTTCGCTGATCCTGGATCCCGCCGATGATCTCGGCGTCATGCAGGAGGAGATCTTCGGGCCGATCCTGGTCGTGAAGCCCTATGACTCGATCGATGAGGCGATCACCCATGTCAACGAGGGCGAACGGCCGCTGGGCTTGTATGTCTTCGCCAAGGACGAAGCCGTGGCCGACGACGTGCTCACCCGGACCTCCTCCGGCGGTGCGTGCGTGAATACCTGTGCGGTGCAGGGCGCCTTGCCCGCTCTCGGTTTCGGCGGTGTGGGCACCAGCGGCAATGGCCGCCATCACGGGATCGAAGGCTTCCGCGAATTCTCCAATCCGCGCGGCGTGGTCACGCGCGGCGAAGGGGATTTGATCCAAGCCCTCTACCCGCCCTACGGCGAAGTCGCCCAAGCGGTCGTGACGGCAGCTTTGAACGGCTGATCCGCGATGTGATGACCGCTCCCCTCGGCCCGATCCGCCACCGTGCGAAGATCATTTCCATAACTAAGGATCCAGCGCCGAGGGGGCACCCATGACCGACCGCACCGTGCTGATCATCCAGCACATTCCCGTCGAGAAGCCCGGCCTGATCGGCGAAGTCCTGCATGGCCTTCCGATCCGGATCGAGAATGTGATCCAGACGCCGGGCGCGTGCGCGGCCGATCTGCCGTCCGCCGACGAGCTGGCCGGTCTGGTGGTGATGGGCGGCCCGATGAACGCCGACGCCATCGACGAGTACCCCGCGCTGAAGCTGGAACGCGAATTGCTCGCGGCCGCCGCCGAGGCCGGGGTGCCGACGCTGGGTATCTGCCTGGGAGCCCAATTGCTCGCGCGCGCACTGGAAATGACGGTGGTGCCCGACACCGGACAGGAGATCGGCTGGGCTCCACTGACCGGGGTGGACGAGGACGACCCGGTCGTCGGTCCCTTCGCGAAGGCTCCCGGCGTGCTGCACTGGCATGGCGACCGCATCGTCCCCTCCCCCGGCACTGCGGTGCTCGCGCGCACCGAAACCACGCCCTGCCAGGCATTCCGGGCAGGTGCGTCGGCTTGGGGCCTGCAGTTCCATCCGGAGGTCGGCCCGGAGCTCTTGGACGACTGGCTGACCGAGCCGTCCATCGTCGAGGAAGCCGAGCGCGAGCTCGGTCCCGGAGCACTCGACCGATTGCGCGCCGATGCACGCGCCGTCGCCCCGGCACTGCGGCCGCTGGCCGAACGGGGGTTCCGCCACTTCCGTTCGCTGATCCAGGATCGCCTCTGACACACGCGGATTCGGTCATCGATTCCCGAAACCCGTATCAGCCCAAGGTCGGAACCTCCACCACCACCCCGGCATCGAGTTTGGCTTGGTAGCGGGTGGCGGACACGGCCGCGAACGGTCGCGCCTCGAGGAGTCCCAGGCGGCGTAGCCGTTCCGCCATCGGATGACTCGAATCGGCATGCAGGCGCAATCGCGGTGCGGGGTGAATGCGTTGTCCGCCACGGGTATCGACCACCGAGCGCAGGAGCCGCGTGCCTCGTGTCGAGTAGGTCACCAGATCGAGCTCGGGTCCGGGCAGCCAGGGTCCGAGGCGGCCGCCGAGGCTCAGTACGGGTTCGCCGTCGGCAGCCAGGTCGGCCGTCAGTCGCCCACGCCGCAAGGTGACCTCGACTCCGGCGTGAAATGCCGGGAAGCCCCAGATTTCGGCGGCGTAGGTGGCTCCCGACGGTGCGCCCACGGCCAGATCGAGGACGCGAATCCCCGACCGCCGCCGGTCCGCCTTGGCCAGCAGCTCGGTCCACACCGAGATCGGGCGGCGCTTCCACGGATCGTGCACGACCAGGCCGAGGGAGAACTCGCTGTGCGCGCCGATCGAGGATCTGGTGAATTTCCTGGCCATTACCACCGCGACCGCGCGGCGTCCGATGAGCGCCGGTCGCAGGCCGGTCCCGGCCAGTTCGTCGCGTGCGGCGTCGGCATCGGCCAGGAAAAGGGCGGTGACAGCGGCACTTTCCGCACAACGCACCGGCAGTTCGATCGCCCCGGCCGAGGAGGGGGCGGGTGCGGTGGCGACCGTCAGGAAGGGGAATCCCTCGGGTGAGTGGACATCGTCGTACACCCGGTAGGCCTGGCCCCGCACGAGTCGGCCTTGATAGGGGCGCAGTTCGGCGTTGATCCGTTCGCGCGCCTCGTGCAGGTCGTGGGTCAGATTGTGCAGATACTTCTCGGCATTGTGGCAGTCCGGGAACTTGTGGGTGTCGTCGTTGTAGTCGACCACCAGCCAATGCGGGTGCAGCCGTTGATGAAACGGCGAACCGGCTCCCTGCCCGTCCAGGGTGGGGATGAGGTCGTGCTGGTTGGTGATCGTGGCGACGAACAGGGGTGCGGGCGGGTCCTTGAAGTCGACGGGAGCACCGACCGCGATGGCGTGCGTAATCCGGTAGCGCGCCCGAATCTCTTTATCCTGAGCCAGATTCATGACCGCCGCGCCGCCCTCGCTGTGCCCGATGAGCGCCACCTCGGCCCCCTCCGGCACGCCGAACGATTCCATCGCCTTGACCAGTGCACGCGTGTACGGCGATTCATTCATGAGCGTATTGCGCCAGGCACCGACCAGATCCTGCGGAGAATCATTGCGCGGCATGCCGACTTGCATTCCCGGAGCCAGCACGACATATCGGCGCTGTCCGTCGGTCTCCATCTCCTGCACGTAGACCCGGCCATTGTTCTTCAACAGGGCGATATTGTTGAGGAATCCGGTGATGGTCCCCTCCCCGCTCACCGCGGGCGCTTCGTCGGCATCGAGATCGACGGGATGCGAATAGCCATCACCCACATCCCATCGGCACAGCCCGCCGACGGGTGCACCCAGTAGCGGCGCGCGGGTGACCGGAAGACCGCATGCGATCGCCCATCCGGCGTCGTCATTGAGCGGGTTCGAGTCGAGCAGTGCGTGGATGGCCATCAGTTCCATGAAGACGGGTGCGAGCCGGTGCAGGGTGTCGCCCAGCCCGTGCTCTTTGATGAGGCCGCGCAGCAACCGCAGCGCCGCAACGGAATCGTCGGTGTCGACCGCCTTGACGAACTCCGCGACCAGGGGATCCTCGGTGATCTCCGGATGTGAGCGCGCGACCGCGGCCACGCGCAGCCGCAGCGAGGAGACCGCGACCAGTGCGTCCAGGCTCTCGTGGCGGGTCAGCGCGCTCATCTTGTGTGCCGCGCCGCCGAGTGCCCCGCCGCGCAGCGAGGAGCCCAGCCCGGCCGGGTTGGTGCCCGCGCGCAGGAGCGCCCGCTGCGCGGGGAGTCCGGTCCTGGGCGCGCGGACCGCCGAACGGGACAGGCCGCTGTCAGTGAGGGTGGCGGTCAATCGTTCGGCGGCCTCCTTGATCGAGGCGGCCACGCGGGCCAATTCCACGGCCGCGACCCGGACGTCCTCCATGTCCCCTTCGAATACGCCGCTGCGCGTGGAATCGCGGATGATGGCGGTCACGAGTCGCGCTCGCCCAGCGCTCGCGCGTGCGCGTCGAGGTTGTCGGCCGCGGCGGCGAGATCGTTTGCGGCCGTGCCGCATCGGTCGATATGGGCGCGAATCTCGGCATCGAACCAGGCGGGCATGGCGTCGGCCGTGGCCAGCCTCTGCCGGAGTTCGCGCAGACTCGCGGCTCCGGCGGACAGCACTTCGGCGTCCGCACGCGTTCGGTCGGCCAGTTCCGCGATCTTCACAGTGACACACCTCCACGGCGACACGGTTTTCCCGGGACGATCACATTGTTGGTTATCTTTTAGCTAATTTCCGCGATTCGCTCGAACCGTATCGGACATTTTCCGAATCGATGCGCTGGGAGATCGATGTTCACCTGGATCGGCGGCATACCCGCATGGCTCGGCTATCTCCTCCTCACCGGCGTCGCCGTGGGGCTGACCTGCGCCGGGACCTTGCTGTCCCGGTCCCTCGTGCGCAAGATCTGCGGCCCGGAGCCGGGACGCAACGAGATGGTGACCATGGTGCTCACGGTCAGCGGCGTGTTCTACGGCCTGCTGCTCGGGCTGGTGGCGGTGGCGGGCTATGACGGGTTCACCAATGCCCGGGATCGGGTGGCCGATGAGGCCGCCGCGCTCGGCACGCTCTACCGCGAGGTCTCCGCGTATCCGGACCCCGATCGCACGGTCCTGCAACACGATCTGGCCGCCTATACCGAGAACGTGCTCAGCGACGCGTTTCCCGCCTTGCAGCGCGGCGATGAACCACAGGGCGGAACCATACTGGTCACCCGCTTTCAGGGGCATCTGCTCACCTTCCAGCCGCAGACCGCGGCCGAGCAGATCGTGCACGCGGCCACCATCGACCAGTTCGCCAGTTTCGATCAGGATCGCCGCCGCCGGATCAATGCCACCAAGAGCGGCATCCCGATCGTGCTGTGGTCGGTGATCATGGTCGGCAGCGCCATCAATCTGCTGCTGCTGTGCCTGCTCAGTTTCGACAGCGTCGGGCTGCATCTGTTGCTCGCCGGGGTGTTCGCCTTCTTCCTCGCCACGATGATCTTCCTGATCGCCTCGCTCGACCATCCATTCCGAGGCGATGTGAGCGTGAGCCCCGAACCGTTCCAGAGCATGTACGTGAATGTCATGGGCGGGCATTCCTGACGCCCGCGTGGGAACGGGCGCGTCCGGTGGCACGGTGTGCTTCACTTAGCCAGGCTTGCTCTCGTGTTGCTGAACGATCATCCGTATGCCGGACAGCGTGGAGAGGACCATCATGGAATTCCGCACGAACAAGTGGATCAAGCCCGAGGATTTGAACCCCGCCGGATCATTGTTCGGCGGGACCCTGCTGAGGTGGCTCGACGAGGAAGCGGCCATCTACGCCCTCGGCCAGCTCGACAATTCGAATGTGGTCACCAAATACATTTCGGAGATCAACTTCCTGTCCTCGGTGAAACAGGGTGACGTGATCGAACTTGGTTGCTGCATAGCCGATTACGGGCGCACCTCGATTACCGTCCAGTGCGAGGTCCGCAATATGCTGACCGGCGAACGGGTGCTGACGATCGACAAGATCGTATTCGTGAACCTCGACGACAATGGCCGCCCCACGCCGCACCTTCGCAGGCAGCCCGCGCAGACCACCGCCATCTACAAGGCCCAGCCGGAATCCGCACCGGCGGAACAGGAATCGGCCGCCGCGGGCCTGGTCGCACCGCGCTGAGCAGACCGTCGTGATTGCTTCGATCATTGCCGTCGGCACCACGCTCGTGCTCTGGTCGTCGCGGCCGCCCTGACAGTCGTCCGTATGGTCCCCGTCCTCCTGGCCCTGCTGGGCTCCGGAGTCCCCGTCAAGGAAGCACTCCTCATCGGCTGGCTCGGCCCGCGCGGCACGACGTCGATCGTGTTCGGACTCTTGGCATTCAACGAATTACCTGACTCCGACGCCGAACTGGTACTGACAGTGCTGGTGGTCACCGTGCTCGGCAGTATCGCGTTGCACGGGCTGGGTTCGCCGGTGACCGCGCGCAGATACCGGGACGGGACCGGGACCGGCCATTGAAGGGGTGACCGACGGGTCTGGTTGGATGGGCGCAATGACCGGCATCCCCTTCCAATTGATCGACTCGCAGCGCCTCGATCGGGTGATGCCTGCCTGGGCGGAGCATTATCCGCAATTCGATACGGTCGTCGGGTACTCGGATCTGGGGCATGCGTTTCTGATGAGCAGCCGCAGCGGAGAGTACGGGGTGCTCGATCCGTATAGCCCGGGCGTCAAGACGTATGGGCCCTTCACCGAGATCACCGAGTTCATCGACAAGGTCCTGTTCGATCCGAATGTCGTCACGTATGTCCTTCAGCCGCAGCATGTTTCCGAGATCGCGCGTAGGCTCGGGCCGCTGAACCCGGGTGAGGTCTACATCGCCACGCCCTATCCGTTCCTGGGCGGATCCGAATCACCGGATGCGTATCAGAAGGGCGGGGTGTGGGTGTTCTTCGATCTGGTGGCGCAGGCGCACGGACTCGAATGATCGATTCGCCGGGGCGGCGGTAGCAATGTGGCTACCATCGGCAAAGGTATCGAGGAGGTGTGGTGGCGCAATCCAATCGAGCACCGATCGGGGTCGATCCGACCAGGCCGAACGCGGCTCGGGTGTACAACTTCATGCTCGACGGCAAGGACAACTACGAGGCGGATCGGGTGGTCGCCGAGCGAATGCTCGCGATCGCGCCCGATACCAAGACGCTCGCCTGGTTCAGCCGCCGGTTTTTGCTGAATGCCGTGCGGGCCGCCGCGCAGGAAGGCATCGAGCAGTTCATCGATATCGGTGCGGGAATTCCCATTTCGCCCAATGTGCATGAGGTCGCGCAGGAGTTCGAGCCGTCCGCGCGGGTGGTGGCGGTCGATCACGACCCGGTCGTGTTCGCGCACACCAATGCCCTGCTCGCCGGTGAACCGGGCGTGACCTCCATGCTTGCCGATATTCGCGCCACCGACCTCATCGAGCGGTTGCGCACCGAAGGGGGCATCGACTTCGACCAGCGGGTCGCGATTCTGATCGTCGGTGTCCTGCACTTCATCATGGATGACGAGAACCCGGCCGAGCTCGTGGCGCGATTCCGCGATGTGATGGCCCCGGGCAGCCTGCTGGCCTTCACCCATGCGTGCACCAACACCCACCCCGACTTCATCCGGCAGTCGTCGGGAGATTTGGCCAGCACCCCGGCACAGGTCGCATTCCGGACAACCGAGCAGGTGGAGCCGTTCCTCGAGGGCTTCGAGGTGATCGAACCCGGTGTGGTGCCGGTCCAGGAATGGCTGAACGGAGAACTGCCGAGCACCCGCCTGGTCGTGCTGGGCGGGGTCGGGCGCAAGAACTAGCGGCGGTTTTCTGCGACTCCGCCGCTCACTCCGCTGCGGCGAGGGTGGCGGCTCGCGTCACGAGTGCCTCGGCGAAGGCACGGGGGCGTCGGCCCAGCCCGCAGGCACTGGCGACACCGTCGACGGGTCGGCCCAATGCCCCCTCGATCATTCGCAGTGTCTCGAGTTGCTCAGCCTCGGTAGGGCTTTCGTGGACGAAGCCCGCATAGAATCCGGTGCCCGGCCCCAAGGCGAGTCCCCCGAGCGGTCCGTAGAACTCGGGATCCTTCGACGGCGGGATATCCCCCGCCGCGAGCGGGTTGTGGATGTACTCCAGCACGCGCCCCGATGGCCACTGCCGCGCAAGCGAATTGGCCAGATGAACCAGCGGCCGGGTATCGCGCAGGGTGGCCCGGGCCTTGTTGTTCATGCTGCCCAGGCACAGATGCACGCCGAACCGGGTGCCCTCGGGAGCCGCGGCGGCGAATTCGGCAATGCCCCTGGTCAGTCCGAGCGCCGCATCCATTTGCCGGTGCATCGGCTGGGCCTTGGCCATGAGCACGGTTTCGGCGGTGGCTTCCAGCTGTATCACGACGTCGTCACCGGCGGCCTCGCGAATGGCATCGATATCGCGAATGCTGGCTTCGCGGAATGCTTTCCGCTGCGATCTAGCGTGAGTGGCCCCCATGGCGATGAAGGCCAACGTGAAGTCGGTCGGCATACCGATCTGCAGGGCGAGGCCGGGGAGGTCTCGCTCGGTGCGCAGGCGGGTGAATATGGGCATCGCCTCCTCGGCCTCCTCGCGGTAGCCCAGGCGCATCATGTCGCCGGTCAGTTCGCCTTTGGCCGCGCGGTGAATGGTTCTGTCCCGGCTCGAACGCCAGGATCCCGACTTCTTCACTTCCAGTGCGCCCTGGCTGACCAGGTCCTCGATAATGGGCTGGACATACCACTCGTAGCGGCGGGTCTCGCCGGTCGGCAGGGTCCGCAGCCGCGATCCCGCACCGAGCATGGCCCGCATGGCATCGTCCGTGTTCGCGGCCGGGAAACTACCGACGAAGTGCACAGCTCGCGTGCTCATGGTGTGCATCCTAGATCGAGAATGTTCGAATTGGGTCTTCAGCAATCCGTGCGTTACGGAACCCCGTGTGCGGTATCGTGATTCGCCAGAAGATGGCCGTCCGCTGAACATTTCCACGCTCAAACATTCCACAACAACTGACATTTCGGATCTTTCCGACATTCAAGGGAGTGTGCAAGGTGCGAACCCCGGTCCGTGCGCTGGCCTCGGCCGCGGCGGCGACATTGTTATGCCTGACAGCGGGCGTCGCCTCGGCCGATCAAGTCTCGGCGTCGGATTCCTGTCGGGCCATCTCCTATCCGGTCTCGCAAGGCACTCTCGCAGCCACTCTGTGCCTGCCCGCGAATCGGTCGACGGACACCGTAATGGTCTTGATGTCCGGCTCCAACTACAACGGCACCTACTGGGACTTCACTTATGCGCCGGAGACTTACAACTTCCGGCGCGCCATGAATGCCGCCGGATACGCGACGCTGGTGGCCGATCGACTCGGCAACGGCGCGAGCACCAAGCCATTGAGCCTGACGCTCACCGCGACCGCCACCGCGGAGGCACTGCACGGCATGGTTCAAGCCCTGCGTGCCGGAATCTCGGGAGCCCAGCCCTTCGCCAAGGTCGTCACCGCGGGCCATTCGCTGACCTCGAGTACCTCCATCATGGAGGCCACCAGCTATCACGATGTCGACGGTGTGCTGCTCACGGGGTATTCGCACACGCTCAGCATTCCCGATGTGCTCGGGGTGATCTCCACCTACCACCAGGCGATCGACGATCCCGTATTCCCCGGTGCCGGATACGATCCGGGCTATCTGGTCACCCGGCCCGGCACCCGCGAACAGGACTTCTACGGGTCCGGTAATTTCGATCCACAGGTGCTCGCGATCGACGAGGCGACCAAGGAGACCTTCTCGCTCACGGAGTATCCCGATGGTCTGCTGACCACGCTGCCCGGACAGTCCAGTGCCATTACCGCACCCGTGATGTTGGTGAACGGCAGCAAGGACCGGCTCGCCTGCGGTTCCGGGTTCGCGATCTGCACCGACTCCGCGACCCTGCTCGCGGCGGAGGGACAATATTTCGCTGCGGCGGCGCGTCTGCGGACCTTCGTGCTGCCCGGGAGCGGGCATTCGGTGAATCTGGCCAAGAACACCACCGACTATCAAGCGGCCGTCATCGACTGGATGAAATCGATCGGCTGACCCTCTTCGCGTACGTCGGAATACGTACGCTGGGATGCGATTCCAAGCTGATGCCACGACAATTGGCGGCTGCCAGCATTACATCCACCGGTGCGAAGACCATCGCGCCGCGGATGACGGGAGTCGGCCGATGACCAATAACAATCTGTTCGCGGGCAAGGTAGCGCTGGTGATGGGCGCCAGCAAGGGGATCGGGGCAGCGACGGCGCGGGCCTTCGCGGCGGCCGGGGCGGATGTGGCGATCGGGGCGCGGGATGAGGAGCGACTGGCCGCGGTGGCGGAGGAGATCAAGGCGATCGGCGGACGCGCCCTGCCGATCCGTCTCGATGTCGCCGACCCGGAGTCGGTCCGGGGGTGCGTGGATACCGTGCTCGCCGAGTTCGGACGCCTGGACGCGGCCGTGAACAATGCGACCGGCGGGGGGCATCCGCCGATGCCGCTGGTCGATGTCGAGGTGGGGGAATTCGTCAGTGCGTTCGAGGTGAATACGCTCGGGGTCTTCCTCGGCATGAAGTATCAGATTCCCGCGATGCTCGCGCATGGTGGCGGCGCGATCGTCAATGTGTCGTCCACTGCGGGGCTGGAAGGTATTGCGGGCCTTACCGGTTACTCTACGGCCAAGCATGCCGTGATCGGCTTGAGCCGGGTGGCCGCGCTCGACTATGCCGGGCAAGGCATCCGCGTGAACGTGGTTGCCCCCGGCCCGATTCTCACCGACAATCTCCGCCGCGCAGGCGAAATCGGCCAGCAAGCCGCGGCCGCCGCGATCCCCCAGGGCCGAGTCGGCCAGGCTTCCGAAGTAGCCGACACCATTGTCTGGCTGTGCTCCCCCGAAGCCGGATTCATCACCGGCGCAACCCTTCCCATCGACGGCGGCAAGACGGCCGGAAACCAGCCCTTCGTCCGCACCCCCGTCAACCGCCCCTGAATCGGCGACCCTCGCGTATGGTGTCCGCAATCGAGGGGAGGACTCCATGGGTCCGAATTCGGTGTCGATGTACCGGGATGACTTCGGCGCCCAGGTGATTCGCCTCGTGGCCGGTCCCGACACCGCGAGGCAGATCACCCGCGCCGAACTGCCCCTGATGTGGCGGCGGCCCACAGTATGGCTGATAGCCGCAGCCGTAGCGGGCGCGGTGATGATCTACCGCTTCGCCAGGTACGCCGCGAATCGCACCGTCGGCGCCGGGCGATCACCGCTCTGGCAATCGCTACCCGAGGTACTCGTCATCACCGCCCTCACCTATATCGCGGTTCTCGTGTTCTTCGCGATTTTCAGCTGGCAGGACTCCCGCACCGGCTCGACCCGCGTGCGCCGCTACGCCTACCCGGGAGCAGTACTCCAGGTCCGCTACCTCTCGGACGGAATGGAGGTCACCACGGCAACGGGCCGAACCGAATACCCCTACTCCCGCATCAAGAAGATTCGACGCCGCGAGCACATCGTCGCCTTCCTCAACTCAACGGGCTTCCTCGTCCTGCCTCAGGAAATGGTGCCCGCGGAGGCGATCGCCTTCATCGAATCCCGTTGAGCCGGTTTATCGGTCGAGCTGTGCTTGGAAGATCGCCCGGTTGAAGTAGGCGCGTGCTTCGCGGATGAGACCGTCTTCGTCGAGGTCGTAGACATTGATTCCGGACCAATTCACCGGCGTGCCCGTGGTGGTGACGGCCGCGCCGCTCCAGGAGACGGCGACCGCATTGCCGACGGTGTGGACCTCGCGCGGGGTCAGGCCCAGGAATGGATGGAAGTTGGGCAGCACCGAGGCGATGAACTCGCGGATCGCGGCGCGGCCGACGATCGGCGGCTCACCGACCGGGTCGTGGAAGACGCCGTCGGCGGCGAACGCGTCGGCCCAAGCCTCGGCGTCGCCGGACTGCGAGGCGGTGAAGAACTGCATCACAGCGGCGGGCATCGCGGGCATGTTCATTGTTGATCTCCTGATTATCAGTGGGTGTGATGGAGGGACAATTCGGGAAAGTTGTTGGCACTCAAGCTGACACGATGTCGCGGTGAGTTCGGTCGTAGCGTTGAGCGAACGGCAGCACCGCCAACCCGGCGACCGCGAAGACTGCTTGCAATGCGCAGACCCCGGACCAGCCGAACGCGCCGTAGCACGCTCCCGCCAGCGCGGCGCAGATCGCGCCGCTGAGGAAGACCGCGACCATGTAGACGGTGTTGGCGCGGCTGCGCGCGTCGGGCAGGTAGGCGAAAATGCGGGCCTGGTTGGCGATCTGGCTCCACTGCACCGCAATATTGACCGCGATGATCGCCACGATCATGAATGCGAGACCGGTCCGGCCGAGCGCGTAGGCCAGCGCTGACAGCAGAGCCAGAACCAAGGCCGTGGTGATGATCGGCAGCGGGCCGCGCCGGTCGATGAAACGTCCGGCCCAGGGTGCGGCGAACGCGCCCGCCAGCCCGAGCACCCCGAACAGGCCCGCGGTCGCGGTGCTGAAGTGATAGGGATCGTGGGTGAGCACCAGGACCAGCGAGGTCCAGGTGGCGTTGTAAGCGCCGAACAGGCTCGCGTGCAGCAGACACGAGTGCCGCAACGCGGGTTCGCCGCGCAGTAGGCGCGGTAGCGACGCGAGTAGTTGTCCGTATCCGATGCTGCTCGCACGTGCGGGTTCGCGCGGCACCAGTGCCACGGTCAGCAGGCCCGATGCCGCGGTGAGCACCGCGGCGAGCAAATAGACTGCGCGCCAACCGAATATCTCACCGACCGCACCGCCGATCACACGGGAACCGATGATCCCGGTCATCAATCCGATCTGGACTCCGGCCACGACCGAGGCGCGCCGTTGCGGCGGCGCGAGTTCGGCGGCCAGGGGCACCAGCACCTGCGGGATCACGGTGAACCCGCCCACCAGTGCGGCAGCGGCCGCCACCATCGACAGGTTCGGAGCGACCGCCGCGAGCAGCAGCGCCAGCACCGTCGCGGCCAGCATCACCGTCAGCAACGGCCGACGTCGGCGGACATCACCGAGCGGCACCAGGAACAGGATCCCGGCCGCGTAACCGAACTGCGCGCACGTCACCACCAGCCCAGCGTGGGATGGCGCGACGCCGAGCTCGCGGGCGAACAAGGTCAGCAGTGGTTGCGCCAGATACACATTCGCCACGGTCACTCCGCTGCAGATCGCCATCACGGCGAACAACAGCGGACGCACCGGTACCTGGGTGCGGTCGGAAGGTTGGGGCGTTGGTGGTTTGTCCGTCGTCGTCATCAGCATCTCCAAACCGAGCGAACTAGTTAGTTCGGATGCTAGAAGTGAGTGACGGTCGCTGTCAAACGAACTGGTTCGTTACAATCGTCGACGTGGCATACGACTCGGCGGCAACCAAGGAACGCATCCTCACGGCGGCGGCGACAGAATTCGCCACCCACGGCGTCGCCGGTGCCCGCGTGGACCGCATCGCCGCCGCGGCCAAGGCCAACAAGCGCGCCATCTACGACTACTTCGGCGATAAGAAGGCGCTTTTCGCGGCGGTGCTGGAGAAGCTGATGGCCGAACTCGCCGAAGCCGTCCCGCCCAGCGCCGGTGCCGATCTCGGCACCTACGCCGCCGCGCTGTTCGACTACCACCGCGCCCACCCCGAAGCCTTGCGGCTATTGCTGTGGGAGGCACTCGAATTGGGCGATGAGCCCGTGCCCGACGAACACGCGCGAACCCAGCACTACCTGGACAAGGTCACCGCCACGGAAGCCGCCATGACCCCCGGCAACGACGACCCGCAGGCCCTACTGTTCTTCACACTGGGCCTGGTCGGGTGGAGCCTGGCCATGCCGCAACTGCGACGCATGGTCCTCGGCAACGACTACACGCTCGACCGACTCCGCACCGCCGTCTCCTCGGCCGCCCAAACCCTCGCCACCGCACCCCCCTCCCCCAACTGATCCAGGACCGGGCGATCAACCAATGTGACAACAGGTTTCGATGCGGCGACGCTCGGTACAGTGTCGCCATGGCGGGAGCGGGTGAGCCTCAGAGCGGGGGCGAAGGCAGTTCGGCGCGGGTCGTGTTCACCGCACGCTTGTCGGAACTGTGGGCGACGGCAGGGAACCCGACGCTGCAACGCGTGGCGGAGGCGACCGCCATTCGTATGCGGTCGGCTTCGGTGCCCGCGCGTAATCGCCCCGCCTCGCTACAGCGCATCAGTGATTGGCGATCGGGGCGTGCGCTGCCGTCCAGGTTCGAATCGTTCGAGCCGGTGCTGCTGACCTTGATCGGGTTGGCGCAGGCCACCTCCGAGGATGTTCGCCCGGATCTGACCAATCGCCTTGTCTGGAAGCGGCTTTGGCGAGCAGCGCAGGAGAGCGCCTCCGTGCCGGACAAGCGCGCGGTCCCGCCGCTCCGCCATCGTGATGCCCCGCCGCGCCCCCGGGTGCGGACCGCACTGCGACGCGATATCGACACGTTCATCGGCCGCGATGCCGATGTGCGGCGGATTCTCGATGCCGCCGGTACGAGCCGGATACTGGCCGTGCACACCATCGACGGCATGGCCGGTGTCGGCAAGACCGCGCTGGTGACCCGCGCCGCACATCAACTGTCCGAACGGTTTCCGGACGGCCACTTCTTCGTCGACCTGAACGCGCACACGCCCGGGCAATCCCCCGCCGAACCCAGTGAAGTGCTGGCTCGATTGCTGACCGACCTCGGCATCCACCCGGGCCAACTGCCCGATACCTTGGAAGGCCGCCGCAATCTCTGGCGCGATCGCACCGCCGACCAGCGGGTGCTCCTGGTGCTGGACGATGCCCATGACCACACCCAGATCGAACCGCTCCTGCCCGTGGGCGGCGGCTGCCTGACGCTCATTACGAGCCGGAGGCGCTTGATCGCGCTCGACGGCGCGCTGCCGCTGTCGCTCGATGTGCTCGATCCCGATACCGCGGCGGACATGTTCTGCGCTCTGGCACACCGTGTTCCGGCCGACGCCGATCGCGCCGCGGTGGCCGAGATCGTTCGATTGTGCGGCTACCTTCCGCTGGCGATCGTGCTGCTGGCCGGTCGGCTCGCGCATCACCGTGCCTGGACGATCGCGGGTCTGGCCGCCGAATTCGCCTCGGCGCAAGACCGTCTCGGGGAACTCGACGCCGGGCAGCGTGCCGTGCGCGCCGCCTTCACCACGTCCTACAACGCACTCCCCGACGACCTGCGCCGACTGTTCCGCCGTCTCGGACTGCACCCGGGACCCGATCTCGACGTCTATGCCGCCGCGGCACTGGCCGACGTCCCGGTGGCAACGGCTCGCCGCGCTCTCGACGCGCTGTACACCGATCACCTGATCGATGAGATCGCCCCCGGTCGCTACCGCTTCCACGACCTGGTCCGGGAATTCGCGAGCACCCTCGCCTGCACCGATCCCGCCACTGAGACGTCCGCCGCTCTCGACAGACTCCTGGACTACTACCAATATGCCGCGCATCTCGCGGGCGGTGCCGACTCGCGCCGATCGGAGCCTGCCAGGCAGGCGACATCCATTGCGGCACCGGACTTTCCGAACCATGCCTCCGCGCTGTCCTGGATTCAACTGGAACGGCCGAATCTGCGCGCATCCCTGGAGCATGCCGCAGCGCACGATCAGCTACTCCGGGTGATCGCGCTGATCAATGCGCTCGCGGCCGAGGTGCGGCTGGCCGGTAATGGGTCATTCGCCATCGCTGTGCACGAACGTGGTTCGGTCCCCGGCGGGTCCGGCAATGACCGGCTCGCCCGCGCCTACGCGATCAAGGATTTCGGAGCCACGTCGCTGGTGAGCGATGACTACGCGTGGGCCGCCGAGCGTCTGGAGCGGGTGCTCGCCTCGCACACCCACTTCGAGGACCCCGCCATCGAAGCCGCCGCGCTCCGCACGCTGGCGCGGGCGCGATATCTGGCCGGTCACAACCCGCCCGCCATTGACGCATTGCACAGGGCGAGAAAGATTTACCACGCCCTCGACCGGCCCACCGAAGAAGCAGCGGTGCTCAGCGCACTGGGCTGGGTGGCGTATCTCATCGACGAGTACCGGGAATCGGCCGGTCTGCTGCGACAGGCACTGGCCATGCAGCGCGATCTCGGCGCCGCCTCCGGCGAGGCCTCCACACTCGTCAAACTCGGGTGGCTGACCTACCTCACCGAGGATCCGCAGCCCGCATTCGATCTCTTGGCGCGGGCGGTCGAGATCTACCGGGAGATCGGCCACCGCTCCGGCGAGGCATCGGCCCTCAGCGTGCTGGCCTGGGTTCATGTCCTCGAGCGCGACTTCACGCCCGCGTTCGCGATGGCCGACCGCATGCTGGACTGCTACCGCGAAATGGGCATCCGGTCCGGAGAAGCCTTCGGCCTCATCAACATAGGCTTCGCGCACCACGAACTCGGCGACCTCCCTGCCGCGATCGAGACCCTCCGGCAAGCGCGAGAGATCTACCGGGACATGGGCAACCTGCCTGGAGAGGCGTCCGCGCTCAATATTTTGGGCAAGGCCCTGTGCGCCGTGGGCGACACCGGGCACGCCGCCGAAGTTCTGCGCCAGGCACTCGAGATCTTCCGGCACATCGGGCATCGGGCGGGCGAGGCCCAGTCTCTCGAACTGATCGCGGCCTTGCCCACGGACCGATTTGCGGGGTTCGAACATGGGATGTATCAATGACTTCCGAGGTCAGGGCGCGATCCTCACATTGGCTTCGGTTCCCTTGTTACTGTGCAGTGTGCCCGACAGCGCCGACATGGAGTGTCCCAGCGTGAGTGTGGGTGGGCCATGTCGGAGGGGCTGATTCGCCCGGAGTGCGGGCGACGGGGATCCGCGACCGGTGGCCGGTCGGCGGGAATTTCGGATAGGAGATGGTTATGGGCGTCAGTTTGTCCAAGGGCGGGAATGTTTCGCTGACCAAGGCGGCCCCGGGGCTGACCGCGGTGGCCGTCGGGCTGGGGTGGGATCTGCGCACCACCACGGGCACCGACTTCGACCTCGATGCCAGTGCGATCGGTCTGGGGGCCGACAAGCGCGTGGTGTCCGATGGTCACTTCGTGTTCTTCAACAACCTGAAGTCGCCGGAGGGCGCCATCGAGCACGCCGGTGACAACCGCACCGGTGAGGGCGAGGGCGATGACGAGGTCATCAATGTCGACCTCGCGAACACCCCACCGACCATCGACTCCATCGTGTTCCCGGTGTCGATCTACGACGCGGATACGCGCGCACAGAGTTTCGGCCAGGTCCGCAATGCCTACATTCGCGTCGTCGACCGCGCCAATGGCACCGAACTGGCCCGCTACGATCTGTCCGAGGACGCCTCGACCGAGACGGCCATGATCTTCGGCGAGCTGTACCGCAATGGGGCCGAGTGGAAGTTCCGCGCCACCGGCCAGGGTTACGCCTCCGGCCTGAGCGGCATCGCCCGGGACTTCGGCGTCAGCATCTGAGCAGGTCCGAGGTTGGTGGCGCCGGACCGGTTCCACCACACTCGGATACGTCCGTCCGTACGATGCGACGTACTGTCACTGAATCTCGAGGGGACGTGCGGTGCGGGCAGGGGAATCGGGCGGGGATCGGCGCGCCATCGCGATCGTCGGAGGTATTCGCGCGTGCGGTCCGGAGGATCAGCCGGAGTGGACTATTGAGGACGGCGCGAAGGCCGCGGGCGAGATCGGCGCGGCGCTGAATCTGGCCGGGTATGACCTGCTGGTCTATTCCAGCGCACCGGAATACGTCGAACGCGAGGTGGTGGCCGGGTATCTGTCGGCCGGATCGGTGCGGGCCCTGTCGATTCACATCCGGCCACCGCTCGGCCTGGCAGCCCGGAGCGATAACCCGCACCGCCGTCGACCGTCGCAACGACTGGTCCCGCGCGGCAATCCTCGGCATGTCCGCAGGCGCAATCGCCGTATTACTCTTCGTCTCAGCCCAATTGGCCACGTCCGCAGACCTGCTGTCCGCCCCCGACGTCCGAAGACTCCTATTCTTCGTCCTCTCGGTCGGCTTCATAGCGGGCTACACCTTCGACGCCGTCTACGCCAAAATCCGCCAGCAGCAGGTGGTCGACACCGCAAGCCTGCGCTCGATCGTGCCCACCGACAGCACCGATCAAGAGGCCCTCTGAATTCGATTCAGCGCGAGCGGCATCAGTCGACCGTCAGTGGAATTCCCAGTAGGCACGGGGCAGGAACCCGCTCATGAAGTACTCGGCGGGGCCGACCACGCAGAGCTCGGCGGAGGCGGCGGTCAGGTTCTTCGAGGGCTTATCCGCGAGGGTTACCGCGACGGCGAAACCTGAGCCGGGCGTGCATTCGGCGGTTCCCGTGGACAGAGCCGAGGCGGCGGGTAGCCAGTTGCGGTAGGGGCTGTCCGGTGTCATGACGATTCGGGTGTGGACTCGGGTGTTCGGGCCATCGGGGGTGACTGCGACCGATTGTTCCGAATCCGGTCCCGACCAGCTTTGGCCATCAATGACCCCGGTGCGGGAATTGGTGGACCGCAAGAGGTTCACGTCCAGGACGTAGGCGCTGATCTGTAGGTTGTTCGTCCCGCCGCCGACGGATCCGATGCGGTCGAAGCACAATCGCCCGACCGTCGTGGAATCGGGCTGGACTACTTGTGTGCGAGGGAAGGGCGTCCCGGCTTCGGGTGTGCAGTCCACGGTGTTGGGCCCATGGGGGAAGGCGCTTCCTCCGTCTGCTCGGATGGCCGCGAAGAATTGCAGTGCGCTGGTATCGGCCGGGCGATCGGTGGTATTGCGGACGGACACGGTGACCGCGTAGCCCTGCGGGGATTCTGCCGTTCCTCGCAGGGTGTAGTCGGACAGTGTCAGCGCCCACGGACCGACGTCGCCGGTGTCACCGGAAGCCAAGGGCGTGAACAACTCGACCGGATCTCGTTCGTCCGACGCGGAGGAATGCATGACGGCGGCGGTGACACCCGAGCCTATGAGAGCGCCGAGGACCGCTGCGACGACCACACCGATGATCATGCGTGAGCCGATGCCCCGTTTCGGGACCGGTCCCTCGGACATGACGTCCCCTTCTCATGGTCGGTCTGCTCAGTCCCGGTAGACGACATCAAAATCCAAGTGCAATGCGATGAGCTTAGCAAATTCTAGGCAATCTTCCGAGGTACCGTCCGGTACCGGACGGCAATGAAGGACAGTGCCCTCGGCGCGGGTTCCCCTCATCGACCCGCCAGCAGTGTTCGGGTGTACTCATCGAGACTGCGAGCGGCCTCCGGGTCGAAGGGGCGGCCGCGCACGGGGATCGGGCGACCCTCCACGTAGGCGCTCAACGGTGTCGACGGTGGAGAATCGATCAGCTCGATGATCGGCTCCGCGGCAACGGGAATCGGTTTGCCATACCGGCGCAGTCCCTCCACCATGACCAGCGTGCCCGGATCGTATTCCCCGGCTTGGCTGGTCGCGGTGACACCCGGGTGGACCAGAACGTACCGGGTTCGGCCCTGCGGATACCGTTCGGCGAAGGAGACTCCGAGCAGATCGTTGAGCTTGCCACCCTGACCCAAGGCCGCGCCGCCGGAGTAATGCCGGGTGAACTGCAGGTCCTTCCAGTTCGCCGCGGACAGATCGGATCCGGGGCCGGCGACATTGACGATCACCGGACTGTCGGCCCGCTCCAAGGACTCCCGCAGGTCGTGGCCGAACAGGAAGCGGCTCAGGTAGAAGTGCGCGAAGGTCGCCTCGATACCCTCGGCGGTCTCGGTGCGGAATGAGCGATAGAAGCGAGCACACAGTACGACCGCATCGATCACGGGGTAGGCACCGCGCAACTCGTCGATGACTTCACGGTTTCGCGAGAGCAGGTCCAGATCGGCCTCGATGAAATGCGACCGCTCGCCGCCGGATTCCTGGAATTTCTTGCCCGCCACCGTATTCCTGCCGATCACCACGACTCGGTCGCCGCGCCTGACATAGGTGTCGGCGAGGTAGCGGCCGATGCCCGCGGTTCCGCCGGTGATGACGATGGTCTTCATCGGACCTCCTGCACGACCGGAGCCGGTACGTCCGTCGCGGGCTCGGCAGCCGACGGCTCTTGTGCCGCAGCGGGTCTGTCGTCGAATGTTGTTGACAGCGAGTGATTCTCCCTGATCATAGAGGCACATTTTGAACTCACTGGTTCAATGTAGCGACCCCACTGGTAACGAACCATAGTGAACAGAAAACTGAAACAGCTGGTTCAGATTCTCGACTCGAATTGTTAGCATCGCTTCGTGACTGGAAGCACCGGCCCGCGCGGTCGCATCGATAAGCGACAGGCAATCCTCGACGCGGCGTTCACGGTATTCGCCCGGCGCGGCTACGCGCAGACGTGCGTACAGGAGATCGCCGAGGTGGCGGGTGCCGCCAAACCCACTGTCTACAACCATTTCCAGGACAAGGAGGCGCTGTTCCTCGAGGCAATGGCGGCTGCGGGCGAGACGGTGATGGCCCGCAATCTGGCCATAGTCGACGATATCCATTCGCCCAAGGGCGATCTCGGCCCGCTCCTCGAACGCATTGCCCATCAATTGGCTCAATCCTGTTGCGAGGAACGCTCCCGCGCACTACGCGCCCTGACCTACGCCGAGGTCAACCACTTCCCCAACCTGCTGGAAACCGTCTACGGGCGCACCGCGAATCGCCTCGCCGAGGCCCTGGCCGGCAAGCTCGCCCAGCTGTCTCTCGCGGGTCGGCTGCGCACCTGCGATCCTGCCGCGGCCTCCGAGCAGTTCCTGGCCTTGCTGACCGCACCCATGGAGACCCGCTCTCGCCTGGGCACCCGCAAGGTCCCCGCCGCCGAAGCGAAGGCGGTGGCCAAGACCGCCGTGGACACCTTCCTGCGCGCCTACGGCACGACCACGACCAATCGAAAAGCCGCATAGCTCTGGCCATCCTGGCCGCCTTCGTCCGACTCCTGGTGGTACCACACCACGGTGCGGCTCAGTCGCGGTAGACGATATCGAAATCCAGGTGTAGCGCGGTTATTCGGCCGTCTGCGGCCCGGGTGGCCAGTAGGGAATAGAAGCCGTCTCCCCAACCGGATTCGCAGAACACGATGTTCTGGTGATCGGGCGCGAAGGGGACGGTTTTTCGGATGCGTCAAAGACGAGCGCGTAGCGTCTCGACGCCATCGCCGGAGAGATCCTCGAGTGCCGCGCCCCGTCCGGCGATGGCCATAACGATCGATGCGAGCGGACCAGTGACTTCCCGCCCGCGCCCCGAGGACCACTCAACATCGCCCGCTCGCAGCGCGAGCCCCGCACACCGTTGCTTACTGTGCAGGAAAACACCAGTCCTACAACACGTATCAGCCACCACAACAAGGCTTTCCGACGACGCCTCAATGCCCCGCCCAAGCGGCCAGGCGATGTCATACCCGTGGACAACAACCTCCGCCAGCGCATACGGCAACTCGGCCGACGGAAACCCCAGCCGATCCGCCGTAGCCCGATACTCCCCCACCACTTCCCCCCGACTACGCCCCCTCCACCGAGTCACCCAGCGCTCATTACGAACCGCCAATCTGAATCCCGCCGTGACCCATTCCCGAGCCAGCACAAGCGGTGTGGCCACATGCGACTGCACACAATGCGCCACAACATCCCCCACACTCCAGTCCTCACACAGCGATGCCCGCCCCCACTCCGCATCATCGAGCGACTCGACAAGACCACCGAGCACTCCCCGCTGCACTCGAACCAGTTCCCGCACGTCCCCCACACCGGACCCAGACATGGCCACCCTCCTCGCAGCAGGGAACTTCCAGTGTTGCACCTCCACACCAGCGGACCGCCGCCGCGACAGATCGTGGACACCTATTCCGTGGACGTTCCGACTGGATCGACGGCGTACACGTCTGGGACCACAAAACTTCGATGAACGCATACCCGTTCGCCGATTCGCTCCGCAGCTACCCGCAATGGCGAGCTTCGTCGGAAGGCGTTCCGCGCTACAAGTACCCCTGCCTCCTCAGTAGCTCCAAAGCTCAGCTGGTCAGCTCAGCGAGGGCGGCCGCTACATACAGGTCGTCAACGCTGTGCAAGGCGGAAACAGCGGGCGGTAGCAATCCCGAGGCGCGGCATGCCCCAAGCAGCCGGACGTGCACTCCCCAGGTCAGCACGGGCGGTTCGGAGAGCAGCGGCAGCAAGGGTTCGATGTGATCGCCCAGCAGCGTTACCGCCTCGGCGCGGATGCTCTCCCGAAGATCGGTGCGCGCCAACTCGATCAGCTGGTCGTCGAGTTCGCCGGGTGGCGTGTGGGCGGCGCAGGTGGCCAGCGCCTCGTACCCGGCGGTGCCTGCGACCTCGCCGGAGGCGACCAAATCCCATGTGAGCGTGGCGATCTCCTGCGACGGTGGCACGAATCGCAGGCTATAGACCGCGGATTTGCGGACGCCCAGTTCGGGATCATGAGCCAGCGCAAGCAGCGCATCCACCTCATGCCAGCTCGACAACGCCGGGCAGCACAGCCCCCGGACCTGCGGGTCCGGATGGCCGGACAGGAGCGCGGCCAACCCGGGACGGTCGGCGGCAGGAACACCACCCCAGTTGTCGCTACGGCCGCGGTTATAGCCGTGCAGTGCAGCCAGTTTGGCCGCCCACGGGCCGTCGGGATCGGACAACACGGCGTGTATCTCCGCAGCGGACAGCAGGGATGGCCCTGGCAAACGCGGCCCCGACGGTCCCGACTGCCCCGACTGCCCCGACTGCCCCGACTGCGGCACGGTACCGACTTCCGGCGCGCCGAGCAGGTCGGCGACCGGTGTAAGCCATCCCCCGATTCGTGACTGCTGATCCTCGAAATCTCCGCGCACATCGGCCACGGAAATTCGAGCTGCCGCAGCTCGCTCGTCGTCACCCTCGGCGATCTCGTGCAGCAGTCGTAGTGTGGCCCGGCTGTGGTAGTAACGCAGCGAATCGATTGCGGCACAAGCGACATCGGCGTCTTCGTCGGTGGCGGCACGGTGCAAGGCCGGTTCGGCGGCGACCGGTTCGTCCCAGCCCAGCTGATAGGCGACGGTCCGCCGCACCGCCGGGTCGGAGTGCCCGAGGCCTGCGATCTTGTACTGCTGCCAGTGTGGTTCCTCGAAGCCGATCCCGATTCCGATCAGTGCGTGCCGGTGCAGCGGGTGTTGCGGGTCGCGCGCAACCGGTTCGAGGAGATCAGCCTCGGCGCGAAGGGCCTGCCGCAGCACGCACGCCCGGACCAGATCATCCCCGGTATCCCACCACCCGCGCAGATCGCCACCCTCCGGGCACATCGACGAGCCCTCCAACACCTGCAACGCTGCGAGTCGCACCTCACCCGGACGCTCACGATCAAGCCCTATCTCGGCCAGCGGCCGCACCGCGCGCGGGTCCCCGAGTTGTGCGAGCGCATAAACGATCCGCTCCCGCTCCACCCCTCCAACAGCGACATCAACCAATCCCCGAATCAACTCGACCGTCGCCGACCGATCCTGCTCCTCGGTAATCCGCTCCAATTCCTCCGCCATCATCACCAGCCCATCCTTACCGACCGGCCCACCCCGGAGCCAGCGAGAATCGCGCAGCTGAGCATGCAATGGTGCAGGGGTCCACTCGGCCGATGCCTGCACCATTACATGTTGATCTTCCGGCAGCAGCTACCCGCTCAGCCAAACCAGTGTTCACTGGTGCTGGCCCCTTCTCGGCGAATGCCTGCACCAATGAACACTGGTTGAATCTGATGGCCATCACCGCCGACTGGACCTGCCGAGCTTCCCGGAAAGTTGTCCGCGGCTCGGTCATCCGCCCAGGCGGTTTCCACGCCGTCGTGGGCCAACCCGGTTGGGGATGCTGTCGCGGGGTTGGGCGGCGGCGTGGCGGCCTGGCTTTCATCGAGGGGGACATGAGCCGGGGTTTTGTCCGTTTACCCCTGCCTCATGTCCCCCTGAACGTGTTCCACCTGAGGCGCGCAGCGACGAGGACCTCCGGCCGGTTTCCACGGCTGCTCGTTGGGGGTTGTTGGTCCCGGAACGGGACCACAGCCATCCAGCCAGGCTGGGACGAGAGAGGGCGGCTCTCAGCTGGGGAGCCAACGTCGGGTACGTCCGGCGACGCAACCACGCAATATCCGTACTGCCGTGCGCTTTGGGCACGAGCGATCCGAGTCGTGTCCCTGACCGGTGCGGTAAGTAAAAGCGATGGCCGAAGGCCGAGCCGTGCAGGTAGCTGAACCATTTGCCATGCCATCTCGATTAGCGGGCGGGATCTGCTGCGGTGCAGAACATCCGGTGCTCATGCTCTGGCGCGGATACGGTTATCGGATGGAACGAGATGTGCGCCGACGGCATGCCTCGTCGTTCGGTACGGCAGCCGGGGTTTATGCCGAGCATCGTCCGGATTATGCGACGGCTGCGGTGCATTGGGCGCTGGAGTCCGCGCCTGGCTCGCGGGTGCTGGATCTCGGGGCCGGGACGGGCAAGCTGACTGGAACGTTGGTCACGCTGGGTGCCGACGTCATTGCGGTCGAACCCGACTCGGCGATGGTGAGCGAGTTGCGCCGGGCGCTGCCGGGTGTCCGTGCTCTGGCAGGTAGTGCTGAGGAGATACCGCTGCCGGATGGGTCCGTCGATGCGGTGCTGGCTGGAAATGCCTTGCATTGGTTCGATATGGCTGTCGCGGGAGGGGAGATCGCCAGAGTTCTTGCGCCGGGAGGGATCCTGGCTGGTTTGTGGAATGTGATGGATGACCGGGTCGACTGGGTTGCCGGGCTGGAGCGGGTCGGTGGAAGCGCGGCTATCGGGCCACGTGACACGCTGAGCAGCTGGCGGGGTGCGACGGCAGGCTTGCACCTCCCCGGTGGGGACGTGGTCGCTCGCTTCGGTTCGGCTGAGCAGGCTGAGTTCCCGCATGGCCAGCGGCGCACTGCCGACTCCCTTGTCGAGACGCTTGGGACGCGTGCGGGGGTGCTGGTCATGCCGGAGCGGGAACAGCTGGCCACGCTCGGACGGGTGCGCGCCTTCCTCGCGAGCAGACCCGAGACCGCCAGCGGAAACTTCACGCTCCCGCTGCTGACCGGCGTACTGCGCACTCACCGGCTGTGAGATCCGGGGAAACTCATTCGGCGGGAAAGCTTTCCGGCAATGGGTTGCCGGGTCGGGCCGGGTTGAGCCAGGCGCGGGCGGCGGCGGTGAAGGCGGTTATACCGTGGCTGATGGTGGGGTCGGCGAGTGGGGCGAAGTATGGGGAATGGTTCATGGGGATGTCGCGGTCGGTGGTGCCATTCTGTTGTGCGGCTGCGAATTTCGCGGGGTCCGCACCGCCGAAGAACCAGAAGGACAGGGGAGCACCGGAGGCTTCGGCGAGGATGCCGACGTCCTCGCTGGCAGGGAAGGCCGGGATTTCCTGGACCTGGTCGGTGCCGAGCGCAGCTCGTAGGGCGGCGCGTGTCTTGTCCAGGGCCACAGCGTCATTGACGGTGACGGGCAGTCGCGTCACTGGTTCGATGGTCGGTTCGCGGTCCGCGCCCGCTGCCGCAGCCTCCGCGTGCACGATGCGGCGCACCGCGTCGAGGATCTTTGCGCGCAACTCGGGTGAGTAAGTCCGGATGCTGAGGCCGAGTTGGGCCTCCTCGGCGATGATGTTCTCCTTGGTGCCCGCGTGCAGTGTGCCCACGGTGATGACAGCCTGGTCGGTGGCGCCGATCTCGCGGGAGATTATGGTTTGCAGGCGCATTACGGTGGCGGCGGCCATGACAATCGGATCGATTGCCGCTTCGGGGCGTGAGCCGTGTCCGCCGCGGCCGTGGAGGGTGATCAGCAAGCTGTCGTTGGCGGAGAGGATCGCCCCGGCGCGGGTTGCCACAGTGCCCACCGGGATCGGCAGGACATGTTGCCCCAGTACAATTTCCGGTTTTCCGAAGCGTTCGAACAGTCCGTCGTCGACCATTGCTCGAGCGCCGCGGCCGGTCTCCTCGGCAGGCTGGAAGACACCCAGCACGGTGCCGGACCACTCGTCGCGGTTGGCCGCCAGCGCATCGAGTGTGCCGAGCAGGCAGGTGACGTGCATGTCATGGCCGCAGGCGTGCATGATCGGCTGGCCGCTGCCCGAATCGATGGCGGTCGAGGCGTAGGGCAGTCCCGTCTGTTCGCGGACCGGGAGTGCGTCCATATCCGCGCGCAGCAGGACGAGTGGGCCGGGGCCATTGGTCAGGCGGGCGACTACACCTGTCCCGCCGATGCCCTCGGTCACCTCGTAACCGAGGGCCTTCGCGCGCCGAGCGACAATCGCCGCCGTGCGGTGCTCGGCGAAGGACAGCTCGGGATGTGCGTGCAGGTCGCGGTAGAGCTCCGCGAGATCGGAGGTGACGCTCATTCCCCGATGGTAAGGACGATCGGCGACGGACCGGTCCGGTTCAGCCGAGTTCCTCGACGGTCCGCGACAGGGAGAGTTTGCCGTGTCCGGCATCGACCTGCTTGTCGATCACGGCCTGCAAGGGGGCGAGCAGGTCCGGCGCGAGCCCCGCATCGATGGTCGCGCGAAGGATCGCATCGACCGCTGCCTTATGCAGATCAATGTTCTGCATGTCCGTGCGGTAGTCGCCCGACTCGATCGCCGCTCCTTGCGCCGCAAGCGATTTCGACATGGTCGCAACCAGCGAGGCGGCCCGCTCGCCGTACTCCCCCACCGAAATACCGGCGGATCGAGCCAACGCGGCCCCGTGGAAGAACCCGCCGAACATCCCATACATCGCCGACAGCAATGCGAAATCGTAAGCCGACGCGACCCCGGCGTCCGCACCGAAATACTCTGCGCTACCCAGGAGTTCGAACATCCCACGGTTCTCGTCGAACACCGCGCGCGAGCCGCTGTACAGCACCGAGGCCGCAGGCCCGCCGATCAGCTGCGGCGGCACCATGATCCCGCCATCAAGCAGTTCGATACCGTATCGCCCTGCCCAGGAAGCCAATTCGCGAGCCTCCTCGGGAGTCGTGCTGGTCAGATTGATCACCCGACGACCCGACAAATCCCGCACGACCCCCTCGAGCGCCGCATGCACCGACGCATGATCGAGCAGCACAACGATCACCACCGGACTGGCCTCCACAGCCTCGGCAATATCAGCCACGGCGTGCGCACCCGCCGCAATCAACTCACCGTCCCTCCCCGGCGTCCGATTCCACACCGTCACCTCCCGCCCACCCGCCAGGAACGCGGCAGCCACAGCCCTCCCCATACTCCCCAACCCCAATACCGTCACCGACGTCCGCACCTGACCCGCCACGAAACCCACCTCCAGAAACTCGAAACCCTTTCCCCTCCACCTCATCCATCCCCCGCCCCCCGGACAAGTACCTACCCCAAGGTCAGTTGATTACCCACAGGTAAGCGACCACGTAGCGTGCAGCGACACCCAATCCCCGTTCACTTATAGCGAAACCTTTGCTGCCGCACCGCACTACATTCCCGCGCATCAGCCAATACCTCGTCGACTCCGGCGAAATGTCGACCAGTTCGTTTCTTTCGAATTCTGACGCGCACGCAAGCCGAGCGATGACGAGTCGAGCGACTGGGATATCGAAGGGTTTCTGCTCGGCATGTCTTGCGGTGTGTGCGGCCGCGACCTGCGCACGATAAGCGCATGACCAGTACCGACGAGGGCCGCGACGGTCGGCCAGGCGCAGTGACCGTGTGGTGGAAGCGTGTCGGCTGGAAGTTCTGGGCGCTACAGCTCATTGGCGTATTCGGATGGGTGGCGTTCGGGGCAGGTGTTCACACCCTGGGGTCTGTCCGCGGCAACCGCGGGATGCGTCGCCAGCATCGGCCTCGGCCTATGGCACTTTCGCCGATACCAGCAGCATCCACCACAACACGGCAGGCACAGCGCAATCCGCTGAATCCGCCGTGCAGGTCAATTGTCGTCCAGCCAGGATCGTCAGAAGACGTTCCACGAAAAATCGACATTAATCCAGTAGCGGCCAAATTCATGGACCAACCGCATGGCGCGCTGTCCTGGTTGTCAGCAGGTTGCGTCTGGGGCTGTGCCTGCGATGAACACAAGCAGGTAGCCGCCTGCCATGACGAAGATTCCGGTAGTCGCCAGAACGAGTGAGGGTGCGCTGGTGCGGGCGTGGTTTTTCCAGAGGTAGGCCAGGAGGAGTAGGGCTAGGGCGAGCATGATTATGGAGCCGGTGGTTTGGATGCCTTCGAGCAGTGCGTAGTCGTGATCTCGCTGGGCTCGGCTGCCGTGGGCGCCGATATCGCAGAAGTCGCCGTTTGCCGGGGTGATCAGGTAGCCAACTATGGCGATCGCCGGGCCGATGACTATGGAGCTGACGATGTAGATCACCGCGAGCAATAGCGGCCGGTTCTTGATCATGGTGTCAGACAGTAGCGTTCCGCCGTGGAGGGTTGGGGGCGGTTCTGTGTGGGTATGGAGATCACTGTCTGTCGTTGTCTCATGCTGGGGGAATCGTGCCTGAATCCGATCGCCGACTTCATGGAAACTCCAGTGCCGCTCCGACATTCGTGTTCGTGCACGGTTTGGCGAGTAACAGCTTCTACTGGACTCCGGTGGTTCGCGAATTGGCATTGCTCGGGCATCGCAGTCTTCCGGTGGACCTGCCCGGGCATGGGCTGGACGCCTCGATACCGCTGTCCTACCAGGTGCGAGATATCGGGGCATTCACCACCGGGTCGTCGCCGATGGCCTCGATCACCGTGCAGGACAATGTCGACCACGTAATTCAGTCGGTGCGGAGTGTGCGGCGGCATGGACCGGTCATTCTGGTCGGGCACAGCCTCGGCGGCATTACCGTCGGTCTGGTCGGCAATGCCATACCCGAGGATATTCATCGGATCGTCTACCTGTCCGCGTTCTGCCCGTCCACCGCGGATGCCCCCAGCGCCATGGCGTTGAGTCAGACTCCCGAAGCTTTGAAGGATGTGCCGGTCCCGAATCCGGATCACTCGCTGTTTCTGGGGATGGAGCCGGTGTCCCGCGGCCTGATTCGCTTCGATCTGCGTTCGGCCGATATCGAAGCGCTCGAGGATTTCCGGCTGACCAATATGCCCGAGGCCACTCTGGAACAGCTGCTCGCCGTGATGAATTTCGGCATGCAACCGGAGGACGGGGCGCAGACCAGCTTTGCCGAGGCGCGGGTCGAGGCGGACACGTGGGGACGCATACCCCGCAGCTATATTCGCCTGACCCGCGACAATGTCATCTCCGCGGCATTGGCCACGAAAATGATCGACGATGCCGACCAGCTCACCCCGAATAATCCCTTCGACGTCCACAGCCTGGCTGCCGGTCATGTGGGAGTCGTCTTCCGGGCGCGCGAGCTGGCGGCCATCCTCGACAGGCTCGTCTGAGCCGAAAGTCTCAGCCGCCCAAGGCAAGTCCGGTGAACGACTGGAGTGCGGCATCGATGGGGTGGGGCTGGGGTTTGCCTGCGGAGTCGAGGCGGTTCCAGCGCTGGAGGTTCACCGCGATGGACATTTGCCGCTTGCCGTCGGCGCTGGTCAGGGATATTGCGCCGCCGCCCCAGACCGAACCTTCATGGCCCCAATAGATGCCGTGTCCGGGAACTGTCACCTTGTGCAGGCCCAGACCGTATTCGATTGTCTTTCCCTCGAAGGAGATGACCGGACCGGTGCGCTGCATCTGTTGCAGGGAGGCCGGGCTGATGATTTCACCGGCCAGCAGCAGGCCGAAGAAGCGGTTCAGGTCGGCGACGGTCGAGATCAGCGAGGCGGCCGGACCCACGAAAGACATGTCGTAGACGCTGAAATCGCGCGGCGGGTCGATCATGCCCATCCACGACTCGTAGTGGAGCGAATGCGGTCCGTGGATCTGCGTTTCGGTCGCAAGCTCGGTGTCCCGCAGTCCGGCACGCTCGATCACGTTGCGGGTGATGCATTTTTCCGCCGTGGTACCGGTAATCGATTCCAGGAGTTGGGACATGAGCAGGTAATTGGTGTTCGAGTACACCCCTGGCGTGCTGCCCGGGGCTCCTGTGGCAGGAGCGGCGACCCCCATCGCGATCAGATCGGGTGCGTGAAACTTGGTGAACCGGTTGTCATCCAGGCTTGCCGGTGTTGTTTTCGCCACGACCGGGAAAGCCGCGAGGGACGAGTAGGCGTACGGGAGGTATTCGGCCAGGCCGCTCGTGTGGTTGATCAACATCCGGACCGTGATCGCCGCGCCGCGTTCGCCGGGGACCAGCTGCGGCAGGTAGTGCCCGATGGGGGTATCGAGTCCGATTTCACCCTCGTCGACCAGCTGCAATACGGCGGCGGCGGTGAACGACTTGGTGATGCTGCCGACGCGGTGTCGCATATCGACGGTGACGGGGCGGCCGGTGGCGAGATCGGCGAATCCGGCTGCGCCACGCCAGATTTGGCCGTTGTCGCGCACCTCGGCGAAAACACCGGGCATGCCCGCGTGATGGATGTTCTCCAGGGTGGTCTGTAGCTTCTCGGGATCGAATGTGCCGGTCATGGCACAACTATCGAACGAGCGGTCCCCCACCGTATTGGAAAAATCTTCCCCACGCCTCGTACCGATGATGCGCGATGGCGGGCAGATAGTGCGCCCTCAGCGCCCCCGGCGAGCGTTCGGTGAAGATCGACACGTCCCGGCACAGATGAGCCTGATCGCTGTATCCGCAATCCATCGCGACATCGGCGGCGGGGCGGCCCGCCAGCAGTCCATCGACCGCCGACCGGAATCGCACGAGCATTGCCGCCCGCTTGGGTGTCAGGCCGATCTGGGATTCGAACCGCCCCCACAACCGCTTATGACTCCAGCCGAGGGATTCGGCGAGCTCGCCGATCTTCACCTGGCCGCCGGAGGTGACTATGCGATTCCAGCCCTCCAGCACTTCCGAATCGGGTGTCCGCCTCGGCCTTTCACACTGCGCCAGAAACGATTTCGTCAGCGAAAAGCGTTCGTCCCAACTGCGAGTGGACGCGAGCTGCTCACGCAGTCGCCGAGCCCGCTCTCCCCACAGCTCCTCCAGGCCGATCGCACCCCGGCCCAAATCCGTTGGGGCAATACCCAATAGCGAATACGCCTGTATCGGCGACAAACGAATCTCGATGCACGCCGTCTGCTCACTGCGAATCCGCATGGCCGACTGGGAAAGCCCCGCAACGAAGCCGCCGAGGGTTCGCTGCCCGTCGGCATCGTCGATGATCAGCCCGTGCTCCCCGAATTCGATCAGCACGGTGACCGCCGCCGCCCCGGCGACCCGAAGATCCAGCCCGCCGGGGCTCACAGCGCGGTACCCGATCATCGCGGCACCCAGGGGCCCGGCGTCGCCGGTCTCCGCGAAATCCCACCGCACATCGGATTCGCGGCCCAAGTCCACAGTTCCCACCCGTCCAGACTACGGAAACGTGTGTTCCAGCGGTCAGTACGGCGCGGGGACGTCGATCGTCAGCTCGGTCGGGCTGGGGTTCGTGCTCACCTGGACAGCGACGCGGCCCGACCCGGGGAGCGTGAAGAAGGCGGCGTTCCACCCGTAGTGACCGTCGTGCTGGGTGGCCCGCGTCTCGGTCATACTCACGCCGGTATCCAGGTTGCGCATGGTGACCGTGGCCGAAATCGAACAATTGTCTCCGCCGCCTTGCGAAGCGGACAGCGAGCCCGCCGGACCACCGGCGGCGTCGGCAACGAAGTTCACCTGCACCCGTGCCGAGCTATCGATGAAATCGGCGAACTCACGGGCTTGCTGGCCCTGACTGGCCGAGACCTCGGTCTTGACCGTTCCCGCACACCCTGGTCCGCCGTCCACGTGCGCGGGTTCGAATGACACCGGGTCCGCAGATGCCGGACCAGCGGATATGGCCAATACAACGATCGGCAGAATCGATACCGCCGCATACTTCGGAACGCCTCGCATCGTGACTCCCGTCCTTGCGCGGATCGTGAGCGGGTGAACAGACCGTGTGGACCGTGCACCCGCCGTTGATCCAGCGATCATCTGGCAAAGGTTCAAGCTAGCAGCCGACCGGATCCACTCGACGTCCCGACCTTGGCTGGGGTTCGTCCCAGCCTTGGCGTGTTCAGCGGCAGATCTTGGCCGCGACGTCGGACGGCACACCGATCTCGGTGCAGCGCAGGGCGCTGCCGAGATTCGTGGGCTTCCAGCCGCCTTCGGCCGCCACATAGTGGAACAGGACCTGAGCGCGATTGACGGTGTTGTTGTGAGTTCCGCTGTGCGCCATCGCCCAATTACCGGCACAGTCGATCTGGTCCTCGAGTTCAACGGGTTCCGCCAACCGCGACTCGATATCCGTGCCCTTCAATGCCGCGAGCAGAACGGATTTGGAGACCGGGCACACCGACGGAGTGTTTCCCGAGGTCGGATCCGTTGCCTGCGTGGGAAAGTCGCGGTCCGGGGTCACCGTGCGATTGTCGGAGCCAAGGCTCAACGTGACGACCACCGGGCCACCCGAGGGGCAGCAGCTCGCATCCTGACCCGCCAGCCAGCGGTACTGCACGCGGACACTGCGATCCGACGAACCGACAACCGTCGTATAAGAGGTCGAATTCTTGGTCGCGGTACCCAGGTATCCGGCGTGATTGAACAGCATCACATGCCAAGGCGAGCTCGCGGTGCCGTGCGGCGTACCCGCGAGCACCCACAGCAAACTCGGGCACGAGCCGACCGCGGCCTCGGTGCCACTGTCCGCATAGAAGCCCTCACCGCCCACATTCGCGCCAAGCGTGGCGAGCGCGGCCGTGACCACCCCGGAGTTCAGATCCACGCATTGACCATTCCCGGCCGTGGCGGGTGCATCATTCCCCCCGGGCTTCGTGGTGGCCGATGACGGCTGCGTGCCGGGCGACCCCTGATCGCCCGACCCCTGATCGCCCGACGGCTGAGCCGATCCCGGCGAGGTGACCGTGACCGATGGTGACGCCGACGACCCCCCACCCGCAGTAGTCCCGCCGTCCTGACATGCCGTGGCCAATGCGACCGCAGCGATCGCGGCGACAATCCCGACCATGCGTTTCATAGGTGTCCTTCCATCCGGTATCACCGAGTAAGTCGCGCGCCGAGCAAGAACCGTTGCGCCCCCGATTCCATGGGCACGCCGGACGAAACACTTCGGCCCCTGCCGCACAGCAGGTTACGGCAGGTCGTAGCAGTGATCGATGTGCAGATGACTGATGATCACCACGTCCAGTGGATCCGCGGAGCGGCGGCGCGGTCTGACGACGCTAGATGACGTCGTCGTTGCTCGACGGCGGGTTGCCGGTATTCAGATCGGTGTCCGCCGAGCCGTGCGCCGAGCGTCGCCGCAGCAGCAACACCACACCGACCACGATCACCAGGGCGAGAATGACGAAGATCTCCATGGCGATCGCTTACCCACTGGGTTAACGGCTATTCGTCCGCGAACTTCGACCCCGGCCCGGTCACCTGACCTGCGCGATTACTCGCCGTGCGGGTGCCGCTCGGCGGTCCGAAGCAGGCGGATGACCGCGCGTCCGACGACAATCCGCTGTTGTCCGGCAGAGGAGGACCGCTTGGCACGCCGCAGCGCCGCGGAAACGGTCGTGCCGTGCTCGACTGCGGTGACGACCCGTGGATCGACATTTGAGTCCCCCCACCCGCACCGACTGGGACCCGGTTTCCAAGCAGCCGTTCTTCAAATCGGCGGCCGCGCAGCTGATCCGGATATCCGATTGACTTGCCCGTGAGAGGGCCGGCGGCGTGGTGGATTGAGTTCGCGAGAGTCGGGTAGTGCTGAAGTCGTACCGCGAACGAGATTCCTGCCAGGAGACCAGCATGGGTGTTGTCGACAGCACTGTTTCCCGAACGTTCGAGGGCTTGGCGGGCTGCGAGACGCAGTCTTCCACTGCGGGATCCCATTGGGTGCGGCCTTGCATGTCGGCGACCCCCAGTACAAGAAACTGCTCAGCGCGCCGGAATATCCTGCGGTGGCGCGGATCTCGAAGAGGATCGGCCTGCCCGGCGGGATTCCCGACGTGCTGGGTTCGGTCAGTTGAGTCGCGAGCATAAGACGATGGCCGAGATCGGCGACCTTGCGCACCGTCTGGCCGGCGCGGCCGAACGGGCGGGCCGCACCGTAGCGGTCGCGGAATCGTTGACCTGCGGACAGTTGTCCTCGGCACTCGGCGCCGCACCCGACTCCGCCCGCTGGTTGCGGGGCGCGGTAGTGGCCTACAGCGCCCAGGTCAAACATCGGGTGCTCGGAGTCCCCGAGGTTCCCGTCGTCTCCGAGACCGCCGCGCACGCCATGGCCGCCGGAGTGCGGACGTTGCTCGGTGCGGATATCGCGATAGCGGTCACCGGCGTCGGAGGTCCAGGTGCTCAGGACGGCGAGACCGCGGGCTCGGTGTGGCTGGCCGTGGACACCGACGACAGCGCTTGGGCCAAGCATGAGCAATTCTCCTGTGAGCCAGAGGAAGTACTGGCCGCAGCCGTCGAGACTGCCCTTCTCATGCTGCTTCACGCTGTCGCGGGCTCAAGCGGTTCTCAGCATTCAGTCACTGTCCTTGGACGCTGAATGCCCCCTGGTTTGTGGAGCTCGATGCGGGCAACCGTGCGGCATGAACGACGGGGATGTCGCGGTCGCCCCGCCCGACCGCTGGCAGGCGGCCAACCGCGACGAGATGCGGTCGTCGAGGGTGAGGCAGCATGAAAGGTGAGGCACCATATCGACGCCGCCGAGAAGGCCAAGGACGCGGCCGAATCGGTCAAGGACAAGCTGCAGGGCACTGACCCTGCACAGAGTGCGGGCCGTCCCGATCAGGGTGGGTCCGCACTCTGTCTTTTCGGCTGCTCAGTTCGGTCATGTCGGCCCACTCCGCGCAAGTCCCGAATCACACAGTCCTAGTTTGGGATTCACTGTCCGGGCCGGGGCACGTCACCGCGCCACCCGCCGGTCTCGTGCGGTTGCTTCTCGATGAATTCCTTGAATCGCGTCAGGTCACCCTTGACGCGGTGGTCGAGTAGGCCGGTCTTGTCGGCGACGTTCTCGATGAACCCCTCGGGATCGATGTCCATCTGCGTGATGACGCGGGTGGTGTCGTCGTCGATGCGGTGGAAGGTGACGACGCCGGCGTGGCAGGGGCCGCTGTCGGAGTGCCAGGCGACGCGCTCGTCGGGGTGTTGTTCGGTGATGGTGGCGTCGAATTCACGTTCCACCGGGCCGATCTTGACCTTCCAGTGCGTACGGGTCGGGCCGAGCTGCTCGACCTGCTGCACGCCCTCCATGAACTGCGGGAACGATTCGAATTGGGTCCACTGGTTGTAGGCGGTGTGCAGCGGAACGTCGACGTTTGCGGACGCGGTGACGGTGCTCATTCGGATCTCCTTTTTCTGTTGCTTCTTCAGCTCGCCTACCCCGTCGATCGGAACGGAAACGGCGAGCGACCCGATTGAGCCGGACTCGGCGGGGTAGAGCGTGAACGAAACCCCTTTCTCGCATCGTTTCAGGAGGACACCCATGCCGCAGCAGCCCATTCAGAGTCCGCTCAGCGGTGACGCACTGCGGGAAACCGGCGATGCGCTGCAGCAGACGGTCGTCGATCTGATCGACCTGTCGCTGATCGCCAAGCAGGCGCATTGGAACGTCGTCGGACCGCATTTCCGATCCGTGCATCTGCTGCTCGACGAAGTAGTCGCCGCCACAAGGGGATTCACCGATGCCGCGGCGGAGCGAGCGACCGCGATCGGCGTCAGCCCCAACGGGCAGGCCGCGACCGTGGTCAAAGAGTCCTCGACCAGCGGAATCGAGTCCGGCTGGCAATCCGACTCCGTCGTCATCGCGGCGATGGTGACCAACCTGCGGGACGTCATCACCCGACTCCGGCGGCATATCGAGGTGACCGAAACTTCCGATCCGGTCACTCAGGATCTGCTCATCGGCGTCGCCGCCCGCCTCGAACAGCTGCACTGGATGTGGCAGGCACAGCAGGCTTGACCCCGGTCGACGTGATGGTGGTCCGGGCGGCAGCCTCGGAGCCGCCACCCGGACCGCGGATTTACGCGCTTTGCGGTTTGGTGATGGCGTCGCGGGCGCGGTCGAGCATGGCCGCGAACGACCCCACCAGCAGATTGGCCTCGACCGATTCGACACCCGGATGCGGGCGCGTCGGGGCCAGCGATTCGGCGATCTCGACCGCGCGCCGCATGGCCCGCAGTTGGCGCGGCTCGAGCTCGTGACGCAACAGCGAGAACTCTTCCTGCTCTTCGTGTTCGGCATGCGCGATGACGTCCTCGCGCAACTGCGCCAGTCCCTTCTCGAACTCGGGGGAGGCGATGTCGAGCGATTCGAGTTCGGCCAGTTGCTGTTTGGCCTCGTGTTCTTCGCGCAGTCGCGCGCTGACCACACTGGCCCCGTCCTCGATCTCGGTGCGGGCGCGCGGATGGATGATCTCCTCCTCGGCCGTTTCGTGTACCGCCAGCAGCCGCCGCAAGGTCCGGAAGTTGGCCTCTCGCTCCGCCGTAGCGGTGGCGTCGAGGGTCTGGGCGAACAGTGTCTTGATCAGTTGGTGCTGGCGCAGCAGCAATTCGAGCGCGTCGCCGATGCCTTCGGGTTCGCCGCCGGGCTGTGTGCGGCCGGGGTCGTTGTCGTGGCTGTGCGCTCCCGCCTCGCGCGGATCGGCGGCGTTCTTCTCTCCGAAGCTGCCGCTGCTAGCCTTACCGCCCTTGCGGGCTTGTTCGGCGGTGTCCGGCCGATTGCCGAACTGTCCAGGATTGCCGGTGTCTGCCATGAGATGTTCCTCCTGTTCGCGAGTGATCACCGGCACCGGGCCGGGTCCGTTCGCCGTACCCCGATTCGGAGGTCTCATGCACGAAGGTCAGGGCAGTCCGGTGCCGCCGACCGGTCCGTGCGTCGCGCCGGCGACCACCCGCGGCAAGACCGCGCCGAGAAGCACCATGCCGACGCCGAGCACGAAGTGCAGCCAGTCGTCGGCGGTGTTGAGCGGGACGAAGGGCCCGGCCGCCCCCCCAAGCCGACATCTACCCCAGTCAAAGACGACACCGAAACCCTCTGCGCCACAGCCCTAGTCACCATGCTCGAGGTGAAGGTCGGATAGTCAGCAAGCCGGTCAGAGGTCACGGATGTGGAAGCAGTTCGGGTTGCGCAAGTCGCTTGATGGTTCCCGCGGGGCTCGTATCGCTGCGACCGAACACAGCATCGAAGTAGGCCAGTAGGCAGGAGCGTTGGAGGTCAACCGAGCGGCCTGCGTCGATCGGGCCGATCGCCTCATTCCTCATACCTGCGCTCAGCAGGCCCGCCGTGGCCAGTCCCGCCACGATCACCTGTCCGTCGGTGAGGGACATGTGCCGAGTGCCCGCAATGCGCAGCGGCACCTTCAATCCGGTATTGGTTGCCCAATTCGATTCCCAGCCAGCGTTTCCGAACCATGGGGAGGTGTCGCTGGCAAGCATCAACAGCGGCCGATCGAGACCTTCGGAGAGAACGGAGCCCAGTATCGGCCCGTCCAGATTGACACCGGCGGCGATCCTCGAGTCGTCGTGCATGGTTTGCGCGGTGGTCGACCCGCCGAGAGAATGGCCGAACATACCGACCTTCGTCAGGTCCAGATCATCGGCGAGGTGTTGCGGTAGCTCAGAACCCGCCTCGGTGGAGTGTCCGGCCGCGGCGGCGAGTTGATCGAGCACGAATCGCGTATCGGCCACCCGGGTCGGGAGTAACACATCGGACAGGACGCTCGGCGGCGAATCCAAAGGCACCGCACTATGTTCGGTGCGCCCATCGGGGAATTGAACCGCGAATGCCTCGTGGGTGTGATTAATAGCCACCACGACGTAGCCATGACTGGCAAGATCTTCGGCCTGAGCCGTACTCAGCCCGGTGGTGTCGTCCATTCCGGGAGAATTCAGCAGGATCGGAAACCGCCCGCCGCCGGTTCGAGCCTGCGCGTCGCCGCGACTATGGCTCGGCGCGAGTGCCCAACTGCCGGAAGGAACACCGCTCTGGGCTAGGAAGTAACGCTGTTCTTCCTGCCCGCCCGGCGGCATCCACGATGCCAGGGGCGAGGTGTCAGCGTCGTCAGCCGGATACCAAATCTGCACCATCAGTTCGCGACGGCGGCTGGCCTCCCACGGATCGGCACGATTGGCATCGATGAGATGCCATTCGGTGACGCCCACCGAATCGCCCCCCGTCGGAACAGGCAAACTGATCGTGACAGCCGAATCCGCAGGTGCACCGGGGCTCGCTTCCGCGATGCCAGTGGCAGCCGCGGCAGCCAACGATGCTGCGGCAACGGCCACAACCCGCAGTCGTAACCCCATGCGTTCCAAGATAATTCCCCCGACTCGATATGCACCTCGGTTGGCACCATACAAGATCGAATACGAACACGGGCCACTGATCGCCAAGTCAGGCAGGCCGCAGCATTCCGCGGAGCGTTGTCCCATTGCCGAGGACCAGGTTCTGTGTTTCGCGGAATCCCGCATGTTCTGCCATTGCGGCGCTGGTCGGGTTCGTGGCCACCACGAATACGTCGGTGTCCGCGTTGTCGATTCTCGCCCTGACCATTTCGGAGGTCAGGCCTTTGCCTCGTGCGCGCGGCACAGCGGCCCCGACTGCCAGGTACAGATGAGGGGTCGTGGGCCGCAGACTCTCGATTCGGCGGGAGGTGATGAGAGCGCGCGGTGCGGCCGAACCCAGAGCGCGAATCAGACTGAGCGGCTTAGCCATCGGGACGCGCACACCTGACCGCTCCCATAGCAGGACAGTCGTCACGCCCTCGCTGTCCGAAGCCGTATCGACGATCCCGCCGCGCCGCCTGGCTTCCACTCGTGAATGCCAGAACAATGGCAAGGCCTGTCGGCGACGCTCCGGCTCCGGCCAGAAGTAGGCCATCAACGGATCGTCCATGAACGCCTCGGCGAGAACCCGCGCTTCCGGTGTCATGGCGTCGAGATTAGTTCGATATCGCTCGAGCTGCGCGCATGGCGGCTTCGAGGAAGGGCGGTTATCCGGGTGCTCCCGGATAACTGAGGCCGACGAGTTTGGTCAGGAAGCGGTCTAGTTGTTCGGCGGCGGGGGGCCAGGGGAGGTCGGGTTCGTTGATGCGTTGGGCGAGCATGCCGTTCACTGCGGTGCGTAGGTCTATGGCGACTGTGGTGGGGTTGTCGGTGGGGGCGAGGTTTGCGTCCATGCAGCGTTGGACGGCGGCGACGGTGCGTTGGACCATCACCTCTTTGAAGGGCATGCCTAGGCGGCGGTGTACCGAACTCTCGTGCAGGACTTTGTAGAGGCCGGGGTGTTGCTGCGCCCAGGCGACCTGAGCGAGCATGCGGGCGCGGAGGGCGTGGCCGGGGTCCTGTTCGGCGGCATCGGCCGCGTCGCCGACGCCTACCAGTTCCTCTTGGCAGCGCTGGGCCACGGCGACCACCAGCGAATCTCGGTCGGGGAAGTGCAGATACACCGAGGTGGCGGCTATTCCGATCGTGCGGGCCACGGCGCGCAGGGACATCGCCTCATCGTCGGCGAGTTCGTCGAGCATCGTCATCGCGGTCGTGACGATTTCCTCGCGGAGCATCTCTCCGCGTCCCCGGGCATTCGGGCGGCGGCGCGGTGCCGCGATCTCGTCCATAACCCGCATTGTAACTGGACACCCATTGCGCTACCTTTATAGCGCTACAGCTGTAGCGCGACATATGTTCATATAACGAGGAGTGGTCACCATGACCGCAGTCACCCCGCCCTCCGTCACCGAAGTCGCCGCACTGGACGCGATGTTCGCGCAAATGGACGCGGCTACCTCCGGGCACGTCAACGCGGTATCCGGCCTGAGCGATCGGGAGAAGGTGCTGCTGCGCCTGACGGCCGACGTCTGCGCCCAGACCCTCGGACTCCCCTTCGAACTCCACCTCCGCGATGGACTACAACTCGGAGTGACCACCGCAGACGTGCGCGCACTGCTGCGCCTGATCTCCTACGACAGCGGGTATCACACGGCCCTGGCCGCCCTCGACCGCCTCGCCGAGCTGGAAACGGCTCTGGGACTGCCGAATCCGAATGTCGGGGAACTACCCGGCGAATTCCTGACCAGCGGACCCGACGCCCCGCCGTCGCCGCTGCCGGAATCGGCGCGCGCCATCCTGGCTCAGCTGGATCCGTATTTCCTGGACTACTTCGATCTCCAGTCCCGGATGCGCACCCCTTCAGGCCCGGATACCCTCACCATTCGCGAAAGAGCCTTCGCCACAATGAGTATCGATATCCACTACCAAACCCTCGACGACACCTTCCGCGTCCACATCCAACGAGCCCTCGGCGGCGGCGCATCCGTAGACGACGTCCGAGACGTACTGCGCTTCAACGCCCAATTCGGCGCCACACGGATCTGGCAGGCCTGGAAGGCATTTCACGTCCACGCCGCCGAGGCAGGCTGGGCCCTCGACTGACGGCGCGCCGCGAGGGAGCATTCGACGGCCCACGCGCCTGGCGGTGCGGCGTTTTCGACCGTAATGATGGGTGGGTGAACTTGTTTCGATTGGCTGAGCCCCCGTTATTCACTCGGCTGCATGATGCGGCACGGGTGCTGATCGCGGGGGCCGGAGGCGGATTCGATGTCTTCGGCGGCGTGCCACTCGCGGTCGCGCTGGAAGCGATGGGCAAGCGGGTGTATCTGGCGAACCTGTCGTTCAGCGATCTGCGCCGGATCGCTATCGATGACTGGATCGCGCCAGGTGTGGCTGCGGTGCAGCCGGACACGGTCGGCAATGACGAGTACTTTCCCGAGCGGACATTGGCACGGTGGTTGGCGAGCACGGGGCGCGAGCCGATCGTGTTCGCCTTCCCCAAGTCCGGTGTCCAGCCGCTCCGTGCCGCGTACCGGTCCCTGATCGAGCATCTCGACATCGATGCCCTGGTGCTGATCGACGGCGGCACCGACATCCTGTTGCGCGGAGACGAAGCCGGTCTGGGCACACCGCACGAGGACATGACCAGTCTCGCGGCCGTCGCCGGGCTGGACGACCTTCTCCGCCTTGTCGTCTCAATAGGATTCGGCATCGACGCCTACCACGGTGTCTGTCACGCCCATGTGCTGGAGAATCTCGCCGCGTTGCAACGCAGTCACGCGTTCCTCGGAGCGCTGTCCATCCCGCCGGATAGCCTCGAATCGATGGCCTACCGTGACGCGGTCGCCTACTCGCTGACCGAGAATCCTTTGCGCCCCAGCATCGTTCACACCCAGATCGCCGATGCGCTATGCGGTCGATTCGGCGACGTACACGCTACCGACCGAACCCGAGGTTCGCAGCTGTTCGTCAACCCACTGATGGCGACCTATCTGACGGTCAACCTCCCCGCACTGGCCGCCACCGTCGAATACCTGCCCTCGCTGGAACCGACCGAACATGCCTACCAGGTGGCCCAGCTGATCGAAGCGCATCTGACATCGCGCCCCAAACCTCGTCCGCCGGTGCGCTTCCCGCACTGACCGCCACAGGTTGTCATTGCACGAAATCCTTCCGGCCGGGATATGGCTCATTCCCAGGCGAAGCGGGGCTGGTCCATGTGGTCGACACGGGTGGGGCGGTGATGTAGGGCCACCTCGCGGAATTGGTAGAGGATCGCTGCCGTCGGGGCGTGCAGATGGCCGCCCAGCAAGGGGAGCTGGATGGCGGGGCGGTCGGAACCGGGGACGGGGACGAAGAGTGGGTCGACGTCCAGATCCGAGAGCGGAATCCAGTGCACCGCAGCCACTTCTGCGGGATTGGGAGTGGGGTCGGGTGAGTGACCGAGCCAGGCCACCACCGGGGTCATCACATAGCCGGAGCGGGTTGGGTAGTCGTCGAGCAGTCCGAGCACCGCGGAGCGGGGTGTGGCGATTCCCAACTCCTCGTGCAGCTCTCGTAATGCCGCGGCTTCCGCGTCCTCTCCCGGATCCAGTTTGCCGCCGGGCAAGGCCAGTTGGCCTGCATGGGATCGCAAACCCGGTGACCGTTCTGTCAGCCAAATGCCTTGTCCCTCAGCATTCTTGACTATTGCGATCAGCACTGCGGCGGACTTGCGGCCGTCGGGATCAATCGCACGTCGGGAGAACGCGCCCAACGCTTCGGCCACCTCGCGCCGCAGGTGATCGGTGGGCACATCACTCCAGCGGTATTCGCTTCTGTCCTCGTCGACCGGCATCAACCGAACCTAATTCGCCCCGCCGCTCACCGTCAACGCCCAAGATCATGCCAAACCACTATCGAGCTGGCACATTCCCGAGATAAATCTCAGCTATCCAGGAGTAAGTAACCGCATTCACTCATTTCGAGTACTGGTCCCGGGGAAGTGCTGATGCGCACTCGTTTTCGCTGCCTTATGGCTGCCTGGCTGGTCATGACCGCCGTCCTGCTCCTGGTCCCGGGGGAAGCCCGCACCGCGCCGGAAACACACGTCACCGTGCTCGGCGACGACTTTCTGTGGGGTGTGGCCGCTTCCGGGTTTCAATCCGAAGGCCAGTCACCCGACAGCAATTGGGCCCGCTACATCGACGTCAATCCGGGCTGGGACCGTCTCGGCGATTCCGTCGATTTCCATTCCCGATTCCGGTCCGATATCGCCCTGGCAAAGAACCTCGGTGTCAAGGTTTTTCGGATCGGCGTGGAGTGGGCTCGGGTGGAACCGCAACCGGGAGTGTGGGATCCGGCGGCCTTCGCCTTCTACGACGACGTGGTCGACGCCATCGTGGCAGCCGGTATGCGACCCATGCTGACCCTGGACCACTGGGTGTATCCGGGATGGGAGGCCGACCTCGGCGGCTGGCGCAACCCCGGCATGGTGGCGGACTGGCTGACCAATATGCGGAAGGTGGTCGACCGCTATGCGGCCCGCAACCCGATCTGGGTGACCATCAATGAGCCCGTCGCCTACATCATGCACGAGGTGCGCCAGAACGGGACCGACGCCGACCACATGCTGAACCAAGTAGCGGTGGCGCACAACAGCATCTACGACTACATCCATCAGGTACAGCCCAATGCACTCGTGACCAGCAATGTCGGCTACGTCGCCGGGGCGGAGTCACAGGTGAACGGACCGCTGCTCGAACTCATCGGCGACAAGCTCGATTTCATCGGCATCGACTACTACTTCGGTTATGAACCACCGGAACTCGCCGCCAGTACCCCCGGCGACGAGACGCCCGCACCGGCGGGCATGTGGGACCTTCCGACCTGGCCCGAGGGCATCTACTTTGCACTGCAACACTATTCACAACGATTCCCCGGCAAGCCACTCTGGATCGTGGAGAACGGCATGCCCACCGATGACGGCCACCCCCGCACGGACGGCTACACCCGCTCCGACCATTTACGGGACACCGTCTACTGGATGCAGCGCGCGAAGGCCGACGGCATGAACGTCATCGGCTACAACTACTGGAGCCTGACCGACAACTACGAATGGGGCTCCTACACGCCACGATTCGGCCTCTACACGGTGAACGTCCGCACCGACCCGTCCCTGAAGCGCATACCCACCGACGCGGTCGACACCTACCGCGACATCATCACCCACAACAGCGCGCCCGCCAACTACCTACCGGCTCGCCCACCCACCGACTGCCGCCTGGTCGACCCGCCCGCCAGCTGCGACACCCCGGTAACAGCACCCTGACCCGGCCCCTCTCATGCGATGCCCGGTGCCGCGACGAGTTCGAGGCTGCCTGAGGCTGGTGTGCCGGGGGGCAATTCGACAGCGCGGTAAGCCATTTCCGCTACCTGGCGGAGGGTTGAGCCGGGGACTCCGTCGCGGGCGCGCTGTGACATTCCCTGGATGACCGCACCGATGAATTCGGCCGTTGCGGCGGGGTCGATGTCGGCGGGAATGAGGGCGGCCGAACGGTCTGCGGCCAGGCGCTGGGCGAGGGAGGCGATATTGGCGTCTCGCATGGCGTGCAGGCGGTCGGCTATGTGCTGGTTGGTTGCGGAGACGCGGACGGCGGAACTGATGATGAGGCAGCCACCGGGGCATCGTTCGGGGGCGTAGGCCTCGGCGGCATCGAACAGCAGGCGGCGGATCAGGGGGGCCGCGTGGAGTTCTTCGTCGAATGCCCGTTTCATGAAGCTGCCGTGGGTGGCGTTGTAGTGGTCCACCGCGGCGAAGAAGACGTCTTCTTTGCCGCCGAAAGCGGCGTAGAGGCTGGGGGCGTTGATGCCCATCGACTTGGTCAGCATCGCGATGGATGTGCCCTCATAGCCGTGGTTCCAGAAGGCCAGCATCGCCTGTTCGAGTGCCTTGTCGGCATCGAACTTTCGACCCTGGCCGGGTACTCCCGCCACGAACTGCTCCTTTGCTGCGCCATTGCCGAGTGAGAGAGATCACTCAATCAACGAGAATTTTACTCCTGTATCGCTCGATACACGAATGATACCGTCGCTAACGAAGGGGGAACATCTTCCGCCGCGACGGCACCCGGAATTCCAGGCGGTGCCGTGTCCGGTGGCGACAGTGACGTCGTCTGTGGGTCTTTGGAGGAAGCAGCCCGAACTTCTCGCCGATGGGATACGACATGCGCAGCAGTGCGTCACTCAAACATGGCCTCAGCCATAGTTATTCGGCCCAACCCGCCTGGACCGTCGAGTCCGTCAAGCAGATCAGGTACCACGTCATCGCCGCGACGGACCTGTTCGATCCGCACAACACCCAATTGCTCGACGGCTGTCGCGACGCGGTCGTCCGATCCGGGGACCGCCGGCTGGTCGTCCTCGATTCGAATATCGCCCGGCTCTACCGCGATCGGATCGAACACTGGTTCACCGTGCACGGGATCGCCGCGACCTTTCTCGTGGTGCGCGCCGATGAAAGCGTCAAGAACTGGGCGTCGGTGACCAGCGTCGTCGACGCCATGAACGACTTCGGCCTGGACCGGCGACGCGAACCGGTCATCGCCATCGGCGGCGGTGTCCTCCTCGATGTCGTCGGATTCGCGGCCAGCTTGTATCGCCGCGGCACACCGTACGTGCGCATTCCGACCACGCTCATCGGCCTCGTCGATGCCGGGGTCGGAGTCAAGACCGGCGTCAACTACGGCGAGGGGAAGAACCGGCTCGGCACCTACGCCCCGGCCATCGCGACCTTCGTGGACCGCACCTTCCTGCGGACGCTCGAAACCCGCCAGCTCTCCAACGGTTTCGCCGAGATCCTGAAGATGGCGCTGGTCAGGTCGAGTGAGCTGTTCGAACTACTGGAGGACTTCGGCCCGGCCCTCATCGCGGACCGATTCCAAGGCAGCACAGAACAACTCGACTCCGCCGCGCGCCGCATTGTCGCGGAGTCGATCCACCTCATGCTCGAAGAACTCCAGCCCAATCTTTGGGAGCTATGTCTGGAGCGCTGTGTCGACTACGGCCATACCTTCAGTCCCACACTGGAAATGGCGGCCCTGCCCGCCCTGCTGCACGGTGAGGCCGTCACCATCGACATGGCGCTCACCACCGTGCTGGCACACCGGCGCGGCGAGATCACCGGCGCAGAACGGGACCGAATCCTGCTCTTGATGAAGCGTCTGGAACTGCCGACCTGGAACGAGGTACTGGCCCGGCCCGGAGTCCTCGACGCCGCGCTGGCCGATACCGTGCGCCATCGCGATGGCGAGCAGCGACTACCGCTGCCGGTAGGCATAGGCAGGCATCGCTTCGTCAATAATGTGACACCCGGTGAGCTCGCCGAGGCGGCGGCCGAACTGAGTTCGGCACGAACCGCGGTTCGCTCATGAGATGGAACGACCTCTATATCGAGGGATTCGGCTCATTCCTGCCCGACCGGCGGGAAATCGCGGCGGATATGGTGGCGCAGGGGCGATTTCCCGAGCTCGAACACGAGAAGACCGGGCAGGTCTCGGCGGTGATCGCGCGGCCCGAGGCCGGTGAATCCGCACCCGAGATGGCCGTCACCGCCGGGCGGGCCGCACTCGCGGATGCCGGTGCGCGGCCGTCGGATATCGACGTCCTGGTGCACGCGGTAGTGCTGCACAATGGCCTCGAAGCCTGGAACTGCGGGTCCTACATCCAGAACCGGCTCGATATCGAGGACTGCATTCCCATCGAGATCCGAACCGCCTGTGCCGGTGGGATTGTCGGCATGGAGCTGATCGCCCGGTGGTGCGCGGGCTCGGGCAAAGGACTTGTCACCGCCTCGGACGCTTGGCAATTGCCGCTGTTCGATCGCTGGGCCTCCGACAGCGGACTCGTGTACGGCGACGGGGCCGGAGCCGCGGTGCTCGGCTACGACGGCGGCCCTTTCCGGCTGTTGTCCACCTCGGTCGTGAGCGATCCGAAGTTGGAACAGATGCACCGGGGGCAGGATTCGCTGTCAATGCCGTACTACGCCACGGCCGCACCGATCGATCTGATCGCCCGGGTCGCCGGTTTCACTCAGACGCACGATATCGCCGAATTCTGGTCGCGCAATAGCGCGGCGCTGACCCGATGCGCCGAGGTCGCCCTGGCCGACGCCGACAGCGAGCACGACGACATCAAGACCTGGATCGTGCCCAATTTCGGCAATGTCCTACTGCGCAAACAAGTTCTCGAACCACTGAAAATCCATCCCGAGCAAACGCTGATCGACAAGGGACACACGATCGGCCACACCGGAGCCGCGGACCCGTTCATCGGTCTCGATATCGTGCGCCGCTCCGGCACGCTGAAAACCGGAGATCGCCTGCTGCTCACCGGGATCGGTGTCGGATTCACCTGGGGATGCGCCGTCGTGGAGTACACCGGCGTCGAGGAAGAGGAGCACACGCTCGATGGTCACTGAAACACCCGGCACTCTCGGGCCCGAAACACGATCACCGGTCAATGCCAATGCCGCCATCCTGTGGATGCTGCTGGCGGTATTCGGCGTCGGCACCGTCGAATACCTGGTAGCCGGTGTCCTGCAGGATATTTCGAGCGATATCGGCGTCAGCGACTCGACCTCCGGACTGCTGATCACCATCTACGCGGTCACCGTCATGATCGGCGGGCCGCTGCTCACCATCGCGACCACCCGCGTGCGCCGCACGCCATTGATCATCGGCTCGATGGCCGTCTTCATCCTCGGCAATATCGGCACCGCGCTGGCACCGAACTTCGCGACGCTGGTGGTGTTCCGGATCATCACCGCGCTCCCGCACGCCACCTTCTTCGCGCTGTGCCTGGTGCTGGCCACCTCGCTGGTGGAGCCGGAATTCCAGGGCAGGGTCATCGCACGGGTCGCGCTCGGGCTGAATCTGGCCACCGTGCTGGGCGTTCCACTGGGCACGCTGATCGGCAATCAGCTCGGATGGCGCTGGTCGTTCGTCGTGGTGGCCGTATTCCAGGTGGTGGTCACCATCGGCCTGATCGCCGCCACCCGCAAGGCTCCGAACCATCAGGGCGGCAGCATCACCTCCGAACTGTCGGTGTTCACCAAGGCACCGGTCCTGTGGGCGCTCGGGCTCACGGCGCTCGGGCAGGCCGCGCTGTTCGTCGTATTCACCTATATCGCACCGTATTTGAACGACTACACCGGATTCTCCTCCGGCACCGTCACGGTGCTGCTGTTCGTCTTCGGCGTCGGCTCGGTGCTGGGCAATCAGCTCGGCGGCTACTTCGCCGACAAGTCGATCAATCAGACGCTGTATGTCGCACTGGCCGCTCTGGTGCTCGCCCTGGCCGGGCTAGCGGTCTTCGGCGGGCACCAATGGTTCACCGCGCCTTGGATGTTCGTGCTCGGCGCGGCGGGGTTCTCCATTATCCCCCCGTTGGCCTCGAAGTTGATCACCGCCGCGAGCGAGGCTCCACACCTGGCGGCGACGGTCAATATCGCAGGCTTCCAGCTGGCCAATGCCGCCGGGGCCTGGATCGGTTCGGCGACACTGTCGCTCGGTGGTTCACTGTCGGTGCTGCCGGTCGTCGGTGCGGTGCTCGGGCTCGCCGCGGTGGGCCTGCTCGCGGTCAGCGTGCGCGAGGGTGCCGGGTCGCGGGCCGTGACCGGTGCGGAAGCGGGCACGCCATGATGCGAGCCGCCGTCATCGATGGTCCGCATTCGGCCTCGGTCGTGTCCTTGGCGCGACCCGAACGCGGGCCCGGCGAAGTACTCATCGCGGTCGACTATGTCGGCCTGTGCGGGACGGATCTCGAACTGCTGCACGGGACTTCACCGTATATCGCGGACGGCCGGGTGACCTATCCGCACCGGTTCGGGCACGAGTGGGTCGGGACCGTGCGCTCGTGCTGCCCCAGCGTGCCCGACCTCCAGGAGGGCGAGGTGGTGACCGGTAGCACCATGATCCACTGTCAATCCTGCCGATCCTGTGCCTCCGGGCGGCGCAATCTGTGCACCTCACTCAAGGAGGTCGGCCTCTACGGCTGGCCGGGCGCCGCCTCGGAATTGCTGACCATGCCGCGGCACACGCTCGTCTCGCTCGGGCGACCACCGGGTGGTGCACAACCGGCGCACGTGCTGATCGAGCCGCTCGTGACCGTGCTGGAAGCGGTACGGCACGCGGAGCTGTCGCCGCGGGATCGCGTGCTTGTCATCGGCGCGGGAACCATCGGCGGGTTGGCCGTCGCGGTCCTGTCCGGCTATCCGGTGACCGTGGATGTCGTGGAACCGGGTTCGATCGCGCATCTCGCGCCGGGATCGTTCCGGCACCACTTCCCCACCGCCGACGATGCCACCGGCCGGTATGACGTCGTCTTCGAATGTTCGGGCGCGCCCGGCGCTCTCGGAGCGGCCATCACGCACCTGCGCCCCGGCGGTCAATGCCTGCTCGTCGGCGTCTCCGCATACCCCGAACAAGTCGATCCCGGCCTGATCGCACTCGACGGAATCCGGATCACCGGCGTCCGGCACGGGGTCGACCACTACCCGCAGGCCGTCGCCATGTTCGCCGATCTCGCCGGAACCCTCGGCGGGTTCATCGATGAGGTGATTCCGCTGACCGAGGTCAAGCGGGCGTTCCATTCGCTGGCACACCGTGGTTCGCGCCCCAAGGTGGTGATCGGACTTGGCTGAACCCCCGCACCCGGGAACCGCCCTGATCACCGGGGCGAGCAGCGGTATCGGACGGGCCGCCGCGGCGGCCCTCGCCGAGCGCGGATATCGACTGCTGCTCGGCTACGCCTCCGGCGTCGATCGGATCGGCCGGGTAGCGGCCGACCTCGGCGATCGGTTCGGCGTGGACTGCGTGCCCATCCGGATCGATCTGCGCGATCCCGAATCCGCCGTCGATACGTGCCTGGCCGCCGCGGCATCGCACCCGCTGACCTGCCTGGTCAACAATGCCGGAGTCAATGACCGATCCGACGGCACCGCCATCGATTTCGCCCGCATGAACGAGGTACTCGCGGTGAACGCCCTGGCACCGATCGCCCTGGCCTCGGCGGTCGGCAAGCAGATGATCGACGCCGGTGTGCGCGGCAGCATCGTGAACGTCACCTCCATCCACGAGACGGTCCCGATCTCCGGCGGCACGCTCTACTGCGCCAGCAAGGCCGCGCTCGGCATGGCGACGAAGGTGCTCGCACTCGAATTCGCCAGGCACGGAATACGAGTCAACTCGGTCGCCCCGGGTGAGACGGCCACCGCCATGAACGGCGTGCACGACGAGCACCGGTATCGCGAGATCGCCCGCCCGGACATTCCACTCGGACGACCCGGCGGCGTCGCGGAAATCGCCTCGGTCATCGCATATCTCGCGGGGCCGGAGTCCGGCTATATCACCGGGACCTCGGTTCTCATCGATGGCGGACTCGCGTTGACCGCAGCCGAGGCGAATGCGAGATACGCCGGTGCACAAGTCAATTCAGACACTCGCCTAGCGAATGGGAGGACCGCATGAGAGCAGTCACGATCGAGCACAAAGGTGACCCGCAGGTACTGAAGGTCGGCGAGGTCGACGAATTCGAATTGGGACCGAACGATCTTCGCGTCACCGTCGCGGCCGCCGCGGTCAACCCGGTGGATCTCAAGACCCGCTCCGGCTTCCTGTCGATCGAACTGAGCTATCCGTCCGTGCTCGGCTGGGACGTCTCGGGCACGGTCGTCGAAATCGGCTCCACGGTCACCGGATTCGCGGTGGGCGACGCGGTCATCGCCATGATCGCGCAGCCGGCACACGGGCGTGGCACCTACTCCGAGCGCGTCACCGCCGATGCCGCGCTGTTCGCCCCAGCACCGAAGGGAATCCCCCTCGACAGTGCCGCGGCAATTCCGCTCGGTGGGCTCACCGCGGCACAGACGCTGGAGAAGCTGACCTTGCCGCAAGGCGCGGCCGTCCTGGTCACCGGCGCGGCGGGCGCGGTCGGCCGGATCGCGGTGCAACTGCTGCTCGCTCGCGGGCATGCGGTCGATGGGCTGGCCCGAGCCGGTGATGTGGAAGGGCTGCGCGCACTCGGCGTCGGCCGAGTGTTCACCACCGTTGACGATCTCCCCGACGCGTCCTATCTCGCCGTGGTCGACACCGCGGGCGTGGCGGGCTCGATCCGCGCGGTGTGCAACGACGGGCAGTTCGTCGCGATCGACGATAACGAGCAGCCCGCACCCGAGCGCGGGATCACGCCGCGCAAGAGCTACGTGAATGAAAGCGGTGCGCAACTGGCGGAAATCGGCGCCGAGATCTCCGCCGGGCGGCTCGATATTCCCGTCGGCCGACGCTATTCCTTCGACGACGCCGCCACCGCGCACGCCGACTTCGGTGCGGGCGGACTACGCGGAAAGGTGCTGCTGCTCCCATGACCGACTCCACACTCGTTCACCGCATCGGCGTGACGGTTCCCGATATCGATCAGGCGCTGCGCTACTTCGGCTCGCTGATCGGCCCCTCCTCGGTCGACACCGCCGGTGCGACAGTGCGTTTCGAGCCAGGCATAGAAGTGGCGTTGAGCCGCGCGGCAGTATCCGAGGATCCGCCGCGCATCGTCGATATCGGCGCCAACCACCTGTGCTTCCGAGTCGCCGATATCGAACAGGCCGTCGCCCACCTCGAAACACTGTCGGGGACAACTGTTCTCGGCGACATCATGACCGTGCCCGCGGGGCCGATCGCGGGCAACCGGTGGATCTACTTCCGGTCACCGTGGGGCACGCTGTTCGAACTTCAGCAATGGCCGGAGGTTCCGGGCTACATCGCCGACACCACCGCGCGGCTCTTCCACGGTCACCGCGCACCCGAGGACGCGCCGTTGCCGTCCGTGCTCGGGCTCGACCATTCGGGCTACAGCGTCAGCGATCTCGAAGCGGCACTGGAGTTCCTGAAGCGCGAGCACGCCGCGACAGTGGTCCTGCGCACCGAGATCTCGGCGGATCGGGCCTTCATGCGAGCGCAATTCGGGATCGACGTCGAGGGCACCTCCGCCATGGCCATGGTCGTGGTCGGCGATGGCCTCAATATCGAGCTCTTCGAACACCGGGTCGGCGCGCAGGAGCCACCGCGTCCGCTGGACCGGCTGGGCGGCAACTACCTCGCGCTCGGCGGGGCCGCACGGTCCGCACCGGACGTGGTGCGGACGCCGTTCGGGCTGCTCGTCGACGGGGTGGCGGTGCGGTGAAATTCGGTGTCAACCTGCCCAATTTCGGGCCGCAGATGACCCCCGAGGGAATGCTGACCTGGACGCGGGAGGCCGAACGGGTCGGTTTCGACGCGGTCCTGGTCTCCGATCATGTCGCGCTCACCGCCGACGCGCACCGTCGTTCGCCCGCACCCTTCTTCGAAAGTCTGTCCACGCTGGCGTGGCTGGCCGGGCAGACCAGCACCGTGCGGCTCGGCATCGGGGTGCTGATCGGCAGTCACCGGCACCCCATCGATCTCGCGCACGCCACCGCGACGATCGATCAGCTCAGCAATGGCCGCTTGATCGTCGGGGTCGGAGTCGGCTGGGCGGCACAGGCATTCGATGTGCTCGGGGTTCCTTACCATCGACGCGGACGGCTCACCGATCAGACGCTCGATACCCTGGTGGCCGCGTGGACCAACTCGGTGCTCGAATATCCCGGCACGCAAGGCAATCACCACGTGCATACCGAACCGCGGCCGGTGCAGACCCCGCATCCACCGCTGTGGATCGGCGGTAATGGCCCGCCCGCCCTGGCCCGGGTCAATCGAATCGGCACCACCTGGCATCCGCTGCACCCCACCCGCGCGTTATGCGCTCACGGCGTCGAACGCCTGAAGGAGGGAAAGACATTCGCCCCGCGCATCTTCTTCCTCCCGACCGCCTCGCCGATCGCCGCCGAGGACCGCCGCCCGCTGGGCTACGGCTCCATCGAACAGATCCGCGGCGATATCGAGTTCCTGCGCGAGCTGGGGGCCGACACCGTCGTGCTGGACACCGACCCCGGCGACCAGCAGCTGCGGCGGCCATGGGCCGAGGATGTGGCGCTGGTGCGGCTGGCTGCGGAAATCCTGGAGCTCCGATGACCCGGGTCGCGCGCCACCCGGCCACCGTGATCACGCAGGCACTGCTTTTCGATATGGACGGAACCCTGGTGGATTCGGCCGCCTCGATCGACGCCACCTGGCTGAGTTTCGCTGAACGCCACGGGATCTCACCGGGGACGATCCGAGCAACGCTCCCGGGTCGGACCGCGCGCGACATTGTCACGAGCGTGCTGCCCGGGCATCCGGACCTCGAGACGGAACTGTCGTGGATCCGCGCACGGGAGGAGTCAACCGTCGACGGCGTGACCGAAATCCCCGGTGCGCAAGCACTACTCGCGTCGATACCGGCGCAACGCTGGGCGCTGGTCACCTCCGCCTCCCGGACCATGGCCACACGGCGGCTCGCGGCGGCCGGACTGCCCGTGCCCGGCGTCATGATCTGCGCCGAGGATGTGCTTGCGGGCAAACCCGATCCGGAGGGATTCCGCACCGCCGCGCGGCTGGTCGGCGCGGATATCGGAGCCTGTCTGGCCTTCGAGGATTCCGACGCGGGGCTGCTCGCCATTCGGCGATCCGGTGCGACGCCGGTCGCCATCGGCGGGAATCGGAGTCTGGGCGGGTATTCGGCCGCCGACCTGACCGCCGTGACCGCGCGGTCGCAGGGCGACCGGATCATTGTGGAAATCCGCGCGTGACCGCCGGTGGATATCCCGGGCTCGCCGCGCGTGACGGCGAAAGAACGGAGGTGGCAATCGATCTCGGGGGCACCTGGTTGCGGATCCGGAGCGGCGGCAGGGACAGCCGGGTACCGTCGCCGAGCGTGCTCAACCGGCCCGGTGTGGCCGCGCCGCACTTGATTCGGGAACTCGTCGATACCCTCTGCGCCGCAGTGCCGCCCGATGCCCGGGTGGCGATGTCGGTGGGCGCGGCCATGGACGAGGAGACCGGCGTGATCCACGGGTCCGGACCGCTGTGGGGCGGCGGCACCGAGGAACCGGTACCGCTCGCCGATCTGCTGCGCGAACGCAGACCGGATGTGTCGTGGCGGCTGGTCAATGATGTCACCGCCGGATTGGGCTGCTTCGCAGAGCGATTCGGCAGGCCCGCGGACCGGCGGATCGGGTACCTGACCATCAGCAGCGGCATCGCGCTGCGGGTCGCGGACATGACCGAACGCTCGGTTCCCGTCGATGCCCACGGCATGCAGGGGGAGGTCGGTCACCTCGCCGCCCTCAGCACCGCACCGGAGGCGGTCCGGCGCCTGCCGTGTGCCTGCGGAGGACTCGGGCATGTGTCATCGATCGCCGCCGGGCCTGCCCTGCCCGCGGTGGCCGCCGCACTCGGGGTGGAGCGTCCGGCAGCTCTCCGCGGCGAGCTGCCGGAGCGTGTGCGCACGGGAGATGGTGCGGCGCAACGGCTTCTGAGCGTGATCGTGGAACCCGTGGCCGAACTCCTGCGGGTCATCCGGTGCCTCGATCCACGCATCGACCTGATCGGTCTCGGTGGCGGGTATGTCGAAGGACTGTCCGACATCTACCGTGCGGAACTCATCCGCCAACTCGGCGAGAAACGCTCCTACGCCGATCGGTGGCTGGGGCGCGAATGGGCCGAACATCATGTGCGCGTGTGCGATCCAGGTGAGCTCGACACCCTTGCGGGTGCGGGCGCCATGGCCCGCGGCCTGCTCACCGTGACGAAGAAGTGAGGGAAAAATCCATGACAGGCACGCATCGTGCGATCGTCCGGCACGGGCCTGCGGTCCGGGTCGAGGAACGCTCGACCCGCTCGCCCAGCGCGGGCGAGCTCCTGCTCGCTCCGGAACGGGTCAGCCTGTGCGGCACCGATATTCAGATACTCCGCAGGGATCGCGATGATCCCTCCGAGATCGTCGGGCACGAGGGCGCGGCCCGGGTGGCCGCGGTGGGGTCCGGCATCGACGGGTTCGCCGTCGGGGATCGGGTCGTCGTCAATCCGACGCACCCGTCGGATCCGTCATTCCTGCTGGGGCACAATGTCGAAGGCCTGTTCCAGGAGCGGGTGATCATCGGCGCATCGGCCGTCGACGGCGGCCTGGTCTCGCCCTTGCCGGAGGATCTGCCGTCCGGACGCGCGACCCTGGTCGAACCGTTCGCCGTCGTACGATATGCGTTGAGCTGCTTGGCAATTGCCGCGCCGGATACCCTGGTCATCCACGGTGACGGGTTGATCGGCAATCTCGCCGCACTCACGGCCCCGCACCTGCTGTTCCCGACGGTGCGCGTCATCGTGATCCATCGCAGCGAGGTGGGCCTGCGCTGGACCCAGCGGCATCTGCCCGGAACCATCAACCTCCTCGAGGGTGACAGCGCCCTTGCCGACCACGTGGGCGACTCCGCCGCCCTACTGGTCGCCACCCATCGCGGGGGAACCGTGCGCGCCATCGAATCGGCCCTCACCACTCTCGGTGCCCGGGTCGTGGCCGCGCACCCGATCGGCGGCGTCCCCGCGAAGGCCACCTCGGAGCTGCTGCCCGGCATCGACATCTCCGGCGTCCGCCAAGCCAATACCGGCGGTCCCTGGCCACCGGCGACCATTACCTTCGCCGCGCCCGGCCGCCGCGTCGCACTCACGGGAAACCGCGGCGTCACCAGCGACCAACTGATTGCCTCCGCCACCGCACTACGCACCTGGGACGACTCCATCGACCTGCTCCTCACCCACACCGTGGGAATCGAGGAAAGCATCCATTACTTCAACACCATCATCGCGACGCGAACCCGCATCGTGGACGGCGAGCTGGTGCTCCGCCTGGTCGTCGCCCTCGACCGCTGACCCGGACCGAATCAGTTGAGCGGACGGACTTCGAGCCGCCGGACGAGCGCGACCAGCGCCGCGCGCAATGCCTCCGGATTGTCGGTGTCGGCACCAAGGATCATCCGCACCACCTGCGGGACCGCGAACCACCAGGCGGCCAGGGCCGCGACCGCGTAGAGGAGATAGCCCGGGGCGACATCGTCCGGGAGTGCACCGGCCTTCTGGGCTGCGGCCAGGGCGGCGACCTTCTCGGCGTAGTGGGAGGCGCGGGCGGATTCGGCGAGCAGCTCGCCGTCGCGGGGCTGTAGCCCCTCCCAGTACATGAGCCGCAGGAATTGCGGGTGGGTGTGATGGAAGTCGAAGACGTGACCGGCGTATTCGGCCAGGTCACCGGCCTTCTCCGCGGTGAGTGGGCTGGCTGCCGCGAGCTGTTCGAGCTGATCGGTCAGGACCGCTTCGAACAGGCCGCGTTTATCGCCGAAGTACTGGTAGATGCGCTCCTTATTGATACCTGCACGGGCGGCAATGGCCGCGACGCGACCCGCGTCAGGGCCGCGTTCGGCGAATTCGTGCACCGCCGCTTCCAGCAGTCGCCGCTTGGTGCCCTCGGTATCCCATGCCATGTGGCCTATCCAACCATTTCCAACCCTGCGGTTGCAGATTGACCCACGACTGTGCAAAACTCCAACCCTGCGGTTGCAACCGTGGGGTTGGAATTTCCTGAGGAGGTGGGCATCGTGCCCGAATTGCGCTCACGCACCGTCACGCACGGGCGGAATATGGCGGGAGCCCGCGCGCTCATGCGGGCCAGTGGCGTGCCCTCGGCGGATATCGGCCGCAAGCCGGTCGTCGCGATCGCGAACAGCTTCACGGAGTTCGTGCCCGGACATACGCATCTGCAGCCGGTCGGCCGGATGGTCTCCGAGGCGGTGCGGGCCGCGGGCGGCATCGCACGCGAATTCAATACCATTGCCGTCGACGACGGAATCGCCATGGGGCACAGTGGAATGCTGTATTCACTGCCCTCGCGGGACCTGATCGCGGACTCGATCGAATACATGGTGAACGCGCATTGCGCCGACGCCCTGGTGTGCATCTCCAACTGCGACAAGATCACTCCCGGCATGCTCATGGCCGCCATGCGGTTGAACATCCCCACCGTCTTCGTCTCCGGCGGGCCGATGGAGGGCGGCACCGCGGTGCTGGTCGACGGCACGGTGCGCACGCGCCTGGACCTCATTGTCACCATGGCCGAGGCGGTCTCCCCCGACGTGTCCGACGAGGATATGACGCGCATCGAGGAAAACGCCTGTCCCACTTGCGGTTCCTGTGCGGGCATGTTCACCGCCAACTCGATGAACTGCCTCACCGAGGCGCTCGGGCTGTCACTGCCGGGCAATGGCACCACGCTCGCCACCCACACCGCGCGGGCGGAGCTGTACCAGGCCGCCGGACGCACGGTCATGGACGTGACCCGCCGCTATTACGAGGACGACGACGACTCCGTCTTGCCTCGGAACATCGCCTCCCACCAGGCATTCGACAATGCCATCGCACTCGATCTGGCCATGGGCGGTTCCACCAACACCGTGCTGCACCTGCTCGCCGCCGCACAGGAGGCCGGGCTCGACTACACCCTCACCGATATCGAGAAAATGTCGCCGCAGATCCCCTGCCTGTGCAAGGTCGCACCGAACGGCACCTACCTGATCGAGGACGTGCACCGCGCGGGCGGCATCCCGGCCCTGCTCGGCGAACTGGATCGCGCGGGGCTGCTGCACCGCGATGTCCATGCCGTGCACGCGAATTCGCTCGACGAGTGGCTGAGGGAATGGGATGTGCGCGCCGCGAACCCCTCCCCGGCCGCGACCGAGCTGTTCCACGCCGCACCGGGCGGAAAGCGCTCGGCCACCGCCTTCTCCCAGTCCGAACGCTGGCACACCCTCGACCTCGATGCCGCCGACGGCTGCATTCGCGATGCGGCCCATGCCCATTCGCGTGATGGCGGGCTGGCCGTGCTGCGCGGCAATCTCGCACCCGACGGCGCGGTCGTGAAGTCCGCCGGTGTTCCCGCGCACCTGCACACGTTCACCGGTCCCGCCGTGGTGGTGGAATCCCAGGAGGACGCGGTCGAGACAATCCTGTCGGGCCGCCTCCACGCCGGTGAGGTCCTGGTGATCCGGTACGAAGGCCCGCGCGGCGGCCCCGGCATGCAGGAAATGTTGTACCCCACTTCCTATCTCAAGGGTCTCGGCCTGGCGGACAAGTGCGCCGTCATCACCGACGGACGCTTCTCCGGAGGCTCCTCCGGCTGCTCCATCGGGCATATCTCCCCCGAAGCCGCCGCGGGCGGCACCCTGGCACTGGTCCGCGACGGCGACTCCATCACCCTCGACATCCCCACTCGCACACTCACCCTGCACGTCGATGATGCCGAATTGGCCCACCGCCGTGCCGAGGTGGAATCCACCACCGGCTACCGCCCCCGATCCCGCGAACGCCAGATCTCCCTCGCCCTGAAAACCTATGCCCTGCTGACCACTTCAGCGGACAAGGGCGCAGTCCGCGATCCGGCCAAACTCGGCTGACTTCAGGAGGTGTCGCGCGCCTGCTCCGGTCGCCGCCACCACAGGTGACACAGCGATACGAGCAGGCATTGCGCGAGCCCGGCCTCGACGGCTCCGAGGATCCACCGCTGTTGCACGGCCAGCGCGTGCCGGTACTCCTGATATGTCACCACGGTTGTCCGCTGCCCCAACCGTAAGACGTACGCCATCCGGGCGGAGTCATAGCCCGGGATCCCGCTCCGCCCGAACCACCAGGCCGTGACCGATATCGCCGCGCAGGCCGCCATCAACAGGTAGAGCGGCAATCGAATCCGGCGCGGCACCACGACGGCCAATCGCGACGGCGGACGCCACCGATGCCCTCTGGGTTCGCCGATCTGCCAGAGGACGAAAACGTTCCAGGCCATGATCAGCACCACCGGAATCGCGAGGGCTGTCACCACCGTTCTGCTCAGCGTTCGATCCACGAAACTCGCGGCGATCAGCGCCGATCCGACCAACATCATCACCACGGTCGCAAGGGACACGATCCTGCCGACCGCCCGAGCACTATCGGTGCCGAGAAACCCCGGAATGCCATCGCTGTCAGTTGCTCTACGCCCCAAGGAATCCCCCTCCACGATGGGCGACGGTACCGAGGGGCGCTTGCGAATGCCTTAACAACCCCAGCGCGATGGGGCCTGATTGCCATGGCGGCGGTGCTGTCGGCCGGACTCACCGACGCCCGTGAAACCCCTCGGTCCGGCAGCGTGCCGGACTAGCCTGTGCTAGCGGGTTTGTCGTCGATCGGGCAATTGAGGCGGTGATTGAATGGACGGAGATTCACCCCTGGAGCAGCCGCACACCTCCCGCATATACGACTACTTTCTCGGCGGCAAAGACAACTACGAGATCGATCGCCAGGCCGCGGAGGAAATCCTGCGGGTGTGGCCGGATATTCGCACCGCGGCCCGGGTCAATCGGCATTTCATGCACCGCAGCACCCGATTCCTGGCCGAAGCCGGGATCCGGCAGTTCCTCGATATCGGCACCGGGATTCCCACCGAACCCAACCTGCACCAGATCGCGCAGGAGGCCGCACCGAACTCCCGGGTGGTCTACGTCGACAACGATCCGCTGGTCCTGGCGTATGCCCGGGCGCTCATGGAGGGCGGCGAGCAGGGGGCGACGGCCTATATCCTCGGCGACGTCACCGATCCGACGGCCATCTTGCAGGCCCCGGAGTTATCCCAGATCCTCGACCTGAACGAGCCGGTCGGATTGAGCATGATCGCACTGCTGCATTTCGTCGAGGCCGATATCAATAAGATCCTGTCGACCTTCCTCGATGCCCTCGCACCCGGCTCATACCTCGTAATCTGCACCATCACAGCGGATTTCGCACCCGAGCAGGTGGCCGCCGCGCAGGATGTCTACCGCGTGCGCAAGCTCCCCGCGCAAGTCCGCACCCGCGATGAAGTGACCTCATGGTTCGCCGGACTCGAACTGGTCGACCCGGGCGTCGTACCCCCGCATAGGTGGCGGCTCGTGGAGACCTTCGAGCCTTCACCGGCCTACGACGCCAAAATCTCCTGCTGGTGCGGTGTAGCCCGCAAACCCTGATCGCGTCCGACATCCCTTGGTTCGCGGGGAATGGATAAGTCCAGGTTCACGAAGCCGCTCCGGCACCCCTTATCGCGGGAAGTGTTCCAGTAGAAAGTCGCGCAGCGCCCTGACCTTCAGTGGTACGTGCGGGGATGCGGGCGAGACGAGGTAGAGGGGGTGGCCGTCGGTGCGGTATTCCGGGAGTAGCGGGGATAGTAGGCCCTCTTGGACGGCGATCTCGCCGACCAGGCGAGGGAGTAGGGCTACTCCGGCTCCGGCGATTGCGGCGCGGCGGACGAAGGTGATGTCGTTGGCGGTCAGTGGGCCGCGGACCAGCACGTCGGCGGCGACGGCCGGGGCGTCGGCGCGGTACAGCCGCCATCGGGCGCGGTCGCGGTCTGGCCGGAATACCAGGCATGCGTGGTTTGCCAGGTCCGCGATCGATGTGGGGGTGCCCGCCGTTTCCAGGTAGGACGGGGCTGCGAACAGTCCGAAACCCATGTCCTGCAATTGGACTGACGTTAGGGCGGGGTGGCGTGGGGGGCCCGCTTGCAGGCTCACGTCGAGACCCTGCTCTACCGGGTCGGGTGGATCTACGAAGATTGTCACGTCGACGCGGACCTGGGGGTGCTCTGCGACGAATTGCGCGAGCAGCGCGGGGAGGACCTCGGCGCCCACATCCGGGGGTGCGCCGAGACATACTGTGCCCCTCGGGATCTCACGCTCGTCGAATGCCGCGCTTGCCGCGTCGTGTAGCTCGGCCAAGGCCGCTGCGGAGCGGGCGTAGAACGTGCGGCCCGCCTCGGTGGGCGTCACCGCGCGGGTGGTGCGGTTCAGGAGGCGAGTGCCGAGGCGGCGCTCCAGGCGGGCGACGCGACGGCTCACCGTCGACTTCGGCAGGCGCAGGGTGTCGGCGGCCGCGGTGAATCCGCCGGTGTCGACGACGCGGACGAATACGGCGACATCGTCGAGCTGTAGGTCGGGTACGGGCATGATGGCATCGTTGCATGAACGGCAACAATGCGTTCGCCAGTCGAGGTCTAGTGCTCTGGTGGCAACATTCGTAGTGTTCCTCATGTCCGATCCGACATCGGAGGAACCCTTGAACCACAACAGGTCTGGGCCCGGGCGGCTGTTGGCGGTCCTCCGCAGCGCGGTGCCCGCCTACGCCTTCCCGGCCGTCAGTGCCTATCTCAATGCCCAGATCATTCCCGCCCCTGACTTCGCGGCCCGGCTCGAGGTGGCCTCGTACACCACCATTGCCATCCCGTCCGCCGTGGCGGCCGCGCTGGTCACGTTGTGGCTGTACGGTCGCATCCCGCCCGAGGCTCCGAGCCGAGGACGGGTCGCCCGCACCATTGCGACGGCCGCTCTCGTGTGCGCGGCGTTGGCCGGGTTCGTGAGCGCAGTGCTGATCGGCAATGGACTCCTGGACCTCTCGATTCTCCAATTCACGCTCGGCTCAGCGGTTCTCGGCGGAGGACTCGCCGCCCGGGCATGGGTGCGGTCCCGCGGCCGAGGCACTCCGCTCCCCGTTCTCGTGAACTCCCGCACCGGAAGGACTTCGTCATGATCCTCGTCATCGGCGGCACCGGGACCGTCGGTTCCGCACTGCTCCCCCACCTCGCCGCCTGCCGCGCGCCCGTGACGGCGCTGGTCCGGATCGGACCGGCCGAACCCGTCGCCGGTGTGCGGTACGTCGTCGGCGATGCGGGCGACCCCGTTGCCCTACGCGCCGCCCTCACCGGCGTGGACCAGGTGTTCCTCGCCATGAGCAACGGTCCCCGGCAACGTGATCTGGAGCTGAGTGTCGTCGAGGCCGCTGCCCGAGCGGGAGTCGAGCATCTCGTGAAGCTCTCGGCCCCGGCGACCGACATGGTGGCCGTGGCGCGGCTTCATCGAGAGGTCGAGCACGCCATCGTCGCCGCCGGACTCGACCATACGTTCTTGCGCCCCTACGCATTTCATCAGAACCTGCTGCGCCTCGCGCCGATGATCGCGTATACCGGAATGTTCACCGGCACGACCGGCGACCACCCGCTCAATATGGTCGACGCCCGCGACGTCGCCGATGTCGCCGCCGTCGCGCTCACGACCCGGCATACCCGAGGACAAGCCCTCGTCCTGACCGGACCGGAACCCATCAGCTATCCCGAGGTGGCCCGCCTACTCACCGCGCTCGGCCGACCCACCCGATACCTGAACCTCTCCCCGGATCAGATGCGCCGCGACCTCGACCGGACGGAACAGCCGAGCTGGCTGGTCGACCACCTGCTGGAGATCCAGGCTCTCACCCGAACACACCGGGAGACACCGACTCCCACCGTCCGCACCGTGACCGGCCATGAGCCCCTGCGGCTGGTCGATTTCCTAACTGAACACCGGCTCGCCTTCGCGACGCGAGATGGCGCTCAAGTCCGCTGATCTCAGTCGGGCTTCTCCGGTATCGGAGTCAGGTCCGACAGCGTGACCGCCCAGGGGCCGACGTATCCGCCCTCCCCGAAGTCGAGCAACGGCCGCCCGTCAATGGCTGAGCTCGAACGCTGTCCGCGCGGACTGCTCGGCGGACCGACGAAGCCACCAGGCCGCCGACACGAAAAGCGCGAGTGTGAGCCAGATGTAGGCATTGTGGTCGAGCACGGCGAACGGACCACGGTTGGGCAGATCGAAGACACTGCCGTAATGGATGCCGAGCAGGTCGAACACTCCGCCCGACGCCACCGCGAACGCGACGACCAGACCCGCCGCCGTGACCACGCCACGCCGTCGAATCGCCAGATCACCCAGGCAGATCAGCAAGGGAGCGAGCCACACCCAATGGTGCACCCAGCTGTAAGGCGAGACCACCGTGGTGGTCAGCCCACACAAGGCGACGGCAGGCAATTCCCGCTCGGTTGCCGACAGCCGCCGCGCCAGGAACAGGCACGCTCCGGTGAATGCGAGAGCGCCTGCCAGCCACAGCAATTGGGCGACATCGCCCGCGCCCAGCGAGCGCGCGATCATGCCGCGCAAGGACTCGTTCTGCGGGTTCTCGGGAACACCCACGCGCGCCGGATCGGCGAACGCGCCGCTCCAGAACGTCCACGAATCCTTGGGCAGCACGGCCAAACCCACCACCAGGGTGACCACCAGCGCACCGATCGCATTGGCAGCGGCCCGGAATCGGCGCGTCACCAGCAGATACAGCACGAAAAACACCGGAGTCAGCTTGATTCCGGCCGCGATCCCGGTCAACACACCCTTCCAGCGCGAGGAATCAGGCAGTGCCATATCCACCAGGACCAGCAGCAACAACAGAATATTGACCTGTCCGAAGGCCACGGTCTCCCGAATAGGCTCGCACAGCAGCAACAATCCGGCGATAGACAGCCCGAGTACCAGCAACCGCCGATCCCGCCGATACCCGAGCATCGACAGCGCCGCCCACACCGCCCCCGTCAGCATGGCGAAATTGCCCAGTGCACCCACCCAGGTGAACGCCGACCCGTGCAATCCGGCCAATGGCACGAACAACAATGCCGCGAACGGCGAATACACGAACTCCCACACCCCGCGCGTATTTCCCCGCAGCGGGCTGTCATACACCGAAACCCCGTGCACCACACGATCGGCCGCGATCTGATAGGTGCCCAGATCAACCATATGCAGCATCGTCTGCCCCGCCGCCACGACCTGACCGAGGTAATACCACCCCGCCAGCGCACCCAGCACCGACACGGCCCACACCACACTCAACGGAATTACCCGCCGTTGCGACGCACCCTGTTTCGCGCCCGCAACCTGCTCGACCGTCGACAACGCCATTCTCACCCCAGCTATTCGGCTTCCGACTGCCCGCCCCACCGTAGTGACGACGTCACGGCCCCGCCAGTCCGCGTCAGCCCCGGCGGACGGCGTCCGGGGTACGGAAGTCGCATGGACCTGCCGCGATGGGGATACCCCCGCAGCGGCGAAATTCACGGACGGCCAGCATGCGAGACCACGACTCGCGAGCGCTCAGGATCCCGAACTCGACCCGGAGGCGGTGAGCGCACTGCGGATGCCCTGGAAGGTGTCCACCAGCAATCCGACCATGAGGTCGGTGTAGACCGACAAGAAGTTGGGGCCCATGGTTTCCCAGCGTAGACCTGCGTCCTGGATCGTATTCGCGAAGGTCGTCGCCATGGACCGCTGCGGAATTCCCCTGGCCCGACGCCGACCCGTCAATCTCGCACGGGGAGGCCGAGATTGGCGATGAGGCGGCGGACGCGGGCTTCGATGTCGTCTCGGATTTCGCGGACCTCCTCGATGCCCTGGCCTGCCGGGTCGCGTAGCGGCCATTGTTCGAAGCGGTGGCCGGAGACGATCGGATCGGTGTCGCCGCAACCCATGTCGATCACGACGTCGGCGGCCCGGAGGAATTCGTCGGTCCAGGGTTTCGGGAATTCGGCGGCAATGTCGACACCGCGCTCCGCCATGGCCGCCACGACCAGCGGATTGACCACCGGGTCCGGGTTCGAACCGCCTGACCAGCCCGAAGCCTGATCACCCACCAGGCGGGTGAAGAAACCCAACGCCATCTGCGACCGGCCCGCATTGTGGGTGCACACGAACAACACCGCAGGCCCGCTTGCCACGGGCCGCCCTTCGGCTTTCGCGGAGGCGATCAACCGTTCCCGAGCGAACCGCTCGGCCGAGAGCGGCAGCTGATCCGATACCGTCCCGGTGGCGGCAAGCCGCTCGTAGGAAGAGACCAGCGCGCTCTCGATATCCGAGGGAGCCGACAGCCCGCCGAACTCCTCCTCGAGCCGTGCCGCAGCCGAGTCCAGGGCCGCGCGATGCTCGGCCGACACCGTATCGCGTACTGATTCGCCGAAGCGGTCCTCGGTCATCATCCACTTCCCTGTCGACGTGCTCTTTCCCGTCCTACGCCTTCGAGATCAACTCTACGGATCACCCGCGTCCACGGCCCGACAGCCGCGAGCGCCGCGGGCTCATGATCTGGCCGATCCAGGACGAAGTACAGATAGTCATCGCCGTTGACACCCCCGAACGGTGCTGAGATGATTTGTTGATAATTATCTCACCATCTCACCGTTCGGCTGGGCCGCTCATTCGGGTCGCCGCCGGACTGCGGAGGAGTCACTCATGTCTTCGGTCACCGACGCCCGAAGGGCCGCAACGGCACGGGCATTCGAACCGGCACTGGAAGCACCGGAGGAAATCCGGCTGCGAGTCACCGGTGCGATACCGCAGGAGTTGCGGGGGACGCTGTATCGCAATGGTCCGGGACGGTGGGAAGCGGGCGGCTTCCACGCCGGACATCCCTTCGACGGCGATGGGCTGGTGTCGAAGTTCGTCATCGACGCGGGCGAGGTGCGGTTCCGTTCCCGCTACGTGCGTACGCCCAAATACCTGGCCGAGGAGGCGGGCCGCGGTGCGCGCGTGCGGGGGCTGTACACCCAGGCGTCGGGATCGGCCGCCAATATCGGGCGGATTCCGGCCGATTCGGCGAACACCCATGCGGTCGTGCACGCCGAACGTCTGCTCGCGCTCAGCGATGTGGGACGGCCCTGGGAGGTCGACCTCGACGATCTGAGCACCCTCGGCCCCTGCGATTTCGACGGCGGATTGCCGCGGCTGACCCGGTTCTCCCCGCACCCTAAGATCGATCCGGTCACCGGCGAGCTGTTCAACTTCGGGCTGGATCTCGCTGTGGGGCACAAGGTTCCGGCCGGGCTGCGGTGCTACCGCGTCGATCCGCACGGTCGGCTGCACAATGCCGGACTGGTCCGGCTCGACCAGGTGATCGTGCAGCACGACTTCGCCATAACCTCACGGTATCTCGTGTTCGCGCTCGCCCCGATCACCGTCGACCCGGCACGCGCCGCACTCGCCATGCTGGGGCGCGGAACCTACGGTGACGCAGCCGATTACCGGCCACAACAGGGGATGCGAATCGTGCTGGTGCCCCGCGACGGCGGACAACATCGCGTCATCGAATGCGATCCGTTCGTGTACGTGCACATCGACAATGCCTACGACGACGGCGACGATGTCATCCTCGATCTGGTGCGCTACGACTCCTTCGACTTCTTGACCACCACGCTGAAGGACTTCCGAAACCGGTTGCCCGAGATGGGCAAACCCGCACGGATGCGCATCACCAAGTCGGGCCGGGTCGAACGCGCCGACATCGGAGAACTCGATGCGCTGGAGTTCCCGATGCACGACGAACGACGGACCGGACGCGCCCATCGCTACAGCTACTTCGCCTCCTACCACCCCGACCGCGACGGGGCCATCGTGAAGTACGACCACCGCACCGGAACCGAACACCGGCACACCTTCACCGGTGGCGAATTCGCGGGCGAACCGGTCTTCGTACCCCGATCCACCAAGGCCGAGGAGGACAACGGCTGGATCCTGACCGTCACCTATCTCGCGGCCGAACACCGCACTGCGCTGATCATTCTCGACGCCCGCGATATCGAAAAGCCTCCCGTGGCCGTGGCACACCTCGACACGCACTTCTTCCCCGGCTTCCACGGCAGTTTCACCACACGGGTGTCCGCTGTCGGCTAGGCGTAGGGGCTGCGGGTGAAGACGGGGACCTCCACCACCTGCGGGGTGTCCGCGGCGACTGCGCGTTTCAGGGCCGCGGCGAGTTCGTCGCGGCCGTGGACGAGGACGGATTCGACGCCGTAGGCCGTGGCGACGGCGGTGGTGTCGAGGCCGGACAGTTCGAGGCCGGGAATGTCGTGGACGCCCATGAGGCCGGTCAGGTTCTTGAGCGCGCCGTACTCGCCATTGCGGAGCACCAGCCAGGTGACCGGGATGCCGTGGTGGCGGGCCGACCAGAAGGCGGTGGCGCCGTAATGTACTGCGCCGTCGCCCATTACGCCGATCACCGGACGGGATGGGTCGGCGAGCTGAACGCCGACCGCGCCCGCCAGTCCGAATCCGAGGCCGCCCGCACCGGGGAAGTAATAGCCGCCGGGCGGGGTCAGGCTCACTCGCTCCCAGAAGGGCCAGACATTCGAGGTGGATTCATTGACCATGACCGTGTCCGGCGGCACCGAGGAATTGAGTGTTTCGAAGACACCCTCGGGGCTGAGTTGATCGGTCTCGTCGGTGACGGCTTGCGGCTTCTCACGGCCTGTCGGCTCGGCTCGGTCCGAGGCGGGAACGAGCCGAAGCAGGGCGGCCAGTGCGAGTTTGGGGTCGGCGATGATGGCGTCGCCCATGGTCGCGCGTGCGGCTTCGTCCGGGCTGGAGGTGATCGCCACCAGGTCCGCACCGGGCGGTAATTGCGGGCCGGGCAGGTATTCCATATATCGGAATACCGGCGTGCCGACCGACAACACGAGATCGTGGCCAGCCAATTTCTCTGCGAGAGTGCGTATTCCGGACGGCAGCACCCCTCGAAAATACGGATGGTCCGACGGGAAGCCCCACCGTGACGGCATCGGAGCGAGCCATACCGGCATCCGGGCACGCTCGGCCAGGGCGACGGCCTCGCGGTGCGCATCGGCGGCATCGACGTCGGAACCGATGACCAGCACCGGATTTCGCGCCGTGCGCAGTCGAGTCGCGAGGGTTTCCAGTGCCATCGGATCGGGGGCGGTCCGCCCGACAACGGCGCGCACGCGGAGTTGTCGCATGGCGTCGCCGTCGACCGTGGCCGTCCAGTCATCCTGCGGGATCGAGACGAAAACCGGTCCTCGAGGCGGTAATTGGGCGAACTGGATGGCCCGGGCGACCGCGGCGGGGACATCCTCGGGCCGGGCCGCCTCGTAGCTGCCCTTGACCGCGGGTTTGGGCAGTTCCGCCCCGCCGACATTGGTGAGCACGGCCTCGGTCTTGATCATCTCGCGGGCCTGCTGGCCCGCGATGATCACCAGGGGCGAATTGGCCGCGCCCGCATTGATAATGCTGCCCATGCCATTGCCGGTTCCGGCCGCAGTGTGCAGCACGACCAGCGCGGGACGGCCGGTCGCCTGCGCGTACCCGTCGGCCATGGCCACGGCCGCGGCTTCCTGCAGACCCAGGATGTAGCGGAAATCCTCCGGAAAGCCGTCCAGCAGTGGCAGTTCCGTCGAACCCGGATTGCCGAACACCGTGGTCATTCCGGCAGCGCGCAGTAGTTCGTAGAAGGCCTCGTGGACGGTGGTCACTTCGGCGGCCAGACACCCAGATCCATTGCCAGCAGCAGCATGTCGTAGTACAGCCGCTCCTCGGCGATCTTGCCGTCCTTGAAGGTGGCGACGGTACACAGTTCGATATCGACCTTCTTGCCGGTCGGGGGCACTTCGAGGCCGAATAGATTCAGTGTGCCGGTGTGGGTTCCGGTCATGACACTCACGCCGCACATCTTGTCGCCGGAGCCGAATTGTTCCTTGTACATCGGAATGCCTTCGGGGCCAACGGGTCCGATCGTGATGTCGGAGAAGGCCGACCAGAAGCCCTCCATATCACCCCAGTGGTCGTGGCGACCGACCCGCGGTTCGTGCGAACCCGGCTGATAGACGACCACGTCCTCGGTGTGGGATTCGATGAATTCTTGGGTCCGGGCGTTCCAGGAACGGTCACCGTGGCCGAAGGTAACCATGTTCTGCTTGACAACCTGCTCTGAGCTCATGTTTTTCCCCTGTCGAGGCGCATGATCCCGGCGACTTGCCGCAATCAAGATCATAAACATTGACGCAGCGAACGGTTCGCCTTCTGGAAATTACCGCCTGTCAGCGGCGGTGTCTGGCGATAGAAAAGACAATATCTTCTATCGCCAGCCTTCGCACGCCATCGTGACCAGCGTCATTCAGGGCAGCGATGGTGACAGCAACGGGATCAGGTGGGTACGGGCGAACCACCGGGCACGCTCGGGGTCGGAGACCGGAATCAGGCCGTCGGGAGTGAGAGCGAGCGAGTGGGCCAGGCGCGCGAAGATCTCCGCAACCAGCTCGGCATCGAAGGCGGCCACCTCATTATCGGCCTGCCAGCGGGCAATAATGCCCGCCAGGAAGCTACGACCGAGATCCAATATGGGCGAACCATTCTTGGAGACGAACAAACCACCATAACCATGATCGGAATCGACCAGCTCGCGCCAAAGCTTTCGCTGTGACAGCTCGGTAGTGAAGGCAACAAACCCGGCCACGAGCTGATCCTCGGCGGTCTCGGCCGCGTCGATAGCACCGTTCACCGCCGCGAACGCGTAGGCGGCCTCACGCATGATCACCGCATTGACCAGCAGCTCCTTTTGCGGGAAGCGCCGATAGACGGTCGCCACGCCAACGCCCGCGCGATCGGCGATGGTGTTCATGGTGGCGCGCCGGACGCCATCCTCGGCAAAACGCTCGAGCGCGGCGTCGAGAATCCTCGGTGTCAGCTCATCGGCTTCGCCCCCGTATGAGTCCAGGTCGCGCCGACCCCCGAGCTTCGATCCCATGACCGCCAAGTCTAGGAGCTAGCCGATCTCGCCCGGGGTCGGCTGCCAGGTTCCGGTGGTGTGTTCGATGAGGCAGTCGGTGAGGTGGTCGCTGTCCGGTTCCGGGGTGCCGTCCGGGCGCGTCGTCGCGCTCGTGATGTCGACGTACGAGTAGCCCGGGATCACACCCGCATATCGACACGTTTCCGCGCTGCCCACGCCGAACTCGACGCCATCGAGCCCCGACACGGTGCGGGTGAGCCGCACCGAGATTCCGCCCGCTGTCCGCGAGGCGACCAGGTCCGACCGGCTGCCATGATCGAGATCGGCGACGTCGACCGCGTAGGGTCAGGGTTGTGGAGCGTGCGACGCAGTGGAACATCCTCGAGGAGCGTGTGGTCGACGAGAATCGGCATATTCGGCTGTCGACGGTCGACGTCGAACTACCCGATGGAGTCCGGTTCACACAGTACGTGGCGCGGATGCCGCGATGCGCGATGACGTTGGTACTCAACGAGAATCGTCAGGTGCTGTTGATGTTCCGGCATCGGTTCATCATCGATCAGTGGGTGTGGGAGTTGCCGGGCGGCTATGTCGATCACGCCGAGGACGTCGCGGTGGCGGCGGCGCGGGAAGTGGAAGAGGAAACCGGGTGGCGTCCGCGCACGATGGAGCGACTCGTGACGTATCAGCCCTCGATCGGCACCCTGGATCAACCGCAGGAGATCTACCTCGCCCGGGGTGCGGATCTGACCGATACCCCACCCGACATCAACGAGGCTGAGGACGTGCGGTGGATCCCGCTGGCCGAGGCGGCGGCGATGATCGACCGGGGTGAGATCGTTGGTGCGGCAACGGTGGTCGCGATCTATCGGGCACTCAGCCTCGCCGAGTGAGCTCGAGAACCTGCTGCCGGAAGTCGGCGACTTCGGTCAAGTCGTTGAAAGGCCGCAACCGGTAGCGCAGGTCCCGCAGGTAGGACAGGCTGCGGCGGGATGCGAGATCGACGGCGATATCGAGCGCACCGAGCCCGACCCGCACGGCCTCACGCGGGTCAGTGACGGCCAGGGCAGAGGCCAGCAGGCTCAGGTTGAATGCGCGTCCCCGCTGGTATCCCACCGACATCGTCAACGACCGCTCCGCGAAATACGCAGTGCGGGTGTTGTCCCCGAGTGCACGGAAGCAATGGGCGGTTTTCGCGGCCATGTAGGACTGGTCGAAGTACGCCAGCCACACCGGCTGTTCACCGGGCCTGGCGCGGTCGAAGGTGCGTTCGGCGGCGTTGAGCGCCGTAGTGCAGGATGTTTCGTCTTGACGGGCGGCGTGTCCGTGAGCTTCGACCATGTGGCATTCGGATTCGAGTGCGGCCAGACCCGCGGTGCGGGCCGCGATCTGTGCGGCACGGGCGAGGTCGATCGCGTCGCCGGGGCGGCCGACGTAGGTGGCCTGATGGCTCATGGCAGCCATGATTTCGGCACTGAGTGCGCCGTCGCTGGCGGCGCGGGCGAGCCGAAGGGCCTGGATCAGGTACCGCTGGGCGAGGCCGTGGTCCTCCTGGTCGTACGCGGCCCAACCGGCCAGGCGTACGAGTTCGGCTGTGGAGCCGAATAATTGGCGGCCGATGTGCTCGTTGAAGCTGCCGCGCAGCAGCGGCGCGACCGAGCTGTGCAAGTACTGCACGATCGTCGAACGGACCTTGCCACCACCGACCTTATTGTCGAGATCCCGAAACGCAGCCGCCATGGATTGAACCGCATCGACGTCGATCTGACCCACTCGTCGCGAAGTACCCATCGACACAGGATGTTCGGGGCCAGGCAGAGTCAGCCACCTCATCGATGCCGCCGGATACACCGCGACCGCGTAGGAGGTGTCCTGCAGAAATCGTCGATGCTCGATGTCGCTGCGCCACAGCGCGGTCGACGCGTCGACCGCATCGGAGAGACTGAGCGAGAACTCCAGGCCGAGATCCGCTGCCGCATCCCGAAGGTTGGACATGCCGCACATGGCCGGTGTGATTGTGCGCCCGAGCAATTCGGTCAGTGTGTCCGCGATCAGCTGCGGCACCGGAGGCTGGGGCTGTTCCCCCGATAGCCAGCGCCCGATCGAAGTGTGGTCGTAGCTGAGCGTGAGCCCTAGACCTCGGCCCCGATCCACGACGCGCCGGGCAAGCGCCTTGCGCACCCCACCGGCCTCTTCGACCAGCTCCTCGAACTGCCGATTCGGTTGTTTCGCACGGCGTCCCATAAACCGAAGTCTGGCATCGGCAACACCAAATCGCTATCAATCACCGATTGTGCACGCCCCCAGTGCACACACCCGCCCATCCTGCGCGTCTACCGCCGACCCCCGATGTGCAGTGGACTGGCAGTCAGCCCCAACACCGGGTGGGCACATCGACCCACGAACTCGCGGTATCGGGTGCGCTGCAACGACCGCCGAGTACCGGGAGCTGCCGGACATGGACATCCTTCTTGCCATCACGCTCGTCTCGTTAGTGACCTTCGCCGCCGCCGTGACCGGCCGCATGCTCCCCTACGCCGACCATCCCGCGACTCGCCTGACCGTCGCTGACATCCAGGCGCGCCTAGCGGCCGAACCACCACGCACCTACGCTCCGGTCAGTCGAGGGCGGTGAGCGATGGCATTCACCGAACAAGAGGCAAAAGTGCTTGGTGCACTGTCGATCCTGGATCCAGCCCAAGCGCTGACCGTGCGACAGCTCTGCCGCGCGACCGGACTTCCCGAGACCTCGATCCACCGGGTATTGCTGCGGCTGTCACGCACCGGGTTGGCGATGGGCACCCCGCAAGGGCCCGCACGCTGGCGTTGCACCGAGCGGGGCCGACTCGCGATCACCCGACCCGTGTACCGCGACTACGCCGGGACATGACCATGACCAACTATGTGATCGGATTCCTCCGCCCCGACGTGTCCGGCGAGCGGTGGCAACAAGACCAGGCGCGCATCCACGCGCTGGCCGAGCAACGCGGATGGTCGGTGGTCCTGGTCTACTTCGGCGACCCGAAGCGCCCTGGCGCTGTGATCAACCGGCTGATGAATCTTGCCTACACCGAAGGCGTGAACGAGGTGATCGCCCCGAACGCCGACCATTTCGAGCCCGGCGACATCCCTGCCCTGGTCAAGATCGCCGATGTAATCTGCGCGGACACCGGCACCCGGCACACCATCCCCGTAGACGACGACGGGTTTCAGGCCGACTTCGCGGATCGCTGATTCCCTCTATCGGGGGAGATCGAATTACGACTCGCGGGCGACGTGGACTGGGTGCGGGCCTCCGTAGGGTCGGAGGCCCTGGGCAGGTCCTATAACCCCTGTCCGACAACATTGTTCGGCCTGGAGGATTTGTGCTGTCCGCTATTGCACCGGCATTGCGAACCCCGGATCTGCGGCGGAAGATTCTGTTTACGCTGGGCTTGCTCGCGTTGTATCGGCTGGGCGCTGTAATTCCCTCGCCCGGGGTCGATTACAAGTCGGTGCGCGAATGCATCGAACTCGTGTCCGGTGGTGAATCGGTCGGCATCTACGACCTGATAAATCTGTTCTCCGGCGGCGCGATGTTGCAGTTGTCCGTGTTCGCGATCGGCATCATGCCTTACATCACGGCGAGCATTATCACGCAGATGCTGACCGTGGTGATCCCGCGGTTCGAGGACCTGCGAAAGGAAGGCCAGTCCGGTCAAGCCAAGATCACCCAGTACACCCGCTATCTCGCCATGGCGCTGGCGGTTCTGGAGGCATCCACATTGGTGGCGCTGGCCGCACGAAAGCAGCTGCTGCGTGGATGCAGCAAGGACATTCTGGTCGACACCTCCCTCTTCGGCATGATCATCATCGTGCTGGTCATGACCGCCGGTGCGGCCCTGGTCATGTGGTTCGGCGAGCAGATCACCGAGCGCGGTATAGGCAATGGCATGTCGCTGCTGATCTTCGCGGGCATCGCGGCGCGCATGCCCAGCCAGTACACGGCGATGCTGGACAGCAGCGGCGGGCTGATCTTCGCGGGAATATGCCTCGCGACGCTCTTGACGGTCCTCGGCGTGATCTTCGTCGAGCAGGGCCAGCGCCGGATTCCGGTGCAGTACGCCAAGCGTGTGGTCGGCCGCAAGATGTACGGCGGTTCCTCGACGTATCTGCCGTTGAAGGTCAATCAGGCCGGTGTCATCCCGGTGATCTTCGCGTCCTCGCTGCTGTATCTGCCGAACCTGCTGGCCCAGCTGACCCAGAAGACCGCGGGTGAGCCGGCCAAGTGGCAGGAGCTGATTCAGAAGTACCTGGTCAACCCGAGCAACCCGGTGTACGTCGGGATCTACTTCGCGTTGATCGTGTTCTTCACTTACTTCTATGTCGCGATCACCTTCAATCCGGAGGAACGCGCGGACGAGATGAAGAAGTTCGGTGGCTTCATTCCGGGCTATCGCCCCGGTAAGCCGACCGCGGACTACTTGAACTACGTCCTGAGCCGGATCACCCTGCCCGGCTCCATCTACCTCGGTGCTGTCGCTGTGCTGCCGAACCTGATGCTGCGCTTCGGATCCGGCTCCCCGGCACAGAATCTCGCGTTCGGCGGGACTTCTGTGCTGATCGTGGTGAGCGTCGGCCTCGACACGATCAAACAACTCGAGAGCCAACTCATGAACAAGAACTACACAGGGTTCCTGCGCTGAAGCAGACTGTGCGAATGGCCTCGACCACATCGACACGCCCGCTGCTACTTCGGCTGGTGTCCACGCTCGTCCTCGCGATCAGCGCCACCATGCTCTCGGCCGGAGCCGCGCACGCGGCCGCCCCGGCCACCGGGCGTAGCGACGCGATGGGTCTCGGCGTAGCCGCCGCGCGGGATTCGACGATCTCCGTATTGCTCGCCAATAGTCAGCCCGTATTCCGTTCGGGCCTGCGCGCTGTGATCGAGACGCAACCCGACCTGCGATGCGTCGCCGAGGTCGGTGACGGTGCGGCCGCCATCCGGGAGATGCGGCGGCTACGACCGGATATCGCGGTGGTGGACCTCGATATGCCCGGCCTCGACGACTCGGCCACCATAGAGACGGTCGCCGGACTGGCGGGCACCACTCGAATACTCACCCTCGCCACCGACACCACGGACGAAACCCTCTACCGCGCAATGCGTCTCGGCACCAGTGGCTTCCTCACGAATACTCTTCCATCTCAAGGCCTCATCTCCGCCATCCGGACCGCCGCGTACGGTGATGCCCTGATCGATCCGCGCCTGACCCAGCGCCTGGTCACCCGCTTGACCATCGGGATCGATCCTTTTCCCGCCGCGCCCGAAGTCGAATCCCTCACCGCCCGTGAGCATCAGGTCCTACAACTGATAGCGAAGGCCTACACCAATCCCGAGATCGCTGACGCGCTCGGCGTCGGTGAACAGACCGTCAAGACGCATGTGTCCAATGTGCTCGCCAAACTCGGCGTCCGCGACCGCGTGCACGCCGCGGTCTACGCCCATACCCGCCGCCTCGTTCTGTAGGACCCGCACCAGCAGAGTTCACGCAGGGCATCCTGGTCATCCGGCGTTCTCGGATGCCTCCCGCAGGAGGTCGGCGAACTCAGCGGCGGCGCGTTGTTCGAACCCGATGAAGAACCGATTGGCCAGTGACACACCCCATCTGCTCGCCGGTCCGGCGACGTTGTAGATGCGATGGACGACAGTGGTCCGTCCCGCTTCCTCGGCGACTTCATACTCTCCGCGAAACCACCATCCGCCCTGGTAGGCCACATAGCCGCGGTCACGGTCGATCTCGACACCATGTTGCTCCGCTCCCGGAATGGCGGCGAAGCGGCGCGCGGCTACATCGATCACGCGCGCCGCGGGTGCCTCGACGACATCGGACAGTTCCAGCATCAGGCGTTTGGTCCCCATGCGGACAACCTATCGAACCAATACCCTCTGATGAACCCCTCTGCGCATCAACTGATTTGGGCTGGATCGGAGTTACGCGGAGCGGAGGTGCTGACGCATGCTGCCGATGCCTTCGATCTCGAGGTCGACCACGTCGCCGGGACGGAGGTACGGGTAGCGGCCGGAGAGGGCTACACCTTCAGGGGTTCCGGTGTTGATGATGTCGCCGGGTTCCAGGACGGCGTACTGGGACAGATGCCAGATCAGGTAGGGGATGTCGAAGATCAGGTCGGCGGTGGAGGAATCCTGGCGGGGTTCACCATTGACGAACGAGCGCAGGCGCAGGTCTTTCGGGTCGAGCTCGGCGGCGGGGATGAGGGCGGGGCCGAGGGGGTTGAAGGTTTCGCAGCATTTGCCCTTGGACCATTGGCCGCCGGATTCCTCGAGCTGGAATCGGCGCTCGGAGACATCATTGGAGATGGTGTACCCGGCTATGTATTTCACTGCCTCGTCCGGCGATTCGAGGTAGCGGGCGCGGGCTCCGATGATCACCGCGAGTTCCACCTCCCAGTCGGTCTTCTCGGAACCGCGTGGGATGAGGACATCGTCGTATGGGCCGATCACGGTGTTGGGGGTCTTGAAGAAGATCACCGGGAACTCGGGGACCGGTGCGCCGGATTCCTCGGCGTGCGCGGCGTAGTTGAGGCCTACGCACCAGATCGCTTGCGGCCGTGCCACCGGCGCGCCTATGCGTTGACCGGAGATATCGACCTCGTCCAGTCGACCGGCAGCGAATGCGGCTGTCGCATCGGCGATTCCACCCGCTGCGAGGAACTCGCCGTCGATATCGCGGGTGAGCGGGCTCAAGTCGTAGGCCCGTCCCCCGTTCACCAGGATCGGACGCTCGCTGCCCGCTTCGCCTATGCGTTGCAACATCATTCGGAGACTCCTTCCGGCATCGCTCCCAGGCGACGCAGGTTGTAGGTTCGGTCGGCTACCTCGCCCAGGATCAAGGCGCGCTCACCGGCGGTGAGCGCGGCGAGCGTTTCGAGGGTGGTGCGCCACACCGTGTCGTAGGACGCCGCGGTGAGGGTGAATGGCCAGTCTCCGCCGAGCATGAGTCGATTCGGGCCGAATACCGCCAGCGCATGGTCCACATAGGGCTGCCAGGACGATGCGCTGATCTCCTCGCCGGACACGGTGGCCAGTCCGGAGATCTTGGCGACGATATTGGGTTCGGCGGCTGCCGCGGCGAGCAGATCCGCCCAGGGCTGCCAGTGCGCGCTCGCGATGGGAGGCTTGCCGAGATGATCGAGAACCACGGTCAGCTCGGGATGGGCACGGGCGATGACCGGAACTTGCGCCAGCAGGTCGGGGCGTTCCGCGACGGCCTCGAATACCAGTCCAGCACTGGCCAATTGGCTCAGCGATTCCGAAACCTCGGTCCGCATCAGCCATTCGGGATCGGGATCGCGGTGGATCATGTGACGCACTCCCACGAACTCGGGACGAGCCAACAGTTCCGGTAGCGCGGCCGTGGTCAGCGCGGGCCGGTGCAAGGGCAGCCAGCCGACCACCGCGGTGGGCCGTTTCGCCGCAGCGGCGGCGGCCAGCAGTGCCTGATTCTCGGCGAGCGAATCCGACGCCTGCACCAGCACTGCGGCGTCGATACCGTGTTCGGCGAACTCCGTTTCGGCATCGTTCAGGGTGTATGTTCGGTACAAAACATCCGATGTTTCGGTGAGCCAATCGTATTCGACCCGGTACTCACCACCGCCTATCGTCCACACATGGACATGAGCGTCTACAGTCATCGGAGGCATTGCGTCACATCCTGGAGAGAAGGAACCACGTGTCGGTCACCGATGATGCGATAGCGAAGATCAAGGCGATGATCGTCTCGGGCGATCTGAAGCCGGGTTCGCGGCTGCCGCGCGAGGCGGATCTGGCGGCCGAACTCGGAGTGTCGCGCAATTCGCTGCGGGAGGCGGTGCGCGCGCTGTCGCTGGTGCAGATCCTGGACGTGCGGCAGGGTGACGGCACGTATGTGGCCAGCCTGGAACCGAATTCGCTGCTGGACGCCATGAGCTTCCTGCTCGACTTCCACCAGGACGATTCGGTGCTCGACATTCTCGGGGTGCGTCGCATCCTGGAACCGGCGGCCACTGCGCTGGCCGCCCAGCAGATGACGGACGAGCAGATCGCGCACCTGCACACCCTGGTCGAACCCCCGCAGAGCGGCGCGATCACCGACCTGGTGGCCTTGGATCTGAGCTTCCACGCCGCGATCGCCGCGGCCTCCGGCAATAAAGTCCTTGCCTCGCTGCTGGATTCGCTCTCCATGCCGACCACCCGGGCCCGCATCTGGCGCGGCGTCACCGAGGAGGGTGCCTTCGAGCGCACCGTCGCCGAGCACCGCGGAATCTGCGATGCCATCGCGGCACATGATCCGGAGCTCGCGCATGCGCGTGCTCTTGCCCATGTCGGCGGGGTCATGGAGTGGCTGCGCAAGGCCGCGGGCTGAGCGTTGCCCGGTGTCGTGGGTCAGAGGCACCGGTCCAATTCCTCCCAGAGCTCTTCCGGCACGGCCACTTTCAGCATCGCGATAGTGTCGGCGACCTCGGCGGCGCTGCTCGCACCGATAACGGTTCCGCCGATCATCGGATGGCGACCCGGGAACTGTAGTGCCGCGGCTCGCAATGGCACCTCGTACTTCGCGCACACCTTCGCCATCGCTTGCGCCCGCATGATGACCTCGTCGGCGGCAAGGCGGTAATCGAAGGTAGACAACCGGTCCGGATCCGCCAGGATGCCGCTGTTCAACACCCCGGCCGCCAGTACCCGAATACCGCGTCGTGCGCATTCCGGCAGCAGTTCTGTCTCCGCCTGCCGATCCAGCAGTGTGAAGCGCCCGGCGATCAGTACCACGTCGATCGGTGCTTCTCGCACGAACCGCAGCGCCACATCGACGCGGTTGACCCCGATACCGATGCGGACACACCGCCCCTCGGACCGCAGACGCGCGAGTTCCGGCACGGTCTCGGCGAGTGCCTGCTCCATGTGATCGTCCGGGTCGTGCACGAGCAGGGTGTCGAAGCGGTCCAGCCCCGATCGAGCCAGCGAGTCGGCCACCGACATTCGTGTCCCGGCGGCCGAGTAGTCGCGTCGCCGAGACCGTTTCGGCGTCCCGTAGAACCCCTCCGCTCCCTCGGCGGCGGTGGGATCGTCGAACAGCAACCGCCCCACCTTGGTCGAGACCGTGAAACCGGACCGGCCGCGCAAGAACCGGCCCAGTCGTTCCTCACTCGAGCCCGCCCCGTAATGCGGTGCCGTGTCGAAGGATCGAATTCCGGCCGTCCACGCGGCATCCAGCGTCGCCTGCGCCGAGAACGGGTCAACCGCCCGGAACAATCCCGCGTATCCGGCTCCGCCCAGCACGAGCTGCGATAAGTCGGTCATAACTGCCACATCACGGGGAGGACCGCGGCCGCACCGTCGGCCGAATAGTCGTGTGCCGCTTCCAGATAACCGTCCATCCGCTCCTGCCAGGCGATATTCACCGGCAGAGAGACCAGCCGCGCGAGCAGCGCATCGTAATCCGCACAGTCGATCACATGGAATAGGTCGGTCCCGCTGCGCCAGATCGTCCACGAGGTCGCACCGGCCGCGCGGATGGCGTCCACCAATTCCTCGGGCACCTGTCGATGTGCCGCCTCGTAGTCTTCCTCGGCTCCCGGCTTCAGCTTGGTGTGCAAAGCGATTCGCATCGAGTCACTCCTGCCTGCGCCCGCTGGCGATGCGGGTGATCACCAGCGCGACCAGGATCAGCGCGCCATTGATGAACTTGAGCGAGTCGGCGCTGACCCCGCCATAGGAGAGCAGCTTCTGGATGAGCGTCAGAATCAGGATTCCGAAGAACGCGCCGAGTACCGAACCGCGGCCACCGTTCAATGCCACGCCGCCGATCACACAGGCCGCGAAGACCTGGAAGATCATCCCGTCGCCCTGGCTGACCTGCACGCTGGCGAACTGTCCGCTGTAGATGAGCCCGCCGATCGCGGCCAGTCCGCCCGCGACGATGAGCACACTCCAGACCACGGTGTCCGTGCGGATGCCCGCCGCCCGCGCCGCGGCTTCATTTCCGCCGACGGCGTAGAGCGCACGCCCGGCGGTTGTATAGGTGAGCACAAGATATCCGAGCGCGAAGAGTCCCAGGCACACAATGACATTCGCCGGTATTCCGAGCACTCGGGCATTGCCCAGCCAGTCGATGGAATCCGGAATCTTGGTCAGCGTGAATCCCTCGGTGAGGAAGGTCAGTAGTCCGCGCAGAGCGATGAGCATGGCAAGGGTGACGATGAAGCCGTTGAGCCCGAACTTCACGATGAGCAGTCCATTGACCGCCCCTACCGCCAGGCCGACCAGTAGTGCGAGCGGAATGGCCATCCATGGTGAAGTTCCGCTGAACGCGCCGACCTTCGCGGTGCCCATGGTCGCCCAAATGGCAAGGCCGGGCGCCAGTCCGAAGGTGGATTCGAGCGAGAGGTCCATCCGGCCCACGATCAATACCAGCACCTCGGCCAGCACCAGCAGGGATATCCCGCTCATCGTGGTGAGGACATTGGTGAGATTGGTCAGTGAGACGAAGTTGTGGTTGATGAAGTAGCCGACCACCAGCACCAGCAGAATGGGCGGCACCAGAAGGAAGTCCCGCAGCGCACCCCAGCGCACCGCGGTCAGGCCGCCACCACGACGGGTCGCGGCGGGCGCACCGGCGGTCGACGTCGTCTGCTCCGACGATGTCCCGGTCGTCTGGGTCATGACAGTCCTTCCATGGCGGCGACGAGTTCCCGGTCGTCCCAGCCCTGTTCGTATTCCGCGGCGAACCGGCCGTGGCGTAATACCAGGACTCGATCGCAGTCACGCAGATCGTCGAGCTCATCGGTCACCACCAGCACGGCGGTGCCGCCCGCGGCGGCGGTTCGCAGCACGCCACGCAGGGTGTCCTTGGAGCGGACGTCGACTCCGGCGGTCGGGCTGATCAGCACCAGCACCGCCGGATCGGTGGCCAAGGCGCGGGCGTAGACAACCTTCTGCTGATTGCCGCCGGACAGCTCGGAGACGCTCTGGCCCGGCCCCTCGGCCTTGATATCGAGATCCCGAATAGCCTTGCCCGCTAGCATGTTCCGGGTTCTGCCCGATAGCAGACCGAACCTTCCCAGCTGGTGCGGCACGGTCAGCGTGGCATTGTCTCCGATGCTCATCTCCGGTACCAGCCCCTCGTCGTGCCGGTCGCGCGGCACGAATCCGATTCCGGCACGCAGGGCAGGCACCACACCACTGCGGCGCAAGGGGACTCCGCCCACGCTCACCGAACCGGCTGCGGCCTTGCGTAATCCGACGATGGTTTCGGCCACCTCGGTGCGCCCGCTGCTGCCGCCACCGGCAAGTCCCACGATTTCCCCGGGTCGCACGGCGAATCCGAGGTCCTCGAATTCGCCTGGCCGCGTGAGCCCTTCGACCTCGAGTGCCGGTCGGGTCGCGGGGGTGGGCGTGTGCCGCACCACCTGGGAATCCTGCGCAACGGTGTCACCGGTCATGGCCGCGATCAGCTCCGGCTTGCCGAGTTCCGCGGCCGGTGCGGTGAGTACATGCCGGGCATCCCGGAAAACCGTGATGTCCAGGCAGATTTCGTAGGCTTCGTCCAGGTGGTGGGAGATGAAGAGAAAGGTGACACCCTGCGCCTGCAGATCGCGAATCCGGGCGAAGAGCCTCTTGATCGCGGGCCCGTCCAGCTGTGCGGTCGGTTCATCGAGGATGATGAATCGCGCCCCGTAGGACAGAGATCGCGCGATCTCCACCAGCTGACGATGTTCGACCGACAGGTCGCGGGCCAGCATGTCCACGTCCACGGGTACCTGCCAGGTGTCCAGCAGTTCACGCGCGCTCGCACGGAGCTTGCGCCAGTGCACGATTCGCTTCCCGAAGCCCTGTCTGCCCAGAAAGAGGTTCTCGGCCACGGACAGATCCGGGATGATGGTCGACCGCTGATATACGCACGCCACTCGCGCCCGCCAGCCATCGCGGTCGGCGGGTGCGGGCGATGGCTCACCGTGGAAGCGCACCTCCCCCTCATCGGGAGGTGCGAGTCCGGTGAGAACCGAAACCAGAGTGGATTTCCCGGCACCGTTCCGGCCGACCAGCGCATGCGTGCGGCCCGGCGTCACCCGCAAGCCGACTCGGTCGAGAGCGGTATTACGGCCGAATCGTTTGGTGACACCGACTGCCTCGGCGATCGGAACCTGTTCGGCGAGTTCGGATTCGGTGGGCGGCGCCATCAGTTGCCGTGCCCCCACAGTCCCGGTGCGGTCGGAGGCAGCGTGTCCAGCTCCCCTACTTTGCCACCGGTGCGAGTGACGACCGGGGCGGGCAGTTGGTCCTCGAGCATGCCGCCGACACCGGTGTCGATAATGATCGACCCGTGATCGGTCGGTCCGGCGGTGAATGTGCGGCCCTCGGTGGCGGCCTTCGCGTACACGGCGGCGTACTGGGCGTAGAGGTCGGCGGGCTGGGAGATGGTCGCATCGATATCGCCGGAGGTAATGGCGTCGAGTTCGGCCTTGATGCCGTCGTTGGAGACGATCGTAATATGGCCCTGCTCACCGGCTTTCACGAGTTTGCCGCTGCGCTTGAGCAATGCCAGCGTCGGTTGCAGGAATACGCCGCCCGCCTGCATGTAGATGCCATTGATGTCGGGGTCGGTGAGCAGCTTGTCCTGTAGGCCCGAGGCGGCGCGATCGCCCTTCCAGTCGGTGGGGATCTCGATCACTTTGATTCCCGGGTAACGGGTGCGCATGCAGTCGGCGAACGCCTGCGAGCGGTCGCGGCCGTTGATCGAGCTCAGATCGCCCTGGAATTCCACGACTTTGCCTGCGCCCTTGAGGGTTTCGCCGAGGTAGATGCACGAGTTGGTGCCATAGGCGCGGTTGTCGGCGCGCACCACCATGTAGGCACCGCCGCTGTCCGGCCGGGTGTCCACGCTGACGACGGGCACCTTCTTCGCGGTCGCCGCCGAGATGGCGGGCTTGGCCGCGGCGGTGTCTTGCGGGGCCATGATGATGGCCTTGACGTCCTTCGACAGCAGTGTGTCCACATTGGACTTGAGCCGATTCGCGTCATTGTCGGAGGAGGTGTTCTCCAATTTCACCCCGGCGGCGGCGGATTTCGGACCGAGGTAACCGGCGTAGGCGCTCCAGAAGTCGGAGTCCGAGCGTGGCTGGTCCGCTCCGACCAGCACGCCATTCTCCGCGCCCGAGCCGACATTCGCGACCGGCCCACCACCGGTACCGGTCGACTCCCGGGAGCAGCCCGCGCCCGCGACGACCAGTGCGACGCCGCACGCCGCGGCGAGAAATCTATAACTGAACAGGGATGAAGCGGTTTTCATGAGTTCTCGTACTCCTTCTTCGAGGATTCGCCGGTCGCGGGGGTGCGCCACGCGGCACCGGTCGGATAGGTGTAGGTGGCCAGGGACTGCGGCAACATCTCGGCGCTGAAGCCCGGCGCGCGGGGGGCCCGGTATCGACCGCCCGACACCACGACCGGATCGCGGAAGTGTTCGTGTAGGTGATCGACGTACTCGATGGCGCGGCCGGTCGATGTGCCCGACACCGCGATGTAGTCGATCATCGCCAGATGCTGCACCAGTTCGCAGAGCCCGACTCCACCCGCGTGCGGCACCACCGGGACGCCGAACTTGGCCGCCAGCAGGAGGATCGCCAGGTTCTCATTGACTCCGGCCACGCGTGCCGCGTCGATCTGCACGATGTCCACCGCACCCGCCTGCAAGAGCTGTTTGAACAGGATTCGGTTCTGTCCATGCTCGCCGGTGGATATGGGCACCGGGGCCACGCGACGGCGAATCTCGGCGTGGCCGAGAATGTCGTCCGGACTGGTCGGTTCCTCGACCCAGGCCAGTCCCGCGAGGGCCAGCCGGTGGATCCAGTCGACCGCAGTGTCCACATCCCAGCGCTGATTGGCGTCGACGGCCAGCCCGATATCGGGACCGATTGCGTCCCTGGCTATCTTGACCCGCCGGACATCCTCCTCGACATCCCGGCCGACCTTGATCTTGATCGTGCGGAATCCCTCGGCCACGGCATGTTGTGCCAGTCGCGCGAGCTTTTCGTCGGAGTAACCGAGCCAGCCTGCGGAGGTCGTATAGGCGGGATATCCGTCGGCAAGGAGTCTTTCGGTGCGCTCGGCCCGGCCCGGAAGCGCGTCGCGCAGGATCCGTAGCGCGTCGTCGCGAGTGAGCGCGTCGGTCAGGTACCGGAAATCGACCAGATCCACGATCTGCTCCGGCGACATCTCCGAAACCAGCTGCCACACCGGCTTTCCGGCGTACTTGGCCGCCAAGTCCCAGGCCGCGTTGATGACCGCGCCCGCGGCCATGTGGACCACGCCCTTCTCCGGGCCCAGCCAGCGCAGCTGGGAGTCATCGGTCAGTGTGCGGGCGAAGTCACCGAGAGCTCCGATGATCTCGGTGACCGATCGCCCCACCACGAGGTGCTCGAGCGACTGAATGGCCGCGCGCTGCACGTCGTTTCCCCTGCCGATGGTGAAGGCGAAGCCGTGCCCTTCGGGGCCGCCCGGGTCATCGGTGCGCAGGACGACATAGGCCGCCGAATAGTCCGGATCTGGATTCATCGCATCCGAGCCGTCCAGTTCGCGCGACGTCGGGAACCGGACGTCGAGCGTGTCCAGCTGGGTGATGGTTGGCATCTAGTTCGCCCTATCGCAGGAAGTGATCTGGATCACGACTATACATCGGATGTCTATGCACGCAAGAGGTTCGCGATCATCGAAATATCCGTCCAATAGCCACATTTCACCGCCTGCAAGGGCCGCAACTGCTAATGTCACGTCCGCAGACATCGGATCTATCGAAGGAAGAGGGCTCTGTCGATATGTCGCCATGGATACTCGACGGACTGGCCGCGATCGTGACCGGCGGGGCGTCCGGCATAGGGCAGGCAGTCACTGAATCCCTCAGCGCCGCAGGTGCGCGAGTCGCGGTGCTCGATCTCGAAAAGCCGGCCTCCGGGCCGTTCTGGCAGTGCGATGTCACCGACGACAGCCAGGTCCAGACCGCCGTCGCCGCGGCCGCCGAGGCCATGCGCGGACTCGACATCGTGGTCAATTGCGCGGGCATCGGCGCGCAGGGCACCATTGCCGACCACACCGACGCCGAGTGGCGAAAGGTATTCGAGGTCAACGTATTCGGCCTGGTCCGTGTCAGCCGGGCCGCATTGCCCCGCCTGCGCCACTCCCCCGCCGCGTCCATCGTGAACATTTGCTCGATTGCCGCCACCACCGGCCTGCCCAATCGCGCCATCTACAGCGCCAGCAAAGGGGCGGTGCTCTCCCTCACGCGCGCGATGGCCGCGGACCACCTCGCTGAGGGCATCCGCGTGAACTGCGTGAACCCGGGCACCGTCGATACGCCGTGGGTCCAGCGGCTCCTCGCCTCTGCTCCCGACCCGGACGCGGAACTCGCTGCGCTGCAGGCACGTCAACCGCACGGCAGATTGATCACCGCCGCCGAAGTGGCCGCCGCCGTCACCTATCTGGCCTCACCTGCCGCCGCCTCCACCACCGGAACCATGCTCGAAGTGGATGCCGGAATGCATTCGCTCCGGCTGCGCGCCGCGGCGGAGGTGTCTCGATGACCGCCCGCCGCATCCCCCGCCCGCGCGAACTCGCACCACTCCTGCGCTTCGAACGCCCGTTCCTTGGTGTGGGCCGCAAACTACAACGCGCCCAAACTATCTGGGATCTGCGCGAGATGGCGCGCAAACGCACACCCAAGGTCGCCTTCGACTACACCGACGGCGCGGCCGACGCCGAAATCAGCCTGAACCGAGCCCGGCAGGCATTCACCGATCTGGAGTTCCGCCCCGCCATCCTGCGCGATGTCTCCAAAACACACACCGGTACAACAGTTCTCGGCAAGACGACCGCGCTTCCCTTCGGTATCGCGCCCACCGGATTCACCCGAATGATGCACACCGCGGGTGAACTCGCGGGAGCTCGTGCCGCCGAACGCGCCGGAATCCCATTCACCCTGTCCACCATGGGCACCACCGCCATCGAGGACGTGGCCGCCGCTACCGGCCCGACCGCCCGCAACTGGTTCCAGCTCTACATGTGGACCGACCGCGACCGATCCCTCGCCCTGGTCGACCGCGCCGCCCGCGCCGGTTTCGACACACTCGTGGTCACCGTCGACGTCCCCGCCGCAGGCGCACGACTGCGCGACGTGCGCAATGGCATGACCGTGCCACCCTCGATCACCGCGGCGGGCGCACTCGATGCCCTACGCCGACCATGGTGGTGGTGGGACTTCCTCACCACCGAACCCCTCGCCTTCGCCTCTCTGGACCGCTGGTCCGGCACCGTCGCAGAACTACTCGACACAATGTTCGACCCCACCGTCACCTTCGACGACCTGACCTGGATCCGCGCCCACTGGCCCGGCTCCATCCTGGTGAAGGGCGTACAAACCGTCGAAGACGCCAAACGCTTGGCCGACCACGGCGTGAACGGCATAGTGCTGTCCAATCACGGTGGACGCCAACTAGATCGCGCCCCCGTCCCCCTACACCTCTTACCCGAAGTAGCCCGAGAAGTCGGCAACGACCTCGAAATCCACCTCGACACCGGCATCATGCACGGCGCCGACATCGTCGCCGCCCTAGCCCTCGGCGCACATTTCACCCTAATCGGCCGCGCCTACCTCTACGGCCTGATGGCAGGCGGCGAACCCGGCGTAGACCGCGCCATCACCATCCTCCAAACCCAAATCGAACGCACAATGAAGCTCCTCGGCGTCACCACCCTCGCCGAACTCACCCCACACCACGTCCATCTCCTGAACCACCACTGATCCCATGCCCCCTAGCCGATCTCGATACGGTCGGCTGCCAGGTTCCGGTCGTATGTTCGACCAGGAAGTCGGTGAGGTGGTCGCTGACCGGTTCCGGGGAGCCGTCAGGTCGCGCCTAGCGCTCGTAGGGGTTGTCGAGCGTGGTCGGAGTGCTGGCGGCTTCCAACACATCTTCCGGGAAACCTGTTCCGGCAGTGTAGAAGCGCGCGCGGGTACGGCCGACCGACTCGAGGACCCCTAATGCGACGAGGTCGCGTAGATCGCGTTGCGCTTGTTGCAGACTTAGACCTTCGGCTTGTTCATAGCGGGTCCGGCGGACCCTGCCGGACAAAGCAACATCATGCAACGCGCTGATGACTCGTTCGTCCAGGCGGATACCCGCGACGTATTCCTCGAGCATCGCCCATACGGTGCCGGACCGAACCCAACGGGCGTGCACCGTTTGTGCCTGCTGGTGGTAGGCAGTCAGGTTGAACTGAATCCATTCGGACACATCCTGATCCGGCCGAAAGGTACTGCCCCGACGGCCGAGTACCTGGTAGTACTCCCACGTATTCCCGGGTCTGCCGAGCCACGCCTCGATCGACGAAAACTCCGGTGCGAGTACACCTTCCCTTGCGATCATCAGTGTCTGCAGTGACCGCGACAGGCGTCCATTGCCGTCGGCCCAGGGGTGGATGGATACCAGGTGCAGGTGTGCCATTGCCGCCCGCACGAGTGGATGCGTGTCGTCGTCGGCGTTGAGCCAGTCGACGAGCTCCTCCATCAATGCCGGGACGCGATCGGCGTCGGGGGCGGTGTAGGCGGCGATGCTCGGATCCCGAGCGTCGGTCACGTACACGGGGCCGGGTCGCCACTGCCCGGCCGGGCGGCGTTCGGTGTGCCGATGCCCTTGCAGCATCCAATGCAGCGCGTTGAGGAAACCCTTGCTGTAGGCGAAATCGTCTACAGCGTGCAGTGTTTGTATGTAGGTCATCATCTGCTCGTAGGCAAGGGTCTCGGCCTTGTTCTCTTCGGAAACGTCGACGTCCCGTTCACCCGCGATCAGATCTTCCACGTCGACGGTGGAGACTTTGAACCCTTCGATGGAGTTGGACGCGGCGACAGCATCCGCGGTGAGGAACTTATGCAGGCCACCTGCCCATTTGCCAGGTTTGGCCTGAATCTCGAGTCGCAGTTCGCCGCGCATCCGGTCCACGTCGGAGAGGACGCGAGCATCAGCGGTGGTCAGCGCGGGCGTCGGGAACAGCATGACACAACAATAGGGTGACATAATCATTACGTCAACCATGTTGCGCAGCCCGCCGGGACTGAACGGGCGGTTGCGGCTCAGGCCGCGATTCATGCTGGGTATTCCCTTGTCCCGGCGAGCGCCTTACGGATCAGCGTGCGGGCTGCTTCTCCCGTGACAGCCCGGCCGGCAAGGCCGCATCTGCCGCGAACAGCAGCAGCGGCCCACAGACATTCTGGGAGACCGATGATTGCCATGGCAGGTCCGTAATTCTGCAACCCGGACAACAAATGGCCAAGCTGCCGAATCTTCCGTTCTCTGTCAGCGGGTAGCGGCCAAGAGCCGCGCCGCTGTGACCCCGACGCGGCTGGCTACTTTGCGGAAACGACCTTTTCGACGGCAGCCACGAAGAGTCGGTCGAACACTGCCTTGTCGAGCACGGCGGAGCCGAGCAATGTGGCGTCGAGCGTCACTGTCATGCCACGCACGATAGCGAAGGCGGCGATGGTTTCCATATTCATCTCGTCTCGGGGCGCGGTTATGTCGCTGCGGTATTCGATGGCCTCGTCCGCATGCAGACCGTCTGGAAGGGATATCACCGCCGTCTTCCTGTGGACGTCACCCGCGCTGGTATGAAACGTCTTGTCGGCGCACTCTCGGAGGATCGCATCCTTGATCTTCCCGATATTCATGGCAGCATCGGCCACGCGCTCCATGTACACCAGGTCATGATCATCGTTGCTGGCCAGTATTGCCGAGCTGTCCTTGTCCGACTCACTCCCCGTGCCTGTACTGCACCCGATAGAGGTCACAGGTATCTGACCCGAGTTCGATGGCTCAGCGGTCTCAGCGGTCTTATCTGTCTTGTCGGGCGGGATGACTTCCGTCTTGGTCCCCGCCGGGAAATCCGATGCCGTCAACAGCAGCTCCGCGCGCGGCGTGCTCGGTTTTGGTTGGGGCACAGACTGATTCCCTCCCGACCCACCACACCCCGCGACCAACGACACCGCGGCCACCGCCCCGATGACAATTCCTCCCAAACGCATGGCGTCGATCTTATCCAGCCCGCGGTCGGACGGGCATTGAAATGACCACTGGGCCAGTCGAATATGCAGTTGTCGACCGGTATTTTGTTCAATCGGTCGACGAGGCCGGGGCACGGGTCGTGACGAAAACGATGGCGAACGTACCGGCGACGAGGACGACCAATAAATAGCCGTACCGTGGCGCGGTGTTGTCCATCAGCACACCGGCCGACTGGGCCAGCAAGGTTTGTAGAAGCAGGCTCGCGAGGTTCCCCAAGGCGAGTACGCGCCCGAGGAAGCGGCTCGGCACCGTTGCCATGATTTCCGTGTAGAGAGCTATGCGCGTTGCCGCCGCAGCCAGGCCCGCGATCACCGTGGCGATGACGGCGAGCGGGAGATGAGTGTTGAGGGCCATGACGCCGCCATATGCCGCCAGCAGGCACAGTCCACTGATGACCACGGCTGTGCGCCGGAGGTGTTCGCCGATACGGCCCAGCGTGAGCCCCGCGATGCAGGCTCCGGCTCCCCACGACGTCGCGATCAGTCCATAGCCGACCGAACTGACACCGAGATCGACATTCGCGTAGCCGGGCAGGGCGGTCGCGCCAATCGTCGCGACGATGAACGGCGAGCACAGCACCAGGGACAGGACCAGAACCCTCGGGCGCTGCCGGAGGTAAGTGAAGCCGGATCGGAATGAGCGTGCACGAGATTCGTTGTCCGCCTGAGGCTCTTCCGGCGGTTCGGGTACATCCACACGGCTGAGGATTATGATTCCCACACACATCGCCGCAGCGCTCGCCGCGAGTATCGGATAGAACCCGACCCCGCGATAGACGACTCCCGCGATTGCTCCCGCGGAGAAAAGCCCGACCTGCATCGACACTTCCGCCAGCGAATTCATTCCGGCCGTTCCGCCGTCGCCGGACAGCCGCTGCACGATGGCCTTCGATGCGGGAAAATACAGGTTCCAGCCGATGCCATTGTCGAGAGCCAGGATGAAGGCGAACGCCGGATGGAATCCGAAGGTGGCAAACAGAATCAGCGGGACCGTCATGAACGTCACGCGTATCGCGTGCGAGGCGAGCGCGATACTCTTCGGCCGAAACCGGTCTATGAGCGCTCCGGCCGCCAATGAGACGAGCACGCCACCGAGAGTGTTCGCGGACGCGACTCCGGCAACCAGACTACTGCTGTGAGTTTTATCGAAGACGAACCACGCGCTGGCCGAAATCACCATGCCCGCGCCGAATTGCGTGATCACATCGGACAGAATGAACAGCCACGCGTTGGACCTTCGAGTCATCGCGGGGCGGGTGGGAGCGCTGGTCGTCAACGACTCCACGGCAATAATCGATTCGGTTCCTTCGAGATTTCCCGTCCCCATGCGGCCGAACACTAGCGATCGAGCCATTGACCCGAACTGCTTTGAATCACAACGATTTTGACCAGCCGCTGAGCGGCGCTCCTACCAACCGCGCTCGAGCGCCCAGCGTCCCGCTACCGCCTTCGCCTCTTCGAGGGAACCTACGCTCGTGCTGCTGCAACGACCGTCGTCACCTTGCAGGGAAATCCAATAACACCCGCGTGAGGAGTGAATCTCGTGATCGAGGCGGTAAATATCGCACTTGCCGTTACATGGCCATTCCGCTAACCAACTCGGCCCACTTGCATCGAATTTCCAGATCGGCAGGGTGGGGCCGCCATCGAGTCCGAGACGCAAATGAGTCCGGGCGGCAGCAGCGACTTTTTCCCAACAATCGGGGTGGTGTTCGTGACGGTCGTACGCCTCTTGGAGTGTGCGTGCGAGATCTGTCATGAGTTCATTTAACATGACCGATCAGCAATTATGTATGTAAGGGCATTGTTTATGGTGTCCAATGAGCGCATTCCGAAGAAGAATCAATACACCGGTTGCCCGGAGGTCAGAGACGCTGACCGGGGGTAGGGCGGATGGGGGCTCGATAACGGTGTCGGCGGCGCGGCTGTCGTGCGGGCTCCGGGCCGAGTTCGGCGAGGAGTTCGCGGCGACGGTCCGCATCGACACTGCGACGGTCGCGATAGGTGAGTGCGCCCTCCATCGCCCACAACATCTCGAGGTTCAGGCCCTTGACCTCAGCGTCGCGCATGCGGCGGTACGCCTGGACCGCGCCGAGGTCTGCGAGATCGTCGAGGGTGGACACCTCTGCGTGGTCGAGCATGACGGCGGCGGCCCGGCCGAGCTCGTAGCGGCTGCCGCTCCATTCGCGAATTCTCAGATGGGCGTCGCCCCTGACCTTTTCGGCTTCGTGCCAGATGGCCGGGCGCAAGGTGGCGGGGTCGGTCGGAGCGTCGCGGAGAGACAGCACCTGCGCACGAGCCTGGCCCGCCACGTTCACCATCGGCCGAAATCGCCGGAAGACTTGGATTTCACCGTCAAGACCGCGCTCCCAGGAGCCGAGCTCGACGTGATCGGTGCCGTACGGGCCCGACGTATCGAGATGGGCTGTGCTCAGCGCCCAGGCGCGGCACGCCTCGGCGGTGGCGGGGGCGAAAACGAGCAGGCCGCTACGGCGACTGACGCTGCCCTCGTCGCCCCAGTGGCGGTAATGATCCCACCAGCTCTGCCGTGCCTCAGGTTTCGACGTCCGGTCCAGGCCGAAGGTGTGCCAGCGCACCGTGCCGTCCGAAGATGCCAGGGGCAGTTGACGTTTCAGCTCACTGGCCGCCCGATTGTCAAACGGGGTGCACCAACCGGGCACCAGGACAATGGGATCGGCCGGGTCGGCGTCGAACGGCGTCGGGGTGAGGAACGGTCGATCGATGAGGATGACCGTGCCCGGACGAGCCTGATAGGACAGCCCCCACAACAATCGCGCCAGCAGACGCGCACCATGATCGTCGGACAACACATGCCAGGTGCCGTGGTAGTAGTTCGTGCTGAAACGAGCGGCGGTACCGGGACGCAAGGTGATCACCGTGTGGACACGACCGGGCGACCGCACCAGGTGTCGGTGCAGTTTGAGGCCGTCGGTGACGGATCTGGCCGTGGCCGGGCGTTGCTGCTTCATCGCACTACATGACACCGCTCCGGATCCATACGGGCAAGCGAATTTCCGCGGTCCCGACGTGCCGTCAGGCCGGGTGGATGCCGCCTCGGATAGTCAATTCGTCGATTGCTCCGGCGATTTCGATCGGAATGACGCCCATGCCGTGCACGCGCAGGCCACCATCCACTCGCAAGTGCCGCACGTGTGCGCCCGCTTTGACGCTGAGCGCGACCGCGGACAAGGTGACGATCTCACCTTTGACCAGCGATTGACCTATGCCGCCATGGGTTTCGATACCACCATGAATGATCAGATCACCCATCGGCCGAGAGAGTTGAATGCCGACGGCGGCGTCTGCATGGGTGGTGATGGATGCGAATTCGGCGGTGCCGATGGTTCCGTCGTAGAGGTTGAATCCGCGCGCCCCGGTCCCGGTGGTGATGATCGGTGCCAGACAGCGCAGCGTGTCGATACTGCCGAAGTTCACGAATCCGATGCCGCTGGGGCCGTGCGTGGTCACGGGCGCGTGGGCGGTCCACTCATCGACATCGCCCCACAGGTCGAGGGCCATGTCGTTGGCACCGTATGTGGTTACCGGTCCCTCGTTGATGACCTGGGTGAAGTCGGCGTACCCGATGAAGACACCACCGGTGATCTGTCCCGCTGTGCCGGGCTCGATTCCACCGTCGGTGTAGACCGCCCCGGTGTGCAGCCGGGTTCCGCTGATCCGGCCGCCGCCCGGTGTGCCGGAAACGAAGACGCCGCTACCGCGCACGGGATTGTTCTCCCGCCCCACGACGATCCCGGTGAGATCGGCGGTGAGCAAGGAGGTTCGGTCCCGTTGCTGGTTGTAGAGGGTGAATGCGCCTTGGCGCACATCGACATTGAAGCCGGAGGGCCGGGGCTCGGCGGTACGGGCGTCGGCGGCTTCGATATCGAGCCCGCCGACTTCGAGATGCCCGGTGCGTAGAGCGTCCGCGGCCACGATCTGCACTCTCCCGTTGGTGGTGAGGCCGGTCATGACCATCCGCCCGAGATCGGTCTGGCCGGTGTCGTTGTGCACTGCGCGCCGGGTCGGATCGCTCACAGTGATCCGTAGCCCTTGCAGGTAGTTCTCGGCGGTGATCCGCACCCCGTCGTGGCCGTCGGCGAAGACGAGTTCGGCGTCTCCGATCAGCCTCACACCCGGAGCTACAGTGAAGCCGGGCAATCCGGTGAGCCGTCCCTGCACGGCGATCTCGCGGTCACCGCGCTCGAGTGCTGAGCGCAGTTCGTCGGGCGTGGTCACGGCCACGGTCATTGAGGTAGTCCTTTCGACATCGCGAAATTCGTTGCGGGACATATGTTCAGGGGTGTGCAGTGGCGGTGCCGTGGGTGGGCGGGTTGAGGTTGTAACGGGCGATGACGTCGTCGAGCCAGTCGGGGTGGCCGTAAATCAGCCCGTAACGAGCAGCCAGGGCGTCATAGACGGCAGGGTCGGTCTGCTCGACCGCCAGCAGCTCGCCGAGATCGGCGAAATACCGTTCGAAGCCGCCGGGGACGATGATCTCCACGATCCGGCCCGGGACCTGCCCGGCGTTCCACATGGCGTGCATCTGCCCTCGGGGTTTGAGCACGTAACCGCCGGGCCCGAGCACGGTTTCGTCATCATCGGAACGAAACCCGATCTCCCCCTCGAGCACGAGGGAGTACTCGTCCTCGCGGGAATGCATATGTGGCGGCGTGATCTGCCCGACCGCGAAGGGGTGCTCCACGATCGACACGGCCTCGTCGGTGAGTTGGCTGTCGAATTTGAAGTCGGCACCGAACCCGGGGATCGGAATGTGGCGGCCCGCACCGGGTTGTACGACCGTGAACGGCGGTACGGCGGTGTGCTTCACCGGATGGTTCCGTGCCATCGGACTTTCAGAAGACACAGTTACCGTCCTTGCAGTTGTCGGTGGGGTCGTCGGGAACCAATAGCTCGATGGCGCGGAGTTGTTCGAAGACCCGGGCGAAGGCATCCACCGATTGGGCGCCTCGCAGTGCGAGGCGGGTGTCGAAGACGAAGGTCGGCACGGCGTTGATCTTTCGATCGGCGGATCGGCGGATCGCGGCCTGGACCTCGGCGCGACCGGCGGGGCTTGCCAGCGCGGCACGCACTCGGGCGCGATCCATCCCGGCCCCACCTGCGATGTCGGCGAGGGTGTCCAGATCCGCGACGTTTCCGCCATCGCGGAAATAGGCCCGCATCAACGCGTCATCGACGGCCCACTGCAGGTCCGGGCCACCGTCGCGGCCCGCCAGCCACACCAGGCGGTGGGCATCGAAGGTATTTACCGCCAGCGCCCGCCGCATATCGAACTCGATCCCCTCGGCGGCCCCGATCTCCTCGACCCGCAGGTGATCGTCACTGAACTCGGGCCCATAGCGCTCGGTGTAGTAATCGAGCAGCGGTTGCGGTTCCAGCGACATTGCCGGATTCAATTGGTACGGAAGCAATTCCACGACCACCCCGGCGGCACCGGCGTAGGCGTCCAACGCCCTGCGGAAACGTGTCTTCGCGACATAACACCAGGGACACGAGATATCGCTGACGATCTCCACCCTCATGCGGCCACCATGCGGGCAGGCCGATAGAACAGCACCAATTGTGCAGCACCACCGGCGATTCCCAGTCCGGCCGCGACGACTATCCCAACCCAGCCGTCGATTACGTTGTGCCCGAACAGGACCCGTTCGATACTGAGACGTCCCGCGCCCAGGCCCGCGATGCCGACTGCGGTCACCGCGATGAGGAGGTTGTACTCCCACCCCGACGTCATGATGAAGAACCCATTGCGACGGTGCACCGTCCAGAACGCGACGAGCATCAGTGCGACGAACACCGCGGCCGCAGCCGCGGTGAACAGCCCCGCGGCCATGGCGACTCCGGCCGCGATCTCACTGGCCGCGGCGAATCGCACATGCAGCCATCCCGGCCGCATCCCCAATTGCTCGAACCATCGGCCATTACCCACCAGCCCACCGCCAAGGAAGATCTTGTGGTAGCCGTGTGCGGCCAGCATGCCGCCCAACGCGAGCCGCACTATCAGCACCGCGAAATCACAAGAGTTCACAGCTCGTGCCCGCCGGTTCGCGCGGGCGGCGAGGTGGTTGATCGTGCCCTGTCCATTCGAGTCGTGCCCCTTCCTGTCCACGATGAGTGCGGCTTTTCCCGCACCCGGCAAACCTTCGGGCACATGACTCAACGATCACTGAACGTCCACCGAACGACCAGCTCACCTCACCGCAAAACCTGCTGACACCGTTCGATGAGAAGCGAATACTTCTCCCATGCAGGAATTTCCGACGAATCCCGACCGGCTACCACGACCCGTGTCCCTGCTGGACGATGACGGCACCACCTGGCAACTTCAGCGGAAGCGGATCGATCTTCGCATCGTTCGACGACTGATCAATGACAGCGCAGCCACTATCGTGCTCGGCGAGAGCGGCGGTATGCATCCTCGACTCGTGACCGACGACGAACGCTCGACGCTCTGGGACAAGGTCAAGGTCGGCTATATGGGGCCCGGCGGAGACTGGGCAACAGGGCGGTATCTCGCCCATGAGTTCCGCGCGGAACCAGACCGTCGCATGCTTTTTGTCGAACACCATTGCTGACGAAACAGGGGGCCGCGCTCGACATTTCCGCCACCGGACCACAGCCGCTAGATTCAAAGGTGATTCAGCCGTGGGTGCAATCGGCAGGTTCCTGTAGGAACTCTGCCTGCACCGGGTCTAGGACCAGGGGCAGGTACAGCTTTCTGCCTTCGCCGATACCTCGTAGCGTGCGCCGGGGCGCTCGTAGACGCCCTCGCATCTGGACGGGTCGAGGTTCAGGGTCGGGTCCAGTGTGGGCAGGTCGGGGATGGTGACCGTGCCGAGGGCGGTCAGGATCTCGTTGAATGGCTTCCGGTACCGGCACACGCGAATGCATCATCTCCCTGATGCTTACGGCTGAGACAACGACCGCCGGTGCCCGGCTCGCCAAGATGGGCCAGTTCTTGCGACCCGAGCCTCACACACTCCCGCGGACTGTGTTCGGCCCGCACGGGTTAGTTTGCTGTGGACATGCTCGGGTGGTGCGGATGAATCCCGCGCCACGGTTGATGCCTCCATGAGGGCCGACCGAGGCGTGATCGGAAGTGCCGGGGTCGTGGCGGCAGTTCCTCCGCTCACGGCACGGTGGGATGCAGTATGGTCCGATTGACGGTTCGATCGATGCTGTTCGGAGCGGGAGGAGGCGCGTTTGGCGCGGGCCGACGGACATCCATTGTCATGGTCTGCCGTGCGGGTTCGAGCGGCCGACGACCCTGTGGGCGATGGGCTTCCCTTGTCTGCGGCGCAGATGCGCTGGTGGGTTGCTCAGCAGTTGTATCCCGAGGTTCCGAATACCGTCGCCTTGTATGTTGAATTGCATGGTCCGCTGCGTGTGGACCTAATTCGGGAGTGTGCCGCGCACGCCGCGTGGGAACTACAGTCACCGCACGTGCGCTTCCGGCTGGCCGATGGCTATCCAGAGCAGTTTGTGGACCCTGACGCTTTCGCGTCGATGGAATTCGAGGATCTCACCGGCCGGACCGGCGCTGCCGCGGTCGCGCTGCAGTGGATGGAGCGTGACCATCGTTCGCCCCTGAATCTGCTCACCGATCGGCTGACCGCGGCCACCGTCTTTCGGGTGGGGCAAGACCATCATCTGCTGTACCTGCGCAGCCATCACATCGTGCTCGACGGCATCGGTGCGGCCGTGGTGTTGCGCCGAACCGTCGAGTTATATGGTGCTGCAACAGGTATCGGAGATCAGGCAGTCGGCGCAGGTGCCGTCGGCGGCGCGCCGGGTACCGCGTCGCGTAGCCCACTGACGATCGCCGAACTGCTGGACGAGGAGCGCGCCTACTCCGACTCGGCACGGGCGCGGGCCGATGGCGAATATTGGGCGGAACAACTGGCGGGGATGCCCGAGCCGGTCCGGCTGGCCGGATGGCAGGGAGGCCTGCCGCAGCCGCCGCACCAGGTGGCCGACACCGTGCCGCCGCGTACCGCCGATCGCCTGGCCGCGTGGCGGCAACGCTACGGATACACATTGCCGGAGTTGACCATCGCGGCGTTCGCCTGCTATCTGGCCGCCATGACCGGCGGGGAGGAGATCCTGCTGTCACTACCGGTGGCGGCACGGCCGACAGCGGCATTGCGTCGATCCGCGGGGTCGATATCCAATGTTGTTCCCTTGCGGCTGCGGGGTTTTCGTGACGCCACGGTGGCGGGGATAGTCGAACAGGTGCGTGCCCGCGTGGTCGGCGCGCTACGACATCAGCGCTACCGCTACGAGGACATCCAGCGTGACCGGGGTGAAAGCCACACCGCGCGAGGAGGTTTCGGTCCGGTCGTGAACATGCTCGGAGCCGTCCAGCCGCTGAGTATGGGACCGCTGACCGCACACGTGCACCTGCTGGCGCTGGGGCCGGTGGAGGATCTACTGGTCAACGGCTATCAACTGGGTCCGGACGACCGCGCGGTCACCATTGGCATGCAGGGCAATTCGGAGCTGTATTCCACAGCGACTCTCGCCGCGCATTACCAGCGCTTTCTGGACTACTTCGACGGCTTCCTCGCCGATCCGCAACGACGGGTACGCACCCTGGATCCTGGCCCTGTCACGCCGGTCCCGGTGGTGACGAGAGCCGACCGGCTACTGCCGGATCTGCTGCGCACCAGCCTGACTGGCGACGATAGCGCCGTCCTTCCGGCCCCGGATACCCGGAAAGAGACCGAACCTGTTGCGGTTCAGGACGGTTCCCGTGCCTGGACGTATCCCGAGCTGGATCGGATGTCCTCACAGTGGGCGCGCGAGCTGATCGAATCGGGGGCGGGCCCGGGCACATTCGTACTGCTGGCGGTCCCGCGTTCGGCCGAGTCGGTGCTGGCGGTATGGGCGGTGACCAAGGCCGGTGCGGCCTTCGTGCCGATAGATCCGGTCGACCCGGTCCGCCGTTCGGCAACAGTCGCCGCGAACTCCGGTGCGTGCCGGGGCATGACCGTGAGGTCCGTACAAGATGGCCTGCCAACCGAACCGGGGTGGCTGGTACTGGACGACCCGAGCACCCTCGCGCGGGTGCGGCAGCGCTCCGCGGAACCGATCCGCGACGCCGACCGGATCCGTCCGCTGCACCCCGGCCATCCGGCGTATCTCATCTACACCTCGGGCACCACCGGCACCCCGAAGGGTGTGGTCGTCACACATCGCGGTCTCGGTCCGCTCACCGACTACATTGTCGAACACTATGGGGTGGGCAAGAATTCGCGCGTCCTGCACGCGCATGCCCCGTCTTTCGATGCGCATCTGCTGGAACTGCTGGCGACATTCGCCGCCGGGGCCACGCTCATCGTCGAGCCCCCGTCGGTAGTGGCCGGAGCCCGGCTGGCCGATCTGCTCAATGTCGCGGCGATCACCCATTTCCTCACCACCCCCGCAGTATTGGCGACCTTGATGCCGGAGCAGGTGCCGGCGCTGGAGGTCGCGGTGGTCGGCGGCGAATCCTGCCCCGCCGATCTGATCCGGCGCTGGGCCCCGGCGCTGCGACTCTTCAACGCTTACGGACCCACCGAAACCACCGTGATGGCAACACAATCCGCCGCGTTGATGCCCGGCGGACCGGTGTCGATCGGGCCGCCGCTGCCCGGTGTGCGGGCGCTGATTCTCGACACTCTACTGCGCCCGGCACCGCCGTGTGGTGCGGGCGAGTTGTACCTGGGCGGTGCGGGTGTGGCGCAGGGCTACCACGGCCGACCGGCCGCCACTGCCGAACGTTTCGTCGCCGATCCATTCGGGACGGGCGAACGCCTCTACCGCACCGGTGATCTCGTACGTTCGGCGGCCGACGGCACCCTGGAATTCCTGGACCGCGCCGACGACCAGTTGAGCGTGCTCGGCCGCCGCACCGAACCGGGCGAGGTGGAGGCCGCGTTGATGACCCTGCCGGAGGTGTCGCACGCCGTCGTTGCCGTGCACGAGGGTCCGGGTGGCACGCGACTGATCGGATATTTCACTGCGGCACAAGGCGATCAACCGGACCACACCGCTCTCATTCGGCGTTTGCGTGAACTGTTGCCCGCCGCGCTCGTACCCGCGCAATTGGTCGAGCTGGACCGGCTTCCGGTCACCACGCACGGCAAGATCGATCGCGCCGCACTGCCGCGGCCGCCGGCCGTGCAGCGTCCCTATCGTGCCCCCGAGTCGGAGTTGCAACGCCTGGTCGCCGACCGCTTCGCCGTGCTCACCGAGACGCCGCGGGTGGGCCTCGACGACGATTTCTTCGAGGTGGGGGGCAATTCGCTACTGGGCGTGGCATTGTCGGCCGAGTTGGCCTCCGCCACCGGACTTCCGGTGACGGTGCGCTGGCTCTATTCCGCGCCGACCGTGCGGGAACTGGCTGCCCGATTGGCCGACAACGACGCCGCCGCGGCCGAGGACGCCCTCGGCGTGGTACTCACGCTGCGGCGCAACGGTTTCCGTCCGCCGCTGTTCTGTGTGCATTCCGCCGTCCCGCTGGCCTGGTGCTACGCGGGCCTGGCCCAGCAGGTCACCGATCGACCGGTATACGGCCTACAGGCTTTGACGCTGACGGGTGCGCCGCGATCCGGAGCCACTCTCGACGACCTGGCCGCCGGCTATGCCGAGGAGATCCTGCGGGTGCAGCCCGATGGTCCCTATCATCTGCTGGGCTGGTCGCTGGGAGGGCAGATCGCGCATGCCATCGCTGTCCGGCTGGCCGCACGCGGCGCGCGGGTCGCGACGCTGGCAATGCTCGACAGTGTCGTCTTCCCCGACGATATGCCGCCACCACCGCTGCCCCGGATGCGTGATCTGCTCACCCACCTGCTCGGGGACGAACCCGAGGACGCGGATGCGCTCCCCGACGTCACCGCCGAAGAAGCGGCCATCGAATTAGCTTCCGCTGAAGCATCTTTCGGTACTGGTCTCACCGCGGAGCAGTTGACTCGACTGCATCGCGGCTACGCCGACGGTGTGCGCCTGTCGCACGGCTGCCGCCCCGGCGTCTTCGACGGTGATCTGCTGTACTTCTCGGCCACTCGCGGGGTGACCGAAAGTGTCGGCGCGCAGATGTGGCGGCCGTACATCACCGGTGAACTCATCGAGCACCCGGTCGAGGCCACTCATGCGCAATTCTGCAATGCCGACGTGGTCCCGATCCTCGGCCCGCTGCTGGCCGCCCATCTGGACGCCGGGGACGTCCGGTGAGGACCGGGCCGCGCTCAGGGGTGCGCTGGTGGAATGTGTATGCGGACCCTGGGCAGTGGGCCGGACAGGGACCGGAGGCGGGTGTGCTGTTGCGGTGGATGACCGATCATCTGACTCGGCCGCATCCGGAGTTGGGACGGCCGGGACCGGTGTGCCCGTTCATACGGAACAGTGCCACCCGTCACCTCGTCTGGGCTGGATCCGCTGTCGGCGGTGACACATTGCCGATGGCGCGGATGCACGAGGTCATCGACGACGCCTTCGAGGTGTACCGCCGGTTGCTGCACGAGAATCCCACGGAGGCAAGGCGTTCCACATTGGTCACGATCTTTCCGGAACTGACACGCTACGAACTGATCGATGCCGCGCACCGGGCGCACAAAACCCAGGCGGTAACCCAGGGGCTGATGCTCGGTCAGTTCTATCCGGGCTGCACTGTTCCGGGACTGTGGAACCGCGCGTTCCATCCGCTGGACGCTCCGCTGCCGATGCTGGTGCTGCGTCCCATGATGAGCACCGACTTCCCGTTTCTGGTCTCCCGGTCCGATTGGCTGTACGCGTACTTCACGCAGGTGGCACCGGATCTGCCGCAGGCGCTGCGGTGGGCAATTGCCGAGAAGATGCTGGTCGACGGGCCTGAGGCGGGTGAAATAACCTCGTTGCGAGTACATTCCGCCGATGAACACGCCCGTTGATCACGAGATTATCGGCTTGACCGGGGAATACTGTCCCTATGCATCGGATACTGCGCTGTCTGATCGTCTTGCTCGCTGCATTCGCTGTTACGTTGCCCATTCCTGTTGCCGCCGATCCGGGTTCCTCGATACTCGGGGTACGTCCGCTCGGTGGTCGCCAATACGAGGTCGTCGTCTTTTCCGCTGCCATGAACAGGGCGATTCCGGTGTGGGTTTCGCACCCGGACGGGCCCGCACCGGCGCTGTATCTGCTCAATGCGGTCGACGGCGGGGAATCGGGTGGTCCCTGGACCAGTCGGACCGATGTCGCGCAGTTCTTCGCCGACAAACCGGTCAATGTGATCCAGCCGATCGGCGGGCGCGCCTCCTATTACACCGATTGGCTGACCGATGACCCGGTGCTCGGCCGCAACCGGTGGTCCACCTTCCTGATCGATGAACTACCTCCGCTGCTGGAGAGCCATTTCGGCATGACCGGCCGCAATGCCGTTGCGGGAACATCGATGTCGGCAACCTCGGCATTGAATCTCGCGATCGAGGCACCGGGCCGGTATCAGGCGGTGGGCGCATTCAGCGGATGCCCGAAAACCAGTGATCCGGTCGCCAGTGCCTACGTGTATTCGCAATTGCAGTTGTACGGCGCGAACGCGGGCAATATGTGGGGCGCGGCCGGTAGCCCGGCGTGGGCCGCGCACGATCCGGTCCTCAATGCCGATCGGCTGCGTGGCCTAGCGCTGTACATATCGACCGGCAATGGCGCGGCCGGTGTGCACGACACGCTCACCGACCCGTCGATCGGCGGCGATGCGGGGCGATTGGCGGACCGCATGCTGATCGGCGGCAGCATGGAGTCGGTGGTGAGCGGCTGCACCGCGGAACTGACCGATCGACTGGCCGGTCTCGGTATCCCGGCTACTGTCGTGCGCCGCGACGGCACCCATGCCTGGCCATACTGGCAGGACGATCTGCACAATTCATGGCCGTTGTTCGCCGCCGCCCTCGGGGTCTAGCGCGCGTTGTCCGCCGCTTCGGGCAACGCGAACGTCAGCACGGCCGTGCCGAACGCCACCACCGCGATCGCCGCGAACATGGTGACGCTTCCGGCCACCGTATGTTCACGGAAGAACACCGCACTCAGCAGCGCCAGGCCCAAGGCGTTGCCGAGCTGCTCGACGGTCGGCACCATGCCCGACGCCGCGTCCATCCGACGTTGGTCCAGGCCGGACAGCATGATGGGTTGTAATGGCACGCAAAACATTCCGACGCTCAGACCCGCCAGGAAGACGGGCCCGATGACCAGAGGCACGGACACGGCCCCCTCGATCAGGTGGAGATAGACGGCCCCGACGGCGACACACGCGCCGAACGCGGTGATCCCGACTGTCAGGGTGCGAACTCCGAAGCGCCGCACCAGCATCGGCGAGGCCAGCGCGCCCACACAGGCACCGACCGCGAAGGGCGTCATCAACAGACCGGTGCGCCAAGCCGAGAACCCCAGCTCGTCCTGCAGCGTGATGGACACCGCGAACACGAAAGCGGTGAACATGCCGAAGAACACGGCCACCAGGATGGACCCGATGGCGAAACGCCGATCGGTGAACAGGTCGAACCGCACCAGCGGGTTCCGGCCGCGCCGCGCCGCGCGAGACTGCTGGACGAAGAAAACCGCCGTGCAGACGACGGCCGCGGCAATCATCGCGAAAGACCCAGTCCGCCAGCCGTTCTGCTGGATATCGGTGAGAGCGTAGAGAAGTGCGAACAGGCCCACAGTGGACAACAAGGCTCCACCGAGATCGAGCCGTTCCCGCTGCGCCGGACGGCCGAGGTGCAGATACCGCAGCGCCAGCGCGAACGTGATCAGCCCAAGCGGCACATTGATCAGGAACACCGCATGCCAACCCAGCCCGAACAGGTCCGCCGTGACGAGCGCCCCACCGGCTATCGGTCCCAGCATTCCGGCGAACCCGGCCACCGCGCCATAGATCGCGAACACCTGCTGGTGCCGCTCCCGCGGAAAACTCGCCGCGACAATGGCAATGGTCTGCGCCGTCATCCCGGCCGCAGCGCCGCCCTGCACCACCCGCGCCGCCACGAGTTCGCCTGCGCTGCCAGACATTCCACACCATGCCGACGCCGCGGTGAACACCGCCACCGAGGCGAGGAACATGCTGCGCCGCCCCACCAGCTCACCTATACGAGCCGCAGTGAGCAAGGTACAGGCGAAAGCCAGGGAGTACCCCGACACCACCAGCAACTGCGCTTGCCGCGACACCGCCAGTTCCGCGGTGATACTGGGCAGCGCGGTGATCACGATGGTTCCATCGATCATCTGCATGAACACGGCGATCAGGCAACCAACAAAAGACAGCCACGCCCCCGAACCCCCGGCCCCCCGATCGCCCGCGATCTCAGTACCGCCGACGCCCCATCGGGCCGAATCGCGGCTTACCGCGACACTGTCCCGCCCGCCGGCGGCGGATTTCCCGAACCTCTGCGGAGAGTCGATTGCGCCAGCATAACGGCAGCACACCCGAATGACCGTGATCCAGCGACGACCACGGCATGCCCCCATGGGGCAGCTCCGATCCGAATCGCCGATGAGCCCTGTCGCTCGTCATGTCATGGGATGCGACGCGGGCACCGTGGCGGAGTCGCGGCCGGGGATCGCCCCCTATGTGCACACCGGAACTCGCATGCCATCACCCTGAGCGTTACGTCAGTTTCCTTCGAAGCGGGCTTCCTCACGATTCTTGAAGGCTTGGAAGCCGCGCCGGAGGTCCTTGCTCATCAAGATGCGGGCGAATTCCATGCGCACCTTGCCGATTGCCTTGGCAGCACCCTTGTCCTGCGCGAGCCGGCCATTCCGCAGCACCGTTTGCACACCCAAAGGGGCTTGGCGGGCAATGGTTTCGGCGATCTCGTGGGCCTTGGCCACCGCCTGACCGGGTTCGGTGAGTTCCTGGACCAGGCCGATGCGGTGGGCTTCCGCCGCAGGGAAATCGTCGCCGGTCAGAGTCCAGCGGTTGGCATTGTGCGTGCCGACTGCCAGCGGCCAGCGCACCGTGCCGCCGCCGAACGGGAACAGCCCGCGACTGACCTCGTACTGCGTGAAGGTTGCCGAAGTGTCAGCGACATTGATGCTGGCCGCCAGCAGCAGTTCGATACCGAGCGTGAAGCAGCGCCCCTCGACAGCGGTCACCACCGGTTTCGGGCACAGCGGCGCACCCACACCCCACGGGTCGATTCCTCCCTTGGGCACCAACCCCTTCACCAGATCGAACGGGAAGGGGTTGAGCTGCGACAAAATCTCCAGTGGCAGCTTCGGTGCCAGCGCACCGAGATCGAGTCCGCTGGTGAAGTAACTGCCGTTCGCTCGCAGCACCCCGACCCGCAGGTCCTTGTCATTCGCGAGCTCGGTGTACGCCTCGGCCAATCCACGCATCATCGGAAAGTCGAAGGCATTGAGCTTCTCCGGACGATTCAAGGTAATCGTCAGGACGTGCCCGGCACGTTCGGTAAGGACAGTCGCGGTGGTCACGCACCCGAGCCTAGTAGACCAATCGGTATACTTCAATGGTCGGCGTACCGACGGGATTCAGCCCAGGCTCAACATGCTCGGCCACTCGCTCGACCACGGCGCGCGTGGGCGGTCACAGCGCCAGAGGGTGATATCGCGGGTGACGCCCGGAATGCCCAGTCGCGCATCGGCGCGACCGACAGCGGTGACGTCGGTACAGCGTGCGCGGGGCACGGTGCCGTCACCGCCTACCCAGAGGACGGTTGTCGCACTGTCCGGCGGGGTGCCGAAGTAGCCGAAACCGCGATTGGGGCTGTACACCGGCGGCAGTCCGTACCGGTCCCGGTCCAGATCCAAAGCGCTTGCCTGCCAGTAGGAGTCGGCGATCACCACCGCGACGGCCCGCTCGGATTCGGGCAATTCCAGGTACGCCGAACGCGTTGCCTGCGCGAGTTCACCCCAGCCGAAGCGCCCGTACACGCTGAGCTGTGCCCACGCATCCTGCTCCGACGCGGCAGGTTGCAGCTTCGCAGCCGGTGTCCACGGCATTACCGCCACCACCGCGACGACCGAGACCAGCACCAGCGCCACACCCGCCCACTTACGCCAGCCCGCAACCTTACGGGTAGCGAACACCGCCCCGGCCGCCATCACCGCGCCGTAGCAGCCGACCACGTAATACGGTCGGCCATCGGTGATCACGAAGGCCACCGTCACCAGCAGCGGGACGACGCCGAAGAACCGATACGCCCGCAGCGCGGGCAACCGCAGCAGCGCCCAAATCCCGGCGAGCACCAGCACTGCGCCGAGGACACCCGCCGAACCGATTGCCATCGGCACGAACATGGCCCGTCCGCCGACACCGTCCTGCTCGGCCGCGACCTGCGCACCCATACCGAGCTGCGGCCAGTCGCGCCGGGCCTGCCAGATCAGGCTCGGCACCATCAGGGCGAAAACGCCTGCCCCACCGGCCCATAGCATCGGGCGCCGCAGCATTTCCCGCGGGCCGAACCAGAGCACGCCGACGACGACCGCGACCCAGAAGAAGGGGATCAGCCACTTCACCTGCATATCGACCGCGGTCAACGCGGCCGCCCCCAGCAACAGCCCGTCGTGCCGGGTACGCACCCAGCGGATGACCAGCCAGCTGATGAATACCCACAGCCCCGTATCAATTGCGTTGGTGGACAGTTGAGTTCCCTGCACCAGAAGAAACGGTGAGGTGACGTAGGCGCCGGCGGTCAGCGCCTGAGCGCCCCGCGATCCACCGAACTCCCGGGCGATCAGCGCACTCACCAACACGGCGGCGACGGTGATCAGCAACGACGGAATGCGCAGTGCCACCATCGATCCGGGCGCGATCAGGTCCGTCAGCCAGGCGATGGCGGGTACCAGCGGCCCCTGATCGGCATAGCTCACCGCGAGACGATGCCCCGCCGAGACGAAATACAGTTCGTCACCGAAGAATCCGTACTGCCCGAGGGTGGCCAGCAGCGCCAGCCCACCCACCCCGGCAATGGCCGTCACCCAGCCCCATGCGAAGGGCTGCAGCCCGGCCGGTGAATCCTGCCGCACTGCCTGTGTCCGCAACGTACCGGTCACTACTCCCCCTGCTTTCTCGTTGCGATATCAAAGATTCGGCACACGTGTGCCGCATACTTGCGCACGTCGAAGTCCGGTTCACCGACCGCCCGACTTGCGGTTCCGTCGATGGCGTCGCGAATGGATTTGGCCATGAGCAGCGGGTCGAAGTCACCGAAGTCGCCCGCTCGCTGCCCTTCTCGCAGCAGGTCCGCCAATGGACCGAGAATCTCGTCAGCGCCCTCGGACGTCGCGAAGCGCAGCTTCCCGTCAGCGTCACGCAGATTGAAGACCACATCGGTCATGGCCGCCACGTAGGCCCGATTGGCGTACACGAAGTCGAGATTGGATTCGATGTACGCCAGCACCTTTCCGCGCCACCCTTCGGCTTGGGCGATAACCGGCGTCATGGACTCGGCGCCGGAAACATACAACTGAATGACCAACTGGTTCATCAGGTCGTCTTTACCGTCGAAGTGGTAGGAGATGACCCCCTTGGAGATCCCCGCCTGCTTGGCGATGCGGGCCAATGACGCATTGCCGTAACCGATCTCGGCGATCACCTCGACGGCCGCGGCGATGATCTGCCTCCGCCGCGCCTCCTCGATGAACGACCGTTGCTGACCGACTGGTTCATTTTCTGACCGCACGGCCAGATTTTAGGACATTCGGACCGTGGAAGGAAGACCGGGGCGAATTCACCCAGATCACATGACTGACGTAACGTGCCGTCACATGAGCGATGAGCTGTTGGGGAAGACCGCGCTGGTTACCGGGGCGAGCCGGGGTATTGGTTACGGGGTAGCGGCGGAGCTGCTGCGGCGTGGGGCCAATGTGGTGGTGACGGCGCGGAAGCTGGAGCCGTTGGAGCAGGCGGCTGGGGAGCTGCGGGCGTTGGGGTATCAGGGGGAGGTTGTCGCCGTTGCCGGTAATTCCGGGGATGCCGACGCTCGGGCCGAACAGGTGGGGGCGGCTGTCGCGCGGTTCGGGTCGCTGGATGTGCTGGTCAACAATACGGGGATCAATCCGGTGTACGGCTCGCTGATGGAGGCGGACCTGGATGCGGTACGGAAGATCTTCGACGTGAATGTCGTTGCGGCGCTGGGGTATGTGCAAGAGGCGTACAAGGCTTGGATGGGTGAGCACGGGGGCGCGGTGGTGAATGTGGCCAGCGTGGCGGGGCTGCGGTCCACCGGCGTCATCGCGGCTTACGGTGCTTCCAAGGCGGCGCTGATTCGGCTCACCGAGGAGCTGGCCTGGCAACTGGGGCCGAAGATTCGGGTCAATGCGGTGGCACCGGGCGTGATCAAGACCAAGTTCGCGGATGCACTGTATTCGGCGGATGAGGAGGCTGCCGCGGCGGTCTATCCGATGAAGCGGCTGGGGACGCCCGAGGATGTGGCGTCGCTGATCGGGTTCCTCGCTTCGAGCGAGTCCTCGTGGATCACCGGTACCACCATTCGTGTGGATGGCGGACTGCTCGCCACCGGTGGAATCTGAACCGGCACATCACTTTTCGATCACGCCCGGCATCCGGCTGGTTCCAGCCGGATGCCGGGCGTGTGTCGTTCAGCGGAAGACGAGCGCGCCGAGCGTGTCGCTGTGGCGGTAGCGCAGGTACTTCTCGACGGTTTCGGTGTCGACGGCGGCGGTGGCCGTCGCGAGGGTGACGACCAGGAATTGGCTTTGGCTGCCGTCGCGCCACTTGCCGGTTTCCCAGTCGTTGATGTAGCTGCCGTCGGGGAACTTGAGGTCGCCGTCGTCGAATTTGCCGTCCGCAGCGGTCGCCTTGGCCTCATCGGACATGGTGAAGATCAGCTGGGTCAGCATGACTCCGCCGTTCTCGGCCTTCCAGACCAGTTCGGAGGCGTATTGGCAGCCTAGGCCGGTGAGCTTTCCGCCCTTTTCCAGCTGACTGCAGCTGGGGTAGTCGTGGCCCTCCACCCAGTCGGCTTGCAGGGCAACGTCACCGAGGCGGAAGTTCCAGGGCTGGCCGTATTCGGTGTAGGTGAACTTCTTACCGGCCGGTGCGGCCTTGGTCGTCGTGGGCGGGCGTGTCGTGGTGGTCTCGGTGGTGGTCGTGGTCGTGGTGGTCGTCGACGTCCCACCGGCCTGCGATGAATCGTCCCCGCGGGTGACGAACACGATCGCACCCACCGCGACGGCCAGCACCGCGACCACACCGAGCACAATGCCCACGATCAGTCCGGTATTCGATTTCGGTGGCGGCGGATACCCGGGCTGCTGCGGATACCCGGGCTGGCCACCCCAATTCTGCTGCGGCTGCCCCTGCCAAGCCCCCTGATCCACGGGCTGCTGCCAACCGGGCTGCGCGCCCTGCTGCTGCCACGTGGGATCCACGGGCTGCTGCTGCGGCCACACCGGCTGCCCCTGCGGGGTGGCGGGCTGGTCCCACCAGGCCGGGTTCTCCTGCGGTTGCTGCCCGTGGGCATTGGGATCGCCGCCGAACCCTGGCCCCGACGGCGGTCCGGGTGGGTAAGTCATGTGCTCAACCTTTCGCGCCGTGCCGAGCCCTCCCCGGCCCGATCTTGTTACCGAAGCGTATGGCGATCAGCGTTCATGATCCAATCACGGTGTGACCTCCGATCTTCTCATTTGCGGCTCGGGCCCCGCCGGACGGGCACTCGCGCACCGCGCCCTGGCCCAGGGGCAGGCGGTCACCGTGGTCGATCCCCACCCCGAACGCCGCTGGTCCGCCACCTACGCGGCCTGGGCGGACGAACTCCCGGACTGGCTCCCGCACCACACTCTCGCCACCTCCACCGACCACCCCATCGCCTGGACCACGCGCCGCATCGAATTGGACCGTCGCTACGTGGTATTCGACACCGCGACGCTGCAAGATTCACTGGAACTCCACGGCGCGCGCATCATTCGCGATCGGGTCGCCGAGATCTCGATCCCCACCCGATTCGGCACTCAGGGCAATGACCTCCCGTCGGTCCGGCTCGAATCCGGCCCCACCCTCCCCGCCGGAAGAGTCGTCGATGCCCGAGGCGTCCCCCGCTCCCCCGCCCTCGCCGAGCAAACCGCCTTCGGTGTCATGGTGGACCGCAAGCTCTGGCCCGAATCCGACATCCTCTTCATGGATTGGCGACCCGACAATGGCGCGAATCCCGCTGAGCCCCCGTCATTTCTGTACGCCGTCCCCCTCAACGACGACACAGTCCTCCTCGAGGAGACCTGCCTCGCCGGTCGCCCCGCCCTCGACACCACGGTCCTGCGCGCCCGTCTCGAGCACCGATTGCGTTCCCGCGGAATCGCTCTCACCGGCACCGAACAGATCGAACGAGTGCGTTTCCCTGTCCACGGCGGCCGCCCGAGCCCTCGAACCTTCGGAGCCGCAGGCGCACTCATGCACCCCGCCACCGGCTACAGCCTCGCGACGTCCCTACGCCTGGCCGACACCGTAGCCGCCGGAGACTCGATCTGGCCCGCCTCCGCGAGGTCCGTTCACTTCCTCCGAATGGCCGGGCTACGAGCCCTTCTCGCGCTGCCTCCCCACGAGGTGCCCGCGTTCTTCGACGCCTTCTTCACCCTCCCGGCCACATCGCAGCGCGCCTACCTCTCCGGCCGCGACGATCTGCCAGGCACCACCACCGCCATGGCCGCCCTCTTCGCAGCTCTCCCCTGGCGACTGCGCCGCCCCCTACTCGGCGCAGTCGCAATCCCACGAAAGTCGTAGCGACACACAGCCCCAACGACTTCACCCACCTTTCCCTCCCCTCGCCCACAGAATGGGATGAGCGAGGATCAGGAAAGGTGGGTGAAGTCGGCGAGCGGTTTAGATTGCGCCCCAGTGAGAGTTGAGGGCTTGCTCGCTGGCAGGGGTCAGGGAACCCAAAAGCCGGAGTCGGGCGATGCCGCCGTCGGGATAGATGTCGAGGCGGATATGGGTGGCAGGGCGCTTCGCCTCGGAGGTGAGGCGGAAGCGGTGCGGGGTGTCCGGCTGGACCGGAGTGGTGGGGAGGAGATCGAACCAGGCGTCCGACTCGGCGTCGGGCAGCGGTTCATCGGACCAGTGATCGATCGCGCGCACACGGACTTCGGCGGGCGCATTGAAAAGCAGGTTGGTGGTGTCGATTTCGATCAACTCCGGGACACCCTGCGCGGCCAAGCGGATGACCGCCCAGTCATTGCCGTCATCGCGGCGGCGACCGGTCTCCCAGCCTTCGGCTTGATTGCGAGCCAAGCCGGGGGCCAGCATATTGTCCGGCGCCGAATAGAACATGTTGGAGCAGGCCACGGCTCGGGCACCGTGCTCCAGCGCCGCCAGATCGACGGTCAGACCGGTGAGCAGGGTGGGATCGGGGGCCACCTCACCGTGGACACGAATGCGGGCAACGCCGCCATCGGGGTGGATATTGAGGCGGACGTGGGTGTAGATGTTCTCGTCCGAGACCGGGAATTCGTGCTTGGCGTCGCCACCGACCGCGCTGCGGGGCACGATATCGACCCACTCCGCCGAATCCAGTTGCGCCGGTGACGGATACCCCGCCACGCGAGTCGCCTCCACGGAGATGAAGGGCGGGTAGTTGCCCTTGAACCACGCCGTATCGATGACGATGCCGCGAATGATGCCGGACATACCCAACCGGATGATCGCCCAGTCATTGCCGGGGTCATTGCGGCGACGGCGAGTTTCCCAGCCGTCGTATTCCTGCCCCTTCGGGCCGAAGGTTTCCGGCGAGAAGCGCGGAGCCCACGGGTGGATGAGGTTCTCGCGCTCTTCGAAGGATTCGTCGCTGGCGGCGATGACGCCCGCGCGATTGGTGCGCAGGGCGAGGTCCGGGAGGGTGGTGAAATCCGACATGGCTTCTCTCACTCGTAGTTTCAGGACATTTGCCGGTCGAGGCGGGACTCGGCGATCCGCACGGCGAGCCGTTCCAAGAGCGGTCCGGCCTCGGCGATGCAGACCTCGGGATCGGATTCGATATCGGTGAGGGCGAAGGCGTCCTCGATACCGAAGCGGCGCAGCATGGATCGGGTCAGCAGGCGCTGACCGGAGGCCGCGATCACCGGCACCTCGGCGCGGATCGCGGCCCGGGCGACGCCGATCGGGGCCTTGCCGTGCAGGGTTTGCTCATCCAGCGAACCCTCACCGGTGATGACCATGCGCGCACCGGCGAGCATCCGATCGAAATCCAGCTGCTCGAGAATGAGCTCTATACCGGGACGGATGCGAGCGCCGAGGTAGGTCAGGGCGGCGAAGCCCACCCCACCCGCGGCACCCGCACCCGGCCGCCCGCCCAGGTCGATACCCAGATCACGCCGAGTGATATCGGCGAACCGGGTCAGGCCCCGCTCGAGGTCCGCGACTTCAGCTGGGCCAGCACCCTTTTGGGGTCCGTACACAGCCGCCGCACCGCGCTGACCCAGCAACGGATTGTCGACATCGGAGGCCACGGTGACTGGAACCCGGATCATGTCGCTGATATCGATCCGGTCCAGCCGCCGCAGCGCCGCGCCGCCGGGAGGCAGCGCCTCCCCGTCCGCGTCGAGCAGGCGTGCGCCCATCGCGCTCAACATGCCCGCGCCGCCATCGGTGCAGGCACTGCCGCCCAAACCGAGGATGATCTGGCGCGCGCCACCCTGCACGGCGGTGCGAATCAGCTCCCCGGTGCCGAAACTCGTTGCGGTGAGCGCTGTCTCGGGAGTGGGCCGGTCGGGCAATCGCCGCAGCCCGGAGGCTTCGGCCAATTCGATGACGGCCGTCTCGTCCCTCATCGCGAACGAGGCGGCCACTCGATTCCCGACCGGCCCGGTGACGCCGGTCTGTAGCCGGGCATACCCGGAGGCGACCAGTGCGTCCACGGTGCCGTCCCCGCCGTCGGCAACGGGGACCGTCACCACGGGGACGTCCGGGCGGGCCTGCCGGAGACCGGCGGCGAGGTGCGCGGCGACCTCCGGGGCGGTGAGCGAGCCCTTGAACTTGTCGGGGGCGACGATCACATGTCCTTCCTGCCACCCCTTGCGACTACCGCCGCGCACCCGAATCACCGTGCGCTCCCCACCGATTCGAATTGCGGCTGGGCAGCGATGGCGGTGGGCGCGTCCTCGAAGGACTCGGCCAGATCCTCGAACTCGTTCACGCTGTCGATCTCGAGACCCATCGACACATTGGTGACGCGTTCGAGAATGACCTCGACGAGCACCGGCACCCGGTGTTCGGCCATCAACTGCTTGGCCTGATCGAACGCCGAGCCGATCTTGTCCGGCTCGGTCACCCGAATCGCCTTGCAGCCCAGCCCTTCCGCCACCTTCAGGTGGTCCACACCGTAGCCGCCAACCTCGGGGCTGTTGATGTTCTCGAAGGACAGCTGCACGTAGTAGTCCATGTCGAACGCGCGCTGCGCCTGACGGATCAGGCCCAGATACGAATTGTTCACCACCACATGGATGTACGGGATATTGAACTGTGCGCCGACGGCCAATTCCTCGATCAGGAACTGGAAGTCGTAGTCACCCGACAGCGCGACCACGGTGGAGTCCGGATCGGCGGTGGCCACACCCAGCGCGGCGGGCAGGGTCCAGCCCAGCGGCCCGGCCTGACCGGCATTGATCCAATGCCGCGGGTGGTACACGTGCAGCATCTGCGCCGCCTGGATCTGCGACAGGCCGATGGTGGTGACGTAGCGGACGTCGGGCCCGAACGCCTTGTTCATCTCCTGGTAGACCCGCTGCGGCTTGATCGGCACCGTGTCGAAGTCGGTCTTGCGCAACATGGTTCGCTTGCGATCGCGCACCGTGGCGGCCCACTCGCTACGGTCCGGCAGCTTGCCCTCGCGGGCCAGGTCGTGCGCGACCTCGAGGAAGGCGACCAGTGCGGCACCCGCGTCGGACACGATCCCGTAGTCGGGCGAGAACACGCGGCCGATCTGGGTGGGCTCGATATCGACGTGGACGAATTTCCGTCCCTTGGTGTAGGTCTCGGTGCCGCCGGTGTGCCGATTGGCCCACCGGTTACCGATACCCAGCACGAAATCCGACTCCAGCAGCGTCGCATTGCCGTAGCGGTGCGAGGTCTGCAAGCCGACCATGCCCGCGTGCAGCGGGTGATCATCGGGAATCGTGCCCCAGCCCATGAGCGTCGGCACCACGGGAACGCCGGTCAGCTCGGCGAATTCGCGCAGCAGGTCATCCGCGACGGCATTGACGATTCCGCCGCCCGCCACGATCAGCGGGCGCTCGGCCGCCAGCAGCATGTCCAGGACCTTCTCGGCCTGCGCGCGGGTAGCGGCGGGCTTGTGCACCTCGAGCGGCACATAGGTCTCGATATCGAACTCGATCTCGGCGAGCTGCACATCGATCGGCAGGTCGATGAGTACCGGACCCGGACGCCCGGATCGCATGAGCTGGAACGCCTTCTGGAAGCTGCCCGGCACCTGAGCCGGTTCCATCACCGTGACGGCCCACTTGCTGACCGGTGCGGCGATCGAGGCGATATCGACGGCCTGGAAGTCTTCCTTGTGCAGCTTGGCCACCGGGGCCTGACCCGTAATGCACAGGATCGGAATGGAATCCGCGCTGGCCGAGTACAGGCCGGTGATCATATCGGTGCCCGCCGGACCGGACGTGCCGATGCAGATACCGATATTGCCGGGCTTGGCGCGGGTGTAGCCCTCGGCCATGTGCGAGGCCGCCTCCACGTGCCGGGCGAGCACGTGGCGGATGCCGCCGTGCGCCCGCATGGCACTGTAGAAGGGGTTGATGGCCGCGCCGGGCAGGCCGAAAGCCTGTGTCGCGCCTTCTTTTTCGAGAATCAGAACGGCCGCGTCGACGGCGCGCATCCGAGCCATATCAGGCCCCCTTCAGTGAGTCGACCAGCGGTTCGGCCATCCAGCGGCCGACCGGTGCGATGAGCGGGCGGCCAGAGCGGCTGGTGACGGTGAATCGATCCACCGTCCAGCCGCTGGGCAGCCCGGCGGAGCACTCGCGGTGCTGCGCCTCCACCTGCGCTTCGGCGGTCGTCATGCCTTACCCTTGCCCGCCAGCGCCTCGGTGACCAGCAGCAGCGCGGAGTGGTCGAGCGAGCCGTGGCCCATGGCGCGGGCCGCGGCGATGAGCTGCGCGATGAGCGCGCCCATGGGGATCGCCACCTCGGCGTCACGGGCGGCCTGCAGGATGATGCCCATGTCCTTGTGGTGCAGGTCGATCCGGAAGCCCGGCGCGAAGCTGCGCTCCAGCATGGACTTGCGCTTGAGCTCGAGGATCTTGCTGCCCGCGAGGCCACCGGCCAGCACGTCCAGGCCCGCCTCGGCGTCCGCGCCCAGGTTCTCCATGAGCAGGATGGCCTCCGCGATCAGGGCGTAGGTGCCGCCGACCACGAGCTGATTGGCGGCCTTCACGACCTGGCCCGCACCGTTCGGCCCGACCAGCGCGAAGGTCTTGCCCACGGCCTCGAAAACCGCTGTGGCGGCGTCGAAGTCGGCCTCGGAGCCGCCGACCATGATCGACAGTGCGGCATTGATCGCGCCCGGCTCACCGCCGGACACGGGAGCGTCCAGGACCCGCAGGTTCTTCTTCGCGCCCTCGGTGGCGGTCCACCGCGAGGTCTTCGGGGTGATGGTGGAGAAATCGATGTACAGGGTGCCCGGCGCGGCATTCTCGAGCACGTCGGCGAAGACCGCCTCCACATGCTCGTCCTGCGGCAGCATGGTGATCACGATGTCCTTGTCGCGCACCGCTTCCGCCGCACTCGCGGCGGTCGCGCCACCCGCGGCCTTCAGCTTCTCCAGGCCGGTGGGGGAAAGGTCGAAACCCGTGACGTCGTGACCGGCCTTGACCAGGTGACCCGCCATGGGGCCGCCCATGATTCCGAGGCCGACGAAACCGATCTTGCTCACTTGATCCACTCCCAATCCAGTTCGGGGTCTTTGTATTCCAGGCCGATATAGCCCTCGTAGCCGCTCTCGTCGAGCGCGGCGTAGAGCGCGTCGAAGTCGAGCGCGCCGGTGCCGGGGCGTCCGCGCCCGGGGGAATCGGCGATCTGCACGTGGCCGATGTAGCGGGCCCAGGTGTCGATCACGCCGGTCAGGTTCTCGTCCATGCGCGCCAGGTGGTAAAGGTCGCACAGGAAGCGCAGGTTCGGCTCGCCGACCTCTTCGATGATCTTGATGGCGTGCGCGGCCGACACGATCGGGTAGTCCGGCGACTCATACGCATTGAGCGCCTCGAGCAACACGATCGCATCGATGCGCTGCGCGGCCTTGGCGGCCAGGCGCAGGTTTTCCAGCGCCAGCTCGTCCTGGCGCTGCGCGTGCTCACCGGCAATCCGATTGCCGTACAGCGCGTTCAGCGCCTTGCATCCCGTGCGCTCGGCAATGCCGATGGCGACATCGATATTGTCACGGAATCGCGTCTCCTCCCCCGGCACCGAAACCAGCCCGCGCCCGGTCGGAATGAGATCGATGAAGTTCAAACCGATGAGCTCGACGCCCGCATTGTCGATGGCGGAGACGAACGCGTCGATATCCTTGTCGGCCGGTGTCGGATCTTCTCCGAAGGGCCACCAGAATTCCACCGCGTCGAATCCGGCGGCCTTGGCGGCGGCCGGTCGTTCCAGCAAAGGAAGATCGGTGAAGAGAATCGAGCAGTTCACATCGAATTTCCGGGGCGCGCCCCCGGCCGTGTATTTCATCGGTTTCCTTCGCGATACGAGGTCCAGCTGCCGAATTCGGTGATGTCGACCAGCTGGGGGTACGAGACGGGCGGGCGGCGCAGCACCATGGAGAGCACCGACCGGTGATCGTCGAGTTCGATCACGCCCAGTTCCAGCTCCGGCGGCTCGGCCGGGAGCAGGCTGGTACGCAGCACGTCCATCGGCACATCGAACAGCTCGCCCGCGACATGCGCGCCGCCGTCCGATACCGGGTGCAGCCCCGGGAAACGGTCGCCTACCGAATAGAACCGGTATTGCGCCGAGGTTTTCACTTCACCCGCGAACGGTGCGCCCGCCAGGAGATGGTTGAGCGGTCCGCCACGCATGGCACCGCCATTGAGAAAGATGAGAGGCATTGCAGGTTCCTTCCTCCCCGTTGCCGAAATTATGTCGCCGGTCACACCGGCTGCGATATCCGAGATCAGCACCAAACGTCGGTTCGATTCGGTCCCGATTTCGTAGATTCATCCAGGCCGGAGATCAATCCCGGATGTCATCGTCGAGGCGCTCGCCCAGACCGTCGCGTTCGTCCGCCGCGGCGGCGAAGACGGAGGCACCAGAGCGATTGCCTATGGAGATTTCGTTGAACAGCACATTGAGCACAATGGCCACGACGGCGGTGGCGCTGATACCGGAGTGCATGATGACTCCGATCCATTCCGGGAACGCGTCCCAGAATGTCGGCGCCGCAATCGGAATGAGGCCGAATGTCAGCGCCACACCCACGATCACCATGTTGAGGTTGTCCTGATAATTGACCCTTGCGAGGGTCCGAATGCCGCTTGCCGCAACGGATCCGAACAGGACGACGGCCGCGCCGCCGAGCACCGGATACGGAATCGCGGCCACGACCGCGCCGATCACCGGCACCAGGCCCAGCAGCACCAGCACCAGACCGCCGGTGGCGACGACGAACCGGCTCTTGATGCCGGTCAACGCCACCAGGCCCACGTTCTGCGCGAAGGCACTGCACGGGAAGGTCCCGAACAGCGGTGCCACGGTCGTCGAGGCCATATCGGCCCGCAGTCCGGCCGCCACCCGCTTGGAGTCGACCTCGGTGCCCACGATCTCGCCGATCGCCAGAATGTCGGCGGTCGTCTCGGTCATGATCACCAGAATCACGATGGTCATGGCCACGATCGCCCCGGCATGGAAGGTCGGTGACCCCTGCGGCAGGATCGGCGGCAACGCCACCAGTTTCGCGTGCCCGACCCCGGAGAAGTCGGTGCGGCCCGCGAGTGCGGCGACCACGGTTCCCACGACCAGGCCGATGAGAATCGACAGTCGTGAGATCGCGCCCTGGAACACCCGGCTGATCACCAGGATGACCAGCAGTGTCAGGCCCGCGAATCCGATATTGGCCATCGACCCGTAGCCGGGTTGTTTCGCGTCATTGCCCATGGCCCAGCGCAGTGCCACCGGCAGCAGCGACAGACCGATCGTGGTGATGATCGTGCCGGTCACCACGGCCGGGAACAGTCGCACCAAGTGCGCGAAGAATGACGACAGCAGTAGCCCGATCACACCGGCGACGATGATCGCCCCGTAGACCGACGGCAGCCCGTCACTCTGGGTGATGGACACCATCGTCGAGACGCTGGCGAACGAAACACCTTGCACGATAGGCAATCTGCTGCCGACCCGGGCGAGGCCGAGGGTCTGCAACAGGGTAGCCAAGCCCGAGACGAACAGTCCAGCGGTGACCAGCAGTGCCATATCGGCCGCCGAGAGCCCGGCCGCACCGCCCACGATCAGGGGCGGCGCGATGACCCCGCCGTACATGGTGAGAATGTGCTGGGTGCCGTAGGCCGCCAGCTGTAAGGCCGGGTACCGCTCGTCCTCGGGCCGCGTATGTCGTTGTTGCCCTTGTAGTTCCATGGCGTCCTCAGCCTCTCCTCAACAGAACGCCGGTACCCCGAGCCAGGCATTGCCGGCGGGGGTGGCGTCGTCGCGGTGCAGACTCGCCTCGATCAGGCCGTAGGGGCGGTCGGCAGCGATGAACACCTCGCCCGGGTTCTCCACGTGGAACGGGCTCAGATCAACCAGGAAGTGGTGCCGGTTCGGCGCGGAGAACTTGATCTCGGCGACCTCCCGATGCTGTTCGAGCACCGCGCGGCCCATGCTGTAGAGGGTCTGCTGCAAGGCCAGCGAATGCACCACGGCGAACTGGCGCAGCAGGGTGGAACGGATCGAGGCGTAGGACTTGTCCCAGTCCACATCGGTGCCGTCGTAGCGCCACCGCGCCACCAGCGAGGTGGCCATGATGCGGTCCTTGGTCGGCTGCAGGGTCGTGTACTTGTCCTCGAAGAACCCGTGGAACTCCGACCCGGTGGACTTGAGCAGCACCAGGTCCCGGATGCCGGTCACCACATGGGTGCGACGGTCGTCGCCGTAACCGTCCATATTGATGACGGTCGAGCGAATGCCCCCACCGGCCTGCACGAACGAAAAGTCATGTCCCACACCATCGACCGGGATCCGATCCCAGGCGTACTCCTCGACCGCGATCCGCGCGCCATCCGCACCGGGGCAGCGCGAGATGAAGTGGTCGGCCAGCGTCAGGCCGAACTCCTCGATCGAGCGGATGCCCTTCTCCTTGGCGAAGGAGAAGGCGGTGTTCTTCTGCGTATCGGTGGGCAGAATGTCCTTCTGATCACCGGTGATGTGCGCGTCCTCGAACCGGCCGCGCAGCGCCGAGGAGACATTCAGGTCCCGGATGGTGTGCCGATCGGTGTCGCGATAGACGCGCACAACCCGATTCTCGGCCTTGCCGTACTGATTCTGTCCAAGCTGGATGGCCACGGAAAAGATCAACTCCCTCGATAAGCGGAACAGGCGAATGGGCTGAGCAGCAGCGGCACGTGGTAGTGCGCGCGGCCCTCGGTGGGGGTGAAGCTGATGTCGACGGCGGACAGGAAGTAGTCCTGTCCGGTGGCGGCGGCGTAGTGCGCGACGTCGAAAACGAGGCGGTAGCTGCCGGGCTCGAGCGATTCCGGACCCAGTTCGCGAATGCGGCCGTCGGCGTCGGTGACCGATTCGGCGAGCGACTGCGGCGTGGTGTCGCCGATTCGCTCCAGCCGCACCGGAACTCCGGCCGCGGGTCGCCCCAACGCGGTGTCGAGCACGTGGGTGGTGATCGCGCTCATGCGACGATCAGCCGCTGGAGCCGCAGCATGGCGATCTTGCGGAGCTCGGTGGCGACCACGGTCGCCTCGGTCTCGTCGTCATTGCCCAGGCGCAGCAGCAGGGCCGCGAGGATCTCCGAGGTCGTGAGGCCCGTGGCGCAGATCAGGAACACCCGGCCGAACCGCTTCTCGTACAGGCGATTCGCCGAGTGCAGGGCTGCGACCGTCTCCACATCGGAGTCGACGCCGGACTGCTCCTCACGCGACCAGTTGGCGCTGAGGCCGGTGCCATTGGCTTGTTCGCCGATGCGCGGATGCGCCGTCAGCGCCCGCTCGATATCGGCGGGGGTGAACTCGTGCGCCAGCTTGTCGGCCGTCGCCAGCAGGGCGACCAGGTCCGGGTAGGGCCGGGAATCCAGGAGCGCGTCGGCCCATTCGGGCGCATCGCAGCAGTCCAGCAGGGTCTGGCGGAGCAGGCCGCCCTTCATCCTGTTGAAGTCTTCGACAGTGACCATATCCAGCACTTTCTCGCATTGCGGAAGTGATATTCCGAATAACGAAATAGTGTCACAGGTCACGAAGGATCGTCAACAGTTTGTTGAAATTTCTGTTGAGCAGTCTGCGCCCGACACCTCTGACCTGCACTGGAAACGACGAATCCCGCTGCATGGCAGCGGGATTCGGGGGAGAAATCAGGACCGTCAGGTCAGGAACGAGCTCGGTTGAGGTAGTTGTAGACCGTGAACCGCGTGACGCCCAGCGCCTCGGCCACCGTCTCGGCCGATTTCCGGTAACTGAACGCGCCGCGCTCCTCGAGCAAACGCACCGCACGCTGCTTCTCCGCACGCGGCAGCTCCGCCAGAGGGATGCCGAATTCGGCCGCGACCTCGGACAGCAACCCCGCGATACCGCTCTCGGATTCGGCCTCGGGTTCCGCACCGGACAGCCGCACCGCCGCGAGGGTCGCGCCCTCCCAGACCAATGGGACATCGTCGGGCAAACATTGATCCGCCGGTACCAACCGGCCACCGATCCGCTCGAGTAGCGGATGCAGCGTCACCAGCACCGGATGCGTGGTATCCAGCGCGGCGCGCTCACTCATCGACCCGCTCGACCTGCAAAGTCACCCGCGACGCGCCGTGCGCGAACGCCACCGACAGCACCTCCTCGAGGGCGGGCAGCAGTACATCCCCCGGACCCGACACCTCGGTGCCCAGGGGGCCGAATTCACATGTCAGACCGGACTTCTCGAGAAGAGACAGGGTCTCGGTGGCATGCGGCGGCGGATCCCCCTCGCCATGGAAGGGTTCGGTGGTGAATTCCGCGCGCAGCCGCATGGCCATCAGACTAGCGCGGCGGATGTCGGCATTGACCCGGTAAACTTCCGCCATCCGGAAACTTCGACTAGGCGGGTCAGTGACAGCGAGCGCATCAGGCGGCCGATCGGGCGGCGTCCAGTCCATCGAGCGGGCATTCGGACTGCTGGAGACGATGGCCGAACACGGCGGCACCATGGGGGTGTCGCAGCTGGCGGCCGAATCCGGGTTGCCGCTACCCACGATTCACCGTCTCGTACGCACGCTGGTCGATCTCGGGTACATGCATCAGGATCCTTCGCGTCAGTATGTGCTGGGGCCCAAGCTGATCAAGCTGGGCGAGAGCGCGGCGCGCATGCTCAGCACGCAGGCGCGGCCGCATCTGGCGCGGCTGGTGGACGAGTTGGGCGAATCGGCGAATATGGCGATGCTGGACGGCGACCGGATCGTCTATGTCGCCCAGGCGCCGTCGCGGCATTCCATGCGGATGTTCACCGAGGTGGGGCGGCGCGTGCTGCCGCACTGCACCGCCGTGGGCAAGGCCATCCTGGCCGAGATGCCCGCGGAGCAGGTGCGAGACCTCTTGCAACGCACCGGGATGCCACGCTACACCGATCACACCGTCACCGACCCACAAGAATTCGCACGCCAGCTCGAGCTCACCGCAACCACCGGCTATGCGATGGATGACGGTGAGCAGGAGCTGGGCGTGCGATGTGTGGCGGTCTCGGTGCCGGATGCGCCTGCGCGGCTGGCGATTTCGATATCGGGTCCGGTGGGCCGGATGACCGAGGATCTCATCGAACGCGCCGCACCGCTGCTCGCGCAGATCGGCCGGGAGCTGTCGGCCGATCTGCGCTGAGCGGGCGTTCCGGGCTAATTCACCAGTTCGAGCGAGTCCGGAACCTGTAGATCGGGCACCGGCACGGAGTCCCGGTGGATCGGTCCCGCGCTCGTCCCGAGCGGAAGCCCGGAGCCGCCGCGGCGCACCGCGATGATCTCGGCGGCAATGGATACCGCCGTCTCCTCGGCGGTGCGCCCGCCCAGATCCAGGCCGATCGGCGAACGCAACTGCGCCAGCTCGGATTCCGTGAGGCCGACCGCCCGCAAGCGGGCGAGCCGGTCCTCATGGGTGCGGCGCGAGCCCATGGCTCCCACGAACGCCACCGGCAGTCTCAGCGCCACTTCCAGAAGCGGCACATCGAATTTGGCGTCGTGGGTGAGCACGCACAGCACGGTCCGGGCATCGGTGCGGGTGCAGGCCAGATACTTGTCCGGCCACTCCACCACCACATCGTCGGCCTCCGGGAAGCGAGCCCGGGTCGCGAAGACCGGGCGGGCATCGCAGACCGTGACGTGATAGCCGAGGAACTTGCCGATCCGCGCGACCGCGGCCGCGAAATCGATTGCGCCGAACACGATCATGCGCGGCGGTGGGACATGCGATTCGACGAAGACCTCAACTTCGCTGTCATCGCATCCGATGGTCCGCACACCGGTCGCACCTGCGTCGAGCATGGCACGGGCCTCGGCCGTCACCCTCTCGTCGAAGGTCGCGCCGATCGCGGACCAGGAGCCCAGTGCCGCCGCCGCTCCGGTGCGCAGGTCCCGGACCAGCGTCACCGGTTCGACGGACCGCAGCATCGCCTCGAAAGCGGGGCGATTGGCGGCCGTCACCGGCTGCACGAAGACCGAAATGGTGCCGCCGCAGGTCAATCCGACCGCGAAGGCGTCGGCATCGCTATAGCCGAAGGACTCCCGGAGTGCTTCTCCGGTACGCAGCGACTCGCGGCACAGCTCATAGACCGCACCCTCCACACATCCGCCGGAAATGCTCCCGACGACCACGCCGTCGGCGTTCACCGCCAGCGCAGCGCCCACCGGGCGGGGCGCACTGCCGCCGATTCCGATGATCGAGGCAATCGCGTAATCCTGCTGCGCGTCATGCCATTCCAAGAGTTGTGCCGCGATGTCGCGCATATCAGCCTCCCAGGGCCAGTTCGATGGCGTTGATGCCGAAGTAGGCGGCGAACACGACGCTCACCACGGCCACCAGCCAATGGATCTCGCGGAACTTGCCACGCGCCGCCTTGATCACCACGTACGCGATGAGGCCCGCGCCGACACCATTGGTGATCGAGTAGGTGAAGGGCATGAGCACGATGGTGATGAAGGCCGGGACGGCGACCTCGAGATCGTTCCAGTCGATCTTGCGGGCCTGGGTCATCATCAGCGCGCCGACCAGGACCAGGGCCGGAGCCGCCGCCTGGATCGGCACCACCGCGGCGAGCGGGGTGAAAAACACTGCCAGGCAGAACAATCCACCGGTCACCACACTCGTAAGTCCGGTACGGGCCCCCTCACCGACGCCCGTAGCCGACTCCACGTACACCGTGCTGCCCGCGCTGCCGCTGGCTCCGCCGATGATCTGGGCGACGCCGTCGACGGTCAGGATCTTCCCGATACCGGGCACGACGCCCTTCTCGTTGACCAGCCCGGCCTCGTCACAGACACCGAAGACGGTGCCCATGGCGTCGAAGAAGCCGGTCAAGACCAGGGTGAACAGCACCACAGAGGCGGCCAGGCCACCGGCCCGGGCGAACCCGCCGAGCAGGTCGATATGGCCCATCAGCCCGAAATCCGGTGAGGCGAAAAGCGATTCGGGAGCCTTCGGAACGACAGTTCCCCAAGACTTGGGGTCGATGGTCGCGATCGCATTGACCACAATGCCGAGCAGCGTCGCGACGACGATGCTGATCAGGATCGCGCCCGGCACCTTGCGGACGTAGAGCCCGATCATGAGCAGCAGGCCGACCGCGAAGATCACTACGGGCCAACCCGAGAGATGGCCGTCCACGCCGAGGGTAACCGGCGGGCCGCTGGCCGAACCGTGACCCACCACGCCGCTGGAGACCAGCCCGATCATGGCGATGAACATGCCGATCCCGACGCCGATCGCATTCTTGAGCGCCAGCGGAATGGCATTGATGATCAGCGTTCGCAGGCCGGTGGCGGCCATGATCACGATGATCACGCCCATCAGCACGACCAGGCCGAGCGCCTGCGGCCAGGTCATGTGCGGGGCCGCCTGGAAGGCGACCACCGGCACCACGCCGAGGCCCGCGGCGAGGGCGAGTGGAACGTTGCCGACCAAACCCATTAGGATGGTGGACAATCCGGCCGAGAAGGCCGTGGCGGTGGTGAGCTGGGCGATGCTCAGGTGATTACCGTCGATGTCGGTGACGCCGCCTAGAATCAGCGGCACTAGAAGAATCACATAAGCCATCGCCACGAAAGTGGTGATGCCGCCACGAATTTCGCGGCTCACGGTGGAGCGGCGCTCGCTGATCCGGAAGAACCGGTCAAGTACCGGGGGTTTCCCGGGAGCGAGAGTGGTGGCTGGGGACTGAGTTTGCGTCATGGCTGCCCTCCTCGGGGCGTAGCCGCCCTACGTTCCGGGGAGAAACCCCGGACCGCGGATTCGGTGTGCTGTTGTGGAGTCCCTACCGCTCCGTGCCCACCACATCGGGCACGGAGGCGGTCTGCCCCTGTTGATCAACTGCTCCGGATGATGTCTTCCGGTCGCACCGGCACTCGGGTGATATTCCCGGTGCCGCCCCTATTGCGGCAGGCGTCGCGAATCGCTGCGGCGATCGCGGGCGTGGAGGAGAGCGTGGGCGGCTCGCCCGCGCCGCGCAGCCCGTAAGGGGCATGCGGATCGGCGTTTTCGAGGATCTCCAACCGCTGCGGGGGTGTATCTAGAATCGTAGGAATGAGATAGTCCGTGAAGGACGGGTTACGGACCTTGCCGTTCAGGACCTGTATTTCCTCCATTACTGCCAGACCCAGGCCCTGTACCGAACCGCCGTGGATCTGGCCCTCTAGGGACAGGCGGTTCATGATCTTGCCGACATCCTGAACCGCGTCCAGGGCAACGACTTTCACCAATCCGAGCTCGGTGTCGACATCCACCACGGCGCGGTGCACGCAGACGGCGAGCTGGGTATGGCTATTGCCCTGGCCGGTCACGGGATCCATGCCGGTGGTCGGAACGTGATGGAATTCGCGGGTCTCCTCGACGATCTCGTCGCCGAGCACGTCGATGATGGAGTCCAGGACTTCACCGTGTGCGGTGACGACCTTGCCGCCGATGAGCTGAAGCCCACGGTGTGCGCCGTGCTTGCCCTGCGCGAGACCGAGTACGCGCTGACGCACCGCCTCGCAGGCCGCCTTCACGGCACCGCCGGTCATGTACGTCTGCCGCGAGGCCGACGAAGAGCCGGAGTCGCCCACGCCATTATCGGCCGGGTGGATGACCACCCGTTCGATGCCGAGTTCGGTGCGGGCGATCTGCGCCTCGACGGTGACCAGACCCTGCCCGACCTCCGCGGCGGCGGTGTGCACCAGCGCCACGGGTTCGCCGCCGATGACCTCCAAACGCACTCGCGCGGTCGACAAGTCGTCGAAACCCTCGGAGAAGCAGATGTTCTTGATGCCGACGCCGTAGCCGATGCCGCGCACCACGCCCTCGCCGTGGGTGGTCTGGGACGCACCGCCGGGCAGATTGCGGATGTCGGTGTTGTCGACCGCGTCCGGCAGCGGCATCTCACGCAGCGAGTCGAGCATCTCCACCAACGGGGTCGGCGCGTGCACCACCTGTCCGGTGGCCAGCTTCGAACCCTGCGAGACGACATTGAGCTGCCGGAAGGTCACCGGATCCATGCCGAGCTTCGCCGCGACCTTGTCCATCATGGACTCGTGCGCGAAACACGCTTGCACAGCACCGAATCCGCGCATCGCGCCGCACGGCGGGTTATTGGTGTAGACACCGTAGGCGTCGATCTCGAGATGCGGAATCTCGTACGGGCCCACCGCGAGGGAGGACGCGTTACCGGTGACGTTCAGCGTCGCCGAGGTGTACGCGCCGCCGTCGAGGACGATGACAACCTTTGCGTAGGTGAGCTTTCCGGACGCGTTCGCACCGTACTCGTAGAACATCTTCGCCGGATGCCGGTGCACATGCCCGAAGAAGGACTCCTCGCGGTTGTACACCATCTTGATCGGCTTACCGGTGCGCATGGCCAGCATGCCCGCGTGAATCTGCATGGACAGGTCCTCGCGGCCACCGAACGCGCCGCCGACACCGGCCATGGTCATGCGGATCTGATCGTCGGCCAAGCCCAGGCAGGGCCCGATCTGCGACAGGTCGTTATGCATCCACTGGGTGGCCACGTAGAAGTCGAGACCGCCGTCCTCGGCCGGAATCACCATGCCGGATTCGGGACCCAGGAAGGCCTGGTCCTGAATGCCAACCTCGAATTCCTCCTCGACCACCACGGTGGCCATCTCGCGGCCGACCGTAATATCGCCGACGCGCACCGGCTGGTGGCGGGCGATACCGCCGCGCTCCTGCACGGCGAGCTTCTTCGGGGCACTGATCACCGCCATCGGATCGATGATGGGTTCCAGTACCTCCCAATCGATCTCGATGGCCATGATGGCGCGACGAGCGATCTCGGGGTGATCGGCGGCGACCAGCGCGATGGGCTCACCGTGGTGACGCACCTCGCCGATGGCCAGCACCGGCTGATCCCAAGTGTGGTCCAGGCCGAACATCTTGCGACCGGGCACGTCCTCATGGGTGAGGACGGCATGCACACCGCTCATGGCCAGCGTCGGAGCGAGATTGATGCTCTTGATGATGGCGCGCGGATGCGGGCTGCGCAGGGTCGCGCCCCACAGCATTCCGTCCATCCACAGGTCGGAGGAGTAGGCGAACTCGCCCTTCACCTTCAGCAGACCGTCGGGGCGCAGCGGGCTCTCGCCGACGCCGCCCTTACCGGGTGCGACGACCTCGCCGGGGAAACGAGTGGTGGGTGTGGTGGTCATCGGGACTCCTGCTGAAGCAGCCGCTTGCGGGCCAGCACGCCGGCCTGCCCGACCATGTCGTGCGGCAGGGTGCGCAATTCATCGTTCTCGACCACGGTGCGGCCGCCGACGAGCAGCCGGGCCAGGGGCGGGGTGGGGCCGAACACCAAGGCGCACACCGGATCCTCGACCGCGGCGCGGAAGCCGTCGACCCGCCAGATGGCGATATCGGCCAGCTTGCCGGGCTCGAGGGACCCGATCTCGTTCTGGCGGCCCAGGTTTCGGGCGCCGCCGAGGGTGCCCATTTCCAGGGCCTGGCGGGCCGTGAGGGCGGTGGGGCCCTTCACGGCGCGCTGGAACAGCATGGCCTGGCGCATTTCGCCTGCCATGGAGGTCAATTCGCTAGAGGCCGCGCCGTCCACGCCGAGGCCGACGGGTGCGCCGGCGGCGAGCAGGTCCACCACGCGGGCGATACCCGCGCCGAGGCGAGCATTGGAGCTCGGGCAGTGCGCGGAACCGGTGCCGGTGTCGGCGAAGCGGCGGATATCGGAGTCGTGCAGGTGCACGGCGTGGGCGAACCACACATCGTCACCGAGCCAGCCGAGCTTCTCCATGTATTCGACGGGCGTACAACCCATCTGCTCGATGCAGTGCTCTTCCTCGTCCAGAGTCTCGGCGAGGTGGGTGTGCAGGCGCACGCCCTTGGTGCGGGCCAGCGAGGCGGCGTCGATCATGAGGCCCTCGCTCACCGAGAACGGCGAGCAGGGGGCGACGGCCACGCGCAGCATGGAGTCGAACGACGGATCGTGGTACTTGTCGATGACCTCGGCGGTGTGCGCGAGGATCTCGTCGCGGGTCTCGACCACCTCGTCCGGCGGCAGGCCGCCGTCGGCCTGGCCACGGTCCATCGAACCGCGGCACGGGTGGAAGCGCAGGCCCACCTCGGAGGCGGCGCGGATCTCGGCGTCGAACAGGTCGCCGCGACCCTTCGGGAAGATGTAATGGTGATCGCTGGAGGTGGTGCAGCCGGTCAGCGCCAGCCAGCCCAAACCGGCTGTGGCAGCGCCGTATACGACATCCGCGTCCATGCGAGCCCAGGTCCGGTACAGCCCGGTCAGCCATTCGAACAGGGTCGAATCCTGGTACAGGCCCTGGGTGGCCCACTGGTAGAGGTGGTGGTGGGTGTTCACCAGGCCCGGGGTCACCAGGCAACCGGCGGCGTTGAGGCGTTGCGCACCCACCACCGTCGGTGCCGGTCCGGCACCGAGGCTTTCGATCCGGCCATTGTCGATGACGAGGTAGCCGTTCGGGATCTCATCGCCCACAACGGGTGCGATGTAAGCGTTTTCGATAACTGTCTTGCTCATGCGGGAGCACCCTTTCCGTCTGCCGCGGCGCGCTTGGTTTCGGCGGCGCTGCGCACGGCATCCAGGATCTTCTCGTAACCGGTACAGCGACACAGGTTTCCGGCGAGCGCCTCACGGATCTCGACATCGGAGGGATCGGGATTGCGCTCGATCAGGTCGTGCGCCTGCACGATGAGACCCGGTGTGCAGAAACCACACTGGACCGCGCCGGCCTCGACGAAGGCCTGCTGCATGGGATCGAGGCGCTCACCCTGGGCTAGGCCCTCCACGGTGCGGACCGAGCGGTCGACGACCTGACCCGCCGCGACCAGGCAGGCGCAGACGGGGGTGCCGTCCAAATACACGGTGCAGGAACCGCATTCGCCTTGTTCGCAGGCGTTCTTGGAACCGGGCAGGCCGACTCGCTCGCGGAGGAAGTAGAGCAGGCTCTCCCCCTCCCAGACGTCGTCGACGGTCTCCGGGGAACCATTGATGGTGCAGTTGATGCGCATCAGGCCGCCCTCCTCTCTGCGGTGAAGTCGTTCCAGGCCCAGGTCAGGGTCCGGCGAGCCATGACCGACAGCGCGTGCTTGCGGTAGTCGGCGGTGCCGCGCACATCGTCGATGGGCTTGGCGGCGGAGGCGACGAGCGCACCGAAGTCGTGCAGCAGCTTGTCGCCGAGCGGGGCCGGGTTGTCCCACGGCAGGTATTCGGCCAGGAAGTCCTGCGCCTCGACGGCCCGCAGCGGGGTCGGACCGGCCGAGCCGATGCCGGTTCCCGCGGTGCGGGTACGCGGATCCAGGGCCACCGAGAACGAGCAGACCGCGATGACCATGGCATTGCGGGTGCCGACCTTGGAGAAGTACTGCGGCCCGGGGGCGGGCTCGAGCCAGATGGCGCGAATCAGTTCATCGGGTTCCAGGGCGTTCTTCTTGACCCAGACGTAGAAATCGTCGATCGGGATCATGCGGCTGCCACGAGCGGAAGACTCCACCTCGATGACGGCGTTCGCGGCCAGCAGGGCGGGGTGGGCGTCCCCGGCGGGGGAAGCTCCGCCGAGGTTGCCGCCCACCGTGCCGCGATTGCGGATCTGCGGCGAACCGACCGTCCGCGACGCCTGGGCGAGGCCCGGCAGCTTGTCGCCCAGCTTGCGAATGATCCGCACGTACGGGACGCCCGAGCCGATGCGCAGGCGGCCGTCGGCGGCCTCTTCGATCTGGAACAGTTCCCGGCACGGGTTGAGATCGAGCAGGGACGCGGGGCGGCCCCGGTCGAAGTTGAGCTCAACCATGATGTCGGTGCCGCCCTGAATGGGGACGGCGTCCTGGCGTTCCGCCTTCAGCGCGAGCGCGTCGGCCCAGGATTCTGGTCGTAGGAAATCCATTGCGTCACTCCCGATTTCAGGTCCAGGCCGGGCCGGCGGCGGGAACTTCACGCACCACCGTGCCTTCGATGAGCCCGTACGGGCGGTCTGCCGCGAAGAACACCTCGTTGTCATTGACCATGCCGAACGGCGACAGGTCCACCTCGAAGTGATGCTTGTTCGGCAGAGTCAGCTTGACCTCGGCGATCTCGGGGCAGGTCTCGAGCACGCGTTCACCCATCTCGTACAGGGTCTGCTGCAGCGAGAGGCTGTGGGTGTCGGCGAAGGCCTGGAGCAGGCAGCGCTTGACGATCTCGTAGGACTTGTCCCATTCGCCGGTGTCACCGGAGTGCCGCCACTGGGCGGTCACCTCGGTGGCCAGCACGCGATCGCGGGTCTCGCGCAGGGTGGTGTAGCGGTCCTTGATGAAACCGTGGAACTCCGAGCCCGTCGTGTTCAGGACCACCAGGTCCTTCAGACCCGAGACCACCCAGGCCCGGTTGCCGTCGTAATGCACGGTGGCGGTGCGGGTTTCGCGGCCATTGCGGACGAACGAGTGCGGGTGGCTGTTCAGGCCGACGATATTGCGCTCCCACTCGTACTCCTCGAGCTCCACCCGGGCGTGCCCGATGCTCGGCTGCGAATCGACGAAGTGGCGAGCCAGCACCAGACCGAAATCCTCCGGCGAGGCGATGCCGTGCTGCTTGGCGAAGGCGTAGACCGTGTTCTTCTGCGTATCGGTCGGCAGGATCGCCGCATTGTCGCCGGTGAGGTGGACTTCCTCCATGTCTCCGGACAGCGCCACGCTGACATTCAGGTCCCGCAGCTGATGCTTCGTGCTGGTCTTGGTGACACGCACGACGCGGACCTCAGCCTTTCCGTATCGGTTGGGACCGAGCTTGATCGACATGGTTCAGCTACCTCGATAGGTGGAGTAGGAATAGGGGCTCAGCAGGAGCGGCACGTGATAGTGCTCCGCCGGATCGGTGACCGTGAATTCGATGGTCACCGAGGGGTAGAACGGGCTGACCTCGCTGGTGTCGAAGGTCAGCCGGTGCACTCCCGCCGCGGGGGCGGGCAGGTCTTTGATGCGGCCGTCGGCGTCGGTGTCGTGCTGCGCCAAGGTTTTTCCGTCGGCGTCTTCCAGGCGGACGGCCATTCCGGCGGCCGGGCGACCGGTCGCGGCGTTCAGCACGTGGGTCGACAGGCTCATGGCTGCTCCAGGAGTTTGCGGATGCGCAGGCCGGTGATGTCGGCGAGTTCGTCGCGGACGACCTCATGCTCGTCCTCGACCGAGTTGTGCAACCGGCGGTGCAGTTCCGAGAGCATCTCGACGGCGCTGCGGCCGGTGGCGCGGATCAGGAAGACGTGGCCGAAATGTTGCTCGTAAGCGACATTGCGGGCGGCCAGCTCGGCCAGTACGGCCGCGTCGGCGTCGTCCGCACCGGACTGTTCCTCCCGCGACCACTGCGCCTCACGCTCGGCGTCAGCGGAGGGAGCCGCCTTCGCCGCGGTGCGCTCACCGATGCGCGGATGCGCCTCGAGCGCTTCCTCGATATCGGCCCAGTCGAGTTCACGAACACCAGACACCGCGGCCTCGACCAGACTCGCCTCGTTCATATACGGCCTGTTCGCGACCATCTTCCGCGCCCACCGCCGCGATGCGCAGCAGGTCAGCAATTGCGCCGCGGCCTCTTCCAAGGGCAGCGACCCCAGCCAATCCAGGCGACTCGACATCCGACCTCCATCCGTTTCTCGTGCTGGGACCAGTCAACCCCCCGGGGAGCTGCGGCGTCAGGTACGAGACCTCCGAAGATGTGGCCTGCTTCACAGCGGTCGTTTTGTATATACATCCAAGGCTGGTAACCCTGCGGTCATCGGCTGTTAGCCTCAGCAATCATGCGGTTGCGCTCTCTGCTCGATATGACGGACCTGGGCCTGGAGCTCGTCACCGGTGAGGACGAGCTGGAACGCTTCGTCCGCTGGGTCGTCACCACCGACATGCTCGACCCCGGTCGTTATCTCTCCGGCGGTGAACTCGTGCTGACCGGTATGCAGTGGCGGCGCAAACCCGCCGATAGCGAAACCTTCGTGTCCGCGCTGGCAAAAGCCAAGGTCGCGGGCTTGGCCGCCGGTGACGCCCGCTACGGCGATTCACCCGACGACGTCGTCGACGCCTGTCGCCGGCATCGCATCCCGCTGTTCCGGGTACCCGAACAGGTCGCCTTCGCCACTGTAACCGAGCAGGTCAACCGGAAATTGTCGACCGGACGGGCCGCGGATCTGACCGCCATCCTGGACCGCCACCGCCAACTCGTCTCCGGCGGCGGCCTCGACTCGGTCCTCGAGCTCATCCACCGCAATCTCGGCACCCCCTGCTGGGTGGTGTCCTCCACCGGCCGCGTGGTCGCGGGCCCCGCCACCCCCACCCTCCCCGACGCGGTCCGCACCGCGATTCTCTCCGCCGCCCGCCTCCCCCACGTCCTAACCCACAGCGGCACAAGGTTTTCCCTCTTCGCCGTCGACGCGGACAGCACCTCCCGAGTCGCCGACTGGTTCCTGGTCTTCGAGAGCAACTACAAGGAATGGCCCGAAGAGCGCCGAGCCCTCGCCGGCGAACTAGGCGCGGTCGTCTCCCTCGAACGCACCTGGCACGACGACCGCCAAAGCGCGGAAGGCCGTCTGGCACAAGAACTAATCGAGCTCATCGTCTCCGACGCCAAACCAGCCGAAATAGTCTCCCGCCTGGAACTGACCGGCCTCCACCTCTCCGACCGCTACCTCGCGGTCGCCGCCACCGCCGACTCCGGCACCGTCCGCCCCGGCGAACTACGCGCCGTCCTCCGCGAAATCCTTTACGGCAGAAGCCCAGCCGCCGGAGTCGTGGACGGCGAAGCCATAGCCCTGGTAGCCCTGGCCGACGACACCCTCCTCGACGACCGCATCCACCGAGCCATCGAAGCCCTCGAACCCGGCCTCCAAGGCACCCGCCTCTCAGTAGGCATCAGCGGCGCAGTAGACGGCGAAGGTCTCCGAGGCGCAGTAGAAGAAGCCCGCTACGCCCGCCGCATGGCCGCCGAACGCAACCAGCCCACCAGCATCGTCCGCCACGACGAGCTAGCCACCCACATGCTCCTCCTGGCCAGCGTCCCCGACGAAGTCCGCCGCATGTTCCGAGTCCGCCTCCTGGACCCGTTGAGCACCTACGACAAAGACAACCGAGCAGACCTGGTCCACACCCTCGAAACCTTCTTGCAGGTCTCAGGCTCCTGGTCCAAATGCGCCGAAATCCTCCACCTACACGTAAACACCCTCCGCTACCGAGTCCAACGCATCGAAGAACTAACCGGCCGAGACCTCTCCCGCCTAGAAGACCGAGTCGACTTCTTCCTAGCCCTAGCCCTCCGCTGACATTCAGCGGATCGGCGATTCCACTTGCTGGCTCGGCAGGGGTCGAACCTGCGACTGTCCGCTTAACGGGCGGGCGCTCTACCGACTGAGCTACGAGCCATGGGGTGGTCGACGGGGCTTGAACCCGCTTCCTCCGGTATCACAAACCGGTGCCTCGGCCACTTCGGCTTCGACCACCGTGCCTTTGGGAAGAATTGAACTTCCGGCCCCCGACTTATCAGGTCGGTGCTCTATACCACTGAGCTACAAAGGCGTGGCGGTGGCCGGATTCGAACCGGCGGCCTTCGGATCATGAGTCCGCTGCGCTTCCTGGCTGCGCTACACCGCTATGTGAGGGAAATCCTCGCGGAAGGTTGAAGAGTCGAACTCCAACGCCGAAACGCCCCTCCGGTTTTCAAGACCGGCTGGCCTCCACAGGCCGGAACCTTCCATTTCCGAGAATCCGAAGAATCTGCGGTGAATCAAGATTCGCAGGGGCGGGACGGACGTGCAATTCATTTTTCGCGCGTGAGTCAGCGGTTGGCGATCACGACCAGTAGCGCGGTGGTTGCGGTGGAGACGGCGAAGCAACCATGAGTGATGACGACGCGGATGGGGAGGTTCGCTTCTCGGGCTACTCGATGAGCTGCTCCGGGGCCTTTTCCGGATGCGGAGAGGGATCGGTAGGTGGGCATCCAGCGGATGAGCATCGTGACACCGAGGATTGCTGTCGCGGTGAGCAGTACGACGGCGGCCGTGGCCATGTCGTGATTGCCCACCACCACGAATGTTGTCCACGCACTGGCGGTTACGAGGGCGAGAGTGACATGCCCGAAGACGAGTGCGGGTGGTAGGCGACGGTGACGGCCATGGCGCACGCGGGCGCGGCGGACCTCATCCTTCGTCAACCAGGCGCCGAGAATCCACGCTCCGGACAGGGCGGTGCAGCCGAGCATCGCCAATGCGGCGTACCTCATGACAATCGACACTAGGCGATAACTGTCGGCTTGCACCTCGAAATCCAGCAAACCGCAAGAGATCTATTCGGCGACGACCCGCACCGCGCTCGGATCGGCGATCTCGTCGTGCTTGCGGTCCAGGCGCAGCACGCAACGGGTGCCGCTGAAAATGGTCGGCATGCACGCATTGCAGTGCACGCAGGCCGATCGGAACTCCGGATCGGATTGTATGCGGCGCAAGAGATTCGGTTCTCGCAGCAGCGCACGCCCCATGGCGACGAATTCGAATCCCTCGGTCCTGGCCAGCCGCATGGTGTCCAGGTTGGTGATGCCGCCCAAGAGGATCAGCGGCATCGACAGTTCGCGGCGGAACTGGCGGGCGCGCTCGAGCAGGTAGGCCTCCCGATACGGGTACTCCCGCAGGAAGATTCGGCCGCCAAGCCGGAACCCCCACCGCACCGGCGTGGGCATCACCTTCGCGAACTCGCGCCGTGGCGCATCGCCGTGGAAGTACAGCATGGGGTTGAGCAGCGAACTGCCCGCGGTCAATTCCAGCGCGTCCAGCGCCCCGTCGGATTCCAGCAACGCCGCCACCCGCACCGCATCCGGCACGGTGAGCCCGCCGCGGACGCCGTCGTCCATATTGAGCTTGGCGGTGACAGCCACTCGGTCCCCCACAGCTTCCCTTACGGCACAGGCGATTTCACGAGCCAGCCGCGCCCGCTTCACCAGCGATCCGCCATACTCGTCGGTCCGCCGGTTCAGCAGCGGGCTCAGGAATGAGCTGACCAGATAGTTGTGCCCGAAGTGGATTTCCACGGCGTCGAATCCTGATTCCCCCGCCAGGCGCGCGGCAGTGGCGTGGTCGGCGACGATCTGCCGAAGCCCGGCCGCGTCCGGGACCTGCAAGAAACGCATCCCCAGCGGACTGAACAACCGGCTCGGCGCGAGTGCGGGCGCCCGGTTCGAGGCGGCATTGGCCACCGGTCCGGCATGCCCGATCTGCGCGCTCGCCGCCGCACCCTCGGCGTGCACCGCATCGGTCAACTTCCGTAGTCCCGCAACGGCTTCCGGACGCATCCAGATCTGATGCCGGTCCGTCCGGCCACCCGGCGAGGTGGCGCAGTAGGCGACGGTCGTCATACCCACGCCGCCCGCGGCCACCTCCCGATGGAACGCGATCAGCTCATCCGTCACCACCGCGTCGGGAGTGCGGCCTTCGAAGGTCGCGGCCTTGATCACCCGATTGCGCAGCGTGAGCGGACCCAACCGGGCCGGAGCGAATACGTCGGTCATTTCTTCTCCTTCACCGGCGCGGCCAATCCGGCCACCACGAAATCGCGCAGCGTATCGACCGATTGCGCCGACATCCCATGCTCGGTAGCGCTCGCCGCGCCGAACCGCATGATGATGAGGTCGAACGCCAGCATCCAGCGCCGCCTGCTCTCCGCCTCGCTCAGCTCAGGCAGCAAGGCAACCCAGGACTCCATCCGAAACCACCGGTGATTCCAAATCATCGGCTGCCGCCCATGCATGAGCTGGGCCAGCAACCGCAGATGCAACCGCCCCACCGGATCGTCGGCCAGCGCGAGAAACGGCTCGATCACCGCATCCACCACCGCACCCACCGACTCCCGCTCGGCACTGACCACCGCCAACCGACCAGCCCACAACGGCCCCAGCCGATCCTCGATCAACGCCGAGACCAGCGCCTCCTTCGACCCGAAGTGATAGTGCACCGCCGCCGCATTCGCTCCGGCCGCAGCACAGATCCCCCGCACCGAAACATCCTCATACCGCTCAGTCAGCAACAGCCGTTCCGCGGCCGCCAGCAGCCGTTCCCGCGTACCCGTTGCCGCCGAAGCCTTCTCACTCATCCCGGCCAGTGAACCACACCTCAAACACTGTTTCAATCACTGATTGAAACGGGAGGGACTCGAGCGGTGACGAGGGCTCACCAGCTATCGGACGCCACGGCGCGGGCGCGCGAGCAAATAGCACACGACAGCCCCCGCCAACGCGCACAACAACCACAGCAGCCAGTCGAGGGCGTAGGCGGCGGCAAGCGGGTAGTTGAATACCGCATCCCTCCTGTTGAGCAGCACACCGTTCTCGTACCGCAGAGGAGGGCGAAAACGGATGCAGTACAGCTTCACCGGCTGCCACAAGATCGACAGAGCAGCCGCCAACGAGACGACGCCCGCCGGGAAGCGAGTCATCTTCGCGCCCCACGCAAGGTACCCGGAGAGCGCAGCGACCGCGACCGCGAGAACTCCGGTCACGACCGTCACCACGGTATGAGCGGTGAGCGATTCCAGCAACGTCAGGTCGGAGAATCGCGCATACGTCACCAGCACGAATCCGCCCATACACAAGCCAAACAACACCCAACCGATACGAACGACCCGATCACTTGTCTCGGCGTGTTTGACGGTGCTGCTCAAAGGATCCCTCCATGAATTCTCGAACCGGGCGCGAGCTAATCCTCCCCTCCCGCCCGATCTGCTTTCACCCATCGAATGGCCAGGAAATCCATGCGAGGTAAATGCGAACGGCAACTGGAAATGCCTGCGTCAGAAACCGGTCGTAGAACCGCGTGCATTCCATGTGAGCACCGCCAACACAACGATCAGAACGGCGATCGTGGCCGTTGCCCGCCTGGTCCTACGTGGGTCGGCCGACTTCGTAGGTTCCGTCAAGGTCTGTGACCTTGATCGTGACGGTCTTAGCCTCGCCACTGATTTCGAGCGCGCACGTGTAGGTCGCGCCGGGAACGACTTCCATCGGGGACGGGCATCGGACGTTCGACACGTTCTGGATGCCATAACTGTCGATGAGAATCTGGGTAATTCCTCGCTCGACGGCGGTGGGGTTGAGGACATCAGCCGCGATGGGGTGGACGATTAATGGTTGGGTGGGGACCATATCGATGGCCGGGTGCAGATCGGCGTGCGCCGCCGTTCCTACGGCCACCTGGAGCACCGCAAATCCTGTGGTCAGCGCCGTTGCGAACCATCCTCGGGGCGAGGTCGGGATCATGATCTTGGATTGTAGAGCGCGGGGCCCAGTCCAAGTCTCGGTAGTCCGATGCGGGTGCATCGTCGAACGAGCACAATCGGTGGACCTCGTCTGCGGAGGACCGGCACAGAGCCAGGTGCTCGGCGGAAATCCGCGCGAACTCTTGCGTCAGCGCGACGTCCTCATCCTGCACGACTTCGCGCTGACCTATATGAACAGCGCGCCGGAAATCTGTTTGCCCGCCACGGCAAACCGCACGCCTGGCGGCAATGTAGTGCGTTTCCTGGACGTGTTCAGTCGCGTGTGACGAGAACCCATTCGTCCATTTCTGCGGCCTGCCGATACAAACGCGCGTAGTCGTCGAGGAGGTTCAGAACGTCGTCGCGGTCGTGAGGAAGCTTGTAGACCTGCGCTGCTTCCATGGCCTGTACATCGAACAGTGCCGGGGCGCCGGCGAGCATGTTCTCGATGTAGTGGGCGACCGCCGCCGCTGTGTCCGGCCGGACGAGACGGTACGGGATGCCTTGGGTGGCAACCGCTTTACAGGGGTACTGTTCGGCACCGAACACGGCGATCTCGGCGAGCCCGTCTGGGTTTCTGTCGGCTTGTGCTCGACGATTCGGTGCCAGCATCCAGTAGGCGGCGTCCCATGAACGGGTCACAAGGGCTCGCTCCAGCAGCCCCGGGCGTTCGCTGGCCAGTTGCCGCGCGATCGGCGCGAGTTCGAGCCAGAGCGGATCGTCGCGATAGGGAGTCAATGCGATGTCGACCGTCGCCAACGTGTCGAAGAACTGCAAGGCCTCGGCGGTGTTCTGGTCATGCATCGCGCGCTCGATCAACGGCCCGTACGGAAGCGCCTGGTAGCTGGCATCGATGGCCATCCGGCGAGCCTATCGGCATGTCGTGGGCCCTAAGGATATTCGTCATGGCGGCGTGTTCGGCGGCCCAGCCTTGGCGATCCGATCCGCGCGGTCAGCGGCAATTCAGGATGTGTATCGGCGGAGCAGTGTTCGCCCGTCGGAGCCATACAGCTCGATCGTGCTGAACGCACCCATACCGCTCAGCACCGCGATCAACTCGGGCACCCGGTTCGGTTCGACGACACCTGCGAAACTGATGACCGCGACCTCGCCATCGCAGGCGAACTCAATTGCGGCCCAGCCGCATTCGATCTCGTAGTCGGTGATCGACGACTTGCGGACCTTCCAGCCTGATTCGGCGAAGTTCCGCCCCAGCGTAGCCGGCCTCGGAGCGCTTTCGACCTTGCCGTACACGTTATTGCGCAGGGCAACCAGCGAGTCGTCCAGGGGCTCCCGCCCAGCGCTAGAGGAAGTGGTGTCCATGGCCGTCAGTATGCGGGGATCGGATTGAAGATCGCGGGATCACCGAAACACGCGACATGCGCGAGCCCCCGACAGAAAGCTGTAGGCGGAGTGGATGCTCTAGGTTGCCGTGTATGACTCGCTACCAGCTCTTTCGCGTAGGACGTACCTGCGGTTACGTGTTCTGGTGGGTGTTCATCGCGGCCACTATGGTGGCAGGGGGTATCGCCTGGTTCGGCGATGTCGGTCAGGACGATGCCGGATGGATTGTTCATGGACCCACGCTGGGCGCGCCCCGAAGGTACGTGGACTACCTTCCGTCGGACGGATTCGATATCACCCCGGGCATGACCTTCGTCGCGTTTTGCCTGCTGGTTCTCGCAGCGCTGGCCGAGGCGGTCGCAGTGCGACGGGTGGCCGCCGGAATCATCACTGTGGCCGTGCCGTTCGTGACGGCAGCATTGATTTGGGCCGCAATGCCACGCGGGCACTGGAGTTTCGTCGTCCAGCCGGTTCCTGCTGTGTTGGTAATCCTGGCGGCCGTGGCGATCCGCGAGGTCTGGGCACGGCGTCTTGCGCCCTCGGTGACGTCCGCATAGGCGCGCACGCTGGCTCAGCAGGGAACCGCACGGAGATACGGCAACAGCCTCACCATCGGACAGCCGTATTCATGTTGAATCCGCTGGTGAATGCGCGCTAGCCGCTGAGCGTGCTGACCAGCAAACGGGATGCCGTACCGGGCGTAGCCGCTTATCGCTGTGAATCCCCACGTCGCCATGAACGTCAGGGCCGCGACTAACCATTACGGGGCGAAGGGCAGCTCTCGCAGTCGCTCCATCCGCACATCCGTCCTTGGGTGACCTGACGCAGGGTGAACCGGAACGCTCGTAATACGAGGCCAACTCACGATAGCTGAGAGATTCCCCTGGCCAAGATCTGTGTATTGCCGATTCAGGGCTGTGGGGCAGCCCTAGCGCTGTGTGTGGCCATTTCTTGGCAGACCTGCAGCCACGGACGATGGTGGCGAGCCAGGGTATATGCATTGGGAACGATTCAAGATCGTTATGCGATTCCGGAGCGTATGCGACATGTGAGCGCTTAGCTATCCGATAGCTACCTTGTTGTTCGACCGCCGACCAGGCGGCTTGCGGTCGCGTCCGTCACGGCGGTTCCCTCGTCGTCGGCGCGAGAACTCGTGAATCAGAGCATCGACAGATCCGGTCGCTCGACCGCGATCGGCCAAGGATCAGATCTCCACCAGGAGGAGACGGCAATGGCACTGGTGCACAAGGCTTTCGGTATCCTTGCATGCGCGGCAATCATGGCGGGTGGCCCTGGCGTCGGTGTGGTTGCCGCCGGGCCGAGTTCGGACGGCCGGTACTACGGGTCCCTGGCCGTCGAGGATCTCGGAGACCAGTTTCAGGTCATGTGGGCGGTCAACTATCCCAGCTGGGCCGACGCCGATGGCGCGGCACTAGGGCACTGCCAGACCGCAAACTGCTCCGTACTGGCCCGGTTCGTCGACGGCTGCGGATCCATCGCCCAGCGCGATCACCGACTGCTCGGCGGGGTCGGAAACACCCGCGCGGACGCCGAACGCGCCGCGATCGACGCCTTCGGCCCACCCGATCTGGTGTCCATGAGCGCGGGCAACCCACCCGCCTCGGTTGCGCACACCGAATGTACCGTCAACGTCGGCTGACCCACCCTGTCACCGAAGAACAGGCGGAGCTTCTCATGATCATCCGAGCAGCCCGAATATGCTCCACCGCAATGATCCCGGCCGCGATCGTGACGCTCTCGACCTTCACGGCACCGACGGCCGCCGCCGAACTGACCGGCATCCGGGTGATCGCCGGCCCGGAAGGCATACTGACCGGCTGCAGCTACACCATTGCCGCCGATGTCACCACCCCGCCGTATGTTCCCGGAGCGGTGACCTTCTACGACAACGCCCGCCAAATCCCGGGATTCGGCGACTACCACCCTGACACCCATACCGTGACCACCCCTTGGACTCCGGGTTCGAAAGGCGAACATATGATCGCCGCCATCCAAATCGAACCCGGCGGACTCGCCAGCGGCAGAGGCATCCCGTTCCAAGTCGTCGGCGACGGCTCGAACACCGGCAGCTCCTGCATCCGCGTGTCCTGACCAGTTCCCAGGAGGTAATCGCCGACGCAACCAGGAGGGGTGATCATCGTGACGAGCGACGGGGAAACCATCGTCCGCGAGCTGCGATCACGGGCCCAGCGGGGAGACACACCAGCTGAAGTGGCAACCTGGTTGGTGCGAGAGCTCGGGAGCGTGGGCAACCTTTCGTTCCAATGCATCAGCTGTATGTTCCTTGCCTTCGATACGCCCACCCTGCGGGATCTCAAGCAAGCGCATGACTGGGTGGGTCTCGGGCAAGGCGGCACACTCACCGACGACGAACTGAACCAGATGCTCACCTCGCTCCGGTGACACCGAGTTGGTGCAACATCCGGATGGCTCCTGGCGTGGGGGACCGACTCGAAATCCAACGGCCCGTTGACCTTCCGGTCCTCCCGTATGGCAGCTCCGAGCCGCGAGACCCGCAGCGGATCAGTACGTTCGACTAGAAGCTCACCGACTACCAGATGAGCACGCCACCACCCACACCCAGCGCTCGGCCAGCGGCGATCTCGATATTCGCCAAACGGTCCAAGATTCCGAGCGCGAGACGCGCGAACACTGCTTCATCGGGATCCTGCGGAACGACCTCGACCAGCCATTCACGGACCATTCGGCATTCCCCCAGAAGCGCGGGGATCTCCTCGGGCATCACGATGAGGTCCGCGCGCGGCCTGGAGGGATCAGCCAGGACCGGAAAGAACCGGGCGCCCAGCGAACGCATCGCCTCCGAACCCCACACCTCGGTACGCCAACTCTCGAAGCCCGCAGAGTTACTGATGCGCTCCGGGGTATCGAGCACCTGACCCACGACGTCGCGGCTGTCCGCTGGGCTGGGCAGGAAGGTATGGACAGTCAAACTCACTCGAATACACAACCACACTGCGAGATGGTCCTGACCTCACCACACGGATCCGAACATTTCCAGCGTGTTCGCCGCCGGGTGCCGCGGCCGACGCGAACAGCGCAAAGGGCAGTAGCGCGCTCGTTTGGGGTTCAGAACCGAGACGGCCAGCCAGCGGTCAGCCAATAGCCATATCCGCGTTCGGTTCCCTGCTGGGCCAACGCATCGAGCGCGGCCAGCACACGCGGGGTAGCGAACCGGACCCAGGCGACAGCGGCAATGACGATTACTCCGACAGCGGGCATGCCGAGACCGCCCCCGAGCGCGTTATCGGGGTCGGCCACAGCGACCAGTACGGGAAGGATCAGGCAGAGTACGGCGAGCACCACGTAGAACCAGGACATCGCCGAGGCGGCGCGGCGGCGGGTGCGCTCGTTGATGATCAAACGGTGCCAGCGAATGGCATCCTCCGCTGTGGCCAGAACAGGTAACTGCCTGAAATACAGAGCGTCGTAGAACTGGCGCATCTGCTCGAGTCCGCCGTACCGTCTGCGCTCCCCCGCGATACCCATTGTGAAAGCTGGCGTGCAGCTGGCTGCCAACAGGACACCGAAGTAACTGAACCCGGTCAGCGCCGCGAACCCGAACAGTGCGGCACCCACCCCAAGAGCGATCACCCACAAGGGCGCAAAGCGCAGCTCTCGCAGCCGCTCCATCCACAGACCAGGCGGTCTTATTTCCATCCCCAAAAGATAGCCATGGTCAGCTACACCTGGTCGGCGAGGCGCTCGTACGCTCCTAAAACGTAATCGCGGCTGACGTATGGACCGCACCATTAAGGTCGAGGCGGTGGGCAACCATTTCAGTGCGGACTCGATTGGCCTGGACGTCTACATGACCAACGGCGGCACCGACGTGTTCTGCGACGTGATGGCACTGGCGGGTTCTTCGGTGGCCCGAACGGTGTGGCAGCAGAACCTGGTGCTGCATTTCTGCGACCTGGTGCGATATGCCATCGGAATGGGTGGGTTCGACCTGGCGGAGCTTCCATGGACGCAGGACCACCAGGCTGAGCAAGACTTCTTCATCGTTTTGCTCGACCGCGCGATCCACCGGACAGGTTGGGAGAAACTGCACTACACCCCATCGATCGACTACAAACTCGGCACGTTCATGCAGATGCTCACCACATATTACGCAAGTCCGATGATCGACTCCGGCATCGGTGACTGGACCATCGCGCCGAAGCCGTATCTTCTCGAGATGTGTATGCGGCACGCGATCTTTCAGGGCGAGTTCGGATGCCGCTTGTGCGATCTTGGGCAGCAACCCATCGATGCTCCATTCGTCTGGGAGATGACCAGTTCCTATACCGCGGACGGAACGATCAACAGCGAGACCATCAACCGTCAGATATCGCAGATCCCTGACGAACTGATCCCCCGAATCCTCGCCATCGCAGGCAATCCGGAGCCGCGTTCGGTGGGGGTATGGATCAAGCCACCACACCTCGAGCCGGTCTCCGCGATCATCGGCAAGCCGCTCGATCCCCACGCCTATCATTGGCTGGGCAAGGCCGTTGCCTGAGCACCTAGCAGGCGGACCTTTGCCAGCGCGAAGCTTCGGGGATAATCCCTCAGCTCCGCTCCGGCCGCTGGCTTCAGCCTCCCGGGCCTCAGGCTCAGACGAACAGCATTTGATCGAGGATGTCCACGGATTCGCCGACCGTGATCTCGAGCCTGCCCGCAAGTGAATCCGTGTTGAACTCGGTGACGAACCGTCGTGATTCACCGACCCATCCGATCGAAAGCCGAGTGGCTGCTTCCCGAAATATGTCAGTCACGACCGTGCCGCGGGTGACCCGACGGAAGCGAACCGACATACCCATGACGTCGAACGAGAACACCACGTGATCATCGGAGCCGAGATCGAGCCGCACGAGCCGCACCGTCTCACTACCGGCGGAGTCCGCCGCCATGAGCTCAATCCCCAACTCCTGCATGAACTCGTCCTCATCGGGCACAACGAAATCCCGGTACACGATGCACTCCTCTCAGATGGTGTCGCCCATCGTGTCGTTCCTAGCTGATTGATCGGCGAAGACACGCCCCATAGTTCGTTGTGCTTGCTCATCGGCGGCCACCCGCGGTCGATAATCGTGCGGTGTCCTACTACGGCATCGATGGATACCAACCACAGTGGCTCTCAGGGCGCGCCACCATCGAGTCCGCGCACGGACAACGGCTGGGCCGATTGATTGGCAAACGCTTGTCGAGAACCTGGCTGGTCTGGGACCAAGACGACGAGTGGTTCGCCGACTGCCCGGTATTGCTGGATTTCGATGGCGAACAGGTTGAGATCACCCATCAGAAGTTCGACGAGCTTTCGATCACCTGGAGCCAGGTCAATCCCCTTCGGCAGCGCTCGTGGTCCGACCCCGAGGACAACGATCCAGAGATCCACGCCTTCCATCTGGCCTGGCGATCCGACGCCATCCCCGCGTTGACCGCACTCGAAGGCCAGCCGCTGGTCGCGATCGACTTGCTCGAATGGACAAGTCGACAAGCCGATTTCGCCGCAGGCATGGTCGCGGTCACTTTCGTATTCGCCGAGAACCGGGTGACGATCAGCAACGGGCTCGACGAGAACCAGCTCGAATTCGGTACTCCATCGGCCGAGTACCTCCAATACCCTCTCCACAACTGAAGCTCGGTTGTTAGGTCGGCACGGTCAGGCATGAACGGATACTGCGTTCTTGCCGCAAGATCGGCAAGTGGGTATCGCCACGGCCCATCGGCGTCTTGCTTCGCGGATGGTTGGATACCGATCGGCTGGAGCTAGTCTCGCCGTTCCGCTGCGTACTCCGGAAAGCGTTCGCGCATCGCCGCGTCGAATGCTGTGGCGCGCTCGAACGAATCAGAGTCGTACCCGTCGCGCTCGAGGTACCACCCGACGAGTTCCGCCGCCTGCTTGAAATGGCCGTGCGCCGCGAAGAATGCGACAGTGGCGCGGAACTTCACTGGGTGGAAACGTTTGCTTATCCAATGCGGTTGTTTCGCATGGACGGCGAGTTTCCCGACGCTGTCGCGCTCGGCGAACCATACCGCCATCGGACCGTCGAGATACTTCAAAACCCATTGCACCCCACGCTCGATGTCATCGGCCTCTCGCATGCAGAAGGTGTCCCAGTAGGCGGGATGTGGGGACCGGTCAAAAGGTGACGTCTCGATCTGGCCGCGGTCGGCTGATTCCCAACCGTCGGCCAACGCCTCCTCGGGTAGTCCTGCGTTGAGTTCGGCCGCAGCTGCCGACCGGATCGACACTCCACCGCCGACTACGACGCCGCCGTATCGACCACGTTTCAGGGTTATCTCCACAGCGGCCGTCAGCCCGGTAAGCGGGCCGTCCGCAGCGTAGACGTCGACGATGTAGCTCTTCTTGCGATCCTCAGCTGGATATTCCAGGCGAAAACCTCTGGTAGCCAAGGCTTCCGTCAACGCGGCCGGAAATGTCGCCGCGATGTGCGCTTCACCGGTCGATTCGAGGATCTCGAAGTGCTCCAATCCCGAACTCTGCGCACCGTTACCGCAGACGTAGCCCGTCAGATGCTCGGCCAGATTCAGGATCGGGTTGAAGTAGTCGATGGTGTCGTCCGGATCCCAGTCCTCGTCCGCCATGGCTTGCGTCCGAACGTATTGCAATCCCGCGACGACATCCGCGGGCACGTCACCGACAAGCGTGGGTGAGTCTTCCTCATAGGGTGAAGTCACGCTCCAGACCTTTCGGCCGTACCGCCACACCGCCACCTCGCTGTGACCTGCTCCGTCGATCTCTCCGGCGGCAATGACTTCACAATCACCCGACAGCATTGCCAAATCCCAAGTGCCCTCCGGGCTTTCCTCGGACGAGCTCTCCACCACCAGTAACGAACCGTCCGTAAACATGGCCGCGGCCAGAGGTTCCTGCGGCCAATCCGTGCGAATCCCGCTCGGCTGCACGTTGAGCGCGTGATACACCGCTTCGGGCGTCGATCCGCGGAACAACAACCAATTCGAAGTAAACCCCATCGTGAACTCCCCCAAAACTCTCCATCGAACGTAAAGCACGCTACCGTGCCGCACCGACAAGCCCTGCCGAGCGGCACGATCCGGGCGGAACCGCTGCGCGCCATAACCGACCACCTCCGAGTGGCTCGAACTGGTCAGCGCAGTCAGCGGTAAAGTAGTGCGCTCGCGTGGGTTCGGCGTATCCGATCGTGTGGGGATTACCGTGGCCGAATGACCTCAGCGGTGCTCGAGCATGCATTGACCGACCACACCGAGCTGCCGTTGCGACCGCTGCCCGAGGATGCTGCGGAAGTCCTGCGGGCGCTGGATGCTCCGCCGCGGCTGGCCGCACACTTGCGAGCGGTCCACGATGTGGCCTGCCAGCTGGTCGACTGGCTGAAGACCACCTTCGACACGGTGCAGTTCGACGCCGATTCGGTGCTGTACGGTGCGGCCACCCACGACATCGGGAAGGTTCTCCATCCTGCCGAACTGTCCGGCCCCGGCTCAGCGCACGAAGCCGACGGTTACCAGCTCCTGCTCGATCGTGGAGTGCAGGAAAGCAAGGCCCGGTTCGCACGAACTCACGCCGCATGGACGGAATCCGACATCGAGATCGAAGACCTGCTGGTCAGTCTTGCCGACAAAATCTGGAAGGCAAAACGGGTTCCCGAGCTCGAACAGCTCATCGTCCAGCGCTTGGCCGCGATCAGCAGGCAGGAACCTTGGCAGGTCTTCATGACGCTGGATGAGGAACTCGACAGGATCGCGGCTGACGCCGACCAGCGGTTGGCCTTCCAAGCCGCTTACCCGATCGCGACATAGCCTGTGCTGCAAGCGATCTGCTGATACCTGGCCGCTTTGAATCATGCTCAATACATACTGTGCGGACGCCGTTGGGGACAGACTGTCAACGCACTATTTGTCGAGGCGACGGATTTGGATCGAATTGGCTGAACACGATTCCCCCTCACATTGGTAGCGGCGGTGTCGGTGACCTGGTCGGCTGGCCATACATACAGTCCCAGCGAGGTACTTAGCCTACGGGCACACCCTGCAGCCAGAACGAATCCCGGACCCTTCCACCACTCCTGTCGGTGAGAAGAAGACCGATCTGGATAGCCACCGCGATCCAATGAGTATCCGGGCCGTGCCGAGGCCGTCAGACGACAACTACCAACCACTGCCAACAACCCGCAGCCATCCGAAATCGCAGGTCGGCGGTGCGTAACCCGCCGGGAACGCCCGTCCGTCGTAGGATCGGACAATGCGGTCCATTTGGAAGGGCTCCATCGCGTTCGGGCTGGTCAATGTGCCGGTGAAGGTCTACACGGCTACCGAGGACCATGACATCAAGTTTCATCAGGTGCATGGGGTGGATGGGGGGCGGATCAGGTATGAGCGGATCTGCACGGTGGATGGGCAGCCTGTGCAGTATTCGGAGATCGATAAGGCTTATGAGTCGCCTGATGGGGATCGGGTGATTTTGACGGACGAGGATTTCTCGAAGCTGCCGGCGGCGGAGAAGCATGAGATTCCGGTGTTGCAGTTCGTGCCGTCGGAGCAGATCGATCCGATTCTGTATGAGAAGAGCTATTACCTCGAGCCGGATTCGACTACGCCGAAGGCGTATGTGCTGCTTGCGAAGACCCTCGAAGAGGTTGATCGGGTTGCGCTGGTGCATTTCACGTTGCGGCAGAAGACTCGGCTCGGGGCGCTGCGCGTGCGCGATGGGGTGCTGGTCTTGCAGACGCTGCTGTGGCCGGATGAGGTGCGGGCGGTGGCATTCGACAAGCTCGAGGGGGTCTCCAAGCCGAAGCCGCAGGAATTGAAGATGGCCGAGACGCTGGTGGACACGCTCTCGGATGATTTCGATCCGGGGCTGTACGTGGACGAATATCAGATCGAGTTGAAGAAACTCCTCGATGAAGCCATTGCCAGCGGCAGCAGCAAGGTCACCCGCGCCCCGGAGGCCGCCGCACCGGAAATGGATGCCGAGGTGGTCGACCTGGTCGCCGCCCTGCAACGCAGCCTCGAAGCCTCCGGCCGAGGCGGTGCGAAGAAAGCCGCGCCCGCCGCCAAGGCAGCGAAGGCGACGAAAGCGACCCCGGCGGCAAAGGCCGAGGCCAAGCCCGCCAAGAAGGCCGCGAAAAAGGCTCCCGCGAAGCAAACTCGCAAGGGCGCGTGATACCACGTGCCCGGCCCCGCGCCGATACCCGCCGGGTCACGGCGTAAAGGCATCCGCCTGGCAAACTGTCGGGTATGGAACCCGCGATAGCCATCGTCCCGATGGGGCTCGGCCACCTGCGCCAGGTGCTCGATCTGGGATATGAAGCATTCGATACCACCGCCAAGCCCTACACCTCGTGGTCGCTCACCTCGGTGGCCGAGCACCTGGACAGCTCCAGCCGCTCCTGCTGGGTCGCGGTGGACTCCGACCGGGTGGTCGGGTTCGTCCTCGGGTCCATGGAATTCGAGCTTCGCGAGGACTGGGCCTATATCGAGTGGATCGCGGTGTCACCGGATATGCAGGGCCGCGGCGTCGCGGGACGGCTCATGACCGCGTGCTGCGACACGCTCTTCAAGAGCGGTGCGCGCCGGATCGTCACCGATGTGGAGAACCACAACACCGCGTCGGCGGCCATGATGCGCCGCAATGGTTTCACCGAAGGCACCACCGTCACCCTGTTCGTCCGCCCCAATCCCGATGAGGCACTCGCGCAGACCGACAGCGATCAGGTCACCCTCCCGCCCGGCACCAAGCGCGATCTGATTCGTAAGGGGCGCATAGCCGGTGAAGGACGCGGCGGACAGCGGAACCGTCCACCTGCGGAGTAGCGAAACCTGTCGGACCCCGGGTCTACGGTGTGCGCCATGACAGATGCCACCATGATCGCCATCAATGACGCGGTAACTCTTGGGCGGCAAGGGAATCCCGAACTGGCCCGGGAAGCCCTCACCGCACTGTGGAGTTCGATCGGCGTCGGCGGTGATCCGCTGCACCGGGTCTCGCTCGCGCACTTCATGGCGGATCTGCACGATCATGCGGCGGATGCCCTGACCTGGGATCTACGCGCCCTCGATGCCGCCGATGTCCTCACCGACGAGCGTGCCCAGCAACAGGATTCATCGCTCAGTGTGCGCGGGTTCTACCCGTCGCTACACCTGAACCTGGCCGACAACTACCGTCGCCTGGGTGCGTTCGATACCGCACACCGACACCTGGACGCCGCGCGCGAGCGCCTCGACGTGCTCGCGGACGACGGCTACGGCGCAACCGTGCGATCCGGCATCGGCAATGTCGAAGCGGCGCTTGCCGCCGGATCCACCGATCGGCTACCCACGCACTGAGCCGACATCCGCGACGCCGGGATTGCGCAGGCGCACATACCGATCGAGCCGAGTGGCCGCCTCGAGCATGGCCAGCCCCTGCGCGGTGAGGTTTCGTTGCCACTCGTTCAGGGCCTGGGCGAGCGGGTCCGTGCCCCCGGCTGTTCGAATCCGTTGGACCACAGTGGATATGTGGTCCAACGGATAGCCGCCTCGCCTGAGTAGATGGGCGAGCTCGGCATCACGAATATCGCTCGCACCGAACACGCGGTAGCCGGTTTCCGGGTCACGTTCGGGGACAAGGATTCCCGCGCCTTCCCAGTTGCGCAGGGTGGCCTGCGTGACCCGAAGCCTGCGGGCGAGTTCGCCGATGGTTCGACTATCACGAACCTCGGGTCGGCCCGGCGCGGTCTCGGACTCCCCCGTCAGGTGCAGCACGGCCTTGCGCACCCCCTCGAGAGTTTCCCGATCGCTGAGCAACTGGGCATGACCACGGTCGATGATCGTCAGGGCGGCATCGAGTTCGTCCTGGTGAACCGCGTTCATGATCCGCCCCGCGGCCGAGTGCCCGTAGGCCGGAATGAGCGCGAGGAAAGTACGAAGCGCTGCCACATGCACCTCGGCATAGATCCGATAGCCGCTCTCGGTGCGCGCGGCGGGCGGGATGAACCCGTCCCGCTCGTAATTGCGCACCGCCTGAGTCGAGAGGCCGTGCTCGCGTGCAAGGTCGGCCGGGCGCAATGTGATCACTGCTTTGAGACTTTACTCGATGTTTTGACGACAATTCCATGAAAAGTCTCAACCGTGCTATCAACGATACGATTGAGACACATGAGCCAGGAAATGACAGCCATGGAAATAGCGCTGAGCGACGAGGACCGTCGCCTTCTCACACAATGGACTGCGGATTGCGCCGAACGGGTGTTGCCGCTGTTCGAGGCGAAGGCTCCCGCCGACACCCGTCCGCGTGCGGCAATCGAGGGAGCTCGGGCGTTCGCCCTCGATGGCAAGCGAACCGCCGAGCACCGCTCGCTCGCGTGGGCGGCTTTCGCGGCCGCGCGCGAGGTGGCCGATCCGAGTGCCACCGCCGCCGCGCGCGCCGCACATCTCTCGGTGGCGACGCCCTACCTCCACTCCTTGGCCACCCCGCACCAGTCGAAACACATTCTCGGGTCGGCGGTCTATGCGGCACAGGCCCGAGAGTTGGCTGCGGGCAATGACCCCGATGCCGCCGAAGTTGAGATCCGCTGGGCGATCGAGCACGCGTCACCGACGGTTCGCGAAGTCCTGCGGCGATTCCCTCCCCGCACCCCCGGCCGAAGCCCCCAGGTCACGCTCTATTACCGGCTCGACGCCGCCCTGCGCGCCTGACACCGAACCCGCATGCCCCCGCGACCCCGCATGCCCCCACGCGCCCGCTTGCCCCCGCGTGTCAGTCATCCACCGCCGCTCGCGCTTTCCCCTCCCGGAAGAACTCCAACAGACCCGCCACCGTGGCCACCTCCGCACGCGGCCGCATGGCCCCGAACGGCGCGTTCCAGAACTCCCCCCGCCGCCGAGTCCACGGCCCGACATACGCATACGGCTGCGGATTATCCCAATCCCCCGGCGACACACCGTAATTCACCTCGTCGATGGCCACCGACAGATCGAAGTGCTCCGGCCACAACACCGGCTGCTCTTCGGCGAAGCGGCGTAATGCGGTGTCCCCCACCGCGAACCAGTCATGCACCGAGGCAGCCACCTCGGCATCGACGGTGAACGGCTCGTCGGGATCCATCCGCGTCCCGTCGCTGTAGAGCCCATCCGGCGGCGCGTCCGCCTCGAACCCGGCCCCGCGCGCCAGGTCGTGATAGGTCCCGTGCAGCCGGGTCCGCCCGTCCGGCCACACCAGATCCGCCCCGGTCACCGACACCGGCCACTTGATCCCGCTGAAACCACCCAGCACGATGCGCATGCGAATGCTGCCGAACCGGCGGTACTGCGGGCCCGCGATCAGCAGTTCCGCGGCCGCATGCAATGCGAACCGGGTGTCCTCGTAGGTGATGTCGTCCACCACGAAATCATCTCCGGACAGGTAGGTATGTTGCTGGGAAATGGGCTGGAGCAAACATAAACCCGCGCAAATGCGAAAATCCCGGCCGATGCCGGGCGGACGCCGGGAGCCCTGAGGCTCCCGAGTCCACTCGACGCCGACCGGGATCGCTGTCCCGCCCGCGAGGGTGGGTCAGTGCGCGTTATCGGTGCAGGCGGAGAGGATGACCTTCGCCTTACGCGGCGAGCTCGAGCCGGAGTCCGGGAACGACGGGGCACTCGTGCCCAGCGCGTCCACGGCTGCGGTCTCGGACTCGGTCTTGGTGGGAGCCCACGCCCAGCCGAAGCGGGTGTCGGCGCCCTGTGCGACGGTGCCGCAGGCATTGGCGAAGTGCACCACTACCTGGCAGTCACCATTACCGCACTTGGCGACGGCGGCATTGTCGGCGCCGTCCCAGCTACCGTAATTAACGGCATATGCGACATTTCCGGTGCTCCGAGACAGCGCCAAAGCGCCGTACAGATCCCCAGAGGCTGCTTTGAACCCCGGATCGCCCTCTGCAGCATTGGCAGGTCCGGCGGCCACAGCACCCATCGCGGCCATCGACGTGATGGCGAGGCCCATACCGGCCTTGCGCAGCAACGACATTCGATACTCCCGGTGATGAATAGTGATAACGGGACGAATCATGGTCGAGCCCATCGCCATTGTCCAATCGGTACTGGTCATTCCGCTTTGGTAAGCGCTCACATGCGGCGCATCACGGACACCACTTTGCCCAGTACCACCGCTTTATCGCCATCGATGACGTCGTAGGCCGGATTGCGGGGTTCGAGATACACATGCCCATTGCGCCGGCGATAGACCTTCACGGTGGCCTCCCCGTCGATCATGGCGGCCACGATCTCCCCGGAGTGCGCCTCACTCTCCTGCCGCACCACCACGATGTCACCATCGCAAATAGCGGCGTCCACCATGGAGTCACCGCGCACCCGCAGCCCGAACACGGTCCCCCGCCCCACCAGCTCCCGAGGCAGCGAGAGCACATCATCGGTGTGCTCCTCCGCCAGAATCGGCGCACCGGCCGCGATATCGCCGACCACCGGCACCGCCACCGAATCCCCCGCCCGCTCCCGAGGCGCACTCGTCTTCAGAAACAGCCGCACATCCATCGGCCGCGTAACCGATTCACTCCGTTTCAGAAATCCACGTTCCTCGAGCGCCTTCAAATGCTTGGATACCGAGGAAGCCGACCGCAGCCCCACCGCGTCCCCGATCTCCCGAGTACTCGGCGAATACCCATGCCGCTGCACCCAATCCCGAATGCTGCACAGAATGTCCTGCTGCCGCGGCGGCAGAGAAGAGGTATCGAGATGCTCGAACCCATCGAAGTCGTCGTATCCGGTCACCCGCGCATCCTACGGCGCGCTCGCCCTCCTACCCCGGTACGACATCGCGCAGTAACAGCACGGACCGACACCTGTGCGGTGTCGGTCCGTGCTGTGGGAGTTCGTTCGCGCGGGGCGCGTTAGACCGTGAAGCCCAAGGCGCGCAGCTGTTCCCGGCCGTCTTCGGTGATCTTGTCCGGGCCCCACGGCGGCATCCAGACCCAGTTGATCTGGAGGTCTTCGACCAGGCCGCTGCGGACCAGGGCGTTGCGGGACTGGTCCTCGATCACGTCGGTGAGGGGGCAGGCCGGAGAGGTGAGGGTCATGTCGAGCTTGCAGATGCCGTCGGTGACGGTCATGCCGTAGACGAGGCCGAGGTCGACGACATTGATGCCGAGTTCCGGGTCGACGACGTCGCGCATGGCCTCTTCGAGGTCCTCGAGGAATTTGATGTCCTCGGCGGAGGGCTCGACCTCGGTGCCGGTCGGCTCGGTCTGGGTTTCGGTGGTGTCACTCATCGGTCTTGGTCTCCCCGTTGGTCATGGCGGCCTTGGTCTCCTGTGCGGAGGCTATCTGGACGACGGCGTCCTTGAACGCCATCCAGCCCAGCAGGGCGCACTTCACGCGCGCCGGATACTTCGAGACGCCGACGAAGGCGATGCCGTCGCCGATCACGTCCTCATCGCCCTCGATCGTGCCGCGACTGGTGACCATCTCGTCGAACGATTCGACCACCTTGAGCGCCTGCTGCAAGGGCAGGCCGATCACCTGATCGGTCAGCACCGAAGTCGAGGCCTGGCTGATGGAGCAGCCCTGGCCGTCGTAGGAAACGTCGACCACATCACCATTGTCGTCGAGCTGCACGCGCAGCGTCACCTCGTCACCGCAGGTGGGGTTGACGTGGTGCACTTCCGCGCCGAACGGCTCGCGCAGCCCTCGGTGGTGCGGGTGCTTGTAGTGGTCCAGGATCACTTCCTGGTACATCTGCTCCATGCGCATGATTTATGCAACTCCGAAGAAGCTCTGAGCCTTCCGCACCGCGGCCAGCAGCGCGTCCACCTCATCGAGGGTGTTGTAGACGGCGAAGGAGGCGCGCACCGTCGCGGGGATGCCGAGGCGTCGCATGAGTGGCCATGCGCAGTGGTGCCCGACGCGCACGGCGACGCCCTCGTCGTCCAGGATCTGGCCCACATCGTGGGCGTGGATGCCGTCCACCAGGAAGGACACCGCGCCACCGCGATCCACATTCTCGATCGGACCGACGATGCGCACACCGTCGATCTTGGCGAGGCCCTCCAGGGCCGCACCCGTCAGCGAATGCTCGTGCACGGCAATGGCTTCCATGCCGATGCGATCGAGATACCGCACGGCCGCACCCAATCCGACGACCTGCGAGATCATCTGCGACCCGGCCTCGAACCGCTGAGGCGGCGGAGCGTAGGTGGTCTTCTCCATGGTGACGGTCTCGATCATGGAGCCGCCGGTGATGAACGGCGGAGTGTCCTCGAGCAGCGCGTAGCGGCCGTATAGCACCCCGACCCCGGAGGGGCCGAACATCTTGTGCCCGGAGAAGGCCGCGAAGTCGACACCCAGCTCACGGAAGTTCACCGTCATGTGCGGCACCGACTGGCAGGCGTCCAGTACCGTCAGCGCGCCGACTTCCTTTGCCCGGCGCACCAATTCAGCGACCGGGGAGACCGCACCCGTCACGTTGGATTGATGGGTGAACGCGACAACCTTGGTGGCGGACGACAATTCGAGCGAATCGAGATCGATCCGACCGTCGTCGGTCATGCCGTACCACTTGAGCGTCGCTCCGGTCCGGCGTGCAAGCTCCTGCCACGGAACGAGATTCGCGTGATGCTCCAGCTCGGTGATCACGATCTCGTCGCCCGGGCCGACATGGAACGGGAACCGGTCGTCACCGAAGGCGTACGCCACCAGGTTCAGCGATTCGGTGGCGTTCTTGGTGAACACGATCTCGTTCGCGTTCACGCCGACGAAGCGAGCGATATCGGCGCGTGCGTCCTCGTAGGCGTCGGTGGCCTCTTCGGCCAGCTGATGAGCACCACGATGCACCGCCGCATTGTGCTGGATCAGGAAATTGCGTTCCGCCTCCAGCACCTCCGTAGGTCGCTGCGCGGTGGCACCCGAGTCCAAATAGACCAGGGGTTTACCGTCGCGCACAGTGCGACTGAGGATCGGGAAGTCGGCTCGAATTCGAGCGACGTCCAAGGCGGGCACCGTAGTGGTCATGTCCTAGCTCCTAAACAGCAGCAGCGGAGGTGAAGCGCACGTAGCCGTTCGAGTCGAGTTCGTCGGCCAGTTCCTTGCCGCCCTCGGCGACGATGCGGCCGTTCACGAACACGTGCACGAAGTCCGGTTCGATGTAGCGCAGGATGCGGGTGTAGTGGGTGATCAGCAGAATTCCGCCGTTCTCCCGCTCCTTGTACTTGTTGACGCCCTCGGAGACGATGCGCAGCGCGTCGACGTCCAGGCCGGAGTCGGTCTCGTCGAGGATGGCGATCTTCGGCTTGAGCAGACCCAGTTGCAGGATCTCCTGGCGCTTCTTCTCGCCGCCGGAGAAGCCCTCGTTCACCGAGCGCTCGACGAAGGTCGGCTCGATCTCGAGCTCGGCCATGGACTCCTTGAGTTCCTTGACCCAGGTGCGCAGCTTGGGTGCCTCGCCGCGAACGGCGGTGGCGGCGGTGCGCAGGAAGTTCGAGACCGAGACGCCCGGAACCTCGACCGGGTACTGCATGGCCAGGAACAGGCCCGCACGCGCCCGCTCGTCCACCGTCATCGCCAGCACGTCTTCACCGTCGAGGGTGATCGAGCCGGAGGTCACGGTGTACTTGGGGTGACCGGCGATGGCGTACGACAGGGTCGACTTGCCGGAGCCGTTGGGGCCCATGATCGCGTGCGTCTCGCCCGAGCGCACGGTCAGGTTCACGCCCTTGAGGATCTTGATGGGCTCGGCGGACTCGTCCGGGTTGGCGACCTCGACGTGCAGGTCCTTGATTTCCAGGGTGGTCATCGAATTCGAATTCCTTTGGCGGGGAGGGAAAGTTGTTGTCAGACGCCGACAGCGGCGGGCCGCTAAACTCCGACAGCGGCGAGTTCGGCCTCGATGGCCGCCTCGAGCCGCTCCCGAACCTCGGGGACCGTGATCTTCTGAATGATCTCGAAGAAGAAGCCACGCACGACCAGCCGGCGCGCCACCTCCTCCGAAATACCGCGCGAGCGCAGGTAGAACAGCTGCTCATCGTCGAAACGACCGGTGGCCGAGGCATGTCCGGCACCCACGATCTCGCCGGTCTCGATCTCCAGGTTCGGCACCGAGTCGGCGCGCGCGCCATCGGTGAGCACCAGGTTGCGGTTGGCCTCGTAGGTTTCGGTGCCCTCGGCTGCGGCGCGAATGAGCACATCGCCCACCCATACGGTGCGCGCGTCGGGCTTCTTCGAGGTCGGATCGCCCTGCAGCGCACCCTTGTACAGCACGTTCGACTTGCAGTTCGGGACCGCGTGATCGATCAGCAGACGCTGCTCGAAGTGCTGACCGTCATCGGCGAAGTACACGCCGAGCAGTTCGGCATCGCCGCCCGGACCGTCGTAGCGCACGGTCGCGGTCAGGCGCACCACATCGCCACCGAGGGTGACATTGGTGTGCCGCAGGGTGGCGTCGCGTCCCAGCTTGGCGTGATGCGCGGTGGCGTGCACGGCATCGTCGGCCCAGTCCTGGATGACGATGACATTCAGCTTGGCGCTGTCGCCGAGCACGAATTCCACGTTCTCCGCGTAGGTTCCGCTGCCGCGCTGATCGATGACCACATTGGCGACGGCGAAATTGCCGAGCCGGATCTGGGTGTGCCCGTAGGCGGTCTTGCCCTCACCCGGACCGGTGACCGTGAGCGTAACCGCCTCGGCCAGTTCGGTTTCCGCGCCGACGGACACGATGGTCGCCTGCTCGAAGCCCGAGTATGCCTGTGCGGCAACACGATCGGTCGGGGTACCGGCGACACCCAGGCGGGCGTCGGTGCGGTCGACGGTCTCGACGGTGACGCCCTCGACGGAGCTCACCTCCACGACCGGCTGCCCGTCCCGCACGGCGGTGCCGTCGTGCAGGCCACGCAGCCGGCGCAGCGGGGTGAAGCGCCACGCCTCGTCGTGCGCCGAGGGCACCTCGAAGGCGTCCACGTCGAACGAGGCGAAGACCTCACCCTTGTTGATTGCCGGAGTGCGAGCTTCCGCCGCAGCGACAACGTTCTCGACCGTCATCAGCCGACGGCTCCTTCCATTTGCAGCTCGATCAGGCGGTTCAGCTCGAGGGCGTACTCCATGGGCAGTTCCTTGGCGATCGGCTCCACGAAGCCGCGCACCACCATCGCCATGGCCTCGTCCTCGGTCATACCGCGGCTCATCAGGTAGAACAGCTGATCCGCGGACACCTTCGACACGGTCGCCTCGTGACCCATCGTCACGTCGTCCTCGCGGATATCGACGTACGGGTAGGTGTCCGAGCGAGAGATGTTGTCCACCAGCAGCGCATCGCACTTCACGGTCGACTTGGAGCCGTACGCACCCTTGTTGACCTGAACCAGGCCACGGTACGAGGCACGACCGCCGCCACGCGCCACCGACTTCGAGATGATGTTCGACGAGGTGTGCGGCGCCAGGTGCAGCATCTTGGCACCGGTGTCCTGGTGCTGGCCCTCACCCGCGAACGCGATGGAGAGCACCTCGCCCTTGGCGTACTCACCGGTCATCCACACGGCCGGATACTTCATCGTGACCTTGGAACCGATATTGCCGTCGACCCATTCCATGGTCGCGCCCGCCTCGGCCTTGGCCCGCTTGGTGACCAGGTTGTAGACGTTGTTCGACCAGTTCTGAATCGTGGTGTACCGGCAGCGGCCACCCTTCTTCACGATGATCTCCACGACCGCGGAGTGCAGCGAATCCGAGCTGTAGATCGGCGCGGTGCAACCCTCGACGTAATGCACGTAGGCATCCTCGTCGACGATGATCAGGGTGCGCTCGAACTGACCCATGTTCTCGGTATTGATCCGGAAGTAGGCCTGCAGCGGGATATCCACGTGCACGCCCTTCGGCACGTAGATGAACGAGCCACCGGACCAGGTGGCCGAGTTCAGCGCGGAGAACTTGTTGTCGCCCGACGGGATGACCGAACCGAAGTACTGCTGGAACAGCTCCGGGTGCTCCTTGAGCGCCGTATCGGTGTCCAGGAAGATGACGCCCTGCTTCTCGAGATCCTCACGGATCGAGTGGTAGACGACCTCGGACTCGTACTGCGCCGCGACACCGGACACCAGACGCTGCTTCTCCGCCTCGGGGATGCCCAGCTTGTCGTAGGTGTTCTTGATGTCCTCGGGCAGGTCTTCCCACGTGGCGGCCTGCTTCTCGCTGGAGCGCACGAAGTACTTGATGTTGTCGAAGTGAATGCCTTCGAGGTCCGAACCCCAGCTCGGCATCGGCTTCTTCTCGAAGATGCGCAGCGCCTTCAGCCGGAAGTCGAGCATCCACTCGGGCTCGCTCTTCTTCGCCGAGATGTCACGAACGACCTCCTCGGACAGGCCGCGCTTGGCACTGGCACCGGCGACATCTTTATCGGCCCAGCCGTACCCATACGTCCCGATAGAGGCAATGGTCTCCTCTTGGGTGAGCGGCTGCACCTGGTCGGTGGTCGTCGTCATTCGGCACTCCTTCCGGAGTCGTGTGTAGAAGTCGTTGCGGGCTGGGCAACGGGGTTTTGTGCGGTCTTCGATTTGGGGGGAACAGTCAATATGAGGGGTACATGTGTGGTGCAGGCGCAATCACCGTTGGCGATGGTCGCCAGGCGCTGCACATGCGTGCCGAGCAGCTCCCGGAAGGCCTCCAGCTCGGCGGCGCACAGCTCCGGGAATTCCTCGGCGACGTGCGATACCGGGCAGTGGTGCTGGCAGATCTGAACTCCCGCACCGACTTTCCGGGTGGAGGCGGCGAAACCGGCGTCGGTGAAGGCCTCCGCGATCTCCTCCGCCTTGTCCGTCACCTGTTCCGGCGCGGGCCGATCGAGACGGCCGATGCCGGTGACGATCGTGGCGACCCGCTTGCGCGCGAAATCGACGATGGCCTTGTCTCCGCCGATCTCACGCAGCTGGCGCATGGCGGCGCCGGCGAGGTCATCGTAGGCATGGCCCAATTTGCCGCGGCCGGTGGCCGTCAACTGGAACTGCTTGGCGGGACGACCGCGGCCCTTCTGCTGCCAGGGGGCGGACCGGGCGGCGCGCGCCTCACCGGATTCGATGAGGGCGTCGAGGTGGCGGCGCACCCCGGCCGGGCTCAGGCCGAGCCGCGTACCGATGGCGGTCGCGGTGATCGGACCTTCCTCCAGCAGGAGCTTCACCACGGCTTCGCGGGTGTGGCCCTCGCCCGCGGGTGCGGGCGCAACAACAGGCCGGGCGCCATCCTGGCGCCCGGTCTCCGCTTTCGCGTTCCGCAAACCCACGGTTTTCACAACACAAGTGTGACGGAATTCCATTCCGGGTTCCAGTAAGGGTCGCCTGACTACTTCGGCCCGACCTGCGGCGATGCGATCAGGTGTGACCTGCGGCACTCTGATCTCGATCGCCTGGGGGCGAATTACGCAAGCAGAACGCACGAAAAAGCGGTCACGGACACCCGCGACCGCTGCTTCGATCTAACCGTGGAAGGGGTCGATGACCTCTCCCGGCATCCAGGAATTGCCCGGGATCGTCCACTCGCGGGCCTTGATCATCTTCTTCGCGGCGCGCTGATTGCGGCCGATCAGACGATCCAGATAGAGATGCCCTCGCAGGTGATCGGTCTCGTGTTGCAGGCAGCGGGCCAGGTATCCGGTTCCCTCGACAGACACCGGTTCGCCGTGCGCGTCCACGCCGCTCACCTTGGCCCAGTCCGCGCGACCGGTCGGGAACCACTCTCCCGGCACCGACAGGCAGCCCTCCACATCGTCGTCCGGATCGGGCATGGTCTCCGGGATCTCGGAGGTCTCCAGCACCGGATTCACCACGTAGCCGCGATGGCGCTCGTTCTGATCTCGCAGGTCATAGACGAAAACTGAGCGCGGATCACCGATCTGGTTCGCCGCCAGCCCGGCCCCGCGCGCGGCGGTATTGGTCTCGAACAGGTCCTCCACGAAAGCGGCCAGCTCGTCGTCGAAGGCGGTGACGGGGGTAGCCGGGGTGGACAGACGAGGGTCACCGGCGATGAGTATTGGTCGGACAGCCATTCGAAAGAGAATAGGCAATGGCGGAATTCGTTCGCGCGGCTACAGGTTGCTGGGTGGGTGAGCAGAGTTCTAGTCACCGGCGCCACCGGAAATGTCGGCCGCCACGTCGTCGCCCGGCTGGCATCCGCCGGAACCGAAGTCCGTGCCCTTGTCCGTGATGCCCGGATCACCGGATTCCCCGCGAGTGTCGAGGTCACAGGCGGAGATCTGACCGATCCGGCTTCCCTCGAATCCGCCGCTGCGGGAATCGATACCGTCTTCTTGGTCTGGCCATTCCTGACCACCGAGGCGGCCCCGGCCGTACTGAAGGCCCTCGCCACACGCGTTCGCCGAGTCGTCTACCTCTCGTCTTCGGCCGTGAACGATGCTGGGCCGCAGACAGATCCGATCCCTCAGCTGCACGCCGACATGGAGGAGCTGATCAAGCGGTCCGGGCTGGAGTGGACGATCCTGCGCGCCGACACGATCGCCTCCAACGCTCTCGGCTGGGCGGGGCAGATCCGTGCGACCGGCATTGTGCGCGGGCCGGAGATCGCTCCGACTGCGGTGGTTCATGAGGACGATATCGCGGCCGTCGCGGCGCGGCTGTTGACCGAGAACTTGCACGCTGGAAGGCAATACATCGTCACCGGCCCGCGCGTGGTAAGCCGCAGCGATCAAGTTCACGCCATCGGCCAGGCGATCGGCCGCCCGCTGGCCTTCGAAGCAATGCCCCTCGACGTGGCACGCGACCGAATGCTCGCCGATGGCCGACCGCCCGCGCTGGTGGAGGCCTTGCTGGCGACGGCCGCGGGCCGTCCACGCTCGGATCTGGTCACCGGCACCGTCGAAGAGTTCACCGGGTCCCCGGCGCGGGATTTCCGGGATTGGGCTGGAGCGCACGCCGCAGATTTCGGCTGACCTGGTTGCTCGCGGCGAAAGAACCGGTCTCTTCATGCACTACTGCCTCGAATTCATCAGGAAACCGCCAATTTTGGGCTGGTAGTGCATGAAAAAACCGGTTCGGCGCGCGCCGGACACCGATTACCCGATCGAGTTGCCACCATCCACAGGCTGCAAGTGGGCAAGTAGCAGCTTGATCAGCAGGATTGGGGCGACCCAGGCCAAGACGGCCGGGATGCCCAGCGGGAGCAGGAGTGCGAGGGTCACCCAGGCGAAGGCCAGCGGGCGGCGGAGTGCGGCGGGAGCGGCGAGTATTGCGATCGCTCCGGTAAGAGCGAGGCCGTAGACGGCGGCTGCGCGGTACCAGCCGAAATCGGGGACGAACAGGGCCAGCAGGAACGGCTGGACGTGAATGGCGACGAAAGCCAAGTGGTGCCAGGCAGTTTGGCCCGGGCGGTGGAAGTGGCGTTTCGCGGAGGTGGTGGCGTTCACCACCGCGCCGCCGCACAGGTCGAAGGCGACGAAGGCAATGACGATCGTTGCCAGTATCGAGAGGTCGGCGTGGATGGCCAAGGCGACGGCGAGGGCGCTTCCGGCCAGGGCGGTGCCGTAGCCGAGGAGTTGTTCGCCGGGGGTGGCGCCGGGGGCGATCAGGACGTCGCCGAGGGTGCGGGTATTCATCGGCGCTCCTTCAGGCCGTTGATGCAGACGTCCAGGATGGGCTGGGAGAGTTCGGCTATCGGGAGTTCGGGGTCCACGAGCCATTGGAGTAGGACGCCCTCGATGACGCCGACTACCACCGTGGCGTGGGGTTCACCGAGGTCGGGGCGGATTTCCTTGAGCAGCAGGGTGATCGCCTGGCGGTTCTGGCGGTAGACCTGCTTCATGTAGTCGGTGGACCACAGGTCCAGCAGGATTCGGGCGTGGTCCGGGGTGTCGGCGAGGAGTTCGAGGGTGCCGCGAACCAGGTCGGAAAAGCGGTCCAGGGGTGGGGCTTCCCCGTCCAGGGCGCGCTGGACGATGACCCGGGAGTCGGCGTCGTACTTCTCGAAAGCGGCGTCCAGGAGGGCGTTTCGGCTGTCGAAGTAGAGATAGACGCTGCCTTTGGCGATTCCCGCCTCTGTGGCGACATCGTCGATTCGGGAGGCGGCGAAGCCCTTTCGGGCGAAGACTCGGACCGCCGCGTCCAGGATCTCTTGTCGCCGCGCGTCTTTGTCGACTTTCTTCGGGGACATCCAGTACTCCTATTATGACTGACTGTTCAGTCATAATAGGAGTGTGACGCCGCGCCAAGCAAGAGCGAAAGCGATTGGACGCCATGCGACTTCGGTCAGCGGACGGCGACCAGCTTCATGGGTGCTTCCAGGAGAGCCTCGACGGAATCCTCGAAGGAGACGGTGCGGGTGGTGACCGCGGCGGGGTCGAAGCGGCCGGCGGCGACCAGGTCGAGGACGTGCGGGATGTCGGGGCGGGCGTGGGCGCGGCCGGTATGGAAAGTGCAGCAGCGTGAATACATTCCGAGGAGTGGGAGGGAGACGTCCTGGACTTGGACGCTGACGCTGGTGCACCAGCCGTCATTGGCGGTGGCATTGATGGCGGCGACCAAGGCCTTGGGACCGCCGGTGGCTTCGACCGTGATGGGGAAGCGGCCGACTCGGGTGTCGGCGGTGCCTTCGATGGGGTCCGCGCCGAGTTTGGCTGCGATGGCCAGCCTTTCGGGGTCGGTGTCGAGGTAGACGATGCGTGCCGAGCCCAGGGCCACGGCGAGACCGGCCGCGTAGAGGCCGATCGAGGGGGCGGCGGGGCCGCCCAGCACCAGGACTTCGGCGTTCGGGTCGGCTTCCAGTTGCGGGGCGACGGCGCGGTAGGCGTCGGGGATATTGTCGCTGGCGCTGGCCACGGCGACCGGGTCCACGCCGGGCGGGAGCGGGACGAGCATGGCGTCGGCGTGCGGGATTCGGGTGAGGTCGGCCCAGAGACCACCCCAGTCGAGACCGCCCATGGGACCGAGGCCGAAGGTGGACATGAGGGGGTGCGAGGTGCAGTTGCCGGTGCGGCCGCGCAGGCAGGAGTGGCAGGATCCGCACGAGATTTGAAAGGGGACGACGACTTTGTCGCCCGGGGCGACGGTGCGGACATCCTCGCCGACGGTCACCACCTCGGCGACGCCCTCGTGGCCGAATGGGTAGGGGCCCGCGAGTGGGAAGCGGCCTTGGAGGACCGCGGGGTCGATATCGCAGGTGGCCACGGCCACCGGGCGGACCAGGGCTTGGTCCGGAGCGTCGAGGGTGGGTTCGGGGCAGTCTTCCCAGTGCAGCGCGCCGGGACCGTCCAGCATCAGTCGCTTCATCTCTCGATGATTGCTAGAACGTTCTTTCTAAATCAACCCACCCTAGGGTGATTTGACTTCGGCGACTTCGAGTTCCGCGAGACTCAGGCGGATCAGCCGGGCCATGGCGGTGGAGACGGTGTGCAGCGGTTCATCGGAGCGGCGCACCCGGGCGAGGAGGGTGGCGCCCTCGTAGGCCGCGACCATCGTGGTGGCCAATTCGTGCGCCTCCCCCATCGGCATTCCCAGATCGGCCAGTAGCTCCGCGAAACCCTGCGCCATTGCATCGAATGCCGAAACGCATGCGGTGCGCACTGATTCGACATCGCTGCCGCCGTCGAGCGCGGGCGTGCCCACCGTGCAGCCCTCGGTCCAGTCCGACTGCTCGAGCTTCGCGCCCATGAAGTCGAACAGGGTTGCCGCCGTGCCGAACACATCCCCGGGAGCCTGACGGATCATGCGCCCCACCAGCATTCCGGTGCCGGTAATGGCCGAGACCGCGATCTCCTCCTTCCCACCCGGAAAGTGGTGATAGATAGAGCCGTACGGCAGACCCGCCGCCTCGCTGAGCTTCTTCAGGCCGAACCCGTGATAGCCGTGCCGGGCCAATAACCCGGCCGCGGCCACCTCGATTCGCCGCTTGGAGTCGGAAACCATTGATCCAGCGTATGAGCCGGGTACGACACCGACAGCGCGAATCGGCTGAGAATCGCAGATGAATGCCGCCAAAGCGATTGCACGGTATGCAATTTCGCGCAGACTGCCACCTACGGTGCCGGAACGCTCAATTCGAGTCGAGGCGGACGCAGACTCGCACACACCGGATTGCCCTTGACATCGGTCATATCGAGGCGCGCGACCAGCATCCCGGCATCGATGGCGGCAGCCATGACGTCCGGATCGACGGCATCCAACCAGAGCTTCGCGCGGCGGAACATATGAAATCCGCCCTCGGCGTCGACTTCACCCCAGGACAGGTACACGAAAGACCCGCCCCGGTTCTGAATGTAAGGGCCGCGCAACGTCAACCCCGCCGGGCCTTCAACGGCCTTGCACTCCAACGACCACGCCACGGATGCAGCGTCCCCACGCTGTAGCTCGAGCAACTCCCCCGGCCGGTCCTTGCGCTGCACACCGACATGAATGTTCGCGTACCCGGGCAAATCGGGCGACGGCGGACACGTCGCCCCGGGCAGATTGTGGCCCTCGATGCGCAACAGCACTCGCCCATGCTCGCATTCGGCACCGACACAGTCGCCGTTCGCATCCCTTCCGACAAGGCGTTCAGCCCAGTTCCACCGGATTCGGCCATGCGATCCGAGTCCGGAGCCGGTGGCCCTACTAGGGTTGGTGGCTGTGGCGGTAGTGGAGGGCGCGCGGCGCAGAGTTATCGAAATAGGACGCCGGGCACTCGGCCTGGACGTTCCGGCCGCCGACCACACCATTGCCGTGCTGCACGGCACCGAAGCCGATGCGCCGGGGCTGGATCGGCGGGAAACGCTTCAGCTGATGCGCATTCGGCTGCTGGGCGCTACCGGTGCGGTGATCATGGCGATCGCGGCGCTCGGGGTGGGCGCGCAGCCTGTTCATCAGAATCCGACGTCGGGGATGCGGGTGCTCGGGTTTTTCGCCCGGGCGCACACTTCGACGCTGGCCATGTGCATGATCGGCACGGTCCTGGTGGTGATGGCCTGGCTGCTGCTGGGGCGGTTCGCGGTCGGCGGGTGGGGCGGGAATCCCCTGCATCGGCTGACGCGCTCGCAGCTGGATCGGACGCTGCTGCTGTGGATCATTCCGCTCAGTGTCGCGCCGCCCATGTTCAGCAATGACGTGTACTCGTATCTCGCGCAGAGCGAGATCGCGGCGCGGGGGCTGGATCCGTATGCGGTGGGGCCCGCCGATGGGCTCGGGCTCAACAATGTGCTGACCAATAATGTGCCGAATATCTGGCGCGAGACGCCCGCGCCGTATGGGCCGCTGTTCCTCTGGATGGGTCGCGGGATCGCGGAATTGACCGGGGACAACATCATTGCCGGGGTGTGGATGCACCGGGCGCTGGCCTTGGGCGGCGTGGCATTGATCGTGTGGGCGCTGCCGCGGCTGTCGGTGCGCTGTGGCGTCGCTCCGGTGAGTGCGTTGTGGCTGGGTGCGGCCAATCCGCTCGTGCTGTTCCATCTGGTCGGCGGCGTGCACAATGACGCGCTCATGCTCGGCCTGATGCTGGCGGGCGTGGAGTTCTGCCTGCGGGGAATCGAGTCCCCCGGGTTGACGAATGCGCATCCGTTCGATCGAAAAGCGTGGGGGCTGCTGATCTTCGGGGCTGTCGTGGTCACGATGTCCTCGTCGATCAAGATTATTTCGATTATCGCGCTCGGGTTCGTGGGTATGGCGCTCGCAAAACGGTGGGGCCGCGGACTGCGGTCCGTGCTGTTGGCGGGCGCGCTCCTGGGCGTGATCGCCGTGTTGACGACACTGTCCATCAGTGCGGCCAGTGGGCTCGGCTTCGGCTGGGTGCACACGCTGGGTGCGGCCACCACCGTGCGCAGTTGGATGTCGGTGCCGACCGCGCTCGGCATCATCGCCGGATTCGGCGGAGTGCTGCTGGGACTCGGTGACCACACCACGGCGCTGCTCGGCATCACCCGGCCCATCGCGGAGGTGATCTCGGGCTTCGTGACGCTGCGCATGCTGGTGGCCACGTGGACCGGGCGACTGCATCCGGTCGGCGCGATGGGCGTCTCGCTGGGTGCGATCGTGCTGCTTTTCCCCGTGGTGCAGCCGTGGTATCTGCTGTGGGCGATCGTGCCGCTGGCGGCGTGGGCGAACCGGCCCGCCTTCCGGGTGCCCGCCATCGCGTTCTCCGCGGTGGTGAGCGTGATTCTCATGCCGCGCGGCGCGGACTTCTATGTCTTCCAGATCGTGGAGTCGGCGGTCGCGGTGGTCATCGTGGCGCTGCTGTTGATCTTCCTCACCCGAAATGTGCTGCCATGGCGCAATCAGCCGGGGGTGTCGGCTCAGTCACAACAGGCCACGCCTTACGGTGTCTCTTCGTGACCGCAGCTTCCGGACCCGCCGTACGTGTCGACGGCGTCGTGAAACGCTACGGCGAGACCACCGCGGTCGACGGCATCAGCTTCGAACTCGAACGTGCACAGGTGCTGGCGCTGCTCGGCCCCAATGGCGCGGGCAAGACCACCACCACCGAAATGTGCGAGGGGTTCGTGGTCCCGGATGCCGGGAGCGTGCGGGTGCTGGGCCTGGACCCGATCGCCGATTCCGACCGGCTACGACCGCGCATCGGCGTGATGCTGCAGGGCGGCGGGGCGTATCCCGGGTCTCGGGCCGGGGAGATGCTGGATCTGGTCGCGTCGTACTCCGCGGATCCCCTGGACCCGCAGTGGCTGCTCGATACGCTCGGGCTGCGTGAGGCGCGGAAGACGCCGTATCGGCGATTGTCGGGCGGGCAGCAGCAGCGGCTCGCACTGGCCTGTGCGCTGGTCGGGCGGCCCGAGATCGTATTCCTGGATGAGCCGACGGCCGGATTGGACGCGCAGGCACGGCATCTGGTGTGGGAGCTCATCGACGCGCTGCGGCGCGACGGAGTGAGCGTGCTGATGACCACGCACATGATGGATGAGGCCGAGCAGCTCGCCGATCAACTGGTGATCATCGACCACGGTCAAGTCGTCGCCCAGGGCACGCCCAGCGAGGTCACCTCGCACGGGGCCGAGGGCCGCCTCGCATTCACCGCGCCACCGAATCTCGACCTGTCGCTGCTGGAATCGGCACTGCCGGAAGGATTCACACCGAAGGAGACTTCGCCCGGCTCGTACCTGCTGCGCGGCGATATCACCCCGCAGGTGCTGGCCACCATGACCGCCTGGTGCGCGCGAATCGATGTGCTGCCCACCGATATTCGCATCGACCAGCGCCGTCTGGAAGACGTGTTCCTCGAACTGACCGGACGGGAAATCCGCGGATGACCGAGATCCACAACCGCTTCGCGCCCGGCACCTTCGCGCCCGCACCGCAGCCCACCACCCGGGGCAAGATGCTGGCGGCGCAGACTCGGCTCGAGTTGATTCTGTTGCTGCGCAATGGGGAACAGCTGTTGCTGACCATGTTCATTCCGATCACGCTGCTGATCGGTTTGACGCTGCTGCCGGTGAGCGGGCTCGGCGAGCATCGCGTGGATCGGGTCGTGCCCGCGGTCATGATGGTGGCGGTCATGTCCACCGCGTTCACCGGGCAGGCCATCGCGGTCGGGTTCGACCGGCGGTATGGGGCGCTGAAACGTCTTGGGGCGACACCACTCCCCCGTTGGGGCATTGTCGCAGGCAAGTGCTCGGCCGTGCTGATCGTGGTTGTCCTGCAGTCGATCCTGCTGGGAGCCATCGGTATTGCCCTCGGCTGGCGGCCATCGGTGACCGGGCTTGCGCTCGGGGCGGTCGTGATCGCATTGGGCACGGCGACTTTCGCGGCGCTGGGATTGCTCCTGGGTGGCACCCTCAAGGCCGAAATCGTTCTGGCCCTGGCGAATATCCTCTGGTTCATCATGCTCGGCACCGCTAGCCTCGTCATGATCGACGACCTTCCCACCGCCGTGAGTCTGATCGCCCGGACCATCCCCTCCGGCGCGCTCGCCGAATGCCTGGACCAGGCCCTCCGCACCAGCATCGACTGGTACGGCATCGCCGTCCTCGCCGCCTGGGGCAGCCTCAGCGGCTGGCTCGCCACCCGCTTCTTCCGCTTCGACTGAGTCACGGAAGGCGCTGCCACTCTTCGGGACCGGTGCTTCCGACATCGGCGGAATCATGGTTTCTGGCTAGTGGGGCCGGGATTCCGGCTCCGCTGCTTGGAAGGGTGATCGCCGATGGCTGCCGATCAATCGCTGGTTACCGAGCCGGTGCTCGGCATGTGGCGGGCGTTGTCCCGCCGGGACTGGGAAGCCGTGGGGGACTTTCTGGCCGAGGACTGTATTTATCTCGACGTGCCGGTGGGGCCCGCGGCGGCGGCGCGAGGTCCCGGGGACATCGTCAAGCGGTTGCGGATCGGGTTGGAGCCGCTCGCCTCGTATGCCAACTTCGATGGGCTGATTCTCGAGAATGGCGTCGACGTCATGTACGAGCACCATGAGGAATGGCATTGGGTGAGCGGGGAATCCGCGATCTTGAAGTTCGTGACGGTGCACCGGGTGCAGGACGCCAAGATCACGCTCTGGAAGGACTACTGGGATATGAGCGCACTGGCCGCGCATGCTCCCGCGACGTGGCTCGCGGACTTCGCGGCCGCCGATATGTCCTGGGTTTTCGACGCCACCGGGCTCGTGTAGGACTACCCGCGGGGTAACCCACGACACGTCGTAGTAGGGCGGGTGATCGGGGCGAATGCCGTCCCGCTACCATCGACGCGTGCTGTCTCGCGCCTTCCAGCGATTTGCCGATCTGTTCCCGATGCCTTCCCTCCGGGTGCAGCGCTTGATCGCCTTCGTGGTGGTCCTCACCCAGGCCGGTATCTCGGTCACGGGTGCCATTGTGCGAGTGACCTCCTCGGGCCTCGGCTGCCCCACTTGGCCGCAGTGCTTCCCCGGCAGCTTCACGCCGGTGACCGTCGCCGAGGTGCCGGTGCTGCACCAGATCGTCGAATTCAGCAATCGCATGCTGACTTTCGTGGTGACGCTCGCCGCGGCCGCCATCGTGATCGCCGTGACCCGCGCGCACCGCCGCCGCGAAGTCCAGATCTACGCGTGGCTCATGCCCGGCGGCACCGTCCTGCAAGCCGTCATCGGCGGCATCACCGTCCGCACCGGCCTGCTGTGGTGGACGGTCTCCGTACACCTGCTGGCCTCGATGCTCATGGTGTGGGTGGCCGCGGTGATGTACGCCAAGGTCAGCGAACCGGACGACGGCATCCCCACCGTGCAGGCCCCCAAGCCACTCCGCCTGCTCACCATATTCAGCGCAGTCGCCCTGAGCGCGACCCTCGTGGCGGGCACCCTGGTCACCGGCGCGGGCCCGCACGCGGGCGACAAGAGCGTCGAGAAGCCGGTCGAACGCCTCCAGGTCGAAATCACCACCCTGGTCCACCTGCACGGCGAACTCCTGGTCGCCTATCTGGCCCTCCTGATCGGCCTGGCCTGCGGCCTCGCCGCGGTAGGCATGACCCGAGCAATCCGCCTCCGCCTCATCGTCCTCATCGCCCTGGTATGCAGCCAGGCTCTCGTCGGCCTCGTCCAATACTTCACCGACGTCCCCGGCGCTTTGGTAGCCATCCACGTCGGCGGCGCGGCAGCCTGCGTAGCCGCCACCGCCGCCCTCTGGGCCGCCCTCCGCACCCGCGAACCGATCCCCGCTCTCACCAAGCCGGTCCCCCAAACCGCCTGACGCACACCACGAGGGTGCAACGATGCAGGGCCTTCGCGGCGTGTCGCCTGCACCAGTGCACCCTCGACCGGAGTTAGGGGCGATCTGCTACCAGGACGCGGCTGAGGGTCAGGAATCCGGACCGGCGGGCTGGGATGTTCAGGGCTCGCGCGGAGGTGAAGAGGTCTTGGTCGTTGGTTATGGCGAAACCGTTGTCGGCCAGTAGGGATTGCCATTGGTGAGGGCGCCAGGTGGAGCGTTGGGGCTCGTGGGCCAGGGGGTTTTGGCGGCGGGCGGCGGTCAGGAAGGTGTGCATGGCTTTCGGCCCAGGGCTGACAGGCGGGAGGGAGTTCCGAACTGTTCCCTATTCTGCGTCGTTCCGAGTCATATCGCGCTAGGCTGTGCGGCGGGATGTGGCGAAAACCAAGCTGCGTCTGAGTGATTGACTGAGTTCGGCGTCCGCGGCGAGTTGCGTCGGGACGGTAAAAATGCCCGCTGGAAACCTGGTAAGACCCGACTTGTTCGGGCGTGGGTACTGCCACGGGAAGACCCGCACCCTCGGGCTCGGGCCAACGCCGTCGGAGCAATTCGGCGACTCAGAGCACGGTTTTACACGTTCTCTGAACGGTTCCGTAGGTGAGTATGAAGCGGTGGCTGCCGAGCGGATCGCATCGTCGATCATGACTGTGCGGCAGCCATTACTTCTGCTGTGGCGGAAAGCATTTCGTATTCCATGCGTTCTACGAATGCTCGGGGTTCAGTGTCCGCACGGGCCTGTTCCACCGGAATTCGCTCGGCTTCTGTCAGGAGTTCGATGGCGATGGGCTCGGTGAAGCGGCCTGCGGCCAGCCGCCCGTCGGCCACGGCTCGGGCCTGACAGACCAGGACCGCTGTTCGGCTTGCTTTGCGCTCGGCCATACCGATCATTATCGACGGATTGGCGGAGCGCGCTCGGTGACTCGTCCGGGCGAGAGATCAGGCGGCCGCTGCTACGAACAGGGCGGCAGCAGCAGCGGCTTCCACCAGGCAGTAGAACCAGTTCGGGTAGAAGGCGGTTCGATCGCCGAGGACCGCGGCGATGATGCGGCCGACCGCCATGCCGGTGAGGGCGGCGGCTACGGTCAGCAGGATGCCGGTGCGGAGTTCGCCGGTGTGGGTGGCGGCGACGATCAGGATGGCCGCGATGGCGAGGCCGAATCCGCCGTAGACGGCTCGAATCTCGGAGCGGGCGTTGGGATTATCGGCGCGAATACCGAAGGGCAGCAGCATTGTCTGCGGGGCGGCGAGGGCATAGCCGCCCATGCCGAGGAAGAATACGGCGATGATGGCGGGGGTGATGGTGGCCAAAGTGTCGTCTCCCTTTCGAATGAGGAGGTCAGCATGGCGGACGGCTCGGTGCGCACGCTTCCACAAACCTGCTATCCGACGGTGTGGCTGTGGCCGGGACACGCGCTCTATGCCGGAGTTTCGCTGGATCTCGCGCCGCATTCGGGGTCGGTGTGGTGCCTCGCGGTCGGCGTCGACCAACCCTTCACCGTGCGGGTTGCCGGGGCGGAACCGCTGGTCACAGGCAGTGCGCTGATTCCGCCACGGACCACCCATCAGCTGATCAGCGGCGGCGGACGGATGATCTTCTGCTACCTCGACCCGGCCGCGCAGCGCGCCGAATCCTGCCGCAAGCGGATGTTCCACTGGGCCGGTCCGATCGGCGCGGCACACAAGGACGAGAACCGTTTGCGCGCACTCGGCGGCTCGCTGCTCACGGGCAGCACTCCGGCGACCGCACCGGTAGGCGGTTCACCGAATGAAATCCGATCCCCTGACGCCACTCCCGGGCGCGGCACTTCGCGGACTGCGACCGATTCCAGAGAGATCGCCCCGCCACGAAACGGTTCACGCAGCGCGACCCAATCCGCCGAAAACACCCCGGGACACGGTGATTCAGCGATTCCGGACCATCTCGATGATTCCGCCCGGCAGTGGATCGACTGCGCTGCACCAGCTTTCCCGCACGCCAGCGATCCGCGGGTCGCGGATGCCACTCGGTGGATACGGGACGACCCGGGCGGGGCGTTCACTGCTCGTGAGCTTGCCGCCCGGGTCGGGCTGTCGGAATCTCGTTTCCTGCACCTGTTTCGGCAGGATGCGGGCACCAGCTTGCGGCGTTATCGGTTGTGGGTTCGGCTCATGCACGCGGCGGCACTGTTGGAGGCGGGGAAAAGTCTGACCACCGTCGCGGTCGAGGCCGGGTTCGCCAGTCCGTCACATCTTTCCGACCGGTTTCGGACCACATTCGGACTGTCCGCGACTCGGTTACTGGAGAATGGGCTCCGAATCCGGGTGCAGGACAGCGACAGTCAGTAGCTCTGCCAGGAGGGCTTGTTCTCCACCGCGAAGCGGTAGTAGTCGACGGCCTTGAGGTTCGCGGCGGCGGCCGGGTCGACGATAACCGTGACGTGCGGGTGCATCTGGAGGATGGACGCCGGGCAGAAGGCGGAGACCGGGCCTTCGACCGCTGCCGCGACCGCATCGGCTTTGCCATCGCCGGTGGCGATCATGAGGAGGTGGTCGGCATCGCTGATGGTGCCCAGGCCCTGGGTGAGGACGTGGGTGGGGACCTGCGAGAGGTCGTCCTCGAAGAAGCGGGCGTTGTCTTCGCGAGTCTTCGGGGTCAGCGTCTTGACGCGGGTGCGGGAGCGCAGGGACGAGCCGGGTTCATTGAAGCCGAGGTGGCCGTTCGCGCCGATTCCGAGGATCTGGACGGAGATCGGGCCGTTCGCGGCGATCTGGCGCTCGTAATCGGCTGCGGCGGCGGGGATGTCGGCGGCATTGCCGTCGGGTCCGTGCACGTCGGCGTCGTTCAGGTCGACGTGGGAGGTGAATTCGTCGCGGATGAACTGGCTGTAGGACTGGGGATGCCTGGCCGGGAGGCCGATGTATTCGTCCAGGTTGTAGGTCTGCACGCCCGCGAAGCTGAGGCCTTCCTCGCGGTGCTGGCGAATGAGTTCCCGGTAGGCCCCGAGCGGGGAGGAACCGGTGGCCAGGCCGATGGCGCGGGCCCCGCGGCGCACATGGTCGGCCATGATGCGGCCCGCCAGTACCCCGGCGTCGGCCGCGCTATCGGTGATCACGAGTTCCATGGGGTTCCATCCTTGTACACGGTCAGTGGGTTCAATTGAGGGTCGGTGACGAGCACATCCGCTTGCATGCCGGGCTGAAGCGCACCGACCCGATCGGCGCGGCCGAGCAGTCGGGCGGGGGTGGCCGCGGCCGCGGTGGCCGCCGCGGTCAGATCAACCCCCGCATGGAAGACGGTACGCCGCAGCACGTCCGAGGCCGACGCGGTGCCACCCGCGATGGCACCTTCGCCGTCCGGATCATAGATGCGGGAGACGCCGTCCTTGACCACGACATCCAGGCTGCCGAGGTGGTAGCGGCCGTCCGGCTCGCCCGCGGCGGCCATGGCGTCGGTGATCAGGGCGAGATTGTCCGGTCCGATGGTGTCGAACACCATGCGCACCACGCCGTCCGCGAGATGCACGCCGTCCCCGATGACCTCGGCCACCACATCGCCGCGTCCGGCGGCGGCCATGGCGGCGGTGAGGAAATTGGCATCACGGTGCGCGAGCTCGGGCATGGCATTGAACAGGTGGGTGATGGACACCCGGCGGCCCCGGCGGATGGCATGCACCGAACGGTCGTAGTCGGCGACGGTATGCCCCAGGGACAGCACCACATTGGCGTCGGCGAGCACATCGGCGAGTTCATCGAAGCGCTCGGTCTCCGGCGCGAGGGTCACCGACACGATACGACCGGCGGCGTGATCCAGGAGCCGCTCCAGCATGGCTGGGTCGCCGGGCACAATCCGGTCGGGATTGTGTGCGCCCCTGCGATGTTCGCTGATGAACGGACCCTCCAGATGAATGCCCGCCAGCAGACCGTCATCGATGGCCTTGCCGAGAATGTCTATGCGCTCCCGCAATTCGGCTTCGGTCGCCGATACCAGCGAGGCCACCAGTGTGGTGGTGCCGCGGCCACGATGAAAGTTCGCGGCCACGATCACGCCGTCGACATCGGTTTCGGGGAACCCGAAACCGCCCCCGCCGTGGCAGTGCACGTCGATGAGTCCCGGCAGGATCACCGGCGGCTCCTCCGGCAATGCCGGTAGCTCACCGTCGAATCCGGTTGCCGGACCGACATAGTCGAGCCTGGGTCCGTCGAATGACACGACTCCGTCAGCGAGTTCGCCCGCCTCCGTGAGGGTGACGACTCGCCCGCGTAGCGTCGTTCTCACCTATCTCGCCCCAGAGCGGAGCGTGCTGCCGTGGCAGCGTCCTCGGCCGTGCGGGCCGCGAGCACCGCGGCGGCCGCGGCCTTGCACTGTTCGAGAGTGACCTCGGCGAGCTGCGCCCGCACCCCGGCAATCGACCGGGGAGCCATGGACAGCGTCTGCACTCCGAGACCGACCAGCACACAAGCGAATTCCGGATTCGACGCCGATTCGCCGCAGACCCCGACCTTCACCCCGTGCTTGCTCGCCCCGGCGATCACCATGGCGATCGTCGCCGCCAGCGCGGGCTGCCACGGATTGTGCAGCGCCGCCAGCGAAGAGGACATGCGATCCGCGCCGAACAGGTACTGCGACAGATCATTGGTGCCGATGGAGAAGAACTCCACCTCCGCCCCGAGCTGCTCGGAACGGATTGCGGCAGCGGGAATCTCGACCATTACGCCCGCGGTCTTGACCCCGGCCTCGCGCGCGCGAGTGACGAAGTAGTTCGCCTCCTCGACGGTGCCGACCATGGGAGCCATCACCTGCACCGGCGTGCCGGTGGCCTGCGCCGCGGCCTCGATGGCGGAGAGTTGGTCGAGCAGCGCCCCCTCATCGACGCTGCTCAACCGCAGCCCGCGCACGCCGAGCGCGGGATTCTCTTCCTCCGGCAGATTCAGGAACGGCAGCGGCTTGTCCGAGCCCGCGTCCAGGGTGCGGACGGTGACGGGCCGGTCCCCCATGATCCGGAAGATCTCGGAGTACTGCGCCGTCTGATCCGCGATGGTCGGAGCCGACTTGCGGCCCAGGAAAAGGAATTCCGTGCGGAACAGGCCCACGCCCTCGGCACCGAGTTCGACCGCGAGCTGTGCGTCGGCCGCGCTGCCCACATTGGCCAGCAGCGGCACCGCATGCCCGTCGGAGGTGCGGCCGGGCCCGGTGGGCGCGTCCGCCTGCCGTGCCCGCGCGGCGAGGACTGCCTCGCGACGCGGGGCGTCCGGCTCGATTTCGACTGTGCCACTGGAGCCGTCGAGCACCACGTCGGTGTCCTCGGCGATATCGACCGCGCCCGGGCAGGCCACCACGGCGGGAATGCCCAGCGCCTTGGCCAGAATCGCGGTATGCGAGGTCGGCCCGCCCGCCACGGTGAGCAGCCCGACCACCTTCGCCGGATCCAGCGTCGCCGTATCGGCGGGTGCCAGATCCTGCGCGGCGAGCACGAAAGGCGCTGCGCTGTCCGGGATTCCGGGCGGATCCACGCCGAGCAGCTCGGCCACGACCCGCTGCCCGACATCGCGCAGATCCGAGGCCCGCTCGGCCATCATGCCGCCGAGCGCGGCCAGCTGCTCACTGAAGTGAGTCACCGCCTCGGTGACCGAGTGCGCGGTGGGTCCGCCGGCACGGATCCCCGCGCGCACCTGGTCGAGCAGGGCCGGATCGGCGGCCAGCGCCGAGGTCATGAACAGAATGTCGGCCGCCGGACCCTTGGCGTCCAGCGCCATGGCACTGTAGCGACCGGCGACGGCCTCGAAAGCCGTTTCGACACGGGTGATTTCGGCGTCGACGTCGCTACCGGGGGTGTCGGTCGGGCTGGTGACCGGCGCGGACGCCAGCCATTTCACCGGCCCGACGGCCACTCCCGGAGCGGCGGCGACGCCGCGAATCTCACGCGTCAAGATCGGTCTCCAACATCGAGACCAGCTTGTCCAGCACCGCCTCGTCCTCGGCGTGCAGGGTGACGGTGTCGCCCTGCTTCACGCCCAGGGTCATCACCTGAAGCAGGCTGTTGGCGGCGACAGGAGCCTTGCCGTCCACCGAAATCTGCACGGGCACAGCCGATTCACCGGCAGCCTTGGCAAACAACGCGGCGGGTCGCGCGTGCAGTCCGGACTGGGAGGCGACGACGGCGGTACGGGTGATCATTGTGCGGTGTTCTCCTTCTCGAGCTCTTCGGATTCGTCTTCACGACCGGGTGTCTTCAGGTTCCACCGTTTGATGATGAAACTGAAGGTGAAGTAGTACAGGGCCGCATAGCCGAGTCCGACCAGAATCAGCAGCAGCGGGTGGGTGGCCTTACCGAAGTTCAGCAGATAGTCGATGGCGCCCGCGGAGAAGGTGAAGCCATCGTGGATGCCCAACGCATTGGTCAGCGCCAGCGCGGTGCCGGTGAAGAACGCGTGGATGAGCAGCAGCGGCCAGGCCACGAAGATGAAGGCGAACTCGAGCGGCTCGGTGATACCGGTGACGAAGGCGGTCAGGCCGGTCGACAGCATGATGCCGCCGATCATCTTGCGGTTCTCCGGCTTCGCATTGCGCCAGATGGCCAGGGCCGCGGCGGGCAGGCCGAACATCATGATCGGGAAGAAGCCGGTCATGAAGGTTCCGGCGGACGGGTCACCGGCCAGGAAGCGCGGGATGTCGCCGTGCACGCCGTTGTAGTCGCCGAGGACGAACCAGACCATCGAGTTCAGGATGTGGTGCAGGCCCAGCGGCAGCAGCAGGCGGTTGGCCATACCGAAGATGCCACCACCGACCACGGTGTTGTCGGCCACGGTCTCGCCGAGCCAGGTCAGGCCGGAGTTGAAGGCGGGGTAGATGAACGACATGGCGACACCGATGACCACGGCCGCGCAGGCGGTCAGGATCGGGACCATGCGGCGTCCGGAGAAGAAGCCCAGATAGTCGGGCAGCTGGGTGCGATGGAAGCGCGTCCACAGCATCGCGGCGGTGATGCCCATGACGATGCCGCCGAGGACGCCGAAGTTCACCAGCGCTTGTGCGCCTTTGGAATCGACCTTGCCCTCCAACACGACCGGGGACATGGCCTTGAAGACGCCCCCGAGCGCCAGGTAGCCGACGACGGCGGCCAGGGCGGTGGATCCGTCGGACTTCTTGGCCCAGCCGATCGCGATGCCGACCGCGAACAGCAGCGGCAGATTGTCGATCAGCGCGCCGCCCGCATTGGCCAGCACATTGGCCACGGTCGACAGCGCGGACCAGCGGCCGAGCATGTCGTCCTGGCCTAGCCGAAGTAGCAAACCGGCGGCAGGTAGCGTGGCAATCGGCAGCATCAAGCTGCGGCCGAGCTTCTGCAATCCGGAGAGGTCGATTTTCTTGCGCTCGCTCTGCGCGGCTACATCGGCCATAGCGGTGGTCCTCAGTCTGTGAATAGCGTCACCCGGATGTAAGGTGACTGGTTATAACCAGAGTAATACTGGTTATAACCAGTTTTGTCCACTCGACACGCACGGAGGAATTATGTCGAAAGTCGATCAAATCGTCGCGGGCCTAGGCGGTCTCGACAACATTGTCGAGGTAGAAGGCTGTATCACGCGCCTGCGCTGTGAGGTGAAGGACGCAGGACTGGTCAAGGAAGGGGACTTGAAGGCCGCCGGTGCGCACGGCGTCCTCAAGGCCGGCAATGCGGTGCAGGTTGTCGTCGGGCCGACCGCCGACGCCCTCGCCGAAGACATCAACGATCTCCTCTGAAGCCCATGAGCACCGAGATTCTCGCACCCCTCGATGGCCGCGCCATGCCCCTGTCCGAGGTGCCCGACCCGGTCTTCGCCGGCGAAATGGTGGGCTCCGGCGTCGCCATCGAGCCCGCGGACACCGATGAGCAAATCACCGTGGTCGCCCCCATCGCGGGTGCCATCGTGAAGCTGCACCCACACGCCGCGATCATCCTGTCCGATGACGGGGTGGGCGTGCTGCTGCACATCGGCATCGATACCGTCGGCAAGCCGGACCTGTTCCAGGTCAAGGCCGTCGAAGGTCAGAAGGTGAATGCCGGTGACGCACTGGTCACCTTCTCCCCCAACGCCATTCGCCGACTGGGGCTCAGCGCCGCGGTGCCGGTGGTCGTCATGGACACCGCGCCGGGGTCGGCGCAACATCCGGTGACCGGAGCGGTCACCACGGGCGCGGTCCTCTACTCGATCTGACGCCCGATCAGCCGCAGCCCGTTCGATGAACAGGGCTGCGGCTCAATGATTTCGGCCGCGGCTCAGCGAATCCGGCCGCGGCTCACAGATTCTGGCCGCTGTCGGCCGATACCGTCATATAGACCTGGTATCGGTCGGCGCGGTACCAGGACTGGCAGTGCTCCACGCAACGATCCCGCGAATAGGACTGGCGGTCGAAAGCCAGTAGCGGAGAACCGGTATCGGTGCCCAGCCAGCCCGCACCCCGCTCATCGGCGGCGACGGCGCGCACGGTCTGATCGGCGCGGTCGATGGGGCAGGCGTATTTTCCGGCCAGCAGGCCGTAGAGGGACTGGGTCAGGTCTTGATCCAGCAGGCCGGGAAGCAGATCGGCCCGATACCAGCCATCATCGATGGAGATCGGCAAACCATCGGCCAATCGCAGGCGGACCAGGTGATAGGCCTTATCGTTCGCGGACAGACCCAGCGCGGCAGTGGACGCGGGCGGCGGCACGGCGTGATCGGTGTGCAGCACCACGGTGCTCGGCGTGCGGCCCAGGCGGCGCATATCGTCGCTGAACGAGGCCATGTGCAGGCGTGAGCGCGCCACCCGCTCGGCCACGAAGGTCCCCTTGCCGGGGATTCGGGTGATGACGCCCTCGGATTCGAGCTGGCCCAGCACCTCTCGCACCGTCATGCGGCTGACTCGGTAGTCATCGCACAACTGGCGTTCGCTGGGCAGCATCTCACCCGGGCGTAGCTGCGCGCACAGGGTGGACAGCGCGGAACGCAGCTGGGCCTGTTTCGTCACACGCGCCGACACATCGTCCTCTGGTTGTATTGGCCCCCGCGTGCCGCGGGATCATGGCGGCCTACTTTTCGTTGCGCGCCTTGGGGAATCGCTTCTGACCCGCGACCCAACCGGCCATCTTGGCCCAGTGGCCCTTGCGCGGGGTGACCTTGTTGACCAGCTCGCGATTCCACTCGTCGGCCTCGGTCAGACCGTCGACGGTCTCGACCAGGGACTTGGCCGACTCCAGATCACCGACAACGCGATCGCCGAGAACGCCGTCCTCGCCGACCAGGGTGACGCGGACGCCGAGGCGGCCGATGGGCTGCAACACCGCGGTGGCCGAACCACCGTGCTCGGCCACGAATCCCTTGACGGAATCCACGACGGACGGCGACAGCTTGACGGGTGCCGGGGCAGCGGTAGCGCTCATGCGGAGCAGTTTACCCACGCGTAATTCAGAGTCCATGAGCCGCCGCGTACCTCACAGCACGGCGGGTGTAGAAACGGAGTCATGCGCGCCATCCAGGTTTCCGAGCACGGCGGTCCCGAGGTCCTGCGATCGGCCGAGGTGCCGGACCCGCGGATCGAGGCCGGGCAGTTATTGGTGGAGACCGAGGCCATCGGCGTGAACTTCATCGACACCTACATTCGGACCGGGCGATATCCGCAGGCCGTGCCCTACATTCCGGGCGCGGAGGGCACCGGCGTGGTGACCGCGGTCGCCGCGGATGTGAGCGAGTTCAAGGTCGGCGATCGAGTGGCTTGGGCCGCGGCGCCGGGCAGTTACGCCGAGAAGGTCGCGGTGCGCGCCGCCGTGGCGATTCCGGTGCCCGCCGGAGTGGACGCGCCGGTGGCGGCTTCCGCACTGCTGCAGGGCATGACGGCGCATTACCTGATCGAATCCATCTACAAGCCGGAGCCCGGCGAAGCGGTGCTCGTGCATGCCGGTGCGGGCGGAGTCGGGCTGATTCTCACCCAGCTGCTCGCCGCGCGTGGCGTGCGGGTGATCACCACCGTGTCCTCCGAGGACAAGGAGAAGCTCTCGCGCGCGGCGGGCGCCACCGAGGTGCTCCGCTACGAAGACGACATCCCTTCGCGCGTAAAGGAACTCACCGACGGAGTGGGCGCCGCGGCCGCCTACGACGGCGTCGGCGCGGCCACCTTCGAGGCCAGTCTCGCCTCGCTGCGGGTACGCGGCATGCTCGCACTCTTCGGCGCGGCCAGCGGTCCCGTACCGCCCTTCGACTTGCAGCGCCTCAACTCGGCAGGCTCCCTGTTCGTCACCCGACCGACCCTGGTCCACTACACCCGCGACCGCGCCGAATTGCTGTGGCGCGCAGGCGACATCCTGAACGCCATCGCCGACGGCACCCTCAACCTGCGCATCGGCGCAACCTACCCCCTGTCCCAGGCCGAGCAGGCACACCGAGACCTGGAGGCCCGCAAGACAACCGGCTCCATCGTCCTACTCCCCTGACCATCACCCCCGCGCGGGCGCGGTTCACCCCGCAAGCCCAATAGCGTGGTGCAGCTGTGCAATTCGGTCGCGCCGTTCATTCTCATCTCGCGACGACGCCCCCTCCTCCCGGGTAGAGCGAGCACACCGAGGGAGCTGTGGTGGCGGGAATTCGGGCGTTGGCGCGCCACCACAGCTCCCTCGGCTGGTTATCGGCGGTGCGGAGCCAAGCGCGTCCGCATCGGCTGAGTCCGGCGCGGCATCACCATTCGAGCCGCGGGCAGCCTCGGCGGTCCGCGCGGACACGCCCGAGTGCTGGAGCGGTGCGAAGGTTGTGTCTTCAAGGGGCAATGGGTATGCGGGGCGGCGGGTGGGAACTACCGTCGGTGGCGTGGCCAACTCATTGTCGGATCGGGCGTTCGAGCTTCTGCGCATCCATGGGCCGCTTCTCGTGGAGGAGTGGGCGGAGCTGCTTGTCAGCCAGGGGCTCGATCGGGAGCAGGCTTGGGATCTGCTGGAGGGGTGCGCGAATCCGGCGTTGGGGATGCTGCCGGATGGGCGGAGCATTGCGCTGGACGAGCTGATCGAGGGACGAGTGCTGACGCATCGGTTGAGTGCGACCGAGATCGCTTCGGGGGCGATCGCGGTAGGCACGGATCTGGGGGCGATGCTGTTCACGGATGCGGAGACCATCGAGGGATTGGGTGGGGCGCGGGCCGGGTTCGCTGATCCGGAAGCGGAGATCGTCGACAGTCTCGGGCTGGACAATGACATCGACGAAGTCCTGATCATGGAGCCCAGCGCATTGGCGGAGTTCCCGCCCGGGACGCTCATCGGGGTGGAGATCGTGGCGGGTGCGCCGCGCCTGCGGGTGGTCGGCGAGACGGTGGTGGTACCCGATCTGGCCGCTGGGCTGACAGCGCACGTGCCCGCCGATTCCGCGTTGGAGGTGGACGAGCTCGTTTGGGGGTTGATGTTCGCCGATCCGGCGTTATTCACCGCGGCGGCGCCGCCGGTCAGTGAGCTGCTGTCGGCCGCGGGGTTCACCGTGCGCGGAATCCATGTCGCGCGTGCGGGTTTCGACTGGGACGCCTTCGATGCCGAGACGGCCATGCATCTCATAACCGAGCGGTATGAGCTCGATGGTGAGCAGGCCCGCGCGGTCTGGACCTTCGGGCTGCTGGTCCGGGTGCTCGGCAATATGCCGCCGGGGCGACGCGAAGATTTTCTCTCCGAGTCGAATCCGACGGTGCTGTCCGCACTCGCCAAGCCCGAGGCCGCGACGGCGGCCTTCGAAGAGGCCAGCGCGGACCCGGATTTCGACGCCACGGCGGCCTTGGCGGCCGCGAAGTATCTGCTGCGCAACAATCCACGGGCGCTGACCGCCGCGGCGCACTGGCTGGCAGGCAAGGCCGCCGAGCAGGCCGATCTGCTGTCCGATGCCGAACGGCATTTGGAGGATGCCACCACCGCCGATCCGCTGTGGGAGCCCGCCACCATGGATTTGGCCCGCTACGCCATTGATCGCGGCGACCTGTCCCGGGCAATCTCCCTCCTGGATCGCACCGAGGAGGGGCCGCTTACGCAGGCCTACGCGCTCATCCGCGCCGCCATGCCGGATGAGCATCCCGATCTGGGCCGCAATGACCGGTGCTGGTGCGGATCGGGCCGCAAATACAAGAACTGCCACCTCGGCAAGACCGATCTGTCGATCCTCGACCGAGCCCAACTGCTCTATCTCAAGGCGGTCACGCATTGTGATCAGCTCGACTTGTGGCCGATCCGTGCGGATCTCGCCGCATGGCGTGCCGGGCCTGACGCCACCGATGCGGAGTTGGTTGCGGCACTGGATGATCCACTGGTCATGGATGTGATGCTGTTCGAATGCGGCGGCTTCGACGACTTCCTGGAGCGGCGCGGTGAGCTACTTCCGGAAGCGGATCTACTGCTCGCCCAGGGCTGGCAGCGCGCACCACGATCGGTATTCGCCATCGAGGCGATCGGTTCGGGCGACACCGTCGTACTACGCGACCTCCGCTCCGGGGAACGGCACGAAGTCCCCGCCGCCGCAGCGGGTTCGGTGCAATTGGGCGCATCCTATTGCGCGCACCTGGTCCCGGTCGGTGAGCACATGCTCTTCACCGGCCCGCTGGAGCCGGTCTCACCGGCGAAGAGCGATCAGCTGGTGGAGCTACTCGATTCCGATACCGACGGCGGCGAGATCATCGAATTCCTCAGCACCGCGGAGTGACTCAGCGCGGCAGACCATCCGCCCGTCAGTCGATGTCGCGGCCGGTGAGGCCACGGTAGATGAAGCGGGTGAGGCCCGTGACGGCTTCCTGGTCGGTGAGTTCGACTGTGCCTTCCTCGACGGCCCGTAATAGCGCGCTGGTCACCAGGAACGTCATGGCCAGGCTGGCGTCGCGGGTGCTGGGCAGCTTCAGCCCGGCGGCGGGGAAGCCGTCGAGGTGGTCTGCGATGCTCTCGCGCTGTTCGGCACCGAATCGTGCGGCGATGTGGGCGAATTCCTCGTTCACGAGGGCTGCCTGCTCGACGGCGCGCATGACCGAGGAATTGCGGCGTGCGAAGGTCCAGTAGCTCTCGATGTGGAATCGCACGGCGTCCGGGTGGGTGAAGTCGGGGTTGTGCGCGGGGTCCTCGGTGTCCGTGTCGCTTTCGTCGGCAAGGTCTTTCAGTAGCGACTGAAGGAGTTCTTCCTTGCTCGCGAAGTGGTTGTAGAAGGAGCCGGCGGCGCGTCCGGCGGCCGCGGTGATGTCGGTGATCTTGGTGTTCAGGTAGCCACGCTCGGCGAACAAGGTCCGCGCGGCGGCCTTGAGGGCCTGCTCGGTCTCTGCCGACTTCTCCTGGCGACGTCCGGCCAATTTCCACTACCTCCTTGACAGCGGACGGTACCACTCAGAATACTGAATCCATCTTCACTGAATCTTGATTCATATTTGGGAGTTGTCATGAAACCGCAGGTACTGATTGCCGGAGCCGGTCCCACCGGGCTCACCCTGGGCATCGATCTGGCTCGGCGTGGCGTCGCCGTGCGCATTGTCGACAAGGCCGAGAAGTTCTTCGACGGATCCCGGGGTGACGGCATCCAGCCGCGCACCCTCGAGGTTTTCGGCGACCTCGGCGTGCTCGACGCGGTCCTCGACGCCGGGACGCCGCAAGCGCTCATGCGCGTGTATCTGGGCGGGGAGTTCGTCATGCATCGGCGCATGACCGAGTGGCGGGAGCCGACTCCTGATGTCCCCCACCCCAATCCCTGGGTGCTCGGGCAGTCCGATACCGAGCGGATCCTGCGGGATCGACTGGCAGAGTTCGGGGTGCGGGTCGAACTGTCCACGGCGCTGGTCGATTTCAACGCGGACGAGCAGGGCGTAACCGCCACGCTGTCGCACGTCGGCACCCTAGAGACCGTACGAGCGGACTATCTGGTCGGCGCGGACGGCGGCCGCAGCACGGTCCGCAAGGCGCTCGGCATCGCCTTCGAAGGCACCACCGACGAATCGATCCGCATGCTGCTGGGCGATGTGCGCGTCGACTCGCTCGACCACACCCACGGCTACTGGTTCGCCGAACCCGACGCCCCCATGGATGGTTTCGCCATGACGCCCCTCCCCCACGACCGGAAATTCCAGTTTATGGCACCCCTCGCGGAGGACTCCGGGACCGATCTCGCGAGCCTGCAAGCCATCGTCAATACACGGTCCCAACGCACCGACATCGTCCTCAGCGACCTCACCTGGTCAACAGTCTGGCGGCCCAATATCCGCCTGGCCGAACATTTCCGGGCCGGTCGCGTCTTCCTGGCCGGTGACGCCGCACACGTCCATCCCCCGACCGGCGGCCAGGGCATGAACACCGGCGTCCAGGACGCCTACAACCTCGGCTGGAAACTCGAAGCCGCACTACGCAACCCGAACCCCGACACCGAATCCCTGCTTGACACCTACGAAACCGAACGCCGCACCGTCGCCGCCCGCGTCCTGGGCCTCAGTTCCGATCTGCTCGACAAGACCGTCCAGGGTGACGCAGACGCCATGAATCGCGAAGGCACCCAACAACTCGACATCAGCTACCGAAACCTGCTCCTACACAACCCGAGCGACCCGTCACATGACGGACGGCTACACGCCGGTGATCGCGCACCCGATGCGCCACTCTCCACCGCCGACGGCGCGACCACCCTCTTCGACCTGTTCCGCGGCCCCCACGCCACCCTGCTCGTCTTCGGCGACGCGCCCACTCCCGAAATCACCGGGCCATCCGTTTCCACGCGGATCGTTTCGGTACTGATACCCGACAACCACTCCACCGCACCGATATCGGGCACGCTCGACCACGACATCGTGATCGACATCGAAGGTCATGCCTTCCACGCCTACGGCGTCACCGATTCCGGACACGCTCTCGTCCGTCCCGACGGCTATGTCGGAGCGTTGGCTGTCGATATCGCCACTCATCCGAGCCGATAGGCTCGCAGGGAAAGCAGGTGGGCAGATGTTCGACAACGCGGCGTGGACTCTGCTCGGCGCGGTGGTCGGCAACTGCCGACGCTGACGGTCGCCGCCGATGCCGAGTGGCGGAGTCGGCCGGTGACCGTGCCGCGATCACGGGCGGAAGGTCGTAAGGTTGCCTCTGCGCGCTGACGGGCCGGACCATGCAGAATGATCTTGCTGCCGCGCAAGACGATTCACCGCGACCGGGCCGGGCGACGCCGTAAGGTGGTCGCGGTGCCTGGTCGGGCGGCTGGCAAGTAGAAGCATTCGGTCAGAGGGTGGTCCAGGAATGTTGGTGAAGGTCCGCAACGACGACCCGTCGCGGCTGTCGAGCACCGAACGCACCGTCGTGAACTGGCTCAAGTCGTGGAGCGGGCCGCATGCGGTGCCCGGGATCGCGGTGGTGCAGTGCCAGGATGCCGACGTCGTGGTGTGGACGCCGCAGACCTGTGTGGTGGTGGCGGTGCACGGGTTCACCGAGCGGGTGAACGGGACCCTCGCCTGCGCTCAGGATGAGCCGTGGACCGTCGATGGGCGGCCTGCGCCGATCGATGGGGATGTCAATCCGCTCGAGCGGGTGCGCCAGCAGACCGTCGAATTGGCGCAGCAGCTTCGGTCCGCGCCCGGGCGGGAACGGGTGCCGGTCAGCGGACTGGTGCTGCTGGTTCCGCAGCTGGGCAGCCGGGTCAAGCTGGAGAAGGGTGCGCTGCCGCCGGGGATCGACGTGCTCATTGGTGACGGGCCGTCCTCGCTGCGCTCCTACTTCACCTCGCTGGCCGAAGGAGCCGAACCCGCGTGGGATGCCGCGCAGGTCGGGCAGGCGCTCGGTGCGCTCGGATTCGCCGCCGCCGCAAGCTATTCCGACCTCATCTCCGAGGGCTTTCCGCCGCCCGAGTCGGGGCGCGACTCGCCGCCGCCCCTCTCGGCCGCGCCCACCGTGGTCGTTCCTTCGGTTCCGGTGCCGTCCGATGCTTCTTCCGCGCCTGCCGGTGCGACCGCTTCGACGGGAGTGGGCGGCACCGAAACCGGAGGCGCGGGCAGCCCCGGCACGCCGGGGCGCGATACTCCGGCCGCACAACAGGTTCCATCCGGGGGACGTCCCTCCCGGCTCGGCATGGCGGCCGCTGGAGCCTCCGCCGCGGCGGCTGCCGCCGCGGCATACCGTGCGGTCACCGGGGGTTCCGAACCACCGCAGCAACCAGCCCAGCCCCCGGCATCGCGCACACAGCAACCCGGTCCGGGGCAGTACGGTCCGGGGCAAGGCAGCCCAGCGCAATCCGGTCAAGGACAAGGCGGGCCAGGGCAATCCGGTCAAGGACAAGGCGGGCCAGGGCAATCCGGTCAAGGACAAGGCGGTCCGGGTCCGGGGCAGAGCGGTCCGGGCCAGGGCGGTCAGCAACCCGCCGCCTTTGCCCAAGGCCAGCGACCGCCCATGTCACCCCCAGGTCCGCAACCAATGCAGGGTGGCGCGCCCCGCCCGTCCGGCCCCACCCCCGAATCCAGCCCTCAGGCCGCCTATTCCGCCGCCCCCACCCAACCGGCCGCTCCTGGCTTCCCCGTCTGGCCCGATCAACAGCCCGGCACGCAGATCCCCAAGAGGAAGCGCCCACGCCGAGACCTCAGCATTCTCGGTGGCCTGGTACTGATCCTCGTGCTGCTCCTGGTCGCAGTCATGTGCGCAGGTCGCAGTGGCGAAAACACCAACGACAACCAGCACCCCGCAACCCAAACCACCAAGGTCCGCCCAACTCCGACCACCTCAACCCCAATGTTCCCCCTGACCACCCCGGCCCCCGCCTGTTTCCCCCTGGCCCCCTGCCCCGGCTGAGCCGCAGCTTTGCCACCTGCAGCGGTTAGGCGATAGCTTCTCTGCGAGCGTGGCTGTCCGGCTCTCGCGCAACAGCTTCCATGGGGGAGCACGAGTGGCCTTATCCGTCACATCGTGAATTACGAAAGACCGCAGCGAATGTGCTTCAAGGCAAGGCTTTTCGGGGGGATCGGCCTTGTGTCGGTCATGGCGGTCGCGGTCGGTGGCTGTGCGTCACCGACGGAGGTTACGACGGCCTCACCGACAACCCTCCCCACCACCACCGACCCGGCGACCAACCGGATGTTCGACGATCTCGGTGTCGGCCCTTATCGCAGCCGCGGAGGCGTGCAGGTCGGCTACGGACCGCGAAGCGTCGCAATCGATTCCGGCCTGCACAAGGCCTATGTCGCCACGGAGGACCCCAGCCTTCCTCCCTACCCCGTCACCGTGACCGTCCTCGATACCCGCACCCAGACGGTCACGGCCTCCATCCCTGTCGACGGCGTATTCGTGCACGGTCCCCAGTCGATCGCCGTCGACCCGGCCACGCACCTGGTGTACCTCATCGACGCGGGCCCGAGCGGGGATCTGTCGGTCATCGACCCGATGACCAATACGGTGACCGCACGAATCCGCACCGCCGACGCCTTCCACCACAGTGCCGTCGCAGTCGATTCCGAGCATCACACCGTCTACGTGGCCGCCGACTACCTCCAGACCATCACTGCGATCGACACCCGCAGCAACACGGTCGTGGCCACGATCCCCGTCCATGGCAAGCCCGCAGCGCTGGCGGTCGACCCCGGCAACCATCACCTGTGGGTTGCCACCGAGCGCAACGTGTCGGAGTTCGACCCGGCAAGCTTCGCATTGAACGCCATGGTCCCGCTGATCGGAGATCCGAGCGGCCTGGCCATCGACCCCGAGACACACACGGCCTACATCACCGACCTGTTCGGGAAATCGGCTGTGACGTTCATCGACACCACGACCTACACAGTGGGCAGCATTTCGCTGGGACGGGAAGCTTCGTACGCGGCGGCGGTCGATCCCGCCACACACACGGTGTTCCTCACCTCCGGTGGGTTCGGCAGCATCACGATGATCGACACGAGAACCCGCAAGGTCACGGCCTCACGCCTCACTGTGAAGGAGCCCAGCGGCGGCAGCTGGACCGGGGGAATTGCCGTGGACACCACAACCCACGAGGTTTATGTAGAGAACGGCGAGTCCTCCCGGACCATCGAAATCCTCACACCCATATAGCGGAGACCCTCGCGCAGGCCGTTCAGCGCACGTGCATGCGGCCCACCAATATTGGGGCCTTGAGGACCGGAGGGCGACTCAGTAGCGTCTAGCTCCCTGGTCGGGATGGGAGAGTTATGAAACCCAACGTGTGGTTGGCCTCTCAGAAGCGCGGCTTCGAGATCGCCTGGGCCGCTATGGACAAGCGCGATCCCAAGGCCATGGGCACGCTCGGGGACCTCTATCTGCGGCGGGGCAAGACCGGCAAGGCCGAGGAGTGGTATCGGCAATCCGCTGAAGGTGGCTATCCGCCCGGAATGTTCAACCTAGCTTTGCTGCTCGCGAAACGCGGTGACGCGGGCGGAAGCGAGGAGTGGTACCGGAAGGCGGCGGAGGCGGGCCAGCCGGAGGGTGCGCTCAATCTTGCTGTACTGCTTCAGGATCGCGGCGACCTCGAAGAGTCCGAGCCATGGTTCCGGCAGGCCGCGGAGTCCGGGCTCGCGAATGCCGCTGTCGGCGTCGCCAACGCGCTCAGCGCCCGCGACGGCGATGCCGAGGAGACACTCCTCTGGAAGCGGCGAGCCGCCGAAACCGGCGACACCGCCTCTGTCTACAACCTGGGCCTGATGCTCAGTGGGCGCGGCGAACTTCAGGAAGCCGAGCCTTGGTATCGCAAGGCCGCCGAACAAGGCTCTGTCCCGGCGGCACTCAATTTGGGAACCCTGCTCCATGAACGGGGTGAGAGCGAGGAGGCCCGCGAGTGGTGGTTGCGCGCCGCAGCGGGCGGCGACGCCACGGCAATGTCCAATCTGGCGGTGAACCGGCCCGACGACGAGGCGGAATCGTGGTACCGCAGGGCAATCGAGGCTGGGAACATCGAAGCGCTGAACAGTCTCGGTGTGCTGCACCGCAAGCGCGGCGACAATGCCGAAGCCGAGTCCCTCTACCGGGCGGCAGCGGCGGAGGGCAGCCTCTTCGGCATGGCCAACTTGGCAGCGATCTGCGACGATCGGGGTGACACCGAGGAAGCCGAACAGTTGTACCGCAAGGCAATCGAGGCCGGGAACATCGAAGCCCTGAACAGTCTCGGTGCGCTGCACCGCAAGCGCGGCGACAATGCCGAAGCCGAGTCCCTCTACCGGGCGGCAGCGGCGGCGGGCAGCCTCTTCGGCATGACCAACTTGGCAGCGATCTGCGACGATCGGGGTGACACCGAGGAAGCCGAACAGTTGTACCGCCGTGCCGCCGAAGGCGGCCATCTCACCGCCATGTACGGCTTGGGCGAGCTGTTGACCAAGCGAGGCGACTGCGCAGAAGCCGAACAATGGCAGCTCGAAGCCGCGATGAACGGGCACCCGCCATCGATGAACGCCTACGCCCAACTCCGCGCCGACCACGGCGACCTCGCCGAGGCGGAAACCTGGTGGCGCAACGGCGCGGAGGCCGGAAACGAGTTCGCCATCTGCAAACTCGCGACACTGCTCGGCGAACAAGGCCGAGACGACGCCGCCGAATGGCACGCACGCGCCGTAGCGCTCGGCCACGAGCCGGGCTAGTCCTCCACCATGAACAGCGGCCAGCTCGGCCCCGCCCTCTGCCTGCACCTCACCCGCTGAATGCGAAACCGCCGCTGGGCCATTCGGCTCGGCGGCGGTTTCGGGGGGATCGGGGTGAGATTACCAGCCGAAGAGGGTGCTGCCCAAGGTGTTCCAGCCGAGGACCGAGTCGACGGCGAGGCCACAGAAGACTACGGCGAGGTAGTTGTTGGACTGGAGGAAGAGGCGGAGGGGCTTGACGGATTCGCCTCGGCGGACGCCGGAGTAGAGCTGGTGGGCCATGAGGAGGAACCAGGCGCCTGCCACGAGAACTGTGGCGGCGTAGATGACACCGGCTGCGGGGGCCAGGGCGAAGGTGGCGAGGACTGTGAGCCAGGTGTAGATGACGATTTGTTTGGTTACTACCTGCTCGGTGGCTACTACCGGGAGCATGGGGACGCCCGCGGCCTTGTAGTCCTCCTTGTAGCGCATGGCGAGGGCCCATGTGTGGGGCGGGGTCCAGAAGAAGATGACCAGGAACAGGACGACGGCGGGCCAGGCGATATTGCCGGTGACGGCGGACCAGCCGACCAGTGCGGGCATGCAGCCGGCGGCGCCGCCCCAGACCACGTTCTGGGAGGTGCGGCGCTTGAGGCCGAGGGTGTAGACGAAGACGTAGAAGAGGATGGTCGCCACGACCAGTACGCCGCTGAGCAGGTTGGCCTGCCACCACAGCCAGGCGAAGGAGGCCAGGCCGAGGGCGATGCCGAAGATGGCGGCATTGCGGGTGGGCACGGCCTCGCGCGCGAGCGGACGCTTGGAGGTCCGCTTCATGACCTTGTCGATATCGGCGTCGGCGACACAGTTGAGCGTGTTCGCGCTCGCCGCACCCATCCAACCGCCGAACAGCGTGGCGAGAATGAGGCCGAGGTCGGCGTGGCCGCGGTCGGCCAGCAGCATGGTCGGAATGGTGGCGACGAGCAAGAGCTCGATCACGCGCGGCTTGGTGAGCGCGATGTAGGCGAGCACCCGCCTGACTCCGGTGGATAGCGGTCCACTGCCCGTGATGCGGTCGGCCAGCACCGTCCCGGAGGAGCCGTGAGCGCCACCCGGCTGTTGCCCAATCCGCACTGTTTCTCCTCGCACGCCGTGCATTTCTGATCCTGGTCTGGACTTGCAGCGCGCTCTGCCGTGCCCTTCGCACAGACCGGCGGCGCAGCCACTACTACAGAGCATGGTAGACCCACGGACACCGTGCTCCCGCCCAGGTCCACCCATGGCGCGCAGGAAGACCCGGCGATTGTGTGCGGCAACACTCGCCCGCGATGTGCGGCGGCATCGATCCCCGGGCGCGGTGAGACCGGTTCGCGACTCGCCCGCGCAGGCATCACGAACAGGTCGCGCGCCCGTACGACATCCGACACGAGCCCCGGTGAAGACGGGTTCCCGCATCCCGCCGAATCGCCCACCTTTAGGGTGGTGGGTAGACCGGTGCGCCTGCGGTTCTCTTGCAAGACCTTCGGTGTCTTCTGCAAGACCTTTGGGGGCACCTCGCGTCACACCCCGCCAGCCAAGCCGCCGACAACCCAAGCCGTTGACGAGAAGGTCAGGAGAACCTCGGTCGTGTCAGTCACAGACGACATCCGCGCCCTCACTCAGCCGAACTACCCAGCCGATTGGTCGGATCTGGACACCAGAGCCGTGAACACCGGTCGGGTGCTCGCCGCGGATGCGGTGCAGAACGCCGGAAACGGACATCCTGGTACCGCGATGAGCCTGTCGCCCTTGGCGTACACGCTGTTTCAGCGCGCCATGCGGCACGACCCGGCCGATCCGGAATGGGTGGGCCGCGACCGGTTCGTCCTGTCCTGCGGTCACTCGAGCCTGACCCTGTACATCCAGCTGTACCTGGCCGGTTTCGGCCTGGAGCTGGGCGATCTGGAGAACCTGCGCAAGTGGGGTTCGCTCACCCCGGGTCACCCGGAGTACCGGCACACCGCCGGCGTCGAGATCACCACCGGCCCGCTGGGTCAGGGCCTGGCCTCGGCGGTCGGCATGGCGATGGCGTCGCGACGCGAGCGTGGCCTGTGGGATCCGGAAGCGGCTCCGGGTCAGAGCCCGTTCGACCACTTCATCTACGTGATCGCCTCCGACGGTGACATCGAGGAGGGCGTGACCTCCGAGGCGTCCTCGCTCGCGGGCACCCAGCAGCTGGGCAACCTGGTCGTCTTCTACGACGACAACCGCATCTCCATCGAGGACGACACCCGCATCGCCCTCACCGAGGACACCGCCGCGCGCTACCGCGCCTACGGCTGGCATGTGCAGACGGTCGAGGGCGGCGAGGACGTCGTCGCTATCGAGGCCGCGATCGAGGCCGCCAAGGCGGTGACCGACAAGCCGTCGATCATCGTGCTGCGCACCATCATCGCGTACCCGGCCCCGTCCAAGATGAACACCGGCGCTGCGCACGGTTCCGCGCTGGGCAAGGACGAGGTCGCCGGGGTCAAGAAGATCCTCGGCTTCGATCCCGAGAAGAGCTTCGACGTCGCCGACGACGTCATCAAGCACACCCGTCAGGCGCTGGCCCGTGGCGCGGAGGCGCACAAGGCGTGGGACGAGCAGTTCGCCGCCTGGACCGCCGCCCACCCGGAGAACAAGGCGCTCTTCGATCGCATGCAGGAGCGTCGCCTGCCCGAGGGCTGGGCCGAGGCCCTGCCGACCTGGGCCGCCGACCCCAAGGGCATGGCCACCCGCAAGGCGTCGGGCGCGGTGCTCGCCGCCCTGGGCCCGGTGCTGCCGGAACTGTGGGGCGGCTCGGCCGACCTCGCGGAGTCCAACAACACCACCATCCCGGGCGCGCTGAGCTTCGGCCCGGAATCCATCTCGACCGGTGCGTGGAAGGCCAACCCGTTCGGCCGCACCCTGCACTTCGGTGTGCGTGAGCACGCCATGGGCGCGATCCTGAACGGCATTGCGCTGCACGGCCCGACGCGTCCGTACGGCGGCACCTTCCTGGTGTTCTCCGATTACATGCGCCCGTCGGTGCGTCTGGGCGCGCTCATGCGCACCCCGGTCACCTACGTGTGGACCCACGACTCCATCGGCCTCGGCGAGGACGGCCCGACCCACCAGCCGATCGAGCACCTCGCCGCGCTCCGCGCCATCCCGGGCCTCAATGTCATCCGCCCGGGTGACGCCAATGAGACCTCCTACGCCTGGCGCGCCATCCTGGAACGCGATTCCGCCGAACGGCATTCGCACTTCCTGGTGTCCGAGGCCCCGCATCAGGACGGCCCGTCCGCGCTGGCCCTGACCCGCCAGGATCTGCCGATCCAAGAGGGCTCCAGCTACGAGGGCGTCGCCAAGGGCGGTTACGTCCTGGCCGAATCCTCCACCGCCACACCGCAGGTGATCCTGATCGCCACCGGTTCGGAGCTTCAGCTCGCGGTCAATGCGCGCGCTACGCTCGAGGAACAGGGCATCGGCGCCCGCGTGGTGTCCATGCCGTGCGTGGAGTGGTTCGACGCACAGGATCAGTCCTACCGCGATCAGGTGCTGCCGCCGTCGGTCAAGGCGCGGGTCGTGGTGGAGGCCGGGATCGCGATGCCGTGGTACCGGTTCGTCGGCGATGCCGGTGAGATCGTCTCGATCGAGCATTTCGGTGCCTCGGCCGACTTCAAGACGCTGTTCCGCGAATTCGGCATCACCGCTGAGGCCGTCGTCGAGGCGGCCACCCGCTCGCTCGACAAGGTGAAGGGATAAGCATCATGACCCAGAACACCAACCTGGCGGCGCTCAGCGCCGCCGGGGTCTCGGTGTGGCTCGACGATCTGTCGCGCGGTCGCATCAAGTCCGGCAACTTGCAGGACCTGATCGACACCCGCAGCGTCGTCGGTGTCACCACCAACCCGACCATTTTCCAAGGCGCACTGGCCAAGGGCCACGAATACGACGAGCAGGTCCGCGAGCTCGCGGCCCGCGGCGCCGACGTGGATTCCGCGATCCGCACCATCACCACCGATGACGTGCGCGCGGCCTGCGACCTGTTCGCCGACGTGTTCGCCGCCTCCAAGGGCGTCGACGGCCGCGTCTCCATCGAGGTCGACCCGCGCCTGGCCTTCGACACCGACGGCACGGTCGCGCAGGCGATCGAGCTGTGGAAGATCGTGGACCGGCCCAACCTGCTGATCAAGATTCCGGCCACCGAGGCCGGTCTCCCGGCCATCACCCGGACCATCGCCGAGGGCATCAGCGTGAACGTGACGCTGATCTTCTCGGTGCAGCGGCACATCGCGGTCATGGGCGCCTACCTGGACGGGCTGCGCAATGCGCAGGTCGCCGGGCACGATCTGGCCAAGATCCATTCCGTCGCTTCGTTCTTCGTGTCCCGCGTGGACAGCGAGATCGACAAGCGCCTAGAGGCCATCGGCACCGATGCGGCGCTGGCACTGCGCGGCAAGGCCGGAATCGCCAACGCGCGCTTGGCCTACGCGGCCTACCAGGACGTATTCGACGGCGGTGCGCACACTTCGGTGTTCGCGGGGCTCAAGGCATCCGGTGGCGCGAACCTGCAGCGTCCGCTGTGGGCCTCGACCGGTGTGAAGAACCCGGACTACCCGGACACCATGTACGTCACCGAGCTGGTCGCCCCGAATACGGTGAACACGCTGCCGGAGAAGACCCTCGAGGCCGCCGCCGATCACGCCGAGATCACCGGCGACACCATGTCGGGCACCGCCGCGGCGGCGCAGGAGATCTTCGACCAGCTCACCGCGGTCGGCATCGATCTGGCCGACGTGTTCCAGGTGCTCGAGACCGAGGGCGTCGACAAGTTCGTGACCTCCTGGCAGGAACTGCTCGAGGCCACCGCCCAGACGCTCGAGGGCGCGGGAGGGAACTGACGGTGGCAACCGGCGCGGCGACGACGGTCACGATGAGGAACCCGCTCCGCGATGGGCGGGACAGCCGGGTTCCTCGTATCGCTGGACCGTGCAGCATGGTGATATTCGGAGTAACCGGTGACCTGTCGCGGCGCAAACTGCTGCCGGCCATCTACGATCTGGCGAACCGGGGGTTGCTGCCCCCCGGGTTCGCCCTGATCGGTTTCGCGCGGCGCGGGATGACCGACGAGCAGTTCGCCGAGATCGTGCACGATTCGGTGACCTCCTCGGCGCGCACGCCGTTCCGTGAGGAGGTGTGGCAGCAGCTCAAGGACGGATTGCGTTTCGTTCAAGGCACTTTCGAGGACGATGACGGCTTCCACCGGCTCGCCACCACCCTCAAGGATCTGGACCGCGACCGCGGCACCGGCGGCAATCACGCCTTCTACCTGGCGATTCCGCCGACCGAGTTCCCGGTGGTGCTGGATCAGCTCTCCAAGAACGGTCTGGCACAGCCGAATTCCTCGGCCGGGCAGCCCAAGCCGTGGCGGCGCGTGGTCATCGAGAAGCCGTTCGGACACGATCTCCAGAGCGCCCAGGAACTCAATGCCCTGGTGAATGGCGTGTTCCCGGAGCAGTCGGTATTCCGCATCGACCACTATTTGGGCAAGGAGACGGTGCAGAACATTCTGGCGCTGCGCTTCGCGAACCAGCTGTGGGATCCGATCTGGAATGCCAACTACGTCGACCACGTGCAGATCACCATGGCCGAGGACATCGGATTGGGTGGTCGCGCAGGCTATTACGACGGCATCGGCGCGGCCCGCGACGTCATCCAGAACCATCTGCTGCAGCTGCTGGCGCTGACGGCGATGGAAGAACCGGTCAGCTTCCAGCCCAAGCAGCTCCAGATCGAGAAGATCAAGGTGCTCTCGGCGACCAAACTTGTTGCACCCCTGGATGAGACCACCGCGCGCGGCCAGTACACCGCCGGGTGGCAGGGCAGCGAACCGGTCGTCGGGCTGGCGCAGGAGGAGGGCTTCGACCCGAATTCGCGCACCGAGACCTATGCCGCCATCACCCTGGCCGTGGAGACGCGGCGCTGGGCGGGTGTGCCGTTCTATCTGCGCACCGGAAAACGCCTGGGCCGCCGCGTCACCGAGATCGCGGTCGTGTTCAAGCGCGCCCCGCATCTGCCGTTCGACCAGACCATGACCGAGGAGCTCGGTCAGAACGCGCTGGTTGTCCGCGTACAGCCGGATGAGGGCATCACCATGCGATTCGGGTCCAAGGTGCCCGGGTCCAGCATGGAAGTGCGTGATGTGAATATGGATTTCAGCTACGGCGAGGCCTTCACCGAGGACTCCCCCGAGGCGTACGAACGGCTCATCCTCGATGTGCTGCTCGGCGTCCCGTCCCTGTTCCCGGTCAACGAGGAGGTCGAATTGTCCTGGCGCATCCTCGATCCCGCGCTCGAACACTGGGCGGCGACCGGTAAACCCGACCCGTATGAGGCCGGTATGTGGGGTCCGGAATCCGCCGACGAGATGCTCGCGCGCAGCGGGCGGGAATGGCGGCGACCGTGATCATCGACATGCCCGATACCGATACCCGCGAGGTATCGAAACGCCTTGTGCAGCTTCGGGAAAGCAATGGCGTGGTCACCATGGGGCGGGTGCTCACCCTGGTGGTGTGCACCCTGGACAGCTCCGAGGCCGAGGACGCCATCGACGCCGCCAATGACGCCAGCCGGGAACACCCCTGCCGTGTGATAGTGCTGGCTCGCGGCGACCGGACCGTCCCGACGCGCCTGGATGCGCAGATCCGCGTCGGCGGCGATGCCGGGGCGGCCGAGGTGATAGTGCTTCGGCTGCAAGGCGATCTGGTGGCGCACGAGAGCAGTGTGGTGATTCCCTTCCTGCTGCCGGACACCCCCGTGGTGGCCTGGTGGCCGCGTGGGGCCCCGGACTTCCCGTCCAAGGATTCGGTGGGGCGCTTGGCGACTCGCCGCATCACCGATGCGACCTTCGCCTCGGACCCGCAGGCGACCATCAAGAAGCGCCGTAACTCCTACGCCACCGGTGACACCGATCTGGCGTGGAGCCGCATCACGTACTGGCGTGCCCTGCTCGCCGCCGCGCTCGATGAGGCCCCGTTCGAAGCCGTTGACTCCGTGACGGTTTCGGGTCTGCGCGACGAACCCGCACTGGACATGCTGGCGGGATGGCTGGCCGCCCGCCTCGACTGCCCCGTGGTGCGCCGCACCGGTGAGCTCAAGGTGGAGATGCACCGCTCCTCGGTGTCAATCTCGATCGCCCGCCCGCAGCACGGCCGGACCGCCACGCTGACCCGCACCGGTGAGCCCGATCAGCGATTCGCCCTGGCCCGCCGCGAGACTCGCGACTGCCTGGCCGAGGAACTGCGCCACCTCGATGCCGACGATATCTACGCCGAGGCCCTCACCGGAATCGAAAGGGTGACCTATGAGTAAGCCCTCCGTCGAAACCTTCGCCACCACAGACGATCTCGTCGCCGCCGCGGCCGCCCGCTTCGTCGCCCAGGTGGTCGAGGCGCAGCGCCTGCGCGGCTCCGCCTCGGTGGTCCTGACCGGCGGCGGCACCGGCATCGCCCTGCTCGAACTGGTCCGCAAGGCCCCCGGCGATATCGACTGGTCCAACCTCGACATCTTCTGGGGCGATGAGCGTTTCGTCCCCACCGGCGACCCGGAGCGCAATGAGCTCCAGGCCCGTCAGGCCCTGCTCGACCACGTCCCGGTCGACCCCGCCCGGGTACACCCGACCGAGACGTCGAGTGGCGACTACCCGGACCCGCTCGAGGCCGCAGGCGAGTACTCCGCCGCCGTCCACGCCTACCTGGCCGAACACGGCTCCTTCGACCTGCACCTGCTCGGCATGGGCGGCGAAGGCCACATCAACTCCCTGTTCCCGCACACGGACGCCACCCGTGAGGAACACGAACTCGTTGTGGCGGAAACACATTCGCCCAAGCCCCCGGCCGTCCGCATCACCCTGACGCTCCCGGCCATCCGCCGCTCGCGCCACGTCATGCTCATCGTCTCGGGCGAGGCCAAGGCGGCCGCGGTGGCCGCGGCCCTCAATGGCGCATCCCCCCTGGATATCCCGGCGGCCGGTGCCATCGGCACCGAGTCCACCACCTGGCTGCTCGACGAAACAGCCGCCACCGATCTCCCCCGCTGAGTCGGGTCGTAGGGCACGCCCTGACTTCGCACACCTTCTGGGTCCTTGCTCATCCAATCGGACGAGCAAGGACCCAGAAGCGTCTGTGGGGTCGGCCAGACATCCACTCGGAGTACAAAGGATGAGGGATAGCCTTCTTCTTCGGCAGGCCTAGGAGGCCGCGTGAGTGAGCAGCAGCAGGGTGTTCCGACCTTCCACGTCGATCAGGTGCATACGGCCGATCACGGGTTCATCACCCAGGTCCTGGATATGCAGGCCGCCTTACCGGGCGTGGTGCGGATGCGCCGATGGGCCCTGGATGCGCTGGCGGTACAACCGGGTGAGAGCGCGCTGGACATCGGGTCGGGGACCGGGTCCGAGGTGGTTGCCTTCGCGGAGCTGGTCGGCGTGACCGGGCGGGCCATGGGTGTGGACCCCAATCCCACGATGCTCGCGATCGCGCGGGAGCGGGCCGCGGGGACGTCGGCGGAGTTCGTCGAAGGCACCTCGTATGCGCTGCCGCTGGGCGATGCCGTGATCGACGTGGCCCGATGCGAACGGGTCTACCAGCACCTGGATGATCCGGAGAAGGCGACCACCGAACTCGCCCGGGTGCTGAAGCCGGGCGGGCGCGTGGTGTTGATCGACAGCGACTGGTCGACCTCGATCACTCATCCCGGCGACCCGGACATTGTCGCCATCCTCCAGCGGCAGATGGAATCGGCGAGCCCGAATCGCAACTCCGGCAGACGATTGCGCGGATTGCTGACCGAGGCCGGGTTCATTATCGACGACATCGGATCCGAAGCCGTCATCTGGAGCCCCGAGGCGATCATGCCGATGTTCACGATCTTCCTCGAAGGAAACGTGGAGGAGGGGGTGATCACCGAGGCCCAGCGTGACCAGATTGTCGGCGAGCTCGAGCATGGCATCGCGACCGGCGACTACCACTTCTCGGTGACCATGTTCGCCGTCGTGGCGCACAATCCCGCGAACTGACCTCAGTTGATGCGGATCCAGATTTGCTCGGAGCGGCCCAGCAGGCGGCCGTCCTGGCCGTAGACGGCGCTGGTGGCGAAGGACTTTCGGCCTTAGTCGCCGTGATTGCGACCGACGGCTACTTCCCCGATCGGGTAGTGCACTACTCGCGAATCGCGGTGCGCACGGCTCTAACCTGGCCTTTCGAGCGCCGAAAGGCTCGGCGGCGAGGGGAAAGCCATGATCGATATCGTCACCTTGCGCGGGACCGGGGAGCAGCGCAATAGCGATGGAACACCGGCGGGGATGCTCCGTGATGTTGCCAAGCTTCTCGACACCGATAAATTCAATCTGTGGGAACCGGATTGGCCCGCGTCCATTGGGCCGACTCCGGATCTCTGGGGACCGTCGCTGGACACCTCGGTGCGGCGGGGCATCGCAGCGGGAGTGCAGGCCATCCAGGATTCGCCGAATGTGTGTGCGCTGCTGAGCTATTCGCTGGGCGGGATCGTGGCGAGCACGATTCTCGAGGGAGTCCGGGCCGGGCGGTACACCAATCTCGACGGGTCGCCACTCGAAATCGCCTTCATCGTCAATATCGCCAATCCCATGCGGCGGCGCGGACAGTCGGTCGGGAACCTGTGCCCGAGCGACACTTACGGGCTGCATCGTGAGCGCGGGCTGTGGCCTGCCGGAGTGGATGTGCGCGAGTACGCGAATCCGAACGACATCATCACCTCCTCCCCCGGGAATTCGCCGCTGCGCCTCATCGACGCCGGGATTTCACCGTTTTCCCTGGTGGAGGGTGCGCGCATCGGAGATCTCACGCCGCTGCTGTTCCATGAGCTCCTGGAGTTCCTGCTCGCGGACCCGGTCGCGAATATCGACCGGTACGCGGCCGCGGTGCGCGGTCTGCTCGGCTACCTCACACCCTGGCCGGACGGCGAGCACGTCCGCTACTCGGGTCACGAGATGCCGGGCACCGGCGTGCTGTGGACGACCCACGCCGCCGACTACTTGAACGCCAACTACTGACGGCCGAATCCGGGCCGCGCCCACCGATTTTCCACGAATCACCTGACCGCTACGACTGTCGTAGAGTCATCGGCTGTGGGTTCGGTACGGGAATGGGCGCGGCAGCAGGTGGAGACCGTGCGGGAGGATCCGGACGCGCGGGTGGCGCTGGCGCTGAAGTTCTATCCGCCGCATCTGCGGGAGTTCGGGCGGGCCGAGGCGACCTTTCTGCGGTGGGAAATCGACCGGGGCGTCATGCATCCGGTGTCCGGCAGCCCGTGGTGGCAGGCGGTCAATGATCGGCTGTTGATGGACAAGCTGGAGGCCGGAACCGAGGCGGCCGAGAACGAGACACCGTCCACCGGGGCGGTGTTCTGGCGGGACTTCCTGGCAGCCCCCTCACCGCGCACCTGGTATCGCGCCCACAATCGCAGCGTCGTCTCCGGTTACCTCGACAGCGAACATCTGGCCGCCGCCGAGGAGGAGTCCGAGCGCTTCCTCATGAATGTCACGCTGTCCCGGGTTCTGTTCACGCATCTGCTGGCCGAACAGCCGAGGATCGCGGTCGGCCGATTCGCCCCGCTGGGTCCGCGAGTTGCCGACCCGCGCGGCCGATCCGTGCGGGTCTTCCTCGACCTGCACAATGCGTTTCCCATGGTCTATCCGCTGAGCCGGGTGCCGCTGGCGGAGATCCTCGCGACCGAGGGCCGACTGGCACGCCTGATCGATTACGGTCTTCTGCTGCCGAAAGTGACTCGGCTGTACCGAGTTTCGGCGGAGCTGCTCGCCGAGCCCCGGCTCAACACCCTGCTCGAGGATGGCCTGTTCCGCTATGCGGATGTGCGGCTGACACATGCGCAGCTGCGGCCCACCGTGGTGAGCCGAGCTGTAGCCCGGCTCACCTCGTCAGCGCGTGCGATCCCGCTCACCGCGGAACAGCCACCACGCCGCCCCGGCGAGTAGACCCACACCGCCCAGGAGCAGCACCGTGGTGTTGGAGACGGCGTCGCCGAGTGCCTTCACCTTGTTCTCCAGCTCGAATTCGGTATCGGTGCCGATGAATCCGGGCAGGGCGGACGCGCCGTCATAGATCAGGAAGAGTGCGCCCAGCAGGATGAAGAAAAGGCCGGAAATCAGTGAGGTGGTGTGCAATTCGAAGCGGCCGACACTGATCGACCGGCCGCGCAGCCAGCGCTTCTTGCCGAGATCGAATCTGTCCCACAGCAAGGCGAGGACGAACAGCGGCACCGACATGCCCAGCGCGTACACGGCGAGCAGCAGGCCACCCTGCACGGGCGAACCGCCCACGGCCGCCACGGTCAGGATCGAGCCGAGGATCGGCCCGGCGCAGAATCCGGCGAGGCCGTAGACCAAGCCCAGCGCGTAGACGGCACCGGCCTGTTCCGGGCGACCGGTCCGGGTCGCGGCGCGTTGTGCGAAGCCGACCGCGAAACCGCGGCCCACGATCTGCAAGACGCCGAGCACGATGATGGTCCAGCCACCGATGGCGATCAGTAGGTCGCGGTGGCCGATGAACAGTCGGCCCGCGAACGACCCGGCCGCACCCAGCGGAACCAATGTGGTGGCGAGCCCGAGATAGAAGATCCCGGTGCGTCCCAGCAGCTTTCCGTGCGAACTGAACGAATACGCGAAGAAGCTCGGCAGCAGCAGTGCGCTGCATGGGCTCAGCAGGGCGAGCAGGCCGCCGAGGAAGGCGGCGAAATAGCTGATGCCGCCGGTCATTCGGTGTGGTCCGCGGTCTGCTCCGCGGCTTCGATCATGGCCTCGAACTGGTCGAGAGGCTGCGCGCCGAGGACGGGCCTGCCATTGATCAAAAAGGCCGGGGTGGAGGTGATTCCGAGGTTGTAGCCCTCATTGGTATCGGCGGCCAGGGCCTTGTTCGCGGCGTCCGAGTCCAGGTCTGCGCGGAATTTGTTCAGGTCCGGGACGCCCGCCAGCCGGGCGATCTCGGCCATGCGCTCGGGTGTGAAGACGCCGGTGTTCTTCTTCTCAGGGCCGTTCTCGAACAGCGCCTTGTGCATTTCCCAGAACTTGCCCTGCTGCCCGGCCGCCCAGCTCGCCCGGGCGGCGGTCTGGGATTCATCGCCGAAGATCGGGAAGTTGCGCCATTCGATGCGCAGCACGCCGGTGTCGACGTATTTGGCGATCAGGTCCGGTTCCATGGTGAGGCCGAACTTGCGGCAGTACGGGCACTGGAAGTCGGAGTATTCGATCATGACCACGGGTGCGTCGACCTTGCCGAGGCCCGTCGGGTCGGTCGCGCTGCGGCGGGCCAGTTTCGCCAGCTGGCGGTAGGTCGCCTCCTGGCCGGTGGCGGCGGGCTCTTTGCCGGTGGCGGATTTGATGTCATTGCCGCTGTTCATCTGGATGATGGCGGTGAGCAGCAAGCCGCCCGCGGCCACCAGGGCCAGGACGCCGAGGACCTTGCGAAGGCGTGAACTCGGCTGCGGGGCGGGCTTTTTCGAGGTGCGGGACTTCTTCGAGGGACGAGCGGAATCGACTCGGCGAGACATGGGTACTCCTGAACACCCGCCGGTGATGCGGGCATGGCTCTACGGATGATGGGCACGACAAGACCGGGCACCGTGCTGGAAATCGAGAGGGGTGTCCCGGTGGGTCGTCTAAATCCGCAGGACCGTGGTGAGATGCGGGGCCGACAGCGGCCGATCCGGCGAACCCTGCCCTTCCGCGTTCGGCACAGTCCAGTACGCCGCGTCCGCTTCGAGCTGTGCGGCACGCATGGCCAGGGGCAGATTGCCGCCCTCGCGCGGGGCGATGGCGGGGACGACGGCTCCGGCCGCATCGGTGCCATCGTTTCGATTGCAGCGCGGCGACTGACCGACGGAGCTCTTGTCGGCGAAGGCCGCGTGGGCGATCGGCTGACCGGTCGCCGATGCCTCCGACGCCGGACCGCCCTCGGCGATCATCCCGACCACCAGCCCGAGCAGGGCGAGCACCACGGCGACCAAGGCCCTCCGGCGCTGGAGCCGTCGCGGCGGCACGTCGGGGAGGGCGGTCACGACCGGCACCTTACCCGATCAATTCCGCTTGGCAGTAACTCAGCTTTTGCCGACTCGACTCACCGGGACCGCGTTGTGCCAGACATCGGGCGGGACGACGGCCCGGGATCGGCCGTGCCGGTCGAGGATTCGGCCGAGCAGCTTCTCATGGCGGAGGGTGATGGTGCGTTCGGCGATGGTGAGCTCGGGATGCAGTGTGACGAGCTGGTTTTCGAACCGGGTGACCTCGGCGACCGAGTGCAGCCCGGCTTGGATCACCAGATTGTGCGGGCCGCTCACGGCGGCGCAATTACGGGTCTGCGGCTGCCGGATGAGGGCGTATCCGATCTCGGGGAGGGCGGCGGTGGGGACCGTCGCCCAGTAGGTGACGGCGACCGGCCAGCCGCCGAGCGGGCGGGCGAAATCGCAGCGGAAGCTCAGCAGGCCGAGACGGGTGAGTTCGTCGACGCGGCGTTTGACGGTGGAGTTGCTGGTGCCGAGTTCGGCGGCGACCGCACTGTAGGAGGCGCGGCCATCGCGGGCGAGTTGCTCGATCATGGCCCGATCCAGGGCGGTGACGCGGCGGCGATCGCGGTCCGCGGCGGCGGTGACGGCCGGGACGCGCAGGCGGTCACGCTGATCCGGGGCGAGGGCGTCGATGCGCCAGCTGCCGCCCTCGGCGAACCAGTGCGTGACGATGCTCGCGCGGACGGCGGCGATGTGTGGGACGGCCGGGAGGATATCGAGTGTGTAGCGGGACATCTGGTCGAAGTCGCCGGTGGCGGCGGTGGCGAGTATGCGATTGCTGCCGCCGGAGCGTTCCAGGGTGAGCATGTGCGGATGCTCGGCAAGCGCCCGCACAACCGTGGCGGTTTCTCCTGCGGCGCAGTCGATCTCGACGTAGGCGGCGCAGACGTGGTCGAACAGTGCCGGGCCGGGTGAGACGCACACCCAGGCTTCGCCGCGATCGCTCAGTCGTTGCCAGCGGCGGGCCACGGTGACGGGGTCGACGCCGAGGACACCGCCGAGTTCGGTCCAGGAGGCGCGCGGACGCAGTTGCAGGGCGTGAATGAGGGCCAGGTCCTCCTCACCCAGCAGCCTGACGTCATCCTGCATGCAAATCCGCCTTCTTGACCGCATCCTGCGATTCGATCGGTTCCAGCGCTCAGTCTCGCACAATGAACTCGCCCCGAGGAATGTGGCGACGAGAGGTGAAGTGATGGCATTCGGTGACTATCAGAACGAGATCTACTTCAACGGATTGCGTGGTGTCGTTCCGGCGCTGCCGGTGAGCTTCGGCGAGCTCGCCGAGCGCGCGGAGCAGGCGATGCCGCCGTCCATCTGGTCGTATGTGGCCGGTGGGGCGGGCGATGAGCGGACGCAGAATGCCAATGTCACCGCCTTCGATCGGTGGGGGCTGATCCCGCGCATGTTCGTGGGCGCGGCGCAGCGGGATCTGTCCACCGAACTGTTCGGAATGACGCTGCCCGCACCGGTTTTCATGGCTCCCATCGGGGTGATCGGGCTGTGCGCACAGGACGGTCACGGCGATCTCGCCACGGCGAAGGCGGCGGCCAAGACCGGGGTGCCGATGGTGGGGTCCACGCTGATGGTCGATCCCCTGGAGGATGTCGCGGCCGAGTTCGGGGAGACGCCGGGCTTCTTCCAGCTGTACACGCCGACCGATCGGGATCTGGCGGCCAGCCTGGTCGAGCGCGCCGAGAAGGCGGGCTACAAGGGCATTGTGGTCACCCTCGACACCTGGGTCACCGGGTGGCGTCCGCGCGATCTGTCCACCGGCAACTTCCCGCAGCTGCGCGGGCACTGCCTGGCCAACTACTTCACCGACCCGGTATTCCGTACGAGCCTGGCGCAGTCGCCGGAACAGGATCCGCAGTCTGCCATCCTGCGCTGGATTCAGGTCTTCGGAAATCCGCTGACCTGGGCCGATCTGCCGTGGCTGCGATCGCTCACCAAGCTGCCGCTGATCGTGAAGGGCATCGGGCATCCCGATGACGCACGGCGAGCGCGGGATGCCGGTGTGGATGGCATCTACTGCTCGAATCACGGTGGGCGGCAGGCCAATGGCGGACTTCCGGCCCTCGACATGCTGCCCGACGTCGTCGCGGCCGCCGAGGGGCTGCCGGTGCTGTTCGACTCCGGCGTGCGATCCGGCGCGGACATCATCAAGGCGCTCGCACTGGGGGCCACGGCCGTCGGCATCGGCCGCCCCTACGCCTACGGCCTCGCGCTCGGGGGTGTCGACGGCATCGTGCATGTGCTGCGCACGCTGCTGGCCGAGGCGGACCTGATCATGGCCGTGGACGGCTACCCGACGCTGAAGGACCTCACCCCTGACGCGCTGCGTCCGGTAACGGGTCATTAGCCGAGGCTGCGATTCGGCAGAGTGCACGAGTCGGACCTAGATCGGTCCGACAATCGGCCGAATTGCGTTGAAGCCAAATAATTCTCGATCTCGATTGTCTTAGAGTCCGTGGCCACCACCCAATGGTGGTGCTACTCGAGCTCAGGAACACCGTATGCACGCACGCATTTTCCGTACCTGCTTCGTCCTCACCGCGGCCGTTTCGGCGGCCGTCCTCGCACTGCCGAACTCGGCGTGGGCTGCGGGGCATATCAATTTCGCGGCCTCCGTGGATTCCCCATCAGGGGGTTCGTTCCCATCCTGGGGGCCGGGGCCATCGCCGATCGGCATGGTGGGGGCGGACTTCACGGGGGACGGCAAACAGGACATAGTCGCGGCCGATTTCGGCGGGGACGGGCCGATTCTCATGGCGGGCAAGGGCGATGGCACCTTCGCGCCCGGCACCCGGGTCGGCTCGGTCGGCAATGGCTACGGTGCGATCGCCGCCGGTGACCTCAATGGCGACGGCAAGATCGATGTCGTCGCGCAGGCCTGGACCTCGATCGCGGTCTTCCTGAACAATGGCAACGGCACGTTCCGGGTGGGCGAGAAGTACACCACTCTCGAAGGCGCACAACAGGAAGTGATCGTCACCGACGTGAACGGCGACGGCAAAGCCGATGTCCTGAGCCTGATCCCGACCGGTGTGCAGACCTGGCTCGGCAATGGCGACGGCACCCTCGAGTCCGGCTCATCCTCCATCATCGCCGGGGCCGCCGCGGCCTTCACCACCGGAAAGTTCAACTCCGACAACAAAGTCGACATAGCCATCAATAACGACCTCCTGCAACAGGTGGAGGTTTTCACCGGCAATGGCGATGGCAGCTTCACCAAAAAGGGTTCCAGCACAGCCGGTCTCATTACCGAGGACGTCCGCGCGGGTGACTTCGATGGCGACGGCATAGACGACATCATCACCGCCGACTCCTTCTCCTTCAGCACCACCGTCCTGGTCTCCGACGGCAATGGCGGCTTCAAGAAGACCAACCGCATCACCTTCTCCGGCCTCGGCCCCACCAGCATCGCCGTCGGCGACTTCGACCACGACGGCAAACTCGACGCCGCCATGTCCGCGGTCATCGACTCGAAGATGGTCATTTTCAGTGGCAATGGTGACGGCACCGTCACCAAGACCGGCGATTTCGCGGTGACCTCCCAGCCACAGACCCCGGTGGTCGCTGACTTCAATGGCGACGGCAAGCCCGATATCGCCGTGGCGGGCAGCTCGAACGCGGTCTCCTTCCTCAAGAACATCTCCTGACCCACCAGACCATCTCCGAATAACCGGCGGAGGGCTCGGCCCCGAGGACCACCTTCGGGGCCGAGCCCCCGCCGTTGTGCCGAAACTGTGCAGATCCGGTAGTAAACCCCCACGCAGCCAGCTGATCTCGCCCTTCCCGCGGATACCGTGGCCACATGCAGCAGGTATGGGACTCATGGGGCAATGTCCTGATGGTGTGGGCGCTATCGGTGCCGCTCGTGACAATCGGCGCAATACTGCTGGTGCGCCACCGAATTCGCCGCGGCCGCCCGCGCTCCGAGGCGATCCGCTGGACCGTCGCGGAAGCCGGACTCCTCCTGGGCACCCTCCCCTGGATCTGGATGATCCTCACGCCCACCTCGGGCCATCGCCGCGTGATCCTGGTCCCCTTCCAAGACCTCTACGCCACCGTGAGTGAAGCCTCCTTCAACTCACTGGTCCAGATCGCCGCGAACACCCTGTTGTTCGTCCCCCTGGGTCTCCTTCTCCCCCTGCGTTTCTCCCGCTGCGCCGGAATCCTCCGCATGGCCCTCATCGGCGCGGCGATCTCCACCTGCCTCGAAACCGCCCAGTACGTCCTGGACCTGGGCCGCTTCTCGTCGATCGACGATGTCATCATGAACGCGACCGGCGCGGCCCTGGGGGCATCCCTCACCCGAGTGAATCCATTTCGGACATGGTTGTCCGAGACCAGTCCGATCGAGGGACGGTCCGCAGTACCATCCGTGTGACGTCATCGTTGGGACGTGCCAAGGAGGCTGGGATGCCGAGGGTTTCGCTGCTGTCCCGGGTCAAGGTGAAGAACGGTCGCGGCGGGGAGTTCGTCGACACGTTTCAACCGGTGTTCGAGCAGGCCGAGAAGGAGCCGGGAACACTGGTGTACCTACTGAACAGGTCACGCGAGGATCCGGACCTGTTCTGGGTTTCCGAGGTCTACGCGGATGAGACCGCCTTCGCCACTCATCAAGGCAGTGCGGCAATGGCCGCGGCCGCCGGAGCCTTCAGGGAATTGATCGCGGAAGCGGAATTCCTTCGGGGCGAACCCCTTGCCAGTAAGGGGCTTTCGGGCTGAACAGCGGTCGCACCGTCACCACTTGATCATCGGCAATGGCGATAGTGGATGGGTGCGCAGACGCTTCGCGCCGAGTTGGAGCAAGCGGCGATGGAATCCGGCGTCAGGGAATTCCGCTTCGAGACGGCGATATTCGGCACGACTGACGCCGAAGCGGCCCAGTCGTCCCATTTCGACGTCGACGGCGTCGGCTCGGCGGAAGATTTCCACGCGATCGGACGGGGCGGCGGCACTGCGGAGTCTGTGGTGTTCGCCGATCATGTTGGTGACCACGGGGATCAGGTCGGGACGGGCGATGTCCCGCAGCCATGCGACGGCCAGGTCCACCGACGGTGCGAGATAGTCGAAGGTACCGGCCGTCCAGACTCCGAGATCATGGAATGCGGCCGAGGTCAGGAACTCCTCGCGTTCACTCGGCACGGGTTCGAACCCATACGCGGCGGCCAGCACATCGCACAGCCGAAGCACCCGCAGCACATGGTTCGTATACCCGATCCGATCCTCACCGAGGTGGTCGAACCAAGGCTCGAGGCGGCGGTCGACCGCCGCCCGAAGAATGCTGGTGCTCATGAGCACTGAGGATAGGTCGAGTGTTCACTGGTGCAGGCCCGACCCGGCGTGTCGCCTGCATCAGTGAACACTCGTCCCTCAGTTCACGCCCAGACTCTTCAGGGCATCTGTGAGGAAGGTGTTCACGGCCTCTGGACGTTCCAGTTGGACCAGGTGCCCGGCGGCGGGGATTTTGACTACCTCACGGAGATCGGGGACGTTGGCTCGCAGGGTGGCCAGGGGGTCTCGGCCGCTGAAACCTTCCATGTCGGGGTCGTTTTCGCCGTAGAGGAAGAAGGTGGGGACCGGGACTTTGGCCTCCGCGTAGTCGGCTGTGAGTTCCCAGTTGCGGTCGAGGTTGCGGTACCAGTTGAGGCCGCCGGTGAAACCCGTGCGTTCGAAATCGGCTACCAGGGTGTCGAATTCGGCTTGGGAGAGCCACGGCCAGGGCAGCGCGGGGGCTTGCGGGAGGACGTCGAGGTAGCCGAGGCCCGGGGGGTTCTTCCAGGTGTCGAGGTAGTGGTAATCGCCGGAGAGGGAGTAGTAGACGCGGGCCAGGAAGCTGCGGGGGTCCGCGGCCAGTTCGGCGTCGGCAATACCTGGAGTTTGGAAATAGGACAGGTGCAGGAAGTGACGTTCGGCCGCCTTGGTCCAGAAACCGGACGGGGGCCGGGGCGGGCGGGGAGCGAACGGGTTGTTCAAGACCGCTACCGCCGCCACGCGTTCGGGGGCGCGTAGGGAGAGTTCCCAGACCAGTTGGGCACCGAAGTCCAGGCCTACGAAGACGGCCTTTTCCGCGCCGATGTCGTCCAGAAGGAAGAGCAGGTCACGGATCACGGCCTCGTTCGTGTATGCCTCGACCTCGGCCGGAGCGTCGGTGCCGCCGTAGCCGCGCAGGTCGGGGGCGATAGCGTGATATCCGGCCGCGGCCACGGCTTCCAGCTGGTGATGCCACATGAACCAGGTGTGCGGGAAGCCGTGACAGAAGATCACCGGGAACCCCTCACCCTGCTCCGCGATATGCATGCGGATCTCTCCGGTATCCAGCGTCCGATGCGTCAGCTCCACTGCTGCCTCCCAATTTCTAGAACACGTTCCTATTTCAAGGTAGTGTCCAGAGGTCGTGAGCGAAATACCCAAGATTCTCGCCGGCCGGGTCGCGGTGGTGACCGGAGCCAGCCGCGGCATCGGCAAGGGCATAGCCCTGGAGCTGGGCGCGGCGGGGGCGACCGTGTACGTCACCGGGCGCACCGTCACGCCCGGACACCTGCCGGGGACCGTATCCGCGACCGCCGCCGAGATCGATGAACTCGGCGGACACGGGGTCGCGGTGGTCTGCGACCACAAGGACGATGCCGCCGTGGAGAAGTTGTTCGCGCAGGTGCGCGATGACCACGGGCGACTCGATGTGCTGGTCAACAATGTCTACAACTCCCCCGCCGCCGCCCGCTGGCTCGGCCGCAAGTTCTGGGAGGTGCCACCCAAAGCGTGGGACGAGACGTTCTCCATCGGAGTCCGATCACATTATGTGGCAAGCGTTTTCGCCGCACCACTGCTGATCGAAACCGGTGGGCTGATCGTGAACGTGTCCTCGCCCGGGGCGCAGCGGTATATGCACAATGCCGTCTACGGCGTGGGTAAGACGGCCCTCGACCGGCTCACCGCGGACTTCGCACACGATCTCGCAGAGACCGGCGTGACGGCCGTTTCGCTGTGGCCGGGCATCGTGAATACCGAACTGCTGCAAATGGTTCCGGCCGATGCCGAGGGCCGCCGACTGGTCACGCTGCCCGGTGAGGGCACCTTCGATCTGGACGCCGCCGAATCGGCCCGCTTCCCCGGGCGGGCCGTGGTGGCCCTCGCCGCCGATGGCAATCGTCGCGCCCGCACCGGCCAGTCGTGGAAGGTGGCGGACCTCGCCGAGGAGTACGGCTTCACCGATATCGACGGCCGCATACCGCGCGCGGACTAGCCCCGAAAACATTTCAGGACAAGACCTTTCGGAACAGAGGAGTACCAGAACTTATGCGTCGCGCTTTCATCGTCGGAGTCAATATGACCCCGTTCGTGAAGATCGGTTCCCGCGAGTGGACCTACCCGGAGATGGTCGGCGAGGCCGTCAATGGCGCGCTCGGTGATGCCGGAATCGGCTACGACCAGGTGCAGCGTGCCGCGGTCGGCTATGTGTTCCAGCCGTCGGCGGCCGGTCAGCGCGCCCTGTACGAGGTGGGGCTGACCGGGATCCCGGTGGTCAATGTGAACAATAACTGCGCCACGGGCTCCACCGCGCTCATGCTGGCGCGCGAATGGGTCGGGGCCGGAATCGTCGATGTGGCACTGGCTGTCGGCTTCGAACAGATGACCAAGGAGGCCATGGCGGGCCCGGCCACCAAACCGAAGGTCACCACGGTGGACTCGCATCTGCGGGTCAACCGTGAGCTTTTCGAGTTCTCGGCCGCACCCATCACCACCCAGTTCTTCGGCAATGCGGCCATCGAGCATATGAAGCGCTACGGCACCACGCCCGAGCAGCTGGCGCAGGTGGCGGTCAAGAACCATCAGCACTCGACCCGAAATCCGTTGGCGCAGTTCCAGGATGCGTACACCCTGGAGCAGGTGCTGAGTGATAAGCCGGTGCACGGGCCGCTGACGCGTTCGCAGTGCTCGCCCATGTCCGATGGCGCGGCGGCGGCCGTCGTGGTGAGCGAGGACTTCGTCAAGGCGCACGGGCTCGAATCGCAGGCCATCGAGATCCTGGCGCAGGAGCTGGCCACCGATGACCTGGCCTCCTTCTCGACCGGGTCCATGATCGATGTCGTCGGTGCGCCCATGACCCGCGCGGCCTCGCGAAAGGTGTTCGAGACGGCCGGGATCGGCGTCGAGGATGTCGATGTGATCGAGCTACACGACTGCTTCTCCATCAACGAGCTCATCACCTACGAGGCACTGGGCCTGTGCGGTGAGGGCGAATCGGGCGCGCTGGTGGAATCCGGCGCAACCACCTACGGCGGCAAGTGGGTGGTGAACCCGTCCGGCGGGCTCATCTCCAAAGGCCACCCGCTCGGCGCGACAGGCCTCGCCCAGGCCACCGAATTGTCCTGGCAGCTGCGCGGACTCGCGGGCGAACGTCAGGTCGAGGGCGCGCGCACGGCGCTCGCCCACAATCTGGGGCTCGGCGGCGCGGTGGTCGTCACCCTGTACGCCGCCCACACGGCATGAACACCGGAACGAACCGGACGGAGTTGGAAACGCAATGACCACAATCGATCCCGATACCCGGCTGCGGCTGCCCGTGCACAATGGCCACGCGCTCGTGGCCGGGCTCAAGCGGCATCGCAAGCGCCCGGTGCTGACCCTCGGGGACCAGGTGCTCACCGGCGGTGAGGTGCTCGACGCCATCAGCCGCTATATCGCAGTCTTCACCGAATACGGTCTGGTGGCGGGCAGTCCCGTCGGCGTGCTGGCGCTGAACCGCCCCGAGGTGCTGTTCACCATCGGCGCGGGCCAGATCGTCGGGCAGCGGCGCACCGCGCTGCACCCGATCGGCGGACTGGACGATCACGCGTATGTGCTTGCCGACGCGGGCATTTCGACGCTCATCCTGGATCCGGTCCCGGCGTTCGTGAAGCGCGCCCGCGAACTGGTGGACATGGTGCCGAGCCTGACCCGCGTGCTGGTGCTGGGCCCGGTCCCGGACGAGCTCGCCGATGTGGGCGTCGACCTGCTGGCCGCGGCCGACAAGTACGAGCCGCAGCCGGTCGAGGCCACCGATCTGCTGCCCGACGATGTCATCTCGATCAGCTACACCGGCGGCACCACCGGAAAGCCCAAGGGCGTCATCGGCACCGCGCAGACCATGGCGGCCATGACGCAAATCCAGCTCTCGGAATGGGAGTGGCCCAAACGGCCCAAGTTCCTGATCTGCACACCGCTCTCGCATGCGGGCGCGGCGTTCTTCCTGCCGGTCGTGCTGCTCGGCGGGCAGTGCGTGGTCGTGCCGCGCTTCGATGCCGGTGACGTACTGCGCGTCATCGAGGAGCACAAGATCAGCGCCACCATGCTGGTGCCGTCCATGCTCTACGCGCTGCTGGATCACCCGGATTCCAAGACCCGCGATCTGTCGTCGCTGGAGACCGTCTACTACGGCGCGTCCGCCATCGATCCGAATCGCTTGCAGGAGGCCATCGACCGGTTCGGGCCGATCTTCGCGCAGTACTTCGGACAGTCCGAGGCGCCCATGGCGATCAGCTATCTGGGCAAGGAGGAGCACGACAAGGAGCGACTGACCTCCTGTGGCCGTCCCTCCACCGCGGTCCGGGTGGCGCTGCTGGATGCCGAGGACAATGTGGTCGCGCCCGGTGAGGTCGGCGAAATCTGTGTCTCCGGACAGCTTCTCGCGGCCGGGTACCTGAATCTGCCCGAGGTCACGGCCGAGACGTTCAAGAACGGGTGGCTGCGCACGGGTGACCTGGCCCGCCAGGACGAGGACGGTTTCCTGTTCATCGTCGGGCGCAGCAAGGACATGGTCGTCACCGGCGGATTCAATGTCTTCCCGCGTGAGGTGGAGGACGTGGTCACCGAGCACCCGAAGGTTCTGAATGTCGCGGTCGTCGGCGTCCCGGACGCGCAGTGGGGCGAGGCTGTCACCGCGGTGATCGTCCTGGAGGCCGAGACGGCGGGCGACCCCGCCGCCATCGAGGTCGTGATCGCCGAGATTCAGCAGACCGTGAAGCAGAAGAAGGGGTCCGTGCAGGTACCCAAGCACGTCCTCGTCATCGACGCGCTGCCGCTCACCGGTCTCGGTAAGCCCGATAAGAAGGCGGTCCGCCTGATCGCCAACGAACGCCTCGGGATCGCCTGATCCCTCATGGTTCCGGATCGCCTGATCCCCAGGCGATTCCGTAGCTGATCAGGCCTGGTCGGCGCTCGGCGGTGCGAACCTCACGGTTCGGATCAGCCGGGCGCCGCGCCGGGCACTGGCCACCCCCGCCTCCACCACCGCGCGAGTCACGAAGTGCCCCAGCGCCGTCGCCACGAAGACCGCGCCGATCAGAATCGGCGCCCACTCCCAGGTCAGCGCCAACATCATCCGATCGAAGGTGCCGCGCGGCTGCACCACCGGCTCCCAGCTATTGAGCCGCACCCAGCGACCTAGGAAAACCCCGATGGCGCACAGCAGATGGACCGTGAGCAGCACCGGTGTCTGCCACGCGCTCAATCCCCGCGCCTCCATGAAACGCCGTAGCTCGGCCAGTACCAGGTAATAGGCCACGAATCCGGACACGATGAACGCCCCGTACACCGGCAGAATCGTCGTCACCACCGGTCCGTTGCCGCTGAGCCGAATATCGTCGCGCAGATGCACCAGATCGGTCACCACATAGGGCGCGTTCGGCAGGAACAGCAGTAGCAGAATCGCCCCCGCCCACCAAGCCGCCGACGACGGCAACCCCTTCCCCGCCCGCCCGGACCTGAACACCAGCAGGGCCAAACCCACTGGAATCCAAGCCAATACGGTATTCCACGTCATCCAGAAAAGATTGCGGCCGAGCACCCCCGAGAGGCTCGGCGTCACCGCATGCACCAAGTCCATGCATCCATCATGCCTGGTCATCCGAAGTGGCCGGGCAGCATCAGGGTTCGCCTCAGCGTGACAGCGACGAATCCGACCGCCCTGCCCTGGCGTCACATGAGGTCACGCGCGCCCAATACACATGGCCCGGGCGCCGCCTTTCAGCGACGCCCGGGCCAAGAAAAGTAGTTCGGGTCAGGAGAACTTGATCTCGAGCCCAATCCCCAGAATCGAGATCAACCAGATCAACCCCAGGAAGATGGTGATCCGATCAAGGTTCTTCTCCACGACAGTCGACCCCGACAGACTCGACTGCACGCCACCACCGAAGAGGCTGGACAGACCTCCGCCCTTGGCGCGGTGCAGCAGCACCAGCAACACCAGCAGCACGCTGGTGATGATCAGGAGGATATCCAGAAACATCCGCATAGCGGACAGCATATGCGGTACCTGGAGAGACAGTCGCATCGCCCCCGGTCACAGCCGGGGGCGAGTCGCTTCCCCCGATGGTAGCCCCGCCGACCCCGAAAAACGTCGAGTCCCCGCCCGGATTCCGGGCGGGGACTCGACGCGATATCGCGTCACCGCCGTGTGAATCCACGGCGGTGGCTGGGAATCAGCGGGTGGCGTCGGGAACCCACATGAACCCGCTGGCGCCGGTGTTGACGCAGATGACCGGTTCACCGGTGTTCACGTCCCAGGTCGGATGCATCGCCTCGCTGCGGGGGCAGGAGGTGTGGACTACCGGTGTCGCCGATGCGGATGCGGGCCCGGCCAATCCGATGAACGCCGCCGCGATGAGTCCGCCGACTACGGCTGTGCTCTTAAGAACCTTCACTGTGTTCTCCCCTCGTTGACTGACAAGATCACTCTGCAGGTGAGGTGTTAACGAAATCTTGGGGTTCACTTATCGACGGTTCGTACGGTGCCCGGCAGCCGTTCGGGGTTCAGCCTGCGGGCAGGCCGATCTGTTCGTGCTCGAGCATGCCGCGTAGTTGCGAAAGGCGTGCGCGACAGTCGATAGCGATGAGTTGAAGGAAGGGTCGGCGAACAGCTCGGTCAGCCGTAAGACGCCGATCGACTCAGACGAGTAGGACTCGGCGGCCGCGGGTGTGTCCGGCCTGGCTGTCGGCGTGCGCCGACGCGGCCTCGGTGAGCGGATATGACTTGTCGACGGGGATGTGGAGCTTTCCGCGCGCGATGAGGTCGACAGCTTCGGTGAGGGCTTCGGGCATGTTGCCGCCGACACCGGCGAAGCGGATCCCGAGCATCGGGGCCTCGAGGTCGGCGATGGTGATCACCTTGTCGGGGTCCCCGGTCAGGTCGAGGAGTCCGCGGAGGACGCCCGCACCGTTGAGGTCGAGAGCGGCGTCGATGCGGCCGAGTTGGTGGACTCGTTCTACCCAGCCCACGTCGTAGGTGGTGGGGACGGCGCCCAGGCCTCGCACATAGTCCTGGTTCGCCGCAGAAGCGGTGCCGATCACCGCGATTCCCCGCTCGCGGGCGATCTGCAATACCGCCGACCCGACCCCACCGGCTGCGCCGCTGACCAGCAGCGTCTGTCCGGGTTGAACGCCGACCAGGCGGATGACCCGAAGCGCGGTCTCGACCACGGACGGGTACCCGGCCGCTTCGGCGAAGCTCAACCCGTCGGGTTTGCGCGCCCAGGAGGAGAGGACGGCGAACTCGGCGTAAGTGTTTGTGCCCCGGCCGAATACGAGGTCGCCGACGTCGATGTCGGTGACGCCCTCCCCGACCTCATCCACCACGCCCGACGCGTCCTGCCCGATGCCTGCGGGAAGCGGGATCGGGCGGATTCGCCGGAACTGGCCCTCGCGAAGCCGCCAATCATGTGGATTCACTCCCGCAGCGCGGACTGCGATACGTATCTGACCGGGGCCGGGATGGGGCTCGGCTACCTCCGCGGGCGTCAGGACTTCCGGGCCGCCGTATTCGGCGAAGCGCATTGCTTTCATGCCTCCACACTAAGACTAACGGTTAGCGTTTTGCAACGGTTGTGGTTTCATATCGGGCGGCGCTATAGTCGCGAGCGCAACCGTTAGGACTTCACAACCGATGCATTTATGCAGCCGCTAGCATCAGGAGATGACCGTGCCGACCGGACGTCGTGAGCGCAAGAAGGCCGCGACCCGCCAGAAGATCGCCGATACCGCGCTGGCGATGTTCCTGGAACGCGGCTATGACGCGGTGGGCATCCGCGATGTGGCGACCGAGGCCGACGTGGCCGTCACCACGGTCTTCTCCCACTTCGCCTCCAAAGAGGCCCTGGTCTTCGAGCAGGACGAGAACTTCGAGCAGCGCCTCATCCAAGCCGTCACCGGCCGAACAGCGGACGAGCCACTGATCCCCGCGCTACGACACGAGATCCACGCCATGGTGCGGCACTGCACGGCCGACGACGCCACACCGATCCGCCACCTGATCGACCGGGCACCCGCCCTGCGCGAGTACGAGGAGTCCATGCGGCTGCGCCACGCGGAGTCACTGGCAACGGTCATCGCCGCGGATCTCGACCAGCCGACCACCAGCACCGCCTGCCGGGCGATCGCACGGTTCGTGATCGGCGCCTTCTCACTGGCATGCGAGGCGGCCGACCCACAGGAGGCGGTGGACGAGACCTTCCGAATGATCGAGGCAGCCTGGAAGAGCACCTCGCTCACCTGAGGCGCGCAGACGCCAACGGCCCGAGATCGCCTCGGGCCGTTGATCAATGCGCCGCTACTTGACCGAGTCGGCCAACCGATCCGCATACGGGGCAACGAGTTCTCCGACGATGGGAAGCTTCGCGCGGACACCACCGACATTGTTCGCCTGGACCATGGCCATGATCCAGACGACGACCGCGAAGACCCCGACCGCCAGTCCCGCGAGGCTGAAGATGATGCCGGTGAGCCACCCCAGCGCATACGACAGGATCGCGCTGGTCTTCTTGTCCAAGCCGGTGGACTGCGGTTGGTTCGCGGGATTTTGAGAAGATGTCATGCGGCAAGTAGATGCCCCCCGCACCTCCTACCGATCCCAACTTTCAACACGAACCCACAGATCGCCGGCCATCCTCAACTCTCACCGCCGCTTGTGGAGAGACCGTATGCGGCCCAAGTTCATCCACTCCTGCGGAGTCTCGGATTGCCGGCCTATTCATGCACTAACCTCTGTCGCCAATCAGTTTTCTGACTGCTCATGGGCCTAAGTGCAGGTTCAGACCGGTGGGATGCGCCATCGGAAATCACAGTCGCGGAAGTGATCTCCGAGGTGGCATGTGGTTGCATCGCCAACGTCGTCGGAGCCGTCTCCTGGGTGCTGCAGGGGTATCAGCCTTCTGCCCAGAAGTATGGGCTCGCTTCAGCGGTCGGAGGACCTCGCGGTGGTGTTCTGCGATCATTCGAAGCCGGTCGGCGAGCGTCTCATCGCAGTCGCTGCGATCGCCTACGGCCACGACGACGTATTCGCACGACCCGTCAGATCGCTGCAGGTGTTCGCCGACATGGACGAGTTCCACACAGCTGGGGGCGGAAAACCTTGCCTGCCTCGCTATTTGGCGTCGGCGACGGCTATGAGGTGGGTGGTGCGGTCTTCACCTATGGCGAATTCGGCTACTCGGCGTTCGTTGCGTTCGTCTTGGGCGGTGAGTCTGACCTGGTGTTGGCGCATGTGTTCTTCCCAGGATCGGACCACGAAGGCTTCGACGTAGCGGTCGGCTGCGCCTACGTCGCGGTAGATTCGCCATTCCATTGCGCCGGTGCGCTGGCGGGAGCGGCCCACTCGGGCCATGTCGGTGAGGAATTGGTCGACGGATTCCTTGGGGACGGTGTAGTTCTGGAGGATCAGGACGGGGCCGTCGGCGGGGTCGGGTTCGCAGACGACGTAGGGCTCGGGCCAGTAGGCGAGGGGGGTCATGTCGAATCCGGTTGCGTCCTGGCGGATCGGCCACCAGAGGACACTGACGGCACAGAAGGCGAGCAGGGCGGCGGCGAGCAGTAGGGCCTTTTCGACGCCAATCGCATTGGCGAGCGCGCCCCATAACAGGGAGCCGATGGCCTGGCCGCCCATGAACAGCAGGGTGTAGACCGACATGCCTCGGGCTCGCACCCAGGCCGGAAGCATGAGCAGCATGGTCGAATTGAAGGTGGACATGGCCAAAGGCCAGCCGACGCCCGCGATCACCAGCGCGAGCAGGACCAGCGGTAGGCGGTCCACCATCGCTGTCACCAGGGTTGCGGCTCCGAAGAGCACCGCGGAGAGCGTGACCATGCGGGTGGCCGTCAACTGCCGACGGAGGACCGCGAAGGACAGCCCACCACCCACCGCGCCGACTCCCAGCGCGCCGAGCATCACGCCGTAGCCCGAGGACGACAGCCCCAGCTTCTCGTGAGCTACCACCGGCAGCAGGGCCCACAGCGCGCTCGCCGGGATGATGAACAGCACCGCGCGCAGCAGGACTCGTCGAATCGCGGGGCCGGAGCGCACGTATCGCATGCCCGCTTGCAAGGCCGCGAATGGCCGCTCGACCGGCAGCGTCTCCTCCTTGACGGGTCGCCGCCACAGCACGAGCACCACCACGATGCCGACGAAAGACACTGCGTTCAACGCGAATACGAAGGTCGGACCGGCAATCGACACCAGCACACCCGCGATCGCGGGCCCCACCGCGCGAGCGCCGTTGACGCTCAACCCGTTCAGTGCGGAGGCGGCCGGAATCTGTTCGCGCGGAACGAGTTCCGGCTGGATCGACTGCCAGGTCGGCATGGTCAGCGCCGACCCGCAGCCGAGCAAGAACAGCAGTGTCAGCAGCACTGTCGGCGTGGTGTGCCCGGCTGCGGTCGATACCGCGAGCACGGCCGCCGTCAAGGCCATGGCCGATTGCGCGCCGATCAGCAGCCGCCGCTTATCGACCAGATCAGCCAGCACGCCCGCCGGAATCACCAGCAGCATGACCGGCAGCGTGGTCGCCGTCTGCACGAGCGACACCAGAATCGCCGCATGCGGCTGATCCACCAGCAGCCACTGCGCCCCGACGGTCTGCATCCAGGTGCCCAGGTTGGACACCAATTGCGCGATCCACAGCGCCCGATACACCTTCGAGGCGAAGGGAGCCCAGGTCGAGACGGTAGCGGTTTCCGGTCGTAGCGCGGTCACCGCTCGAAGCTTATGCCCGACCAGGTCCGAGACCGGCAGCCGCTGGTGGTGACGGCCCGGCACCGCAACCGTCGTAACCGCGCACAGTGCACGTGGCCGTCGGGCACTGCGAGCGCCGCGGCCGGGCCCTGGCGCGTCCAGCGGCCCGGCCCGACGGGCATTGCGGCGGCGGGCCGGGCGGGCGTCGCGGCGACTAGTCCTTGGCGGCAGGAGCCACGCGGGCGGCGTAGACGGCCAGCATGTCCTCGACCAGCGCCAATACCGAGACATCGAGGTCGGGGCGTTGGTAGACGCCGCGGACGACGGCTTCACCGGAGAACAGGTGCAGGAGCATGAAGAACAGGGGTTCGCGGATTTCGCTCGGATAGTCGTCGAGCAGTCCGGTGCGCTCGAGGGTGGCGACTATTTCGCGGTAGTAGTTGTCGGCGATGGGTTCGATGCGTTCGCGTAGTTCGGTGTCGGAGCGGGCGGCCAGGTAGATCTCGCGCAGCGCGTGAGTCAGGTTGGACTGCTGGGCCATTCGCAGGAACCGCAGGGCGGTGTCGAGCGCATTGTCCTGTGCGCCTAGGTGTTCCATGGTCGCGCGGTACGCGTCGAGCTGGCGGGTCATCGCCTCTTCGGCGGTGCGCACGATCAGGTCGAGGCGGGTGTCGAACTGCCGGAACATGGCTCCGGCCGATAGTGCGGCGCGGCCGCAGATCTCCTGGACCGTCGCGCGTTGATAGCCGACCTCGCCGATTGCGGCAATCGTCGCATCGACCAGTTTGGCCACCGTGGCTGCCCGACGCTCCTGCTGAGTGCGGCGCGGGCGCGAAACTTCGCTCACAGACGAACATCCTGCCGTGTGCGGGGCAGGTGGCCGACAGGCGGCCCTTGGTGACCGGTAACACACTCCAGGAATCGACCCTATCGACAGGCTCGCAAGTTAGAGATCAATCGATCTCCAATAAAGGACGCTCGCGTCGACACTGGGCATGCCCGGGTGCCCTCCGTACGATCGGCAATATGTCAGCTACTCGCATGTGGTGTGGTGTGCTGCTCGCGGTCACCCTGGGCGCGGCGGCCGGATGTTCCTCTTCCAGCGACGGCAGCGGTCAGGACTCCGGTCCGACGCCCATGGGTAAGACCTATATGTCGACCAAGGTCGACGGGAAGCCCATTCCGGGCGGCGGACCGCTCACCCTCACCTTCCAGGACGGCCGGATCACCGCGAACGCGGGCTGCAATACCGCCAGCGGCCCGGTCACCTTGAACGGCGATGTCCTGAAAACCGATGAGCTGGCCACCACCCTCATGGGCTGCCCGGGCGATCTCGCCGACGCGGACGGCTGGGCGAATGGCCTGCTGCGCTCACTCCCCACCTGGAAACTGGACGGCCCCACCCTCACGCTGAAGGGCAATGGCAGCACCGTGACCCTGCAGGACCGCAAGGTCCTGCACCCCGACAAGCCGCTCACGGGCACCACGTGGATCGTGACCACGCTGCTGCGTCCCGATGCCGAGGTGCGTTCACAGGCGCTCGATGAGGCCCGACCGGCACTGACCATCGCCCCCGACGGCTCGGTCTCGGGCGGCGCGGGCTGCAATCAGTTGATCGGCACCGCCGAGGTCGCGGGCAATGAGGTCACCTTCCACCTCGGCACCACCCGCATGATGTGCGATGAACAGGTCATGGAGGTCGAACGCGACGTACTCCAGGCCCTCGACGGAAAGGTGACGGCCACAGTCGATTCCGACAACCTGACCCTGCGCAACACCACCAACGGCACGGGCCTGAAGCTCCACGCGGAATGACCCGCCGACCTCGAAATCCACTGTCGCCGGGCGATATCGCCCCGTACCGTCCGGCTTCATGAACACTCGATACCTGAACGTCGTCGACGTGGAGGCCACCTGCTGGGAGCGCGCGAACCCTCCCGACCAGCCGAACGAGATCATCGAAATCGGCCTCTGTGTCCTCGATACCCACACCCTGGAGCGCGTCTCCAAGCACAGCATCCTGGTGCGCCCCGATCGCTCCGAAGTAAGCGAATTTTGCACCGCCTTAACGACTCTCACCCCCGAGCAGGTGGCCACCGGCATCTCCTTCGCCGAGGCCTGCACGCTCCTGCGCACCGAATTCGACGCCGATTCCCGCCCATGGGCCAGTTGGGGCGATTACGACCGCAAACAATTCGAACGCCAATGCGCCGCCACCGGAGTCCCTTACCCGTTCGGCTCCACACACACGAACGCCAAAACAACCTTCTCCGCGGCCCGCAACACCACCCACCGCTTCGGTATGGCAGGCGCGCTGAAAGAAACCGGCCTCCCCCTCGAAGGCACCCATCACCGTGGTGACGATGACGCCTGGAACATAGCCGCTCTCATCATCGACATGATGAAGCAGAACGTCTGGCCCGCCTGAAGGTCGATAAGTCCAGCAGGTGCGGCCGGGTCAGGAGTTCGCGGCGGTTTCGATGGTTTGGCGCAGGCCGCCGGGGGCGAACATCTGCTGTGTCATGGGAATCTGCTCGCCATTGACATAGACGGTGGGGGTGGCGCGGATGTCGGGTGCCAGGGTCTTGGTTACCTGTTGGACGTAGCCGTCGTATTTGTTGTCGGTGATCGCTTGTGCCACTGCGGGATCGGTGTACCCGGCGTCGCGGGCGATGGCGATGAGCTGGTCGTCGGTCAGGCCGGTGCTGCCCTCGGCGGGCTGTTTGTCGTACATGGCGGCGAGCCAGCCTTGGAACTTCGAGGGGTCCGATTCGGCGACCGCGAAGGCCGCACTCGCCGCGCGGGTGGAGTACCGGCTGCCCAGGGACGCTCGATCGAGGAAGGAGACGATCTGGTATTCAATGGCGGCCTTGCCATTGTCGACTTCCTCGGCCAGTAGACCCGCATTCGCGGACTCGAGCATGCGGCAGGCGGGGCACTGCATATCGGTCACGATGCGAACGGTGACCTTCGCATCGGGTCTGCCGATGCGAATGGCTCCGGTGTCGGTGATTGTCCCGGTCAATCCATTGCCGGGCCGGGCGGTGATAGCGGGGACCGGACCTGCCTCGGCGTCATGGCTTTTGCGCACCGCCAGGCTGATGCCGATGCCCGCGATCAAGGCGATCAGTACCGACGCCACGCCCACCTGGACGAGAATCTTGCCGCGGCGGTCGGCCTGCCGGGTCGCCGCAATCGAACTGGTCCGCTTCGGCGTTTTCTCGGCCATGGCTGATCACAACCCTTCTCGCTGCTGCGCGCGATGGCGACCGCACGGCACCGGCCGGTCGGCGAGCGCGCACCGCAGGTTAGTGGCCGAACCTTAGAAAATCCCAAATGGAAATAGTTAATCGTGGAAAACATTCAGCTACTCGATGGGCGGACGGGTCAGGCTGGGTCGCGATGGGCCTCGATGAGCGCTCGGGCCATCTTCTGTGCTCGCTGGGCGGCGAGCCGGTCGCCCTCCGCCGCGGAGATGATCGAGCCCTTCATCAGGATGTGCCAGGACCGAGCGAAATCCTCCACATCGGACAGCCCGGCGCGTTCGGCTCGGATGCGCACGATATCGCGAATGGTTTGCAGATGCTCGATGCTGGCCCGGCCCAGCGGATGCTCCGCACCCATCTCCAGCAGCACATTGATGAAGGTGCAGGCATCGAAATCCTTTGCGCCGAACCATTCTTCGAAGACATCGAAAATGGCGAGCAGCTGTTCTTCCGGGGTGTTCCCGCGACACCGCGACTGCTCCTCGATGAGCTCGAAGGTCCACAGCCGTTCGCGACGCCGGAGCACTTCGATGATCAGCTGGTCCAGGGTCGGAAAGTGCTCGCGGAGTGTGTCTTCGGCGACTCCGGCACGCGCGGCCACCGCCTCCGGGCTCGCCGCGCGGACACCCTCGCGGGTGCACAACTCGTAGGCGGCCAGCAGAATTCGTTCGCGCACACTGACAACCGAGTTGCTGACGATTGTCATCCACTAATCGTATAACTCACCAGGGTGTTTTACGGGTTCAACTGTGGCTCGGGAATCGTCGCGGGGAGTTTGGCGGTGCGTATCTCGCCCGCCGCGGCCTCCTCGAGCGCGCTGAGCACGCGCACGGCCCGGGACAGGGTGGAGTGGAATGCGGTCACGCTGTGATCGGTCATGAGCGCCGCGCAGGTGCCGGGCCGGGTGGCGGCGAGGGTCGCGAGGGCGTCGGCGCAACTCGTGCTGCCTGGCACCGACCCGGGCACGACGGGGATGTCGTCGTATTGTCCGGCGAGCAGCAGCGGCAGGTACTGGGTGGGCAGCGGTTGATTCGCGACCGCGCAACTGGTGACGCTGGCCGGATGGGCGTGAATGACGGCGCCGAGCCCGGAGTTGGCCGCGTAGATGGCGGCGTGCAGCGCAATCATCGGCGCGGCAGTCGAATTCAGTTCACCCTCGAGCACCGTGCCGTCGAAGTCGATGACCCCGAACCGATCGGCGGGTGCGTCCTCGACGAACAGGACCGGGTCGACGGTGGTGATCAGGAGCATGGTGTGGGAGCTGAGCCGCACGGAGATGTCGATCTGCCGCGATGCCGGGATGACATCGCGGGTGAGCAGATCCTGGAGCACACGGTCCACCTGGTGACGCTCCGCGGCATGCTGCACGGCGACTCCTCGATCGGCCCCCCGGGCCGCAGATTTGCTGGATTGACGCTATGGCTGTCGAACACGCGCGAGCAAACTTCTCCAGCAATCTTGGACGAGTATGTCCACGAGAACAACCCTTGTGACCGCGAACACGGCCAACTCTCAGGGTTGCATGAGGCCGATCAGGAATCGGGTGAGTACCGAGGTGAGGTCGGTGAGTGCCGGACGCGGCTCGCTGATGCTCCACTGATGGACCAGCGCCATGAGAGCGCCGACGAACCCCGTGGTCGCCGCGCGGATTCCACCCACCGGCTCGAACTCGGGTCCGAGCGCTTTGCGTAGCTCGCCCGCCATGAACTCGTACCAGAGCTCGCGCTGATAGAGGCGGCGTTCCTCGACCCGTGGGCTGACCCCGACGATCTCCACATAGGACACCGCGGCCCGGCGGGGATCACCGCCGATGGATTCGGCGTAGGCCGCGACCGCGGCCTCGGCCCGCGCGGCCACCTCGGCGGACGGAATCGCGCCGGTCGCGGCCTCGACCGCGTCCCGGGCCTCGGCATTGATCATGTCGTAGACGGCCATCAGCAGGTCTTCACGATTGGTGAAGTGCTCGTAGAACTGGCTACGGGCCAGACCGGCGGTCTTGCAGAGGAGGGTGATCGAACTGGATGCGTAGCCGGTCTCGCCGAATACCGCGAGCCCGGCGGCGAGGAACTGCCTGCGCCGTTCCGACCGGCGATCGGTCACCGGCTGGCCCGCGTAGCTCCGAGTCGTGCTCGCATCCACCCGTCGAACCCTAGTCTGCCCACTCCCGGATCTGACGGCACAGCTACGGCCCGTCGTCCAGGGGCAGGTCGTGCCCGCCCGTGGGATGCACCCGCCACGGGGGCATTGTCACCGCAGCGAGCGAGAATCCTCTACCGCGCAGGCCTTCCCGGGAGTCTCGGGGAATCAGCTGAGTGGACTCGCCACGGCGATCGTCGTCGATCGGCATGATGGGAACCAAGCGTCCGGCACGACTAGCCGAGAGATGTGGAGTTGCCGCGGACACGGGTGTTCCACATTTAGTCTGAGGCCCGGCGTACGCGACATATGGGACATATGGAAGTGGTGGGTCGAATCAACGAGCGCGAAGCAGAACTCGATCAATGGTTTCGCGCGGAGGTCACCGCGACGACACCCGGGCCCGCTCGTGGAAAACAGGAACCCATCACCCCGGACAGTCCGATCACCGGCGCGCGCTGCCTGGAACTCTTCGACGCCCAGACCACCGCGCGGCACCTCGATCTCGCGGCGCGCCAGCTCACCCGGGAAGGCCACGGGTACTACAGCATCGGCTCCTCGGGGCATGAGGGCAATGCGGCGGTGGCGGCCGCACTGCGGGTGACCGATCCCGCACTGCTGCACTATCGTTCGGCCGCCTTCTTCGTCCAGCGCGCCGGACAGGTACCCGGGCTCGACCCGATTCGCGATGTGCTGCTCGGGGTGGCCGCGGCGGTGGCGGATCCCATTTCCGGTGGGCGGCACAAGGTTTTCGGCAGCAAGCCCGCGCACGTGATTCCGCAGACCTCGACCATTGCCTCGCATCTGCCGCGCGCGGTCGGGCTGGCCTTCGCCATCGAACGCGCCGCACAGCTGCGGGTGCCGTGCGAGTGGCCCGAGGATGCGGTGGTGGTGTGCAGCTTCGGCGATGCCTCGGCCAATCACTCGACAGCCACCGGGGCGATCAATACGGCCGTGCACACCGCGCATCAGGGTGTGCCCCTGCCGATTCTGTTCGTGTGCGAGGACAATGGAATCGGGATCAGCGTGCCGACACCGCGCACCTGGATCGCGCAGGCCTATGGTTCCCGACCCGGGCTGCGGTACTTCGAAGCGGACGGCGCGGATCTCGTGGACGCGCTCACCGCCGCGAGCGAGGCGGCGCAATGGGTTCGCGCACAACGCAAACCGGCCTTCTTGCGGCTGCGCACGGTGCGGCTGCTCGGGCATGCGGGCTCGGATGTGGAGGCGGCCTACCGGCGTCCGGCCGAGATCGCCGCGGATCTGCGCCGTGATCCGGTGGCCCGCACGGCCCGGCTGCTGATCACCGCGGGCATGGCGACACCGGGTGAATTGCTCAGGCGTTACGACGATATCGGGGCGCGGGTCGCCGAGACGGCCGAAAAGGTGTGGGGCGAGGTCAAATTGACGTCCGCGCCCGCCGTCATGGCTCCGCTCGCACCGAACCGGCCGACGGTTGTGCGCACCGACGCGCTGCGCGGCACCCCGGCCGCCGGTTCCGGCGGGTTCCCCGCCCCGACCGGCGACAGCGGTGAGCCGATGACCTTGGCGCAGGCGGTGAATCGCACGCTCGGTGAGCTGCTCACCCGCGATCCCGATGTGCTGGTGTTCGGCGAGGACGTGGGCCGCAAGGGCGGCGTGTACGGCGTCACCAAGGGCCTGCAACAGGAGTTCGGCGTGCGCCGCGTGTTCGACACGCTGCTGGATGAGCAGAGCGTGCTGGGCACGGCACTCGGTGCGGGCCTGGCGGGTTTCGTGCCGATTCCGGAGATCCAGTACCTCGCCTATGTGCACAATGCCGAGGATCAGTTGCGCGGCGAGGCGGCCACATTGTCGTTCTTCTCCGACGGGAATTACCGCAATCCGCTGGTGGTGCGGATCGCGGGCTACGCCTATCAGAAGGGCTTCGGCGGGCACTTCCACAATGACAATTCCATTGCGGCACTGCGGGATATCCCCGGAGTGGTGATCGCCTCCCCGTCGCGCGCCGACGATGCGGCGGCCATGCTGCGCACCTGCGTCTCGGCGGCCCGGGTGGACGGACGGGTGTGCGTGTTCCTCGAACCGATTGCCCTGTACCACACGCGGGATCTGCATCGGCCCGGCGACAGCGGTTGGCTCGCACCGGTTTCCGCCGTGCGGCATGCCGAGATCGGCAAGGCGCGCGTGCACGGCACCGGTGCGCATCTGACCATTGTGAGTTTCGCCAATGGGGTGCCGATGAGTCTGCGGGTCGCCCGGCGGCTCTCCGAACGCGGAATCCACGCACGGGTTCTGGACCTGCGCTGGCTCTCGCCGCTGCCGATCGACGATCTCCTCGACAATGCGCGCGCCACCGGCCGCGTCCTCATCGCCGATGAAACCCGCCGCAGCGGAGGCGTTTCCGAGGCCGTGTGCGCGGCGCTGCTGGACGCCGGGTTCGACGGGCCGATCGCCCGGGTGACCAGCGAGGACAGTTTCATCCCGCTCGGCCCGGCCGCCTCGACGGTGCTGCTGGACGAGGCGCGTATCGAATCGGCGGCACGCAAACTGCTCGCTCGCCCGTGAGGGGATGACAACGAGTGGAATGGATCGCGATGGAGGTCGCGCCCCATTCCACTCGTCATCGACGCCGGTCCGGTCGGCGTCCCCGTGCCGATGAGAGGACGGCACAAGCTTTATCTACTGAGTACGTACGTAGATAGTATTACCGGATCGACGCCATCCCGCGCAACTAGTGACGCAGCGCCCGGCCGGTGAACGACTCGTCGTGACCCGCGAGCGCCTCGGGCAGGCCCTCGAACATGATCCGGCCGCCATGACGACCCGGGCCGGGACCGAGGTCGATCACCCAGTCCGCGCGGCGGATCACATCCAGGTTGTGCTCGATGACGATCATCGTATTGCCCTTGCCCACAAGGGTTCCCAGCACATCCATCAATGTGTCGATATCGGAGAGATGCAGGCCGGTGGTCGGCTCGTCGAGCACGTAGAGGCTGTGGGCGTCCCGCTTGCCCAGCTCGCGGGCGATCTTCAGACGCTGGCATTCACCGCCCGACAGCGTGGTGAGCGGCTGGCCGAGCCGCAGATAGCCCAGACCGACCTCGGTGACGTGACCCAGGGGCCGCTCGATGCCTGCGTAGGGCAGGCGTTCGGCGGCTTCACCGATGGTGAGGTCGCCGACGTCGGCGATCGACAGTCCATCCAGGGTGTATGCCAGCACCTCGTCGGTGAACCGCCGCCCGCCGCAGGTCTCACACACCACTTCCTGCCCGTCCATGAAGGCCAGATCGGTGTAGACGACGCCGAGCCCGTCGCAGGCCGGGCACGCACCCTCGGAATTGGCGCTGAAGAGGTTGGGGCTCACGCCGTTTCGCTCCGCGAACAGTTTGCGCAGCGACGGTGCGATACCGGTGTAGGTGAGCGGTGTCGAGCGACGGTTGGTGCTCACCGGCCGCTGATCGACAATGGTGGCCGGGTGCTGGTCGACGAGTTCGGCCACCAGACTGGACTTTCCGGAGCCCGCGACGCCGGTGATCACGGTCAGCACGCCGGTCGGGATGTCGACTCCGATGCCGGTCAGGTTGTTCCGGGTCGCGTTCTCGATACGGATCTTTCCGGTCGCCGAGCGCGGAGTATGCCGCCCGCCGCGGCGGCGCAGCGCCCGGCCGGTGGGGGTGTCCGCGCGCCGGATGTCCTCGAATCGTCCCTGGAAGACCACCTGCCCGCCCGCGACGCCCGCGCCCGGGCCGATCTCGACGATCTCATCGGCGACGCGCATGACGTCCGGGTCGTGTTCGACTACGAGCACGGTATTTCCCTTGTCGCGCAGGCGCTTCAGGAGGCGGGTCATGGAACGGACATCGTGCGGATGCAGGCCCACGGTCGGTTCGTCGAACACATAGAGCATCTCGGTGAGGCTGTTGCCCAGGTGCCGCACCGTTTTGATGCGCTGCGACTCACCACCCGACAAGGTGGTGGTGGGGCGGGCCAGCGAGAGGTAGCCGAGCCCGATGGCGGTCAGGGCGGCGAGCCGCTCGTGCAGTGCCTCCACGACGGGCGTGATTCGCCGATCCTTGACCGCGGCAATGACATCGGTGAGTGCGTCGATCTCCATCCGGGACAGCTCGGCAATGGTGTGGCCCGCCACCCGGGCCGAGCGCGCGGCCGCATTGAGCCGGTCACCGCCGCAGTCCGGGCAGGGCCGGGCGTGCGTGAAGCGTTGCACCACCGCCTGTTTGTGCTCCGACAGGTTGTCCGAGGTGTGCAGGTAGATGCGTTCGAACCGGTCGACTACGCCCTCGTAGTCCTTCGGCGGGCGGGTGCCCAGCCGGGCCGCGGCCTCTCCCCCGTGCAGCAGTGCCGCACGCTCGTCCTCGGTCCAATCCCGCAGCGGTGTCGTGGGATCGAAGGAACCGATATCGGCGTACTGGCGATACCAGTACTTGCCATTGCCGAAGCCGGGCAACAGGATCGCGCCCTGCTCCAGGGTCTTGTCCAGGTCGAGAATGCGGTTGATATCGATCGCGAGGGTTTCGCCCAGGCCCGAGCAGGTGGGGCACATTCCGGCCGGGTCATTGAACGAAAAGTGGTTCGACTCACCGACATACGGATCGCTGATGCGCGAAAACAGCAGGCGCAGATAGCTGTACGTGTCGGTGATGGTGCCGAGGGTGGATCGGGCATTGCCGCCGAGGCGTTTCTGGTCGATCACAACCACCGGCGACAGCCCGTCGATGGAGTCCACCTCGGGGCGGCTCCAGCGCGGCAGGCGATTGCGCACGAACGGCGGATAGGTCTCGTTCACCTGGTACCCGGCCTCGGCCGCGATGGTGTCGAAGACGAGCGATGACTTGCCCGAACCGGACACTCCCGCGAAAACCACCAGGCTATTGCGCGGCACATCGATATCGATGGCGCGCAGATTATTGGTCCGCGCCGCCCTGATCCGAATGGCGCGACGATGCTCGGTCGTTGTGGTCATAATCCGACCGTACGAGCAGATGTGGCCGGATCCTGACCGCGATTCGAGTCATCATGGAGACATGCCCGATGTGACTCGCCGCATGCTGGAACTGCTGGCCCAGCTCCAAACGGGGAGGCAATTCACAGGTCAGGACCTTGCCGACCGGCTCGCGATCAGCCCGCGCACACTGCGCCGCGATGTCGAGCGGCTGCGCGAGTACGGCTATCCGGTGCGCACCCAGCCCGGGCCGAGCGGGTTCTATCAACTGGCCGCCGGGCGCACCCTGCCACCGCTGGTCCTCGACGATGATGAGGCGGTCGCCACGCTCCTGGCGCTGGCCCTGCTCGGCGCGACCTCGGCACCGGACTCCGACGGTCCCGCCGGAATCGGTCCCGCCGCCGATCGTGCCTTCGGCAAGCTCGACCAATTCCTGCCGAAACGGTTGCGCCCCAGGGTGACCGCGTTGCGGACGACGGTGGAGGCCGCACCCCAGTCGGCCCCCGCGGTCGATCCCGAGCAGCTGTCGACCCTCGGGCTGGCGGCCGCCCGCCACGAGCTGGTCACCTTCGACTACGTCAGCCGCGACGGCCAGGTCTCGCGCCGCCGGGTCGAGCCCTATCGCGAGGTCCACCTGCACCTGCGCTGGTACCTGCTCGCGTGGGATACCGAACGCGGCGACTGGCGCACCTTCCGCCTCGACCGAGTCAGCGAAATAACCTCCACCGCAATACCTTTCACTCCCCGCCCCCTACCCGCCCGCTCGGCCACCGACTATCTCCGCGAGGGCCTCACCGCAACCCGCCACCAAGCCGTCGTCACGGTCGACGCCCCGGCCACCCAAGTCGGTGACACCCTGAAATTCCAAGACTGCGATATCGAACCCCTCACCCCCGAATCCTGCCGAATCACCGCCTGGGTCGATTCCTTCGAATGGCTGGTCCTGAATATCGCCCTCATCGGCGCGGACTTCACCATCGAACACCCCGCGGAATTCCGCCATCGCAGCCTCGAACTCGCCCGTCGCCTACACACCGCCGCGATCCCGCCCCCGCCACAGTAAGGATGCCCTCAGGTTCCATCCGTAAGCTCTAGCGCGCTCGACGGGAGGAGCACTGATGCGACCGGACACACCGGCAGGTTCGTGGGAAGACTATGGCCGTCGGTGTGCAGCGCGGGGCAACCAGTTCGCCAGCGCAGGGCGCACGCGCCGTCGATGCGACCGCCCCGATGGGTGGTCGGATGCGGCGGACATCTCGGCACGCCGGGCCGCGACCACGACTCCGGATCGGTCCACTTCTTCCGCGCTGGTGATGCGGTGAGCGCCGCCGCGTGTCTGGCCCTGTACGGGTTCGCCGTGGCCGTGCTGGCTCCGAGGCTCCTGCGTGGCGTGGGGGATGCGAGTGCGGTGCCGCGAGTCGCGCTGGCGGCCTGGCTTGCCACTCTCGCGACGACCGTGCTGGCGTGGACCACCGCGCTGACGATTCTGGTATTCGACGTTCTCACGCACCAGCTTTCGGAAGCGCCGCGCCGCATTCTCGACGGGTGCATCACGCATATGCACGATGCCGCCATCGGACGGTACGGCGCACCGGTACAGACCGGGCTGCTATTGCTGGCCGGATCAGCCTCGCTCGCGGCCGTGGTGGTGACCATGCGGCTCGGCGCGACTCTGCTGCGGGCCCGGCGCACCACCCTCGAACATGCGGCCCTGACTCGGATGGCCGGTCGGCACCATCCAGACCTGGATGCCGTCGTACTGGAGGTGGATCAACCCGCCGCCTATTGCGTTGCGGGCAAACCACATACGGTCGTCATCAGCCGCGGCGTGCTGACCGCGCTCGACGAGGATCACCTCGAGGCCGTACTCGCCCACGAACGAGCCCACCTGGCCGGTCGCCACCACCTGCTCCTCGCCTTGACCCGCGGGCTGTCCACCACACTCCCCCGCATCAACCTCTTCTCGATCGGCGCACTCGAGGTCGCGTGGCTACTGGAAATGATGGCCGATGACGCCGCAGCCCGAATCCACGGCCGCCGCACCGTATTACAAGCCCTGCGCGCCCTCTCCGGAATAGCCTCCGGCCCAGCCGGAGCCCTCGGGGCCACCGAAGTGGGACTCACCACCCGCCTGCAACGCCTCGAAGCCCCCGCCGCGCGAGCCTTGCGCGCCCGCACCCGACTCACCCTCGCAGCAGTCACCGCCATGGCCACCCTGGTGCCCATGGCCGCCGTACTCACCGCCGCCATCGGCATCGTCATCTGCGCACCGATACCGGGCGGATCCCACATCTGACACCGGCGCGCGGGTCAGCTTCGTTTGGTGCGGGCGATCTTGCGGAGGGCGGCGCGCAGGCCTTCGGATTCCTCGGCGCTCATCTGCTCGACGAAATGGGCGAGGACAAGTTCGGAGCGTCCGCCGCTGCCGAGGGCCTCGCGCATGAGGCGGGCGCTGTATTCCTCGCGGCTGTGGGTGGGCCAGTAGCGGTAGGCCTTGCCTATGCGCTCGCGTTCGAGCCAGCCTTTGCGGTGCAGGTTGTCCATGGTGGACATGACCGTCGTATAGGCGATGTCGCGTTCGGCGGCGAGTTCGTCGAATACCTCACGGACCGTGGTCTTCTCGGCACGATCCCAGATGCGTTCGATAATGACCGCTTCGAGTTCGCCGAAGCCTCGTGCACCCACTTGTACTCCTCACCTCACGGCCCGACCGGTCCACACCGTATCTCGGCCTACTATCTCGGTGCGTAGCACCCGATCGTAGGGTGGCGCGGGTGGCGGCGCGAGACGCTCGCCGCGACACGGAGGTGCTTTGCACTCGTACGTTCTACGTACGTAGACAGTATTATCCTGGACCGGGGGTGCCGTCGGCGCAAATCGGCGTGAGAACTCTGTGCGTCAAGCGATTCGGTGTCCGGCCTCGCGCAGCGCCGTGGACGCGTCGTCGAGCCGGTGCGCGGGAACCAGCACCAGATCCGCGTGATAGGTCGAGGCCACGAACACCGAGATCTTCGCCTCGGCCAGCGGCCCCACCAGAGCGGCCAACATCCCCGGCTGATCCAGCCCGTGCGCACTCTCGCCGCCGTAGAACCCCTTCCAGACCTCACCCTCCGCCCACGGCGGCGCCTCCCGAACCACGGTGAGCCCCTCGGGCGCTCGCACGAGCGCGACCCACTCGTCATCCTCGGGGAAGGTCGAGTTCGGCAGATGCTCCACCACGAACTGCGAGGGGACAATCCGCAAGCGCTGGCTGGTCATGGCGACATCGTAGGCGTCCGAGCCGACAACACGACACTGCGGCCAACCCCTCCCACTCAGCGTTTTCCGCCCGCGCAGCGGGCGAATCCCTTTCGATGGAAGGAACTGTCCGGCGATACATGCATACATCGCTACATCTACAGATCCTAATCGCAATCTTGCGCCCTACCGCTCAGATCAGCGAGGGAGCTGTGGTGGCGGGAATTCGAGGCTGAATCCGCCGTGAGCGCTCCTTGATCTTGATCGCGCGGCGGGGGGAACCAGCCGTCAGCGGGACTGGGTGGGGTTTTACCCCGCGAGGCCGGTGCGGTGGGCGTAGGCGATGGCTTGGCCGCGATCTCGGACGCCGAGTTTTGCGAAGAGGGAGTTGATGTGGGTTTTGACGGTGCTGACGCCGATGAAGAGTTCCTTGGCAATCTCGGAATTGTTGCGGCCCTGGGCCATCAGGCGGAGGACGTCGAGTTCTCGGTCGGTGAGGTCGATGTCAGGCTGGGCGGGGGCGGCGAGGGCTGAGACGACTCGGCGACCGACGTCCGCGGCAAGGGTGGTGTGGCCGCTGGCTACCGAACGGATGGCAGCGGCGATTTCGGCTCGACCGGCGTCTTTGGTGAGGTAGCCGCGGGCTCCCGCGCGTAGGGCTCCGGCGATGGAGGCATCGTCGGCGTAGGTGGTCAGGACCAGGACGGCGGTTTCGGGGTGGGCTGCGGTGATCGCGGCGGTGGCGGCGACACCGTCGATGCCGGGCATGCGGAGGTCCATGAGGATCACCCGGGGCGAGTGGCGGCGCACCAGTTCGACCGCTTCCGCGCCATCGCGGGCCTCCCCCACCACCTCGATATCGGGCAGGAGCGTCAGCACCGTGGTCAGGCCGTCGCGCACCGTGGTCTGATCATCGGCGACCACCACCGTGATCACCTGCGCGGCACCCGGATTCGCACCGTCCACCGATCACCCTCCTTCGCTGCCTCGACCGTGCCACCCACCGCGGTGATGCGTTCCCGCATGCCCAGCAGTCCCGCCCCGGAACCGGAGGCCGCGAGCGAGACCCGGTGCGCGGTCAGCGGATTCGACACCTGTACCTGAATCATGTCCGCATCGCCGCGGAGGGCGAGCGTAACCGGTTGTCCGGGAGCGTGTTTGCGGGCATTGGTCAGCGACTCCTGCACCGCCCGGGCAATGGCCACCGCGGCCTGCTCGTTCGACACCTCCGGGTCGACATCCGACCGGACCTCCAATTGCCCACCGGCACTGCGATGTTCCTCCGCCAGGCGACGCAGTTCGGCGGTCAGGTCGAAACTCTCGGCCCGCAGGGCACCGACCACCCGCCGCGCCTCCGCCAATCCGGAGACCGCCAGCGCGTGAGATCCCTTGACCCGCTCCGCGGCTCGATCCACCTGTCCGGCCTCGAGCAGGGCGTCCGCGGCGTCGAGTTGAAGCACCAGCCCGCCGAGGGTGTGGGCGAGCACATCATGCATATCGCGGGCGATCCGGCCGCGCTCGGCCAGCGCGGCCGCCCGGTCACGCTCGGCGCGAATCACCCGATTCTGTTCCACCAGCAGCCGATTCTGGTCTGCGGCAATCCGCGACTGCCGTCTACCCCAGCCGCCCAATCCCGCCACCACGACGCCCACCAGCAGCCCCGCCAGCGCCTGCGGCCGAACCCCCGCGGCCACCACAGAAACGCACATGCACAGGACCGTCACGGCGGCCACACCGAGGCCGAACCCGACCGTCCCGGCGAGCGCCAGGCCGATGAACACCGTGGCCAGCGCCGTGATCGCCGATCCGGGCAACTGTATACAGGTCGCGCCGCCGCCGACGGCCATGGCGCACAGGCAGATTCGCTCCAACCGGTATGCCCGGGCGGGCTCCACCACCCAGCCCGCCCAGCCCAGCCACGACAGCACCGCCAGGACGGCCACCCACGGATGACGCATCGACGCATCGCCCACCGACGAGGACACCACGGAGACGAGCCCGACCAGGCGCAAGAACCTGGCCAGGCGTGTGGGTTCGGAGGTGAGCAGCATCAGAGTCAGTGTGCCGCAATCAGCTGCGCTTGCTCGGCACGCCGGGCCAGAACCAGCGTTCGAGCCGCGCGGTTCACCGCGACAATGAGCAGGATGACGCCGAGTGAGGCGACCACCTCGGCTCCGGCCAGGTGCGCCAGGACGTCCACCCCGATCCGGACGGCCAGCAAGACCAGCCACAGCAGTGAACCGATCCAGCCGGTGCGGGCCTCCCAATGGCCGTCGGCCCAGCGCAGCTGCGACAGGCGGCCCATGGCGGCACCGACGCCGACACTCAGGACCGCGGACAAGACCAGCAGCGCGATGGCGACGGTGCCGATCCCCTGCCCCGCGAACGCACTCTTCGCCTGCACGACGCCGACCACGCCGAGAATGATCGGCCCACGCCACATCCGGGTGCCGTCGAGCACCTGCCAGCGCGTCTGCCGGTACATGATCCAGCCGATCACCAGTACCGCTATGACGCCTTCGACCACCGCATTCTGCAAATCCATGCCTCTACGGTCGGTCGCGCGCGGGCTTCCACCCACCACCCCGGGGTGGAGCCGGGGTGGAGTTCGCGTACACCCGCGCCGAAAACCGTTGGTGCGCACTCCCCCGATCCGCCTACGGTTGCCCCGTTATGAATCAGTACGAGATCCGGGCCGACTACGACCGCGACACCATCACCGTCTATCAGGCGTACAGCGAGGCCATTGCCGCACCGGCGGTCGCCGCGCAGCGATTCGTGCCGCCGTTCTCGGTGAATCGGATGACGTGGATCAAGCCGTCGTTCCGGTGGCTCATGCATCGCAGCAACTGGGCACGCAAGCCCGGGCAGGAACGCATTCTCGCGGTGCGGATCACGCGGGCCGGGTGGGAGGAGGCGTTGAGCCAGGCGGTGCTGACCAGCCCCGAGCGCCGCGTGTACGCCGATGCCGACCAGTGGCGGGCGCAATTCAAACATGCCGTGGTGCATGTGCAGTGGGATCCCGAATACTCGCTGCGCGATGCGAAGCTCGACCACCGGAGCATTCAGGTGGGGCTGTCCCGCCACATCATCGACCAGTATGTCGAGGACTGGACCGTGCAGATCCGCGACCTCACTCCCCTGGTGCACAAGATGTCCGCGCACTTGCGGGAGGGCCGTGCCGATCGCGCCAAAGCCCTTCTGCCGCCTGAGAAGCCGTATCCGCTCCCCGAGCCGCTCGCCGAGCGGGTGGGTGCCACGAGGTTCTGAAGCCGCCGCAAAAACCCGTTGGCGGACCGTGATGACGGCTGCTAGCCTTCCGGAGGCCGTGCAAGAGAACGAGGAGGTGGTACCCGTGAACGCAGTATCGACATGGGTGCTCCCCTCCGGAGCCATGGTCGGGCGATAGGTCGTCCGGGAGCGCCGCACGAGAGCACTCCCGAAAGGCACGACCATGCAATTCACTTCCGAACAACGCCTCGATGACGACGTCCTCGAACGCGAATTCACCCTCGGCGAGATCCCCGGCATCCTGTGGACTCCCGCATCCGTGTCCGCACCACTCCCGCTGATCTTGGTCAGTCCCCCTCCCCTCGGGCTGCGCAAGGCGTACCCCCGACTGGCGGCCCGAGCCCGGCACACTGCCGCGCAAGGCTTCGCCGCGGCCACCATCGAGCTCCCAGGAAGCGGTGACCGGCCCCGTTCGGCCGCCTTCGAGCAGGCTCGCGCCGACCTGCGCCGAGCATTGGCGGCCGGTGAGCCGGTCACCGACGAGATTGTCGACGCCCTCACCCTCCCGCTGGTCGACCAGTCGGTCCCGGAATGGCAGGCCGCCCTCGATGCCCTGCTTTCGCTGCCCGAGATCGGCGGCCCGGTCGGGTATTCGGGCGGGGTGATCTCCATCGGCGTCCGGCTGGCGGCAGTCGAGCCGCGCATCTCGGCCGCCGTTCTCTTCGCCGGAAGTTTCGTGCCGCGCACCATATTCGAGGAAGCCCGGCAGGTCACCATTCCCCTGCACGTTCTCCTGCAGTGGGATGACGAAGACAACGACCGGCAGATGGCCTTGGATCTGTTCGACGCCTTCGGCTCCAAGGAGAAGACCTTGCACGCCAATATGGGCGGGCACACCGGCGTCCCGCAGTTCGCGGGGGAAGAGGGGGGCCGGTTCTTCGCTCGGCATCTGAAGTGAGGCCGGGCCGTCCGGCCGATAGGCGATAGGAGCTGTCGGCCAGGTCACCGCCATCGAGGAAAGTCCCAACCATCCTCGATGGCGGTGACCAGCGGCTGCATAGTTGGCGGTGCCGATGCACGACGTCATCATTCGGCCGGAACGGCTGCGGCTCCAGCGGTGGCGACGCAGAAGGGATGTCCCGCGGGATCGAGGAATACGCGGAAGCGTTCACCGCCGGGCTGGTGAGAAGCGAGCGTGGCGCCGAAGCCGAGCAGGTGTTGTTCGGCCTGTTCGAGATCATCGACGCTGAAGTCGAGGTGGAGCCGACGCGGCGCGCTGGAGCCGGGCCATGGGGGCGGCTGATGGTTGGCGACGCGTTGAAAGTCCAGACGGATGTCGTGATCGCTGGTCAGCACAACGAAGTTCGGGTTGGTGGACCGCAGTTGCCCACCGAGAAACTGTTGATAGAACTTGGCGAGCCGGATGGGGTCCGGGCAGTCGATGGTGACTGCGAACAGATGTGCGGTGATAGCCATTCGGACTCCGATCAGCCCCATCGACGTGGCGATGTTCTTGTGTCAGATGGTATTTCGGCAGCGGTGGAGGTCGCGCGGTAGGGTGCGACGGGGTTGTGGGAAACACGCACGTCCGGAACCCACACCGGCTAACCTGCGAAACACTTTTACTTCAGATAGTTGACGGGCGCATCACGGCGGACCGTCGAAAGGATTCGCCCCCATGCGTAAAACCCTGTGGCTCAATGGCATCACCCTCACCGCAGCCACCCTCCTGAGCGCGACCGGCACCGCCGGAGCCGACCTCTCCACCGTCATAGACCACGACGCCACCTTCAAGGTAGGCGTAGACATCAAGCCCGGCACGTACACCACCACCACGGCCGCCACTGTCTGCGCCTGGGCCCGCCTCTCCGCCATCACCGAGGACGCCAGTGCCATCCTCCAAAGCGGCGGCGCCATCAACGGCAAGGTAACCGTAGAAATCAAGTCCACCGACATAGCCTTCTTCACCACCGGCTGCGGCACCTGGACCCTCAAGACCACCACCAACACCGGCTCCAGCAACTCCGGCAGCGGCTTCGGCACCGGCTCCTCCTAACCGGGGGCAGCATGAGCTGCAGGCCTTCTCGACAGTTGCAGGGGTTGTAAGGCCTGCAACTGTCGAGAAGGCCTGCGACTGTCGTAACGCGTGCAACTTCGCACCCTGGCAGGCCTTCTCGACGGTTGCACGGGCTGGCGGCGCGCGTGTTCGGGGCGCTAGTCGGGCCAGATGGGGTGGCGCTTTTCGAGGAAGGCGGCCATTCCCTCACGGGCGGCGGGGATTTGGGAGGCGGCGGCCATTACTTCTCGGGCGATTGTGTAGGCGTCGGGTTCGGGGCGGTCGAGTTGGGCGTAGAGGGTGGCCTTGCCCAGGGCCTTGCTGGCTCGGCTGCCTCGGGTTGCTCGGGATAGGAGGTCGGTTACTGCCGTGTCCAGGTCGGGGTCGGGGACTGCGCGGTTGATGAGGCCCCAGTCGGCTGCGGTGTGGGCGTTTATGGGGTCGCCGGTGAGGGCCAGTTCCATGAGGCGTTTGCGGCCGATGGAGCGGGCCACCGGGACTGCGGGGGTGTGACAGAACCAGCCTGCCTTGCCGCCGGGGAGGGCGAAGGCTGCGGATTCGGCGGCTATGGCTAGGTCGCAGGAGGCGACTAGTTGGCAGCCTGCGGCGGTGGCTAGGCCGTGGACTCGGGCGATTACTACCTGGGGGACGGATTGGATTGTTGTCATGAGCTCGAGGCAGAGGGTCAGGAGGTCTCGGACGCCTAGTAGGTCGCGGGCGGCTACGTCGGCGAAGTCGTGGCCTGCGCTGAAAACTGGGCCTGCGGCGGCTAATACGATGCCGGTGGCGTCGGTTTCGGCCGTGGCTCGGAATGCGGTCAGGAGTTCGGTCAGGTGGTCGGCCGAGAGGGCGTTGCGGCGGTCGGGGCGGTTCATGGTGATGGTGACGGTGTCGGCGTCCCGCTTCACGAGCAGGTGCTGGTACTCCGCTGCGGTCATGACTTCACGGTAGAGGGCGGCAGGGCGAAAATCGGCGCATTCGGTCGAGCGCAGAACCTCCGGGAGCAGTGGGCCGCCATGAGCATTCACCGGTGCATCCCCTGCTGCAAGCTCATAAGCAGTCGCCGGTGTCATGGGCATTATTCGCTGGTAGCCGCGGCAGTCGCCGGTGTCATGGGCATCCGCCGGTAGCCGGGCACCCATCGGGTGTCCGGGGCAACCATCGGCGTCGGGGGCATCCGCCGATGTCATGCCGCGAGGTGTACCCACTTCCCGATCGATGGGACGCCCTCGGTGTCCACTCCTATGACGAGGTACCAGCCGGGTGGGGCGAGGGCCGGGTTGGACGGCATGGTCAGGGTGGCCGTGTCGGGTGTGGTGACCGTGATGGGGAGATCGATCAGGCGCTGGTTGTTGTCGCACGAATGGGTGCATGAGCTGGGGTGCATGAGGCTTGCCTCACGCAGGGTGGCCGAGGTGGTGACGGTGAGGGTATCGGCGTACGACACCGATTCGGAGGACAGGTCGAGGGTCGGTCTCGGGCCGCGGAAGAGGTAGGGCGGCCAGTAGATTTCGATGCGGAGTTCCTCGGTCTTGCGGGCGGGGTTGGATCCGGCTGTGACGACCTTGCCATCGGGTGTGAGCAGGGCTACCGAGTGGTAGAGGCGGGGAATGCGTTGCGGTGCCGTGGGCATCCACATCTCTGCGGCGGGGTCGAGGATCTCGGCGTGCGCCGGGGCGGCGTCACCCATTTCCTCCATGCCTGAACCGCCTGCCACCAGGACGGTGCGATCTGGCAGGAGCACGGCGCTCAGGTGCATGCGGGGGTGCATCAAGGGTGGTCCATCGCGGTAGACGGGTTCGGCGGCGGTGAGATCCGCGATCTTCGTGTCGCTCAAAGCCGGTGCGGGGGCGTGCATGTCGTATCCGCCGCCGCCGATGAGCATGACTTTTTGCGACTGTGCGGGTGGCAACAGCACGCTGGTGGACTGATTGCGTGAGCCTGGGTCGGTCAGGCCCTGGACCTCGGTGATCGCACCGGTGGCGGGGTCCCAGATGGACGGGTGCATGCCATTGTTGCCGCTGTATTGGCCGCCGGAGTAGAAGATTCGCCCGTCCGCGAGCAGGATCAGGTGGCCGTACATCGGGATTGGCCCGGGTATGGGCAGTTCCGTCCAGGATTGACCCGCGAGATCCAGGAGTTCCGGAGTCTGCGACAGGAATCCGTCGGTACCCAGACCTGACACCGCCACGATTCGCCCGTCCGGCAGCGCCGCCAGGCTCGGATACCAGCGCCCGAATGTCATGTCCGGCAGCCGATTCCAGACCAGGGCGTCGGGATCGAAGATCAGGGCGTCCCGCAGGCCCTCGAACGGGTCGAATTGCGCGGTGCCACCGACCGCGATCAGCCGTCCGTCCGGCAGGAACGCTTGCCCCGAACAAAACAGGTCGATCGGCGTAACGGGTGCATCCAAGCCAGGATTCGGATAATGCCATACGCGAGTGCGGTATTCGTGCGCGTCATGCCGATCCGGGTCGTTCCCCGACCCGGCGAAGAAGAGCACATCCCCCGTGCGCAGCAACGCCGCATGCACCGGATTGATCTCGGTGCCGAAATCGAGGATCCGCCAAGCCCCTTCGGTCGGAGCCTGAGCCAAGTCGGTGTCGAGCTCCAGCACCCGGAGATAGCCCGCGTTACCGCCCTCCGGATGATCGATGGCGCACACGACCAGCTCCGGCATGGCTCCCGCGCCGGGCAGCAAAGCTATTGCCGCCCCTTGATTTTCAGCGAACCCCCAGTCCGGCACCTGCGACCACCGGCTCCACCCGTCCACGCAGTGCCCGGTGCCATCCAAGCCCCACCCGATCGTGTAGAGCCCGCCGTTGACGCCCTCGGGGTTGTCCACGGTGAGCACGATCAGTTCCGGCCGCCCATCCCCATCCAGGTCGGCGACGGTGATCCCCGCCCCTTGTCCTTCCCACCCCCACCAATCCGGCACTGACAGCCACGGAGTCCATTGCGCGACAACCCCATCCGCGGTAATACCCTTCGCCAATCGGAACTGCCCGGTGTTCTGCCCCGGCGGATTGTCGACGGTCAGCACCACGAGCACGTCCTGCCCGTCGATCCGCGTCAAACAGATATCCGCCCCTTGGTTCTCCCATCCGAACCAGTCCGGAATCTGTTGCCACGCAGTCCATCCCCCGGTCACCGTCCCATCGGCGGCCAAATCCCGCCCGATCCGGAAATACCCCTGGTTCTGCCCGACCGGATTGTCCACCAGGAACACCACCAGATCGGGCCGCCCATTCCCGCTCAGATCCCCGATCGCGATCCCGGCCCCTTGGTTCTCCCACCCCCACCAGTCCGGCACGGTCAGCCAAGGCCCCCAGCCCTGCACCGACCCGTCCTCCCCCAGCCCGGTCCCCACCCGATAGTTCCCGGAGTTCTGCCCCATCGGATCGTCGACCATGAGCACCACGACATCGCGCACCCCGTCGCCACTCATATCGGCGATCGCGATCCCGCAATCCTGATTGTCCTGCGAGAACCAACCCGGTATCGAAAAGAATGCCCCAGCCACACCAGCCATCATGATCGCCCGCCCGCGATCCGGCCACCAATGTCCGGATTGTCCCGCGCCACTGAACAACTGGTTGGACCGACCCCGAAGACCTCATCGGCCGCTTCCACCTGGAGCAGGTCCCCAGCCCGAGCGGGGTGGTGCATCACTTCTTCTGGCGGAAGTGATCGGAAACGACGAAGGGCCGGACATCCGAGGATGTCCGGCCCTTCGAGGTGAAAACGGTTACGGCAGTGGGCCGCCCGCGGCGATCGCGGAGAGGGTGGCGAACTCGTCACCCTTGAGCGAAGCGCCGCCGACCAATGCGCCGTCGATGTCGGTCTGGCCGACCAGTTCTCCGACGTTCTTGGCGTTGACCGAGCCGCCGTAGAGGACGCGAACGCCCGCGGCGACCTCCGGGTCGGCCAGTTCGGCGAGTTCCTTGCGGATCGCGCCGCAGACTTCCTGGGCGTCGGCGGCCGAGGCGACTCGGCCGGTGCCGATGGCCCAGACGGGCTCGTAGGCGATGACGACCTTGGAGATTTCCTCGGAGGTCAGGCCCTTGAGGGAGCCGCGGAGCTGTTCGAGGTTGTACTCGACGTGGGTCTTGGCCTCGCGCACGCCCAGGCCCTCGCCGATGCAGACGATCGGGGTGATGCCGAACTTGAGCGCCTGCTTGGTCTTTGCCAGGACCGTCGCGTCGTTCTCCAGGTGGTACTGGCGACGCTCCGAGTGGCCGACCACGACGTAGGTGCAACCCAGCTTGGCCAGCATGGAACCGCTGATCTCGCCGGTATAGGCACCCTCGTCATGGGTGGACACGTCCTGGGCACCGTAGGTGATCAGGAGGCGGTCACCCTCGACCAGGGTCTGCACGCTGCGCAGGTCGACGAACGGCGGGATCACCGTGACATCGACCTTGGCGAAGTACTTCTCGGGCAGGGCGAATGCGATCTTCTGCACCAGAGCGATGGCCTCGAGGTGATTGAGGTTCATCTTCCAGTTGCCCGCGATAAGGGGCTTTCGTGCCATTCAGCGGCCCTCCAGCACAGTGTCGTCCAAAACACTGATGCCCGGAAGTTCCTTGCCCTCCAGGTATTCCAGCGACGCACCGCCGCCGGTGGAGATATGCGAGAAACCGTCGTCGGGCAGGCCGAGCGCACGCACGGCCGCAGCGGAGTCGCCGCCACCGACCACGGTGAACGCGCCCTTGCCGGTGGCCGTGGCGATCGCCTCGGCGACACCGCGGGTACCCGCCTCGAACTTCGCGAACTCGAACACGCCCATGGGGCCGTTCCAGAACACCGTCTTGGCCTCGGTGAGCAGCGCCGCGAAACGCTTGGTCGACTCGGGGCCGATGTCCAGGCCCATCCAGCCGTCCGGAATCTCGTTGGCGGCCACCACCTTCGACTCCGCGTCGGCGGCGAACTTGTCCGCCACCACGATGTCGATCGGCAGGTGAATGACGTCCGCGTACTTGTCGAGCAGTCCCTTGCAGGTGTCGATCATTTCTTCCTGCAGCAGCGAGCCGCCGACCGGAAGCCCCTGCGCTGCAAGGAAGGTGAAGCACATGCCGCCACCGATGACCAGCGTGTCGACCTTCGGCGCGAGCGCCTCGATGACCGCCAGCTTGTCCGAGACCTTGGAACCGCCGAGCACGACCGCGTACGGACGCTCGGTGTTCTCCGTGAGCTTCTTCAGCACCTCGGTCTCGGCCGCGACCAGAGTGCCCGCGTAATGCGGGAGCACCTTGGCGATGTCGTAGACCGACGCCTGCTTGCGATGCACGACACCGAAACCGTCGGAGACGAACGCGCCGTCATCGCCCACCAGCTCGACCAAAGCGTTGGCCAGCTTGGCGCGCTGCGCGTCGTCCTTGCTGGTCTCGCGGGGATCGAAGCGGATGTTCTCGAGCAGCAGCACATCGCCGTCGGTGAGGCCCTCGGAGCGCGCGAGCGCGTCCTGGCCCACGACATCACCGGCGAGCTGGACATTGCGGCCCAGTTCCTCGGCCAGTCGCGCGGCGACGGGAGCCAGCGAGAGCTTCGGATCGGGCTCGCCCTTGGGGCGGCCCAGATGCGCGGTGACGATCACCTTGGCACCGGCTTCCGCCAGCGCCTTGATGGTCGGCGCGGACGCGATGATGCGGCCCGGGTCGGTGATGGTGCCGTTGTCGAGGGGAACGTTCAGGTCGGAGCGCACGAGCACGCCCCGACCCTCGACACCCTCGTTCAGCAGATCCTGGAGTGTCTTGATCGCCATAGGTTTACAGGGACTTGCCGACGAGACCGATGAGGTCGGCCAGGCGGTTCGAGTAGCCCCACTCGTTGTCGTACCAGCCGACAACCTTCACCTGATCGTCGATGACCTTGGTCAGCGGCGCGTCGTAGATGCAGGAGTGCGGGTCGGTGACAATGTCGCTCGACACGATCGGGTCCACGTTGTACTTCAGGTAGCCCTTGAGGGCACCTTCGGCAGCGGCCTGGTACGCGGCATTGATCGCCTCGATCGAGGCCGACTTGGACAGCGTCACGGTGAGGTCGGTGACCGAGCCCGTCGGGACCGGAACGCGCAGCGCGTAACCGTCCAGCTTGCCCAGCAGCTCGGGCAGCACCAGGCCGATGGCCTTGGCCGCACCGGTGCCGGTCGGCACGATGTTCAGGGCCGCGGCCCGCGCACGACGCAGGTCGGAGTGCGGCGCGTCCTGCAGGTTCTGGTCCTGGGTGTACGCGTGGATGGTGGTCATGAGACCACGCTCGATGCCGAAGTTGTCGTTCAGCACCTTGGCCAGCGGGCCGAGGCAGTTGGTGGTGCACGAGGCGTTCGAGATGATGTTCTGCGAACCGTCGTACTTGTCGTCGTTGACGCCCATCACGATGGTGATGTCCTCGCCCTTGGCGGGCGCGGAGATGATGACCTTCTTGGCGCCGGACGCGAGGTGGCCTTTCGCCTTGGTCGCGTCGGTGAAGATGCCGGTCGACTCAACGACCACATCCACGCCCAGGTCGCCCCAGGGCAGCGCCGCCGGGCCTTCCTTGATGGCGAGGGCGGTCAGCCGCTGGTCGCCGACGACGATGGTCTCGTCGCCGTCGAGCGAGACGTCCTGCGGCAGGCGGCCGAGGATCGAGTCGTACTTGAGCAGGGTCGCCAGCGTCTTGTTATCGGTGAGGTCGTTGACCGCGACGATTTCGATGTCAGTCTGGCCGAGCGCTTTCTGCGCCTCGACCGCCCTGAAGAAGTTACGCCCGATACGGCCGAAGCCGTTGATGCCTACCCGGACAGTCACGTTATCGCTCCTCAGCTTTCAAGCGGATCGTTTCCGTTGCTGCCATCACCCTAGCGTCGCCTGGAAACATCGCCGACACGCCCCTGTCACTGGTCAGTCGGGTATGTCACGAAAAGGTCTCGCCCGGAACAGCAGCGAACCCCCGGCATTCGATGCACGGGGGTTCCCTACTACTCAGGCTTCTTCCAGCAACTCCGCTGTCACGGCCGATTCGGTATCCGGCACGCCCAATTCCTTGGCGCGACGGTCGGCCATCGAGAGCAGTCGCCGAATCCGGCCCGCCACAGCGTCTTTGGTCATCGGCGGCTCGGCCAGCTGGCCGAGTTCCTCCAGTGACGCCTGACGGTGCAGCACGCGCAGCTTGCCCGCCGCGGCCAAATGATCAGGCACATCGTCGGCCAGTATTTCCAGCGCACGCTCCACGCGAGCGGCCGCCGCGACTGCGGCCCGGGCCGATCGGCGCAGGTTGGCGTCGTCGAAATTGGCGAGGCGGTTGGCCGTGGCGCGGACCTCGCGGCGCATGCGCCGTTCCTCCCACGTGAGCCGGGTGTCCTGCGCGCCCATCCGGGTGAGCAGAGCTCCTATGGCCTCGCCGTCCCGCACCACGACCCGATCGGTGCCGCGCACCTCCCGAGCCTTGGCCGAGATGCCCATCCGGCGGGCCGCGCCGACCAGGGCGAGCGCGGCCTCGGGACCGGGGCAGCTCACCTCCAGTGCGGAGGAGCGACCCGGTTCGGTGAGCGAGCCGTGCGCGAGAAACGCTCCGCGCCAAGCGGCTTCGGCGTCCCCGATGCTGCCGCCGACCACCTGTGCCGGTAGGCCCCGCACCGGACGACCGCGCACATCAAGCAAACCGGTTTGGCGCGCGAGCGCCTCACCTTCCTTGGAAACCCTTACGACGTACCGGGAGGTTTTGCGGAGTCCGCCCGCGCCGAGAACATGCACATCCGAGCCGTATCCATACAGCTCGAAGATTTCCCGACGCAGTCTGCGCGCGATGGAACCCATGTCCACCTCGGCCTCGACGATCACGCGACCGCCGACGATGTGCAAGCCGCCGGCGAACCGCAGTAGTGCGGACAGTTCAGCCTTGCGCGAGCTCACCTGAGACACGGTGAGCCGGCTCAGCTCGTCCTTCACTTCGGCTGTCATCGCCACGAGACGCGCTCCTTTCCACCCAACCCGGACCGCACCTGTTGACCCATATGCCGTCCTTCGACTCGAAGCCCTGCCAATTCCGGCCGAGGCTGCCGGATCACCTGATCCAGTGCGGCGGCAAGTTTTCCGGGGTGGTGCCGATCCGTACCCGCCTCGGCGACATCAGCGAAGGTTACTCGCGCTCGCAGCTGTTCGGCAGCTCTTGCCACATGTTCGCGTTCCCTACCCTCGGGTACGGAACCGGAATCGACCAGAACGTGGTCCACCGTGAAATCCGGTGCGTGCTGGGACAATACATGCAGGTGCCGTTCAGCGGAGAATCCGGCCGTTTCGCCCGGTTCCGCAGCGAGGTTGAGCACCAGCACTTTCCGCGCCCGAGTATGAAGTAGAGCTTCGTGCAATTCGGGCACGAGGACATGCGGGATCACGCTGGTGAACCAGCTTCCCGGGCCCAGCACAACGACATCGGCATGCTCGATGGCCGAGGTGGCCTCCGGGCAGGCGGGCGGATCCGACGGGATCAGGCGCACCCGGCGCACCTTGCCGGGCGTGGTCGCCACCGCGACTTGGCCACGGATGCAACGGCTCACGCGCGGATCGCCTTCCAGGCCCGCCACATCCGCCTCGATGGTGAGCGCGATCGGCGACATGGGCAGCACCCGGCCTGTGATCCGCAGAATCTTTCCGGCCTCGTCGAGCGCGGCCACCGGATCACCCAATTCCTCGGTGAGCCCGGCCAGAATCAGATTCCCGACCGAATGTCCGGCCAGCGCACCGGTGCCGCCGAAGCGATGTTGCAGGGTGCGCGCCCAGATGCCGTCGGCCTCTTCGGCCAAGGCGGCCAAGGCCATTCGGAGATCACCCGGCGGCAGCATGCCGAGCTCGGAACGTAGGCGGCCGGAGGAGCCGCCGTCGTCGGCGACCGTGACGACCGCGGTGATCTTGCGGGTCAGCCGCCGGATCGAGGTCAGCGTCGCGTATAGACCGTGTCCCCCACCCAGCGCGACGATCGCCGGATTGGTCTCGCGCCCGCTCATTCTCGCCCCAGATCCCGGTGGACCACGCGAACGACGTCTCCCGACCCGTTCTTCGCGCCGGCGCCGAGCAGTTCGCCCAATGCCTCCGCTATTGCCACACTGCGGTGCTTACCGCCGGTGCAGCCCACTGCCACGGTCATGTATCGCTTCCCCTCTTGGCGGTAGCCCTCGGTCGTGAGGTCGATGAGGTGTCGGCAGGTGTCCAGATAGTCCTGTGCACCCGGGCGCGACAACACATACTCACTGACCGGGGCATCCTGTCCGGTCTGTTCGCGAAGTTCTGGCACCCAATGCGGATTGGGCAGGAAACGCAGATCCAACACCATGTCGGCGTCCAGTGGTACTCCGTACTTGAAACCGAACGATTGGATTGTTAGTTGTAGGGCGGTCGGCGCATCACCGCCGTACGCCTCCTCCATCTTTCGATGAAGTTGATGAACCGATAGCTCGGTGGTGTCGATGACCAGATCGGCCGCCGTCTTCACCGAGGCCAGGCGTTCCCGCTCGGCGGCGATACCGGCCGTGAGAGTGCCATCGGCGCTTTCGCTCTGCAGTGGATGCCTTCTGCGGGCGAATCCGTATCGGCGGATCAGCACGTCATCGGAGGCTTCCAGGAACAGGATTCGGGTACTGACCCCGCCCGCCCGGAGTTGTTCGGTGACCGCCGAGAGATTTCCGGTGAAGAACCGGCTGCGCACATCCATCACCACGGCGAGCTTGCGGATGGGCGGGTCGGCGCTCTCCCCCAGATCGACCATGCGGCCGATCAACTCGGGTGGCAGATTATCTGCGACGTAGTAGCCGAGATCTTCCAGCACCTTGGCGGCCGTGCCGCGACCGGCCCCGGACAATCCGGTGACGATGACAACCTCGACTGGCGTTGTGCTGCTTCTATTTTCGACCGCTTTATTGCTGGCTTCGACGCGCGTCATGTCCTACCGGGTTCGTGTCTGGGGTTGCCCTCGATCATCCTGCACCGATGCCGTAATTCGTGGCAGGCGCACGCGGGGAGCGAGACACAGATGTGATAGTTGCTCCCGACCTGCACACACGGCGTGTCGCACTATACCCGCCCGGCGTGTCGCGCTGGGGTGCTAGCTGCCCTGGTCGGCATTCAGCGCCGTCAGGACCGCCTTCGCCGTCGCTACACCGATTCCGGGGACCTCGGTGATCTGCTCCACCGTGGCCTCCTTCAGCTTGGCCACCGAACCGAAGTGGGTGACCAGCGCTGTTTTGCGCGTCGCGCCCAGGCCTGGCACCGCATCCAGGGCCGAGGCGGTCATGCGCCGTGAGCGTTTGGAGCGGTGGAAGGTGATGGCGAAGCGGTGCGCCTCATCGCGTACCCGTTGCAAGAGATATAGGGACTCGCTCGTGCGCGGCATGATGACCGGGTCCGGCTCATTCGGGACCCAGACCTCTTCCAGGCGCTTGGCCAATCCGATCACCGCGACATCGGTGATGCCGAGTTCATCGAGGACCTCGGCGGCGGCATTCACCTGAGGCTGGCCGCCGTCGACCACGTAGAGGTTGGGCGGGTAGGCGAAGCGGCGCGGCTTGCCGGTCTTCGGGTCGATGCCGGGTAGACCGGAACCCATTGGGTCCGAATCGGATTCGAGATCCGCGGCCTCGGCGGCATCGATATCGCGGCGTAGCTTGGCGAAGCGGCGGCGGGTGACCTCGGCGATGCTGCCGACATCGTCGGAGCGGCCGTCGCCCGCGGCTTCCTTGATCGTGTAGTGCCGGTATTCGGACTTGCGCGCCAGCCCGTCCTCGAACACCACGAGCGAGGCCACCACATCGGTGCCCTGCACATGAGAGATATCCACACATTCGATTCGCAGCGGGGCGCTGTCCAGATCCAGGGCATCCTGAATTCCCTGGAGCGCGGCCGAGCGAGCGGTGAGGTCCCCGGCGCGTTTGAGCTTGTGCTGTTGCAGGGCTTCCTTGGCATTGCGCTGCACGGTTTCGGCGAGGGCCTTCTTGTCGCCGCGTTGCGGGACGCGCAGTTGCACGGCGGATCCACGCAGGCCGGAGAGCCATTCCTGGACCTGCTCGGCGTCATTGGGCAGGGCCGGGACCAGAACCTCGCGCGGGACCACGGCCCCCGGCTGTTCCTCGCCGGTCTGGCTGGCCTGCGCGGTCTGTTCGCCATAGAACTGCGTGAGGAACTGTTCGACCAGGGCCGCCATCTCACCACCGGATTCGATGGCGTCGGGTTCATTGCGACGCGAGCCGGAGCCCTCCGTGGTTACGCTGGCTGCCGCCTCCGGGCCTGACCGGCTCGCGTCGAGGGCGTCACCGGATTTGTCGACCACCCAGCCGCGTTGACCGCGGACCCGGCCGTCGCGCACGTGGAAGATCTGGACCGCGACTTCGAGTTCGTCGATCGCGAAGTCGACCACGTCGGCATCGGTGCCGGAGCCGAGCACCACGGCCTGCTTCTCCAGGGCCCGCTTGAGGGCCTGCATGTCATCGCGCAGGCGGGCGGCCAGCTCGAAGTCGAGGTCGTCGGCGGCCTCGAGCATGCGGCGTTCGATCTGCTTGACCAGGCGGTCGGTCTTACCGGCGAGGAAGTCGCAGAAGTCCTCGACGATCTGGCGGTGTTCGGCCGCGGTGACGCGGTCGATGCAGGGGGCCGAGCACTTGTCGATATAGCCGAGCAGGCAGGGGCGGCCGATCTGGTTGTGCCGCTTGAAGACTCCGGCCGAGCAGGTGCGGACCGGGAAGACACGCAGCAACAGGTCCAGGGTTTCGCGAATGGCCCAGGCGTGCGCGTAGGGGCCGAAGTAGCGGACGCCCTTCTTGCGCGCGCCGCGGTAGACGAAGACGCGCGGGTATTCCTCGTCCAGGCTGACCGCGAGCACCGGGTAGGACTTGTCGTCGCGGTAGCGGACATTGAAGCGCGGATCGAATTCCTTGATCCAGTTGTATTCCAGCTGTAGCGCTTCCACCTCGGTGGAGACCACGGTCCACTCCACGCTGGCGGCCGTCGTCACCATCTGGCGGGTGCGCGGATGCAGCGACGAGACGTCGGCGAAGTACGAGTTCAACCGGCTGCGCAGGCTTTTCGCCTTGCCGACATAGATGACCCGCTTATGCGCGTCCCGGAACTTGTACACGCCGGGTTCGACGGGGATGGTGCCCGGCGCGGGCCGGTACGTCGCGGGATCTGCCACGCCACCAGGTTAACGATCCGCCCCGACAGATCTCCCGCGCCCGCCCCGCAGGCCTCGCGACACGACACCCGCGAATGGTTTCCGCCACGCCGCCGGGTGCATCCGCGGCCGTCGCGGCTTCGAAGACTGGTCAAGATCAGCGCAATGATGGGAGCACCATGATCCGCCTTCGACGTCGTCGCCGATCCTTCGCGATCGGTTCCGCACTGATGCTGGCCGCGGCCGCACTGGTGGCCGTGTCCATGCCCGCGTCCGCCGACACCGAGGACGGGTCCATCTTCGTATACGGCGACTACCTCAAGCACGAGTCGGTGATCATCCTGTGCGGTGCGCCGATGCGAGCCGCTTCGCCCCTGGCCGTCGCCTAGACACCGCCGCGCACCCGACGCGCCACGCCGCAACGCCGTATCCACGCGTATTCCCGCGTCCGAGCATCATGCAAGGTCACTATGGACCGCGAACTGTCATCGGACGATCTGTCCACGCACAAGGGGAGCAGTATTGATGATGAACCGTCCGCACCGCCGCTCACTCGGGATCGGCTCCGTCCTCGGCATGGGCGCCGCCGCCTTGGTCGTAGTAGCCGCCCCGGCCTCTCACGCGGACAATGTCTGCAACATTGAGCGAACCCTCGACACAGCAACCTTCTTCTGCCCCGAAAACGCCTGGTACGCAGCGGTAGTCGAGTGCCTCGGCACCCGCCAGGTGGGCCACGGCGTCCAATCCCCCACCTACATAGTCGGCGACTCCCCCCGCCCCCTCATCCCCATGACCATCGAATGCAATGGCGACGGCAAAAAAGGCATAGTCCTCAACGCCTGGACCGACGGACCCTTCTGACCCTGCCCCGCCTCTGTTGCGGCGGCTGCCACCACCTGGCAGCCGCCGCAACGCACTCGCCGAACCCGAACGACCAAGATCAGGGAGCACTCCCGGCGGAATTTCGTCCGGATTCCCGCCACCAGTGCTCCCTCACGGATGGGTGCGCTGCTCGGATCGTCAGTCGTGCAGGGTGATTCGGTAGATCGCTTCAGCGTGAATGCGAGGCTCGCGCGGGCACTACTCGGCGCGGGTCCAGTGGAGGCTGTTGACGAGGGTTCGGGAGCCTATGGGGGTTGGGGGTGTTCGGAGGATCAGGTTCGTGGGCGAGAGGTCTACGAAGCGGCGTTGTTCGGTGCCTACCCAGTTCGGGAAGAGGCTCATGTGTAGGAGGTGGATTACTGTGTCGGCCTCGACACGGTATTCGCCGCTGTAGGCGACGTAGCTCGAATAGGCTTGGGCTCGTTCGGATTCGGGGCCGCCGAGGGCGTTGGGTGTGGATAGGTTGTGGCGATCGGTGGCGGCGAGGTGACCGCTCATCCAGCCGCCGGGGGTGTAGATCAGGCTGCCTTGGGGGTTTTCGCCGAAGGGGGTTGTCACCGCGCCGGTTTCGTCGGTGGCGGTCCATGCCGTCAGTTGCCATCGGCCTACCAGGTCACTGGCCATCATGGGGCCGATGGTAGTGCGTCGGGTCGGGTGCGGGTCGTTACTTCGCATCGCCGTAGCACTCGACCACCGCTGTGGTGAAAGGGAATCGCACCGGGGTTGTGCCGAAGGCGAGGCGGCCCGCTGTCTCCGCGGCGTTGGCGATCATTTCGGAGACCAGTGCGGTTTCGTCCGCAGGGCAGTGGACGATTACCTCGTCGTGCTGGAAGAAGACCAACTCGGCGCGCAGCTCGGCGCGCGCCATCGCATTGCGCAGAGCCGCCAGTACCAGTAGGGCCCAGTCGGCGGCGCTGCCCTGTACGACGAAGTTGCGGGTGAAGCGGCCTCGGGCGCGAGCCTTCGGGGTGCTGCCGTATCCGCTGGAATGGGTTGGTTCCTCATCCGACTCGTCGTAGGCGGCGGTGACCGGTGGGCAGGTACGGCCGAGCCAGGTGCGTACGAGGCGGCCTTCCTCACCGGCGTGGGCGGCATCGTCCACGTAGGCGACGGCGGCGGGGTAGCGGCGACGGAGCTCGGCCATATGAGTGAGGGCGTCGCCGGAGGTTTGGCCGTAGATCGCACCCAGCATCGCGATCTTGGCTTGTGCGCGATCGCCTCCAAAAGCTCGGGCCGCGAGGTCCGCGTAGAGGTCCTCGCCGCGGCCCGCTACCTCCATCAGGCCCGGATCGCGGGAAATCGCGGCCAGGACGCGCGGCTCCATCTGGTCGGCGTCGGCGACCACCAGACGCCAGCCCGGGTCGGCGCGGATCGCCTGGCGGATCACCTTGGGAATCTGTAGTGCGCCACCGCCATTGGCGGTCCAGCGGCCGGTGACCGTGCCGCCCGGCACGTATTCGGGACGGAAGCGGCCGTCGTGCACCCACTGGTCGAGCCAGGACCAGCCGTGCGCGGTGTACAGGCGATAGAGCGACTTGTAGGCCAGCAGTGGCGCCACCGCAGGATGATCGACCTCCTGCAGCTCCCATTTCCTGGTGGAGGACAACGAGATTCCCACGCGGGTGAAGGCTCGGACAATGTCATTGGGCAGGTCCGGCCGCACCCGCACCCCTCCGAATGCCCGCGACACCTCATCCGCCAGCTCCACCATCCGCCGCGGTTCCGTCGCACCCGAAATACGTTCCCCCAGAAGACTATCGAGCAATTCCCGGTGCACGTCCGCACGCCAGGGAATCCCCGCCCGCGACATCTCCGCGGCCACCAGCATCCCCGCCGACTCCGCCGCCACCAGCAACCGCATCCGATCCGGATACTCCGCCTTCGCCGTCCGAGCCACCTGCCCCGCGTAAACCTCCAACAGCGCCGTGAACTCATCCGTCCCCGCAGGCAGCGGCACCGGCCCCGACTCGAACAGCGAGGGCTGCGTCTCCGCGGCCCGCACCGGCGCATCCGCCGGAACCGGCAACCCCCGCAACCGAGCCCAAGCCGCCGCCAACGACCGAGCCTGCCCCGCCTGCCCCTCCTCATGGCCGATCAGCAGCGCCTCGGCCGCCTCCACGTCATAACACCGCTCCACCCGCACCCCCGCGTCCAACAACCCCCGATAAACCCGCGCCGTCGACCGCCACACCCACCGCTCAACCCCCGGCCGGGACCGCACCGCCTCGACAAGCGACTTCTCACGCACCACGTCCCCCGCCGCCCGCCCATCCGCCCCCAGCGGACAAACCCAAGCACCCCCATCCCCCGTCTCCGCCACCGCCCATCGCATACCGCAGAGTCTTCCAGCGAGCACCGACATAACCGTGCACCTCCACTACCGCATCAACCCGAGCTCGACACCGAGGGGAATCGAATTGAGCTTCGGGAGCCGGACTAGCCGAAGGTTGCCAGGATGAGGGCTCCGAACAGGGATAGCCCGAAGGCGGCTGCGACAGTGAGGGATAGGGCGCGGATCAGGTGGGGGCCGATGGCTCGGGCTATGAAGTAGCCTGCGGCGGCACCGAGGGCCGCGAGGATCAGGCCTTCGCCCATGACCAGGTAGTAGACCGAGGCCATTGTCGCGTTGAGAGCGTCTTTGGCTCCGCTCGCCTCGTCTCCGAACGGGATGGGGAAGCGGTAGGCGATTCCTACCAGAGTCGCCGAGAGGAGAGCCGACAAGACGGCGGCGATAAGTCCCCACGCCGCCACCGCCCACAGAACGAGTGGGCTCGTCCGGTCATCCTCGATCTGCATGCGGGCCTAGCCTCCCAACTCTTGTTGGGTGAATCCTAGAGTTGCCGAAATCCTTGGCGGATCCCTGGGGCGGGGAGACTACGGCTGAGGGTGGGATTTCAGTACTGCCGCGAGGGGGATGGCCAGGTCGCCTCGTTCGCCCACTTCGATCGTGTCGAGTTCGAGCCAGTTGGCCATTTCGCGTAGGGCGGTGGCGAGTTCGGCCGCCACGCGGGCGTCATCGTGGCCGGGTTCGGCGAATGCGCCGGGGACGAGGAGGCGGCCGGTGGCGCGGTCGGCGCGCAGGTCGACGCGGGCGACCAGTTCACCGTCGAGAAGGAAGGGGAAGACGTAATAGCCGTGTACGCGTTTGTGTTCCGGGGTGTAGATCTCTATGCGGTAGTGGAAGTCGAAGAGGCGTTCGGTGCGGGCGCGGAAGAAGATCAACGGGTCGAAGGGGCATAGGAGGGCTGCGCCTGAGATTCGGCGGGGGGTGCGGGCCTCGGTGTGGAGGTAGGCGGGTTTGTCCCAGCCTTGGACGGATACCTGTTCGAGTTCACCTGTTTCGAGGAGATCCGCGATGGCGGGTTCGGTGTGGTGGCGTTTGAGGCGGTAGTAGTCGCGGAGGTCGGTTTCGGTGGCGATGCCGTGGGCGGAGGCGGCGCGGCGGACCAGTTCGCGGATGGCGTCGGGTTCGTCGAGTTGGCGGGTGAGGACGTCGGCGGGGATTACTCGCTCGGTGATGTCGTAATAGCGTTGGAAGCCGACGCGTTTGGGGACGGTCAGGTCGCCGGAGGCGAAGAGGGCCTCGCAGACCACCTTGGTGTCGCTGTAATTCCAGCCCCAATCCCCTTTCGCGCGAGGGCGATCCAGTTCCAGGTGGCGTTCGACCTCGCCTGCGGAGCTGGGGCCGAATTCCTTGAGCACGCTGAGGACGTCGTCCATGAGGGCCGGATTGCGTTGCGCGACTTGGCGCATGCCGTTCCAGCGGCCGTGGCGGTATTCGACCATGCGCCAACGCATGAGGGGCCAGTCCTCGACGGGGAGTAGCGCGGCCTCGTGTGCCCAATACTCGATCAGCTGGCGGGGACGACGCGCGGTGTCGGCCCAGGCGATCTCGTCGAGCAGATCCCGGTCGTATGCACCGATCCGGCTGAAGACGGGCGCGTAGTGCGCGCGCACGACCGCCGATACCGAATCCAATTGCAGCAGCCGGGTGTTGTCCAGGACGCGCAGAACCGTGCGGCGGGTGGGCGCGGCGCTCGGCCGGGTGGCGGCGAAGCCCTGGGCGGCGAGTGCAATGCGGCGCGCCGCAGCGACGGTCATTTCGCGGCTCGGCGTGGGAGAAATCGGCACACTCGAACCATGCCATGGCCCACCGACATGCACAGGCCCATCAACACCGAAGGCCCGACGCTACCCAAGCATGGCCCACCGACACCCACGTTCGATACAGTCGCGTATCGAGCAACTCGATACACTGATGTATCGAACCTTTACGACGCTAGGAAATGGGCATGATCGAGAATCCGGATGTCATCGTCGTCGGCGCCGGTCTGGCCGGTCTCGTCGCCACTCACGAGCTGGTCAAGGCCGGAAAACGAGTCCTGATCCTGGACCAGGAGAACCGCGCGAATCTGGGCGCACAGGCGTTCTGGTCGCTGGGCGGACTGTTCTTCGTCGACAGCCCGGAACAGCGCCGGCTCGGCGTCAAGGACTCCCTGGAACTGGCCATGCAGGACTGGCTGGGCTCGGCCGGTTTCGACCGCGAGGACGAGGACCACTGGGCCCGGCAGTGGGCCAAGGCGTATGTCGAATTCGCCGCCACCGAGAAGCGGCAGTACCTGCACGACCTCGGCCTGCGGGTGACACCCGTGGTCGGCTGGGCCGAGCGCGGCGGCGCGACCGCCGACGGGCACGGCAATTCGGTGCCGCGCTTCCACCTCACCTGGGGCACCGGCCCGGAGGTGGTGCGGGTCTTCCTGGAACCGGTCCTGCAAGCCGAACAGCGCGGGCAGGTCGGCTTCGCCTTCCGGCACCGGGTCGACGAACTGGTCGTGGAGAACGATGTCGTCACCGGTGCGCGCGGCAGTGTGCTGGAACCGTCCGATGCCGAGCGCGGCGTGGAGTCCTCACGAACCATCTTGGGCGAGTTCGAATTCCAGGCCAAGGCGGTGATCGTGTCGTCGGGCGGCATCGGCCACAATCACGATCTCATCCGCCGCAACTGGCCGGTGGATCGGCTGGGTCCCTGCCCCGAGCACATGATCTCGGGCGTGCCCGCGCATGTGGACGGCCGCATGCTCGGCATCACCGAGGCGGCCGGCGGGCGCATCGTGAACCGGGATCGCATGTGGCACTACACCGAAGGCATTCACAACTGGGATCCGGTCTGGCCCGATCACGCCATCCGCATTATCCCCGGCCCGTCCTCGTTGTGGTTCGACGCCAATGGAAAGCGCTTGGCCGCACCGAATTTCCCCGGTTTCGACACCAATTCCAGCATGAAGGCGATCCTGTCGACCGGCTACGACTACTCCTGGTTCATCCTCAACCAGTCGATCATCGAGAAGGAATTCGCGCTCTCGGGTTCGGAACAGAATCCCGATATCACCGGCAAGGACCTCAAACTCACGCTCAAGAGCCGCGTCGCCAAGGGCGCGCCGGGCCCGGTGGAGGCGTTCAAGCAGCACGGCGTCGATTTCGTGGTCGCCGACAATCTGGCGGAGCTGGTCGCGGGCATGAACAAGATCGCGCGCGGCCCGCACCTGGACCTCGCCGAGATCGAGCGCCAGGTGGTGGCGCGCGACCGCGATGCCGAACACAAGTTCAGCAAGGACGCGCAGCTCATGGCGATCGGCAATGCCCGTCGCTACCTGGGCGACAAGCTGGGCCGCGTCGCCACCCCGCACCGAATCCTGGATCCCGCGCACGGCCCGTTGATCGCGGTCCGGCTCAATATCCTCACCCGAAAGACCTTGGGCGGCTTGCAGACCAATCTGGACTCTCAGGTCATGCGCCCCGACGGCACCCCGTTCCCCGGCCTGTATGCCGCCGGTGAGGTCGCCGGTTTCGGCGGTGGCGGTGTGCACGGTTACAACGCCCTGGAAGGCACCTTCCTGGGTGGCTGCATCTTCTCCGGCCGCGCCGCCGGACGCGCACTAGGCCGCAGCCTGAAGTGATTCAGGGCGAGGGTTGAATCGAAAGGGTTGACTCGAATCGGTTGCCGCCCAAGCGCATGCGCGGGCGGCAGCCGCGAATCAGGCCGCGACGAACCAGTCGTAGCACTCCCGGCGCAGCAGCAGCGCCAGCACGGTCCCCGAGGCCATCACCCCGAGCAGCACGGTGAACGGCCCCACGCCCGAAGGCATCTCGGCCGACACCAGCGTGAACACGCCCAGAAACGCTTGCAAGCTGGCAAGTCCCAGTGCCGCCACCCACACCCAGCGCGATCGCAGCCCGAAAAGCAGTGCCACACCGCCGGTTACCAGCGCCGCGAAGAAGTGTCCGATATTGCCGAACACATCATCGAACCCGCCGGTCACCGCGAGCACCCCGTGCAGGATCACCAATCCCGCTGTGGCCAAGGCGGCGTACTGCGTTTCCCGCACCTTGGTGGGCAACTCGATCTTGAAACCATCATGCCGAATGCCGCGAGCGACACCCACGATTCGCTCGAAAAACATGCCAGGAACACTGTTCCGCGCATCTGCCGACGAGATTTCCACCTCGTCGACCACAGCCGAATGCGAACTCACAGCACTCCTCGTTGAGCATCTATCGCGATGCGCCCCCTGCGAACACATCGCCCTGACGCTAACCAGGTGAATGGATTTCGAACAATCTCTGCGGCGAAGTTATGAGAAGGCCCACGCCGATACGATCAAGCGACCAAACGTGATCGCAGCCACATCGGTGCGCAGTCGCCGCGATGTCCGCGACGCTACTTGTCGTCCAACGGGATCGGCGGGATCACGGGGAACTCGCCGGTGTAGCCCTCACGCATCTTGGCAATGGCGAGCACGCGCGGCTCGGCGAACTTCCAGCCGATCATCAAGGCGGGGATGATGATCACCAGGCTGGACACCGTCCAGGTGCCTACCGGGCGGTCGAAGGCCATGAGGATCAGGACCGCGAGAAGGAAGACCAGCGTGGCGATTCCGGTGTAGGGAGCGCCGAACATGCGGAACGCCGGACGCTCGGCGATGCCCTTCTTCCACCACCACCAGAGCTTCAGCTGGCACAGGATGATCACGGCCCAGGACGAGAGGATGCCCAGTGAGGCCACGTTCAGGACGATCTCGAAGGCGTCCTCGGGGACTACGTAGTTGAGCCAGATGCCGAACAGCGCGATGGTGCTGGTGAGCAGGATGCCGCCATAGGGCACACCGGCTTTCGACATGCGCGCGGTGAATTTCGGTGCGCTGCCGTTCATTGCCATGGATCGCAGGATGCGGCCGGTGGAGTAGAGACCGGCGTTCAGGCTGGAGAGCGCGGCGGTCAGCACCACGAAGTTCATGATCGAACCCATGTGTGCGACACCGAGCTTGGAGAAGAAGGTGACGAACGGGCTCTCACCGCTCTTGTACGAGGTGTAGGGCAGCAGCAGCGCGAGCAGGATCACCGAACCGCAGTAGAACAGCGCGATACGCATGATCACCGAGTTGATGGCGCGCGGCATGATCTTGGCCGGATTCTCGGTCTCACCCGCGGCGATACCGACCATTTCCACGGCGGCATAGGCGAATACGACGCCGGAGGTGACCGTGATCAGCGGCAGAATCCCGGTCGGGAACCAGCCGCCCGCCTCGCTGACCATCCGGAAGCCGGTGGACTGACCCTCGACCTCGAAGCGCCCGGCCAGGAACACGGTACCGACCACGAGGAAGCTGACCAGGGCGAGCACCTTGATCATGGCCGCCCAGAACTCCATCTCACCGAACCACTTCACCGAGGCCAGGTTGATGCCCAGCACGATGATCAGTGCGCCCAGCGCCAGAATCCACTGCGCGACCGGCTCGAACGGGCCCCAGTAGTGCAGGTAGGTGGCCACCGCGGTGGTGTCGACGATGCCGGTCATGGACCAGTTCAGGAAGTACATCCACCCGGCCACGAAAGCGGCCTTCTCGCCGAAGAATTCACGCGCGTAGGAGACGAAGGAGCCCGAAGACGGGCGGTGCAGCACCAATTCACCCAGCGCACGCAGGATGAAGAAGACGAAAACGCCACAGACCAGGTACACCAGGAACAGCGACGGACCGGCGCTGGCCAGTCGTCCGCCCGCGCCCAGGAACAGGCCGGTGCCGATGGCGCCGCCGATGGCGATCATCTGCAATTGCCGAGGTTTCAGGGCTTTGTGATACCCGCTGTCCTCGGCATTGAGGTTGGTGGCCTTTGTCCGGATCTCGGTCATTCGCCGGTTAACCCTCCGCAATCGTTAAGTGAGGCGGTAGCGAGAGTACCTTGCGATTTGCTGAGAACCACATCGGCGCTCCGAGCAGGAACACTCGCGAGGAGGTACGAGCACGTCATCAAACCATCGGGTCCATTTTGACGTGGATTGCCGCCGAAACGCTCCATCTTAGACTTATTTCCACCCAGAAATGAAATCCCGGCAACCCGCCCCATCCGGACCCACAAAGCCGTGCCGATGCCGGGCCTCGGCGCTAGAGTCCGACCATGAAGCGCTTGCGACAGCAGACCTGGAGCGGCGCTGCCGCCCTGCTGCTTCTGCTCGGACTGGCCACCGCCTGCTCGTCCACCGACAAGGAACAGGCCACCTGCGAATCGACGCCCAATGGCGTCCCCGTCACCGCCCAGGCCAGCTCCGGATCACCCACCACCACCAATCTCAGCCTGCACCCGGAGATCGCCACCGGATACCGCACGGGCATGAAACCCGTACGCACGGACAGCTTCTCGGTCTCCACCGCCAATCCGGTCGCCACCGAGGCCGCCTGCAAGGTGTTGCGCGAGGGCGGCACCGCCGCCGACGCGCTCATCGTGGCGCAGACCGTGCTCGGCCTGGTCGAACCGCAGGCCTCCGGCATAGGCGGCGGCGCTTTCCTGCTCTATTACGACAAGGCCAGCGGCAATGTCGAGGCCTACGACGGCCGTGAAACCGCACCGGCCGCCGCCACCAATGACTATCTGCGCTGGATCAGCGATACCGACCGCACCGTGCCGCAACCCAATGCGCGCGCCAGCGGCCGGTCCATCGGCACTCCGGGCGCGCTGCGACTACTCGAGCTCGCGCAGCAGGAACACGGCAAGCAGACCTGGCGCGACCTGTTCAATCCGGCTATCGCACTGGCCGATCAGGGCTTCAAGATCAGCCCTCGAATGGCGGGCCAAATCGCCGACTCCGCAGCCGATCTCGGACGTGACGAGAACGCCCGCAACTACTTCCTGCAGGCCGACGGCACCGGCAAACCCGCCGGGACCACGCTGACGAATCCGGCAATGTCCAAGACCCTCTCGGCCATTGCCTCCGACGGCGCGAACGCCTTCTATACCGGGGCCATCGCCGCCGATATCGTGGAAGCCATCTCCACCACCTCGGGCGGACGCACCCCGGGCCTGACCTCCATGGCGGATCTGGCCGCCTACCAGGCCAAGAAGCGCACCGTGCTGTGCTCGCCGTACCGCACGCACGAGATCTGCGGCATGCCCAATCCGTCCTCCGGCGGCGTCACGGTCGCGGCCACGCTGGGCATCCTGTCGAACTTCGACCTGAGCGCCATGAAGCCCGAGAACATCAGCGGCGATTCCGATGCCGCGCTCAATGGCGGCAAGCCCACGGCCGCTGCGGTGCACCTCATCTCGGAGGCCGAGCGCCTCACCTACGCCGATCGCGACAAGTACGTGGCCGACTCGGATTTCATTCCCATGCCGGGTAATTCGCCGCAGACGCTGCTCAATCCCGACTACCTGAAAACGCGCGCGGGGCTCATCGATCCGAACCACAGCATGGGCAACGCGCAGCCCGGTGACTTCGGCCCGGTCCCCCTCGGCACCGGACCGCAGACGCCCGAACACGGCACCAGCCACATCTCCATCGTCGACAAGTACGGCAATGCCGCCGCCATGACCACCACGGTGGAATCGGCCTTCGGCTCCTTCCACCTGGTCGATGGCTTCGTGCTGAACAACCAGCTCACCGACTTCGCCGCCGAACCGCTCGGCAAGGACGGCCTGCCCGTCGCCAACCGGATCGACGCGGGCAAGCGGCCGCGCAGCTCCATGAGCCCGACGCTGGTCTTCGACAAGGCCGCCGATGGCTCGCGCGGGCAGCTCAGCTTCGTGACCGGGTCGCCCGGCGGGTCGGTCATCATCCAGTTCGTGGTGAAAACCCTGGTGGCCATGCTGGATTGGGGGCTGAACCCGCAGCAGGCGGTCTCACTCGTCGCCTTCGGTGCGGCCAACTCCCCCGCCACCAATGTCGGGGGCGAGAATCCCGCGATCAATGCCGCCGACAATGGCGACCACGACGCACTGGTGCTGAAACTACGAGAGCTCGGCCACCAAGTCTCGGTGGCCCCGCAATCCAGCGGCCTATCCGCCCTGGCCCGCGACGGCAATGGCTGGATCGGCGGCGCGGACCCGCGGCGTGAGGGTGCCGTGCTCGGCGACAACCAGCACTGACCGGCACACGCATTGACGATTGTGGCCCGTCACCCCAATGGGTGGCGGGCCACAATCATGTTTACCGACGGAATGAATTCCGCTGCGTCAGTCCGTATTTCCGGTGTACTTCGCGCCGAGCTCACGGAACTTGTCCATCGCCGTGGCGGCACGCAGCTTGTCATTGGAACGGATCGCCATCATCGGCACGTATTCGTCATGCACGAGTTCCAGCCGGGCCCAGGACTTCTTGTCCGGGAAGGAGATCCCGCGAATATCCTTCCACTGGAATTCATTGTCGCCCAGGATATTGCGCACCACGACCCCGCGCGCACCCACCCGCACCCGCGGACGGCTGAGCATGAGCACGCCACCGGCCAGCAGCAGCCCGATGCCGATCATGGCGATCTGATCGGAGATCCGGAAGTTCACACCCGTGGATCCCCGGTTCAGGAAGATGCCGCCGATAATGAACACGGCCGCGATCAACACCGCGACGATCCGCACGGTGCGGATCGCACGATGCGGCCGCACCTCCAGATCCCAGCCGGATTCGGAATCCTCCTCGGCGGCGGGCTTGCTTTCGGACTTCTGCTGTGCGGCAGGCACTTGCGCATCCCCGGTCTTCGATTCGGCGGCAGGCTTACGGGGCGGTTCCTCGGAACCGCCGTCTCGCTTCCAGATCCGGACGACTGGCATGACTAGACGGACTGGGTCAGCTCGCGCAGGGTCAGCGCCGCATCCAGCGCGGCGGCCGAGGCCTGCTCACCCTTGTTCTCCGCCGAGCCGGGCAGACCCGCGCGATCCAGGGCCTGCTCCTCGGTGTTCACCGTGAGCACGCCATTGGTGACCGGGGTGCCCTCATCGAGAGACACCCGGGTCAGACCGGCCGTCACCGAATCGCACACGTACTCGAAATGCGGTGTGCCACCACGGATCACGACACCGAGCGCGACCACCGCGTCATGGCTGCGGGCCAGCGCCTGCGCCACCACCGGCAGCTCCATCGCGCCCGCGACCCGCACCACCGTGATGTCGGTGACGCCCGCGTCCTGCGCCGTCTTCACCGCATTGTCGACCAGTGCGTCGCAGATCGTGGTGTGCCAGCGCGAGGCGACGATGCCCAGCTTGACGCTCTTGGCATCGGCGAGCTCGAATGTCGGTACGCCGGTACCGCTCATCGGTATCCGCCCTTCTCGGTTGTCTAGTGTGCGGTTTCGCCCAGGTCGAGATCGTCCAGCCCGACCAGGTCGTGGCCCATCCGATCCCGCTTGGTGCGCAGATAACGCAGATTGTGGGAATTGGCGTGCACCGGCATCGGCACCCGCTCGCTGATGCTGAGCCCGTATCCCTCGATCCCGGCGCGCTTGTCCGGGTTATTGGTGAGCAGCCGCATCGACGTGATGCCGAGATCCACGAGAATCTGTGCACCGGTGCCATAGTCACGCGCATCGGCGGGCAGGTTCTGGGCGGTATTGGCATCCACGGTGTCGAGGTCGAGATTGTCCTGCAACTGGTAGGCCTGCAACTTGTGCATGAGCCCGATGCCGCGGCCCTCATGCCCGCGCATGTAGAGCACCACGCCGCGACCTTCCTCGGCGACCATCTTGATGGCCGCGTCCAGCTGCGGTCCGCAGTCGCAGCGCAGCGACCCGAACACGTCACCGGTCAGGCATTCCGAGTGCACCCGCACCAGGACGCCCTCGCCGGTGCCATCGGGGCCCGGGATATCACCCAGGACCAGCGCGACATGCTCGGAATCGTCGTAATCGCTCCGGTAGCCGATGGCCTTGAACTCGCCGTACTTGGTCGGGATCTTGGCCTCGGCCACCCGCTCCACATGCTTCTCATTGCGGCGACGCCAGGCGATCATCTGCGCGATGGAGATGAAGGCCAGATCATGCTCATCGGCGAAAACGCGCAGCTCCTCGGTGCGCGCCATATCGCCTTCGTTCTTCTGGCTGACGATCTCGCAGATCACGCCGGCGGGGCTGAGCCCGGCCATGCGGGCCAGATCCACGGCGGCCTCGGTGTGGCCGGGGCGGCGTAGGACGCCACCGTCCTTGGCGCGCAACGGGACCACGTGACCCGGGCGGGTCAGATCATCGGACTTGGCCTGCGGATCGGCGAGCACGCGCATGGTGGTGGCGCGGTCGGCGGCCGAGATGCCGGTGCTGATGCCCTCGCGCGCATCCACCGAGACGGTGTAGGCGGTGCCGTGCTTGTCCTGGTTCACCGCGAACATGGGCGGCAGGCCCATGCGGTCGCAGTCGTCCCCGGTGAGCGGCACACAGATGTAACCGGAGGTGTAGCGGATCATGAAGGCCACGAGCTCGGGGGTCGCCTTCTCGGCGGCGAAAATGAGGTCGCCCTCGTTCTCCCGGCCCTCGTCGTCGACCACGACGACGGCCTTACCGGCGGCGATGTCGGCGACTGCGCGCTCGATGGTGTCGAACCTGGTCACGTCTGTTGTGCTCCATCTCGATTAGGTGCCTACCTACAGTAAGCCAGTGCCTGTTTTGCGCCGTCTCCGGCGTCGCGAGTGCGGGCTAGCCGCGCTGGACCAGTCGTTCGACGTACTTGGCGATAATGTCCACCTCCAGGTTCACGGTGGTGCCGACCGGGGCGGAACCGAGGGTGGTGAGTGCGCGGGTGGTCGGGATCAGCGAAACCTCGAGCCAGTCCTTGCTGCCGTCGGCGGCCGCTTCCTCGGCGAGTCCGAGACCCGAGACCGTCAGCGAGATGCCGTCGATGGTGATGGAACCCTTCTCCACGACATAGCGGGCGATGCTGTCCGGCAGCGAGATTCGGACCACCTCCCAGTTCTCCGACGGGGTGCGGGCGAGCACGGTGCCGGTGCCATCCACATGGCCCTGCACGATATGGCCGCCGAGGCGGCTATTGACGGCGGCGGCGCGTTCCAGATTGACCCGCGAGCCGACGTCGAGGCCGCCGATGCTGGAGCGATTGAGGGTCTCGGCCATGACGTCCACGGTGAAAACGTCGCCTTCCACCTTCTGGTCTACGACGGTCAGGCAGACACCGTTCACCGCGATCGAATCGCCGTGTCCGGCATCGGAGGTCACCAGCGGTCCGCGAATGGTCAGACGGGCCGCATCGGCCAGCTGTTCGGTGGCGACGATCTCGCCCAGTTCCTCGACGATGCCCGTGAACATTGCGCTACCTCTCCCTGTGCCAATTACCGCATCACGCCCGCGAGCCGGGCCCGACGACCGGGCCAACAGCCCGGGCCACCGGCCGTATTCCCCGGTGAGCGATTGTCCCCCTCAGCCTAACGACGCCGCGTCGCAGACGACATGCGGCCTGGCCGGGGCTGAAACGCGCGGGTTTACCCAATCTGCGACTCGCTTACACCAGAATCTTGCGCAGAACCAAAAATGGACGCAAGATTGTTATGCAGCTGATTCCTACAGTTCAACTTCTCCGCCAGCAGTTCAGTGCAGAACGATCTCGGCAGCCGGTGCCTCCTCCAGGCCCGGGTGAGCAATCGCAGCAGTTCAAACCTAGGGAAGGTTGGGCCCCGCGCGGGCCGGATCCTGGTGGCAGACAAAACAATTGGGAGAACAGCGTGACCACGCTCCTCGATACGACGCTCGAAGTCCGCTGTGTGCAGTACCGCCGCGAATTTCATCTTCCGGCATCGATCGACCCGACGTCACGACACATCCTGCTCGAGATAGGCAGCCGTTACGGCGCCATCACCATGCCCGCCGACCTCGGCGAACGCGTCCAGCAGCGGCTGGCGCAGGCCGATCTGGCCGGGCCGATCGTGCACCACCCCCGGGCGCGGCGCTGGACCTTCATTACCGGTCCGATTCGCCCCGAAGCGCTCAGCAAGTCGGTCTCCGCGGCCTTGTTCCGGCTCTACGCCACGGTCGCGTGCACCGGCGCGCAGGTGGTGCTCCCGTCCGCCGATGACGAGCGCACGGGATACCGCACCTGGATTCAGCCGCCGGAGACCGTCACCGCGGTGCCGCCGCTGGAATCGGTGGTCGAGGCGCTACTCGGCCACTGACGGGCGAGACCGCCCACTCGGACGGTCGCGCACGTTCGATCCGACGTCTTAATCAGCCGCGGTCGCGGCCTCGACGGCGATCACCTTCTGCCGCAAGGCTTCCACGGTCGCGGCCGGGTCGGCGGTGCCGTAGACGGCGGAACCGGCGACGAAGCAGTCGATTCCGGCCTCGGCGGCCTGCTCGATCGTGCTCATATTGATGCCGCCGTCGATCTCGACCACCAGGCGCAGCTCACCGGCGTCCACCAGGCGGCGCACCGTGCGGGCCTTGTCCAGCACGTGCGCGATGAATGACTGTCCGCCGAAACCGGGTTCGACGCTCATGACAAGCAGGGTGTCGAACTCGCGCAGGATCTCGAGGTACGGCTCGATCGGTGTGCCCGGCTTGACCGAAAGGCCCGCCTTCGCACCGGCTGCCCGAATGTCGCGGGCGACCGCGAGGGGATTGTCGGTGGCCTCTGCGTGGAAAGTGACGTTGTATGCGCCCGCCTCCGCGTAGGCCGGGGCCCAGCGCTCCGGGTTCTCGATCATGAGATGGCAGTCGAGCGGAATGTCGGTGGCCTTCAACAGGCTTTCCACCACCGGCAGGCCGAGCGTCAGGTTGGGCACGAAATGGTTGTCCATCACGTCGACATGCACCCAATCGGCACCCTCGATGGCCTTCACTTCCTCACCGAGACGCGCGAAATCGGCGGAAAGGATGGAGGGGGCGATCATCGGCGCGGGCCGATGGAAGGGGGAGGAAGAGGTGCACACACGCGGCAGTCTAGCGGCCCCGCGTAGCAGACACGGCCGGGGCCGATACCGGCGATTGCCGTGATTGCGCCGCACCGGAATGGGTAGCCTCTACAAGGTGATCAACATTTCGGCGGAACAAGGGCTGCGGGCCACACCGGTCGAGATCGGTGTCGCCGCATCCGTCTCCCAGTTGCCCATCGTGCGCGGACTCGCCGAAACACTGGTGCTGCTCAGCGATTTCACCCTGGACGAGGTGGCCGATATCCGGCTCGCCGTCGACGAGGCCGCATCCACGCTCATCGCGCTCGCCAAGCCGGACACCACGCTGCAATGCCGGTTCACCGTCGGTGACACCGATTTGCTGGTGCAGGTCAGTGGAATCGCGCGCGCCGAGGGACTGCCCGATCAACGCAGCTTCGGCTGGCATGTGCTGCGCACGCTCTCCGACGAGGTGAGCGCGACACAGGGCGCGTTCGATCCGGCGATCTCCGGCTACCCGACGGTCGTGGAATTCCGGCGGGTCCGGGGGAAGGCGTAGTGGCAGACGGAGACATCGTGTTCGCATCCCCCGATGCACCCGAGCCCGACCCCAAAACCGAACCGCAGGCCGAGCCGCCCGAGGAGCGGGAAACTGCCGACGGCGACGGTGACAACGCAGAGAACGCTGCAAACGGCGAGAACGGTGAAGCCACCGAGGCCGTAGAAGAAGTCGATGCGGAGGAAGTCGAAGAGGTCGTCCGCACCGCCTCCGGATACGACGATGTGTCGGCGCTGTTCGAACAGCTGGCCGCCACCGACCCCGGCTCCTCCAGACGCGCGTTGCTACGTGGTGAATTGATCAACCGGTGCATCCCGCTCGCCGACCACATAGCCCGCAAATTCAGCGGCCGCGGTGAGCCATTCGACGATCTGACCCAGGTGGCACGGGTCGGCCTGGTGCACGCCGTCGACCGCTTCGACATCACCCGCGGCTCCAACTTCCTGTCCTTCGCCGTCCCCACCATCATGGGCGAGGTTCGCCGCTACTTCCGCGACAACACCTGGGCCATGCGAGTCCCGCGCCGCGTCAAGGAAACCCACCTGCGCATCGGCGCGGCCATAGACGGCCTCTCCCAGCAACTCGGCCGCTCCCCCACCGCCAAGGAAATCGCGGCCGAACTCGGCATCGAACCCGATGAGGTCACCCAGGCCGTCATAGCCGGAAATGCCTACCAGCCCAGCTCCATCGACGCCGTCTCCGTGGGGCGCGACACCGAGGCATCCCTGCTCGACACCCTCGGCGAAGAAGAATCCCAATTCGACCGAGTCGAAGAGTACGTGGCCATCCGGCCTCTGCTGGAAGGTCTTCCGGAACGCGAACGCCGCATTCTGACCATGCGTTTCTTCGAATCCATGACCCAAACCCAGATCGCCAACCAGATGGGCATCTCCCAGATGCACGTCTCGCGCATTCTCTCCAAAACCCTCGCCCGACTTCGCGAGCAATCCGCCCGCGAGTAGGCATCAGGACGAAAAGCACCGCGCCGGGCCCGAATCGGGCCCGGCGCGGTGTGCGTTTACCGCATTACTCCGGCTGGAGCGGTTTGCGTAGAGCCGCCAGGAACATGGCGTCCGTGCCGTGGCGGTGCGGCCACAGTTGTACGCCGGGGCCGTCACCGAGATCGGTGACGCCCGGGAGCAATTCGCGGGTGTCGAGTTGTTCCGCGCCGGTGCGGCGGACCATATCGGCCACCACCGAGACCGTCTCCGGCAGATGCGGGGAACACGTCGAGTAGACGACCACACCGCCGGGCCGGACCAGATCCCATGCGGCGGAAAGCAATTCGCGCTGCAAGGTGACCAATTCGCGAACGTCGGAGGGTTGGCGACGCCAGCGGGCCTCCGGGCGGCGGCGCAAGGCACCGAGCCCGGTACACGGGGCGTCGACCAAGATGCGGTCGTAACCGGGGGTGAGGCCGCTGTCGCGACCATCGGTCACGTGCACCTCGACCGGCATGCCCCGGGTGGTCTTGCGCACCAATTCCGCACGGTGCTCGGCGGGTTCGACCGCGTCGATGCGGAAGCCGTCGATATCGGCGATCGCACCGAGCAGGGCGGTCTTGCCACCAGGTCCGGCGCACAGATCCAGCCACCGTCCGCCGTCCGGGCCCTCCAACGGAGCCTTGGTGACCGCGAGCGCCACCAACTGGCTGCCCTCATCCTGCACGGCGGCCATACCTTCACGAACCGGTTCCAGCTTGGCCGGATCGCCACCGTCGAGGTACACCGCATACGGCGACCAACGGCCTTCCTCGCCACCGGTGATCAAAGCCAGTTCCTCGGCGGAGATTTCGCCGGGCCGCGCAACCAAATGCACCGCCGGACGAGCATCATCGGCGGCCAGCACCTCCTGAAGCTCCCCCGCCTCCGCCCCCAGCGCATCCGCGAACGCCTGCGCAATCCACACCGGATGCGCATACTCGAACGCCAAGTGCCCGAGCGGATCCTTCGGTGCGAGAGCTTCCACCCACTCCTCCGGCGTCCGCTCCGCCACCCGCCGCAGCACAGCATTCACGAACCCGGCACGCCCAGCGCCGAATTCGTCCCGAACCAGCGCGACCGACGTATCAACCGCCGCATGCGCCCCGATCCGAGTCCGCAAAATCTGATAGGCCCCAAGCCGCAACGCGTCCAAAAGCAGCCCATCGATCTCGCCGATCGGCCGCCCCGCTCCCGCCTCGATCACGGCATCGAGCAACCCCTGCGCCCGCGAGGCCCCGTAGGTGAGCTCGGTGGCCAACGCCGCATCGCGCCCGCTGATCTTCCGCTCCCGCAAAAGCCCCGGCAACACAAGATTCGCGTAAGCATCCCGCTCCCGCACCGCCCGCAAAACATCCCGGGCGACGACCCGAACCGGATCCCCGCTCTGCACAGGGCGTTCCCCGCGCCGAGCACCCCCATTACTCCCAGTGCGCTGCGGTCCGGAGCCCGTCCCGTCCCCACGACGAGCCTTTCCACCGCTCCGCGCTCCGGTCGGGCCACTCTTCGACCGGCCGACATCATCGCGCGAACCGCGAGCGGCGGTTCCGCCACTGCGGCTCTGTTCGGCGCGTGTGCTGTCGCCACTGCCCTGGCCGCCGCGTGAAGCGGCCGGACCGTTACTCGACCGGTTGGCATCGTCGTGCGACCTGCGTGCGTCATCCGCACCGTCGTGGGTTCGCCCGCCACCACGCGCACCTTCGCCGCGACTCTGGCCGCCGCGCGTACCCGAGAAACCGCTGCTCGACCCACTCGAGGATGCGCCGTCACGCGAGGTACGGCGTGCATCACCCCGCGGGCCGGTTGTGCCGCCGGAGGACTTGGATCCGCTACGTCCGCCGTCTGCGCCACCGCGGCGCTGATCGCCCTGTGCCGCAGGGGATTCGCGGCGTGTGCCGCTGCCGCCGCGGTTGTCGCCCTGGCGGGGGCGGCCGGACTTGGAGTCGTCGCGGCCGGTGCCGGGGGTGCGGGGTTTGAAAGCATTGCGGGAGGGCTTGTCTCCCTGACGGGCGGGCTGCTTGCGCTGGGCGCCGCCGTTGGACGAGATGCCGGTGCGGGGCTCGTCCTTGTCACGATCGGGGCGTGTCATGCGACCACCGCGCCGGGGGCGAGGCGGGCGCCGCGGGCCCAGTCGAGGGCGGGCATCATGCGTTTGCCCGGGGGTTGGACTTGGGTGAGGCGGACCGCGGTGGTGGCGGTGCCGATGTAGACGCCGGTCTTGCGGACGTCGATGGCGCGCTCGGGCAGGGATTCCTCGACCATTTCCACCGGGCCCAGCTTAAGGCGCATGCCCTCGAATTCGGTCCAGGCGCCCGGGGCGGGTGTGACCGCGCGGGAGCGGCGGGCAATGGCCAGGGCGGGCTGGTCCCAGCGCAGCTGACCGTCCTCCTGCTCCACCTTGGGAGCGTAGGAGATGCCGTCCATGGACTGCGGAACTGCTTGCACGACACCGGATTCCACCCCGTCGAGGGTGGATTCCAGCAGGTGCGCGCCGCTCTCGGCGAGACGTTCCAGCAGGGTGCCGGACGTGTCGGAGATGGCGATCTTCTCGGTCAGCGTGCCGAAGACCGGCCCGGTGTCCAGGCCCTTCTCGATCCGGAACGTGGACGCACCGGTGTACTCGTCACCGGCGAGAATGGCGGCCTGCACGGGCGCCGCACCACGCCAGGCGGGCAGCAGCGAGAAGTGCAGATTGATCCAGCCGTGCCGGGGAATGTCGAGCACCCGCTCGGGCAGCAGCGCGCCGTAAGCGACCACGGGACAACAGTCGGGAGCCAATTCGGTGAGCGCCTCGACGAAGTCGGGCTCGGACGGCTTGCGCGGCGTGAACACGGGAATCCCATGCTCGTCGGCGAGCTGCCCGATCGGCGACCGGGTCACCTTGCGCCCGCGCCCGCGCACCGCGTCCGGCCGCGTCACCACCGCGACCACTTCATGCTTATCGGATTCGATGAGCCGCCGCAGCGACGGAACCGCCGGCTCGGGGGTTCCCGCGAACACCAGACGCATCAACGACTCCGTTCCCGCGCAGTGGCGGATGAGGTGCGGCGGGCACCGATCTCGGAAGCCGCCAGCACCGTGATTCCCTGTGTGAACCAGGATGATTCGCGCAATGTCCGCATGGCTTCCTTGCGTGTGGCCGGATCCAGCCGCTGCAAGAACAGCACCCCGTCGAGATGGTCGGTCTCATGCTGCACGCACCGAGCCAACAACCCCTCGGCCCGGAACTCGACCGCCTTACCGTCCACATCGACCCCGCGCGCCTGCACCACCAGCGGCCGCGTGACGTCATGGCGCACACCGGGAATCGACAGACACCCCTCCGGCCCGGTTTGCGTCTCGTCCCCGAGCACCTCGAACACCGGATTGATCAAATGCCCCTGCGCATCCCCGGTGTCATACACGAACACCCGCAGCCCCACCCCGATCTGCGGAGCCGCCATCCCCACCCCACCACTCTCATACATGGTGTCGGTGAGGTCAGCCACCAGCTGACGCACCTCCCGATCAAACGTCTCGACCTCCGCCGCGCGAGCGCGCAGGATCGGATCGCCGAACAGGCGGACAGGCTGGATGGTCACGGGCAGCTCCAGAAGGCGAGCGAATACGGTCGCCCCATTTTACGGATGCCCGCGACCACCCCGATCAGAAATGCGCAGCCTCGACTACCTCGGCGATTCCGGTGTACAGCGCGACGGGCACACAAGTGGGCGCGACGGCGTGGTCCGGATCGAGCAGATTGACCACCACCTGCTGCACGAACGGGTCATAAACCATGTGGAAATGCCCGGTCAGGTCATCGGCGCACAGATTCTGAAGAACCAGATTGGTCGCTCCCGCACCGCGCAGCGCGATGTTGTCATTGGGCTGGATCATTTCATCCACCTTGCTGCCGATTGTGGTGTATCGCACGCCCGGGACCGTGTCGCCGCCGGAATTCAGCTCGGTGATGAAGGGGGATCCGGCGGCCTGTTGGATGGCGGCGGTGGAGGAGGCGAGTTCGGCGAGTTTGAAGACTATGGGGGCCGCTTGGGCGACTGTGACCAGGCCGTACATGATGCCGCCGTAGCTGGGGGAGGCGATGCCTACCCATTGACCGACTTTCGAGGCGCCACCCAGTTTGTTGATGTAGTAGCGGGTGACGCTGGCGCCTTGGGAGAAGCCGACCATGTCGACCTGGGTGGCGCCGGTGGCGGCGAGGACCTGGTCCACGAAGCCGCCTATTTGGGCGGAGCTGGCCCAGACGTCCTCGGTGCCGTAGGTCTTGCCGCCCGCCTTGCCGCCGTAGTTCGGGGCGAAGACGCAGAATCCGGCCTGTACCAATTTGGGGCCGATGGCCGAATAGTCGGAGTAGGCCGAGGAATCGGTGCCGTGGGCCAGCACGATCGGGCGCGGATGCGCGGCGCTCGGCTTGCAGCCGAAGTCATTGGTGCCCTGCGGCGCGGCGTTCGGGTGGTCCTTGAGATATTTGGCCGCGGCCAGATGATCGCTCTGCGGCGGCCCGGATACCAGCGGCACGGCGGCCGGTGTGTAGCCGGGACTCGCTGCGGCGGAACCCGATTCGATCGTTCCCGCGGCCGTCGCCAGGACGACCGCGGTCAATGCCATTACCCCCGCCGGTGCGATGCGTCTGAACGCCCGTCGCACTCGGCCCCTCGTCTGTCCCACGTCACTATGTTTCGCGGGGCCCATCTGTGCCATCTCACAATGATCACCGGTGAGGAGCCGAATGTCCCAGCGCGGCGGGGTGTTTCGATGCCATTACTTTTCGGGTGTGTCGTCTTCGGCGAGGATCCGGTAGAGCGACCGGCGCGCCTCGGTGAGGACCTCCGCGGCCTTGCTCGCCTGCTCCGGCGAACCGACGGCGGCGACCTGTGCGACCGCACCCATCAGCTGACCGATCAGGCCACGCAGATCGAGCGCCTGATCGCCGACGCCATCCTTGACTTCCTGCCAGGGATCGCCGAGATCGGTCTTGTTCTCCTCGACGTACGCGGTACCGGTCTCGGTGAGCTTGGCGGTCTTGCGCCCCGACACCTTCTCGATAATGACCAGGCCCTCATCCTCGAGCTGTGCCAGCGCGGGGTAGATGGAGCCCGGGCTCGGCCGCCAGACGTCCTGGCTGCGCTCGCGGATCTGCTGGATCAGCTCGTAGCCGTGCATGGGCTTCTCCTGCAGCAGTAGCAGGATGGCCGCGCGGACATCGCCGCGCCGGCCCCGTCCGCCGCGACCGCGACCGCGGCCGAAGTGCGGGCCGCCGCCACCGAATCCACCGGGACCGAAGCCGCCCGGACCGAAGTCCGGACCGAAACCACGGCCGTGACCGTGGCGATGCGGGCCGTGCTCACGCGGGCCTTGCCCACGACCGCCACGGCGCATACGCGGATGTTCGGGGCCCTGCTGCTCTTCTGCGCGCAGCCGCCGCCAGGGTCCGCGACCCCGTTCTGTGTTGTCCATGTGTTCCATGGTGTGCCTCCTGAAGGCTTGTTGTAGATGTTTCGCAAAAGCTCTTCGTTGCTCTTACTGATATCGACGATATATCGGCAGTCTATCTACAACAAGGTGATGTGCGACACAAACCTATCGGTCTGGACTATTTGGTGCTAGCGACCGACCAGCCCGTGACCGGCCACCGCATCACGCAGCGCCCACGGACGATCTGCCGTCGGCAGCGGATCGACCAGGGCGAACCCGCAGCCGAGCACCGTCGCGCCGCCATCAGCCTCTTCGCTGTCACCGACCATGAGGGCATTGCCGGGCTCGACCCCGAGCTTGTCCAGCGCGGAACGGAAGATGCGCTCATCCGGCTTCATCGCGCCCACCTCGAAGGACAGCGTGAAGACATCGACATAGCGATCCCAGCCGCGGCTCACGAACGCCGGGCGGAAGTCGAAGGCGATATTGCTGACGATCGCCACCCGCACGCCGCGCTCGCTCAACGCGCGCAGGACGTCACCGGTGTCCGGGTAGGGCGTCCACGCCGTCGGCTCGAGCAGTCGCTCATACAACTGCCCGGCGGACGCGTCGGGCACGCCGGACTTCTCCAGCACCTGCATATACGCGGTGCGATGCAGGGCGGGGTCGAGATCCCTGTTCTCCCAAGCATATTGGCCCGCCTCATCGAATTCGACCCACTGCCCGACCGGGGCGGTCATCCGGCGCATGATCTCGGTGACCTCATGCTTGTCGAGGGGTCGTCCACTCGCATCGGTCAGCTCCGCCTCGCGGAATGCCGATTCCTCCAATCGGAACAAGGTGCCGGAGTAGTCGAAAAGAACCGCTTCGATCGCCATGCCGCCACCCTACCGAGTGTCTCCCCGCTGCTCTCCCGGATTACTCTCACTCCTCACCTTGTCTGAGGACTTGCTACGGTGGGGACATGACGGATTCCACGGTGCTCCGGGTCGATGCGGTCGATTTCGTCCGGGACGGAAACCCTATCCTGCAAGCGGTTTCACTCACCGTGCGCGCCGGTGAGCACTGGGCATTACTCGGCCCCAATGGGGCGGGCAAGACCACCCTGCTGCGCATGCTCGGCGCGTTGGAGCATCCCACCCGGGGCGGAGTCGAGGTGCTCGGTCACCGACTCGGCCACGTCGATATGCGCCAATTGCGCACCGCCATCGGCCATGTCGATCCCCGCCACCAGCCCAGTGATCCGATGACCGTGCACCAGGTCGTGCTCACCGGAATCACCAATACCGCGGCGTGGATTCCGCGCTGGTCCCCCACCGCCGCCCAGCTCGCCGAGGCCGATCGCCTGATCACCCTGCTCGGCCTGGCCCATCGCCGCGACGCCGCCTGGCCGATCCTGTCCCAAGGCCAGCGCGGCCGCACCCTCATCGCCCGCGCCCTCATGCCCAGCCCCCGCCTCCTGCTCCTGGACGAACCGGCCACCGGCCTGGATCTCGCTGGGCGAGAACAACTCCTGGAGAGCATCGACCTATTGCAGCGGACCCATACCGACCTCGCGTCCGTCCTGGTCACGCACCACTTGGAGGATCTGCCGCCCGGCACGACCCACGCCATGTTGCTCCGCGACGGCCGCACGGTCGCCGCCGGACCCGTCGACGAGGTGATCACCACCGACTACATCAGCGCGACCTTCGATCACCCGGTCCGCGTCGTGCGCGAGGACGGCCGCTGGAGCGTGCGCACCGCGCGACCCGCACACGCCCTCCAAGGCTGAATTCTCATACCAGGGAGTCGATCCAGCGTTCCAGGCGATGGCCTTCGGCCTCCATCATGGCCGGATCGCGAAATGTGTTGGCGAGCAGGGAAATCCCCTGATATGAGGCAAGCAGCGCGACGGCCAGCTCGCGCGCGTCCGCGCGACCCATGGCGGTGAACTGCGTCTCGATCCAATCCAGGAAGGCGCGCATCACTCCGGCGAGTTCCTGATCGAGGCCGTCCGCACGCTTGTCCAGCTCGGTGGCGAGAGTTCCCGCGGCGCAGCCGAATCGGGATGCCAGCTCACGTTGCTCGACCCAGCCCCGGACCAGCGCCTTGAGTCGCTCGGCCGGAGTACCGACCTGTTCCAGGGCGGCGATGATCTCTTGACCCGTGCGCTCATGCGCGCCGATCGCGGCCTGGACCAACTGATCCTTGGTCTTGAAGTAGTAGTAGACGTTTCCCACCGGAACATCCGCCGCGCGGGCGATATCGGCGATGGTCGTCTTCTCCACACCTTGCTCGTGGAAGACCTTCGCTGCCGCGTCGGCGAGCCGCTCCCGCTTGCCCGGCTTGGTCATACCGGCGCGGGCCACTGAGTTAGTCATACAACTAACTATAGACAACGCCCGGCCACGTGCCCTACTGTTCGTGTTAGTCAGCCAACTAACTCAGGAGTCGGACACATGATCGTGGTAACCGGAGCAACCGGAAACGTCGGCAGCACGCTGGTGCGCAGCCTCGCGGAAGCGGGCGAGAAGGTGGTCGCGGTGTCACGCGGCGAGAAGCCGGTGGATCTGCCGGCGGGCGTCGAGCACCGGCGGGCGGACATCGGCGACCTCGGTGAGCTGGCCGCGGCCGTCGCGGGAGCGGACAAGATGTTCCTACTCATCACCGGACCCCAGTTGGTATCCGGTCCAGCGCCCGAGCAGGTACTGGAAACCGTTGCGGCGGCAGGCGTTCGACGCTTGGTGTTCCTCTCCTCGCAGGGCGCGGTGACGCGGCCGGGCGGTGACGGCTACGCCCGCACGCTCGCCTTCGAAAAGGCCCTCGCCGCTTCGGATCTGGAGTGGACGGCGGTGCGCCCCGGCGGATTCGCCACCAATACCTTCGCGTGGATCGAGCCGGTGCGCACCCAGCGGACCGTCTTCGCGCCGTTCGGGGATATCGGCCTGCCGGTGGTGGATCCGGCCGATATCGCGGCGGTGGCGGCGGTCGCACTCCGAGAGGACGGGCACGACGGCCAGGTGTACACGGTGACCGGCCCGGAAGCCGTGACGCCCCGCCAGCAGGCCGAAGCGCTCGCGGCAGCGCTCGGCGAACCCCTGCCGTTCGTCGAGCTGACCCGGGAACAGGCGCGCGGCAATATGCTTCGCTTCATGCCGGAGTCGGTCGCCGACCACACCCTCGAGATTCTCGGTACGCCTACCGTGGCCGAGCAGGAGGTCAGCCCGGACGTGCAGCGCGTGCTGGGTCGCCCCGCGACCAGCTACGCCGAATGGGCACAGCGCAATATCCCCGCCTACCGCTGACGGGCCGCCCCCTCCCCCACCCGCGAGAAATCATCGTCCTTGCCGGACAGGATGATTCGCGGGTGTGGGGCTCGGCTCAGCCGATGTCGATCGGGTCGATCTGGACGCGCAAGGGCGCGTCGGATTTGTGAGTGCTGCGCACGGCCTGGGCGGCGGCCAGGGCGCGGGACAGGCCTGCGCCGTGAGCCCGGTCCACACGCAGAATCATGCGCTCGACCTCGGCCGGGGAATCTCCGCCGCTGAAGGGTTTACGGGCACCGGGTGGAAGCGGGACCGGGCCGAGCACCTCGACAATGTCGGGAAGCTTTGCCTCGATGAGCAATTCATTGATCGAGTCGGTGGTGCCGTCGATGGCGGCCAGTCGCACGGCGGGCGGGAAGCGCACCTCGGTGCGTTCGTCGAGCTCGGATTGCGCGTGCCCCACCGGATCCCAGCGCACCAATGCCTGCACCACCGGCAGTGCCGGGTCCGCCATGACAATCACCTGGCCCGAGGGCCGAACCAGGGCCGCAGCCGAAAGCCACCGGCGCAGTGCGTCTTCGGCGGCGCGCAGGTCGGCGCGGCCCAGCAGCGCCCAGCCGTCCAGCAGCAAGCCGACGGAATAGCCGCCCGGCACCCGCGGCTCGGCCCCGATGGTCGCGACTACCACCTGTGGCCCTTCGGGCACCGTGTCCAGGATCGAAGCGCCACCTGAACCCCGTACCGGCACACCGGGAAACGCGCGCCCCAACTCCTCCGCTGTCCGTTGCGCCCCGATTACCACGGCCCGCAACGCACGCGAACCACAAGCCCCGCAACGGAATGCGGCCTCGACAATCCCGCACCACCGGCAGGCCGGGCTGTGTGCGGTCTCCGTCCCCCGCGCACTGACCGAGCGGAACCCACCGGTCGAATCGGTCATCCGCGCACCGGAACTGTTCTCCGGCAATGCCAATGGGCCGTTGCAGTGCCGACAGCGCGCCGGGGTCCGGCATTTCGCACACGACAGCGCGGGAATGTAACCGCGCCTGGGCACCTGCACCAGCACCGACTCTCCCGCCGCGAGCGCTCGCCGCGCCGCCAGGAAGGCCAGCCCGGGAATCCGAACCGCCCGCGCGATGGGATCGCGCTCCATCGCGACCTCGTTATCGCCGGGCGCACTGATCCTCGGCATCGCTTCCCGCAGCACCGACCGCTCCGCCAAAAGGTCATGGGCCCACCCGGATTCGACTACGGCCTGCACCTCGGCCGTCCGCGCGAACCCAGCCGCCAGGAATCCCGCCCCGGTCTCATGCGCCCGCAACATGGCCACCTCCCGCGCATGCGGATAAGGCGACCGAGGCTCCGCATAAGTGTCATCCCCGTCATCCCACAGGGCAATCAACCCAAGATCATGCACCGGCACGAACACCGCACTACGAGTCCCGACCACAACCCGGGCAGTCCCCCGCAGCGCAGCCAGCCACCGCCGATACCGCGCCGAAGGCCCCAACCCCGCCGACAGCCCCACCGCCGACTCCCCCACCAACGCAACACATTCCGCCAGCACCCGATCCAAATCCCGCTGATCAGGCACCATCACAATCGCACTACGCCCACTTCGCACGACGGTCGCAGCCAACTCGGCCAACCGCCGTGCCCAATCCTCTCCCGGCAGCGCCTGCCAAGCAGCACGCGGGCTACGCCCCGCCTCAACCGCGGTCAGAAATGACACGCCGTGGGCATATCGTCCCCATCCGGGATACCGCTCCGAGATTGATTGCTCCGTGGGCAATTCCGGCTCCACCGCAGACGCCTCATCAGTGTCGGCCGTTATGTCCGCGGCCTCGCCCTCACTCGTCACAATGGGGTCATCCGAAGCAGCGGTCTCGTCGATGACGACCGTCGGCTCGGACAAGTTCGAATCGTCCTCCACGACATCCAAATCCACGACATCAGAAACCACGGCGGCAGCCTTGCCGCGCTTCTTGGTGCGGGGTGGCTTGGGTTCTTTGCCTTCGGCTTCGGTTCGGGCGTGGCGAGGCGGGATGGCGAGGCGGAGGACGTCGGCTCGGGTGCCGGAGTAGCGGGTGGCTACGGCCGTTATCAGGCGGAGGATTTCTGGGGTCAGGACCTGTTCGGGTGAGACGACGCGGTCCAGGCGGACGAGTTTGCCGGTGTGGTCGGTCTTTTCGAGGCGCTCGAGGAGGTAGCCGTCTATGAGGCGGCCGGAGAAGCGGACTCGGACTCGGACGCCGGGTTGGGCGATCTCGTCCATTTCCGGGGGGACGATGTAGTCGAAATCGCGGTCCAGGTGAGCTGGTTCGAGGAGGGGGAGTACCCGCGCTATGGGGAGGGCGGGGGTGCCGACGGCAGCGGGAGCGGGGACGGGCGTGAGTACGCCTTGGTCCACCGCTCCCGCTGGGATGCCGTTGTCGGCCAATTACAGACCGGCAGCCGCGCGGAGTTTGTCGGCGCGGTCGGTGCGCTCCCAGGGAAGGTCGACGTCGGTGCGGCCGAAGTGGCCGTACGCGGCGGTGGGGGCGTAGATCGGGCGGAGCAGGTCGAGGTCGCGGATGATCGCACCGGGGCGCAGGTCGAAGACCTCGCCGATGGCGGCGGAGATCTTCAGCGGGTCGATCTTCTCGGTGCCGAAGGTCTCGACGAACAGGCCGACGGGGGCGGCCTTGCCGATGGCGTAGGCGACCTGGACCTCGACGCGCTCGGACAGACCGGCGGCGACGACGTTCTTGGCGACCCAGCGCATGGCGTAGGCGGCCGAGCGGTCGACCTTCGACGGATCCTTGCCGGAGAAGGCACCGCCACCGTGACGGGCCATGCCGCCGTAGGTGTCGACAATGATCTTGCGACCGGTCAGACCGGCGTCACCCATCGGGCCACCGAGCACGAACTTGCCGGTCGGGTTGACCAGCAGGCGCACATCGGAGGTATCGAGGGGGTTGGGCAGGTTCAGCTCGGCCAGCACCGAGTCGACGACCTTCTCCCGAATGTCCGGGGTCAGCAAGTTGTCGAGGTCGATATCGGCGGCATGCTGGGTGGAGATGACCACGGTGTCGAGACGCACCGGACGGTCACCCTCGTATTCGATGGTGACCTGAGTCTTGCCATCGGGACGCAGGTACGGCAGCACGCCGGACTTGCGAACCTCGGTCAGGCGACGGGAAAGCTTGTGCGCCAGCGAGATCGGCAGCGGCATGAGCTCCGGGGTCTCGGTGGTGGCGTAGCCGAACATCAGGCCCTGGTCACCGGCGCCCTGGCGGGCGATCTCATCGTCCTCGCCGCCGACGCGGGCCTCGTGCGAGGTGTCCACGCCCTGCGCGATATCCGGCGACTGCGCGCCGATGGCGACATTCACGCCGCAGGACGCGCCGTCGAAACCCTTTGCCGAGGAGTCGTATCCGATCTCCAGGACCTTCTCGCGGACGATGGTCGGGATATCCGCGTAGGCGGTGGTGGTGACCTCACCGGCCACGTGCACCTGGCCGGTGGTCACCAGGGTCTCCACCGCGACACGGCTGCGGGGATCCGCGGCGAGCAACGCATCGAGGATGGAATCGCTGATGGCATCACAGATTTTGTCCGGGTGGCCTTCGGTCACGGACTCACTGGTGAATAGGCGGCTGCCAGACGTGCGCACAGTTGTTCCCTCTCCCTGAACGGGTTTCTCGTATCGGCCTGCGACAGTAACGGCTCGGCGCCACTGCACAACCCTTTGTCTCAGGTTATTCCAATATGTTCGTCACGGGGGCGAGCCCGCCACCATGTTGAACACATTGTGACTCAGACAGTTGCCGTCCGAACGGTCTGTCTGCCCTGCGGTGCTGAGGCCTCAGCGGAGCAAGGGACCGAGTGCGTCGAGCACCCGGCTTGCCAGCAATGCCTTGGACCCATGGTCCAGGGCGATCTCGGTGCCATCGGCGCCGAGCAGCCAGCCATCATTGTGGTCTACCTCGAAAGCCTTGCCTTCACCAACGGCGTTGACCACCAATAGGTCACAGCCCTTGCGCGCCAGCTTGGCTCGCGCGTGGGTGAGCACATCGGCGTGCTCGTCACCGGTCTCGGCGGCGAAGCCGACGATCGCGGTACCCGGCAGCTGTCCGTCGCGACGCGACTGCACCAGCCCGGCGAGAATATCCGGGGTCTTGGCCAGTTCGATCGAATCCGGTTCGCCCGCACCCTTTTTGATCTTCGCAGCCGCCACGCTCACCGGACGGAAATCCGCCACGGCGGCAGCCATGATCACCGCGTCCGAGCCGAGCGCGTGCTTGTCCACCGCGACCTTCAACTGCTCGGCGGTGGTCACATGCACGACCTCGACAGCGGCCGGAGGCTCCAGGCCGATGGTATTGCCCGCGATGAGCGTCACCTGCGCACCGCGCTGCGCGGCGAGTCGCGCAATGGCATAGCCCTGCTTACCGGAACTGCGATTGCCCAGGAACCGCACCGGATCCAGCGGTTCGCGAGTACCGCCCGCGGAGACGATGACCCGGCGACCCTCGAGATCGCGCGGCAGCGCATCGGGGCGTTCCAGCAGCAAAGTCGCGAGACCGAAGATCTCCGACGGCTCCGGCAACCGGCCCGAACCGGTGTCGGCACCCGTCAGGCGACCCGAGGCGGGCTCCATGACGGTCGCGCCGAACGCACGCAGCGCCGCCACGTTCGCGATGGTCGCGGGGTGCTCCCACATCTCGGTGTGCATCGCGGGCGCGAACAGCACCGGACATCGAGCGGTCAGAAGTGTGGCGGTGAGCAGATCATCGGCGCGGCCGGCAGCGGCACGAGCCATGAGATCCGCCGTCGCGGGGGCGATGACCACCAGATCGGCCTCCTGCCCCAGTCGCACATGCGGCACCTCGGGCACATCGGCGAAAACACCGGTGTGCACGGGATTGCCGGACAGCGCCTCGAAGGTGGCCTTGCCGACGAACTGCAGAGCAGCCTCGGTGGGAATGACGCGCACCTCGTGCCCGGTCTCGGTGAACCGGCGCACGAGGGCGCAACTCTTGTAGGCGGCGATACCGCCGCCGACACCGACGATGACCCGGGTCACCGCATGCCCCGGGTTGATTGTGTCGTCGTCACTACGCCTCCAGCGCCGTAGTAGAAATGCCTGGCTTTACCCGTGAGGCTTATTCGCCTTCGGTGTGTTCCAGCAGATCGGCGTGGATCTCACGCATGGCCACCGACAGCGGCTTCTCCTGCAGACCCGGCTCGACCAGCGGACCGACGTATTCGAGAATGCCGTCGCCCAGCTGGTTGTAGTAGTCGTTGATCTGACGGGCCCGCTTGGCCGCGTAGATCACCAGCGCGTACTTGGACGAGGTGCGCTCGAGCAGCTCATCGATCGGCGGGTTGGTGAGGCCGATCGGAGTGTCGTAAGTGGGAACGGTCTTGAGGTCACTCACTAGGGAGGCTCCTGCGGGGTTGTTCGGAAAAGGGGATTTACCTACCCGGCTCACTTCCCTGCGTCGAATCCAAGACGCTGAGCCGGGCTCACGACGAGCTGGGGGCTTATCGCGATTTTGTGCTAACGAACAACGATACCAACCGCTCGCAGGCGCTGGTCACCTCGTCGTTCACTATGACGATGTCGAACTCGTCACAGGCCGCCAATTCGGTCTTGGCGGTCAGCAGCCGGCGCTCGATCACCTCGGGCGATTCGGTGCCTCGTGAGGTGAGCCGGGAAACCAACTCTTCCCAGCTGGGCGGTGCCAGGAAGACCAGTTTGGCCTCCGGCATCGCCGTGCGGATGGAGCGCGCGCCCTCGAGGTCGACCTCGATCAACACCGAGTGACCGGCGGCGAGCGCTTCCCGCACAGGTGCGGCCGGTGTACCCGACCGCTGCAAACCACCGTGAATGTCGGCCCATTCGAGCAGTTCGTCCGCCTCGATCATGGCGTCGAACTCGGGCCGGGACACGAACCGGTAGTCGCGCCCGTCGACCTCCCCGGGCCGGGGAGCCCGGGTGGTGGCCGAAACACTGAAAACCAATTCGGGTAACCGCTCACGCACACAACGCACCACAGTGGACTTGCCGACGGCCGAGGGGCCGACCAGGACTACCAGCCGACCCTTCCGAGTGTGTTCGACCACCCTCGGATTATTCCGCGCTGAAGTCGAACCGGGCCAGCAGCGCCTTACGCTGCCGGTCGCCCAGTCCGCGCAGGCGGCGGGTGGGAGCGATTTCCAGCTCGCTCATGATCTCGGCAGCCTTGACCTTGCCAACCTTCGGCAGGGCCTCGAGAAGAGCCGAAACCTTCATCTTGCCCAGAACTTCGTCCTTCTCGGCATCGCTCAGGACCGTCTTCAGATCGGTGCCGCCACGCTTCAGGCGCTCCTTGAGCTCGGCCCGAATGCGCCGGGCAGCCGCCGCCTTCTCCAAAGCAGCGGCACGCTGCTCGTCAGTCAGCTGGGGAAGGGCCACGGTTCCTCCGTCTCATCGTTCATTGCATGATCTCCCGCCGGTAACCCAGCGGTCTCAGCGACCGTACCCACGCCGCTTGGCGATTGCGAACCCACCCCCCAGGTCAGCGCGTGATTCCGAGCACGACCGGGGCGGATGGGCATTGCCGCGGGCCACCGCGGACCGGTCCCGGCGACGCCCTCGGCGCGGTCGCGAATCCCCTTGCAACCAGGGCTTTTTCGACGCTCGAGCAGGTCACCGGACCATGTACCCGCACACCGGTTCGGACCGTGACCACACTGTGATCGCGCGACCTGGAACTTTCTTGAATTCCTCGGCGTGTCGCGCGTTTTCCGCACCGCGTGTCGCGCATCACAGGGGGCTCCGGCGTGAGGTTCGGCGAAATGCCCGATCCGCGTTCGCGCACGGCGAACAAGCACCTCACGAAGGCCCTACCCGACGAACACGGGCGGAAGCTCACTCCTGGATGCCGGGACCGATCCGGGGCGGCAGAGCGACACTGAGGGCGGCGAACGACCCACGTGGGAACAATCACGGTTCCGCAAGGTCGCCCCGGGCGGTGACGAGACCGACAGAGGCACGAATTATGCTGTTCCCGTGAGCAATTCGGATCGTGGGAGCGTCGCCGCCGACGCACGGGCCGATCAGTCGTACTGGCAGATCTCGATCAGGGTGCCCTCGGGGGCGCGCAGGTGCGCGACGCGCATGCCCCAGGCCTGCTGATCGACCGGCGCGGCCGTGAGCGGCACGCCGCGTTCCTCCAGCGTCCGGGCGGCGGCATCGACATCGGCCACGCGCAGGACGACCACGACCCCGTCCACGCCGTCCCGCGGGCGGTGCTCGGCGCCGACGGCCGCGTCCATGTACGCGCGGGTGAACAGCGCCAGATCGCTGCCGCCGATCGCGAAACAGGCGTACGGACCGTCCTCGGCCTCCGGCACATCGCCGGGGGCCTCCTGCTTCAGCGGCAGGCCCAGCACATCGCGATAGAAGCGATAACTCGCCGCGAAATCGTCCACCAGCACACGGGTTTGGCCATACGAGAGGACACCGAGACCGTCACCGGACATTGAAGATCCACCTTTCACCACGAATAGTCGCAGCGAATTCTAGTGAGAGGTGGCACACGGGTCCGGCCGCGAGCGGGATCTCACAGCAGGGGCCCCGAGCGGCCGGTTCAACGCATTGTCAGCGGGTCGGCCACACGTCCTTCAGGCGCGGGGCAGCCTCGGCGGCCTGGCGAACACCGGCCTCGTAGGCGGGGATGAGGGAGTCGGGGCTGAAGACGTCGAGACCGAAGGCGGCGATGGCCTCCGCGTCCGGGATGACGGAAATGGTTGCGGCACCGCCCAGTTCGGCGTCACGCCAGGTATGCGGGAACATGTGGGCCAGGGGCTCGATAATGACGATCAGGTCCGCACCGGCGGCCAAGTCGGCATTGATGGGCGAGCGCATACCGCCGTCGAAATACCAGCCGCCATCGATCGGAATGGGCGGGAAGATGCCCGGCACCGAGGTGCTGGAGGCCACGGCGGCGTGGAACGACACCTGGTCATCGCGAGTCCACGCGCGCAACTCCCCCGTGTTGACATCGACCGAGGTGATCACCAGTTCCCGTTCCGGCCATTCGGTCGATCCGATCAGATTGCCGATGCGGGTGACATGTTCGTCCGGTTGATCCACCACCGGGTTCTCCGTCACGTATACCCCGATCTGCCGTAGCGCCTCGATGGCGGGAACCCCGCGTGCCTGGCTCGCCAGGATCTTCATGACCTCGCCGAACTTCGCGTAGTCCACCTGAATCGGCTTGGCCACGCCCGCGGGCGGATTCACAATGCGCTCCAGATCCCCGTCCCCCGCGAGCACCGCGCCCACGACCGCACCGGCCGACGTGCCTACGATCCGCCCGGCCAGCGCCAGGTCGATCCCCAACTCCCGCAGCGTGATCGCCACGCCCGTCATCCACGACAGGCCGACCGGACCACCTCCCCCGAGAACGAGCGCGGGGCGAGAATCATTGGGCGGCAACGATGCAGACATGCCACCCACTGTATGGGCGAATCAGCTTCTCTGGGTGACGATTCTGGCACCCGCACCGGCCATGACGGTGCGGCCTCGGAGTCCCGACCTCGGCGATACGAGTAGCCCCGGCGGAGAATTCCGCCGGGGCTACTCGTCGCTCAGCCGCTGAATCAGCGCTGGAGGAAGGCGAATTCCTCGGTCAGCTGGGCGACACTGGCCTGCAGCGCCGACACCGAGGGGCCCGACTTCAAGACCTCGCGGGAGACGGCCGGGACTGCGGCGGCGAGGGCGCTTTCGGGGAGCAGCTTGCGGAGGGAGTCCGCGCCGCCGCCCTGAGCACCCACGCCCGGCATGAGGATCGGGCCGTTCAGGGCGCTGAGATCCGGGGCCTCGGTCAGGGTCGCGCCCACCACCACGCCGACGGAACCGAATTCGGCTCCAGCATTGGCGGCGGCCGCATCGTCGACCATGCGCTGGGCGATGGTGCGGCCGTCGGGGCCGGTGATGCGTTGCAGTTCGGCCCCTTCCGGGTTGGAGGTGGCGGAGAGCACGAAGACGCCGCGGTTGTTGGCCTTTGCCAGGTCCAGAGCCGGTGCCAGCGAACCGAACCCGAGGTACGGCGACACTGTCACCGCATCGGATCCGAGGGGGCCGTCACCGAGCCAGGCGTGCGCGTAGGCGTCCATGGTGGAGCCGATATCGCCGCGCTTGGCATCGGCGAGCACGAGGGTGCCCGCCTCGCGCAAGGCACCGATCGTCTCCTCCAGGACCATGATTCCGCCGGAACCGTAGGTTTCGAAGAACGCCACCTGGGGTTTGACCAGGGCCACTCGCCCGGCGAAGGCGTCGACGCAAGCGTCGGCGAAGACCTTCAGTCCGGCGATGTCCTCGGTCAGGCCCCAGGCCCGCAGCAGTGGCGGATGCGGGTCGATGCCCACGCACAGGGGGCCGTGCTCGCGCATCGCATTGCGCAGCCGCACACCGAATGTCGTCATCGGGTCAGCCTCGCAGGGTGGCGTGGAGTTCCTGCAGGGACCGCACGCCGATGCCGCCATTGATGGTGGCCTCGATGCCCTGTACGGCGGCCGCGGCACCCTGGACGGTGGTGATGCACGGGATGTTGGCACCGACTGCGGCGGTGCGGATCTCGTAGCCGTCCACGCGGGGGCCGTTATTGCCGTACGGGGTGTTGAACACGATGTCGACGTCGCCGTCCTTGATCATGTCCACGATGCTCGGCTGGTCGGCGGCCGCGCCGTCGGAGTGCTTGCGCACCTCCTCGCAGGGAATGCCATTGCGGCGCAGCATTTCCGCGGTGCCCTCGGTGGCGAGGATGCGGAAGCCCAAGTCGTGCAGGCGCTTCACCGGGAAGACCATGGCGCGCTTGTCGCGGTTGGCGATCGAGACGAAGGCCGAACCCTCGGTCGGGAGCGAACCGTAGGCGCCCGCTTGGCTCTTGGCGAAGGCGGTGCCGAAGTCGGCGTCGATGCCCATGACCTCACCGGTGGACTTCATTTCCGGGGAGAGCAGGGAGTCGATGCCGCTGCCGTCGGGGCGCTTGAAGCGGGTGAACGGCAGGACCGCTTCCTTGACCGCGACCGGAGCGTCGACCGGCACGTGGCCGCCGTCGCCCTCGGCCGGGAGCAGGCCCTCCTTGCGGAGTTCGGCGATGGTCGCGCCCATGGCGATGCGGGCCGCCGCCTTGGCGAGCGGGACCGCGGTGGCCTTGGAGACGAACGGCACGGTGCGGCTGGCGCGCGGGTTGGCCTCGAGGACGTAGAGCACATCGTCCTTGAGCGCGTACTGCACGTTCAGCAGGCCCTTGACGCCGATGCCCTTGGCGAGCGCGACGGTGGAGCGGCGCACGGCCTCGATATCGCTGCGGCCCAGGGTGATCGGGGGCAGGGCGCACGCCGAGTCACCGGAGTGGATGCCGGCTTCCTCGATGTGCTCCATGACGCCGCCCAGGTAGACCTCGTCGCCGTCGCACAGGGCGTCGACGTCGATTTCGATGGCGTCCTCCAGGAACCGGTCGATGAGCACCGGGCGGTTCGGGGAGATATCGGTGGCGCGGGAGATGTAGCCCTCGAGGGTGGCCTCGTCGTAGACGATCTCCATGCCGCGACCGCCGAGCACGTAGGACGGACGCACCAGGACCGGGTAACCGATCTCGTTGGCGATCTTCTTCGCCTGCGGGAAAGTGGTGGCGGTGCCGTACTTGGGAGCCGGAAGGCCCGCTGCCACAAGGACATCGCCGAATTCGGCGCGGTCCTCGGCCAGGTCGATGGCGGCGGCGGAGGTGCCGACCACGGGGACACCCGCATCGGTCAGCTTCTGCGCGAGGCCCAGCGGGGTCTGGCCGCCGAGCTGGCAGATGACGCCCGCGACGGTGCCGGATTCGGTTTCCGCGTGGTAGACCTCGAGGACGTCCTCGAAGGTCAGCGGCTCGAAGTAGAGGCGATCGGCGGTGTCGTAGTCGGTGGAGACGGTCTCCGGGTTGCAGTTGACCATGATGGTCTCGTACCCGGCCTGCGACAGGGTCATCGCGGCGTGGACGCACGAGTAGTCGAACTCGATGCCCTGGCCGATGCGGTTCGGACCCGAACCCAGAATGATGACCTTCTCGCGCTCACGCTGCGGCGCGACCTCGGACTCCGCGGCGGGATCCAGCTCGTAGGCCGAGTAGTGGTACGGGGTCTTGGCCTCGAACTCGGCGGCACAGGTGTCGACGGTCTTGAACACCGGGCGGACGCCGAGACGGTGGCGCAGGGTCCGCACGCCGTCCTCGCCCGCGAGTTCCGGTCGCAGCGCGGCGATCTGGCGATCGGAGAGGCCGTAATGCTTGGCGGTGCGCAGCATGGGCTCGTCGAGCACGGGGGCGTCGAGGATCTCCTGACGCAGCTCGACCAGGGCGGCGACCTCGGCCACGAACCACGGGTCGATGCCCGAGGCCTTGGCGACGTCTTCCACGCTCGCGCCCAGGCGCAGCGCGCGCTCCACCTGGTAAATGCGGCCTTCGACGGGAGTGCGCAGATCCTCGAGGATGGCCTCGACATCGGTCCACTCACCATCGGGCAGGGTCCAGAAGCTGGCGGCCTTCGTCTCCAGCGAACGCAGCACCTTGCCGAGCGCCTCGGAGAAGTTGCGGCCCATGGACATTGCCTCGCCGACCGACTTCATGGTGGTAGTCAGTGTCGGGTCGGCACCCGGGAACTTCTCGAACGCGAACCGCGGGGCCTTGACGACCACATAGTCCAGGGTCGGCTCGAAGCAGGCCGGGGTCTCGCCGGTGATGTCATTGACGATCTCGTCGAGCGTGTAGCCGATGGCCAGCTTGGCGGCGATCTTGGCAATCGGGAAACCCGTTGCCTTGGAAGCCAATGCGGAGGACCGCGAGACGCGCGGGTTCATCTCGATGACGATGAGGCGGCCGTCGGCCGGGTCCACCGCGAACTGGATATTGCAGCCGCCGGTGTCGACGCCGACCTCGCGCAGGACGTCGATGCCGAGATCGCGCATCTTCTGGTATTCGCGGTCGGTGAGGGTCATGGCCGGGGCGACGGTGACCGAGTCACCGGTGTGCACGCCCATCGGGTCCACATTCTCGATCGAGCAGACGATGACGACATTGTCCTTGCCGTCGCGCATGAGCTCGAGCTCGAATTCCTTCCAGCCCAGGATGGATTCCTCGATGAGCACGTTCGCGGTCGGCGAGGCGGCCAGGCCGCCACCGGCGATGCGATCGAGATCCTCGTGGTTGTAGGCCATGCCGGAGCCCAGGCCGCCCATGGTGAAGGACGGGCGCACGACGACCGGGAAGCCAAGCTCCGCAACGGTTTCGCGCACCTCGGCCATGGTGTAACAGACCTTGGAGCGAGCGGATTCGCCGCCGACCTTGGCGACGATGTCCTTGAACTTCTGGCGATCCTCACCGCGCTGAATGGCCTCGAAGTCCGCGCCGATCAGCTCGACGTTGTACTTCTCCAGAATGCCGTGTTCATGCAGGGCGACAGCGCAATTGAGTGCGGTCTGGCCGCCCAGGGTCGCGAGAATCGCGTCGGGGCGTTCCTTGGCGATGACCTTCTCGACGAACTCCCAGGTGATCGGCTCGACATAGGTCGAGTCGGCGAACTCCGGGTCGGTCATGATGGTGGCCGGGTTCGAGTTCACCAGCGAGACCCGCAGGCCCTCGGACCGGAGCACCCGGCACGCCTGGGTGCCGGAGTAGTCGAACTCGCAGGCCTGGCCGATGACGATCGGGCCCGAGCCGATCACCAGGATGTGGTTGAGGTCGGTACGGCGTGGCATCAGGCACCTTCCATCAGCGTGGCGAAGCGATCGAACAGGTAGGCGGCGTCGTGGGGTCCGGCCGCGGCCTCGGGGTGGTACTGCACGGAGAAGGCGCGGCCGCTCACCAGCTGAACACCTTCGACGACACCGTCATTGGCGCAGATATGGGAAACTTCGGCCTTGCCGAACGGGGTGTCGAAGACCTCGCCGCGCTCGCCCTCGAGGGCGAAGCCGTGGTTCTGCGCGGTGATCGAGATGCGCCCGGTGTGATGCTCGATGACCGGGACATTGATGCCGCGGTGGCCGAACTTCATCTTGTAGGTATTGCGGCCCAGCGCCCGGCCCAGGATCTGGTTGCCGAAGCAGATGCCGAACAGCGGCAGGTTCTCCTGCAGGATGCCCTGGGTCAGCGCGACCTGGGCGTCCGCGGTAGCCGGGTCACCCGGGCCATTGGAGAGGAACACACCGTTGGGGTTGAGTTCCTTGATCTGGTCGAGCGTGACATTCGACGGCACCACGTGCACCCGCATGCCGCGCTGGGCGAACATGCGCGGGGTATTGGACTTGATGCCGAGATCGACTGCGACGACCGTGAATCGGGCCTCGCCTTCGGGCTCGATGGTGTACATCTCGTCGGTCGAGACCTCACCGGCCAGGTCCGCGCCCAGCATGGAGGGCTGACCGGTGACGCGAGCCAGGAGCTCCTCGTAGTCGGCCAGTTCCGCGCCGGAGAAGATGCCCGCCTTCATGGAACCGCGGGTGCGCAGGTGCCGCACCAGCGCGCGGGTGTCGATGCCCGCGATGCCGACGATGTTCTGGTTCTCCAGCTCGGCCTGCAGGGTGCGGTTCGAGCGCCAGTTGGAGGCGCGGCGCGAGGGGTCGCGCACGGCGTATCCGGCGACCCAGATCTTCGAGGACTCGTCGTCCTCGTCGTTCCAGCCGGTATTGCCGATCTGCGGGGCCGTGGCCACCACGATCTGACGGTCGTAGCTGGGGTCGGTGAGGGTCTCCTGGTAACCCGTCATCGCGGTGCAGAACACCGCCTCACCCAAAGTCTGTCCGGTGGCGCCGAAGGTCGATCCGCGGAATACGCGGCCGTCCTCGAGCACCATCACTGCGGTATTGCCGCTGCTCATGCCTCGTCTCCCGTCATTATCGAGCCGGTCCATGCCGGATAAATCGTCTTGTCGTCACCGCGGAAACCGGTATCCACCTCGGTTCCGGTCGGCAGCGTCCAGCGAATTACCAGCACACCGTCTTCCGTCATTACTTTGCCCGCATGCCCACGCTCGGTGCGCACCGCGGTAATGGATTCCTGGGGAATCCAGATGGTCCCCGCGCCATCCCTTTCGAGGAGGATGCCGCGTTCGAACCGAGTCAGCTCCGCGGTGGCCCGGAAACCCAGGTCGCCCACCGTGATCCGCTGAATCCAGCTCGGTGCGAGGGTGCTGCCCAGGTAGAGGCCCGTGGTGGGCTCCAGCAGTTGCGCCCCGCAGTCCGGGGGCACCCCCGGCAGGTCACCGATCGATGCCGCCTGCTTGCGCGCCCGGCCGGTCCAGGCTCGGTACATGCCCCACAGGCAGAGCATGAACAGCGCAAGCAGCAGGATCACTTGCAGTACTCGCTCCGACATTTACGGTCCTCCTCGGTTCCCCACCCGCCGGTCGCCACCGGCGAAGACCTCATCGGCACCGCGTGCGGCGCTGACCACGCCGTTCCGCACGGTGGCCCGGCCGCGCAGGAAAGTATTGGTCACCTTCGCGGGCAGGGTCATCGACTGGAACGGGGTGTTCTGGGCGATCGAGGCGAGTTCCTTTGCCTCCACCGTCCATTCGGTATCCGGGTCGATCAGCACCAGGTTCGCCGGTTCGCCGACCGCGATCGGACGGCCCTGATCGTCCAGGCCCACAATGCGTGCGGGGTTCTCGCTCATCACCCGCGCGACGCCGCGCCAGTCCAGCAGACCGGGGCGGACCATGGTTTCCACGATGATCGACAGCGCCGTCTCCAGGCCCAGCATGCCGGGACGGGCGGCGGCGAACTCGCAGCACTTGTCCTGTTCGGCGTGCGGGGCGTGATCGGTGGCGACACAGTCGATGACGCCCTCGGCCAGTGCCTGGCGCAGGGCGGCCACATCAGAGGATTCGCGCAGCGGCGGATTCACCCGGTTCACCGCGTCGTAGGTCTCCAGGCGCGAGTCGTCCAGGAGCAGGTGATGCGGGGTGACCTCGGCGGTGATCGAAATGCCCTGGCTCTTGGCCCATTTCAGCAGCTCGACGGTGCCGGAGGTGGAGGCGTGGCAAATGTGCACGCGCGCACCGGCATCGCGGGCCAGCAGCGCGTCGCGGGCCACGATGGACTCCTCGGCGGCGCGGGGCCATCCGGCCAGGCCCAGGCGGGAAGCGGTCGGGCCCTCGTGCGCCACAGCGTCCTTGGTGAGGCGCGGCTCCTCCGCATGCTGGGCGATGAGCACGCCGAGGGAGTTGGAGTACTCCAGGGCGCGGCGCATGATCAGCGGGTCGTAGACGCAGTGGCCGTCGTCGGAGAACATGCGCACATTGCCGACACCCGCTGCCATGGTGCCCATTTCGGCGAGCTGCTTGCCCTCGAGGCCGACGGTGACCGCACCCACCGGGTGCACGTCGACCAGGCCGACCTCCTGGCCGCGCCGCCACACGTGGTCGGTGATGACCGCGGAGTCGGCGACCGGGCTGGTGTTGGCCATGGCGAAGACGGCCGTGAAGCCTCCGAGAGCCGCTGCGGCGGAACCGGTTTCAATGGTCTCGGTGTCCTCGCGACCGGGCTCACGCAAGTGCGTGTGCAGGTCGATGAAGCCCGGCAGCAGGATTTGTCCGGCGGCGTCGACGATTTCGGCGTCATCGGCCTTCAGCCCCGCACCGATCTCGCGGATCTCGCCATCGGCGATCAGCACGTCGACGGGTTCGCCTTCGCCGTAGATACGGGCGTTCTTGATCAGGACGTTGTTCATGCCACCACCTCGTCGGTTCCGACCAGCAGGCGGAAGAGCACCGCCATGCGCATATGGACTCCGTTGTTGACCTGTTGCAGCACAGCCGCTTTCGGGGAATCGGCGACGGCGGAGGCGATCTCCATACCGCGCAGCATCGGCCCGGGGTGCAGTACCACCGCATGCTCGTCGAGCATGCCCAGGCGGCGTTCACTCAGGCCGTAGTTGATCGAATACTCGCGCGCCGACGGGAAGAAGCCGCCGTTCATGCGCTCGGCCTGCACGCGCAGCATCATGACCGCGTCCGCGCCCGGGAGTTCCGCGTCCAGGGAGTGCGAGACCCGCACCGGCCACGCCTCGACGCCGACCGGAAGCAGCGTACGCGGCGCGACCAGGACCACCTCGGCGCCAAGGGTGCTGAGCAGGAACGCATTCGAGCGCGCGACCCGGCTGTGCAGAATGTCGCCGACCAACACGACGCGCTTGCCCTCGAGATCGCCGAGGCGCTGACGCAGGGTCAGCGCATCGAGCAGGGCCTGGGTCGGATGCTCGTGCGTGCCGTCACCGGCATTGATGATGGCCGGACCGGGACCGGTGTAACCGCCCTCGGCCTCGTTCATCTGCGCGAACCAGCGCGCGATCTGATGCGCCGCACCGGAGGCCGGATGCCGCACGATGAGCGCGTCCGCGCCCGCCGCGTGCAGGGTCAGGGCGGTGTCGCGCAGCGATTCACCCTTGGAGACAGAGGAACTCGACGCGCTGACATTGATGACGTCGGCGCTCATCCACTTACCGGCCACCTCGAAGGAGACGCGGGTGCGGGTGGAGTTCTCGAAGAACACGGTCATGACCGTGCGCCCGCGCAGTGTCGGCAGCTTCTTGACCTCGCGGCCGAGCAGTGCCTGCTCGAACCGTTCGGCCTCGTCCAGCAAACCGGTGGCGGCGGCGCGGTCCAGGTCGGTGACCGACAGCAGATGCTTCATTCGTTGCCACCTTCCTGACGCAGGTACACACCGTCGCGGCCGTCGTGCTCGCGCAGCAGCACCGAGATGTCCTCGGTGCGCGAGGTGGGCACGTTCTTGCCGACGTAATCGGCGCGAATGGGGAGTTCGCGATGACCGCGATCGATGAGCACCGCCAGTTGCACCGCGCGGGGGCGGCCCAGGTCGCGCAGCCCGTCCAGCGCGGAGCGCACGGTGCGACCGGAGAAGAGCACGTCGTCGACGAGCACCACCAGCGCGTCCTCGATGCCGCCCTCGGGGACCGAGGTGCGTTCCAGGGGGCGATGCGGACGCGAGCGCAGGTCGTCGCGGTAGAGGGTGATGTCGAGCGAGCCGACCGCGGGACGCACACCGGAGAATTCTTCGATCCGGGTGGCCAGCCTGGCGGCGATAGTGGTTCCGCGCGTGGGGATTCCGATCAGGACGACGCGGGCATCCGCAGGGTCGTTCGAATCCAGGGCGGTCTTTTCGATGATCTGATGCGCCATGCGGGCGATGGTCCGGCCGACGTCCGAATCAGAGAGCAGCTCGCGTCCGGCCTGGATCCGCTCGGGATCGTGCCGCTGCGAGTATTCGCCAGCGCTCGACTTGGCGGCCCGGTCTTCGGGCACAACCATGCCGACCTCCTTCCCCGCCTCACAGGACGGTCCGTTAAAGGATGTCTTTTCAGCGAGGGAGCCTATCAGCGATGGCGGATGCGGCCGTCACCGCACCCCTGCGGCAACCGGCGCCGCGCAGGCTGTTTCGACGGCCGCTCTCGCAGCGTGATCGAGAACCTCGCTTTTCGGGAGGATCGCCCCGCTCGAGCCCGGCACCTGCACATTCACAATAACGAATCACTCGAACCGGGCATGGTTATCAGCTATTGCATGGCTATGATTCGGACCGATTGGTTTGCTCGAGGTCCGCCGTCATCACCGGATGCTGGGAGGAATCTCACACGATGAATCATTGGCTGGTCATCGGCATTGCCTGCGCCTTCGCGGTCGCGGGTCCGCTGGCCGGAGTCGGGACCCGGCGGCTCATCGACCGCATTGCCGAGAAGACCCCGGCGCGCACCCGGGCGGTGCATCGCATGGGCTTCGGCCTGGCGCGAGATCTCGCCGTTCCGGTGGCATCGCTGGCGGGGTTGATGATCGCACTCTCGCTGCCGACCGGGCTGCCGGTTTCCGCGGAGACCGTCCATCGGATGCTCGAGGCCGCGCTGATGCTGGCGATCACCTATGCGGTGGCCCGACTCGCCGCCGAGGTGGTCACCACGGTCACGCGCAGGATCTCCGGCATATCCGGGTCGGTGAGTCTCTTCTCGACCGTCACCCGGGTCGTTGTTTTCGTGCTCGGCGTGCTGATCACCCTGGACAGCGCGGGCGTGCAGATCACTCCCCTGCTGGGCGCGCTGGGTATCGGCGCGCTGGCCATCGCTCTCGCGTTGGAAGGCACACTCGCCAATCTCTTCTCGGGCGTGCACATTCTGGCCTCGAAGACCGTGCAGCCCGGCGACTTCATCCGGCTCGACAGTGGTGAGACGGGGTGGATCAGCGATGTGAACTGGCGGACCACCACGATCCAGGACATTCCGGGCAACTACATCATCGTGCCGAATCGCAAGTTCGCCGATGCCATCCTGACCAACTTCCATCGGCCGGATCAGGACATGGCGGTCACGGTGGATGTGAGCGCGAGCTACACCAGCGACCTCGACCATGTGGAGGCGGTAAGCCTGGATGTCGCGCGGCGGGTGATGAAGGAGCTCGATGTGGGCTTCGCGAGCGCCGAACCCAAGATTCGGTTCCACACCTTCGGCGAATCCGGGGTCGAGTTCCGGGTGATCCTGCGGACCCGGCAGTACGAGGATCAATACCTGCTGGTCAGCGAGTTCATCAAATGTCTGCACAAGCGTTTCCGGGAGGAGGGCATCGTGATCCCCCATCCGATTCGGACGCTGGAATTCTCGCCCACCGATGCCGCGCTATCCCACCTGGCGGCCGGTCTTCATACACCGTAAACCGAGTTGTGCGATGCTCGGGGAGTGAGCAACGAAGCCGACTTCACCGAGCCAGCCCGCATGACCTTCCGCGGCGACGGCGACATCACCCTCGCCGGAGACAGCTGGGGACCCCAGGACGGACCGCTGGTGGTCTTCCTGCACGGCGGTGGACAGACCCGCCACTCGTGGAAGGACTCGGGGCTCGCGCTGGCCAAGGCCGGGATGCACGCGGTCCTGCTCGATGCCCGTGGACACGGCGACAGCGACTGGGCTCCCGACGGCAACTACCAGCGCGGGGCCATGGTCGAGGACCTCATGAAGGTCCTCGAACAACTGGGCAAGCCCGCCTTCGTGGTCGGAGCCAGCATGGGCGGGCTCACCGGTCTGCTCGCCACCGTGCATCCGCAACATGAGCGGATCACCGGGCTGGTGCTCGTCGATGTGGTGCCGCGGCCCGAACTCGCCGGTGTGCAACGGGTGGTGAACTTCTTGGGCAGCAACCTCGACGGCTTCGCCACCCTCGACGAGGCCGCCGACGCCGTCTCGGCCTACCTTCCACACCGTCGGCGGCCGCGTAATACCGAAGGACTGCAACGCAATCTGCGGCAGCGGGAAGACGGGCGCTGGTATTGGCATTGGGATCCGGCCATGATCGCCCGCCCCGGCGAAGATCGCGGCGAGGATATCGATATGCACAGCACGATCCTCGAGGAAGCCGCACGTCAACTCGCCATTCCGGTACTGCTCGTGCGCGGCGCATTGTCCGACGTCGTGAGCGCGGAGGGCGTGGCCACCTTCCGTGCCCTGGTCCCGCACGCCGACTACGCCGAGATCGGCACCGCCGCCCACACCGCCGCCAGTGACGCCAATGACGAATTCACCGATGCGGTGGTCGATTTCGTGCGGGCACAGGTCGGCGGCAACTGACCGATGTCGCGTCGGCCGGGTGCGGTCGACGCGCTGATCTCACGCCATCTCGCGCGGTAGCGGCCGCCGGGCACTATCGTCGGACGGGTGGCCAGTAAGTCCGGGTCGCCCGCCATCGAATTACCGGTCGGCGACCATACCGTCCGCATATCCAATCCGGACCGCGTGTACTTCCCCGCGACCGGTGCGACCAAGCTCGACCTGGCGCAGTACTACCTCAGCGTCGGGGACGGGATCGTCAATGCGCTGCGCGACCGCCCGTGCATGCTGCACCGATTCCCCAAGGGTCTCGCGGGCGACAAGGTGCATCAGAAGCGCCTCCCCGGCGGTGCGCCGGACTGGATTCCCACGGTGCGCCTACATTTCCCGCGCTACAACCGCACCGCCGACGAACTCTGCGTCGAGAAACTGGCCGACGTCATCTGGGCCGTCCAGATGTCCACCGTCGAATTCCACCCCTGGAACTCCCGCCGCGCCGACACCGAACAACCGGACGAATGGCGAATCGACCTGGACCCGATGCCGGACTGCCCCTGGTCCCGAGTGCAGCGGGTCGCTGGAGTCGTCCAGGAAGTCCTGGACGATCTCGGCGCCACCGGCTGGCCAAAAACCTCCGGCGGCAACGGATTACACGTCTACGTCCGAATCGCCCCCGAGTGGGCCTTCACCGAAGTCCGCCGCGCCGCACTCGCTTTCGCGAAGGAAGTCGAACGGCGCGCCCCCGACGACGTAACCACCACCTGGTGGCGCAAGGACCGCGACCCGAAACTCCTGTTCGTCGACTACAACCAAAACGCCCGCGACCACACCATCGCCGCCGCATATTCGGTACGCGGCGTCCCGGAAGCCACTGTCTCCACCCCGATTCGGTGGGACGAGGTCCCGGACGTCGATCCCCGCGACTTCACCATGAAAACCGTGCCCGCCCGGTTTGCCGACCTCGGCGACCTCCACGCGGACATCGACCAAGCGGTATTCCGAATCGACGAGCTCCTCGAATGGGCCGACCGCCAAGGCGTCGACACCGACCTGGACGAGCCCGATCCCGACGAGCGTGCTTCCCATGGGTGATCTTCTTGTGCTCTGGGATATTGATCATACGTTGATTGAAAATTATGGAGTGAATAAAGAGATATACGGATTGGCGTTCGAGTTGTTGACTGGTCAACGTGCAGAACATCGCGCCCGGACCGACGGGCGCACCGAGCCTGAGATAATCCGAAACATGTTACTGGAGCATGGAATAGAGCCGACGCCAGACCATATAGCGCGCGCGTTGAAGGTGCTGGATTCTGCCACATCGTCCAGAATTGAAACCATGCGCGAACGAGGTCACGAGTTACCCGGCGCACGCGGAGCACTGACGGCACTTCAATCGACACCGGGAATTATTCAATCTGTCCTGACCGGAAACATCAAGCCGAATGCCGTCACAAAGCTGTCAGCATTCGGACTCGAACGTTTCATAGACTTCGAAGTCGGCGGATACGGCTCCGATGACCCGGTACGCGATAACCTGGTCGCCTATGCGCAACGCCGAGCAACGACAAAAACCGGTACCACGTTCGATAAATCGAATACCGTTTTAGTCGGAGATACATCGCGAGATGTTCAGGCCGGTAGGAACGGCGGCGCATTCGTGATAGCGGTTGCATCCGGCTCCGAGAGCGTGGAAAAACTACAGGCCGCAGGCGCGGACGTAGTCTTGCCAGACCTCCGCGACACCGAGGCCGTGGTGGCAGCCATCACGGATTTCCACAAGTAGGACGCTGCTTTACGACTGTCGACCAATTGACGTAGCGCGCTGCTTCCAGAAGTTCGACTCCTCGATCTGCGAAGAGATCTCCCATACTCGATTGAAGCTACGGACATACATATCGAAGAAATCTCCTCCCTCCATTCTTCGCAGATGAAGGATCGGGGCCATGTAGCCGTACATTCCATAGACATGCTGATTGATCAACATGTCGTCGTCATAGACGAATATCGAGTTGTACAGCGTCTCCTGCTGCAACCGGAAGTCAATCCCAGAGATCCCGACCAGCGGCGCGTAGTAGGACAACGCCATTCGAACGCGCGACGGTATTGCATCGAAGAGTCGTTCCTCAACGCCACGCCTGATGCACAGTTCGCTATCAGGATCAGCCATAAGGATACGGATATCCGTGCCGCTGGCCACTTTCCGTTGGATAATATCTATTGATTCCGGGTTATCCTCCGGCAGAAATAGGCTCGCGTTAGCGTAGAGCCACACGCGTTTCTTTGCCGTTGCGAGAAGATCCAGCCAGAGGTGGCGGGGAACTTCCGAGCGATGCGGGTAGAGCGTCACGATTTCAGCCTGCGAAGCGGCTCGCCGGTCTGTCTCGAGATTCGGCCACAGCCACAACGACGAGACGCCGAGAACCTTTGCCGCGCGGAGTGCTGTGCTACGCCGGGGTGTTACCTCCCGCGTGATCCAGCGCTGGATGCTCTTGGGGTCCAGGCCCAGTTCAGCCGCTAACGAACGCTCGTCGTAATCACTGTCGAGCAACGTAGCGCGGAGACGCTCATTGGGCATTGCTCGGCGCACCCTTCCCTGCGGGACGTTGGGGGACGTTAGTCGTTGGATCATACGTCCCGCTACGTCCCAGCGGCGCGGTATCTAAGCCCATTCCTGCTCCATACCGTTAGGTCAAGCATCCAAGACCGCCGCAGTCGTCCCGGCCCCGGTCCGCCGTACCACCGACATAGGGGGCAGCCGTGACCGGTAAGCAACCAGCGGCCGAAACCCGGCCGCGTACACGCATATTCGAGTTTTCTGGTGGGTTGTTCGAACTCCAGTCGTACGGGGACGAGGCAGAGGATCACGCGGGGTTCTACCTGGAGTTTCCCGGGCGCGGTGTAATCGACGGCCACACAGACAGAGGGGCAGTGGTGAAGTACAAGCCAACCGCCGTCGGCTATCTCCGTACGGACGTGTCCAAGCTGGCTCAGCTTTGGGACCAAACCCAAATCCGGAGGGTTGCTGCACGTCTCGGCTATGACTTCGCCGATATGGTCGTGTACGACCCCCGCTTCGGGCGGCCACCGCTGGCTCGACTCAAGGCACAAGCGACTCGTTTGGATGCTGAGGCGGTCATAGTCCCCGGGCCTGAGCACTTCGAGGGCGGGGAGGTACCGGGGACGCTGGTTCAGCAACTCGACGTGATCACCGTGACTCCTGAAGCGACGTACGCCCGCCGGGCAACGCCGAAGTCGGCGAGCTAGACGGAGAGGAATCGGTCGAGTAGGCGGTCGAGTAGTTCGAGGGCTTGGTCGGGGGTGTTGTTGCCGGTCAGGACGACCTGGGTTATTCCGGAGCCGCCTAGCACGAGTAGTTGGGCGTCCAATTCTTCTGCCGGGGTGGATGATTCGAGGCTGCGGTGGATTCGTAGTTGCTGGGCGAAGATCGGGAAGAGGTAGCGGGCCGGGCCTATGGTGTCTTCTGGGCCTACGACTCCCCCGGTGAGGGCGGCGGCGTGGAAGGCGGCCAGGACCAGGGCGTCCTCGTGACGCTGCGGGTCCAGGGGTAGGACGGCGGTCAGGATCGTGCGAATGACTTCCCGGGGTGTGGGATTCGCGCCCATGGCCGCGAGCGGGCCCTCGAATCGCTGTCCCGCCTCGGCGACCACGGCGAGGAAGGTGGCGACGAGGAACTCTCGTTTGGTGCCGAAGTAGTACTGGATGAGGCGCACCGACATACCGGCTTCGGCGGCGACTGTTTGGAAGGTGGCGGCGTCGAGGCCACCGTGGGCGATGACGCGGCGGGCGGCCGTGGTGATCTCGCGGCGACGCTGCTCGTGATCGACCAAGCGCGGCATGTGGTGGCTCTCCTGGATGGTGGACGGTGGAAGTGCTTGATGGTACGCCCATATCACCGTTATGGTACGTTCATATCATCAACGATGAGGTTGATGCGGAAAAGGGGAGGCTGAGATGGCCAAGATCAGTGGATTCAAGAACGACGCGGCGCGGGCGGCCTACATGCGGGCCTATGAGGCACTGGAAGCGCAGTGGCCGATCCCGGCGACGACCGTCGATATCAAGACATCCTTCGGTTCGACACATGTCCGGCGCAGTGGTTCCGGTACCGGGACACCGCTCGTTCTGCTCCACTCGTTCGGCGGCAACAGCCTGTACTGGGACTTCATCGTCGAGGAATTGACCCGGGACCGGGTCGTCTATATGCCGGAAATGGTTGGCGCGGCGGGACTCAGCGTGCAGACCTCGCCGATGAAGGAAGCCGATTTCGCGATCTGGCTTGACGAGGTGCTCACCGCGCTCGAGCTCGATCAGGTTCACCTCGTGGGGTATTCACACGGTGCGTGGCACGGCATCGCCGCCGCGTTGCATGACTCGCGACACCTCGCGAGCCTGACGCTCATCGAGCCGGGCGGCGTCTTCAACAAGCCGCTGTGGAGCACGCTGTTCAAGATGGTCCGCTTCGGCATGCGCAAGCAGACCGACGAGAACATACGCGCACTGGCGGCGTGGATGACACCCGGTTTCACCGCGACACCGGAGGAATTCGCCCTGGGGAAGGCCGCACTCTCGACCTTCAACATGCGAATCGGCTGGGCCCGGCTTCTCAAAGACGCTGAGCTGCAATCCATTACCACCCCGACCCTCGTCATCGTCGGCGGCGACAGCGTGGTGTCCAGGGATCCCGCCGAGGCCGCTCGGCGCGCGGCGCAGCACATGCCCGCCATCGAAACCGAGGTGTATCCCGGCATGGGACACGCGATCCTCGACCAGATCCCCGAGCGAATCGTTCCGCGCATTCAGAAGTTCATTCGACAGCACGATTCCGCCCAGCTCGGCAGCGTCGGCTGAAGGAGGGGAAAGCCATGGCGAAGGTCGGCAAGATCGGACAGTGGAAGAGCGACGCCGCGCAGGCAACCTACATGAAGGCGTATCGGGCAGCCGAAACGGAATGGCCGATTCCCTCGACCGACCTCGAGATCGAAACCTCCTTCGGCACAACGTATGTGCGGAAATCCGGATCGGGTGGCGGAGCGCCGCTGGTCCTGATCCCCGGATTCCAGGGCAATAGCCTGGCCTGGTATCCGCTGATCGAGGATCTCGCCCGGGACCGGACCGTGTACATGCCGGACGTCATCGGGACACCGGGACTGAGCGTGCAGACCGCCCCGATCGAGGACGGTGCCACACTCGCCCGTTGGCTGGACGAGGTGCTGACCGGGCTCGGTGTCGACAAGATTCATCTGATCGGGTTCTCACACGGCGGATGGCTGGCCGGAATACTGGGCGTACACAGTTCGCGCCTGGCGAGCCTGAGCCTGATGGAGCCGGGCATGCTGGTCAAAGTTCGTGCGCGCGTGCTGTTCCGGATGATCGCGGTCGGAATGAGCCCGACGCCCGAGCGGATGCGGAAGTTCGTCGAGTGGTGCACACCCGACGCACCGTTCTCGGTGCTGGCTTCCGAGATGGCTAGTGCGGCGCTCGGGTACCGGATGCGACTCCCATGGCCGAAGGTGCTCGATGATGCTGAGCTACAAAAGATTTCGGCACCGACGCTGGTGATGTGCGGTGGCGCGACCGTGCTGTACGACCCGCAGCGGGCGACGCAGCGGGCGCTGCGGACCATTCCGAATGCCGAGGTCGAGATCTATCCCGGTGTCTCGCATGGTCTGCCGTACGCGATCCCCGACACGGTCGTGCCGCGCCTGCTCGAGTTCGCGAGGCAGCACGAACCGGTGGAGAGCCAGAGCATCACATAGCCCGGGGGTGAGGGGCGGGGCGGTCAGTGGCAGGCGTCGGAGATTCCTTCGAGCCAGTCGCGGATCGCCCCGCGCTGTTCGGGGGTGAATCGGGATTCGAGTTCGGTCTCGCGGCGGGCCACGGCGATGCGGGCCTCGGCCAGGCGGGTGCGGCCGGAATCGGTGACGTGGATTTGGTGGGTGCGGCGGTCGGTGGGGTGGGGGCGGCGTTCGATGAGGCCCTGCTGTTCGAGTCCGCCGATCATTTCATTGGCGGCCTGGCGGGTGCTGGCGACATTGCGGGCGATATCGGCGATCGAGAGGCCGGGATGCGATTCGGTCATCATCAGGGTGGCGTATTGCGAGGTGGAGAGGCCGAAAGCCTTGAGTTCCTCGCCGATCGCGGCGCGCATATTGAGCCAGACCGTACGGACCATGAAGGTCAGCGAGCCATCGCTTTCACGGTAGGAGCCCAAGACCCAGCCTTCCTCAGAGATTGACAGGTTCCTGACAATCACGCACACTCTGATCGTCAGGTTCCTACCAATCGTAGCGAAGGCTTTCATGACCACGCCTCCGACGCTGCCGAAATCCAGGCAGCAGTTGATTCTTGCCGTCCTTCTCCTGTCCTCCGTGCTGATCTGGCTGGATAACACCATCCTCAGCACCACCTTCGAGACCCTCGCCGACCCGGTGCGCGGGCTCGGCGCAAATCCCTCACAGCTCCAATGGGCAACCGGCTCATACACATTGGTGTTCGCCACCCTCATGTTCACCGCCGGTGCATTGGGCGACCGGTTCGGACACCGGACCGTGCTCGCGACCGGCATGGCGATATTCGCCGGATCCTCGATCTGGGCCGCATACGCAAGCGACGCAAGCCAATTGATCGCGGCTCGCGCGGTGATGGGCGCGGGCAGCGCGCTCATCATGCCCGCCACCATGGCAATACTCACCTGGACGTTCAGCGGGCCCGCACGGGCGACCGCCATCGGCATCGTCTCGGCATCCGCCGGGGTCGGCATTGCCGCCGGACCGCTGCTGGCCGGTGTGCTGCTCGACCATTTCTGGTGGGGCTCGGTGTTTCTCGTGAATGTTCCGATCGTGGTGCTGGCGCTGGCCGGAATCGCCACGCTGATACCGAATTTCCGGAGCCCTGTGCCGCGACCGCTGGATCCGGCCGGGTTGGTGTTGTCGATCAGTGGGCTCGCCGCGCTGGCTTATGGGCTCATTCGGGCCGGGCAGGTGGCGGCCTGGACTCGCACGGACGTCTGGGCTCCCATCGCCGCGGGACTGGTGCTGCTCGCCGCCTTCGTACTCGTCGAATTGCGCAGCAGGCAGCCGAGTTTCGATCCCCGACTGCTCGCACAGCGGGTGTTCGGCGGTGGCAATCTGGCGCTCGGGCTGCTGTTCTTCGCCATCACGGCGGTCGGATTCTATGGGGCGTTCTATCTGCAAGGCTCGCGCGGCTTTTCGCCGCTGGAGGCCGGGCTGGCCAGTTCTCCGGGGGCGATCGGCGCGATGATCGGCGGGCCGCTCGGGATTCGCCTGGTGCGCAAGTCATCTCTGCGGGTGGTGTCCGCACCCGCGCTGGCCGTGGCCGGGCTCGCTATGGGCACGTTCGGCTTCTTCGGGGTGGACACTCCCCTGCCCTGGATCGAAATCGTCATGTCGGTACAGGGTCTCGCGATCGGGCTGGTGATCGGTCCGGTGACCGCGACACTCATGGGCACCCTGCCGCTGGAGCGGGCCGGGGCCGGGTCTGCGGTCACCAATACTGTGCGGCAGACCGGCAGTGTCATCGGAATCGCGGTGGGCGGCACCATCATGTCGATCGCGTACCGGCGCGGGATCGACGGGCCGGTGCAGGGTCTGCCGGACTCGGTCCAGGATCGGATGCGAACCTCTGCGGAACTGGCCCGGCATGCCGCGGCCGCGATCAATCGCCCAGATCTGGCGCGTGCCGCGGATGACGCGTTCATTCACGCCATGCATGTCGGCACGGTCTGGACCATGCTGATCGCGCTGTCCGGTGCGGCGGTGCTCGCGATCACCATGCGGCCCGACCGCAAGACGAAGGTGTCCGAGCCGGATCCGGTCCAGGCGCTGGAGTCCGCCACTCCGTGATCGAGGTCTGACAACCCCGTGTCTCGAGTCCAGATCTCGGCAGGATCTGGCCTCGAGGCACGGGTTTATGCCACGGCTGGCTAGCCGGTCAGCCGCTGACGTGGGCGGTGTCGTCGAGCCAGTGCTGAGCGAGGCCGGAGTCGCCGTCGACGCTGATGTCGGTGGGTTCAGTGAGCGGGAGTCGGCGGGTCAGGATCAGCAGCAGCGATCGTGCCGGGCCGCTCACCGTCACATCGGCTTGTCGGTTTCCGCGCTGCCATGTCGCCCCGTCGGGCCGCCGTTCGACGAGCCAAGCGCCCGCGTCGTCGGCGATGTCGGTGGCCAGCCACTGCAGGGTTTGTCCGGTGCCTCGAAGGGCGTGGGCGGACTCGGGCCGCTGCATCTCCCACGTGGGTGAGGTGAGCATCGCGAAGTGATTGCTGATGAGCGCGGACGCGACGTCGGCGTCGCACCAACTTTCATCCGCCAGTCCTCGCTCAGGTGAGATAGACAGCCACACCGACTGCTGCGAGACATGCCACGCCTAATAGCTGCAGAGTGCGGTCGCCCAACACGATCTCTTCGGGTTCGCCGGCCTCGCCGCCATCGATGTCGACCGCGTAACGCAGGATGCCGATCGTGAAGGGAATCATCGAGATCGCGAACCACGGGTTGTCCTTGTGATCAGCTTCGAACGCCCACAGCCCGTAGAAGACCACGACCGCGGTGCCGGACAAGGTCCAGACGAAACGCAGATAGGTGGGCGTGTAGTACTGCAGCGACTTGCGAATCTTCGCGCCGGTGTCGAGCGCGATCCTCAACTCGGCGTAGCGCTTGCCCGCAGCCATGAAAAGCGAGCCGAAGGCCGCGATCAACAGGAACCATTGCGACAGATGAATGTTCGCTGCCGCACCACCGGCGATCGCGCGCAGTAGGAAGCCCGACGACACGAGACATACGTCGAGCACCGCTTGATGCTTGAGTCCGAAGCAGTAGGCGAGCTGGATACCGATGTACACCGCCATCACCGCTGCCAGCTGCCACGCGGCCACGAAGGAGATCAGGATCGAAGCGCCCAGTAGCACCGCCGACAGTGCGTACGCCAGATTCACCGGCACGACACCGGCGGCGATCGGCCGGAAGCGTTTGGTCGGATGTGCTCGGTCTGCCTCCACGTCGAGCGAGTCGTTGACCAGATAGATGCCCGACGCCGCCAGGCAGAACGCCACGAAAGCGATACCGATATGCAGGTCGCGGGTGAGGTCGGAGAGGACGAAGGTGTCGGTACCCGGAATTGTGCCCGCGGCCAGCGGTGCGGCCAGCACCAGGACGTTCTTCACCCACTGACGTGGCCGCACGGCTTTGACCAGGCCACCGGCCAGGGTCTTGGGCGGTCCGGTAAGGACGGCGTCGTCGAGTTCGATGGTGGTCGGCTCTTCGCTCATATCAACCTGACTGCTTCCCCGTGGCGGTGCACGAATCTCTTTCCGCGGCTGGCACTGCCGCTTCGACGCCCCCGCGATTGTGTCGATCCGCAAGACCGCCCACGACATACTCCCAAACACTCACCCGTATGTCTTCGGTTAATTTTTCGGCAAGGCGAGATCGACTGCCCCGCAGAACATCCGATATTGCCTGCGGGCTCAGGCGGTCATCGCAACACTTGTGGTGGCGGCCAGGCGATCTGGCTGTGGCCGTCAGGGCGCTTCCGGCGCATCCTGTGAAGTGCACAGAGTGGGCGAGCGTGGTCGGCATGCTGGGTTCTGGCTTGGCGAGGGGGAATTCATGGAAAGCGCACCGAGCAGGACGGCGATGTTCGCGGCCGTGTCGCGTGGATTGTTTCGCCTGGAGAACGCGTCGCCGTGGGTACTGGACGATGTGCTGGCCCTGGTGCTTGTCGGCCCGGTATGGCAGCAGTTGCGAGACCAGTTCGATCCGATGTTCCCCGACCCGGTCCGTCGCGAATCCCGCACGTTTGTCTGCACCCGCAGCCGGTACGCCGAGGACCGGCTGGCTGCCGGCGCCTTCACGCAGTACGTGATTCTCGGTGCGGGACTCGACTCGTTCGCGTGGCGGCGGCCGGATCTGCTCGGCTCGCTGAAGGTGTTCGAGGTTGATCATCCTGCCTCCCAGGCCTGGAAGCTCGATCGGGTCAGGGAGCTCGGCCTGCCGCTCAGCGACTCGCAGGTATTCGTGCCGACTGATTTCGAGGCCGGACCGGTTCAGGATGCGCTGGGCACGGCCGGGTTCGACTGGGCGCAGCCGGCGATGTTCTGCTGGACGGGCGTCGCGCCCTATCTGACGGCACAGGCGATCGAGTCGGGGTTGCGCACGATCGCGGCGGCTGCTCCCGGGTCTGAGGTGGTGTTCTCCTACCGGGCCGAGGACTGTGCGCTCGACGACGTGGGGACGGAATTCGCCCGTATCTACACGCCGATCGCGGCTTCCGTCGGCGAGCCTCTTCAACCTGGCTGGCCGGTATCGGAGATCGAGAGGCTGATCAGCCGGTGCGGGCTGAAGGTCGTGGACCATCCCGCACGTGCAGACCTCCAGCAGCGGTACTTCGCCGGCCGTACCGATGGCCTTCGGCCCTACACCTTCGAGACCCTGGTGGCCGCACGGGTCCTGTCTTGACGCGCTGGAATCGAATCCATGGGAACATGTGTTCGATTCATGATAGATTCGGCGGCATGTCGACACCGTTGCAGGGATCGCTGCTCGATGGGTTCGGGGAGGTCGGACTCGGTGCGCTGAAGGGGATCCAGCGCACCGAGCTGAGCGCCGGGGCTTGGGTGGATGTGCTGCCCGGGTGGCTCAGCGGTGCCGACATGTTGTTCGAGCAGCTTGCCGCGGAGGTGCCTTGGCGGGTGGATCGGCGGCCCATGTATGACCGGGTGGTGGATGTGCCGCGGCTGCTGTGCTCTTACAAGGAAGGGCAGGAGTTGCCCGATTCGATACTGGTCGAGGCGCGAAATGCCTTGAGCGAGAAGTACCGTGACGAGCTCGGGGAACCGTTCGTTACGGCCGGGCTCTGTTATTACCGCGATGGGAATGACAGTGTCGCCTGGCACGGAGACACTGTCGGGCGCGGCGCGACCGACGACACCATGGTCGCCATCGTGTCGGTCGGTGCGCCTCGTGCGCTACTACTTCGTCCGCGCGGTGGCGGCGCGAGCCTGCGTTACGCGCTGGGGCACGGCGATCTCATCGTGATGGGCGGGTCCTGCCAGCGCACCTGGGAGCATGCCATCCCGAAAACCCGCCGACCCGTGGGTCCGCGCATCAGCATTCAATTCCGGCCGCAGGGCGTCTGGTGACGAGGGGTCCGGACGCCCTGCGAAATCCCTTGCGCGCCGGGTGATACGCCGCGGCTGATCGCAGGTTCCGCTGCCCGGCGAGACCACACGACCCGCGCAGGCGATCAGGGTCGGCGGGCGAAGTCCGGCGCGTGTTCGGGGAGGATGCCTCGGGCGAGCAGGAATGGGGGCAGGCTGCGGATGAGCGGGATGCGGCGGAATACGCGCAGGGTCCGTGGGGTGCGTCGAGCATTGGAGAGGTTGAGCTCGCCGGATACCGCGGGGGCGATCGCCTGTGCGTGCGCTATTCGCTGCACGGTCTGGGTGACCACCGTGGGTGGGGTGCGGCGGCGCTGGACGCGGGCCAGATCGGACCGGGTCACGCTGTGGGACAAGAGTTTCGGGGTGAGTATTCGCGCGGCGGCCACCGCGTCCTGTACGGCCAGGTTGATGCCGACGGCGCCGACCGGGGACATGGCGTGGGCGGCATCGCCTATGCAGAGCAGGCCGTCGGTGTACCAGCGGTCGAGGCGGTCCAGCTTCACGTCGAGGAGCTTCACGTCGTCCCAGCTATGGACGGCGTCGAGGCGATCGGCGAACCAGGGCACGACGTCATTGAGGCTTCGCATGATGACGTCGACCGGTTGCGACTGTCGTTGAGCCGGGTCGCTGCCCTTGGCGATGAGGGTGGCGCACTGCCAGTAATCGCCTCGGTCGAGCATGATGACGACTCGACTGGCACTCAGTACGGGGACGATGCCCGCCGGGTCGGTGTCATTGCGCGGGATGCGGAACCACCACACATCGAACGGCGTGGCCCAGCGGCGGGAACCGAGTCCGGCCGAAGCCCGCAGGGCCGAGGTGCGGCCGTCACAGGCGACCGTGAGATCGGCTCGAATCTCGCCCGTCTCACCGTCTTTGGTTCGATAGCGGGCTCCGACGACGCGGCCTTGTTCGTGAATGAGGTCGGTGGCCTCGGTGTTCATGCGCAGGCGGAAGCCGGGTTCGGGATCGGCGGCGCGGGCGAGCATTTCCAGCAGATCCCATTGCGGCACCATGGCCACGTACTTGTAGCGGCCGGGCAGGTCCGCGAAGGAGGCCACGGTTTCCATGCGGCCGCCGATGGGCAGCTGGATCGAATTGATCCGGCGGTGCGGGAGTTTCGCGAATTCGTCCCGCAGGCCGAGCTCGTCGAGGAGTTCCAGGGTGGTGGGATGCACGGTGTCGCCGCGGAAGTCGCGCAGGAAGTCACCGTGTTTCTCCAGCACGGTGACCTCGACGCCGCCGCGAGCCAGTAATAGGCCCAACATCATTCCGGCCGGACCACCGCCGGCTACCAGACAGGTCGTACGTTCCATCGGGTCCTCCCCCGGGTCGACACCACCGTCTGTTTCGATGGTAGGCCGGACCCGGTGGCCGAACGGTCGGTTCGAACCGCCGGGGCTAGCGGAACAGGGTGAAGAAGTACGGCTCGGCCAGGCCGCGCTTGTCCATGACGCCGAGCAGGGTGTCGGCGTCGACGCGGCGGAAGACGTCGATAATGGGGAGGTCGTCGTAGATCATTGCGGCGCTGGACTTTCCGCGGAATTCCAGGTTGCGCAGGCGGGCGCGCGGGGTGCGGGTCCGCAGCAGCGGGCGCAGCACGCCGAGGGAACGGCGGACCGGGCGCAGCGTGGAGACCGGGACCTTTCCGGCCAGGAACAGCGGGACCCGGCGGGGGTCGACGGGGAAGATGTCGCCGTCCGGGCCGGAGAAGAGCAGCGGTTGCACACTGTCGGCGTCGTCGAACTGCTTTCCGTACCAGCCGGATTCGACGAGCACGCCCTTCCACGGGTGTCCGGTGTCGACTTCCGCGCCACGCCAGCGGCCGGTGATGATCTCCTCGACTCGCACCGCCGGAAGGCTGTCGAACAGCTCCCATGCCTGCTGCGGGGTGCAGCCGTCGGCCAGCAGGGCCCGCAGTCGCATGGCTCCGTCTACCTCGGCACCCATCCCGACCTCCTCATTGAGAGCGAACAACACGATCGCTCTCAATGTAGCCGGGAGGGCGCGGTGATGCTCAGCGGGGGTTCACCGCTTGCCTTCGGTCGGAACCAGGTCGAAGTGGTCGGTTTGATGTTGGAAGAGCAGGCATTCGGTGCCGGGTTCGCAGCCGCTGAGATGGGGCAGGTCGGCCGGGAGGTCGTAGTAGGAGCCCGCCGGGTACTCGGTACGTTTGCCGTCGATCACGGCGTAGAAGGTGCCCGCGAGGACGACGGTGGGCAGGTTGCTGGTGTGGATGTGCATCGGATTGTCTTTGCCCGCAGGGAATTTGACGAAGGCTTCGTAGGGGCCACTGCCGGTGATGCTGCCCCGGACGTCGGCGACCCGGATGCCGCCGGTGTCGGGGAGTTCGCGCCAGGTGAGGTTCGCGGTGGGCAGGGAAATGCCCGTGTACTTGGCGGGAGCCTGCGAGGTGGTGGTTGCGGTGTCGGCACTGCTGGAATTGCAGGCGGTCACCGTGGCGGCGACGGCCACGGCGGACAGGCCGATGAGAAGGGTGCGGACGACGGATTTCATTCGAGATATCTCCTGAAAGTCTTTGGGCGAGCCGCTGGTTCGGTTAGACGAGCGCCGCGTTGTAGGAGTCGTAGAGGTTGCCGATCTGGGTCGGCTGCCCGGCGGCCACGTTCTCGATCCACTCCTCGGTGGTGGTGACGGCAGCGAATTGGGAGTGCATGACCACATTGATGACGCGGTGGGTTTCCTCAGCGGTAGCCTGGCCCGCCGCATTGGCCAGTGCGATGGTGCCGGTGGCGTCGATCAGGTGCTCGGTGGCGAATCCGGCGTGATGGGCGTGCGTGATGAGCGCGTTGTTGCAGTGGTGCGTCATGTAGCCGACCACGGTGACGGTGTCGATATCGCGCTCGCGCAGCCAGGTTTCGAGGTCGTTCTCGGCGAAGACGCTCGGGACGGTCTTCTCCACGGCGTGGTCGTGGTGGCGTTGCGCGACGATCGGGTGCAGGTCCCAGCCGTCGGTGCCGCGGTCGAAGATCGGCGCACCGGCGGGGGCGGTGTGCTGCACGACGATGATCGGAATTCCTTCTGCCGCAGCGGTATCCATGGCGCGGGCGATCAGCGGCAGCGACTGCTCGACGGGCGGGTGGGCAATGCGGAGATTGCCGGTGACGTACTCGTTCTGCACATCGACGACGAAGAGTGCGCGCTTCGGGGAGGTCATGGTGATTCCTTCGGTTCGGCGGACCGGGCGTCCGGTTCGGTCCCAACCTTGCCGCTGGCTACACTTCGGAAACAGTGGCCCGTGTGCCGGTAATCGACGGAATTGGGCCAGACGAAGAGGGGAACCCGTTGTGGATGTGATCGCCGTGGTCGGGTTCGACCAGATCAACCCATTCCATCTGTCGGTTCCATGCCTGGTGTTCGGCGAGGAACAGCCGTCGGCGGAGTTGCCGCCGTGCGAGATCCGGGTGTGCACGCCGGGTGCGCGGCCGATCACGACCACCGCCGGATTCGTGGTGGATACCGGCCATGGGCTCGATGAGCTGGCCGGAGCATCCATGGTGATCGTGCCTAGCTGGCCGGATCCGGAGCGGCCCGCACCGCCGGAGATCGTGCGGGCTATCCAGGGCGCGCACGAGAACGGAGCCCGCATCGTGGGCCTGTGCCTGGGCGCGTTCGTGGTCGCCGACACGGGCCTGCTGACCGATCGCCCGGCCGCCACCCACTGGAAATGGGCCGACGTCTTCGCCCGCCGATTCCCCGACGTGCGCCTTGACCGCGAGAGTCTTTACGTGGACGACGGCAACATCGTCACCTCCGCGGGCACCACCGCCGCCATCGACACCTGCCTGCATCTCCTGCGCAGCCAACACGGCGCGGAGATCGCCAATCGGGTAGCCCGCCGCCTGGTCGCCCCACCCCACCGCGACGGCGGCCAAGCCCAATTCATCGAACACCCCTTACCCGCAACAGGTTCCGGCGATCCCCTGGCCGCCACCCTGCAATGGACGATCGAACACCTCGACGAAAACCTCACCGTCGACCGCCTGGCCACCCACGCCAATATGAGCCGCCGCACCTTCACCCGAGTCTTCCGCAACTCCGTGGGCACCAGCGTCGCCGCCTGGATCGCCACCCAGCGCATCGCCCTGGCCCAACGCCTACTCGAAACCACCGACCACACCATCGACCGCATAGCCGACCGCTGCGGCTTCGGCAGCGCGGTCACCATGCGCGACCAATTCTGGCGCGCCCTCGACACCACCCCCTCCGCCTACCGCCGAACCTTCCAAGGCCCGGCGAACACCCACCCGACCAACACCGCCGTCACACGCGAGAGCTCCGCGGCCGAAGCGGCGAATCCCGCTCGGACTGGTTAATGTCTTCCTGATTCACAAGTACGCAGGGGGAGACAGTTGCTGACCGTTCTACCGTCCACAAAGATGCTCGGGTTGATCGAGATCCGGGTATGGGCCCTTTTTCTCGGGATCGCGGCAGCGTGGATCTTGTTCGTCAATGTGCCGCATGTGCTGCATCCTCAGGGTGGAACCGAAGCCCCCGTCTGCGAGGGACGGACCATGGCGCAGGGCGATCTCTGCCGCGTCGATGTTCGGGGCACGGGCGTCAAGCAACTCGGTTTCGAGGAGATGCAGCAGCGGGATCGGGACGGCCATCACGATACGGCGGTTATCTGGACGATTGTTGGTTCGGGCGCCGCGTTCCTTTCGGTCCTGTTCGTCGTGCCCATGGGAAAATCGCGGAAACTGTCCGCTCGATCGGGCAAGCGAGGGAAGACCGCTTCCGCTGCGCGCCCAGGTCGGACGCCACGGGCTCGATGAACAATCAGCCAGCTGTCGCAAGTGACGCGGCCCATGGGTCACTCGCTGATCATCGAGCCGATGTCACATCTGACGCGCCCCAGGGTTCATGGGAATGAACTCTGGTGATGGGATGGGTGTGATGGATGAGAGTCAGTGGCTGGCTGAGCGGTTCGAGGAGCATCGGGGGCGGCTGGGGGCGGTGGCTTATCGGATGCTCGGGTCGGTGGCCGAGGCCGAGGATGCGGTGCAGGATGCTTGGTTGCGGTTGAACCGGGTCGATGCGGAGGGGATCGATAATCTCGGGGGGTGGTTGACCACCGTGGTCGCGCGGGAGTGCTTGCATATGCTGCGGTCTCGGCGGCAGCGGCGGGAGGATGTGTTCGCCGCGCAGGTGCCGGATCTGGTGGTGGTGCCGGATGGGGATCTTGATCCGGAGCAGGAGGCGTTGCTGGCGGATTCGGTGGGGTTGGCGCTGCTCGTGGTGCTTGATCAGCTGACTCCGGCGGAGCGGTTGGCGTTCGTCTTGCATGACATGTTCGAGTTGCCGTTTCAGGAGATCGCGGACATGGTGGGGCGGACTCCGGCTGCCGCGCGGCAGTTGGCTAGCCGGGCGCGGCGGCGGGTGAATGGGGCCGAGATGCCTTCGCCTGATCGGGATTTGACGCGTCAGCGCAGGGTGGTGCATGCCTTCTATGCGGCGGCGCGGGAGGGGGACTTCGACGGGCTGGTCCGGGTGCTCGATCCGGATGTGGTGCTGCGCACCGACTTCGGCGCGGATCGGACGGAGGTCGTCTATGGCGCGGCGTCCGTGGCCATGCAGGCGCGCGCTCCGCGTGGGGGCAATCTGCGGCCGGTGCTCGTCAATGGCTCCATCGGAGCGGTGATCACCGTTGCGGGGCAACCGTTCTCGATCATGGCGTTCACCGTGGCGGGCGACCGCATCGTGGGCATCGATATCGTCCGCGATCTCGAGCGGGTGCGGCGGCTGGCCGCCTCAGTCCTCGACTGAGGCCGGATCGGATCCGACCCGCTTGCGTAGGAAGGCGGCCAAGGGAGTGAGCACCGCCTGCGGGTCGTCGATGAATGGCCAATGTCCGAGGCCCTTCAGGATGTGAATCTCGGCTTCGGGGAAGAAGGTTCGCTGTTTGTCGGCGAAACGCACCGGGATGTAGGCGTCGCCGTCGCCCCAGATGACGCAGGTGGGCAGGGCATTCGACGGAATGCCCCGACCCAGCTCAGGGAAGGCGGCGGACGGGTCGCGCTCATTACGGTAGAGCCGCAGCACGGCCCGCTTGTGGCCCCAGTCCGAGAAGCTGCCGACGCGATCGACGTAGGCGCGCGGAATGAGCCTCGGATTGTCGCGATTGAGCGCGATCTGCATGGCGCGCGGCGTGCTCACCAACTGGAACAGCTCACCGACGATCGGCGTCTGCCAGATTCTGGCGTAGCGGTGCCAGCGGTAGCCGTCCAGGACGCCGGTATTGATCATGCTCAGACTGGCCAGTCGATCGAGATGGTCCAGCGCCCAGCGCAATCCCCACGGCCCGCCGAAATCATGCAGAACCAGGTGCGCGCGCTGGACTCCGAGCTGATCGAGCAGCAGGCCGAGGAAGCGGGCATGCCCGATCACGCTGTGGTCGAACGAGCGTGGCCGCTCGGAGCGTCCGAAGCCGGGCATATCCATGGCGATCACTCGCGCGAAACCCGCGATCTCCGGGATCAATTCCGCCCAATCATCCATGGGCCCGGGATTACCGTGTACGAAAACCACGGCCTCACCGGAATCGGCGGGACCACTGTCATACACCGCACACCGGATCCCATCGACCAGGATTTCATCGACTTCGAGGGGCGAAACGATTCCAGTCATCGGCAGCGTCCTTCATCCGCGAATCCGCACCGGCGGCACGAGCCACCGGCACTCCCGACCATACCGTTCAATCCCGGCGCGTCGCGTGAAGTGAATGGGCACATAGTGATCGGTCATGGAATGGTAGTTGCATGAGTGGATTCGTCGAGGCGGTGCGCCCATGATGTCTGATTCGGAATTGAATCCCGCGGCAGTGGAGATCGGGAGCTTCTTCCCGCAGCCGCCCGAGGACGTGTGGCGGGTACTGACCGAGCCGGAGCTACATGCGCGCTGGCTCATGCGGTCGGTCGGATTCGCGCCGTCCGTCGGAACGCATTTCATTCTCGCGGTCCCCACCGAGCCCACCGGCGAGATCGCGTGCGAGGTGCTGACCGCCCGCCCCGCGGAGCAGCTCACCATCACCTGGGTGGATCTGCGGGCAAAGTATCCGGCGCGCTGGGTCGTCGACTGGACCATTCAGCCGCAGGGCCGCGGCACCCGGCTGCTGCTGACCCAAACCGGTTTCGATATCGAGAACCGCCGCCAGAAAATGGCCCGCAATGCCATGGAGCGAGGCTGGAAACAGGCCATGACCAAGATCGCCGCCATCCTCGACCACCACTGACGAGTTACCAGCCGCCTTCGAAGAAGGCCTTCAGAGCCGGGGTCGCGTCCGCGGCGACGGAAATATTCCCCACGAGGACGATGAGCAAGGCGAGCGCGCCCAGCGCCGAAAGGATTCCGAAACAAGCCAGTACGCGCCGGGTCCGGCGGTCGGATGCGCTCCTGAAATGCTTCCAGAGCAGCACGCTCACCGCGATGAGAACCACCGCCACGGTCGCCGCGATGACGGCCATGACCGCGTGATATCGAGCGAAGTCGCTGATCATCACATCGAGTGCGGGCGGGTCATCGGTCCGGGTGGATTCGGCCAGTCGCTGCCTGACCTGATCGAGCGTCGCGGTGAGTTCCGGGTCGGAATCACCATCCCTGAGCATCGGCATCAGCGAGGAAAAAGGTGTCACCATCCCTTGGATATTCGCCATGACAGTGAGCAATGCGAGCACCCCGAGCAGCGTGACGATCACGCCGGATGACGCGAGCACGGACCCGGTTCGCACGCCGCTTGCCCTGAGAAATGCCTTCCACAACAGAATTCCGAGCACCACCAGAACGATCAGCAATAGTGCGGCGATCACGGCTTTGGCCACGTGGAATCGGAACCAGTAGTCGACCGCACTCGCCAGGCGTGGCGGGAAATCCCGCCGACCCGCACCCCAATATTCGATGAACCCCCCGCGGAGGGTGTCGCGAAGATTCCCCTGATCGACGCCACCCGACCCCAGTGCGGCCAGCCTGCCCGGTGCGAACACGGTCGCGATACCGAGAACCACGGCGAGTGGGACGAGAACGGCGAGTGCGCGACCGGAGATGCCCGCGGACTGCGACGGGACCGCAGGACTGGCCACGAAACTCCTCAATGAGAGTCGCTGTGCGAGTGCCGAGTTCGGACCCATCGTAGACCCACGCGGAGACGCGCAAGGGCCGCCCGGTCAGGAGGGGAATGTGGGTGAAGCGGATTGGCGAGGAGGACATTCACTCTCCTCCCACTTCAACATATAACGTAGTGGGGGGCTTGCCGCAAGGCCCCGGGTATGCCGCACAATCACCCCTCGTCGCTGAACCGTACGAAAAGTGGGAGGTCGTGGAATGCGTGTTGTGCTGGTGAGTTATGGATCGCGTGGGGATCTCGAGCCGATGACCGGGTTGGCGGTGCAATTACAGGCGCTCGGGGTCGAGGTGCGGGTGTGTGCGCCGCCGGACTTCGCGGACATGCTGGACAGCATCGGACTCGCCTCGACTCCGCTCGGGTGGCCGATTCGCGCGTTGGCCAAGGATTCGGCCTCCGGGAAAGCGCCGAAGACGCTGCCCGGGATCGCGGCCGAACTGACCGCCATGGCCTATGAGACGGTCGTCTCGGCGGCCGAGGACGCTCAGGCGATCATGGCCACCGGCTCCCTCCCAGCGGTGGCCGGTGCGCGTGCTGCGGCCGAAAAGCTGGGCATCCCTTACCTGTTCGCGACCACCAGTCCGTGCTATCTGCCGTCGCCGCACCAACCGCCGGTCGGCTGGCCGGGCCAGCCCCCGCCGGACGCGGACAACATGACGCTCTGGGACAACAACGCCAAGCATCTGGACACGCTGTTCGCCGAGACGATCAATGCGCATCGGGCCTCGATCGGCCTGCCTCCGAACGAACGTATCCGCGACCTCAACCAGACCCGCCATCCCTTCCTGGCCGCCGACCCGATCCTGGGCCCCTGGCCGCAACCCGCCGACCTCCAGGTGGTGCAGACCGCCGCCTGGATCCGCGAGGACGATCGTCCCCTGCCCGCCGACCTCGACGAATTCCTGAACGCCGGTGCCCCACCCGTCTACGTCGGCTTCGGCAGCATGCCCCTGCGCGAACCAGCGGAGATCAATAAAGCCGTCGTCGAGGCGGTCCGAGCCCGGGGCCGCCGCGTGCTCCTCAATAGCGGATGGGCCGATCTCACCCTCATCGACGATCAGGCCGACTGCTTCGTCGTCGGCGAAGTCAACCAGCAAGCTCTCTTCCCCCGCGTGGCCGCCATCGTCCACCACGGTGGCGCGGGCACCACCACCACCGCCACCCGAGCCGGTACGCCCCAGGTCATAGTCCCCCAGGTGGCCGACCAGCCCTACTGGGCCGCCCGCATCACCGCCCTCGGAATCGGCGTGGGTCACGACGGCCCCACCCCCACCGCCGAATCCCTCTCCGCCGCACTCGAAATCGCTCTCACCCCCGAAACCACCTCCCGCGCAACCGCGGTGGGCGAAACAATCCGCACCGATGGCGCGGAGCAATCCGCCAAACTCCTGATCGAAATGATCGGTCCGAACGGATCCGTGCGAACAAGCTAGCTCCTGCCGGACAGCGTGGCTCACGACATCATTGCGGTGGACACGACGGGATACGGTCGGCATGATTGCGGCTCGTATGACTTTGATTCCAGATGCCGTTCGGGACAGCCTTGATGGCTTGTCTGTTGGTGATGCGCTGGGTGCGCAGTTCTTCGTGCCCGGCCGGTCCGTAGCTGAACTTATTGCCGGGCGGCCGCCGGTTGGGCCTTGGCAGTGGACCGATGACACCGAGATGGCTTGTTCGGTGTACTCGGAGATTCGTCGGCGCGGCCATATCGACCGGGATGAGCTTGCGGCCGTCTTCGCCGACCGGTGCGAGCCCTATCGGGGATACGGTGCGGGCACTGTCGTTGTGCTGCACCAGATTCGAGATGGGCGGCCCTGGAGTGAGGCGGCGGGGGCCGTATTCGGCGGGCGCGGGTCGTGGGGTAACGGAGCCGCCATGCGGGTTGCGCCCCTCGGCGCTTACTTCGCGGGAGATCCGGATCGGGCGGCGGCGCAGGCCGCGCTCTCGGCCGAGGTGACGCATCGGCATCCCGAAGCCATTGTCGGTGCCATGGTAATTGCCGTGGCGGCCGCTTGTGCCGCGGTGACCCGCGGGAAAGGTTGTGCACCAGGCGAGTTGCTGGATGCGGTCGAGCCGTATCTGGTCGATGGGCAGACCGCGCTGGGTGTGCGTCGAGCTCGGAAACTGCTCGGCCGATCGGTGGCCGAAGCGGCCTATGAGCTCGGCAATGGGGCGCGGGTCAGCGCTCAGGACACGGTGCCGTTCACGCTATGGGCGGCTGCGTCGTATATCGATGACTATCCCGCCGCCATCACCGCGTGTGTCGAGGCCGGTGGGGACGCGGATACCACGGCGGCGATCGTCGGCGGAATCGTGGCCGCGCACACCGGGATCGGGTCCCGGGAGGGTATTCGCGGGATACCGGAACAATGGCTGGCGGCGCGTGAGGCGCTGCCCCCGTGGACCACGTATTGAGCCGTAGAACGAGGTGAGTGCGAAGTGGCCAATGGGGACCACTTCGCACTCACTTGCCGCGACGGTCAGTCGCAGACCTTCACCGCGTCGGCCATATTGTCCACATTGTGGGAGAGGGTGCCGCGGGTGTTGTCGGGGACGGAGGCGAGGAGCTGCCACTCCTGGCCCGTCCAGTTGTAGATGCCGACGGTCTTGCCGGTGCGGTTCCAGTAGGAGGTCAAACGGTCACCGACACCGCCGTTTCCGATGTCGTGCAGCACGCACATCGAATCGACCTGCACGATCATGCTGCCGGTGCCATTGGCGCCGTCGTAACCGCAGAACGTGCCGCCCGGACAGTCGTAGGCGGCGGATGCGGGGGCGGCGGCGATCGTGGTCATGGCGGCACCGGCCGTGCCCAGTGTCAGCACGGCGGCGGCGATCGGGGCCAGACGGCGTACGGCGTTGGCGCGGTAGGTGATTTTCATGGTGATTCCCCTCTTGCGAAGTCAGAGTCGGCCTTTCGGCGACGTGGTATGACCCTCTGGGGGCTCACCAATGAACGACCAATGAGTGACTAATCGGCCAGATCAGGCCGGTTGAGCACGCGGACCGGACTTTTTGTCGAATCTACAAAAAGTTGGTCAAACCAGTGGCGCTCATCGTTTTAGTCTTATAGTCTAAAACTCATGACGGCAGTACGAGACGCAGCGCGGGCCATTCGGGAGGCTCGGCAGCCGGAGGATCTCTTCGGCACTGCCACAAGCGATTCCGCGGCGCGACAGGACGTGCGGCGGCGGTATCACCGGCTCGCGGCAGTGGTTCATCCCGACCGGGTTGCGACGGATGAGGCAGATCTCGCGCGGGCGGCGTTCGTCCGGCTAGCGGACCTGTATCGGCAGTGGCTCGAGAGCGACGGCGGAGACTTCCTGGTTACCGGGGAACACGGGAAGTATCCGGTGGGAGCGTTGCATGCACGCGGGTCCGTCGCCGATCTGTTTCGCAGCGGATCCGATCGCATCGTGAAGATTCCGCGGCGCGCGACCGCCAACCGACTGCTGGCCGCCGAGCGAAATGCGCTGCGAGACATCGCAACCGTCGCCAATGAGCACGAGTGGCTACGGGCGTACTTTCCGGAGCTGATCGACACCGTCGATCATGTGGACTCCGACACCGGCGAGCATCGGACGGTGAATGTGCTGGGTGCGCTCACCGAGGAGTTCGTGACGCTGGAACAGGTGCGCGCCGCCTACCCGGACGGGCTCGACCCTCGCGACTACGCCTGGATGCACCGGCGACTGCTGCGCTGCGTGGCGGGCGCACAGCGGGCGGGCTGGGTGCACACGGCCATCACACCCGCGAATGTGCTGATTCATCCCCGCTTGCACGGGGTCGTGCTGGTCGGGTGGTCGTTCGCCACCCGGCCCGGCACACCCGCGGCCGCGACACTCGGCGGCGTCGGCTATCCGCCGGAGATCCGCGAGGCGGTCTCCCCCGCCACCGATGTGTATCTCGCACATCGGCTGATGCTCACCATGCTCGGCGATCGTGCACCGAAACCTCTGCGCGCCTTCGCGACCGGCTGCCTGCAAGCCGATCCGCGATTGCGCCCGGACGCCGCCGACCTACTCGGCGAATTCGACGACCTGCTCGACCGGCTCTACGGACAGCGCCGCTTCCGGCCCTTCGAGCTACCGAAAGGACAGTGATAGCAATGGGTTACGGCAATTGGGACGAGCGGGCGTTCGACGCCGCCCGCACCTTCCGCGCCGCGCACGGCATGGACGATTTCGGCTACACCGCCGATATGCGCTCGGTGCCGTGGGACAAGTGGAAGGCCCACAAGTCGCTGGATCCGAAGGGCGTGAAGCTCAGGGAATCCAGGGATTCCGACGATCACGGGAACTCGCTGCCGATCGCGGTGCTGTTCGATGTGACCGGGTCCATGGGCATGGTGCCGCGCATCATGCAGGAGAAGCTGGGCAAGCTGCATGGACTGTTGCAGCGCAAGGGATATGCCGAGGATCCGCAGATCCTGTTCGGCGGCATCGGCGACGCGGACTGCGACCGAGTTCCCTTGCAGGTCGGGCAGTTCGAGTCCGACAACCGGATGGACGAACAGCTGCGGCTCATCCTCCTCGAGGGCGGCGGAGGCGGGCAGAAGTCCGAAAGCTATGAGCTGGCCGCGTATTTCATCGCACGGCACACCGCGACGGATGCGTGGGAGAAGCGGGGCAAGAAGGGCTACCTGTTCATCGTCGGTGACGAGTTGAACAAAGCCCGGCTGGCGTCGCGGCATATTCGCAAGGTCATCGGAGACGATGTGAAGCAGGACATTGCCGTCGATTCCGTGTATCGCGAACTGTCGGATCGGTGGCATGTGCATTACGTCCTGCCCAATCAGTCCAGCTATTACGCGGATCCGGAGATCGCCGAGCACTGGACGGGACTGCTCGGCGAACGATTCATGCGCCTCGACGATCCGGCGGCGGTGTGCGAGCTGATCGCGCTGACCATCGGAATCGGTGAGGACCGCATCGATCTCGGTGCGGGACTGGCGGATCTGCGCGATATCGGCTCCGATGCTGCGGCCGATGCGGTCGGCAAGGCGCTCGCCCCGGTCGGCGGTACGCGCCGCACCCGCAGCGTCGGCGCGCTGCCCGCCGCGAGCGCCGGTGACGACGACGTCGACTTCGGAAACTAGAAGGGGGACAGCAATGTTCGGCGACCGCCACCTCATCGTGGTGGACCTGGGATTCGGCGATGCCGGTAAAGGGGCCACCGTGGACTGGCTGTGCTCACCCGAGGCGGGCTTGGACGTGGCCGCCGTGGTGCGGTTCAACGGTGGCGCGCAGGCGGCCCACAATGTGGTCGCGGGCGGGCGGCACCACACCTTCCGGCAGTTCGGGTCCGGCACCTTTTCCCGGGTGCCGACCCTGCTGTCGCGGCACATGCTGGTGGAGCCCATCGCCCTTGCCACCGAGGCGCGGGCCCTGGCGCGGCTGGGGATCGCCGATTCGCTGTCCCTGCTCTATGTGGATGAGCGGGCCCTGTTGACCACTCCGATTCACGGGGCCGCCAACCGGTGCCGGGAGGACACGAGGGGTGCTTCCCGGCACGGTTCGTGCGGTATCGGGATCGGGGAGACGGCAAGTTACGCGCTCTCGCATGATGCGCCCAGGGTCGCCGACTGTCGGCGGCCGGATGCGCTGCGGCGCAAGCTGATCGCGCTAGAAGAGCACTATCGTCCGCTGCTGGCGGGCGGCGCGCACCGGTTCGACCCGATCGACGATTTGATCGACGTCTATACCGAATTCGCCCGTGCCGTAAGGATTCTGCCCGGTGATCAGCTCACCGGGTTTGCCGACAATGGTCGCCTCGTATTCGAGGGCGCGCAGGGGGCGCTCCTGGACGAATGGCGTGGTCTGCACCCGTACACCACGTGGTCGACGGTGGAGCCGCGCAATGCTCGCGCGATGCTGGCGCGCATCGGCGCGGACGGCTACGTGTTGGGCGTGACCCGCAGCTATATGACCCGGCACGGGGCCGGGCCCTTCCCCACCGAGGACCCTGCCCTGTCGATTCCCGAGCGGCACAATGGAACCGGGCCGTATCAGGGTGGCTTCCGCATCGGCCACCTCGATCCGATCCTGCTGCGCTATGCCATCGACGCCTGCGATGGCATAGACGGTCTGGCCGTCAATCACCTCGACGCCGTCGGCGACATACGCACCGCCACCGGCTATCTCACCGAGGGAGGCTACGTGGACCGACTCGACCGCGGTGACTGGCAGGACCTCGACCACCAACAGCGGTTGACCGACCTGCTCGAGGCCGCCACACCCGCCTTGACCGCCCTGCCCGCCGATGTTCCCGGCTATCTGGAAGCCGAGCTCGGGGTGCCCGTCCTCCTCACCGCCGACGGCCCCGACCGAGCCGATCGCACGATCCGCATCCGGGCTACGGCATGATTGTGCACTTGTGGAGCAACAATCGGCGGTATCCATCGATGTGATCGCGCTGCGCTACGGGCGGGACGACAACACCGTCACCGTGGGCATCGCGCCCCGGCAATGGGATCCGTTCGCCGGTGAACTCGCTCTCCCCGGCGTACTCCTGCACCGCGGCGAGCGACTCGACGCCGCCGCCCGCCGCGCCGTGAGTACCAAACTGGGTGTCCCTGAGGACGCGATCATCGCCGTGGGCCAGCTGGCCACCTTCGACGAACCCAACCGTGACCCCCGCGGGCCCACCCTCTCCATCGCCATGTGGGCCGTCGTCGCCGACCACCCCGCCGACACCGCGCAGTGGCTTCCCTTCGACCAACTCCCCCACCTGGCCTTCGACCACAATCAGATCGTCACCGTCGGCCGTCGACGCTTGGCCGAAATGCTTTGGAAAGACCTGACTTTCACGCGAGCCCTCACCGGACCCCTATTCCCCGCAACCCGAGCCGTGGAACTGACCGCCGCCCTGCACGACACCCGCCCCGACCCCGGCAACCTCAACCGCACCCTCGCCGCGCTGCCCGGGCTGGCCCGCACCGGCGAACGAGTGCGCGTCAAAGCCACCGGCCGCCCCGCCGCCATGTGGTCCTTCACTCCGCCCGACGGGCTGCCCTGAGAGCGCTAGCGCTTGGGAATGCCGAGGTGGTCGGCACCGACCATCACGGCGATGAGGACCGCCGGTTCGTCGCCGTCATTGCGCCAGCTGTGCACTACACCGTTGATCACGAGCCAGTCCCCCGGCTTCAGGTGAATCTCGTTGTCCTCCAAGAGGAATACCGATTCACCGGACAACTGCATGACGCAGTCGACAGTCGCGCTGGCATGCATGGCCCGCACTGCCGGGCCGCCGGAACCGGATTCAATGCTCGCAGAGGGAGAATTCGCGCTCGTAGAGATCCTCATTGTGTTCGCCGATGAAGAACTTTCGTTCGCGCATCAGTTCCTCGCGGTAGGCCTTGGCCTGGTCCAAGGTCATGGTCGACGTTTCGGACCAGGGCTGCTGGGGCGGGATATCGGAGGTCGAGACGATCGTTGTCGAGGGGTCGACCAGGAAGAATGCCAGGATCTTGCGATGTCCGGGGCGGTCGGGGTCCGCGAGGCGGAAGGGGGCGACGCGATGCTGGAGGATGTTCGGGAATGCCAGCGCGCGGCCCGCGCCGGTCTGCACCGAACCCAGGACCTGATTCAACGGGTCCTCATCGGTCAGGCCGTACACGTCACGCACACCGTTGGAGTCGTTCTGTTCGTAGTCCGGATCGTCGATCGCGGCCCGGAAACCTAGTCGGCTCTCGGTGATGTTCTCACTGTCCCAGTAATAGATGCCGGTCGAGACGATGCGCTCATTCATCATTCCCTCGACATGCCAAGTGCCGCCCGGATATTCGGGCTTGTCGGGCGTGAGATGAATATTGGCGAGCTTGACGATGACCTGCAACCGGCGGCCGCTCAGGACGACTTGCTCGGAGTCCTCGGGACGCACCGGCGCTGTGAAGGCAGGCGCATCCGGAACGACCGGGCGACGCGTGTGCCACCATTCGTCCATTTCCCCCTCCCAGTCACGGCGGGCGTCCTCGTCGTCATCATCTTCGGGTTCGACCGGCTTCTCCGGATCCTCGTCGTACCAGGTCAGAGAATTGGCCTCGATCCGCAGGGGTCGCGGATGACGCAGATCCGTGAGCACGTTCTCGAACAACGGCCGCATGCGCGCGAAGACGTCCGGCAGCACGGACTCGAGTTCGCGATGGGCCACCGGATGCACATTGTTGACATACGACCGGAAGACGACATCACCATCGGCGCCGACCTCAACATCGGTGGGAAGCCATTGAAACTTCTCCGAGTACGCATACCGCGCACCCCCGGACCCCGGCTCCGGCCACGCCGAGTCGTCCGCCCGACTCACCCCACGCACGAAGCAGAACAGCGAGGGATGAACCAGATCCAGTACCTGTTCATCCGCCCCCGGATGCCAATCCCACTCGGCCTCCGGAACCTCCTCCACCACTCGAACCGCCTCCCGCAAACGGGATCTCAGCTCCTCATCGATCAAGCTGTCCGACTGCCAGACCCCATCAACCGCGGAAACCTCGATACCGCTCTCCGCGTCCCGCAGCTCGGCATAATGCGCCAATTCCTCGAGCACATAACGAATCTGAGCCTCAGTAAGCCCCTGCGCACCCGCCTCCCGAGTCCACCTGTCAACGATCCCGCCATCGTTCATCTTGTCGAACCACCGCGACTTCGCCCGAATCTCAGCACTGAGCCGCATCATCTCGAGCTCCCGCACCGTCCGCGGCGGCGCAACCGGCATCCGATGAGACTCAATGAACGGGAACGGAAAAGCAGATAGCTCAGTCATTCTCGCAATTCCCTCCCTGGCAGCCCGTCGGCCCCAACACTACTTCGACCGCCCGCTACCAGTGTTCACTGGTGCAGGCGTTCGTCGAGAACGGCCCAGCACCATTGAACACTCGATTTGCCGAGCACCTACTGGGACCTGCGGGCCGGGCGGGTTGGGTTGCGCTCTTGCCGGTCGTGCTTGCTGCGTAGCCATCGAGTCGCGCGGAATGCGAGCCAGCCCAGGGCGATCAGCACAATGAGGATGACGACGAAGGCCAGCACTGGGACGGCCAGCGCCAGGATTGTGAGGGCTAGGGAGGTTCCGTCTTCGGCGGTTGATACCACCGGATTGCCTACTCCTGCGGTTGTTCCCGTGACGAAGGGCCTTGCCACGGTGCGGCCGGCATGGATGCTGCCTGCGGTGACCGCGCCCAGGATGGCAGCGACTGCGGGCGGCAGGTGGGAGGAGAGGCTGGTGTCGGCGGTGAAGAGGATCGCACCGGAGACGGGGGCCACGAAGAGGCCGATGGTGTGTAGGACCGAATCCAAGGCTGGGATCTTGTCTCCGACGAGGTCTAGTAGGAATACGACACCGATACCGATCAGCGCGGGGGTTGACGACAGCCAGCCGTAGGAGCTGCCGAGGTCTATCCAGCCGAATCGGTCGGCCGCCCCGACCACCAGGAGGGGGAGCCAGGCATTGAGTCCAGCCGCACCCGACAATCCGAAGGCCCCGAGAACCGCCGCCACAGCCGCTGTGATCTCCATGCCACAAGTGTGAGGCATCGTCGCAATTACTTCACCTAAGAGGGGCGCTCCTCGGAAATGTCAAGGAAAGTTTGGCAATTCTATTGAATTGGGAGAACAAGAAACTTTTGTATTGTCAAGGGCTGCAAAATAATTTGCCAATCTGGGGTTTTCGGTTAAATTGGATTGCGGGATTTTGTTCTGCCCATTTCCACTGATGAGGGGTTGTCTGATGACGATTGTGGTGACTGGTGCTACCGGGACTGTTGGCGGGCTTGTTGTTCGGGAGTTGGTTGAGGCGGGGCATAAGGTGCGGGCGGTGACTCGGAATCCGGGGGCTGCCGTGTTGCCGGAATCGGTTGAGGTTGTGGGGGCGGATCTGGAGGAGCCGGAGTCGCTGGCGGGGGCGTTTGCGGGGGCGGAGAAGTTGTTTTTGCTGTCTCATCCGGATACCGCTGTCGCTGTGGCTCGGCTGGCTGAGCAGAGTGGGATCGGGCGGATTGTCACCTTGACCTCGCGACTGGCCGAGTTGGAGGAGCCGGGCGCGCTGCACCACCAGGTGGTCGAGCAGGCGGTGGAAGCCGTGGGAGTGGAATGGACACACGTCAGGCCGGGGTTGTTTGCCGCGAACCTGCTCGGTTGGGCCGGTGCGATCAGCCAGGGGGAGACAGTTCGCGAGCCGTATGCGGATTCGGCGCAGACTCCGATTCATGAGGCCGATGTCGCGGCGGTGGCGGTGGCCGCGCTCGTGCGAGAGGGACACGCGGGTAAGAGATATCCGCTGTCGGGGCCTCAGGTCCTCACCAAGCCGGAGCAATTGGCGGCGATCGGGGCTGGAATCGGGCGTGACCTCGCGTTCGAGGAGATTTCGCCGAAGGATTGGCGTGCCGCGCAAGCTGATTCGCTGCCGGAGTTCGTGCAGGATTTCCTGCTGGATATCTGGGCCGGTACCGCAGCGAACCCGGAACGGGTGGTGTCCACCGTGGCGGAGGTGACCGGTCGTCCGGCACGGTCGCTCAGCGAGTGGGCCGCGGATCATGCGGCGGACTTCGGCGGTGCGGCCAAGTGACCTCACGGATTGTGCACGTCGGTGATATCGAACTGTGGACCGAAAGTCTCGGCGACGCAGGGGCTCCCGCATTACTGCTACTCGCGGGGGACACGCTGTCCTCGACCAGTTGGCCGGACTCGCTGGTCCAGCGGTTCGTCGACGGCGGGCTCCGGGTGATCCGCTTCGACTATCGCGACACCGGCAGATCCACGTGGCGGGAGTTCTCCGAGCATCCGTACACATTCGACGATCTGGCCGCCGATGCGGTCGCGATACTCGACGGCTGGGAGGTCGATGCCGCGCACGTCGTGGGATTCGGGATGGGTGGCGGGATCTCGCAGTTGCTGGCGCTGGATTATGCGGCACGGTTGCGGACACTCACGCTGAGCAACTGTTTCGCGCTCGGGGTCGAGTTCTTCGACAACTGGGATCGGGCGCTGACCGGCGAGCCGACGCCCGATGGGCTGCCGACGCCGGACCGGCGGTTCGTCGAACTCGCCTTCGGCATCACACCGTCGGAAAATGGCGTACAGCAAGCGGTTTCCGGGGATTTCTACGATGCGAACGAGATCCGGGACGCGGAGCTGATCGCGCGGGAACACGCGGGCCGGGCCGATACCCGGGCGCTACATCCCCACGCCGGAGTACGCGACGGGCTCGACGGGCGCGGTGCCGAACTACCGGGAATCGCCACTCCGACACTGGTCATCGAAGGCATGCGCGACCCGATCAACCCGCCGCCACACGGTCGTCATCTCGCGGGCCTGATCCCTGGCGCGCGGCTGGTCGAGATCGAGGGAATGGGCCACTCCCTACCCGCCGCCGTGCATGAGAAATTCGCGGCGGCAGTCCTCGAGCACACCGGAATTGTCGCCCATTCAACGAAATAGGAATCGCCTATAGCACCTACTGCAATTTCGTCTTTGCCTCTCGTTCTTTCCCGGACGTAGCGTGAATTTCGTCGAGCAGACGAATACACGATCGAGAGGACCATGGACATGACGACGATCGGAAATGGATCGGGAATTCGAGAGCTCGAGGGAAAGCGGGCACTCGTGACAGGTGGTACGCGTGGAATCGGTGCGGCCGTCGTCCGGCAATTCCTGGACGCGGGCGCACAGGTACTCACCACCGCCAGGTCCGAGACCGGCACAGCGCCCGAGGGCGCGGCCTTCGTGGCGGCGGACGTGCGGTCTCGGGCCGGGGCGGAGGCGCTCGCCGCGGTCGCGCAGGAGGTGCTCGGCGGAGTGGACATCGTGGTCCACAATGCCGGTGGCGGGCAACCATTTTCGGGCAGCTCGGCCATTCCCGATGAGGTGTGGCAGGACGCGCTGGATTTGAACTTCCTGGCGTCGGTGCGGCTGGACTCGCTACTGACACCCGGTATGCGGGAACAGCGTTCGGGGATGATCGTGCATGTCTCCTCGGCCGCCGTCCCCGATCCTGCAGCACCGTTCCTGCACTACACGGCGGCGAAGGCGGCGCTGGAGAACTACAGCCGGGGACTGGCTTCGGAACTGGCCCCGTTCGGAATCCGGGTCAACACCGTGACTCCCGGCAGAACCGCCACCCCCGGCGGTGAAGCAGTGCGGGAGCAGTGGGCGCGGCTGAGTGCCGCGCCGGGCCCGAGCGACGCCACTGCCGTGCCGCCGCTGGGGCGCGAGGGGCAACCCGACGACATCGCCCACGCGGTGCTGTTCCTCGTCTCCGACCGGGCGAGCTGGCTGACCGGGAGCAATCTCGTCGTGGACGGCGGCGAATTCCCCAGGGGCTGAAGCGCCCAGGCCGATGCGCTCAAGAAACCGGTGAGAAGAAATCGGCCTTATGCCAGGTTTCTTGACGCAGGAGTTCGAGCAGGGCCTTCTCCGCCGGACCCGCACCAAGCCGGAGCGCGGCGAGAACGGGCTGGGATACGACCGGAAACACCGGACGCGCAAGGTGCTCATAACCTTCGGGCACCGCGGAGGCCGGAACAAGTGTCACTCCCAGCCCGTCGGCGGCCCAGCGCACGGCCGTCGCCGCCTGCGAGACACGGGCGACCGTCGTCGGCGTCAAATCATTGTCCCGCAACACATCCCGCAGCAGGCCGTCGAGCGCACTGTCACGGTCGAACCGCACCCACGGCTCCCCCGCCAGCTCACGCAACTCGACCCGGTCCGCCGCGAGCAGCCGATGCCCCGCGCCCAGCACCACGACGAACTCCTCATCGCCGAGGTGGTGGGCATCGGCGGCACCCTCTTCACACGGTGTCGCCACCAAGACAAGGTCCAGCACACCCCGACGTCCCAGCCGCTCCAACTCGGCGGGGTTCGGCTCCTCGAACACGGTCACCTCGAGCCGCGGGAAACGACGCCGCAAGGCGCCCAGCGCACTCGGCAACTGCCGGGTGCCCAGCCCCATCTGCGCCGCGACCAGCAGCTCACCCACCAGCTCATCGGCCCCGGCCCGCGCCGTCGCCCGAGCCCGCCGCGATGCGCTCACCGCGACCTCCGCCTCCCGCAGGAACGCGCGGCCCACCACGGTGGGCACCAGTCCGGTCGGCGTGCGGGCGAACAGTTGCACGCCGAGTTCCCGCTCCAGGGCACGAATCTGCTGGGACACCGACGGCTGAGCGACGTGCAGCGACTCCGCCGCCGCCGTCACCGAACCGTGTTCGGCGACGGCCAGGGCGTACTCGTACTGACGAAGGCTCATCGGCTCCGACCTCCTGCGATGGACCGCGATCCACCCGTTGTACTGGCTGAAACAGTAAGTGTCACAACACGGAAGCCGGAGCGTTTAGTCCATGACCAGCACGGATTCAGCCGTGAAGCGTGGGCCGGTAGACGAGCTGCCGGATATTGCCGTCGAGCGTGCGACTCTCGAGCAGCTCGAGGTCGAAGTCGGCCGCGCCCTGAAAGACCGCTTCAGCACCCGTCTTCCCGGTGATGACCGGGAAGACCGTCACCTCGATACGGGCGACCAGACCTGTAGGTATAGGTAACGGTCATGATGCTCTCCTCGAGTGCGGTTGATCGGATCTGTGGATGTAGACCCGACCCCGCGGCGAAACTCATTGCGGCCGATTGCCCGGGCGAACCTCAGCGATCGGCCGGAAGCCAGTTCCCGTGGAAACCCGCCGGAACCCGATGCGGAAGACCGATGCTCGCGATCGTCTCCAGCGTTCCGGCATCGAGAATCGCCAACTCGCTGCGATCGGCGGGGAGATCGGTGACATAGCCCATCAGGACGCCCTCGTCCTCACCGGAATCGGCAGCGGACGGCTGAAAGACGAACTCCCCCAACGCCTTCCCTGCCCCGAATGACCGCGTGTGCACGGTGTTCGAGTCGAGATCATGCTTCAACAACGCCGGGCTTCCACCGAAACCGGCGCTGATCGAGGGCGCGTACCCGTACCGATGCCGCTTACCGAGCAGGCGTTCGTCGACGCGCGGGAACTCCTGCGCGCGATCGTCGAGCCGCGACTCGCGAACGCGCCCGCCGACCAGATCCACCACCCAGCGATCCAGTGTCGGCTGCACTTCTCCCGGGCCGGTGGCGTCCCGGTCGAACATCTTCGAATGCCGCACGATATCGAGCACCACGGTGTCGCCGTCGTCGTAGGCGTTCATCGGGTGGAAGACGTAGCAGGGCTCGATATCGAACCACCGGACATCGGCATTGCCGCCCTCGCGCGGCATCACACCGACGCGGGCCGGATACCGCGGATTCCAGCCGAACGGAGTGCGAAGATCCCGGCGCACCTTGGTCACCTGCGCGACATCGGTGGGAGCGGGCACACGGACGCGTCCGATCAAGGCGGACAACAACAGTCGCGCCGGTAACCGCAGTCCACGCGGTACGGCCATGGCGGCAAACCGGCGCGTGTCGAAGGTGACCGGCAGGTCGTAGAACACCACGTATTTCTCGGTCAGCGAGAAGTCGTGCATCATCGGGTTCCCGCCGACCTCGATATCGATGGCACGCCGGGCCCGGCCATCGACCCCGATCACCGAGTACTGCACGGTGTTTCGCCGTCCGAAGGTGTACGACACCGCGTGCAGCTCACCGGTGGCCGGGTCGCGTTTGGGATGCGCGGTGTAGCCGCCGGTGAGCGTCCCATCGAAGTCGCACACCCCGATCGTGTCCAGCTCCTCGGTGAGTTCGTAGTTCTTGATACCGCCCTCGACCAGCGCCAGCGTGCGGCCCGCGTGTCCGATGACATTCGTATTGGCCCCCATTCCGAAGACTCCGGGAAGTCCGGCGATCGGTGGTTCACCCAAGGCCGCGACGGTCGAGGCACCACGCACCCAGCGATTGCGATACCACTCGGCCCTGCCATCCCGGATCCGGATGCCGTGCACCATCCCGTCGCCGGAGAACCAGTGGTAGAGGTCCGGGTCGATCTCCCCGATGGGGTTCGGGCCATTGCGGAGGTAGCGGCCGTCCAGATGGTCGGGGATCGTGCCGGTGACCGGAAGGTCTTTGAGCGTGAATTCGGTTCGGAGCGGAGCGAACTCGCCCTCGAGAAAGCGATTAACCATGTGGGCCCCCAGGTCCATAACAGCGTTATGGTCGTAGGATAACGCTGTTATGGAGACGTGGCAATGGTGACCTCGGGACAAGAACAGCCCGCTCGGAGCACGCGTGAGCGGCTGATCGAAGCAGGCATCCGGCTACTGGAAGAGGTGGGCCCGGAGGCGCTGCGAGCGCGCACCGTCGCCGCCAAGATCGGCGCGTCCACCATGGCCGTGTACACGCACTTCGGTGGCATGAACGCACTGCTCGACGCGGTCGCCGCCGAGGCCTTCGCCCGCTTCGGCGCTGCGCTCGACGTCCCCGAGACCGACGATCCGGTCGCCGACTTCTTCGTCGCGGGCAACGCCTACCGCACCTACGCACTCGCCAACCCGCAGCGCTACCGACTCATGTTCGGGCTGGTCTCCCCGCAAACCACGCATCCGGCGGCCCTGAATCTCAGCACCCCGGGCGCTCCCGTCGAATCCACCGTCGGCACAACATCTTTCAACCAGATGATGCACCTCGTCGAGCGCATGATCGAGGCCGGTCGGATCCGCGCGGACCCGGTCGCCGATATCGCGGGACGATTGTGGAGTCTCGTACACGGCATCGTCCTACTCGAAATCACCGGCTATCTCGGACACGCCGAGCACGCCGTCACCAATATCCTCGGCCCCGCCACCACGGACCTGCTCGTCGGCATGGGAGACGAACGGAGTCGGATCGAGCAGTCGATGGTGCACGCGAGGGAGCGGCTCACCAAAGCCTGACGGCGTGCTGGCCGCGCGCGAGAGCTACGACCTACCGTCCGCCTGATACACGGCGGCAACTCACTCACGAAGTTGAGCGTTGAGCCGAGCCGCTTGTCGTGTGAGGTGTTCGCGCTCGAGGAGATTCGGCGCGGACCGAGCGGCTTCCGCGTACAGGCGGGCCGCGGTGACCGGATCACCGTCTCGCTCGTGCAGGTAGGCCGCGGCGGCCGTGTAGCGAGGAAGGGCGGGGTCGAGTTCGGCCAGTGCCGTCAGTCCGGCGCGGGGACCGTCAGCCTCTCCGACCGCGACGGCGCGATTGAGGCGAGCCACGGGATTGCCTGTGACGCACAGCAATTCGTCGTACCATTCGACGATCTGCACCCAGTCGGTTTCCTCGGCCGTGCGAGCGTCAGCGTGCAGCGCGGCGATCGCGGCCTGAATCTGGAACTCGCCCAGGCGATCCCGAGCCAGAGCCGCCTGAAGTATGTCGACACCCTCGGCGATCAGGCGGGCGTTCCAGAGGCTGCGGTCCTGTTCGGCGAGAGGCACGAGCCTGCCGTCGGGACTGGTCCGCGCCGGACGCCGCGCGTGGTGCAGCAGCATGAGCGCGAGCAGGCCCGCGACCTCCTCGTGTTTGATCCCGGCCGCCAGCTGCCGAGTGAGTCGAATCGCCTCGGCGGCAAGGTCTATGTCGCCCGAGTAGCCCTCATTGAAGACCAGGTAGAGCACCCGCAGTACCGTGCCGACGTCACCGGGCTGGTCGAACCGGATGCCCGAGACGGTCCGCTTGGCGCGGCTGATGCGTTGCGCCATGGTCGCTTCCGGCACGAGGTAGGCCTGCGCGATCTGCCGCGTGGTCAGGCCGCCGACCGCGCGCAGTGTCAGCGCGACGGCCGAGGCCGGTGTCAAAGATGGGTGCGCGCACAGGAAATACAGCTGAAGCGTGTCGTCCGCAGCCTCGCCGGGGCCGGGCTCGGGCTCCGCCTCCACAAGCTCCTCGCGCCGCTGCCGGGAGCTGTCGGCGCGGGCGGCGTCGAGGAATTTGCGCCAGGCGACCGTGACCAGCCAGCCCTTGGGGTCGTGCGGCGGATCGTCCGGCCATACCCGCACCGCCTCCATGAGGGCTTCCTGCACGGCATCCTCGGCCGCCGCGAAATCCGCGCCACGGCGGCCGAGAATCCCGATCACGGTGGGTGTGAGGGTCCGCAGCAGAGCCTCATCCACGATGCGTCACTCCGTGATGGTCGGGGGCACGCCGTAGAACGGGCGCACCTCGAGCCACTCGTGGATCGGCTTGCCTCCCGCACCCGGAGCCGCGGACAGCTCGGCGGCGAGTTCGTATGCCCGCTCACGGGATTCGACGTCGATGATCATCCCACCGGCGATGAGGTCCTTGGTCTCCGCGAACGGGCCGTCGGTGACCGGCGGTTTGCCCTCGCCGTCGAAGCGGACGAACGTGCCCTCCGGCGAGAGCGCCAGTTCGTCGACGAATTCGCCTGCGGCGTCGAGCTTATCGGCGAAATCCCGCATGTATTGGATGTGCGCCGTGATCTCCTCCGGCGTCCATTGATCCATCGGCACATCGTTGACCGAGGCGGGCGCGCCCCGATAGTGCTTGAGCAGAAGGTATTTGGCCATGATGGTCTCCTTGGATGAAGTGTCGACGGCTCAGGCGCGCTGACGTTCTTCGCGCTGTCGGACCAGTTCCTCGACCGCGGTCGGCAGCGTGTTCTCGAAGTCGATGAGCTTCGCCCACGTCGGGGTCACCACGACCCGGACCATGCCGTCACTGTAGAGCGAACGCACCTCGGCCTCCCACACGACCCGCTGCTCGGCCGTCATCTCGTAGGTGGTGTTCGCCGTGAGGTACTCCTCCGGGATGCCATCGACGTAATCCAGCTCGGCGCGACCGCGAATAAGCAGGATCTGGGGCGGGTGCACCTCGGTGTCGATGGTCAGCGCAACCATCGGGTTACTGCGCAGCGAGGCCAGCTTCGGGGCGTTCTTGGTGGTGCACATGACGATCTGCGTGCCGTTCCAGACGAACGCGATCGGCACATTGCGGGGCGTGCCGTCCTTGGCCACGTAGGCCAAGCGGGTCAGGTCTCTGGCGAGCAGCTCCCGGCTCAGCGGGCGGTTCAGAATCTCGGCGATCTCGTTCGGTTGCATGGCATTCCTCCTCGGTGCGATCCGGCCCCTTCGGCCGTGTTCACTGCGGGGACGGAGCCACGCACGGATTCTCGACATCCCACCGCGAAACTTTTTGGCCGATTTCGATCACACCACGAACCGCGCACTCACGCTCCGGTTACGCGGGACCGCGCAGCACCGACTCCACCAGCTCACGGACGGCGGTCCGCAGGCGTTCGACCTCCCCCGCGCGCACCATGCCCGAAGCCATGTCCGAGCCCAGCCCGCTGAGCAGCAGGCGGCCGGTGACCTCGGCATCGAGATCGGGACGGGCCTCGCGCACCAGAGCGGTGATGTGGGCGTCCCAGGTGGCGTGGAATTCGGCGGTGCGCGGATGCGGGTCCACCGTTCGGTAGGCCACCATGAGCTCCACATTGTCGGCGACTATCGAGGTCATGGCATCGAAGAAGGCCAGCAGCCGCTCGCCCGCGGGAGCTCCGGGACCGAGCGGCGGCGGGCCGGTGGTGATCGCGGCCATCAACGTCTCCGCGGGGGCCGCGATCATCTCGTGCAGCAGGCCCGCGCGATTTCCGAAGCGATGAAAAATCGTGCCCTTGCCGACCCCGGCGGCCGCGGCGACGCGGTCCATGGTGATGGCCTCGGCGCCGTGTTCGTCGAGCAGCGCCCGGGTGGCGTCCAGGATCGCGCGCCGGTTGCGTGCCGCGTCGGCGCGTTCCTTGGGCTGCTCAGCAGGCATTTCCTCGACTTTCGTTGACAAGTTGACCGGCGGTCCATATCGTAACCGAACGTAACTGGACCGACAGTCAACTTGTGGGGTTTGCAATGCAGGCAATCGTAATGACAGCGACCGGTGGGCCCGAAGTACTGGTGGCGCAGGATGTTCCCGCGCCCCGGCCGCAACCGGGCGAGGTGCTCGTGCGGAACGAGGCGATTCCGGTGCTGTACCCGGAGACGCTGGTGCGCTCCGGAGCCTTCCCCATACCGATTCCGCTGCCCTTGATCTTCGGCACCCAGGCGGTGGGCGTGATCACCGAGGTCGGGGCGGGCGTCGACGCGGCGCTGATCGGGCAGCGAGTCGCCGTGGCCTCCAATGGTTTCGGCACCTTTGCCGAACTGGTCAGCGTTCCCGCCGAATCCACGGTCCGGATTCCGGACGGGCTGCCCTCCGCGGACGCGGCGGCGGTCATGATGAGCGGATCGGTGGCCATTCCACTGCTGGAGACGGCCAAGCTGACCGGCACCGAGACCGTACTGATCGAGGCCGCCGCAACGGGGGTCGGCGGGTATCTGACCCAGTTGGCCAAGGAGTACGGTGCGGCCCGCGTGATCGCCACCGCGGGCGGGCCCGAAAAGGCCGACCGGGCGCGGGAATTCGGCGCGGACGAGGTCATCGACCACCTCGACCCGAACTGGCCCGAGCGGCTGCGCGAAATCCTCGGCGGCGCAACGATCGATGTGGTGTTCGATTCGATCGGCGGCGAATCCGCGCGCACCGTACTGGATCTCATGACGCCACTGCGCGGGCGGATGCTCAGTTACGGCCTGCTGTCCGGCGGATTCGCCCAGGTGTCGGCCATGGATCTGGTCATGCGCGGCCTCACCCTGATCGGCTGCTCCGGGGCGGACTGGCTGGCCGGGGTGGCACAGGCACGCGGCGCGGCCCTCGAGCGGGCGGCCGCGGGTTCCCTCACTCCGCTCGTCGATCGGGTTCTCCCCCTCGACCAGGCCGCGCACGCCCACCAGCTGATTGAAGACCGCGCGGTCAAGGGAACCATCATCCTTCAGCCCTGACGGGCCAATCGAATTCGGCCGACCAGTATCCGCTGGTCGGCCGGACTTCGTGAACCACCCGGGTGACGCGTCCGTAGTAACGGGCACCACGGACCGGCTCGGAGGTCGACCATGCAGCTCCTACGTTCAGATCACCCCACCGGACTCACGCCGCGCACCCCGGCCGCGGCCGTATTCGGGCTCTTCCGCATGCTCGTCGGCGTCAGCTTCGCCATACACGGCCTCTCGGAGTTGTACGGGATTCCCGTCAAGCCCTACGGCAGCCATGTCGCGGCCTTCGCGAGCTGGCCACACTGGTGGGCGGGCGCGATCGAGCTGATCGGCGGGGCATTGGTGGCCCTGGGCCTCGGCACCAGAGTCGCCGCCGTGCTGTGCTCGGGCGCAATGGCTTACGCCTATCTGACCGTGCACCTGCATCGCGGCCTGCTGCCGATCAAGAACGGCGGGGAGTCGGCGGCCATGTTCTGCTGGGCCTTCTTCCTGATCGCGGTGGCAGGTCCCGGATCGTTCGCACTCGCGGCACTGTGGCGCTGGCGCAAGAGGTCCCGATCCCCCGCCCGGGTGCCGTCCGACCAGCCTCACACTTGATCGACGAAAGAGCCCGCACCGAATTCGGTGCGGGCTCTTTCGTATTCGCCTATGGAAGCTCAGCTCCCCGAGCTAGGGGTTGATTTCCCATTCGTAGACAGTGAGTTCCGAAGCGCCGGTGAGGTGGATCGGGTCGGTCGCGACCAGTTCCTTTGCGGCGTCCAGACTCTCGGCCAGCAGCACGTACGCGCCACCCGAGCCGTCGGTGAACTTGCCGGATTCCACCAGCTGTCCTCGTGATTGGACCGCCTCGAGCCAGGCTCGATGCGGTTCGATCACGGACTGCTCGAAGCGCGGGGTGCGCATGGCCATGACCAGGTACTTACGCACCCTGCGAATCTCCTTGTGCTACTTCTCGTCGTCGACGGGTGCGGGGGCGCGGGTAGCGGCCGCCGCGGCGCGAACCTGCGGGGCCACCAGGACCACCTGGCCGAGCACGCCATTGATGAACGAGGGGGAATCGTCGGTGGAAAGCTCCTTGGCGAGCTCCACCGCTTCATCGACGGCCACCACGGGGGGAACGTCGTTGGCGTGGAACAACTCCCACACCGCCACCCGCAGAATCGCGCGGTCCACGGCGGGAAGCCGGGACAGCGCCCAATCCTGCAGGTAGGACTCGATGGTGCCGTCCACTCGGTCCAGATCGTCGGCGACGCCTTCGACCAGGACGCGGGTGTAGGGGTTCACCGGAGCCACCGAATCGTCACGCACGGAGAGCGAGACGCGGTCGGACAGCAGTTCGGCGGGATCCACATCGCGAGCCTCGGCCTCGAAGAGGAGGTCGACGGCCCGGCGACGCGCCTTGTGCCGCGCACCGAGCTTCTTGTAGTTCGACTTTTTGTCGGGCTGATCGGCCACGGTCACTATTATCCCGCGCGCGTCAGGAGTTGACGCGGCTGATGTAGCTGCCGTCGCGAGTGTCGATGCGCAGCTTGTCACCCTGGTTGATGAACAGCGGCACCTGAACCTCGGCGCCGGTCTCCACGGTGGCAGGCTTGGTGCCCGCGCTCGAGCGGTCGCCCTGCAGGCCCGGCTCGGTGTGCGTGACGATCACGTCGATGGCGACGGGGAGCTCCACGAACAGCGCCTCACCCTCGTGCATCGCAATCTGGACCTGCATGTTCTCGAGCAGGAAGCCCGCGTTCTTGCCGAGGATGGCGTCGCCCAGATGAATCTGGTCGTAGGTGTCGCCGTCCATGAAGATGTAATCCGAACCATCGTGGTACAGGAAGGTCATATCGCGACGGTCGACGGTCGCGGTCTCCACCTTGACGCCGGCATTGAAGGTCTTGTCGACCACCTTGCCGGACAGCACGTTCTTCAGCTTGGTACGCACGAAGGCGGGACCCTTACCGGGCTTCACATGCTGGAACTCGATAATCTGCTGCAAATTATTATCGATCTTCAGCACGAGGCCGTTCTTGAAGTCGCTGGTATCCGCCACTGTCCTCGGATCTCCTGTTCTAGTTTCCATTCGCGGCACGCCGCGGTGGCAAACCGTTCGTCAGTCGACGACGGTCAGGTCTTTGCTGGTGCGGGTGAGCAGTTCCGGGCCCCCCTGGCGAACCACGAGCGTATCCTCGATCCGGACTCCGCCGCGGCCGGGGAAATACACACCTGGCTCGACGGTCACCGCCACGCCCTCGAGAAGTGTACCCGTGCCCGTTTTGGCGATTCCGGGCGCTTCATGGATCTGCAGGCCGACACCGTGTCCGAGGCCGTGCACGAACAGCTCGCCATAGCCCGCCGCCGCGATCACCGAGCGGGACGCGGCGTCGACCGCGCGCGTGGCGGCACCCGGTGTGAGCGCCTCGCGGCCCGCCCGCTGCGACTCCTTGACCAGGTCATAGATCTCGCGCTGCCAGTCCGAGGGCTGCCCGAGCACGTAGGTGCGGGTCATATCGGAGTGGTAGCCGCCGATCATCGCGCCGAAGTCGAGCTTCACGAAGTCGCCGGTCGCCAGGACCGCCTCGGTCGGGCGATGATGCGGGACGGCCGAATTCGCCCCGGTCGCGACGATGGTCTCGAAGGCGATGGCATCCGCGCCGTGCTCGAACATGAGCCATTCCAGCTCGCGGGCCACCTGACGTTCGGTGCGGCCCGGGCGCAGGCCGCCGCGCTCGAGCAGGGTGGCCAGGGCGATATCGGCGGCATCGCAGGCGGCGCGCAGGCGGCCGACCTCGAAATCGTCCTTCACCATGCGCAGCTGTTCGACCAGGCCGGAGGTGGCGACCAGGTCCAATCCGGTGCCCTGCGCGACGAATGCGCGATGCTGATCGACGGTCACGATATGGCTCTCGAAGCCGACCCGACCGGTCTGCCATTCCCCCGCGATCTCCACCACGCGGCGGGCGCTGGCCCGGTTGATCTCCGCGCGCAGATCCGGGACCTGTTCATTGACCTGCGTGATGTAGCGGCCGTCGGTGCAGATGACCGTGCGGTCCTCGGTGGTGTCCCAGGCGTAGACCAGCAGTGCGGCATTCGAACCGGTGAATCCGGTCAGATAGCGAATATTGATCAGGTCCGTGACCAGCAGCGCGTCGACGCGGTTCTCGACCAGCAAGTTCCGCAAGTTGGCGCGGCGGGCCGCGTGGTCGGGGCGCGGGACCGGATCGAGATCAGCAGACATGGTTTCAAAGCTACCGCCGACACGCCACAACACAGACACACAACACGTGAACCGATCTGTCACAGAAAGGCCCGGTATTCACATGCCAAGGGGTTATCCACAATTCGTGATTCGACGCCCCACGGCGGTCGCCGAAGAGGCAAGCTCGATGCATGCCTCTGACCGCCCTGCTCGCGCTCCTGACCTGGTGCGCTGTCCTGAGTTGGATCGACCTGCGCTCGCGGCGACTGCCGAACGCGCTGACGCTGCCCGGGGCAGCGGCCGTCATCGGATACGCGGGCGCGCTAGGGCAGTGCAGGACGGCGATGCTCGGGGCCCTGCTGCTCGGTCTTCCCTATTTACTTGTGCATCTGCTGTCACCGATGACACTCGGAGCCGGTGATGTGAAACTCGCGCTCGGCCTCGGCGCGGCCACCGCGCTGGGCGGTGCGCAGGCCTGGGTCTGGGCCGCCCTCGGCGCACCCGTGCTGACGGCGCTCGCGGGCACCGGAATTCTGCTGGCGCGCGCGGCGCGACCGTGGAATTCTCGTGCTCCCGCACCCGGTCCCCACGTCCTCGCGCACGGTCCCGCCATGTGCGCGTCGAGTCTGGTTGCGCTACTTGCCACGCGATGACATCGGCCCACGCCGGACCGCGTGTCCGGGCACCCGTCCCTGCATGGAAAGATGTAACTCGTGTTGCGCTGGATAACTGCCGGAGAATCCCATGGTCCCGCTCTTGTCACCATCCTCGAGGGGATGGTGGCCGGTGTCGAGGTGACCTCTGCCGACATTGCCGGACAGCTGGCGCGCCGCCGCCTGGGGTATGGGCGTGGGGCCCGGATGAAGTTCGAGGCCGACGCGGTCAGCATGATCGGCGGCGTACGTCACGGGCGCACCATGGGTGGTCCGGTCGCCATCGAAGTCGGCAACTCCGAGTGGCCCAAGTGGACGCAGGTCATGTCCGCCGACCCGGTCGACGAGGCGGAACTGGCCGAGCTGGCCCGCAACGCACCGCTCACCCGGCCGCGCCCGGGGCATGCCGATTACTCGGGCATGCTCAAGTACGGCTTCGACGATGCCCGGAATGTGCTGGAGCGGGCCAGCGCCCGTGAAACCGCGGCGCGGGTCGCGGCGGGCACGGTCGCCAAGAACTTCCTGCGCCAGGCGCTCGGTGTCGAGGTGATCTCGCACGTGGTGTCGATCGGCGCGGCCGCCAACACCACCGGTGTGGTTCCGACCGCGACCGATCTGGATGCCATCGACGAGAGCCCGGTGCGCGCGTTCGACAAGGACGCCGAGGCCGCCATGATCGCCGAGATCGAGGCCGCCAAGAAGGACGGCGACACCCTGGGCGGCGTGGTCGAGGTCGTGATCGAGGGGCTGCCCGTCGGTCTGGGCTCGTTCACCAGCGGTGAGGCGCGCCTGGATTCGCGACTAGCCGCCGCGCTCATGGGCATTCAGGCCATCAAGGGCGTCGAGGTGGGCGACGGTTTCGAGACCGCGCGCCGCCGCGGCAGCCAGGCCCACGACGAGATGAAGCCGGGTCCGGACGGCGTGCTGCGCTCCACCAACCGCGCGGGCGGTCTGGAAGGCGGCATGACCAATGGCGAGCCGCTGCGAGTGCGCGCCGCCATGAAGCCGATCTCCACCGTGCCGCGCGCGCTGGCGACCGTCGATATGTCCACCGGTGACGAGGCCGTCGCCATCCACCAGCGCTCGGATGTGTGCGCTGTGCCCGCGGCCGGTGTGGTCGCCGAGGCCATGGTCGCCCTCGTGGTCGCCCAGGCGGTACTGGAGAAGTTCGCCGGTGACTCGCTGCCCGAGACGGTCGACAACATCACCAGCTACCTGAAGCGAATCAACGCGCGCCCGCACATTCCCTCGGGCAACGCGCCACAGTGACCGGGGAGTCCGACCAGTCGCCGCTGAGCGTTGTGCTGGTCGGTCCGCCCGGGTCGGGCAAGTCGACCATCGGCCGCAAACTCGCCCGCGAACTCGGCGTGGACCTCTACGACACCGATGCCGGGATCGAAGAGCAGACCGGACGCACCATCCCGGAGATCTTCGCCGAGGATGGCGAACCGGAATTCCGGCGCATCGAAGAACAGGTCGTCCGCGACGCCGTCCTGGCGGGCCACGGCGTGGTCTCGCTCGGCGGCGGTTCGGTGCTGTCGGCCGCCACCCGCGAACTGCTGCGCGGACGGACCGTCATCTACCTGGAAATCAGTGTGGGCGAAGGACTTCGCCGCACCGGCGCCAGCACCAACCGGCCCCTGCTCGTCGGTGATGACCCGGCCAAGAAATACCGCGAGATCATGAAGCACCGCCGCCCGCTGTACCGCGAGGTGGCGAGCATTCGCGTGCGCACCGACGGCCGCAGTCCGGGCCGCGTGGTGCGCATGATCCTGGCCAAACTCGGACTCGAATCCACGGTGCGCCCGGAGGATTCGGCCGCCGAAGAAGCCGCCACCCAGACCGCCGCCGACTCCGGGCGCACACGCCCGCGTCGCCGACGCCGTCGCGGACGCGGTCGAGGCGATCAGGCAACAACGGCCGCCGGATCGAATCCGGCCGTGTCCGAAGCGAATTCCGCATCTGCATCAACAGGCGATGCCAATTCGGGCGCGGCCCGGGCAACCGCATCGAGCGACGCGGACAACGCGGAGGCAACCGACGCCCCGAAGCGCCGCCGCAGTCGGCGTTCTCGCCGTCGCGGCCGTCGCCCGGACGCCACCGCCACCGAATCCGCCCAGTCCACAACCGCAGCCAGCTCCGCCTCAGCCAGCTCTGCGGCAACCGGAGCCGCGGCAACCAGCTCCTCCGCGACTGGATCCTCGGCATCCGGATCCGCCACCAGCTCCGCTGCCGCCCAGCAGAACTCGAACGCGCCGCAGGATTCGAACCGGCGGCGGAATTCCACCGCATCGCAGGACGAGAACGCCTCTCAGGGCAGGAACTCGCCCCGGGGCAGGAATTCACCGCAGGGCGCGAACTCACCACAGCACGGGAACTCGCCGCAGGGCGGTAACTCGCCACAGAGCGGGGACGCATCGCGGGGCGCGAACTCACCCCAGGGCGCGAACTCACCCCAGGGCGGCGACTCGCCCGAGGGCGGGGACGCCTCTCAGCAGGCCGATCCGGCGGCTGGACCCGCGGCCGCGCCTGGGAGCGGCCGTTCCCGCCGCGCTCGCGCCCGCAGGGCTCGGGCTCGAGCCCGGGCGCAGCACACCTCTGACCAACCCGCACAAGAAGAATCGGAGCAGCACTGATGAGTGAGCCGACCCGTATCGAGGTCCGCACCGCAGACCCGTACCCGGTGATCATCGGGCGCGGCCTGCTGGGTGACCTGGTTGATCAGGTGACCGGGAATTCCGGCACGCGCACGGTGGCGATCTTCCATCAGCCGCCGCTGGCCGAGACCGCCGAGGTGGTGCGGAAGGCACTGGCGGACAAGGGGATCGATGCGCACCGGATCGAGATCCCGGATGCCGAGGACGGTAAGGATCTTCAGGTCGCCGGGTTCTGCTGGGAGGTACTGGGGCGGATCGGCTTGACCCGCAAGGACGCCATCATCAGCTTGGGCGGCGGCGCGGCCACCGACCTGTCCGGTTTCGTGGCGGCCACCTGGATGCGCGGGGTGGACATCATTCATGTGCCCACCACCCTGCTGGCCATGGTGGACGCGGCGGTCGGCGGCAAGACCGGCATCAATACCGAGGCGGGCAAGAACCTGGTCGGCAGCTTCCACGAGCCGGCCGCCGTCATGGTGGACCTGGCGACCCTGGAGACGGTGCCGCGCAATGAGATCGTGGCCGGTATGGCCGAGATCATCAAGGCCGGTTTCATCGCCGACCCGGTGATCCTGGAACTGATCGAGCGCGATCCCCAGGCCGCCCTCGACCCGACCGGCGAGGTGCTGCCGGAGCTCATTCGCCGCGCCATCCAGGTCAAGGCGAATGTGGTCGCCGCCGACCTCAAGGAATCGGATCTGCGCGAGATCCTGAACTACGGCCACACGCTCGGCCATGCCATCGAGCGCCGCGAGCGCTACCGCTGGCGTCACGGTGCCGCCGTCTCGGTGGGCCTGGTGTTCGCCGCCGAACTCGGCCGCCTGGCCGGTCGCCTCGACGACGCCACCGCCGACCGCCACGCCGCGGTCCTGTCCAGCGTCGGCCTGCCCACCACCTACGACGCCGACGCCCTCCCCCAGCTGCTGGACACCATGCAGACCGATAAGAAGACCCGCTCTGGCGTCCTGCGCTTCGTGGTCCTCGACGGCCTCGCCAAGCCCGGCCGCCTGGAAGGCCCGGACCCGAGCCTGCTCGCCGCCGCCTACTCGGCCATCGCCCGCGAGCAGAGCACCGGCGGAACCGCGATCCTGCTCTGAGCAGGCGTCTCGAAACCCCTTGACCGGCACTTGGTTTGGCCGCCGGGATGGAGGCCACCGGCATGCGTGCCGAACTTGTCGGTGGCCGGTCGTAAGCTCGGGTAATGAACTGGCGACCATGGTTGGAGCGGTGGAGCGAGGAATGGATCATCAGCAGAGATGCTGATGATCAGATTCCCGAGGAGGTGCGGCAGCAGCGCTGGCTCGGGTATGCCCCGGCCGCCGAGGCCGACGTCGCGGCGGTCGAGGAGCGCCTCGGTCTGAGGTTGCCGCCCTCGTATCGCGACTTCCTGCTGACCACCGATGGGTGGCGGCATGCCGGGGAGTTCGTGTGGCAGATGCGTGACACCACCAATCTGGGGTGGGTGCGTGATCTCGAATCGCACTGGGAGTCGTGGGCCGATCTGATCGCCGATCCGGTCGACGCGCCGGGTAACCCGTTCAGTCGCGGGCTACTGATCTCGCTGCACGCCGACGCCGGAATTCTGTTCCTCGACCCGGCCGACCGCGACGAGAACGGCGAGTGGGCGGCATACAGCGCGTTTTCCTGGTCCGAATTTCCGCGGCGATACCCGTCGTTCACTGCGCTCATGGAATCGAATTACCAGGGCCTTCATCACTTGCGTCAACCGGCGGGGAGCACCCGTGACGACTGGGATCTGGCGGTGGAACAGTCTCGGGGCGAGGCTCTGGCCGGGGACATCGATAAGGCCCTGCCGACACTGGAAAAGGCCGATAAGTTCGGCAGGCCACGCGCCGCTGTCCTGCGGGTCCAGTTGCTGGCGTTCCTCGGCGCCTCCCCCTACGAGGCCTCCCAGCTGATGTCGCATCTGCTGCCTCCGGCGTCCGTCCCGGACGACTTCTTCACCGGTCCACTCTTCACCGAAGAGTTCCTGCCCTGCATGTTCCTGCAACACGAAAACAACGAGCCCTGGCGTGCTTCCGTGCTCGAAAGCGCCCAGTACCTGGCAGACAGGGCGCTCACCGCGCACCGCGTATCCCTCGAACTCGCCCGGCAACACGAACACGAGGGGCCCTATCAGCTCTCCAAACTCGATGTGGCCCAAAGGCTGAAAATCACCCAGAACGACCAAGGGTTGCAGATTGGACCCGCTATCGACGAGTACCGAGCGCGGATGCAGCAGCCCGGCTACCGACTCACCTACGGAAACCAGGAATTCGATACCGCGGTACGAAACGCGCTCGCCGAACACCGCTCGGACCCGACGGCCCTATGGCATGCGCTCGAAGCCGCGATGACGCACTGGCGGCCCCGCACCCCGGATCACATCGCCCCGGTCGCGCTGCTCGCCGACCCCGTGCTGGCGAACAGCCTCACCCCGGAACGCGGCCGCGCGCTGCTGAGTACACCGCGGCGTGGCCAGTGACCCCAGCGGTCCGCTTCTGAGACACCGCAAATGGCGAAACGCCCCGAACCGCAGTGCGGTTCGGGGCGCTTCTCGTATGAGTCCGTCAGACTGCGGCGGGTTCCTTGTTCAGAGACACGCTCTCGTCCGGCTTGCCGGGGTTGTTCTTGCGCTCCCGCCCGGCCAGGAAGCGACCGATGGTCACGCCGATCATGCCGGGGATGAAGATCAGCAGGATGATGAACGACGCGCCCGAGGTGATCTCGAACAGCAGGCCGTTGTCACCCAGATCGAACTTGGGCAGGAAGTCCAGCAGCCAGGCCACCAGGCCCGCGCCGAGACCGCCCGCGAGGCCTGCCTTGAGCCAGACCATGGTGAGATCGGCGCCGTTCTCGGGCTCGGCATTCTTGCGCCGGTCGGCGCGACCGTCCAGGAAACCCCAGGCGAGCACGGCCGCGACCAGCACGATCAGGCAGAAGATTCGCATATACGAGCCATTGGTCGGCCACTGCACCATGGCGAAACCGAGCAAGGTCCGCAGCACTACGGTCAGCGCCCCCAGCCCGACGGCGCGCAACACCCACGCATTCATGTCGATCACCTTAACCTGCGCGGCCGCGTGGCCGAACTGAAACTCGTTCCAGAACCTTAACGCGTTCGCCGCGACGGGGCGCACACGGGGCATGGGCGGCTCACCTCTCCGCCCGGGACCATGCGGTATTCGCGCTACGTTTACCCGGTGAGCATCGAAGCCGTCGCCCTGCTGCACGATCCGATCCGCAGGCGTTTGTACGACTACGTCGCCGCCGCGGACCATGACGTGAGTCGTGACGAGGCCGCCGAGGCGGCCGAGATCAAACGGCCGCTGGCCGCCTTCCATCTCGACAAGCTTGCCGAGGCGGGACTACTGGACGCGGTCTTCCGGCGGCCCGAGGGGCGCAGCGGACCGGGGTCGGGTCGGCCTGCCAAGTTCTATCGACGCGCGGACGCCGAATTCGCGATCACCCTGCCAGCCCGGGACTATCGCACGCTCGCAACGGTTCTCGCCGAGGCCACCGAATACGCGGGACTCGAGGCTGCCATCGAGAAGGCCGCCGCCGCACACGGTCCCGCACTCGAGGGCCGCGATCTCCTGGACGCGCTGCGCGAGCGCGGCTACGAGCCCTACCTCGACGGCGAGGTGATTCGCCTGCGCAACTGCCCTTTTCACCGGCTCGCCGTGGACTTCCCGCCGCTGGTGTGCGGCATGAACCTCGCGCTGCTCACGGGCCCGGCGAACGAAGCGGGGTGGATCGCCCACATGGACGCGGCACCGGGCAGATGTTGCGTAAGCTTTTCTAAAATCAATACACGTTAGTTATAGTCACCTCATGCACCTCGCCCAGTTCAATATCGGCCGTCTCGCCGCACCCCAGGACGACCCGCGCGTCGTCGAATTCGTGGCCGCACTCGACAAGATCAATGCCCTCGCCGACATCGCCCCCGGCTTCATCTGGCGACTGGTGGACGGCGAGGCCAATAACGCAACCGCCCTGCACCCCTACGAATCCGACCCGGACACGATCATCACCATGAGCGTCTGGGAATCGCGCGACCAACTGTTCGACTACGTCTACCGCAGCGGCCACATGGAGTACCTGCGCCGCCGCCGCGAATGGTTCGTCCCCTTGGGCGAGGTGGCCGCGGTCATGTGGTGGGTTCCGATCGGCCACATCCCGACCGTCACCGAAGGCGTCGAACGCCTGGAACTCCTGCGCGCCAATGGCCCGACCCCGGCGGCCTTCACCTTCCGCAATGCGTTCGAACCACAGCCGGTCGCCTGAGCCCAGATGACAGCAATCCCGGTCAGCGCCTGACGGGCACTGACCAATATCGCTGTGAGCGTAGCGATCTCGGCATCGGCTGCAAGGCGGCCCATTTAAAGTGGCCATATGGTCACTCCACCGCCGGGGCGAGATCCCCACGCCGCTCCCGAACCACATACGGCCAGGCACATAGCGGAATCGTTCGGTGTGGATCCCGAACGCTACGACCGGACCCGCCCGAGTTATCCCGAGGCCATGGTGGACCGGATCGTGGCCGCCAGTCCCGGGCGCGATGTCCTGGATGTCGGGTGCGGGACGGGTACGGCGGCACGGCAATTCCGCGCTGCGGGCTGCACGGTGCTGGGTGTCGAACCCGATTCGCGGATGGCCGGATTCGCGCGGGAGAGCGGAATTCCGGTGGAGGTGGCGACCTTTGAAACCTGGGATCCGGCGGGGCGCAGCTATGACGCTGTGGTGGCCGGAACCGCCTGGCATTGGGTGGATCCCGTTGCGGGAGCGGTCAAGGCGGCGCAATCGCTGCGGCCGGGCGGGCGGCTGGCACCGTTCTGGCATGTATTCCAGCCACCGGCCGAGGTGAGCGAGGCGTTCGCCACGGTGTATAGCCGCTTGATGCCCGACTCGCCGTTCAACATGCAGGCCACACGACCGCCACTCGAGGTCTACCAGACGATATTCGACAAGGTCGCCAAGGGGATTCGAGAGGCGGGCGGATTCACCGATCCCGAACCGTGGCGATTCGATTGGGCCCGAACCTACACCCGGGACGAGTGGCTGGACCAGATTCCCACGCAGGGCCCGCTCACCCAACTCCCACCCGACCAGGTGGCCGAGGTGCTCGAAGCGGTCGGGTCCGCCATCGATGCGATAGGCGGCGGTTTCACCATGCCCTACATCACGATTGCGGTCACCGCGACCAAAGCGGCCTGAGCACGCCGGTCATTCCTGCAGTGCCGCAGCCATTTCCGCGCGCGGGGCGGGCTTGCCGGTGAACTGCTCGACCTGGCCGTACGCCTGGTTCAACAGCATTTCGAGCCCGCCGACCACGGTATTGCCCGCACGTTCGACCGCCTCGGCCAGCGGAGTCGGCCACGGGTTGTAGATGGCATCCAGGACCACCGGGGCGAGCGCGACGGAATCCGCCACGGCCGCAGCGGCATTCGCCGGTACGGTGCTCACCACGGCGTCCACGTCGGAGCAGACGAAACCCACTGTGCCCGGGTCGAAGTCGATGATCTCGGCCGACATGCCCAGGCGCTCGGCGAGTTCCAGGGTGTCGGCGGCGCGGCCCGCGTCACGGGCGACGATGGTGACGGTGTGCGCACCCAGGTCCGCCAGCGCCAGCAGGGCCGGGCGCGCCGTGCCGCCCGCACCGAGCACGACCGCGCGAGCGATCTCCTCGACACCGGCCCCTTGCAGCGCACCGCGCACGCCGTCCACATCGGTGCAGTCCGCACGCCACCCGGTGTCGGTGCGCAGCAAGGTGTTCGCCGAGCCGACCAGCTCGGCGCGATCGGTCCGCTCATCGGCGTAGGCGAGGGCCGCGACCTTGCCCGGCATGGTCACCGACAGCCCGACCCATTCCGGCCCGAGCCCATCGACCAGACCGGGCAACTGCTCCCCGGTGCACTCGATCCGCTCGTACGTCCACTCCAGCCCGAGCGCCTTATAGGCGGCCAGATGTAGTTGCGGCGACCGCGAATGCGAGATCGGGCTGCCCAGGACGGCGGCCTTGCGGCGGTCACCGTCCACTGTCGAGAATTCCACTCTGTCTGGCCTTTTCGATATTGCGCAGATGCTCGTTGTAGTTGTCGGTGAACAGGGTGGTGCCCTGCTTGTCGACGGTCACGAAGTACAGCCAGTTCCCTGGCTCCGGCTTCTCGATGGCGCGCAAGGCTTCCAGCGAGGGTGCGGAGATGGGCGTGGCGGGCAGGCCCGACATGGCGTACGTGTTCCACGGCGTCTTCTTGGCGCGGTCGAGGTCCGTGGTGGCGACCTCGGTGCTGCTGAGCGCGTAGTTGACGGTGGAGTCGAATTGCAGTGGCTGATCGACCTTGAGCCGGTTCACGATCACCCGGGCCACCTTCGACATGTCCTGCGGCAGCGCCTCACGCTCCACCAGCGACGCGGCGATCAGCGTGTCATAGGGGGAAAGCCCATTGGCCGCACCGGATTGCAGGATCCCGGTGGCCTCATAGCTCGCCGCGCTGGTCGTGACCAGCTGCTTCAGAATGTCCTGCGGGTTGGCGGTGGGATCGAAATCCAGGGTGCCGCCCGCGATCAGGCCCTCCAGCTTGCGGCTCGGATCGGGCACGGTGCGCACCCGATCCAGGGCCCAGGCCGGAACACCCAGTGCGGCCGGATCGGTACCGCTGCCCGCGGCGTCGAGCTGTTCGTAGGTCACGCATTTGGCGGCGGTGCCGGTGCCGACGCAGCTGGCCTCGGCGATCTTGCGGTAGATGCCATCCTTGCGTGCCCCGGTCTGCGCATCGGTGGAGTCGTGCAGCTGGCGCCCTTCGGAAATGACCACATTGCCGACGCGCGCGTCCTTGCCGAACAGCGCGATGACCGCTTCGGAACCCTTGCTGTGACTGGGGATGGCGTAGTAGCCGGGCTGCACCGAGTTCATATTGGTATTGCGCACGGCGGCTTCGTAGAACGCGCCGCTGCTGGCGACAATGCCCTTGTCGTACATGGTTTGCGCGATCTGGGTGGCGGTGTCGCCCGCCTTCACCTGCACGACCGCGAGAGGGCCCTGCTGCCCGGAGAAGTCCTCCGGCGGGCTGAAGCGGTTCATGAACTTCCAGCCGGCGAAGCCGACCGCGCCCAGGAACAGGATGGCGAATACGCCGCCGATGATCAGCAGATTGCGGCGGCGCCGCTTGCGTTCGGCCGCCTTGCGCGAGGCCATGCGGGAACTCTTGTGGCGTGAACCGCCCCGGCCACCGGAACTTCGGCGTTCGGAACGCGGCGCGGAGCCTCGGCGGCCACGGTCGGCGCGCTGTGGCGCGGCGCGGCGCGGCGGCTCCGGCTCGAGCAGTGGTTCCTCGTCGTCGTCTTCATAGCGAGGGATGACGGTGGTGTCGTCCTCGTAGTCGTCCGCCTCGTTCCAGTCCACATCGTCCCGGCGGTAGCGGCGATCCGCGTTCTGCCGATAGCGTTCCTCGGCTCGCGTCCAGCGGTCGGTCATGCGTCAGCACCGCCCGGCTTCAATAGCGCACTCCGTTCGTCCAACCAACCCTGCAGGATCGATACGGCGGCCGCCTGATCGATGACCTGCCGCTGCCCGCGCGCTCGAACTCCGCTGTCTCGCAACGCGCGTGCAGCAGACACCGTAGTCAAACGTTCGTCGGAAAGCCGCACCGGCACCGGAGCGATCAGGGTCCGCAAACGCCCCGCGAAGGTGGCCGCCAGCTTAGCCGACGAGCCGCTCTCGCCGCGCAAGGTACGCGGCAGGCCGACGATCACTTCCACGGCTTCGTATTCCCGCACAATCTCGGCAATCCTGGCGAGGTCGGGTGCGAGCTGGCCGGGGGCCACCTTCTTGGCCCGCGGCACGGTCTCGACCGGGGTGGCGAGGATGCCGTCGGGATCGCTGGAGGCGACACCGATGCGGACGGTGCCCACATCGATGCCGACACGCCGACCCCGACCGGGATCCTCGTCCGGAGACGGACGATCGGAACGGAAACGCGCGTCCGTCTCGACCGGAACCCGGGCACCTTCGAAAGTGTCCGGCCGGTCCGACGATTCAGAATTGGGCATCAGCCTGCGAGCTCGGCCACCCGTGCCCGCAGAGCGGCCAGACCGGCCTCGATCCCGGACGGATCCGAGCCCGCGCCCTGCGCCATCTCCGGCTTGCCGCCACCGCGGCCCGCAATGCTGGGACCGAAGGCAGCGACCAGGTCACCGGCCTTGAAGCCGAGATCCTGCGCGGCCTTGGACACCGCGGCCACGAACGGCACCTTGCCGTCGGCATTACCGAGCAGCACCACAATGGCGGGCTCGGAGCCGAAGCGGCCCTTGATATCCGCCACCAGAGTGCGCAGATCGCCCGCGCCGACGCCCTCGGGCGCGGCGGCCGCGACCAGCAGCACCTTGCCGACACGCTCGGCGCGCTCGACGAACGTGCCCGCCGAAGACAGCACCGCAGCCATCTTGGTGCGCTCGAGTTCCTTCTCAGCAACCTTGAGTCGCTCGACGAGTTGCTCGACGCGCCCCGGAACTTCCTCCGACGGCACCTTCAGCGAGGAGGCCACACCGGCCAGCAGCGCGCGCTCCTTGGCGAGGTACTTGTAGGAGTCCAGGCCGACAAAGGCTTCCACGCGGCGCACGCCGGAACCGACCGAGGATTCACCGAGCACGGTGATCGGGCCGATCTGCGAGGAGTGCTGCACATGCGTGCCACCGCAGAGCTCCATGGAGAACGGTCCGCCGATCTCCACGACGCGCACCTCATCGCCATAATTCTCACCGAACAGCGCCATGGCGCCCATCTTCTTGGCCTCGGTCAGATCGGTGACGAAGGTGTTCACCGGGAAATCCGCGCCGACAGCGTCATTGGAGACGGCCTCGATATCGGCCTTCTGCTGCTCGGAAAGCGCACCCTGCCAATTGAAGTCGAAGCGCAGGTAGCCGGGCTTGTTGAGCGAGCCCGCCTGCACGGCGTTCGGGCCGAGGATCTGACGCAGCGCGGCATGCACCATATGCGTTCCGGAGTGACCCTGGGTGGCTCCGCGCCGCCAGTTCGGATCGGCCTGGGCGAGCACGGTATCGCCCTCGGCGAGCTGACCGGCCTCGACGGTGGACTTGTGCACCCACACCGTCTTGGCGATCTTCTGCACATCATTGACGGCCAGCTTGATGCCGCCCGTGGCGGTGATGGCACCGCGGTCGGCGATCTGGCCGCCGGACTCGGCGTAGAGCGGGCTGCGGTCCAGAATGACCTCGACGTCCTGGCCGACCTCGGCGACGGGCACGCGCACGCCGTCCTTGATCAGCGCGAGCACGGTCGCCTCGGTGGCGAGCTCGTCGAAGCCGGTGAACTCGGTGGCGCCGCGATCGACGAATTCCTTGTAGACGGTCAGGTCGGCGTGCGCGTGCTTGCGGGCCATCGCATCGTCCTTGGCCCGCTTGCGCTGCTCGGCCATCAGCGATCGGAAGCCGTCCTCGTCCACCGAAAGGCCCGCCTCGGCGGCCATTTCCAGGGTGAGGTCGATCGGGAAGCCGTAGGTGTCGTGCAGGGTGAAGGCGTCCGAACCGGCAATGGTCTTGCCGCCCTTGGCCTGTACGGCGGCGGCGGTGTTGTCGAACAGGGTGGAGCCGGTGTTGAGCGTCTTGAGGAACGCCGTCTCCTCGCCGACCGCGACCGTCTCGATGCGCTTGAAGTCGGTGGCCAGCTCCGGATACGACGGCGACATGAGATCGCTGACGACCTTCATGAACGCACCCATGACCGGCTGATCCGCCCCGAGCAGGCGGGCCGAGCGCACAATGCGGCGCAGCAGGCGGCGCAGCACGTAGCCGCGGCCGTCATTGCCGGGGTTGACGCCGTCGGCGATCAACATGGCGCCGGAGCGGGCGTGGTCGGCGATGACGCGGAAGCGGATGTCGTTCTCGGGCGTGACGCCGTACGAGCTGCCGGTGAGTTCCTCGGCCTTATTGATGATCGGGCGCAGCAGGTCCGTCTCGTAGACATTGTCGACGCCCTGCAGCAGGAACGCGACGCGCTCGACGCCCATGCCGGTGTCGATATTCTTCTTGGGCAGCGGGCCGAGGATCTCGAAGTTGTCCTTGCCGGTGCCCTCGCCGCGCTCGTTCTGCATGAACACGAGGTTCCAGATTTCGAGGTAGCGGTCCTCGTCGGCCTCGGGGCCGCCCTCGACGCCGTATTCGGGGCCGCGGTCGAAGTAGATCTCCGAGCACGGGCCGCACGGGCCGGGGATGCCCATGGACCAGTAGTTGTCGGCCATGCCGCGGCGCTGGATCCGCTCGGCGGGCACGCCCATCTCCAGCCAGATGCGCTCGGCCTCGTCGTCATCGAGATAGACGGTGGCCCACAGGCGTTCCGGGTCGAAGCCGTAGCCGCCGTCTTCCACGCTGTTGGTCAGCAACGACCACGCGAACGAGATGGCCTCGCGCTTGAAGTAGTCGCCGAAGCTGAAGTTGCCGGCCATCTGGAAGAAGGTGTTGTGCCGGGTGGTGACGCCGACATTCTCGATATCGCCGGTGCGCACGCACTTCTGGACGCTGGTCGCGGTCGAGAAGGGCGGGGTCTGCTGACCGAGGAAGTACGGCACGAACTGGACCATGCCCGCATTGACGAACAGCAGGTTGGGGTCGGCCAGGATCAGCGAAGCACTCGGTACCTCGGTGTGTCCGGCACGGACGAAATGCTCCAGAAAGCGCCGTCGAATCTCGTGGGTCTGCACAGGAATCAAGCCTACCGTCCCCGGTCCAGCGGGTTTCTCCCGACCACCAGCGGGATAGCTACCATCGCCGGGGTGACTGTGATCCCGGACCCATCCCAGCGCTTCCCGCTCCCCCACACCGACCGGACCGTGTTCCTGAAACCGCACGTCGAATCGGACAACATCCTCGTCGGCGACTACACCTACTTCGACGACCCGGACGCCCCGACGGACTTCGAACGCAACAACGTCCTCTACGCCTTCGGCCCCGAAAAACTCATCATCGGCAAATACTGCGCCATCGCCACCGGCACCAAATTCATCATGGCCGGAGCCAACCACGCCACCCAGGGCGTCTCCACCTTCCCCTTCACCATCTTCGGCGGCACCTGGGCCGAGGAAACCATGGACATCATCACGTCCATCCCCAGCAAGGGCGACACCGTCGTAGGCAACGACGTCTGGTTCGGCTACAACACCCTGATCATGCCCGGCGTCCACATCGGCGACGGCGCGATCATCGCCACCGGCGCGGTAGTCACCTCCGACATCCCGCCCTACACCATCGTCGGCGGCAACCCCGCCCAACCGGTCAAGCAGCGCTACCCGGACGAGGACATCGACCGCTTGTTGCGCGCAGCTTGGTGGAACTGGCCCATCGAACTCGTCACCGAACACGTCCGCGTCATCATGGGCGGCACCCCGAAGGAGATCGAACAGATCGCCCGCGACAACGGGTTGTACAAAGACTGACTATCTACCTCGGACGATCTTGCGGAGTTTGGTTACGCGGGGGCCTACCTCGCGTTCGTAGCCGTGGTCGGTGGGGATGTAGTAGTCCTTGCCGATCAGTTCGTCGGGTGGGTATTGCTGGGTGAGGACGCCGTCGGGGTGGTCGTGGGGGTATTTGTAGCCCTGGGCGTTGCCTAGTTTTTCGGCGCCCGCGTAGTGGCCGTCGCGGAGGTGGGGTGGGACGGCTCCGGCTTTGCCTGCGGCTATGTCGGACATGGCTGCGCCTATGGCCTTGACCACGCCGCCTGATTTGGGGGCGGTGGCTATGTGGATGGTGGCTTGGGTGAGGGCTAGTTGGGCTTCGGGGAGGCCTACCAGTTGGACCACTTGGGCTGCGGCTACCGCTGTTTGGAGGGCGGTGGGGTCGGCCATGCCGACCTCCTCGCTGGCTTGGATCATCAAGCGGCGGGCTATGAATCGGGGGTCTTCGCCTGCGGTGAGCATGCGGGCGAGGTAGTGGAGGGCGGCGTCGACGTCGGAGCCTCGGAGGGATTTGATGAAGGCGCTGATCACGTCGTAGTGCTGGTCACCCGCGCGGTCGTAGCGGACTGCGGCCTTGTCGACGCTGGCCTCCACGAGGTTCACGTCGACGGTTCCGTCGAGGGAAGACTCGGCGGAGGCTTCGAGGGCGGTGAGGGATCGGCGGGCGTCGCCGCCCGCGATGCGGACTATGTGGTCGAGGGCGGCATCGGTGACCGTGTACTCCCCGGCCAGGCCTCGGGGGTCGGCGATGGCTCGGGCCAGGACGGCGCGAATGTCGTCTTCCGACAAGGACTTCAGTTGCAGCACCAGGGAGCGCGAGAGCAGTGGGGAGACCACGGAGAACGAGGGGTTCTCGGTGGTGGCGGCCACCAGGAGCACTATGCGGTTTTCGACCGCTGCCAGCAGGGCGTCCTGCTGGGTCTTGGAGAAGCGGTGTACCTCGTCGATGAACAGGACGGTCTGCTCGCCCGCGGTGAGGCGGCGGCGGGCGAGGTCGATGACGGCGCGGACCTCCTTGACGCCGGCGGAGAGCGCCGAGAGTGCTTCGAAGCGGCGGCCGGTGGCCTGGGACAGGAGCGAGGCCAGGGTGGTCTTGCCGGTGCCGGGTGGGCCGTAGAGCAGGACCGAGGCCGCGCCGGAACCCTCGATCAGGCGGCGTAGCGGGGATCCGGGGCCGAGTAGGTGGTCCTGGCCCATGACCTCATCGAGGGTGCGGGGGCGCATGCGCACGGCCAGGGGGGCGAACTGCCCATTACTACTGGGGATCTTCGCCTCGAATTCGTCGGACACGGCCTCCATTCCCGGCGCGTCGAACAGTCCATCGCTCACGGCAATGACCCTACCGAGCGGGGCCGACAGATCCGCGCACGCCGGTCATGCACCCTGCGGTTACAGACTGTTCACTTGTCCAGTTTGCTTCGCGGCCTCGGATCGGATGTCATCTCAGGCGTGCGCCTTCCCGAGATCATGTTCGCCCGGTTCGATCGTCGCTCCGCTCTCAAGGGAGGCACCGCCGCGGCCTTGACGGCAGGCACCGCCGCCATGTCGGCGAGCCTGTTCGGATCCTCGACCGCGCACGCGCAGTCGCCGGTCTTCCGGCACGGCATCGCCTCGGGCGATCCACTCCCCTCGGGCGTGATCATCTGGACCCGCGTGACCCAGTCCGAGGACGCGCTCCCCGGCTCCGGCGCGGGCGGTCCGGTCGCGGTGCGCTGGGAGGTTGCCGCCGACGATTCCTTCGCCTCGATCGCCGCCTCCGGAACCCATACGGCCACAGCGGATTCCGACCACACCGTCAAGATCGACGTGAGTGGGCTGGCCGCGGGCCGCGAATATTGCTACCGCTTCACGGCTTTGGGCCAGACCTCCGCCGTCGGCCGCACCCATACCGCCCCGGACCCGTCCGCCACCCCGGACCGCCTGCGCCTGGGCGTGGTGTCGTGTGCGAACTGGGAGGCCGGATACTTCAGCGCCTACCGGCATCTCGCGGCGCGCGGCGATCTCGACGCCATCGTGCACCTCGGCGACTACCTCTACGAGTACCAACGCGGCGAGTACGGCGGCCGCAATGGCACGGTCCGCCCGCATGAGCCCGCGCACGAGATCGTGTCGCTGGCCGATTATCGGATTCGGCACGCGCAGTACAAGACCGATCCCGACCTCGCCGACCTGCACACCCGGCTGCCGTTCATCTGCACCTGGGACGACCACGAATCCGCCGACAATGCCTGGACCGGCGGCGCGGAAAACCATCAGCCAGACACCGAGGGCGATTGGCAGTCGCGGCGCGCGGCGGCCCTGCAGGCCTACCTGGAGTGGATGCCGGTGCGCAGCGGCGCCGACTCGCGCATCTACCGGCGACTGCGCTTCGGCACCCTGGCCGAACTGTCCATGCTCGATCTGCGCAGCTACCGCGACCAGCAGGCCAAATCCGGCACGGGCTGGCGGCAGGTCGACAATCCGGACCGCACGATAACCGGCAAGGCCCAAATGGATTGGCTGTCGGCCGGTTTGGAATCGGCCCCGGTGAGCTGGAAGCTGATCGGTAACCCGGTCATGATCGCGCCACTGGTGTTCCCGCCACTGGAACCGGCCACCACCAAGGCACTGACCGAACTGATCGGCATCCCGCAGTCGGGCATTCCCGCCAACGTGGATCAATGGGACGGCTACACCACCGACCGTCAGCACCTGCTGCGCACCATCACCGACGGCAATGTCTCCGATGTGGTCTTCCTGACCGGAGATATCCACACCTCATGGGCCGCCGATGTGCCCGTCGACGCTGCCGCGTACCCGGCCGGACAGCAGGCGGGCGTGGAGTTCGTGATCCCGTCGGTGTCCTCGCAGAGCATGGGCGATATGACCAAGACACCGCCCCGCACCGCCTCGGTGGCGGCCGAGACGGCCATCGTCGGCGTCAACCGTCACCTGCACTACGCCGAACTCGATTCGCACGGATACGGCGTCCTGCACGTGGATGCCGACCAAGCGCAGATGGACTGGTTCTACCTCACCGACGTCGCCGACCCGAACTCCGGTGTCCGCCACGGCATTTCCTTCGCCGTGCGGCGGGGCGGGCGGCTCGAGCCGCGCAACGCACCGATGGCATGACCTGCGACGAGGCGCAGCTCCAGATAGGTTGACCTGCGGCGCGGCCAAGTTTCGGCACACCACGACACACTGTCCAAGCACAGCGGCAGGAGCTGAGCGTCCACGCGTACCAGCCCGCAATGCCGAAGGCCCGGATCCGAAACTGGATCCGGGCCTTCGTTGTCAAGCGGGAGTTACTCCTCCCAGTGCTCTTCCAAGGTCGCCGACACATGTTCGGCGAAGTCGCCGAGGGTGTCGTCGCCGGTGCAGCGGGCGTCCTCGGCGAGGGCGGCCCAGCGGTTGATCAGGGCCGCGGAGCGCGGAATCGACAGGCCGTGTTCGCGGGCCGCGGCGATGCGGGTGTGGTCGGCGGGGAGGAACCAGTAGGTGGACAGCCATACCCAGATGAGGCGGGCTTCGAGAATCCGTTCGGCCAGGCTGTCGTCATCGGCGAGGGAAGGCCAGACCGCGACCACTTCCGAGCGCCAGGCCTCGACCATCTGCCGGGCGCGTTCGCGGGAGAGTTCGAAGTCGCAGAGGCAACCCGGGAAGGAGACCAGTGCGTAGGCGATATCGAGGGTCGCGTCGCGGAAGCCGCCCCACTCGTAGTCGAGGAATCGCGCGCCTTCCTCATTGAGGATGACATTGTCGGGGCACAGATCGGACGGACTGAACGCGCGATGCCGCCCGGACGAGAACAGCCGATTGCCGCGCACGATGCGTTCGGCGATCTCCCCCGGCACCTCGATGCCGAGCTCACGCTCCAGCATGACGGGCACCTCGGCGACGGCGGATTCGGCCTGTTGCGCGATGCCGTCCACCCGATGCACCACATCGACGCGCCGCAGCAGTGCCACGAAATCGGCTTCGCGTCCGACGGTCGCGGCATGCATGCGACCCAGTGCCTGCGCGAACGCCATCAACGCATTACGGCCCGCGGGTTCGAGATTGGTTTGCAGGACCTGGGTGAGCGAGGTGTTCTCGCCGAGGTCGCTGAGGATCAGCAACCGGTCGGGGAGGCTGTAGCCCAGGAGGTACGCGCCGGGCCGGTGTTCGCGGCCGAGGGCGGTCGTGAACTGGTAGGACACGGCTTCGCGCAGGAATGCGGAGTCGATGCTGGCGACGCCGGGGGCCATGCCTCCGGTGCGTCGCTGCGTCGCGGAACCCCGTACCTGCTTCACAATGAGTGTGCGCGGAAGTGAAAAGGCGTTCTCCGCAACACGGACGCGTAGCACCGTCGTCCTACCACTACCGCTGAGTTCCATAGGATCACTCAGCTTTACCGGAGCACCCATTCGCTTTGTGAGCAAGTGTTGTGCCGCGGACACGACTTCGGCGGCGCGTTCGGCCAATAGTGCGGTCATCGGAACCCAAAGTACTCGCTCCAGGTCACTTTCAGCGAGCGGTTGCGCAACCTTTCGCGCGTCGTCCGGCGTGTCTTTGGTAAGCGTTTGCCCACACGGCGCTGGTTGCTTGACACAACCATCACCTTCGAGTTGTCTCATGGTCAACTGCTGTGCGCCACACCGTAAACCGGGAAATGTGAAAGGCTTGTGACCATGACTGGCACGCCGCCCTCAGCACCGAATGAGCCCTCCGGCGACACGCCCGCCGAGGGGGGTGGCGCGCGGTACCCCAAGCAGTCGGGCAGCCATCAAAATCCCGAGCCCCCACCGTATTCCGGAGGAACCGAACACGGCGGCACGCATGGGCGTCATGAACTGCCGGGGTTGGCGGGATATCCGCAGTTCGAGGGTCCGGGTTCGGCGCAGTACGGCAGCGAGGCGGTGGAGCCCCCGCCACCACTGCCCCCGCAGTCGGGCGCGTCTCAAGCGCCGCCTGGCTATCCCGGCGCAAGCCAAACCACGCAATCCGGACATGCAGGTGCAGGCCAGATTCCGCCCGGATACGCGGGCGGCGCGCCGCAGTCCGGTTACGCGGGCGGCGCGGTGCCACAGTCCGGTTACGCGCCCGGCGGCCCCGGCCAGCCGGGTCCGCCGCAGGGCCCGCCGAGCGGCGTACCACCGCAGGGCGGTTTCCCGACCTCCGGCGCGGAGGCCCCGCAGACCTTCGAGCCCCCACGCGAGCACCTCGATGTGGGCCGTGCCCTCGCCTACGGCTGGGACCGCTTCCGGCAGAACCCGATTCCGTGGCTGGGCATGGTCCTGATCGGCCTGATCGCCTGGCTGATGGTCACCCTGCTGGTGAATATCCTCGATGTGCGGTCGCTTTCGGCGGTCCTCATGCTGTTCGCCGTGGCTTCGCTGCTGGTATGGCTATTGCAGGCGGCGATGATTCGCGGCGCGCTCTACGAAACCGATGGCACCCCACCGGATTTCCCGGCCTTCTTCGGCTTCGTGAATGCCGGTAATGTGCTGATCACCGCACTGCTGGTATTTGTGGCCTGCCTGATCGCCTCGATGGCATGCGTGTTCCCGGTGGTGATAGTCGGTGTGTTGTGCATGTTCGCACTGCATTTCGTGATCGATCAGGATCAGGACCCGCTCACCGCGATCAAATCCAGTGCCCAATTGGTGATCGCGAATGCCATTCCGGTGGTGCTGCTCGCGCTCGCGGTGCTCATTGTGACGTTCGTCGGCGCGCTGCTCTGCGGCGTCGGTTTGCTGGTGGCCGGACCGGTCACCGCGATCGCCATCACCTACGCCTACCGCACGCTCACCGGTCGCCTGGTGGTCCGGGTCTGATCCGGACAAACAAACGAAAAGGCCCGCCCCGCTATGTAAGCGGTGCGGGCCTTTCAGTTCAGGCGTACTCGATTCAGGCGTATGCCTTACTTGTCCTTCTTCTCCACGATCGGCTTGCCGTCCGCATCGAGCTTGACGTTCAAGCCCGCTTCCTGACGCTGCTGCGGCGTGATCGGCGCGGGCGCATCGGTGAGCGGGTCCACGCCGCCACCCGACTTCGGGAAGGCGATGACCTCGCGAATGGAATCCAACCCGGCCAGCAGCGCGACAATCCGGTCCATGCCGAGCGCGAGCCCGCCCATCGGCGGTGCGCCGAAGGAGAACGCGTCGAGCAGGAAGCCGAACTTCTCCTGCGCCTCGTCGTGGTCGATGCCCATCACCTTGAATACGCGTTCCTGCACGTCCCGGCGGTGGATACGGATCGAGCCGCCGCCGATCTCATTGCCATTGCAGACAATGTCGTAGGCGTAGGCCAGCGCGGAGCCCGGGTCGGTGTCGAAGGTGTCCATCGAATCCGGCTTGGGCGAGGTGAAGGCGTGGTGCACGGCGGTCCAGGCCGAATGGCCCAGGGCCACATCGCCGCTGGCGGTGGCGTCGGCGGCGGGCTCGAACATGGGCGCGTCCACGATCCACACGAAGGCCCATTCGGACTCGTCGATGAGGTCGCACTTGCGGGCGATCTCGCCGCGCGCCGCGCCGAGCAGGGCCCGGCTGGACTTGGCGTCACCGGCACCGAAGAAGATGCAGTCGCCCGGGTTCGCGCCGACGAACTTGGCCAGGCCCTCGCGCTCGGTGTCGCTCAGGTTCTTGGCGACGGGACCGCCGAGGGTGCCGTCCTCCTGAACGAGGATGTAGCCCAGGCCCTTCGCGCCGCGCTGCTTGGCCCATTCCTGCCAGGCGTCGAGCTGACGCCGCGGCTGCGACGCACCGCCCGGCATGACGACCGCGCCGACGTAGGGAGCCTGGAACACGCGGAACGGCGTGTCCTTGAAGTACTCCGCCATTTCGGTGATCTCGACGCCGAAGCGCAGGTCCGGCTTGTCGGAGCCGTAGCGGCGCATGGCTTCCGCGTAGGTCATATGCGGGATCGGCGTGGTGATCTCGTGGCCGATGAGCTTCCACAGGGCGACCAGGATGTCCTCGGTCAGGAGGATGACATCCTCCTGCTCGACGAAGCTCATCTCGAGGTCGAGCTGGGTGAACTCGGGCTGGCGGTCGGCGCGGAAGTCCTCGTCGCGGTAGCAGCGCGCGATCTGGTAGTAGCGCTCGATGCCGCCGACCATGAGCAACTGCTTGAACAGCTGCGGGGACTGCGGCAGCGCGTAGAACGAGCCGGGCTGCAGGCGCGAGGGCACCAGGAAGTCGCGGGCGCCCTCCGGGGTGGCGCGGGTCATGGTCGGGGTCTCGACCTCGACGAAGGCGTGCTTGCCCATGACCTCGCGGATCGCGGCATTGGCGTGCGAGCGCAGCCGGATGGCCTTGGCCGGGCCTTCGCGGCGCAGGTCCAGGTAGCGGTACTTGAGCCGGATTTCCTCGCCGGGCTCGTCGTCCAGCTGGAAGGGCAGCGGCGCGGCCTCGTTGAGCACCTCGAGTTCGGTCACATTGACCTCGATGGCGCCGGTCGGCAGGTTCGGGTTCTCGCTGCCCGCCGGGCGGTTCTCGACCACGCCGGTGACCTTCACGCAGAACTCGTTGCGCAGCTTGTGGGCCTGCTCGGCCGGTACTCCCTCACGGAAGACGGCCTGCGACACACCAGACGCATCACGCAGATCGATGAAGATCACGCCACCGTGGTCGCGCCGACGAGCCACCCATCCGGTGAGGGTGACGGTCTGACCGGCGTGCTCGCTTCGCAGCGAACCAGCCAAGTGGGTGCGCAGCACTGGTTTCCTTTCGACGGGCTCGAAACACCGGCAGAGTGGACCGGGTGCGGGTCCATCGTAGTGAGACACGTATTCCAAGTGGAAACCGATATCCACGCGACCGTGCGAAGCTAGGCGCATGACCTTCAACGAGGGCCTGCAAATCGACCCCGACCGGGTGAGCAGCGGGGGCGGACCGGGCATGGGCGGCGGACTGGTTCTCGGCGGCGGAGCCCTCGGCATCATCGCGCTGATCGCCACACTTCTGCTCGGCGGCGACCCGGGGAGCGTGCTCGGCCAGTTCACCGGAGCGGACAGCAACTCGCAGCAGGGCACGGTGAAGACTCCCGACCACTGCAAGACCGGAGCCGACGCCAATAAGTACGTCGACTGCCGCGTCGTGCTGACGGTGCAGAGCCTCGACTCGGTGTGGGGCACCGAACTGCCCAAGCAGGTGAACAAGCGCTACACCGCCCCGAAGGTGACCTTGTTCTCCGGCGCGGTCAGCACCGGCTGCGGCCGCGCGTCCTCCGCGGTGGGCCCGTTCTACTGCCCGGCCGACCAGACGGCCTACTTCGACACCGCCTTCTTCCAGGAACTCAAGGACCGCTTCGGCGCGAGCAATGGCCCGCTCGCCGAGGAGTACGTGGTCGCCCATGAGTTCGGCCACCACATCCAAAACCTCCTCGGCGACATCAACCGCGCCCAACGCGACCCCCAAGGCCCCGAGTCCGGCGCGGTCCGCACCGAACTCCAAGCCGACTGCTACGCCGGAGTCTGGGCCTCCTACGCCGACAAGCTCAACGCCCCCGGCGCCAACCAGCCCTTCCTCAAGCCCTTGACCGACACCGACATTCGCGACGCCCTCTCCGCCGCCTCCGCCGTCGGCGACGACCGCATCCAAAAGGCGTCCACCGGTCGCGTAAACCCCGAAGCCTGGACCCACGGCTCGTCCGAGGAACGCCAAAAGTGGTTCCTCTCCGGCTACCGCACCGGCCAAATCAAGGCCTGCGACACCTACAACACCCGCGACCTCGGAAATCCCCCCGGCCTGAAGTAGCCCCCAGCACAGCCCTCCACTTCAAGGCCGGGCAGGGAACCCCTTCGCGCTCAGCGCGTCACGGCTCCCCGCCCGACCTTCGTGCTGCCGTACCCCCTGCGTTCACATCGGTGTGTTGTGGTCGCACCTGCGCCATGACCGGCGCGCCGTCGGGGACGCTGACGCGATCGCGAGGCAGAATCTGCGGCGGCGGGTGTTGGCTCGCATGGGAGTTCGGAGGAAATCGATGCGAACAGTCGGTGGGACACGACGATTCGGGGTTTGGCGCGGGTCAGCCGCGACGCTCGCGGCGGCCGTATTGCTGACCGGCGCCGTGGGTTTGGCGGCGGCGCAGGATCCGGCGGCTCCGCCTGCGGCACCCACCGTCGAGCCGCCTACGCAGGGCGCTCCGGTGACCGCCGTGCCGACGGTGGAAGCTACAGTCGTCGCGCCGACCACGGTGCCGACGACCACCGTGCCGCCTACTACTCAGCCGGTTCCGGTGACCACCGTGCCCGCAGTGGATCCGGTGACACCACCGACCTTGCCGACACTGCCTGATCTGCCGTCCTCCGCGCCGACCACGCCGGTGTCGTCGACGCCATTGTTCACATTGACCGGGATGCCCAATGGGTGGCAGTCGCGGACGGATCTGCATCCGGCGCTGGAGGTGCAGTTCGATGGGCGCGCGGTGAAATGGATTGGGTCGCAGCGGGTCACGGGGACCATTCCCGCGGATGTGCTGACGTCGGCGGCGGCCGAGGTGCGGGCGCTGGCATTGGTGGATGTGGGGATGCCGACGGTGTCCGATCAGGGGACGACGATCATCGACTTCATGCCTGCGGCACCGGATCAGGATGTGCATCTGGTGGTGTACGCGCCGGAGTGGACCGAGGGGATCACCGATGAGCAGAAGGCGGCTCGGCTGCGGGTCAGCGATGTCTATCAGCGGTTGTTGAACGCCTTCATACCGGCCTGATCACCGCTTGCCCGATCGCGATCGCTGGTTTGAATCGCTGTCGGCCCGGGCTGATTCGTTGGGGCCCAGACATACTGGGCCCCAACGCTGTCGGCCTGCGATGAAAGGTCAGCCGACCGTCCAGGTTTCGCGGCCGGTGAGGAGTTGTTGCAGCGAGTCCTCGGTGTGCGGTTTGCGTTCGACGGCGGTTTCGGCTTGGGCGCGGACGCCGTCGTCGTAGGTGGGGCGGGAGACGCTGCGGAAGATGCCCGTGACGACGTGGGAGAGATCCTGGTCGGACAGGCGGGAGAGGGCGTAGGCGTATTCGGGGTGGTCGGTGTAGGCGTCGTGGACCACGATGTCGGAGGTGGCCACGGTGTCGGTGCGCGCCACCTTCAGGCCGAAACCGTTTCGGACGACCGCGAATTCACCGTCCGCGCCGAAGCGCAGCGGCTCGCCGTGACGCAGGCGGACGAGGTGGGATTCGGCATTCTCCTTGCGGAGCATGTCGAAGGAGCCGTCATTGAAGATCGGGCAGTCCTGCAGGATCTCCACGAAGGACGTGCCGCGGTGTTCGGCGGCGGCGCGCAGCACCTCATTGAGCCCGGCCCGGTCGGAGTCCAAAGCCCGTGCGGCAAAGGTGGCTTCGGCACCGAGGGCGACCGACAGCGTGTTGAACGGATGGTCGATCGAGCCCATGGGGGTGGACTTGGTGACCTTGCCGGTCTCCGAGGTCGGCGAGTACTGCCCCTTGGTGAGACCGTAGATCCGGTTGTTGAACAACAGGATCGTCATGTTCACATTGCGGCGCAGCGCGTGGATGAGGTGATTGCCGCCGATGGACAGCGCGTCGCCATCCCCGGTCACGACCCAGACCGACAGGTCGGGTCGCGTCACCGCCAGCCCGGTGGCGATGGCGGGCGCACGCCCGTGGATCGAGTGAATCCCGTACGCCTCCAGGTAATACGGGAATCGGCTCGAGCATCCGATGCCGGAGACGAACATGAGGTTCTCGCGCCGCAACCCGAGGTCGGCGAGGAATCCGCGCACGGTGGCCAGGATGACGTAGTCGCCGCAGCCGGGGCACCAGCGCACTTCCTGATCGGAGGTGAAGTCCTTGGCCTTCTGCGGCCCCTGCGCGGCGGGCACACCGGAGAGTCCGGTGAGCCCGAGATCCGTTCCGACGAGCGGGTTTTCGAGGATGGTCATCACTTTCCCCCTGGTGTGCGGTAGGTCGCCCGCGCCCGCGCGGCGAAGGCCTTCGTCTGTTCCATCTCCGCAATGGAGCCGTCGAGTGCCGCATCGATGACGCCGACCAGTTCCTGCGCCGAGAACGCGGTCCCGGCCACCTTGGTCCACGGTTGCACGTCGACGAGGTAGCGGGCGCGCAGCAGCATGGCCAGTTGGCCGCCGTTCATTTCCGGGCAGACCACGGTGCGATACCCGCGCAGCACGTCACCGAGGTTGGCGGGGAACGGATTCAGATGCCGCAGGTGCGCCTGCGCCACCGGTACGCCGCGCCTGCGTGCCCGGCGGCAGGCCTCGCCGATCGGACCGTAGGAGCTGCCCCATCCGATGATGAGCAGTTCGGCCCGCTCCCCCGGATCGTCGACCTCGAGATCCGGCACCGCGATGCCATCGATCTTGGCCTGCCGCAGTCGAACCATGAGTTCGTGATTGGCGGGTTCGTAGGAGATATTGCCGCTGCCGTCGGCCTTTTCGAGCCCGCCGATGCGGTGCGCGCGCCCCTCGGTGCCGGGCACCGCGAGCGGCCGGGCCAGGGTTTCGGGGTCGCGGGCGTAGGGCTGGTAGCCGTCCCCGTCCTCGCCACCGGCCTCGAATCCGGGATCGATCGGCGGGAGCTCGCCGACCTTCGGAATCGCCCACGGCTCCGACCCATTGGCGATCGCGCCATCGGAGAGCAGGAGCACCGGCGTGCGATAGGTGAGCGCGATGCGCGCCGCCTCCACCGCGGTATCGAAGCAGTCGGCGGGTGACCGGGGCGCGAGCACCGCGACCGGCGATTCGCCATTGCGCCCATACAGCGCCTGCAAGAGATCGGCTTGTTCGGTCTTGGTGGGCAATCCGGTGGAGGGCCCGCCGCGCTGCACATCGATGATGAGCAGCGGCAGTTCGGTCATGACCGCGAGCCCGATGGTCTCGCTCTTGAGCGCCAACCCGGGCCCGGAGGTACTGGTGACGCCGAGGGCCCCGCCCAGCGAAGCGCCCAGCGCCGCACCGATTCCGGCGATCTCGTCCTCGGCCTGGAAGGTGGTGACGCCGAGGTTCTTATGCTTGCTCAGCTCATGCAGGATGTCGGAGGCCGGGGTGATCGGATAGGTCCCCAGGAACACCGGCAGCCCGGACAGTTGCCCGGCGGTGACCAAGCCATAGGCGAGCGCGGTATTACCGGTGATCTGCCGATAGGTGCCCGCCGGGAGCGTCGCCGGAGCTACCTCGTAGGTGGTGGCGAAGGCCTCGGTGGTTTCGCCATAATTCCACCCCGCCCGAATTGCGAGGATATTCGCTTCCGCCACATCCGGTTTGTCGGCGAATTTCTCCCGCACGAACTGTTCGGTGCCATCGATCGGCCGCCCGTACATCCAGGACAGCAATCCCAGCGCGAACATATTCTTGGCGCGCTGCCCATCTTTCTTGCCCACACCGGTCGGTTCGGTCGCCCCGAGCGTCAATGACGTCATGGGCACCCGATGCACCACGAAATCGGACAGCGTGTCATCGGTGAGCGGATCGCCGGTATACCCCACCTTGGCGAGATTGCGCTTGGTGAACTCGTCGGTATTGACGATCAGCGTGGCCCCGCGCGCCAGATCCTCCAGATTCGCCTTGAGCGCCGCGGGATTCATCGCCACCAGCACATCGGGCTGGTCACCGGCGGTGAGAATGTCGTAGTCGGCGATCTGGATCTGGAACGACGAGACGCCCGGCAGGGTGCCCTGGGGTGCGCGAATCTCGGCGGGGAAGTTCGGCTGGGTAGCGAGGTCATTGCCGAATGCCGCTGCCTCGTGGGTGAATCGATCACCCGTCAGCTGCATGCCGTCACCGGAGTCACCGGCGAAACGGATTACGACACGCTCCAGTTTTTCTGCTGCCAATTTGCCTGTGTCACTGCCGTTCACGGGGATATCACCGTGGGCAGCCCCGCCGTTGGGCGGCAGCTCCACAGAGTCGTCATGCTGGGAAACCATGCGCCTGCATCACTTCCTCGTCAGTCTGAGGTATCAACGCCAAACTACTCCCGTCTATTCGCGTGCTGACCGATTCGTGACAGACATGCGAAATGAACGGGTGAAACGTGTGTCGAGATGCTGAAACTGTGTCGAGATGCGCGAGCCGGCGCTAGGCGAACAGCGCGAGCTGCGGGTCGGGCGTATGCGATTCGGCGGCGCGCACTTGCGGTTCGGCCTGCCGATCGCGGTTCAAACGATGTTTCTCCAGCAACGGCTCGATCCGGCCGCGTAGCCACGCAGAATACTCCGGGCTGACCGAAGTACCGCGACCATACAGCTGCCGGTAGCGTCGCAGCAGCGCCGGGTGGGCTTCGGCCAGCCAGTCGAGGAACCAGGCGCGGGTACTGCCGCGCAGATTCATCGGTAGCACAATGACTCCGGCGGCTCCGGCCTCCGCGATGGCCCCGAGTAGCTCGTCCAGATGCGCGCGGCCGTCGGTGAGATAGGGAATGACCGGAGCCACCATGACATTCACGGCGAATCCGGCATCGGTGAGCGCGCGGACCAGTTCGAGCCGGGCCTTCGGCGACGGCGTCCCCGCCTCCAGGCCGCGATGCAGCTCCGGATCCAGGATGGCGATGGAGACCGCGAGCCGTACCGGAACCTGCTGGGCCGCCTGAGTCAGCAGCGGCAGATCCCGGCGCAGCAGGGTGCCTTTGGTGAGAATCGAGAAGCCCGTGCCCGATTCGGTGAGCGCGCCGATGATGCCCGGCATCAACCGATACCGCCCCTCGGCGCGCTGGTACGGATCCGTATTGGTCCCCAGCGCAACGGTTTCCCGCCGCCAGGAGCGCCGGTGCAGCTCGCGCCGCAGGACCGCGGACACATTGGTCTTGACCACGATCTGCGAGTCGAAGTCCTCGCCCGCGTCCAGATCCAGATACTCGTGTGTGCCGCGGGCGAAGCAGTAGCGGCATGCGTGCGAGCATCCGCGCATGGGGTTGATGGTCCAGGCGAATGGCAGTGTCCCGCCGTCGGTCACCTTGTTCAGGGCCGACTTGCAGAGCACCTCGTGAAACGTGATGCCCTCGAAGTCCGGGGTCTGTACGCTCCGTACGAATCCGGCGCGTTCGAGCCCGGGCAGTGCGCCGTCATCGGCGTCCAGGGTCTGGCTTTGCCACCGCACCACCCAAGTCGAACATTTGTGCTATCGACTGTCAAGCAATCTTCTGCGTGTCGACCTTGACGGTCCGGCCGTTGTAGAAGTCGATGAGGTCGCGCACGGTCTCGGCGGCCGGGCGCGGCTGGTAGCCGAGTTCGGTTGTGGCCTTGGTGCGCTCGACGATCGGCGCGGACAGCAGCGCACCCATGGAGGCCTTGGAGATGCGGTCGCTGCCGAACGCGCGGCTGGCGGGCTCGAGCACCGGCAGCAGCGCCGCAATGATCTTGGGCGGAATCGCGAAGGCGGGCTTGAACTTGCCATTGATCTCCGCGGCCAGCCGGGTGATCTCCAGCATGTTCACGAAATGGCCGCCGAGCAGATAGTTCTCACCGGTCTTGCCGCGCTCACCGGCCAGCACCAGACCCTTGGCCACATCGCGCACGTCGACCAGGTCGAAACCGCCGCCGATCATGACCGGGGTGCGGCCGCGCGCGGAGTCCCAGAGGGTGACATTGATGCGGGAGTCGGAGTGGTCGATCGGGCCATACACACCGGTCGGATTACAGATCACGGCATCGAGGCCCTGATCGATGACCTTGCGCAGCTCGACCTCGCCCTGCCACTTGGAGCGGTCGTACACCGGCAGATCCGGGTCGATGGAACGCGGCGCGCGCTCATTGATGGTGCCGCCACAGCTGTACTGATTGAACGCGTGGATCGAGCTGGTGTGCACCATGCGCCGCACGCCGACCTCGCGCGCGGCCTCGGCGACCACGCGGACGCCCTCGGTGTTGACCCGCCAGGCCAGATCGTTCTTGTGGGCGAGGGTAATGAGCGCGACCAGGTGGTACACGACCTCGGCGCCCTCGAGGCAACTGCGCATGGATGCGGGATCGAGCACATCTCCACTCACCCAGGTGACACCGGGTTCGCTGGCTCCGGTGGGCCGGACGCGATCGATGGCAGTCACCTCGTGACCGCGATCCGTAAGCAGGCGAAGCAAATTGGTGCCAAGGAACCCGGCAGCGCCGGTGACTGCGACCTTCATGGGATGAAGAATATAGAACTTGTTCTAATTTGCAACCAGCGGTGATCACCCGCGTGGGAGAACGCGGCACGCCGGAGTGGACGCCCAGTGGGATATATTCGGCACCGCATGTCTACGACGATACGGGGGGCCATCATGGCTGATCTCTCGGTGGAGACCGACGCGGTCCGTTCCTTCGCCGCGACGCAGGACGGCGTCGCGACCGATATTGCCGCCGCGGGCGGCTTGGACACGGTATCCCACGTCGCCGCCATGACGCCGGTCTTCGGCCTCATCGGCGCGGACTTCCTGGCCAGCTTCGCGGTGGCCGAGCTACTGCACGATAAGGACATCAACGCACTGTCGGGCCGCTTCGCGCACCTCGGCCAGGCCGCGTTCGGTTCCGCGGCGGGTTACGAGGCCACCGATGGCGACTTCGCCGGTGGTTTGAACCGCATCGGCGGACAGCTCGGAGGCCAGGCATGAGGCCCCTGGACGCCGGGTCCGGCGTGATCGGCATGGTCAACCCGACGCATCCGTCCCACCCGCTGAGCCCCGAGGCGTTGCACTACGCGCCGACCGGCCCCCTGCTCGATCTGCCCCTCGGCCAGCTGCCCGATGATGTGGCGGCCTTCGAAGCGCCCGCATTCGCCTTGTCCAGCAAGGAGTTCGAGCAGAGCGGCGGTTCACCCCTGTCCGGCGGCCTCCCGCACGGTCTCGGTGGCGGTACGCAAGGTGCCGACACTCATGCCGCCTCGATGCTCGACGGCACCCTCTCCCCCGGCCTCGACGCCGCGCACGGCGTGCTGTCCGGCGCACAGCAGGCGCTGTCCGATACCCAGGGCGTGCTCGGCAATGCCCAGGCGGCGCTGAACGACGTCCCGGGCGCGATCAGCGCCGCGCAGTCCGCGCTGACCCAGGCCGCCGCGAGTCTGCCCGCGCTGCCGCCGCTGCCCGCCGATCCGGTCGGCGATCTCATGAAGGGTCTGGCGCTGCCCGCCGTCCCGGGCATGGACGCGCTGTTCAAGCCGTTCCTGGATCTGATGAACAGCTTCGGCACCGGTGTGCTCGGCCAGCTGAATCCCACGACCCTGCTGAGCCAGGGCTCCAAGATCATCGAGGGTGCGGTCTCCGTGGGCAGCGGTGCACTGAAGACCGTCGAATCGCTGTGGCAGGGCAAGGGCTCACAGAGCGCGCAGTCCGCAGGTCAGCAGGCGCAGAACCAAGGGCAGGAGACCGCCCAGCGCGGATTCGACCTGTCGACGCTCACCGAACAGGCCGCCGCCATCGTGCAGCGCGGCAATATCCAGCTCACGGCCATCGCCCAGTCCTTCGCCACGCAGGCGGCGGCCATGGCTCCGGTCGCGCTGACCCCGCCCGGCCAGGCCGCGCTCATCGCCTCGGCCACCGAGCATCTCGGCTCGGCGATCACGGTCGTGAATGTGACCCGCGGTGAACTCTCCGGCTACACCGCCCAGTTGAACGGCATCATCGGCCAGCTCGCCGGTCAGAGCGGCGGCCCCAACCCCGCCGAGGTGGCCCAGTCCCTGGCCCAGAATGTCGGCCAGCCGATCCTGGAACAGGCCAAAGGCCTTCTCGAGAGCGGCCTTTCATCGGCAACCAATCCTGCGAACGGCAACCCGCAAAGCGGCGATCCGTCCCTCGACACCAAGGCCGCCGGTCTCGGTGGCGGCGGAGGCGGCGGCGCGGGTGGTGGCGGCGGTGGCGGCATCGGCGGTGGCGGAATCCCCTCCACCCCGGGCGGCCCCGGCTCCTCGATCCCGGGCGGCCGCGTCGCAGCGAGCGCCAGCCCCTTCGGTTCCGGCGCAGCCGGTCTCGCCGCCATGGGCGGCCAAGCCGGTTCGGGCTTCATGGGCTCCCCCGGCGCGGCAGGCGCGGGCCGCGGTGGCGGCGGCTCGGATCAGCAACACGCCCGCACAGTCCAGCCCTACCAAACCGTCTCCGGCGAAAGCGAACTCACGGGCAACCTCGGCGCATCCGGCCCCGGCGTCATCGGCCAGCCCGACGAGCCCACCGAGGACACCGACACCGACCAGGCCTGACGCGTTCGGAACCGCCACCGCCACAGCGAGACCAGCTGGACAGGGCTTCCCGGGTAACGCGATGCCCGCCACAGATCAGCCGAACTGGCGCTCCCCTGCCTGGTGTTCCTCGGGAAAGGTGATGCCGCAGTGAGGATTAGCGGTCCCCACCGCGGCATCGGGTGAGTCGAAAGCGGATGTACACCCCGCGGGCTCCGACCACCGTTCTTGACGCCGGATCGGATGGTGGCGGCGGATCGCGCCGCGCCGAAACGATCGGGCGTGTTTGTTTCAGACCGCGCTCGGCCGCGCCTGGGCGTCCACGCCGCCGTCGATGACGAACTGTGCGCCGTGGATGAATCCGGCGTGGGGGCCGACCAAATACGTGATCAGGGAGGCGATCTCGTCGGGCGTGCCATTGCGGCCGATGGGTGCGGTGAAGTTGCGGATGGCGTCACCGTAGCGCGGATCGTCGAGTCCCGCTTGCAGTAGCGGGGTGTCGACGCTGCCGGGGGCGACCGTATTGAGGCGTACGCCCGCCTTGCCCCATTCCACGGCCCGTTCGCGCACCGCGACGGTGACCGCGTTCTTGGAGGCGGCGTAGGCGTAGGACCCGGCGTAATCACCTGCCGAGGCGAAGGCTTCGGCCTCGATGCCCTTGGCGATCGGATTGTCCTCCCACTTGATGTGGGTGGAGGCGACCGAGGAAACCACCACGGCCGCAGGCGATTCGCCCTTGGTGAGGGCGGGCAGCAGGGCGTCGAGGAGGGCGACGGTGGCCCGGTAGTTGATCTCGACCACGAAGTTCGGGTCCGGCACGTGCGGGCCGACACCGGCGCACAGGATCAGTCCGTCGAGCACGCCACCGGAGCGCTCCAGCACGGCCTCGACGGCGGCGGCGCGCGCGGCCGGATCGGTCAGATCCGCGGTCACGTCGGCATTGCGCAGGTCGATGCCGATGATGTCGTGCCCGGCGGCGGCGAGCGCGGCGGCGGTAGCCGCTCCGATGCCCGATCCGGATCCGGTGATGGCAATGGTCATGACAGCGATTAGAACAAGGTCCAGATTCCGCCCGCAACCCCGGCCCGATTCCATCTCGGCCACCGGGACGGCACACCCGCGCTAGCATCACGACAACAACTAGAATTTGTTCTAGTTTTCCTGCCTTGCTCACCGTCGAGAGGACGAACCCGATGCGCTTCACCTACGCGGAGGCGATGACCAACCCGGACTACTACGTTCCGCTGGCGCAGGCCGCGGAGGCGCACGGGTTCCACAGCATCACCATCGCCGACAGCATCGCCTACCCGGCGGAGTCGGATTCCAAATACCCCTACAACGCGGACGGCAATCGCGAATTCCTCGAGGACAAGCCGTTCATCGAGACCTTCGTGCTGTCGGCGGCCATCGCGGCGGCCACCACCACGCTGCGCCTGACCCCGTTCGTGCTCAAGCTGCCCATCCGCCCGCCGGTGCTGGTGGCCAAGCAGGCGAGTTCGCTTGCCCGCCTGAGCAATAACCGTTTCGCCCTGGGCGTCGGCATCAGCCCGTGGCCGGAGGATTTCCAGATCATGGGCGTCCCGTTCGAGCGCCGCGGTAAGCGCCTGGACGAGTGCATCGAGATCGTGAAGGGCCTGTCCACCGGCGAGTACTTCGAATACCACGGTGAGTTCTACGATTTCCCGAGGATCAAGCTCACCCCCGCCCCCACCGAACCCCTCCCGATCCTGGTCGGCGGCCACAGCGATGCGGCCCTGCGCCGCGCGGTCCGCCTGACCGACGGCTGGATGCACGCCGGTGGCAAGCCGGAGGAGCTCGACAAGTACCTGGCCCGCATCAATGAATTGCGTAGCGAGCGTGACAATCCCGGCGAGTTCGAGATCCACGCCGCCTCGCTGGACGCCTACACCCCCGACGGGGTCAAGCGCCTCGAGGACAAGGGCATCACCGATGCGATCGTGGGATTCCGCAATTCCTACGCCAAGGAACAGGACACCGAATCCCTCGAGGACAAGATCGCCAAGATCAAGTGGTACGGCGACAATGTGATCGCCAAGCTCGGCTGAGCCCGGAGAAGATCAGGACCGCTTGGCGAAGCCCAGCTCGATCACCGCATCGCGCTCGGCCTCGAGTTCGGCGACGCTGAGATCGATTCGGGCGCGCGAGAATTCGTCGACCTCCAGGCCTTGCACGATGCTGTAGCGCCCGTCGGCACAGGTGACCGGGAACGAGCTGATGATCCCCTCCGGCACCCCGTAGGACCCGTCCGAGGGCACGGCCATGGACACCCACTCACCGGGCGCGGTACCCAGCGACCAGTCGTGAATGTGGTCGATGGCCGCGCTCGCCGCGCTGGCGGCCGAGGACGCACCCCGCGCCTTGATGATCGCGGTGCCGCGCTGCTGCACGGTGGGAATGAAATCGTCCGCGACCCAGGCCTGATCGTCGATCACCTCGAGGGCGGGCCGACCGGCCACGGTGGCGTGCGAGAGATCGGGATACTGGGTGGCGGAGTGATTGCCCCAGATGGCGATCCGCTGGATATCGACGGCCGCGGCCCCGGTCTTCTTGGCCACCTGCGCGATTGCCCGATTGTGGTCGAGACGGGTCAGCGCGGTGAATCGCTCGGCGGGCACGTCGGGCGCATTGCTCATGGCGATGAAGGCATTGGTATTGGCCGGGTTTCCGACCACGAGCACCTTCACATCCTCGGCCGCATTGGCATTGATGGCCTGGCCCTGATCGGTGAAGATCGGTCCATTGGCGGCGAGCAGATCCCCGCGCTCCATGCCCGAGGTCCGGGGTCGCGCCCCGACCAGCAGCGCTACATTCGCGCCATCGAACCCGACCCACGGATCATCGGAGATATCGATTCCGGCGAGCAGCGGGAACGCACCGTCCTCGAGCTCCATCGCCACACCTTCGAGCGAGGAGACAGCGGCGGGAATCTCGAGCAGTCGCAGCCGCACCGGAGTGTCGGAGCCGAGCAACGCACCGGAGGCGATGCGGAACAGCAACCCGTAGGCGATCTGTCCGGCGGCGCCGGTCACGGTGACGGTTACGGGCTTGGCGGCATTGCTCACGGCTGCTCCTGAATTCGTCGGCTACTCCGAATCCACCCTAACCAGGCTCACCGCCCGCACCCATTCGCCGTGAGCAACGAGACAACCCGCATGGTCGCATCATCAGCTGGTGCGGATCCGCAGTCCGGGATTGTCGGTGAGCACCCTGCCGATCGGCTGGACATTGAGTGTCCCGTCCGCCGCGCAGTAGCCGTCGCCCTGCCTGCCCGAGGCGGACATGCCGAGTGCCTTGGTGCCGGTGATGACCGAACCGCCGCTGTCACCGTGATACGCGCAGAGTTGCGCGATGAAGAAGCCCTCGAAGGTATTCGTAGTCTTCCCGTCGGTCTCGGTGCCGACCCGGTCCACGGCGGTGATCGTGCCGCAGGTGTAGCCGGTCGTCATGCCGGACTTGCACACCGGCGCACCGATGACCGGGGAGGCGACGCCGTCGATGTGAACCGGCGCGGGCGCGGTGGCGGTGACGGCCGTGCGGGCCGCCGTCGCACCTTCTCCACTACCGCTGGGCAGGGCGAGGTTCGAGCCGCCGCCGGATCCCGGAGCTCCGGCTTGCCCCGGTTCGGTCGGGAAGGACTTGGTTTCGGCGGACACCAGGTTGTTCTGGAAGTTGGCCGCGAACTGGTCATGGACGCGCACGATGCCGTAGTCATAGGGTCCGAGGTTCGATGTCGCGAAATGACCGAACGCGGTCCCCAATTCGGCTTTGCCGTCCGGCCCCCTCGTGATGTCGCGGTAGACGCGCCGCTGTTCCTCGGAGTCACGGCCGGGATCGTTCCGCATCGGATCGCAGTGACCGGCGGTGACGAAGACCGTATTGCCCTGCGCATCGGTTCCGTTGAACCCCAGTGAGCATCCGCCCTTGTACCCGCCGCCCATCGGGAACCAGTACGCCTGCCCGCCACTCATCTCGCCTCCGGCGGTCGTGGCGGCGAGCACCGGCGTCGAGGGCGACTCGACCGGCACCCTCAGTGGGCCGCGCACCGATTGTCCGGCGGCGAGCACGCGCACCGGTCCCAGTTCGGCGGGCAGCGTGGGGTGTCCGACGGCGCGCACGGTCACCGCATTTCCCGCGTAGTCGATGCCGCCATCGAGGATGGACGCCGCGATAGCGGCGGGTTGCGTTGCGGCCCAGCGGGTTACGGCGTCCCGGCGCTTATGCAGGGTGGCGGCGCTATCGGTGACCCGCCGGACCGTGAAACCGGCTCGTTCAGCGGTCCGACCCGCCTGCTCGCGGCTCGTGCCATCGGCCAGACCGACGACGGGGATATCGCCGTCCATCCACACACCCGCCAATGTCATGGGATAGGCCAGTCGCGCCGTGGTCTCGAAATCGGCCAGTCGCTGTGCGGATTCCGCGCGCGCCAGATACCGCTCGGCATCGATGTGCAGGTCCCGGTCCAGCGCGGCGATCAGCGCGGCCGGTAGGTCCGGTCCGGGCGCGGGCTCGGCATACGCGGCGGTGACTCCCGCACTCGCCACCAGCGTGCAGCATCCGGCAATGCAGCAACCACCAATGACATGGCGTACCAGCTTTCGCGAGCCCAAAAGTCCGACCTCCGAGCCGAAGTGACGATCACCGGCAACGCTCTGCGGCGGCCATGTTATGTCACATACTCGGCAAGTCGACCAATTCAGACAGGGTGTCGCCGCAATGTTGCTACACCGATCAATACCGGTAGGGCGATGCGATTGCCGCCTAACGCGTGAGCGCGGCGATATCCGAATCACTGAGCACGACCGCCGACACCTGGTCCCGATCTCGGACCATATGCACGGCCCGATACAGCGGCCGCTCCTCGGCGATCGCATCGCGGGCTTCTGCCCGCAATTGCCGCACCAGGACATCCGATACCGCGAGCGCGGCGGCGAGCGGGCAGGTGGAGAGCGCATCGGCCAGCCTGCGCAGCCCCAGAATATGCATTTCACGCCCGCTGCCGGAGTCTGTGTACATGGCCAGCGGCACCTCCTGGGTGTCGCGCCCCGAGGTCACCCGCAAGACGATCTGACTCAGCCGCCCCGCCCGAACCAGGATCTCCACCCCATTGGCCGCGCTCAAATCGAGCCGCCGCTCCCCCATCCAAGTGCGCGCCCGAATAACACTGCCGGACAGCCGAATTCGCCGACGCTGCACCGCAATGGCATACAGCGCGGTGGGCGCGCCGATCACAATCCCCACCCCCAACGCCACCGGCCAATGCACCCACAAAGCCAGCAATAACCCGATCCCGATCCCGACGCCGAGCGCCGCCAGCGCAAGCCGCCGCAAAGCCGGTGCGTACATCTCGGGTGCAATGAGATCGAGCCCGACCTCGTCGGCAGGCTCGGATTTGAATTGTTCAGTCACGGCTGCGCATTCGTCCAAGTGAGGATGGGTGTACCGACCCGGCAAGCCACCGTCTCAGGCACGGCCCGCGACGCTACCAGCCCACCGCACGCCATGCTCGGATTCGCCCCCTGCTCCCCCGAATTCCCTCACCCCCGGCCAGCCGACACAGCTATCCGGTGTCGCTGCTCGGTGGTTCATGCCGCGGTGAGAGGGCGTTCTCAGATCCGCTGAGGGCGTGATCATGCAGTGGAGGAGTGGGCCTCTCGGCGTTTACCCGCACCACTGCATGCTGACGGTCGAAAGTCCCGGTTGGGGCGACGGCTATGGCCTGGACGGGTGGAATCCGTTTACTCGAGGGGTGGGCGGCGGTGCGGCCCGGGCGGGTGGAATCGGCTTATTCGGGGGCCGGGCGGATGCTGCGGCCCGGCCGGGTTACCGTCCGGGCCGCAGGTGGTGGTCAATTCTGTTGGGCCGCAAGGGCGGTCGTGACGGCGGATACGACGTCATCCAGGGGGATCTGCCGCTGTTCGCCATTGCTCAGGTCCTTGAGGCCGACCTCGTTCTCGGTCACCTCACGGTCGCCGAGGACCAGGGCGAAGCGCGCGCCGGACTTGTCAGCCGCCTTCATCGCACCCTTCACGCCGCGCCCGCCGTAGGCGAGATCGACGCTGATGCCCGCGGCACGCAGTTTTCCGGCCATCTCGACCAGGCGCTGCTTGGCCATATCGCCCAGGGGCACGCCGAATACGTCGACGCGGGGACCTTGGACGGCGGTTTTGCCCTCGGCTTCGAGGGCGAGGACCGTGCGGTCCACGCCGATGCCGAAGCCGATTCCGGACAGCGGCTGGCCGCCGAGTTCGGCCATGAGCCCGTCGTAGCGACCGCCGCCGCCGATGCCGGACTGCGCGCCCAGACCGTCGTGCACGAATTCGAAGGTCGTCTTCGTGTAGTAGTCGAGGCCGCGGACCATGCGCGGGTTCACCACGTACGGGACGCCGAGCGCGTCCAGGTGCCCGAGCACCTGATCGAAGTGCGCCTTGGCCGATTCGGACAGGTGATCGATCATGAGCGGCGCGGCGGCGGTCATCTCCTTGACCTCCGGCCGCTTGTCGTCGAGCACGCGCAGCGGGTTGATCTCCGCGCGGCGGCGCGTCTCCTCATCGAGCGGGAGCTTGAAGAGGAACTCCTGCAACAGTTCCCGGTATTGCGGACGGCAGGTCTCGTCGCCGAGCGAGGTGATCTCGAGGCGGAAGCCGTCTAGTCCGAGTGCCCGGAATCCGGCGTCGGCCACGGCGATCACCTCGGCGTCCAGGGCCGGGTCGTCGACGCCGATGGCCTCGATGCCGACCTGCTGCAACTGCCGGTAGCGGCCCTTCTGCGGGCGTTCGTAGCGGAAGAACGGACCCGCGTAGCAGAGCTTGACCGGGAGCTGGCCGCGGTCGAGGCCGTGCTGGATGACCGCGCGCATGACGCCGGCGGTGCCTTCGGGCCGCAGTGTGAAGCTCTCGCCATTGCGATCCGCGAAGGTCCACATTTCCTTGCTGACCACGTCGGTGGATTCACCCACGCCGCGCGCGAACAGGGCGGTCTCTTCGAAGATCGGCAGCTCGATGTGCCCGTATCCGGCCAGTCGCGCGGAATGTACGAGGCCGTCCCGGACGGCGACGAACTCCGCGGAGGTGGGCGGAATGTAATCGGGGACCCCCTTCGGGGCACGGAAGCTGCTGGTCTTGGTCACGGCGTCCAGTTTTCCCCACGGAGCTATCGCAAGTCCAACCGGTTCTTGTATAAGGCGGTTCTTGTATAAGGCACAGCCCGGGCGCGGCGTAACACGGGTTATAGAGAAACGTCTCAGGAAGTGATGGCACACTCTTACCCCGATGGCTACCGACACGGAGGGACAAGTAGTGCCGAGCAATGAACAGCGACGCGCCGCGGCTAAACGGAAGCTGGAGCGTCAACTCGCCACCCGTGCGCAGCGGGCACGTAAGCGTAAGCAGATCACGATCGCCGCATCGGCCCTGGGCGTCGTCGTGGTGGCGGTCGCGGCGGGTCTCGGCTTCTATTTCGTGAACAAGAACAGCGACGACAGCAGCACCACCGCGGCCTCCGAGTCGCCGGATGCGTCGCTCTCGGCGGCGGCTCCGCCCTCGGCCAAGCCGAAGCCAGCCTCGGTCACCTGCGACTACCGCAATTCGGCGCGTCCTTCGGACAAGCCGGTCAATAAGCCGGGCACCGACAACATCTCGACGGCCGGGAATGTCAAGGCCACCATCGACACCAGTGCGGGCGCGATCCCGATCGAGTTGAACGCCGGTGAGTCGCCGTGCACGGTGAACAGTTTCGAGAGCCTGGCCAAGCAGAAGTTCTTCGACGGCACCAGCTGCCACCGCATGACCACCAGCAAGGGTTTGCAGGTCCTGCAGTGCGGTGACCCGACCGGCACCGGCATGGGTGGCCCGGGGTACCAGTTCGACAATGAGTACCCGACCGATCAGTACGACCCGACCGATCAGGCCGCGCAGTACCCGGTCGCCTACAAGCGCGGCGTGCTCGCCATGGCCAATGCCGGTCCGGATCAGACCGACGGCAAGGGCACCAACGGTAGCCAGTTCTTCCTGGTCTACGGCGATTCGCAGCTGCCGCCGCAGTACACCATCTTCGGCACTGTGGACGAGGCAGGTCTGGCCACCCTCGACAAGATCGCGAAGGCGGGTGTCACCGGAGGCGGACAGGACGGTAAGCCGGCCACCGATGTGAACATCTCGTCGGTCCAAATCAACTGACCGGCATGGTTTTTCGGGCCCGGCATCGTCTCGATGCCGGGCCCGAACCTTTTCCGGCAAAACGCCCCCCAACCCTCCATCGAACCTTCGGTGTAAGGCATTCCTAACCAAAGAAAATCCGAAGTTTTCCGCCACCTGCCGGAATTGTGCGATATATGCTGGATCGCGACGCGCACGTACGGCGGTATCCAAGTTTTCGCTGGTAATCTCGTAGAACGGAGTACGAAGCGGCGTAGTAAGGCCCACCGGGTAACCCCCATCGGGCACACCCCGCGCCTCCAGTGCTCCCGGTGTCCACGTTTGCAGGCGGGGCCACAGCTACCCGAGCTACCGTTCGTGTGGCGGTGACCGTGACGAAGCACCACAATCATCCATAGTGATCACTGCAGCATCGGGGAGCAGGCAATGGCCGAGGAACTCGACGACATCGGCCGCGAAACCGCGGCGATGATGAGGCAAATGTTGCAGCTCGCGACACTTGTCGCGCTGCGTACCCGGGAACGTGGCCAGAAAGAGGCGGAAGCCCGCGTCAAGGTCACCGAGTCCCGGCAGAAGGAAGCCCGTGAGCGTCAGCTCCGGGAGGCCGCGGATTCCAAGGCCAAGGACCCGCGCAATCTCGAACTCGCGCGGATGATCGAGAAGCCACCGCTCGACAAGGGTATTTCCCTCGAGAAGGATCGCTTCGCGGCGCAGGCCGAAGCCACTCGCATGGCCGCCACGCAGGCCGCCGTCAATAAGAGCCTGGTCCGCCATGATTCGGTGGAACGCCGGACCGCTCTGGCTCAGCACCTCAATCGCATGGGCATCTCGCCTGAATTGGCGGCTGTGCGCATGCTCATGGAGGTCGGGCAGGCGCAGTCCGCGGCCGAGGCAGTCCTCACGCGCGAGCAGGAAACCGCTGTCGCACAACGCCGGGCCAGGGAACTCGAGGCCCGTGCACGCCAGAAGGAACCTGTCGCCCGCACGATCAGCTGAGGGCTCGCGCCCTCGGCTGAGTCAGTACTGATTCTCCGGGGCGAGCCCTGATTCTCCGGGTCGGACCGGGCGGATCGCAAGCGAATTACGATAGCGCACGCTCAGCACGGCGCGATGGCGCACGCTCAGCGGATGAAGCCGCCCGGCGGCGGTTCGCTGAACATCCCGTCCTTCGGGGATTTGAGCGGCAGCGGCGTCAGCATGTCCTTGTGCCCATTGCGGACACTGCAATATTTGAACGGACCCTTCGGGTCGAACAGCTTCGCCATATGCGGATCCGCATGGTCCAGGAACCACACGCTCAGACCGGTTTTCCCGTCGTGGCGATAGTGTTCCCAGGCCCGCCACATGGCATCGAGCCGCGCCACCGCCTCGGCGTGCTGCCACCATTCCGGGCACCACACCGTATCGCTGATATCAGTGACCTGGCGGCGGTAGACGAGACTCAGGTAGTTCTCGACGAATTCGACCACACTGCCGTACACCATGGGTTGTTGCTGCTGTTCGGTCACAGCGGGCGGACCTCCTCGATCGATCCTGTTTCGTCGTATTGCGGTGTTTCCTTCTCGAGCATGACGCGTTCGTCGATCAGGTCGCCGATCGTGGTCTTGCGCTGGGGCATCGGGTCGTGGGCCGTGATGGAATTGCTCACCGCCGACGAGTATTCGCCCTCCCACCACGGCACGGCCTTGATCAGCACCGCCGGATTGGCCGAGGAGAAGACGATGGCGCGGCCGCGCGGGAGGGTGGCGAGGCCGTGCACATTGAAGGTCTTCGAGGAGCCGAGCGAGCGCGAATAGCTCTTGCCGCCTTTGGATTCCGAGACCGAGGACGAGATGCTGTCGTATTCGCCGATGGCCTCGACCCGCTCCTGCAGGAACTTGATGTCGTCGACGCCGCTGCCCAACACCTTGATATTGGCCGCGGCCCACAGCGCTTCCATACCGTCGACGCCCCAGCAGCGCGCGCCCTGCGCCCAGGATTGCAGGACCGTCATGACCACGATGCCGCGAGATCCGAAGTGGCTGTAGTGCTTCGGCAGATCCTTCCAGCGCACCACGTTCGCGGCCTCGTCGAGCACGGCCAGCAGCGGGATCGGCAGGCGGCCGCGCGGTGAGCGTGACGCCTTGCGCATAGCGACGTCGATGACCGCCTCGATGAACGCGCTGACCAGCGGGCCCGCCGAACCGCGACCCTCGAGCGAGAGGCAGTACAGGGTGCCGTTCTGCTCGATGAATTCCAGTTCGTCGAACTGGCGGCGGCCCGCTTGTTCATCGTGCGGGGGTGTGACCCACGGCTGCACGGTGGATAGCTTGAGGCAGCGGATCATCTTCTTGGCCGTGCCGAAAATACCGCTGATGGTGCGCGGATCGACGTTGTACTGCTGCGCCAGGCCCGAGGCCACGAAGTGGTAGCCGCCGCGAAGTTCCGAGGGGACGCCGAAATCGACTGCGTGGCGCAGGATTTCGATGGGCTCGGTGTCATTGGAATTGGTCACCCAATCCCAGACATCGGTGATCGGGCGTCCGGCCACCGCGGCCGCCAGGAAGAGCGAGGCCAGTAGTTCCTCGGCTTCCTGGTCGAAGTAGGTGTCGCCATTGCCGCTCGCGGCGACCACATTGTCGCCGCCGTCGGCGAAGTGCCCGGCCAGGCTGGCGGCCCGGCCGTCATAGCCCGGGCGGCGCGGATCGACCCAGGCCAGCGGATCCCAGTACCACGTGACCGGTTCGTCGGCGACGCCCTGCGGGTCGAAGACCCAGGTGCGACTGCCCTTCGCCTCGCGGACATCGCGGGTGGCGTCCACGACATCGCGCTTGTTCGAGGTGACCAGGGCCGGACCGATGGCGGACAGGATGGCCGGGATGACCCGCGAGGTCGTCTTGCCCTGGCGCGGTCCCCAGATGTCCACGTGCAGGTCTTCATACGAGCCGTAGAGCAGGGTGCCGTCGGCGACGGAGACGCCGATCGGGACGCCCGGGACGTCATCGCGGCCCAGATTCATGCCGAGCTGCTGAGCCTTCTCGCGCACGCCCGCATCGGTCAGCGTCTTGATGGCGCTGCCCGAGCCCATGTAATCGGCCTTGTCGTCGACCGGCAGTCGACCCACCTTGCCGCGCTTCTCGATCCGCTTGCGCACGATCACCCAGGCCAGGACGGCCAGCACGATCAGCACCACGATCGCCGTGGCCGCGACCGGCCACTTCAGATTGCCCTTGGCCATGTTCACGCCGATGGCGATCGGGTTGATCGGCATGTCCTGTTTGGGGGTGGACAGCTGATTACCCAGTTGCACTGCGACCCAGAAGGTTCCGAGGATCGCGAAACCCGCGTAGATCAGGTACAGGGTGGTGTCGGGACCGGGATCGGCCGGGTCCTTCACCGGTGTCTTCGCCATCTCTATCCTCCTGGGATGACCTGTACGTCGTTGCTGCTCAACGGAATTCGTCCAGCAGCCAGCTGCCGCCATTGCGTACGACGGTGGCGACGACCGTGGTCGAGGGCAGCGTGGCACGCCGCCCATCGGGGTATACGACCGTCTGCTCGATGCCGATCTTGTACTGCTGCCGATTCGGGTCGGTGCCGGCCGGAGCCTTGGCCCCGGATGCGAAGGCGAACGCCTCGACGTGCGCGCCCGCCTTGCCCCACTCTGCCCACTGCAACGAGGGTTTCGGCGCCTCGACGCTGGTGGTGGGTGTATCCAGTGTACGGATCAGGGTGGGACCCAGCCATTTCCGCGCCCTGGCCAGAGCCGCGTCCTGCGTCTCGGTGGCCGGGTACCAGGTGTAGATCTCACGCAGTGCGGCCACGGCGACACCCTCGGCGGTGGTGGGGTCGGGCGCGGGGGCATCTTCCAGCAAGCGGGTGGTGGAGGTGGGCGGATTACTCGTGCCCTGACCGGAATTGCCACCGGAGCCGGAGCCGCTGCCACACGCGGTGACCAGCAAAGCGACGCTCACCACCAGCATCACCACCCCGATCGCGGGTTGCACCGCCGGTCCAGAACCGTCCGGTCCGCGCCGGCGGTGCAGCACCGGACCTTGGTTCCAGGCTAGTCGCCCCGGCCGGATACCGGGCGATACCAGCGGGTTTCCCGAGTCGGCGTGTCCGCTCGATCGCCTCATGTGCCGCGCTTGGAATGGTTGAGGGTCTCCACCAGGGTGCGGTTCATTTCGGCGGCGGCGGCCAGCTGTTGTTGCAGCAGGGCCACCTTGCGGCGCAGGGCGACCGCGTCCATGCGTTCCAGGCCGGGGCTTTCGGCGGCGCGAACCCAGTTGCGCACCGAATTGGTGTGCACGCCGATCTGATCGGCGACCACCCGGCATGCCTCGGACTCGGACCGCATTTTCGCGGTCAACGCGATGACCTGGGCCACCGCCGCCTGCCGAACCTCCGGCGACACTCTTCGATAGGACCGATGCGGCATCATGCGGCACTCCCCTCGTCCGTGCCGCGGCGGGCGGTCTGCTCGGTGAATTCGCTGAAACGCTGATTGGTGTCATGGATTCCGCTCTCCTTCTCCGAGGGCGTGAACTCCATGTGGAACGGGATGCCCGGGCGGCGGTCCTCGCCGATCTTGAGCAGGAACTTGCCGGTGCCGGGCGCGGGCGGGCGCTGCTGGCCCGGTTTGAGGGCCTCGCCGGTGAGGGCCTGCGGGGCGGACCAGCTGGTCACCATGTCCTCCTCGGCGGAGGTGAACGGGACCGTGGAATCCAGGCGTGAGATCTCCTCGGCCGGAAGGGCTCCGAAGATCTTGGCGCGGGCGCGTTCCAGGAAGCCGAGCGCCTTGGCGATGGCGGCCTCGGAACCGAGCGCCTGCAGGTCCTTGATGGTGTGGCTGATCATGATGAGCGCGGTGGCGATTCCGCGCTGCAGACGGGTCAGCTCGTCCACCCGGTCGACCATGAAGTCGCCGAGGCCGAGCACCTGCCACAGCTCGTCCATGACCACCTGGAAGTAGCGCTGCGGGCCGAGATCCGCGTCCGCGAGCACATGCGCGGCCTCCACCGAGGCGAAACCGTCGGCCCAGCAGGCCAGCATGACGGCGGCCTTGAGCTTCCTGTCGCCCTGCGGGATGTGCGAGACGTCGATGCAGACGGCGGTGGCGGTGGTGTCGATGGGAGTCGTGGTGTGGCCGTTGAAGATCGCGCCGAACGGGCCCTGGGTGAGGGCGCGCAGGGAGCGGCGCAGGCCCTTGATGGCGTTCTGATATTCCTCGGGGTTGTCCGCACCGGCGTCGAGCTGGAGTTCGTCTCCGCCCTCGACAATCACGGTGAGCAGATCCTCCATGATGGGCGGCTGATCGGGCGTGAATCTACTGCCGTCCCGGTACAGGATGCGCAGACCGGTGGCGATCAGCGTCTCCTCGTAGTCACGCACCCGGGCGCCACGCACCAGTTCGACCAGACCGGCCACCAGGGTGACCTGGCGGGCCCGCAGATCCTGCAATACCTGAACCTGCAACTCGGGCAATTCATTCAGGCGCGGCACGATGGAACCGAGCACACCGGCCGCGAGCGGATTCAGCTTGCCGTGCCCGTAACCCAGGTCGATGACCTGACCGTCGACCAGCTCCACCAGCTTGCGATAGTCGGGTTTGACGTCCGCCAGGATCAGCGGCGTAATCCCTTGCGCCACACCACCCAGCACGATTCGCCGCACCAGCGAGGACTTACCGAAACCATTGAGCCCCAACACGAAAAGGCTCGGCGCGGTAATGAAGCTGCCCCGCATGAACCAGTTCATCGGGTCGAAGCACACCGGCGCACCCGTATGCAGATGCGACCCGAGCGGCGTCCCGATCAGCGGCGCACCGGCACCCACCGACCACGGCCACAGCCCCGCCACCTGTGCGGTCGTCGCCCGGTACTCCACCGGCCGCCCAACCACACTCATCCGCCCGCCACCCGCGCCCATATACCCACGATCAGTAAGCTGCGCGGTAGTCCGATCGAACTCGTCGAAACTCCCGTACTGAATCCGCTCCACCCGAGCCGCGAAATTCCGCCGCCGCAACTCATCGGTATGCAGCCGGAACGTAGCCAGCGCCGCCCGAATCCCATTCCCCTCACGCGCAGTAACTTCCAACTTCGCCCGAGTCGAATCATCCAGCAGCTTCGGCCCAGTCTGCTTCTTCTTCGCAGCCTTGACCGGCTTGGCCTCCCGAGCGGCTTCACCGCCAGCGTTCGAAAGATCCCTATTCGCCTTACCTTTACGTCCCGTCTTCCGCTGCCGATCGACCTGCTCGGTCCGCCGCCCCCGCGCCGACCGCCCCCGCCCAGCCCGCTCCCCGGCCGCCTCGTCTTCGGACCGTCGCCGCGCATTCCCAGCCGACCCGGCCCGGCTACTCGCATGCGTCCGCTCGGCGTCCCCGCGCCGCTTGCGCCCGTCACTCCCATTCCCGCGCAACACTTCTCGCTCACCCTCCGCGCGCCGCTCACGCCCGGACCCCTCCCCGCCACGCACCGCCCGCCCGCGACCATCAATCTCCTCGCCACGCCGACCGTCCCGCTCCACCCGCGGCTCGCCACCCCGAACCCGTTCCCGCCCGGCACCTTCCGCACCGCTCTGACTCTCCCCTGCCAGCGGATCCGACTCGCGCCTACGTCGCCGTAGCATCCGCTCCCCCTCGACCCGTTCAGCCCCGCGCCCCCGCGCCTCCGCCGACGCCTTGCGCCCCAACCCCTCCGAAGCCTCACGCGGCGAAGGCGTATCCGTCCGCCCCCCACCCGAACCAGCCGCGCCCGTCACCTCGGCACCACTGTCCGACGGGACGGCTACCGATCGTTCCGACCGCTTTTCAACAGTCCGACCAGGACCTACTCGCGCCTCACCGGCAGCCCCGAGCCCGGTCTCCACGACCGAAGCGCCACGTGCCCCCGCCTCCTCCGCACGTGACAGCCCCGCCAGCGCCTCGAAATCCGGATCGACTCCGGTCACCGCCTCGACGGCGGCTTCACCCGCCGAACGCTTCTCGACCGACCGCCCCTGTTCCGAGGGCGTCTGCTCAGGCCGTGTTTCGACCGAAGTCTCACGCGGTGTACGCGCCTCGGCGGGGGCCTCGTCCCCTGACGCCACATCGATCGACAGACTCCGGGCGGCACGCTCCCGGCGCGCCTCCCCTTGCTCCAACTCCGCATCGACGGCTGTCCCGGTGTCAGTCCCCGGACCAACGAGAGCCTCACGCGCCGAAGGCGTTTCGCCTGATCGCCCGCGTACCGCTCGCCCCTGGCCGCCCGTTCCAGGCTCGGGCCGCACCTCGACCGCAGGACCGCTGCCGCTGCTGGCTTCGGCCGACGTTCCGCGCGATGAACGCACGTCGACCGCGTCCAACTGGCCGGGCCGCATCTCGTCCGGCCGTCCCAGTACCGCTCGCGCCTCGCCTGCAGGCATATTCTCGGGCGGCGCCTCGGCCATAGGACCGGTGCCGGTCCCGGCTTCGATCGCCGGGTCGATTCCTGTGCCCGGTTCGACCGAAGTTCCTCGTGGCGAACGGGTCTGGACTGGCTCTACTGACGAGGTCTCGACCGGGCGGCCACGGGGCGCACTGCCTGCGCCCGGGGTGGGCTCGTACGGCAACTCGTTCACCGAGGCGCTCTGCGTGCCCGCTTCGGCGGAATCCGGACTCGCCGAGCGTGTCCGGATTTCGGGTGGGTGCTCGGAGCTCGGCTCGTGTCCTCGGCGGGGTTCAGCCGCACGGTCTGAAGTTCGGCCGCGGGGCGTGTGTGGCTCGGCTGCGCCTTCACGAGTGGGCCGTGTCCCGGCTACCCGGTCCGAACCGGTTTCGGCTGGACGGAAACGGGGTGGGTGGGTGTCCGGCGTGTGCTCGCGGGTGGGGAGGTCGTTTCGGAGTTCCTCTTGGGCTCGGCGGACGGCTGCCATGCGGCGGGCGTGTTCGCGGGCTGCGGATTCCGAATCCGACTCTCGGGGAGGGGTTGTCGGGGGGGTGGAGGGGCGGCGGAGTACCGGGGACTGCTCGTCCGTTGGGCGGGGTGCCCGGGGGGCGTCGGGACGGGTTGGGGTGTCCGGGCGCGGGTCTCGGGTGGGGGACTTCGAATCGCCTGTGCGCGTGGTGGACCGGGCCTCCGGGGGCGTTTCCTCGGTCTGCTCGGCCGCTAGGGCCGCGTAGTCGATGGGGGTGTCGCGGCGCAGGAGGCGGCGGTCGGGGAGGGTGCCTCGGCGGGGGCGGTGCTCGTCTCGGGCTACCCGGGAGGCGGGGGCCTGGTCCGGGGTTTCGAGGGCGAGTTCCGGCTGATCCGGTGGGGCCGGGTCGCGGCGGGAATTGCGGCGGGTGGGAGCCGCCGCGGCGTCGCGTTCGCGCACTGGTGGTTCGAAGTCACGTGCCATGGTGGTTACCCCGCAAGTGCTTTCGGAATGGTGGCGTGTTCCGGGAGGATGACGCCGCAGCCGAGGGAGGCCGCGAAGGCGGCTGCTTGGTAGCGGTAGCATCGCCGGATCTTGAGCCGGGACTGGGTGGAGAGGTCTCGGGTGATGGCTTCGATGCGCGGGAGGTCGCCGCGCAGGGGTTCGGTGATGGTCACCAGGGCCCCGAAGCGGGTCACACCGTGACCCCGGGCCTGCTCTTCGCGGGCCTGCTGGGTGGCTCCCACGCGAATGGTCGCGGCGGCCGAGACGACGCCGCGTTCACTCTGCTGGGCCACCAGCGCGTTCTTGTAGTCGTCATCCACGATCTGGGCGGCATCACCCGCGGAGTGCGGGCGGTACACGATGGTCACGCGCTTGCGCGGCACTTCGGGATTCGGTGCGAGCAGTCGTTGCAGCACGCGCTCGTCGACCGCTCCCTCGGGCGCGGTATCCATCTCCCAGGTGACTGAACGCCCACCGTCGTGAATGAAGTGGTCCCAGCGCTCCTCGTGCGAGACCGGCCCGGCATCGGCCCAATCCAGGCCGTGCCCACCGGGTTCGCCCGCCGCCACTTCCAGATCCGCCTGCGCGGCCGGGTCGTAACTGCGGCGAATGAACGAGATGACCTCATCGGCCGACATGGGCTGGGCGCGCACGCCCGCCTCGGCCAGCGCGGCACAGATGCCGGGCAGGCGACGGCCGATCTCGACCGCTTCCTCGGCGGGATTCTTACGCCGTTCCGCCGTAGTGGCCTTGAACGTGATGGCCACCCGCGGCAGCAACTGCACACGCTCCTGCGGCAACTCGGTCGCCAGCTCGTACATGACCTGCTGCGCCAGATCCGGCGCATCCGGCCGGGTGATCGCGGAAACCTCGGTGAGCAAACGGTTTCCGGTCTCGGGCACGGTGTCGATGACCGGCACCACGGCCACGATGTCGGAGGTCTGCCCGAGCGAGGCCAGGAAGGTCCCCCACGCCGCCACCCAGCGATCGATGACCGGCTGATCGACGGCCTCGTGCCCCTGCGGCCAGGCGCGCAGAACCACTGTGTACTGGCCGAATTGGGGTAGGTGGATCATGCCGAAGCTGTAGCCACCGGCGTCGATGCCCTCATACAAGCGCGAGGGAGCCATCAACCCGGGCAGCCGCGTGACACCGCCGGGCACCCGGGAGAACCGGCCGCCGCGATACACGTGCTCGCCCTTGCTGCGGCCGCGTAACCAGTTGAACATCATCAATCCGTTCTCATAGCCGGAGCGGCCCCCCGTCCGCCACACCAGTGGAACCATCACGACCAGACCGAATCCGGCGACGAACAGGGCCGGTTTGGGCCCACCGATCAGCGCCGTGAGCAGCGCGGTGATCACGACGGCGAAACCGACCACGGTCTCGCCCCAGCGCAGGCCGAAAAGGCCTGCGCTGCGGGGCTTCTGCCACAAGCCGTACGCGCGGCGCTCGTAGCTGTCGGTCATGGTCATCGCGGAATGGTGCTCCTGCCGAGGTCGGGGGAACGATTGGTCCAGCGGTCACCGGCGACGTCGCCCATGGCCGAATCGGCCCTGTTCAGGCTGGCGGTCGCGGCACGCACCTGGGCAACTCGGTTGGCGACCCGGGTCGCGCCTGACGGTACTGCGCCCGCGCCTCCCCCGCCGGAAGGACTCGCGGTCGGCGTTCCGCCACCTCCGCCGCCGCTAGGAGCCGGACGCGGCGGCGGTACCGGACGGCCTCCGCCGCCTCCCCCGCCACCGGACGGACTACCGCCCGGTGGCCTGCGACCACGACCCGGCCCGACGAATCCGGCCGCACCCGCACCCGCTCGGGGAGCGGCCACCGCGCGAGAACCGACCGCGCCGAGCGCCGCGACACCGACCAGGGTGCCCGTCGTCGCGGTCAAACCCGAACCGCCGCTACCGACAATGGCGACCGCCGGCGTGACCAGGCGCATGAGCGCCGGGAGCACGAACGCGACACTGCACAGCAGCACGATCGCGACCAGCATGCGCTGGGCCTGATCGGCATCGGGCAGCGCGGCGGTGGCGGTCAGGTCATCCACATGCCCAGCGGTGGTGAAGGCGATCATGTAGACGATGGCCGCCACCGGTTTCCACAGCATGAAGGCGATGATCCAGCCGAGCAGCTTGGGATAGGACTGTCTTCCGGTATCGGTGCCGGAAGCCGCTGCCGCCAACGGCAATACGCCCGCCGCGACGACGAGCAGGCCCTGGCGCACGATGGCCAGCACGATCTGCGCCAGCGCCCCGAGCAGGCCGACAATGGCGATGATCAATACCAAGCCCGGCGAGAACGCTTGCAGCTTGGATGTTTTCACCATCAGTTCGGCGAGGTTCTTGGCATTGCCGTCGGTGGAGTCATTGATGATCCACTCGGAGAACTTGTCCGAGGCCTGTGTGGCGGCCACGATCACCGCGCCCAGCATCCACGAGCTGAAGATCACTCTGGCGAACATCCGGAACGATTCGGTGGCCTCACTGACCGCGGCTCCGCGCCGCGCCTGGGCGAGTCTCATGCCGGACAGGATCACCGACACCATCAGGAGCAATATCTGTGCCTGATAGGTGTAGTCGTTGATCTTGGTGAAGAGCGCCCCGGAATCGGAGACCCGTTCATTGGGCACCTTCATCCAGAAGGTCAATGCCAGGATGAGCGCCTCACCGAGGCCGTTCATCAGCGAGTCCACCACCTTGCCGAAGGTGGAGTCCCACGCCTTGTCGCGCACGGTCGCGGCCGCGTCGCCGGGGTGGGTGGCCACATTGCCGGCCTTGCACGCGGCCGAGGCGGCATCACCGAGGGAGATTCCCGGGACGCCGAGGCCGTCGAGCGAGTCGTGTAATTCGTTGCACGCCTGGTCGAAACCGTATCCCTGCCCATACGCGACCGTGGGGGTCGCGATCATGACAGTGAACACGACCGCGAAGATCGTGACGATACGCCTCAGCAGCATGTGGTCCACCTTTCGATGGGTCGCAATGCTCTTATCACCATTGGGTCAATCATCACCGCGTCAATCACCGTTTGGTCCATTACCACCGCGTCCACCCCGCAAGGGAATCCACGTACTCGGTCTGCGCGGAGGTGGAGGTCGACGGCTTCAGCCGCCAGTCCCCGGCATCCCACACCATGATCAGCCGCACCGCGGCCCACAGCTGCCGGCCGTCGACCACCGGCCCGCGTGCGGCGAGCCGCATGATGGCCATATCGTCGGCGTAGTTCTCGACCTGGAACGCATCGGGCGCCACCAGATATCTGGTCACCTTCTCGGACTGCTGTTTGGGCAGCCGCTGATCCGCGAGCGCCTGGTCGTAGGCGGCCACCTGTTGCGCGGACACCCGCACCTGCCGCACATACAGTTCGCGGTCGGCGGGACGGGCATTGAGCCGGTAGGTGATCTGCGCCGCCGCCAGCGCCGCACCCTGCGGGGTGTGCGAATAGCCCACGGCCAGACCGTTTTCCAAGCGCGCGGGACCGTCCGAGGTCGAGAACGGAACGGACGCACCGTAAACCCGCTGCCAGCCGTGCGGATCCACGGTGCCCGCGGGGGCCGCGGTCAGCCACTCCTGATCGGAGGGGCGGTGCTGCTTGGACGGATCCTGCGGAAGCGGTTGCCCCGCGGGGTTGTTGGGGACGTCGACCCTGCGGCCGAACAGATCCACGTCGGGTGCGGCGAAACCGGTGGCGCCCGCATCGGCCGAAGCCGGGGTCGATCCCTCCACTTTCGCATTCGAGGTGGTGTCGCGATTGAAGTACACGACCGCCCCGACGATGACGATCAACGCCACGACGGCTGCCGAGGCGATGACGCCGAACGAGACGCGGTCGCGCTCCGGCGACTCCTTCTCGCTCATTCCGGCGCCTCCACAGTGTGTGTGCCAATGGACAATTCCGCCCGAGCCCTTAACTCGGCAGCAGGGCGAGTGCGATACCGCTCGCCGAACTCGCCATGATCGCGCCCAGCAGGCTCATCACCACCCCGTGCGTCGCGTCGTTGGCCGCCAGGTCGTCGCGGAACGCGTACCACAGTCTGCCGGCGGCCAGGATCATCCAAGCCATGCAGAACAGCAGTACGCACCACAGCAACCAGTCGATGAGTTGCATGATCGGCCGGATCACATCCGCCGGCATCTGCTTGTAGGCCAGTACGGCCTCCATGGCGGCGGACATCAGGTGATCACTGCGTTCATGATCGTACCCGCGCTGGTCGCGATGATCCCTCCGATCATGGCTCCCGCCACCATCTTCGGCGATTCCAAGCCGCCTCCCGTCCACTTCTCCCAGGCGAACCGGCCGCCCGCGTAGGTGATGCCCAAGACTCCCGACAACAACACGAACCAAGTGAAGTAACGAACCAGTTTGAGTAGCTTGTCCGACGCGGGTGGCGCCTCGGGGGTCGGATTCCCGACCTGGGCGAGGATCTGGCTGTACGCGTCGTGTACGGCGAGGATCATGCTCATTGTCTGTCCTTCTCCAAAAGCGAACTGCTAGTAACAATCTCGCCGTTCGACGGCCGCGCCGTCCAACCGGCCAAGACTACTCCTTCGGCGAAGCTTTCTTCCGACCCCGGTAGTGGGGAAGCTGTTCGCGCGCAAAGCATTCCGAGCGCCGCCATGGCTCACTCCTCCGGGTCCGTGAGCTCGGGCCGAGGTGCGTCGAGGGCGTCCTGGACCGCCGCCACGATGCCGGAGCCGAGCTCCCGCACATCCTGCGTAATCTCCTCGAGCGGATCGGATTTGCGCTTGCGCTGTTGCGGCACCGCGTCGCCGGGCGACCACACGGGCAGCTGATCGGGTTCGACCAGGGTCCATTCCTCGTGCCACGGCACCTGCCACACCTGTCCGGCGAGCGAGCCGACCACATCGCGGTAGCGGCGGATCTCGACGGGGATGCGGCCGGGGCGCGCGGCGACCGTGACCAGGCCGAGCACCTCGCACGGACCGGCCAGTCCGGCGTGATGCTGGCGCAGCAGGTCGTGGGCGCGGGTCAGGCCCGCGATGGTCTCGCGGGCAATGAGTACTACGTAGGGGGACTCGCGTTCGAAGCCGCCCGGCCAGCGGCGGTACGAATCAGCGGCGGGGGCAAGCACATGCGCGAGAGTCGAGGCTCCCGCGCCGCCGTGCACACCGAGCAGCCACACCAATGGCGCTCGGCCTCCGCCGGGTACGGGTCGGTCCCAAATCGGTGCTCGGCGGGTTTCCGGCGGCGGCACCACTCCGGCCGCCATGGCGGTCTCGGAGGAGGATCGGCGTTCCTTCATGGCTGCGGTCATGATGCCACTCCAGCAAGCAGGCGGCGATACGCGCGGCGTGTCTCGGCAGCGAGGTTGCTGTGCCGCACCAACTCTCCGCGCGCCAGGTGCGGATCATAGGGTATCTCATTGATTTCGCGGACCCAGCCGTCCAAATGCTCTCGCAAATGATCAGCAATCCGAGAGTCGTTGCCGGGCAACTGATGTGAGATCACGATTGTGGTGTCGCCGACAATTCCGCCGCCCTGCCCGTCGCCCTGGCCGCCGAACTGATCGTCGAGCCACTCGAGGGTCACGCGCAGGCGGTTGGCGGCATCGGCGCGGGCCGGAATCGCCAGCACCAGTGCGATATCCGCGTCCTCCAGGAGCGGACGCAGGTGGCGTCCGGCGATCGGGGAGCCGCCGTCGTACACGGGGGTATACCCGGCCTCGTCGATCGCTCGCGAAACCGTCAGGTAGGTGGCGCGACGGCGCAGCGGGGCCGGATCGCGCCACAGCAGGCCGATTCCCGAGGTAGCCAGGGAGAGGCATTCCTTGAGCGGCGCGGCCTCGTCATCGCCGCGGCCGTACAACCAGGATTGCAGGCTGATCGGGCTCAGATGCTCATCCGCCCCGCGCAGCGCGAGATCGCTGCCCGCGAAAGTGGCGTCCACGGCGACGGTTTGCGAACCGGCCGCGCCGATCTCGCCCGCGATGCCGAGCGCGGTCGTGGTGGTGCCCGCGCCGCCGCAACCGCCCACCACCAGGATCGGACGTTGCGCGGGCGCGTCCTCGCCGGAGTCACCACGGCGCTTACGCAGACGAACCACCGGAGCCTTGGAACGCGCGGCGCGGCCCGACGATTCGCCCTCCTCGGGCACCTCGTCGAGCCAGCGGCTCCAGTCCTGATCCATTTGTCTCAGCTCTCCCTTTTATCCGGCCGGAACACTCGCGGCGGGACCATGGTCGCCGATCCCCGCGATGGCCGTCATTTCGTTGTACGCCGCCGGGCCCGCGCTCGAGCCGGAACCGGCATCCCCTGCGCGTGTGCCGATGGATTGCGAAGTGCCACTGTGGGAGTTGAGCACATAAAGAGCAACCCCTCCCGCAGCGGCTAGCAACAGGATGGCAACGATCAGGAAAGCTATGGCGAAAGCCCGTCGGGCGGTGGAGGCGTCGCGCGGTTCCGGAGCGTCGTCCACGGCGTCCAGCAGGGCGGAGGCCGGGTCGTTCTCGCTCGTGCGGGTCTGCGCACGGCTCTCGGTATCACTGCGGTCTTCCGGGTTACCGCGGCCTTTCGAACGGTCCCGAGCGGGGCGCGGCTCGTCTTCCTCGCCGTCCCACGGGAACTCCACCACGGTGGCGGGTTCGCCTGCGGGAGCGCGGTAGCGCAGTCGCGGTGCGTGCGAGCCGGATTCGCGATCGCGCATCCAATCCGACCAGGAACCGCTGAAGTGGCTGCGCCGCAGCACCGATTCCGGCACCGGCGGAATGTCGAGTTCGGGCTCGTCCTCGCGAATGTAGTGCGGGAATCGGGCGGGGCCGCCCTCATTGTCCAACATTGCGCTGTCGAGCACCGAGTCGTCCTGCGCCTGATCGGGCGCGGTCCCCTCGGGTGCGGGCTCCAGCGCGGGGTACCAGCGCGAGACCTTTTTGTACGACTTCAACATTCCACCGGCCCCCGCTGCGCCGGGCGCGTCGCTCTTCATCGTCGGACCCTCTCGGCATCGGTCGTGACGGACGGTGTTGTGGTCGGTTGTCGAAACAGGAGCCCGTCAACACCGCGCCGCCGGGTGCGCCGCAGTCAAGACGGTCCCGATCGAAAATTCTCTCGCATGAGCAGGATTCCAACGACTCGACGCGCCGGAAGGCGTGCCTGAGAATCCGCGCGCGCGTACGCATAGCAGCCCGTCGAGCGGGGTGTGCACACCACGCCGGGGGGTGGTCTTCCGCACGGCCGCACCAGAATCTACATTAACAAGACCAATGCTTTATGGAGGTTTTGTGAAAACAGCAGACACTGTCGCGGTCGTTACCGGCGGCGCTTCGGGTCTCGGTCTGGCCACTGTGCGGGAACTGCACTCGGCCGGCGCGAAGGTCGTTATCCTCGATCTTCCCTCGTCCGAGGGCAAGGCGATCGCCGAAGAACTCGGCGAGCGCGCCGTCTTCGCCCCCGGCGATGTCACCAGCGAGGAAGATGTCACGGCCGCCCTCGACGCCGCGAGCGCCCTCGGCACGCTGCGAATCGCGGTGAACTGCGCGGGCATTGGCAACGCCATCAAGACCGTCGGCAAGCAGGGCGCCTTCCCACTGGCCAGCTTCACCAAGATCATCAACGTTAACCTGATCGGAACGTTCAACGTCATCCGCCTGGCCGCCGAGCGCATCTCCGCCGCCGAGGAAGCCGACGGCGAACGCGGCGTAATCGTCAACACCGCCTCCGTCGCGGCCTACGACGGCCAAATCGGCCAAGCCGCCTACTCCGCCTCCAAGGGCGGCATAGTCGGCCTGACCCTCCCCGTCGCCCGCGACCTGGCCCCCCTCAAAATCCGCGTAATGACCATCGCCCCCGGCCTGTTCCACACCCCGTTGTTCGCGACCCTCCCCGACTCGGCCATCGCCGCCCTCGGTGCCCAGGTCCCCCACCCCGCCCGCCTCGGCGACCCCGCCGAATACGCCGCCCTGGTCCGCCACATCGTCGAAAACCCCATGCTGAACGGCGAAACCATCCGCCTCGACGGCGCAATCCGCATGGCCCCCCGCTAAAACCAAGCAGCACAACAGAATCGGCCGAGGCCCCCAGGCCCCGGCCGATTCCTGTACAACGCCATCCCGCCCAGTCACGCCCCGTCATGACCGAAGATCAAAACGAGCCGCCTGCGAGGGCGCGGACCAGGACACTCGCCAGGTTCAGGTAGCCGCGGACGGCGGCACGCGACAAGGCCAGGGACAGGACGGTTTGGGTGGTGCCGCGCGGGAGGGGGCGATCGGCGAAACGGTCTGCGAGCCAGTTCCCCAGGAGCGGGGCCGCGAGCAGGCCCAAGGAGATGTGGCCGCCGGTGAGGTCGCGGAGGTAGCGGACGGAGGTGCCTTCGGCTCGGTAGCGATCGACCAGGCGGTCGACATTGCCGCAGGGAATGATCAAGTCGTGCACCGCTTGCACGGTCAGTACCGGGAAGTCGGGTGGATGGTCGCCGGGTTGCAGGTCGGACAGGACGGTGCGCACGTGCGGGAGGGTGCGCAGGGTGGCGAGTGCGCCGCCCTCGTGGTCGTCCATGCGGGTTCCTCTGCTGCGCAGGAGGATTTGGATGGTGCCGGTGGTTTCGGCGCGATGGAGCAGCGACAGGGATGCGGGGTCGAGGTGCTCGCGCAGGCTGCGATCCAGATCGGGGTAGGCGCGGCGCAGGCCCGCCAGGCACAGGGTGGACAGGCCGCCGAAGAGGGAACCGTTGAGGCGGAAGAAGGTGGATTCCAGATCGCCCACGGGGGAACCTATCGCGGCGGCGATGATGTTCAGTTCGGGAGCGTAGGACGCGGCGGTTTCGGCCGCCCAGACGGTGGCCAGGCCGCCGCCGGAGTATCCCCACAGCGCCACACGGGAATCCGCCGGACGATCGAGGAACGAGAGGGTGGCGCGCAGGCCGTCCAGGGTGCGGAAGCCGGGCTCGCGGGGTGCGCCGAAATGGCCCGCGGTACCGACATGATCGGGCACCGATACCGCCCAGCCGCGCGTCAGGGCATGGGCGATGAGCAATAACTCGAATTGCGGGATCGCGCCCAGCGCGTGGGCGCCGCGACGAAACGCGTAGGACGGCAGGCAGGTCGAGGCAACCGCATCGATCGCGCACTGGTAGGAGACGAGGGGCCGGGGTTCCGCGGGATCCGCGCCCCAAGGGAGCAGGACGGTGGTGACGGTCGCCTCCGGCTTCCCGTTCAGATCCGTGCTGCGGAACAGCAACTGCCAGGCCGAGATTCGCTGCGGTATCCAGCCGAGCAATGCCAGTTCGACCGGCCGTGTGCGCAGGATCGTGCCGGGCTTCACCCGACTCAGCGACCGGGGCGACAGATAGAACGGATCGTCCTCGGGCAGTAGCGGTTCCGCTTCGTACGCCGCTCCCTCCAGCGGCTCGTCTACCACATTCGCGTGCATCTCAACCCCTTTCGAACAGCTGCTATCCGACGGCGGTGTCGGCCGTTGTTCCCTCCACTTCGACCAGCGCGAAGCGCAACTCGCTGCGACGCGCGACCGAAAGTTTGCGATACACCCTGGTGAGGTGCTGTTCCACGGTGCTGGTGGTGATGGCCAGTTCGGCGGCGATATCGCGATTGCGACGGCCGTGGGCGGCGAGTTCGGCCACTCGGCGTTCGGCTTGACTCAGGGCATCGAGGCCGGTGGACGGCTGCGGCGTCCGGGCGAGCGGGGCGGAGAGAGATCGGATATCGCCCCCTCGATCCTGCAGCGGCTCCGCACCGCAGGTGGCGGCCGCTCTGGCGGCGTCGCGGAGAAGAGAGCGGGCCTTCTCGACATCACCGATCGCCCGGTACGCATCGCCCAGATCATGGAGGGCCATTGCCAATTCGAGTTCGTCGGCTCCGGCGCGGGCAATGGCGACCGCGCGGCGCAGCAGCGCCACCCGGCGGTGCGCGTCACTGGTCGCGGCGAGCAGTCGCAGGGCGGCTCCCCCGCTGCGATGCCGATCGGCTCCACCGATGAGGTCCAGGTGGGCGGTCGCGAATGTTTGCACCTGCCACTGCTGTCCGAGCTCGAGATAGGCCGCGGCCAGGTCATTGCGCCACGGCGTCAGCCAGGCGAAGTCCATATTCCACTCCTGCATGAGGGTGCCGCAGCGGCGGAAGTGGCGGATGGCCTCCTCGGGATTGCCGGTGGCCAGGCAGTGCTCGCCGAAGGCGCTCAGATAGGCCAGGGCGAAGCGGGATTCGAACATGGCGCGCGGGACCGGTCTCTGCAAGTGCGCGGCGGCCTCGGTGTGTTTGCCCTGCGCGGTGAGGGCGCGCACCAGGACGGCGATCGGGCGGCCCGCCCACACGCCGAGGTGTTCGGCGGGCACGAGATTGAGGGCGAGCACGGCATGCTCGGCCGCGGCGGCCAGATTCCCCTTGCGCAGCAGCGTTTCCGCCCGGGCCGCGACGAAGATGGACTGCCAGGTGGGGGCGCAGCGCGCCTCGGCCTCCGCGTGCAGGGCGGCGCACCAGGCGTCGGCGGTCGTCAGCCGGTCGGTATGGATGAGACAGTCGACGGCGGTCACCAGCACCTCGACCGTATCCAGCGTCAGGCGGTGACCTGCCAGAATGCGCTGGGCGGCCGCGGCGATCTCCGCAGGAGGATGTTGGGTCCACATGGCGATGAGCAGATCGCTGGCCTGCCGGTGCGGGCATTCCCGGTCCGCCGGAGCGTATCCCGCCAGGCGCGGGCGGCCGGTGAACAACTGCCGATGCCCCCTCACCTGCGTGGGATGCGTGTATCGCAGCCAGGCGCACAGGAAGTCGAGGCGCGCATCGGTGACCTCGGCGTCGCCGGGTCCACGATCCAGGCGATTCAACGCATGGTCGGCGTGCAGGGTGTAACCGTGCCACAGCATGTGCAGCACGGTCGCGGGTAGTTCCGGATAGGGCACCCGGCCGGTGCGCAGGGCGGCCTTGAGACGGCCGAAGTTCCGGGTGCGACTGGACGGATTGATCCGCCATTCCACCGTGACCAGGCGCACCGCGATGGCCGCGCGCTCATCGGCCCGGCGGCTGGCGTGGTAGGCGGACTCCAAATACCTTGCGGTGCGCTCGAGTTCGTCCTCGCCCAGTGATTCGTCGGCGGCGACGATCAGCACCCGCGCCGCCCAGGAGCCGCGCGCCTCCCCCGCTTGCACCAGATGCCGCGCCACGACCGCGGCGGGCAGCCCCGCACGGTGCAGCAGGGCCGCCGCACGGTCGTGCAGTGCCCGCGTCTCACTGTCGGGCAGGTCGCGCAATAGACGGGCGGCGATCGCCGGATGCGCGCACCGCTCCCCCTCCACGACCCCCGCGGCCGTGAGTTCGGTGAGCACCCGCTGGGTTTCGAGGGATTCCGCGCCGACCAACTCCGCCGCCAGATCCGCGGTCGCGGCGACGCCCAGCACCGCCACCGCCCGCGCGGTCCGCAGCCGAGTCCCCTCCGCATCATCGAGCAGCTCCCCGAGCGTCTCGTCCTGATCTCTTCTCCGCGCGACCGGCCGCTGCATAACCCAGTCCCTTCCTCTTTTCGGACGCACCCGACTGGAGGGGATGGCACGGCGAGCTTGGTGTGCTGGCGCGGCATCATTGCAGCGGTGGCCGCCGGAGGGCGGCCGGTTTCAGCCGGGGCACAACGGTTTCCGGTGGCCGCCGGAACGCTCGAGCGGCCGTTCACGGCGGACCACCGGATGAAATCCGTTACACATCACTATATTTGAACTGTCCATCCCTAGTGGAACTCGTGGCCGAAAGCGGGTACGGGCGGTAGGCCAGGCAGGCCGCGGAGCTGTCGTCGGCCGCCAGGAAGATCACGGTCCGGGCATTCTCGAGCAGCCCGAGCTCACCCGCGCCGACGTACGCGTGCACCGGTGCCGCCGTGTAGGGGTCGCCCACGGCCGGGTCGACTCCGGCGATCGCGGTCGACGGCACACCCAGCCGATAGGCCAACCGCTCCCGGAATCCGGGCACCGGCGCGGGAGCCAGCACAATGGCGTCACCGATGGCGAAATCACGACTGTCGAGGTGCTCGCCCGCCAGGCAGGCCCGCACCACGGCCTCGCTCGCCGCGAGTGGATCGCCGTGTCCGGTGCGCACCGTGACCGCGGACCGGCCCTCGAGCCCGGCCGCCTCCAGATCGGCCCACGCGTCGGCGGTCACCGTGTCCCGGGCCGCACTGGTGTAGAGGCGGCCGAATCCCCCGGCCGCCGCGGAGGCGCTCACCAGGAGCGCCGCACCGGTGGCGGAGTACGGGAAATCCTCGACATCACGTCGCAGGGAGGGGTGGGTGTCGCCCGCGAGCACCAGGGCGTACTCCAGATCGCCCAGGGAGGTGAAACTCTGGGCCGCCATGAGCGCATGAACCACGCCCGTCGCGCCGTTCAACAGGTCGAACGAGAACGCGGGCACCCGACCGGTCTGATACTCCAGCCCGATCTCCAGACGCTTCTGCAGCAGCGCGGCCACCGCGGGCTCGGCAATATTGTTGTCCCGGAACACCCCGGCATTGATCACCAGGCCGATCTGATCCGGCGATACCCCCGCCTGTTCCAGGCATTTGCGCCCGGCGCGGGTGGCCAGTTCGAAATAGCTCGCGGTGTCGGTGTCGGTGCATACGGCGGCGGAAACGATTGCGGTACGCCCACCCGTCACCCGGCCACCACCCCTCATCGAATCGCTACGCGATGCTGTATTCATGTCAGGCCTCCAGTCGGGAAATGGTCGCGGCGAGATGCCCGGAGACGACGCCGGATGCCTCGGGCACCAGCAGCACCTTGGAGCCCTTCGGAATCGCCTGCTTGGCCAGGTGTTCGTGCAATACCAGGAAGTGCGAGGTGGAGGCGGTATTGCCGTACTCGGCGTAGACGTCGAGCAGCTGCGGCATCGGGGTCTCGAAATGCCGCTCGGTCAGGCTGGCGATGTAGTCGATCGCGGGGCCGCTGAACTGGTGGTGAATCCAGTAATCGAATTTCTCACTCTCCCAGGCGCGTCCGGTCGCGGAGAAGTAGTCGGCAATGCGGCTGATGCCCTGCTGATAGCGGGATTCGCTGGCCAGCGCGCGATTATCGGTATACATGGCGATGCCGGTGGTTTTCTCACTCGGCATGCCGATGCAGTGCTCCGCGCCGGCGGAGGTGGTCATGAGCTCGATGTAGTGGATCTCGTCATGGTCGTCACCGCGATTGTCGACCAGGACCGCGACGGCCGCGTCCCCGACGGTGAGCGCCGCGAACTGCGGGTCATAGGGCTGGCTGATCTCGCGGACCGCGGTCTCGGCAATGGGCGTGATCTGCTCGCCGCTGACCACCAGGCCATTGCGCACCACACCGCTCTTGATCATGCGATCCAGCAGCAGCACACCGGTGATCATGCCCGCGCAGGCATTGGAGAGATCGAAGTGCAGCGCGTTGAAGGCCCCGATCTCATTGCGCAGCATGAGTGCGAAAGATGGTGCGTAGCAGTGGTGTCCGGGGCCGCGGAAGCGGGTGATCGACACATTGATCACCACGTCGATCTCGTCCGCGGTGTAATCGGAGTGCGCGAGGCAGTCCCCGATCGCCTCCATGGCGAGCGCGAACGAGGATTCGTAATGGTCCGGATCGGAATCGTAGACATGCCGATTCTTGATTCCGGTGATGCGTTCCAGGTCCAATCCCCTGGGCACCGACAGGCTGGCGATCACATCTTCCGTGGAGCGGATGGTGCTGGGTGTGTAGGCACCGATCGATTCGAAGCGTGTACGCATGGCCCCCTACTCTCTGGTCTGTTTTCACGGCTGTTCGAATTCTGGTGCGGCGAACGCGATTCGAATGCTTTCCGAGGTCTTCGCCGTCGTTATCCAGTAGCCCCGATGCTGAATCGGATGGTACCGGTACCGACGGGTAACTCGGAGTCACACAGGCATCACAAATCACTGTGGTAACAGGGTCTTTCCGCGCGCCCACGATCTGAAACAGCAGGTGGTCAGCGGTATTCACCAACACGTAAGGGGTTGTGGGATAGGGGTGCGATAGGGGGTCCGGAAGAACTCGTGTCGGTACCGCAAGACACACCAAACAGGTTGCCTGGCAATGCATTTACGACTTCTCTCGCTAGCGGGGGCACAGGGCTTGCGGTACCCTCACCGGTACCGCCCATGGCATTGCACGCCAATTCTCAGGGGGACGTGTGCCGTATTCCGTATTCACAATTCCCGCGCTCGCGAATCCGATCTCCATTCGAATTCCCCTGCGCACGAAATTCATCGAGGTGATGTAGTGACCACCGCAACCTACTGGCGCGCGCTCGACCGGTTCCGCGATATCGTCGCCGCCCATCCCGAACGGGAGGCGGTGATCCATCCGGACGGCAAGACCGCGGCGGGATTGCCGCAGTACACCCAGCTCACCTACGCCGAGCTGGACGACTGGTCCGACGCCATCGCGGAGCAGGCCACCGCCGCCGGAATCGCACCCGGAACGCGCACCATCGTGCTGGTGCGGCCGGGGCCGGAGCTGTACGCGGTGTTGTACGGGCTCTTCAAGATCGGATCCGTACCCGTGGTGATCGATCCCGGCATGGGGTTGTTCAAGATGCTGCGCTGCCTGCAGGCCGCCGACGCCGAGGCGTTCATCGGCGTGCCCGAGGCGCAGGCGGTGCGGATCGTGTTCCGCGCCTACTTCCGCAAGGTGAAAGTCGCTGTGACGGTGGGGCATTGCTTCTGGCGCGGGCCGACATTGGAGAGCTGGGGGCGCAAACCCACTGCCGCACTGCCGGATCGGGAGCCCGCACCGGACAGCGATCCATTGCTCATCGCCTACACCACGGGCAGTACCGGGCCCGCCAAGGCGGTGGTGCTCACGCACGGCAATCTCAGCGCCATGATCGATCAGGTGGATGCGGCGCGCGATCACGTCGCGCCGGGGACCTCGCTCATTACCGCGCCGGTGGCCGGAATTCTCGAGCTGCTGCTCGGATCACGTTGTGTGCTACCACCATTGATCCCCTCCAAGGTGGGCGCGACCGATCCGGCGCATGTGGTGGACGCGGTCGAACGGTTCGGGGTGAAGACCATGTTCGCCTCGCCCGCGGTGCTGATTCCGCTGCTCGCGCATATCGAGAAACATGGGGACAAACTGGCGACGCTGGAGAGCATCTACTCCGGTGGCGCGCCGGTGCCGGACTGGTGCATTGCCGCGCTGCGGGATGTGCTAGCCGAGGACGCGCGGGTGTACTCCGGATACGGGGCCACCGAGGCGCTGCCCATGGCGACCATCGAATCACGGGAACTACTGGGCGATCTCGTCGAACAGGCGCATGACGGGAAGGGTGTGTGCGTGGGCAAGCCCGCGCTGGATGTGCGGGCGCGCATTATCGCCATCACCGATGACGACCTGCCCACGTGGGCGGATGCCGAGGCGCGGCTGGCCGGGCTGGCGGCCTCACGCGGGATCGGTGAGCTGGTGGTGGCCGGGCCGAATGTCAGCACCCGGTACTTCTGGCCCGAATCCGCCAATCGGTCCGGGAAGATCGTCGACGGCGAGACGGTCTGGCACCGCACCGGGGATCTGGCCTGGATCGACGAGGAGGATCGAATTCGGTTCTGCGGGCGCAAGACTCAGCGCCTGGAGACCGCGGACGGGCCGATGTTCACCGTGCAGGTGGAGCAGGTGTTCAATGTGGTGCCGGGCGTGGCGCGGACCGCGCTGGTCGGGGTCGGTGAGCGTGGGGCGCAGAAGCCCGTGCTGTGCGTCGAGCTCGAGGCCGGGGCCGACAAGAAGGCGGTCGAGGAGCGACTGACGGTGCGGCGCAGCGAGTTCGAGATCGCCGAGCCGGTGACCGCCTTCCTGTTCCACCCGAAATTCCCGGTCGATATCCGCCACAACGCCAAGATCGGCCGCGAGAAGCTGACGGTCTGGGCGGCACGCCAGCTCGACGACTAGGGGATGTCATGAAGAGCCTTGTGCAGCAATTCATTCCACTATTCGGCTGGGCCTACACGCGCTCCGGGCTGATTCCCGCCTTCCTCGGCATGGCGGCGGACGAGTTCGCGAGCCGGTGGCGGAACCACAATGACAGCGGACTGCGGGAGGTCCAGTGAAGGCATTGGTGACGGGGGCCTCGGGGTTCCTCGGGGGCGCGCTGACGCGGCGGCTCGTGCGCGACGGCGAGCATGAGGTGTCGATTCTGGTGCGGGCCACCAGCAATCTGCGCGATCTCGAGCCGGTGATCGATCTGGTTCGGGTGGTCACCGGCGATCTCGGTGATGCGCGATCGCTCGAGCGCGCGGTCGAGGGCGTGGATATCGTATTCCACAGCGCCGCGCGGGTGGACGAGCGCGGGACGCGGGAACAGTTCTGGGCGGAGAATGTCGCCGCCACCGCGCGACTGCTGGCCGCGGCCCAGGACGGGGGTGCGCGGCGGTTCGTGTTCATTTCCAGCCCGAGCGCGCTCATGGACCGGGATGGCGGGGATCAGGTCGAGATCGACGAGTCGGTGCCCTATCCGGAGCACTATCTCAACTATTACTGCGAGACCAAGGCCGCCGCCGAACGCCTGGTCCTCAAGGCCGACGCACCGGGTTTCACCACCTGCGCGCTGCGGCCGCGGGCGATCTGGGGTGCGGGTGATCGGTCCGGTCCGATCGTGCGGCTACTGGATCGCGCCGCGGCGGGCACGCTGCCGGATCTGTCCTTCGGGAAGGAGGTGTACGCGTCGCTATGCCATGTCGACAATATTGTGGAGGCCTGCGTCAAGGCCGCTGCCGGTGAGAAGGTCGGCGGCAACGCCTATTTCATCGCCGATGCCGAGCAGACGAACGTGTGGCGCTTCCTCGGCCAGGTCATTACCGAGATGGGATACCAACCGCCCCGCCGCAAACTGGATCCGCGGCTGGTCAACCTGCTGGTCGACGGGATCGAATTCCTCAGGCGCACACCGTATATCGCGGCGCGCTGGACGCCGCCGCTCTCGCGCTACTCGGTCGCGGTAATGACCCGGACCGGTACGTACGATACCGCCGCCGCCACTCGCGATTTCGATTACCACCCGATCATCGATCGTGACCGAGGCATGACCGAATTGCAAAGTTGGTTACGTACCGGGGAGGTGAACTCCGAGACGGCTCTCTGACCAGCGATCGGGCGCTTTGAACCCATCCTTGTGTTACTCGCGGTACCAGCTAGCATGGTTGGCACGACCACGCGAGGGGTATGTCGGTGCTGACGGCCCTCCAGGCCGAATACGCAGTACAGCACCGCTACTCAATGAGGAGAGCGCCCGATGCAGGTGTTCGATTTCCATGGCGTGTCCGTCGCATACGATCACGCCGGGTCGGGAAGCCCGATCGTCTTCCTGCACAATATCGGTGGTGAGCGCCGCATCTGGGCGAATCAGTTCGAGGCACTGAAGACCACGCACAGCGTCTACGCCCTCGATCTCTTCGGCTACGGCGAATCCGATACTCCCGCCACCGGGTACACCATCGACAACTACGTCGACATGCTGTCGGAGTTCATCGCCGCCCACGATTTGAGCGACGTCACCTTGGTGGGCAACTGCTTCGGCAGTGCGCTCTCCTTGATGTATGCCCGCCGGTCTCCGCAGAATGTGCGCGCCCTGGTGTTGTGCAGCCCGCTCACGGCCGCCACGCTGCGCCCCACACCGACCGGTTGGCTCGCCCGAGCTGCCTCCCGCATCCCCCTCGACACCCCCGCCAATGCCATCCGCCTCCCCCTCCCCGCCGCGGGCTGGGTGGTCCGCGAGCAGCTGGGCCCCCGAGGCCGGGACATGACCCACACCGCCTTCACCACCCTCCGCCACCGCTGGGCCGAACCCCGCCGCCTCCTCCCCCCGGCCGCCATCGCCCGCGACCTCCCCAACCTGAACGTCCTCGACCACTTCCACCCCGGCCCGGCATTCCCGCCCATCACCACCATCTGGGGCGAGAAGAACCGCATCCTCTCCGCCCGGGCAGGCGCCCGCCTCGACAAGTCCCTCTCCCCCGTCGAGGCGATCCGCCTTCCCGACTGCGGGCACCTGGTGATGCTCGAAGCGCCCGAAACCGTCACCGCGGCAATCACCTCCGCCTCCCGCACGGCACTGGCGAGCTGACCCGAAACGCAAAAGCGGGGCGGCACCGATTCGGTGCCGCCCCGCTCGGACGTTGGCATCGGCAGATCAGCCGAAGTGGCACACGTAGTGCACCGGCTCCACAACCTCGATCTGGAACGAGCTATTGCCGGGAACGTTGAACGACTCCCCACCCCGGTACGTCACGGCCTCGGTCTCACCGGCGAGGGTCACCTTGCACTCCCCCTCCAGCAGCTCCATGATCTCGGGCGCGCCCGTAGTGAACGTGAGCGACGCCGGGAGAATGACCCCGACGGACTTGCTCGTGCCATCAGCCAACACAATGTTGTGGCTCACGCACTTGCCGTCGAAGTACACATTGGCCTTCTTGGTGACAGCCACATTCTCGAACGTCGTCATTACTCTCCTCGGTGATGGGGGCAGACCACCCTATCCGCCCGCACCCCCAGCCCCCTTAACCAGGTCCAACCTGTCGATCGCCAAATCGGCTTGACCTGACAGTGGGTGGAAGGTGCAGCTTTGATGCCATGCACGACGACACCGAGCGCTACACGATCGGACAGCTGGCCCGCCGAACCGGACTACCGGCGCGCACCATCCGCTTCTGGTCCGACGCCGGAGTCATCCCACCGACGACCCGATCCGCGAACGGCTACCGCCTCTACGACGTGGCCGCGATCGAACGCCTCGAACTGGTCCACACCCTCCGCCAACTCGGCCTGGACCTCCCGTCCGTGCAACGCGTCCTCGACCGCCAATCCACCCTGGCGGAAGTAGCCGAAACCCACGTGCACGCCCTCGACGCGCAAATCCGAACCCTACGACTGAACCGTGCCGTCCTGAGCACGGTCGCCAAACGCGGAAGTACCTCAGAGGAGATGACATTCATGCACAAACTGGCCCGAATGTCGGTGCGAGAGCGCCAACAGATCATCAACGATTTCATCGACCGAGTCTTCGCCGGAGTAGAAAACGAGGACGCCCTCATCATCGCCTCCTTCATGCGCGAAATGCCCACAGCCCTAGCGGATGAGCCCCCGGTAGAGCAGGTCGACGCCTGGATGGTCCTAGCCGAACTGGTCGCCGACGAGTCCTTCGAACGGGCTCTCCGCCGCATGGCCATCCACAGCGGATCCGACAACCGAATCGAATTCGGCCTAACCATCCGCCCCCTGGTCCTCGAACACGCAGGCCAAGCCCTGACCGCCAACATCCCCCCAGACTCCGACCAAGCCCGCCCCATCCTCGCCCGAATCCTCCCCCCAAACCTGTCCGAGAATGAATCGATCTCCCTACTCGCCTGGCTGGAAACAGTCACCAACCCCAAAATCGAGCGCTACTGGCAACTACTCAACCAAGCCAACGGCCGCCCACCCCAAGAACCCACCATCCCCGCCTTCCAATGGCTGACCACAGCCCTCAGTTTCCACGCTTCGCAATGAAAACGAACTCACGCTCCGGACGATCCGGTGCCTGCCGGACGTCCCGCACGGTGAATCCATGAGCAGCCAACGTGGATTCGAGTTCGCCGCGAGGGCGGAAGCGGAGCGTTGAGTCCGAGGTTATGGCGGTCCCGTCGGACCGGAAAGTGTAGGTGTGACGGAAGGACACGTAAGGGAGTTCGACGGCAATGAGCTCGAGCCGCTCTTCAACCCTGCCGATTCCCGGGATGTCGATGGTGATGGGAGCGGCCGCAGCCCAGTCCTCCCAGGCCCGGCGGTCCGGCCGCCTGGTCTCGAAGACGAGGTGGCCTTCGGGGCGAAGTGCGGAGTGGATGGAGTGGAGAGTCTGGGACCAGGCCTCATCGGTCAGAAAGACTTGGGCTACGTTCCCGGTCATCAGGGCCAGGTCGGCAGCGGCAGGCGGAAGAGTCGTCGCGTCCCCGTGCAACCACGTGATTCGGTGCGCTCCAGCCTTCGACTTCGCCACCTCGAGCGATGCTGATGCCGGGTCCACAGCTACGACGCCGCGCCCGGATTCAGCAAGCAGAATCGCCAGAGCACCTGTACCACAACCAATATCGACAATGCTGCGAGCGTCCAGATCATCAGCCAGAGCGAGATAAGGCGTCAAGTCGTCGCGCGGGCCGTCAAAGGCGTCGTAGAGGGGTGCGAGGCGATGGTGAGCGAAGATCGCGTCAGGCATTCCGTGACCGTACGACCTTCAAGGCGGTGTCGGCGATGGGATTTCGACCTCCCGTCTCGACTCGCCAGGGGGCGGCACGCCGGGGCGGGGGCGGGATAGTAAGTGCCGCAAGTGAATTGCACGTACGGTTTAGGCGCGGGTATGCGGAAATCGGAGGTATTGAGATGGTTGGACTGGGAGCTGTGGCGGTGGCGTTTCATGCGCAGATGGATGCCATTGCTGCGGGGAAGACGCAGTGGGGGGAGATTGAGGGGGAGTTGTTTGCGCCTGGGTTCGTGGCGCACATGATGGGGGTGGGGGATGTGGATTTGGCGGGGTATCGGGAGGGGGTGGGGGCGTTCATGGGGGCGTTCGAGGGGTATGAGCACAGGCTCGAGGCGCAGGTTGCGGATGGGGATTTGGTGGCCAGTCGGTGGACTTGGACTGGGACTCATACGGGAGAGTTCAATGGGGTGGCGGCTACTGGACGGGAAGTCAGTATCGGGGTTATGAACTTCATCAGGGTGGCTGATGGGAAGGTTGCGGAGTTCTGGCCGAGTTTTGATGCGGTGGGGTTGATGCGGCAGATCAGTTAGGCATGACGAAACCTCCACCGGTAGCGGGGCTCTCGGCGGAGGTGGCGTCATGGGTCAGTTCCAGCTGTCGATCTTGACATCGTGGGGATCGGGGGCGCCCTTGCCGGTTTCTACCAGGGACTTGAGGCTCAGGAGGAAGACTGCCCACTTGGTGCTGCAGTGGTGCATGAATTCGACCGGCTCCTTCCAGCCCTCGTGTTTGAACAGGACATTGGCGAACTCGTCGGACTGCTTCAGGTCGAAGATGATGTGGGTGCCGATCCATTCCTCGGGGCCGCCGACCACCTCCCAGACCACACGCTTGGCGGGGTCGAGTTCTACGACCTTGGTGTCGATGTCGCCGGGGCCGAAGTGGAAGTTGACCACGCCGCCGATGTCATTGCCCTTGCCTTCGGTGTTGGTCGCCCACCAGCCGGAGAGGCCTTCGATGGTGGTGAGGGCCGTGTATACGTCGGCCACGGTCGACTTGATTCCGACCTGGTGCAGGATGTCTACCATTTCGAATCTTCTTTCCAGCGTTGATTTTTCGGATTACATTGGGACATTCACTACGGTGTGGCGCGCTCGTTCTTCGCGCGCTGGATCGCTTCGGCGAGAGACTTGATGCGTCGAAGCCGGGCGTCCCACGCCTGCCCCACCGAGGCCAGTTGCGCTACCGCGCGGGCAAGTTGGGCCTCGTCCACCCGGTACCGGCGCTCGCGCCCGGCGGGTGTGGCGTGCACCAGGCCCACTCGGTCCAGGACACCGAGGTGTTTCGCGATGGCTTGGCGGGTGACGGGGAGCTGCTCACTGAGACTGGTGGCGGTGCCGTCACCGGCGGCCAGGAGCAGGTCGACCATGCGCCGACGGGTGGGATCGCCGATGGCGGACCACAGGTCGTCGTCGACGGCGGTGCTCATGGGGTCGACACCAGCCGTGCCACGTAATCCCCGAGACGCGGGATGAAGGTATCCCAGCCATTGGAGTGGTCGAGGTATGTCTCCTCCAGTTTCGCCGCCTCCCAGCCCATCTCGCGAAAACCCGTTTCGACCATCCGAATCGTGGTGCCCGTGCCGTTCGGGGTGAGCTCGAAGGTGACCAGCATCGAGTTGACCGAGTCGTCGACCTTGTCATCGGGGTAGCACCAGCGGAACGAGAACAGTCGATACGGCTCGGCGGTCACCACCTGCATCGGAACGACATTCACCCGATCGCCCCAGACGAGCTCCCCGACCGCGCCGGGCTTCACCTCGTACGAGGCGTCATCGGTCCACCACTCCGAAATGTGCTCGGGGCTGCTCACGACGTCGAAGACCACCTCGGGCGACGCGTCGACATGGATCTCCCGTTCGATGCTGCCGTACTCCAGGCTTGTCATGCTTCCTCCATGTGCAACGTTTGGTTGCGTATCACGCTAGCCGACCAGTCACGGTCGCGCAACCATCGGTTGCATATTGGCGCAAAGAAAACCGCCGAGGCACTCGCAAGCGCCTCGGCGGTCGATGGGACTACCCGGTTCGTACAGGTCAGGCGGCCGAGGTCACCCGGTACACGTCGTAGACGCCTTCCACATTGCGGACCACATTCAGCAGGTGGCCGAGGTGCTTGGGGTCGCCCATCTCGAAGGTGAACTTCGAAATGGCAACGCGGTCACCGGAAGTGGTGACGGCCGCCGACAGGATATTGACCTTCTCATCGGCCAGCACCTTGGTGACATCGGACAGCAGGCGAGTGCGGTCGAGGGCCTCGATCTGGATGGCGACCAGGAATACCGAGGACGGCGACGGAGCCCACTTCACCTCGATAATGCGTTCCGGCTCGGCCCGCAGCGAATCCGCGTTCGTGCAGTCGGTCCGGTGCACGCTGATCGCGCCACCGCGAGTCACGAAGCCCATGATCTCGTCGCCGGGCACCGGGGTGCAGCACTTGGCCAGCTTGGCGACCGTGCCGGGCGCACCCGGAATCTCCACGCCCGCATCGCCGGTGGTGCGCTGGCGTGACGGAACCGTGGACGGCGTTGACCGTTCGGCCAGCTCGTTCTCGACATCGCTGACCCCGCCGAGCTGAGCCATGAGCCGTTGCACCACGTGATGCGCCGACACCTGGTTCTCACCGACCGCGGCATACAGCGCCGAGATATCGGTGTAGTGCAGCTCGTGCGCGAGCGAGCTCATGGCGTCCACGCTCATCAGGCGCTGCAAGGGCAGACCCGAGCGACGGACCTCCTTGGAGATCGCGTCCTTGCCCGCTTCCAGAGCCTCTTCGCGGCGTTCCTTGGCGAACCACTGCCGGATCTTGGCCTTGGCACGCGGGGACACCACGAAGTTGGCCCAGTCCCGGCTCGGACCGGCGTTCTGCGCCTTCGAGGTGAAGATCTCGACGACCTCACCGTTCTCCAGCTGCCGTTCGAGGGCGACCAACCGACCATTGACGCGCGCGCCGATGCAGCGATGCCCGACCTCGGTGTGCACGGCGTACGCGAAGTCCACCGGAGTGGACTTCTGCGGCAGCGTGATCACATCCCCCTTGGGGGTGAACACGAAGATCTCCGGCGACTTCAGGTCGAAGCGCAGCGACTCCAGGAACTCGGCCGGGTCCGCGGCTTCCCGCTGCCAGTCCAGGAGCTGCCGCATCCACGCCATGTCATCGACCTCGGTCGAATCATTGGAGTGCTTGCCCTTGGTCTCCTTGTACCGCCAGTGCGCGGCAATGCCGAACTCGGCGGTGCGGTGCATGTCCTGGGTGCGGATCTGCACTTCCAGGGGTTTGCCGTCCGGGCCGACCACGGTGGTGTGCAGCGACTGGTAGACGCCATAGCGCGGCTGCGCGATGTAGTCCTTGAACCGCCCGGCCATGGGCTGCCACAGCGAATGCACCACGCCCACAGCGGCATAGCAGTCCCGCACCTCATCGCAGAGGATGCGGATGCCGACCAGGTCATGGATGTCGTCGAAGTCTTTACCCTTGACGATCATCTTCTGGTAGATCGACCAGTAGTGCTTGGGACGGCCTTCCACGATGGCATTGATGCGGCTCGCGGCTAGGGTATTGACGATCTCCGCGCGCACCTTCGCCAGATAGGTGTCACGTGATGGCGCACGATCGGCCACCAGGCGCACGATCTCGTCGTACTTCTTGGGGTGCAGGATCGCGAACGCGAGGTCCTCCAGCTCCCATTTGACCGTGGCCATACCCAGGCGGTGCGCCAGCGGGGCGATCACCTCGAGGGTTTCGCGCGCCTTCTTGGCCTGCTTCTCCGGCGGCAGGAACCGCATGGTGCGCATATTGTGCAGCCGGTCCGCGACCTTGATCACCAGCACGCGCGGGTCCCGCGCCATGGCGATGATCATCTTGCGAATGGTCTCGGCCTCGGCGGCAGCGCCCAGATTGACCTTGTCCAGCTTGGTGACGCCATCCACCAGGTGCGCGACCTCGGACCCGAAGTCGTTGGTCAGCTCCTCGAGGGAGTACCCGGTGTCCTCCACGGTGTCGTGCAGCAAGGCCGCGACCAGCGTGGTGGTATCCATGCCGAGCTCGGCCAGAATGTTCGCGACCGCCAGCGGATGCGTGATGTACGGATCCCCGGACTTGCGGAACTGATGCGAGTGCTTCTCATCGGCCACATCGAAAGCCCGTTGCAGCAGGGCGAGATTCGCCTTCGGGTACAGCTCGCGATGCACGGTGGCGAGCGGCTCCAGGACCGGCTTGACGGCGGCGATCCCCCGCTGCCCGGTCATCCGGCGCGCCAGCCGGGCACGCACGCGACGGGACGCGGAAGTGGGCACGGCGGCGGGAGCATTACGAGGCGCGGGAGCGGGCTGCGCCGAAGCAGGAGGAGTCGCAGGCGCGCCGTCATCCGATTGCTCGGCGTTCGCCTTCTCCAGATGCTGTGTCATTCCACCACCTATCCCGGCCTCGATTCGGGGCACCTCATCGGACCGTTCAACCACCCAGACCACCCACTTTAGTCCTGGATTCATTTCGAGACCGGGACGCCGAATCTCGCCCGTCGGGAGCGGTCCGGAGGCTTGAACCTTACCCGCCTGCCCCGACACCGCGAGGCGGCATTGCGTCCGGATTGCTCCGATACGGAATCGCGTCCGTTTCGACTCACCCCCGCAGCGAACCGACCAGCCCGTCTGGAGTCAGCTCCAGGCGGCGGGTCACGCCTATCTCATCCACGAAGCGCGGGTCGTGGCTGACCACGATGAGTGCGCCCTGGAAGTCCGCGAGGGCCTCGGTGAGGTGTCGCAGGCTCGGGAGATCCAGGTTGTTGGTGGGCTCGTCGAGGAGGAGGAGTTTCGGGGCGGGGTCGGTGAGGAAGAGCATGGCGAGGGCCGCCCGGAGTCGTTCGCCGCCGGAGAGGGCTCCGGCGAGGACGTCGGCGGCGGTGCCGCGGAACAGGAAGCGCGCCAACTGGGCTCGAATCTGTTCTCCGGAGGCGTGCGGGGCCTCGATGGCCAGGTTCTCGAACACCGACTTGGAGTCGTCGAAGATGTCCAGGCGTTGCGGGAGCATGCGCCACGGCACCTTCGGCGGTTCCGCGCAGATGCGGTGCAGGAGAGTGGTTTTGCCCGCACCATTGCGGCCGGTGAGGGCGATGCGTTCCGGGCCGTTGATGCTCAAGGTTACGGTCGGACCGCATGCCAGTGGGATATCTTCCAGATCTATGACGTCCTGGCCCGGGTAGAGCCGGGTTTCGGGCAGGCGCACGCGGATTTCGCGGTCGTCGCGCAGCTTCTCCTCGGCCTGGGTGAGTTGGTCTTTGGCCTCGTCGACCTTGCCGATGTGAAGGGTGCGCATCTTCCCCGCCGAGACCTGGGCTTTGCGTTTGAGCCTGCCCGCCGCGACCCTGGGGATGCTGCCGCTGTCCTGCATGGCTTGGCCGTAACGACGGCGGCGGTCGATCTTGATGTGGGCCTCCACGAGTTCCCGGGACTGCTTGCGCATGTCATTGCGGGCATCGCGGACGGCCGAACGGGCGGCGTGCTGCTCCGCCTCGATGATCCGCTCGTACTCGGTGAAATTGCCTCCGAACAAACGGATTTCGCCCTCGCGGAGCTCGGCGACGCCATCGACGAGGTCGAGGAGTTCCCGGTCGTGGCTGACCGTGATCACGGTGCCCGGGAACTGCCCGACCACCTCGTAGAGGCGGTGCCGCGCCATGGTGTCGAGATTATTGGTCGGTTCGTCCAGCAGCAGCACGTCGGGCTCGCGCAGCAGTTCGGCTACGAGGCCGAGCAGGACTGTTTCCCCGCCGGACAGGGTATCCAGGCGGCGGTCGAGCTGTGCGATATCCCCTGCGACATAGTGCAATCCGAGCCTGCCGAGTAGGGCGAGCGCTCGTTCCTCGATGTCCCAGCCGGTGCCGACGGCTTCGAAGTCGGCGGGAGTAGCGGTGCCGGTTTCTATGCGGTGCAGTGCCTTTCGGATGTCGGCGATGCCGAGCACTTCGTCCACGCGCAGTCCGGCGGCCAGGCCGAGATCCTGACGGAGGTAGCCAAGGCTGCCGGACATGGTCACCGAACCGCGCGCGGGATGTAGTTCACCGGCGATCAGGCGGAGCAGGGTGGATTTTCCCGCACCATTACTGCCGACGAGGCCGATGTGGCCGGGGCCGAGCAGGCCGGAGACACCCTCGAAGACGGGGGTGCCGTCCGGCCAGATGAAGTAGAGGTCGGTGATGGAGAGGACGGTGGATGACATGCGAACTCCCTCCTATTCGGCCGGGCTGTCGGTGAGCCCGTCGGCCGAGAGTTCGACTCGGCGGGTCACGCCGATATCGGCGAGGAAACGCGGGTCGTGGCTGACCACGATCAGCGCGCCTTGGAAGCTCGCCAGGGCCTCGGTGAGGTGATCGAGGCTGGGGAGATCCAGGTTATTGGTCGGCTCGTCGAGCAGCAGCAGCTTCGGAGCGGGATCGGCCAGCAGGAGCATGGCCAGGGCCGCCCGGAGGCGTTCTCCGCCGGAGAGGGCTCCGGCGAGGAGGTCGGCATCGCTGCCTCGAAAGAGGAAGCGGGCCAGTTGCGCTCGGATCTGCTCGGCCGAGGCGTGCGGCGCGGTGGCCGCGACATTCTCGAATACCGACTTGGACTCGTCGAAGATGTCCAGGCGCTGCGGGAGCATGCGGAACGGGACCTTCGGTGATTCCGCGCAGATGCGGTGCAGGAGAGTCGTTTTGCCCGCACCATTGCGGCCGGTCAGCGCGATGCGTTCCGGGCCGGTGATCTTCAAGGTCACCGTCGGACCGCACGCCAATGTCACGTTCTCCAGGTCGATCACGTCCTGGCCCGGGTAGAGCCGGGTATCGGGCAGGTCGACCCGGATTTCCCGGTCATCGCGCAGGAGCTCCTGAGCCTGTGTCAGTTGATCTTTCGCCTCCTCGAGCTTGCCGATGTGGTTATTGCGCAGCTTGCCCGCCGAGACCTGGGCTTGCCGTTTGCGTTCGCCCATGACGATCTTGGGTTCCCGCTTGGTGTCCCACATCTTCTGGCCATAGCGCTCCCGGCGGTCGAGCTTGACCCGGGCCTCGACCAGTTCGCGCGCCTGTTTGCGGACATCGCTGCGGGCATCGCGAATGGTGGCACGGGCGGCCTCCTGCTCGGCCTCGATAATCCGCTCGTAGTCGGCGAAATTGCCGCCGAACAAACGGATTTCGCCCTGTCGCAGCTCGGCGACGGTGTCGACGAGGTCGAGCAGGCCGCGATCGTGGCTGACCGTGAGCACGGTGCCGGAGAACTGGCCGACGACCTCGTAGAGGCGCTCGCGCGCCACCTGATCGAGATTGTTGGTCGGCTCGTCCAGCAGCAGGACGTCGGGCTCGCGCAGGAGTTCGGCCACCAGGCCGAGCAGCACCGTCTCGCCTCCGGACAAGGTGTCCAGGCGGCGGTCCAGGTGCGCGATATCCCCTGCGACATAGTGCAATCCGAGTCGGCCGAGCAGTGCGACCGCCCGCTCTTCGATATCCCAGGCGGTGCCCACGATATCGAAGTCGGCATCGATGCCTCCGCCGGATTCGATGCGGTGCAAGGCTTTCCGGATCTCGGCGATGCCGAGTACCTCGTCCACCCGCTGCCCCACGGCCAAGCCGAGGTCCTGACGCAGGTAGCCGAGCCGCCCCGGCACGGTCACCGAACCGCGCGCGGGGCGCAGTTCACCGGTGATCATCCGCAGCAGCGTGGATTTGCCCGCGCCATTGCTGCCGACCAGGCCGATATGGCCGGGTCCGAGCAGGGCGTCGAGACCGTCGAATACGGGGGTGCCGTCCGGCCACGCGAAGGTGAGATCGGAAATAGACAGAGAAGATGACATGCGGACTCCTGAGGAAGTAAACGCGAAAAACGCGGCGCGCGAATGCGGGCCACACAGCGGTTACCTCAGAAGATCAACGCAATGACTCCGATCGGAGGGGATAAGAACGAGATCCAAGGTAGCGAACATCGACGCGACGTGGCAAGTACGAAAATCCGTGAGCCAGGTCTCAGCGGCGATTCACCGCTCGTCTCCACAGCGATTCACTGCCCGATGCGACGTGCCTTCATCCCGTTCAACAAGGGCGTCTCGGCGACCGTCCCATTGGGTTCGGCGTAGATCATCCGGCCATTGCCCTGATAGATGCCGACCGTCGCCGGGCCACGCGGGCCGAAGTTGCCGAACACCAGGTCACCGGCGGTGGCCTTGAGCAGCGAGACCTCGGTGCCGATCTCCCACTGCTGTTCGGCGGTGCTCGGCAGCGTGATGGTGCCACCGCTGGCGGTGAACACCGCGGCTACCGCCAGACCGGCCTCGTCGAAGCCGCCATTGGTGGGTCCGCCGGTGCCGCCGCCGCCGAAAACCCAACGGGTGCCGAGCCATTCGTGCCCGGCCGAGACGATCTGCGGGCCGAGCGCGGCCGCGGCGTCAGGCGTGAATCGGCCGCCACTGCCCATGCTGCGGAAACTCGCTTCCGCCGCAAGGATTCTCGCGACGTAGGGGCGGGTTTCACTGAAGTGTCCGGGCACCTGGTTGGGCATGCCGCCGGAGGCGAGCACCGCGCCCTCACCGGCGTTATAGGCGGCCACGGTGAGCTCGGTCAGGTCGCCGGACACCTTGCCCTCCTGCATCCAGCCCTTCACGGTCTGGGCGATGGCGCACATGTAGCGGCCCTGGCCGATGATGGCGTCGCCGTCGTCCCACAGGCTGGCGGTGCCGTTTCCGTCGGCGTCGATCACATACGGTTGCCCGTCGGGGGCGAGCGAGGCCGCTGTACTCGGCAGGAACTGGGCCAACCCCTGCGCCCCGGCGGGTGAGGTGAGGCCACGGCGGAACCCGGATTCGGCCTGCCCCTGTGCCGCCAGCAGCGAGGAGCTGATCTCGGGGCACAGCGACCCGGCGCGGCGGTACCAGACCTCGAGCTCGGGCGGCACCTTGCCGGAGGCGAGATTGCCTCCCGCGGTGCCGAATCCGTTCTCACAGTTGGGCACCGTCGCGGTCGGCAGGCTCGCGCCGGACAGCCACGGCATCGGATCGACCTGATGCCCGCCGGTCAGTCGCCCACCCGGCACCACCTCGAAATGCAGGTGCGCACCGGAGGATTCACCATTGGAGCCGACATCGGCGATGTGCTGACCCATGGTGACGATGTCCCCGGTGCGCACGAAGATGCCATTGTCGTACATGTGCCCGTAGACGGTGGAATAGCGCTTGCCACTCTCGTCGAGCGAGTCGATGACCACCCAGTCGCCGAAACCGGAAGCGGGACCCGACGCCACCACGAGCCCATCGGAGGCGGCGTAGATGGGAGTGCCCGCGGGAGCGGCCATATCGACGCCCATATGCGTGCCGCCGCGCGCACCGAACACATCGGAGATGGTGAAAGCGCCTGCGGCAAGCGGGTATTGGCGACGCCCGGCACCGCTGAGCCGTCCCGCCTCGTTCACCGTCCCCGGCATGGCCGCGAGCGAAACGCTCGGCGAGACCACCGGCACGGTCGACGTCGAGGCGGCCGCCTTGATGGTGACCTGCACCCGATCCATGTGATTGCGGGCCGTATCGCCGCGATCCTCGAGCGGATTCCACGCGATGCCCGCCGACGCCCCCGGAGTCCAGCTGCGCTGCTTCCAGATCACGTAGTCGATGCGGAAGGCGGCGGCGTTCTCCTGCAGGAACGACACGATCGAATCACCCTTGGCCTGATCCGCGCCGACAATGAATTCGACCGCGCGGCCTGCCCGATGGTCCGGGTACGCGTCGTCATTGATGACCCCGCGCATATCCATGGTCCCGAACCGCGCGACCGTACAGCGCAGCACCCGCAGCGCGCCGTCCTGCAATCCGGTCTCGGCGGCCAGCCCGGTGGCCGGGCAATTGGGTTCGGTGAGCGCGCTGGTCACGGAGGCGACCACCGGCGTGCCCGCACCGCAAGTCGTTTCGGAGGCGGGCAGGATGATCACCAGCACCAGCGTCACCAGGGCCAGGGCCGCGCCCAGTGCGCCGCCGACGAGGTATTTGGACTTCACGCCCGAACGCTCCCGGCTGCCGCGGTGATCACCCGGTCATCATGCCATGTCCGACACCCGCTTTCACGGACCGTGGAGCTGGGTTTACAGACGACACAGCCGAGACCGCACAGCCTGTTTGAAACGGCGGTCGGTGGGCATCACCGGAATATGCCTTACCTATACCGCACCTATCACGAAAGCGTCGGCGCACGCGTCGTCGCGGGGGTTGGTGGGCTGTTCGCCGTCATCGAGGCCATTTACATCCTCATGCTCGTGCTCGGGGCAGATCAGTCCAACCGGTTCTTCACCCTCATCAAGTCCTGGGCCGAGCCACTGGCCCTGTTCTTCCCCGGACTGTTCCACACCGGAGACGGCAACCTCGACATTGTGGTGAACTACGGCTTGGCGGCCGTCTTCTGGCTGGTCGTCACCGGATTCATCGCCCGCATGGTGGCGTAGCACCGAGCCACACCTGACGCCGCGACACTTGAAGACACGCTGAACGCCCGTTTTCCTCCGGCACACAACGGGCATTCCGTCGCTATGCCCTACACCGCCCACAATGAGGCCACCGCAGCCCGCATCATCGGTGCCGTCGGTGCGTTGTTCGCCCTTACCGAGGGCCTGTACATCCTGATGCAGGTGCTGAACGCCGACCCGGCCAATAAGTTCTACACCTTCATCAAATCGCTCGCCGAGCCCTTGGCGCTGTTCTTCCCGGGCCTGTTCCACACCGGGAGCACCAACCTCGACATAGTCCTGAATTATGGCCTCGCGGCGATCTTCTGGCTGATCGTCAGCGGATTCGTCGCCCGTGTGGTGGCCAGGTAGGGCGTTGCGAGATGAAAAGCAGTGGTGCTGCGACTCTCGGTCGCAACCCCACCGCTTTCATGCGGAACGGGCGTGCTCAGAGCTTCACGATGGAGGTCAGGGGGTAGTCGCCCTGGCGGTCGCGGCCGTTGAGGAAGCCTAGTTCGAGAACCACGGCGGCGGCGATGATTTCGGCGCCCGCGGCCTTGAAGAGCTCCGCGGCGGCGGCGAGGGTGCCGCCGGTGGCGAGGACGTCATCGAGGAGCAGGACACGGCGGCCCTTGAGATCGATGCCGTCGGCGGGGATTTCCAGTGCGGCGGAACCGTATTCGAGGGTGTACTCACGGCTGATGACCGGCGGCGGGAGTTTGCCCGCCTTGCGCACGGCCACGACGCCGGTGCCGAGCAGTGCGGCCACGCCCGCGCCCAGCAGGAAGCCGCGGGCGTCCACGCCCGCGACCAGGTCCGCGTCCGGCGCGCAGGACGCGAAGCAGTCCAGCACCGTGCGGAAGCCCTCGGCGTCCGCGAATACCGGCGTCAGATCGGCGAAACGCACTCCCGGCGTCGGGAAGTCGTCATGCCAGCGGGTCAGCCGCTCGACCGCCTCGGCGGCCCGGGCGGTGCGCCCGCCGACGACCTCGGCCGTCTCCATCATCTCGTGCTTGCTCATTCCACCCACTCCTCTTATCACCACGCCACCACGGCCATCACCGTTTCAGCACCCAGCGATCCATGTTCCAGCCCGCACCGGCCTTGGTGGGACTGGCAATCCCGTTCTCCATGCCGTCACCGAAGGCGATGGTGCGCGGCCCGGCGAACAGTGGGATCGACGGCATCTCGCTCCAGAGCAGGTTTTCCTGCTCGGTCAGCAGATTCAGCACGGTGGTCGAGTTCTCCTCCGCCGCAAGCTGATCCGAGATGGCATCGTAGCGGCCATTCCCGAACCTTCCGAAATTCAGGCCCTGACCTGTGCGCAATGCCGCAATCGCATCGGTAGCTGAGAGCGATCCGGACGGGCCCGGCAGGGCCGCGGTGCCGCCCAGAATGGCATCGACCTTGCCCTCGGTGAGCTGCGAGGCGGCGAAATCGGGACTGCCCGCGTCGACCACGGTGACGCCCGCGGCCTTACAGGAATCGGTGATCATGGCGATGGTCTGCGCGCGGCGCTCATCGGGACGCTGATAGCCGATGCGCACCGTCTGGTTCTGCAAGCCACTGGACTGGGCCGCCTGCGAGGCCGCGCCCTTGTCGCCGCCCTTGAACTTGTCCGCCGCGCCGGTCACCACCGGGTAGTACAGCGAATCCTGCTGCACCGTCCGCGAATTCAGCGGTCCGGAGCCCAGGCCGGACTTGGCCGTGAATCCCGGATGCCCCAGCTTGTCGTAGAGCTCGGCACGCGGCACGCACAGCGCGAAGGCCCGCCGGGCGTCGGCGGAGCCGAAGACACCGCCGGTGCCCAGCACCAGCTGCTCCGCCCCGCGCCCGGGCATATTCTCCGAGGAGAAGCCGCTCAGGCTCACATCACCGAGGGATCCCGCACCCACATCGAGCACGCCGATCGCCTTGGACGACACCTTGTCCTTGAGCCCGGAGTTGCGGTCCCACACCACAATTCGCGGTGTCTTGGCCTGATTGCCCCACCACTTCTCGTTCTTGGTCAGCACCAGGCCGTCCTTCGCATCGAAGGATTCGATCCGGTACGGCCCCGAGGACGGCAGCGCCGTCAGATCCAGCTTGCCGGGGGTGAGCTTCCAGCCGTTGTTCCAGAAGTCGGCGATCCGCTCCACCGTGCCCGGATCACCGGATTGCAAGGGGGCCACCAGGTTCGGCACCTTCACCGCGGTCGCGATGACGTGCGCGGGCATCAGCTCGGAGGCATTGAACAGCGTCTTCCACGCCGAATAATGCTTGCCCGGGCGGAATACCACGGTGGCGTCCTTGGACCCCGCCTGGCAGTCCACCCGCTCGATATCGCTGTAACCCGCGGTGCTCGCGGCGTCGAACTGCGGCACCGGCCCGCCCGGACCGGCCTTGGTGAACCGGCCGCTGCGCGCGGCCCAGGTCAGCACCAGGTCGTCACAGGAGGTGGGCGCACCGTCGGAGTAGACGCCGTCCGGATTCAACCGGTACTGGATGGTCTGCGCCTCGCCCGGCACCTCCTTGGCGGTGCCGGTATCGGTATCGGCCACCGGCTGCCCGTCCGGACCGGTGTAGAAGAACCCGGTCAGGACGCGCGAGAACACCGCCGCCGCACCACTGTTCGCGCCGAGCGTGCTGCCGCCGTTATAGCTGGCGACGACCGCGTCCACGCCGTAGCCGATGGAGGGCACCTGATTCTTGCCCCCGCATCCGGCCAGCAGACCGGCGCTCAGGACACCCGCCACCGCCACCACGAAACCGCTGCGCGCACGCACGCCGAGACGTCCGGAACCGGAGCGCCCCGGGGGCCGGTGAGACGTCCTCTTGCTGTCATCGATCGATTCGATCTCTTGCCGCCTCACCGTTTGCGACCCCCTGCGCATTCCCGTCAGTGCCTTCTCTTGTGTCGTTTCCCGCTGGGCCGCGATCCGGGGCGCGGACTGGCGCCTTCCCGGCGCGGTCCGGAACCATCCCGGCTGCCCGCGAAACCATTGGTCGCAGCGGCGGTTTCACGCGCCACCGGACGACCGGCCACACCCGCGCGCTGCGTCGCCGCCGCGCTCACGCGCTCCTCGGACTTACCGGAACGGCGATTGAGGACCTTCTTGGTGTGCGCGGCCACCGGGCCGAAGCGCTCCTTGATGGACACCAGCAGCGGCACCGCGAAGAAGATCGACGAGTACGCGCCGACGATCATGCCGACCAGCTGCACCAGCGCCAGGTCCTTCAGCGTGCCGACGCCCAGCAGCCACACCGCGATCACCAGCATGCCGATGATCGGCAGAATGCCGATGACGGTGGTGTTGATCGATCGCATCAGGGTCTGGTTGGCGGCGAGGTTCGCCTTCTCCGCATAGGTGTGCTTGCTCAAATGCAATACGCCGCGGGTGTTTTCCTCGACCTTGTCGAACACGACCACGTTGTCGTACAGCACGTAGCCGAGGATCGTGAGCAGGCCGATGACCGCCGCGGGCGTCACCTCGAAACCGACGAGCGAGTAGATGCCCGCGGTGACGATCATATTGAAGAACAGTGAGCCGATGGCCGCGATGGACATGTCGCGCTCGAACCGAATCGCGATGTAGATCATGGTCAAAAGGACGAACACCACCAGCGCGAGCAGCGCCTTATGGGTGATCTGCCCACCCCACGTCTCACTGATCTCGGCGACGGAGATCGCATTGCGATTGGCCTGGCCGCTCGAATCCTTCGGGTGGAAGGCCTCGAACAGCGCGGTCTGCAGGCGATCGGTCTGATCCTGGTTCAGGGTGTCGGAGCGAACCTGAATGGCCGCAGCGGAACCCGAGCCCACCTTCTGCACGGTCACCGGATCGTGGCCGAGGGTGGCCTTGTAGACGTCCTCCACCTTCGAGGTGGTGACATCACCGGCCGCGGGCAGCTGAATCCGCGAACCACCCGCGAAGTCGATGCCCAGGGTGAAACCGCGCACGGCGATGCTCGCCACCGCGATCACCACGAACAGCAGGCTCAGCAGGTAGTAGAACTTGCGCTTGCCGACGATCTCGAAACCGCCGGTGCCGGTGTACAACCGCTCGAACAGGCTGTGCTTGGACTGGTCCGACTCGAAGTCGAGCTGCGAATCGGTGTCCATCACAGGGCTACTGGAATCGCGCATGATCACGCCTCCTTCACGAGGACGCCGGCGCCGGCCTTGCGTTCACGGGCAATCTGAGCAATGGCGCCGAGACCGTTCACCGACGGCTTCGCCCAGAACGGCGAGCGCGACGCCAGCATCATCAGCGGCGAGGTGACGAGGTACAGCACGATGACGTCGAGCACGGTGGTCAGACCCAGAGTGAAGGCGAAGCCCTTCACCTGGCCGGCCGCCAGCAGGTACAGCACCGCCGAAGCGATCAAGCTGACCGTCTTGCCCGACAGGTTGGTGCGCTGGGCGCGAGACCAGCCGCGCGGCACCGCGGACCGGAAACTGCGGCCCTCCCGCATTTCATCCTTGATGCGTTCGAAGAACACCACGAAGGAGTCGGCGGTCATACCGATACCGATGATCAAACCGGCAATACCGGCCAGGTCCAGGGTGAATCCGATGGACCTGCCCAGCAATACGATCAGCGCGTACACGGCCGCACCGGCGGCGAGCAGCGAGAAACCGGCCAGGAAGCCGAGCATGCGGTAGTAGAGCAGGCAGTACAGCAGCACCGCGACCAAGCCGATGGCACCGGCGATCAGACCGGCCCGCAGCGAGGACAGACCCAGCGTGGCCGAAACCGTCTCGGCCTCGGAGGTCTGGAACGACAGCGGCAGCGAACCGTACTTCAGGGTGTTCGCCAATTCCTTGGAGGTGGTGCCATTGAAGCTGCCCGAGATCTGGGTGCTGCCACCGTACTGGCCGCCCGACTCCACGCGGGGCGCGCTGACGACCTTCGAGTCGAGCACGAAGGCCAGCTGCTTCTGCAGGTACTGGGTGGTGAGCTTGCCCCAGGTGTCCGCACCGGCGGACTTGAAGTCCACATTCACGACCCAGCGCGAGGACTTGGTGTCCAGCTGCGCGGAGGCATTGCTGATCTCCTGGCCGTCCAGGGCGCTCTTGTCGAGCAGGTAGACGGCGGTGCCGTCGGAGGAGCAGGCCACCAGCGGCAGGGTCGGATCGTCATTGCCCGCCAAGGGATCCGGCTTCGAGCAGTCCATGGTGAGCATGGCGGTCTGCTGAATCGTCTGATCGGTGCTCTGGCGCAAGGCCTTCGCCGCCGCGATCTCCGCCGCTTGCTGCTGCTGCGTGGTCTGCTGACCGGGGGTGGTCGGCGGCACCGAGGGGGTGGTCGGCGCCTGGGCCGGGAACACCCGATTCTGTGCGGCCGGAGCCTCGGTCGTCGGCGCGGCGGGCTCGGTGGTGGGGGCATTGGCGTCGGTCGGCGGGACCGCCGGAGCGCCCGACGGCGCGACCGAGGGAGCTCCCGAAGCCGGGGCCTGGCCGACCGGCTTGCCGTCCTTCACCTGCGGGGCGATGGTCTGCAGCACCGGGCGCACATACATCTTGGCGGTGGTCGCCAGCGACTTCGCCTGCGCGCCATCCTCACCCGGGACCGTGATCACCAGGTTGTCGCCCTCGATGACGACCTCCGAGCCGGAGACACCGAGGCCATTGACGCGCTTCTCGATGATGGTCTGCGCCTGGCGCAGGCTGTCCTGACTCGGCTTACCGCCGTCGACCGTGCGGGCGGTCAGCGTGACGCGGGTGCCGCCCTGCAAGTCGATGCCGAGCTTGGGCGTCGCGGACTTGTCTCCGGTGAAGAAGATCAGGCCGAACATGACGGCCACCAGTGCGGCGTAGACGCCGAGCAGGCGCAGTGGGTGCGCCGTTCCCTGGGAAGGTGGCACAGTACTTATCTCCTAGGCGGAATCGGGTGTGGAACGAGCGGGTACACACCGCAGCGCCATCGGCCGCCGGATCACGGCAGCCGATGGCGCTGGGAATGTCAGTCCTTGGTGAGCCGCGGAGCATCCTCGGCGGCTTCGACGCCATTGGCGGCGGCGTGATCGGCGGTGCCGTTGGTGGCAGCGCCGTTCGAGGAGGCGGCCTCATCGAGCTCGGCGGCATCATCGGGAGTGGTCTCGACAACATCCTCGGTGCGCACTTCGCGAATGGCGTGGCGCAGCCAGGTGGTGACGACATCCTCGGCGATCTCCAGATCGACGGTCGTCTCATCGGAGTCGACCACGGTGCCGTACAGCCCCGACGTGGTGACGACCCGGTCGCCGATCTTGATGCTGTCCTGCAATTCCGTCACCTTGGCCATCTCGCGCTTCTGGCGGCGGACACCGAGGAACATCGGGATGAGCAGAGCAACCAGCAGCAGCGGCAGCAGAAGGTCCATCGTCGAAGTCAGTCCTTAGTCAATGGTCGGATGGGTGCGTTTCCCCCACAGTCTGCCAGCAATGGCTGAGACAGGCCTCGCCGACTCGATTGTTCACAGACTTGGAGCGAACCTGCCGGTTCGAAGTGAGTGCCCTGCGGACACGCGACTGCGCGGTCGGCGCCGACTTGCCGACCGCGCAGTGCCCGCCCGATCAGGCCGACTTCGTCCCGTAGGTGTAGTCGTCGAGCGGGAAGCTGACGGCTTCGCGATGGGCGTTGAGGGTGCTCGTCGGGCGCAGCAGGGCCGCTTCGCCGTGCTGGTTGTAGTAGTAGCTGCGGGCAGTGGAGCACTGGCCGCTGTAGAAGACCGAGGAATCCAGCTTCGTGGTCACGCGGTCCAGGAATTCGGTGTTCGCGTGCTCGGTGACCTCGAAGACCTTCTCACCGCGGCGGAACATTTCACCGAACAGGCGGCCCATATGCTTCATCTGGGCCTCGATGGTGGTGAAGTAGGACAGGCCGCTGTAGGAGTACGGGCTGTTGAGGCTGATGAAGTTGGGGAACTTCGGCACGGTGATGCCCTCGTAGGCCTGGAAGCGATTGTCGCGCCAGAACTTTCCAAGGTTGACGCCCTCGCGGCCGATGATCTCGATGGCCGGGAAGTTGACGTCCCACAGGTTGAATCCGGTGGCCAGGATCAGGGTGTCGATCTCGGTCTTGTGGCCGTCGGCGGTGACGATGCCATCGGGTTCGATGTGATCGATGGAGTTGGTCTCCAGGCGCACATGGTCCTCATTGAACGTCTTGAAGTAGAGGTTCGAGAACGTGGGGCGCTTGCAGCCGAAGTCGTAATCCGGGGTGAGCTTCTTGCGGGTTTCCTTATCGCGCACCGAGGCCCGCAGATGCGCCTTGGCCAGCACACCGGCGGCCTTGTTCAGCGGCTTGGCCTGCTTGAAGTGCAGCACGCCGACCACCATGAGGGCTTCCAGCGCGGTGGTGTTGGCCAGGCGAGCGGCCTTCTGGGTCAAGGGAACTCGCTCGAAGAGCTTCTGCACCGGCTTGGGAATGGCGGTGTCGACCTTGGGCACGACCCAGATCGGGGTGCGCTGGAAGACGGTGAGGGCCGCGGCCTTCTTGGCGACCTCCGGGATCAGCTGCACGGCCGTCGCGCCGGTGCCGATAATGGCGGCCTTGCGGCCGGTCAGGTCGAAATCGTCCTCCCACGCGGTGGTGTGGATGATCTTGCCCTTGAAGGTGTCGATACCCGGGAACGGCGGGGTGTAGGGCTGCGACAGGAAGCCGGTAGCGGCGAGAATATAACGGGCGGTGAGGGATTCACCGTTCTCGATGGCGACCACCCAGTGCTGGTGTTCCTCGTCCCAGCGCGCACCGCCGACGACGGTATTGAAGCGCATGCGGCGGCGCAGGTCGTACTTGTCGGCGACATGCTCGGCGTACTTCTTGAGCTCGGTGCCCGGCGCGAACAGGCGCGACCAGTGCGGGTTGGGCTCGAAAGAATAGGAATAGGTGACCGAGGCGATGTCCACGGCCAGACCCGGGTAGTGGTTCACATGCCAGGTGCCGCCGAGGTCGTCCTCGCGCTCCAGAATCACGAAATTGCTCAGGCCGAGCCGATCCAGCTGGATGCCGGCCCCCATGCCGCCGAATCCCGCCCCGACCACGATGGCGTCGTACTGAGGTGCCACGCCGAACCTCCTGTATTCAAGAACCTGAAGAGATGAATCACATGTCACGGAATGACATCTCATTCCGTTTATGATCACCGTATCATCGGGGTCGTGACGAAGCCATCCTCGAGAATCGAACGCCGCAAGGCCGAACTCCGCCAGGAGATCATCGACACCGCGTTCGCCTTGTTCGCCGAGAAGGGCTATCACGCCACCGGCATTGCCGATATCGCCCATGAGCTGGGCATCGGGCACGGGACGTTCTACCGGTACTTCACCAATAAGCGCGACATCATCGACCATGTCATCGACGATCTGGCCGCCCGCATCATCGAATCGCTGGGCACCGAGAACGCACCCGACGCGGCCGAGAGTCTCGAGGAGTACCGGGCGCAGGTCGATCGCATCGGCGACTCGCTCAATCGCCTCCTGCTCGAGGATCACCGGGTGCCGCAACTGCTGCTGTTCCAGGCCACCGGCATCGACGCCGAACTCACCGCGCGCCTGTACGGCCTGCTCGATACCGCCGACACGCTGACGGCGGGCTACCTCGAACACGGTGTGGAGCTCGGCTACCTGCGTGCGGATCTGGACCCCGTCAATACCGCGCGGGCCGTCACCGGCATGCTCCTCGCCGCCATCATCCACGGCCTGCGCCGCCCGGAGGCGAAGGCGATCGACGACCTCAGCCAGGCCATACGCCGATTGCTCATCGACGGCGTCCGCAAGGACTGACCGAACCGCCCGGATTCGACTGGGGCGGCAGCAATTCGGACATGACCCCATTGGCACAATGACCCGCGTGACTCCCGAGGACGTCCGCCGCAAGCGCTTCGGCAACGCAGCGCCGGGGCAGCACGGCTACCACCCCGCCCAGGTGGACGCCTTCTGCGCGCGCATCGCCGACACCTTGCTGGGACGCGATCACCTCAGCACAGCCGATATCCGGATGGCCGAATTCGACGGGCCCACGCCAGGCAATCGGGGCTATGACATCGAGCAGGTCGATGAGTTCCTCGACCAGCTCTGTGTCGACCTCGAGTTCCTACGCAGAGGTCGGACGAGACTGCCCGCCGGGCGGGAGGAAGACCCCCTCACCCACGACGACGTTCTCCGCATCCAGTTCTCCGCTCCCCCATTCGGATTCTCGGGCTACCCGGCCGACGAGGTGGGAGCCTTCCTCGATCGCCTGGCCGCCACCCTCGCCCACCACGGGCCGAACGGGCTCACCGCCGACGAGGTCCGCACCACGGCATTCCACACCGCGCCCGCAGGCGTGGCGGCATACCACCGCGAAGAAGTCGACGCATTCCTCGACCTGGTCGCGCACCAACTGGAGAGCGCACAATAACGACGCCCGAACCGGTGAGGGAGCTGTGGTGGTGGGAAAACGAGCCGAATCCCACCACCAGAGCTCCCTCGGCGTAGTGCCCGGACTGAGATTCATTGCGAGATTCCACGTTCCCAAGTAGGCAACCGACAACATCGCCGGGCGCCCCGACGCGCCACCGAGTCGACGCGCCGCAATCACGATATTCTGGCGTCATCTTTGCCCCGTTGACCAGTGGCATCCCCGTATCGTCAGGACATGGCCGACGTGCATGAGTCACTCATGACCGCTGAGGAGTTCGAGGAACTCGCACGGGCGGCCGATCGTATTGCGGAAGGTGTGCGACTCGAGTTCATCGGCGGGCACCTGGGGGCCAAGACACTGCCTGATGGGGACCACGGACTGATCATCCAGTGGTTGATTCGCTTGTTCCTTATGGTCCGTCCCGAGTTGTTCCTGACTCCCGGACGAGGCTTGAAGGTCGATCGATACCGAGAGGGTCGCGCTCGACCAGACGGTGCGTTGGCGGGTGCCGACTCGTTCGTCGGCGTGGGCGAATGGGCAGATCCCATGCCGGTGCTCATGGTTGTCGAGGTGACGTCGAACGATCAGGACACCGAGCGTCGTGATCGGCGAGAGAAGCCGCGGGCGTATGCCGATACCGGTATTCCCGTCTACCTGCTGATCGACCGGGGCTCGTGCGAAATAAAGGTCTACAGCGAACCGAATGATGGTCGGTACGAACGCATTTTGACTGTGCCGTTCGGCGGCGTGGTGCATCTTCCCGAGCCCGTGGACATCGACATGGATACCGAACCCCTCAAGGATTGGGTGCGCTGACGATCAGACGCTGTTGAGATGCTCTCCAGTGGTTCAGGATTCGGCGAGGGTGGTGCTGGTTCGGAAGGTGCGGCGGTAGGTGAGGGGGGAGACGCCTATGGCTTCGTGGAGGTGTTGGCGGAGGGAGGCTCCGGTGGCGAATCCGACTTCTCCGGCTATGCGGTCTATGGCGAGGTCGGTGGATTCGAGGAGTTCTCGGGCTCGGAAGATGCGTTGTTGGATGAGCCAGCGGCCGGGGGGCATGCCGACCTCGTCTCGGAAGCGGCGGGCGAAGGTTCGGGGGCTCATGCGGGCTTGGGCGGAGAGGTCGGTCATGGAGAGGGGGAGGTGGAGGTTTTCCAGGGCCCAGTGGCGGGCTTCGGCGGTGCCCGCGGAAGTGGTTGCGGGGACGGGCTGTTCGATGAATTGGGCTTGGCCGCCCTCACGCCAGGGTGGGACTACACAGCGGCGGGCGACCATATTTGCCACTTCGCTGCCGTGGTCTCGGCGGATTAGGTGGAGGCAGAGGTCTACGCCTGCGGTGGCTCCGGCTGAGGTGAGGATGTCGCCGTCGTCTACGTAGAGGACGTCGGGGTCGAGGTGGACTTGGGGGAAGGTTTCGCGGAAGCGGCTGCTGAAATTCCAGTGGGTGGTGGCGGTGCGGCCGTCGAGCAGGCCCGCGGCTGCTACGACAATCGCGCCGGTGCAGATGGAGACGAGTCTGACGCCGGGGCGGATTCGTGCCAGGGCATCCGAAATCTCTTGCGGCAGGCCGTTATCCAGGTAGGGGCGGACATCGCAGGGTGGGATGACGACGGTGTCGGCGGTGTCCAGCAGGGTGCTGTCGTGGGCTACCGCGATATCGAAATCGGAATTGCTGTGGACCGGGCGGCCGTCGAGGGAGCAGGTGATGACCTCGTAGCGGCCGTCGGCGGTGCCGAAGACTCGGTTGGGGATCCCCAGCTCGAAGGGGTAGACGCCGTCCAGGGCCAGGACGACGACTCGATGCGGACGAGCAACCTCGAGGTGCATGGCACGATTCTATCGAATAATGGCAATCGTGCCATTTCCCGGGGCGGCGGCGCGCGGCAATCTAGGAGTCATGACCAATCAGGACTTCAGTATTCCGGCCACCATGCGGGCCATCAGCCAGGACGTTCTCGGCGGCCCCGAGGTGCTGCACCAGGTGGAACTGCCGGTCCCGCAGCCGGGACCCAGCGAAATCCTGGTGCGGGTGCGTGCCACCGCCCTCAACCCGACCGACTGGAAGCACCGCGCGATCGGCGGGCTGTTCCTGCCCGAGCCGCCCTTCGTGCTCGGCTGGGATGTGTCCGGCGAAGTCGTGGCAATCGGCACCGGCGTCACCCTGTTCAAGCCGGGCGATGAGGTGATGGGCATGCTCCCCTACCCGCACGGCCACGGGGCGGCCGCCGAATACGTCACCGGCCCCGCGCGCGCCTTCACCCGAAAGCCCGCCAACCTCAACCACACCGAGGCCGCCGCCATCCCCCTGGCCGCCCTCACCGCCTGGCAAGCGTTGGTCGACACCGCCAATGTCCAACCAGGACAACGTGTCCTGATCCACGCGGCCGCAGGCGGCGTCGGCCACTTCGCCGTCCAGATCGCCAAATCGCTCGGCGCCTACGTCATCGGCACCGCCAGCTCCCCCAATCACGACTTCCTCCGCGAGATCGGCGCGGACGAGGTATTCGACTACCGCACAGCAGATTTCGCCGAGGAAATACGCGACATCGACATGGTCCTGGACCCCATCGACGCCGCGCACGCCATCCGCTCCCTGCGTACCCTCAACCCCACCGGTGTGGTCGTCTCCATCCGCGCCTTCGGCACCGAATTCCTCGAGGAAGCCGAAAAGCTCGGCGGCCGAGCCGAAATCCTCCTGGTCGAAGCCGACCACACCGGCATGACCGCCCTCGCGAACCTCGCCGAGGCGGGCACCCTCCGCCCCACCATCGCCGGAGTCTTCCCCCTCGCCGACGCCGCCAAGGCCCACGCCCTGGGCGACACCGGCCGCACGGTAGGCAAAATCGTCCTCACCGTCGACTAGCCCACAGTTGCAGGCCTTCTCGACAGTTGCAGGCCATACAACCCCTGCAACTGTCGGGAACCCCTGCAAGCGGGGCGGGTCACCTGATCGCGTGCGCGCCTACACGGAACGACCGCCGCCGACCGCGCCGGTCTGCAACAGCGAGGGTGCGCCCACCACACCTGTCTGCTGGACTGAGCGGCAGACGCGCCTGGCACTGACTTCACCTGCGTTTCTGGGTCTTTGCTCACGCAATTGCGTGGGCAAAGACCCAGATTCATGCGCGAAGACAGTTAGGGCTGTGCGTCGAACAAGCCGGGGAGGGGTTCGCGGGAGCGAACTTCTATGGAGCCGAAGATGAGGTCGGGGGGTGGGACCAGGCCCAAGTGTTCCCAGGCGGCAGCCGTGGCCACGCGGCCTCGGGGCGTTCGGGCGACCAAACCTGCTCGGACCAGGAAGGGTTCGCAGACTTCCTCTACGGTGGCGGATTCCTCGCCTACCGCTACGGCCAGGGTGGAGACGCCGACCGGGCCGCCATTGAAGCTGCGGACCAGGGCTCCCAGGACCGCGCGGTCGAGGCGGTCAAGGCCCAGGGCGTCCACGTCGTAGACGGCCAGGGCCGCGTGGGCGATTTCCATTGTCACCAGGCCGTCGGCTTTCACCTCGGCGTAGTCGCGGACTCGGCGGAGGAGGCGGTTGGCGATGCGCGGCGTACCTCGGGAGCGGCCCGCGATTTCGGCGGCGGCATCGGATTCCAGTCGGACACCGAGGATTCGGGCCGAGCGCTCCAGGATGAGTTGGAGTTCATCAGGTTCGTAGAAGTCCATGTGGCCGGTGAAGCCGAAGCGGTCGCGGAGCGGGCCGGTGAGGGCTCCGGAGCGAGTTGTCGCGCCTACCAGTGTGAATGGGGCAATATCGAGGGGAATCGATGTGGCCCCCGGGCCCTTGCCGACCACCACGTCGACTCGGAAGTCCTCCATCGCGAGGTAGAGCATTTCCTCGGCGGGCCTTGCTATGCGGTGGATTTCGTCGATGAACAGGACATCGCCTTCGACGAGGTTGCTGAGCATGGCGGCCAGATCGCCCGCACGTTCCAGCGCGGGACCGGAGGTCAAACGGAGGGCGGTGCCGAGTTCACCGGCGATGATCATGGCCATGCTGGTCTTGCCGAGGCCGGGCGGGCCGGACAGCAGAACATGGTCGGGAGTCCCGCCACGCTGTTTCGCGCCACGCAAGACCAAAGCGAGCTGTTCGCGCACGCGCGGCTGGCCGATGAAGTCGTCCAGGGATTTCGGGCGCAGGCTGGCTTCGATCTCACCGTCGGATTGCAGCAGTTCCGGGGAGACCTGGGATTCGATGTCTTCGGTTTCGTCGTCGTCGAACATGATCGCCTATCGGTTCTTGCCCAGCAGGCCGAGCGCGGAACGCAGCGCCTGCGAGGTGCCCAACTCGGGCTGATCGGCCAGCACCGCGTCGACGGCGGGTTCGGCCTGGCGGGCGGCGAAGCCGAGGCCGATGAGCGCCTCCACCACCTGCTCGCGCACCGGCGTGACCATGGGCGCGGGGCCGGATCCGGGCGGACCGGATTGCACCGGAACGAGATCCACCTTGTCGCGCAGTTCCACGACCATGCGCTCGGCGCCGCGCTTGCCGATGCCGGGCACCCGGGTCAGCGCGGCCACATTGGATTCAGCGAGGGCCTTGCGCAGCGCCTCGGGTTCGAGCACCGCGAGCACCGCCATGGCCAGCTTGGGCCCGACCCCGGTGACCGTGAGCAGCAGCCCGAACAGGTCCCGCGCCTCGGTATCGGCGAAGCCGAACAGGGTCTGCGAATCCTCACGCACAATCATGGTCGTGTAGAGGCGGGAGTCCTCACCGCGCGTGAGCCCGGCGAGAGTGGCGGGGGTGGCATTGAGCCGATACCCGACCCCGGCGGCCTCCAGGACCACATGGTCGAGCCCGATCTCGAGCACCTCACCGCGAACCGACGCGATCACCGCGTTACCGCCTTTCCTTGACGATTAACACTGCCTTGACGACTGACACTGCCTTGACGACCGTCACTGCGTTGCTGGGCAAGCCTTTCCTCGTACAAGCGCCGCTGCGCCGCGGCCATCGCCTCCGCCTTCGCCATCCGATCGATCATCGGCGCCCGCCAGCAATGGCAGATGGCCAGGGCGAGCGCGTCGGCGGCGTCGGCGGGTTTGGGTGCGACGGCCAGCCCGAGGATACGTGTCACCATGGCCGTCACTTGCGCCTTGTCCGCCGAACCATTCCCGGTGACAGCGGCCTTGACCTGACTGGGCGTGTGAAAGTGCACCGGAATCTCCCGGCGCGCGGCAGCGAGCGCGATCACCCCGCCCGCCTGCGCGGTCCCCATGGCGGTGCGCACATTGTTCTGCGAGAACACCCGCTCGATGGCAACCACTTCCGGCTTATGCGTATCCATCCACAGCTCGGCCGCATCGGCGATCCGCAAAAGCCGTTGCGCAAGATCCATTTCGGGCGGTGTCCGCACCACATCGACCTGCAAGGCGGTGACCTGACGCCCCGCCCCGCCTTCGACCATGCTGAGCCCGCACCGGGTAAGCCCGGGATCGACGCCCATCACCCGCACGAAATCCCCTCTCACCCTGACACGAACAATTGTTCGAGAGTCTAACGCAGACCGGCAGATCCCCTCCCCAAGGACACGACCCGCAACGAGTGTTCAACCATGCAGGTGGTCACTCGGGAAACGCCTGCATGATTGAACACTCGTTGTCATGCCAGGGCCGAGAGGAAGGCTGTCAGGGCTTCTGGGGTGAAGAGGGTGAAGCGGATTTGGTGGACTTTGGTGGGGGTGGTGCGGACGGTTTCTACGGCTATGCGGGCACCATCTTGGATCGGCCAGCCGTAGACGCCGGTGGAGACTGCGGGGAAGGCCACTGTCTGCGCGCCCAATTCGTCTGCTACGCGGAGGGATTCGCGGTAGCAGGAGGCCAGCAGGTCCGAGCGGTCCTCGGTTGCCGACCAGACCGGGCCCACCGTGTGGATCACCCATCGCGCGGGCAGCAGGCCACCTGTGGTCGCCACCGCCTGGCCGGTCTTCAAGCCCTTCCCATATTGGGAAGCCCGCAGCGCCCGGCACTCGGCCAGAATGTCCGGCCCGCCCTTGCGGTGGATGGCCCCGTCCACTCCCCCGCCACCCATCAGTGACGAATTGGCCGCATTGACCACGGCATCCACGTCCTGTTCGGTGATATCGCCTTGTACCGCCAGCAATTCGGCCATGGGGCGATTCTTCCACTCGTTGCGATCCGAAGGCCGATACCCGGGGAAAAGCCAAGGCCGCCTCCAGTTGTGGAGGCGGCCTTGGCTTATGGCTTGTCGCGGGAGGCTAGTCGGCCTCGAGCTCCGCGCCCACCTCGTCGGAGATATCGACATTGGTGTAGACGTTCTGGACGTCGTCGCTGTCTTCGAGGGCGTCGACCAGCTTGAAGACCTTGCGGGCGGTGTCGGCGTCGACCGCCACGGACATCGACGGCTGGAAGCCGGACTCGGCGGAGTCGTAGTCGATACCGGCGGACTGCAATGCCTTACGCACGGCGATCAGGTCGCTGGGCTCGGAGATGACCTCGAAGGAGTCACCGAGGTCGCTGACCTCTTCCGCGCCCGCATCCAGCACCGCCATGAGCACGTCGTCCTCGGAGAGACCGTTCTTCTCCAGGGTGACTACGCCCTTGCGGTGGAACAGGTACGACACCGAGCCCGGGTCGGCCATATTGCCGCCATTGCGGGTCATGGCCACGCGGACCTCGCCCGCGGCGCGATTGCGATTGTCGGTGAGGCACTCGATCAAGACGGCGACACCATTGGGGCCGTAGCCCTCGTACATGATGGTCTGCCAGTCGGCGCCGCCCGCCTCTTCGCCACCGCCGCGCTTGCGAGCGCGCTCGATATTGTCATTGGGCACCGACGACTTCTTCGCCTTCTGAATGGCGTCGTAAAGAGTCGGGTTGCCGTCCGGGTCGCTACCACCGGTGCGGGCCGCCACCTCGATGTTCTTGATCAACTTGGCGAAGAGCTTGCCGCGCTTCGCATCGATCCCGGCCTTCTTGTGCTTGGTGGTGGCCCATTTGGAGTGGCCGCTCATTCCCTACTTCCTCGTTTCAGGGGGCACGTACAACCGCCCCAGCCTACTACTGCGCAAGCATCACACTCCGGCGCGCGGCCGGACCACGGTATCGACGAACAGCTGATGTACCCGCAGGTCGCCGGTCACCTCGGGATGGAAGGACGTGGCGATGACGTTGCCCTGGCGCACCGCGACGATCTGTCCCGCCGCCGGACCCGAGGGCACCCGCGCCAGCACCTCGACGCCGTCACCGGCCCGTTCCACCCAGGGCGCGCGAATGAATACCGCGCGCACCGGCCCGTCATCGATGCCGGTGAAGTCCAGATCCGTCTCGAACGAATCGACCTGACGGCCGAAGGCATTGCGCCGCACCGTCATATCGATGCCGTGCAACGCCTGCATATCCGGGCGGGTATCGAGGACCTCGGATGCCAGCAGGATCATGCCCGCGCAGGAGCCGTAGGCGGGCATGCCGTCGCGCAGTCGCTGGCGCAGCGGTTCGAGCAGTTCGAAGACTTCCAGCAGTTTGCTGATGGTGGTCGATTCACCGCCGGGCAGCACCAATCCGTCAATGGCGGCCAGCTCGGACACGCGGCGCACGGGCACCGCTTCCGCGCCGCACGCGGTCAGCGCATGCAGGTGTTCGCGCACGTCGCCCTGCAGGGCCAGCACACCAATCGTCGGTTTCACGCCGTCGAGCATACGTTTCGCCGGGTATGTGGCCGTCCTCACCCGGGGCGTCAGGGTTTCGTTAGGACGCGTGTCCAGTTGCCCTTTCGGGAGAACACTCCCTCTGTGACTGATGTTCTTCCGCAAACCTCGACCGGGCCGCGCGGCGGAGTAGACGTGCCGCCACCCCGGCACGGGCTGACCGTTTCGACCGGTTTGGCGGGGCTTTCGCTCGATGCCATGGCCTCGGTTTCCTACGGCCCCGAAGCCATCGTGCTGGTGCTGGCCGCCGCCGGAGCCGCCGGGCTGGGCTTCACGCTGCCGGTGACCCTGGCCATCGTGGTGCTGCTGGCCGTGCTCATCGCCTCCTATCGACAGGTGATCGCCGCGTTCCCGAATGGCGGCGGTGCGTACGCGGTGGCCAAGGAGCGGCTCGGGCACCGCACCAGCCTGGTTGCCGCGGCGTCGCTGATCGTCGATTACGTGCTGAATGTCGCGGTGTCCATTGCCGCGGGCGTGGCCGCGCTGACATCCGCGTTTCCGGAGCTGCACCGCTATACCGTGTGGATCTGCCTGGCCATTCTGGTCGGCGTCACGGCATTGAATCTGTACGGCATCCGGGAAAGCGCCCGCGCCTTCATGATTCCGACGGTCGTGTTCGTGCTCGGCATCTTCGCGGTGATCATCGGCGGTCTGTTGCGGTCGGAACCGGCCAGTGTGGCCACCGGCGCGGCCGTCGCCACCGATGCGCACACCATCGGAATTCTGTTGCTGCTCAAGGCCTTCTCCAGTGGGTGTGCGGCGCTGACAGGTGTCGAGGCCATCGCCAATGCGGTGCCGAGCTTCGCGCAGCCGAAGGTGCGGCGAGCACAGCGTGCGGAGGTTGCGCTCGGCGTGCTGCTGGGTGTCATGCTGATCGGGCTGGCAACGCTGATCGAGAAGTTCGAGGTGCATCCGATCGAGGGCACCACTGTGCTGTCGCAGCTCACCGAGGCGGCACTCGGGCATGGATTCGGTTACTACGTAGTGCAATTCGCCACCGTGATCCTGCTTGCGCTGGCCGCCAACACCTCCTACGGCGGGCTGCCGACGCTGACCAAGATCCTGGCCGACGACAACTGTCTGCCGCACCGATTCGCAGTGAGTTCGCCGCGGCAGGTGTACCGGTTCGGCGTTCTGGCACTGGGTGTTTCGGCGGCGGTACTGCTGCTGGCGTCCGAGGGCAATATGAACGCCCTGGTCCCGCTGTTCGCCATCGGCGTGTTCGTCGGCTTCACGATTGCCCAGGTCGGCATGGTTCGGCACTGGCTGGCCACCCGCAGCCCGGGCTGGAGGTGGCGGATCGCGCTCAACGGCTTCGGCGCGGTACTCACCTTCGTGGCAGCCATCGTCACCACCTCGATGAAGTTCACCGAGGGCGCGTGGCTCATCGTGCTGGTGCTACCGCTGCTGGTCTATGGCATGGAACGAATCCGCAAGACCTACAACCGAATCGACGGCTGCAAGGGTGCGGGCTGCGTCCCGGCCACCCCGCGCCCGACCGATACCGCCATCGTGGTGCCGGTCTCGGAAGTCTCCGAACTCAGCCGCGAGGCACTCTCGGCGGCCATGTCACTGGGCCGCGATGTCACCGCCGTCCACGTGTGCCTGGCCGGGGAGAACATCAACCTGTTCACCAAGGAATGGGAGGCCTGGCATCCCGACGTGCGGCTGATCCTGATCGAGGATGGCGATGCCACCGTCGGCGGCCCCGTCGCACGCTATGTGCGCGAGAATTTCGCCGGTCGCCGCAAGGTCGTGGTGATCGCCGAGATCGAACCGCCCGCAGGCTGGAATCACGTGCTGCCCAGCCATCGCAGTGACGAGTTGGAGCGGGTGCTGCGCAAGATGCCCGACACCGTGGTCTGCCATCTACGCGTGCAGACGGCGTGAGCCGCGCTCAGAACACTTGCCCATCAAGGTAATCCGAGTCGGCGGCGAGCAGCGCGAGCACAGCTCTGCGCCGCCGCCGAGCCCAACCGGCCTCGGATCCATTCGGGGTTCATGATTCGCCGCTGTTCCCCAGGATCTCGCGCTGCAGGTCCTCGGGGTTCGCGACCCGTTTGGCGTCGACCGCGATCGTCCGCCCGTCCGGGGTCTCGACCCGGACTGTCAGATCAGATCGGCGCGGCTGCGCGAAGAACACCCGCAGCGACGCGGCCAGCGTCGTGAACGCACCGCCACCGCCGACCGCCATCATGAGTACATCAGCGACCCCGCCCATTTCGCCGGGCCCCGGGACCGTGCGGACCAGACTCGTCCGCCCGCGCAGGTCGGGTTCGCGTCGCAGCCACAGGTCCAGTGCTCGAAACGCCTCCGCGTCCTCATGTTCCAGCCGCATCCGCAGATCCACCACAACCCCCTAGGAACAGCGCGCACCGATTGCACAGTGATCGAAAGCGTCACCGGTGATCGTTACACGCGCGGCCCGGCGGGATGGGTGCTTCGGAAAAGGGATTGGCGTGACACCGGCGTGCTGCTAGCCTCGACGCGTCCGACCTGACGACATGAGGAGGTGAGTCCCATTAACACGACATTCTTTGGGCGCTCCCCGCTTTCGCGATCGGACGATTGACGCATTTTGTCATCGGGAGTGCGCATAAGCGATCCCGAAAGGCAAAATCATGCAATCTTCTACAGCAGTAATCACGCGCCTCACGCAATGGCAGTGGCATGCGATGGACGGCGACCAGGTGGTCGGCCGGGGCGAGGCCTCGCCGCGATCCGATGGGCGGGTCTTCCTCAGTATCGATGCGTGGCAGGACGAGGTCTTCGACCAGCTTGCCGCCGCAATGCTCACCGACCTGCCGGCTCCGCTGTACACGGTGGTCGACGAGGACGATCGGGACCTGATCGCGAACTGGGAACGGGCGGGCTTCACGACCTGCCGACGCGACTGGGAGTACTCGGTGCCCACCGATCCGGCGGTCACGGGACTCGATTCACACGTACAACCGGCGGACCTGACCATCCTGGATCTCGGTGCGGCCGAAGCAGATTCGCTACGCGAACTCCGTCAGGCGATTTACGATGAGGTCGAGGCCACCCTCGGATGGCAGGTAATGCCAGCCGAGGTGTTGCCCTTCGCTTTGACCCCCTCGAACCATGTGGTCGCGGTACAACCCGATGGCTATGTGGGACTCATTGGGGTGCAGACGATCCGGTTACCGCGGATCAAGCTGATCGCGGTCCGGTCCGGCGTGCACCGGCGCGGCATAGCGCACGCGCTACTGGCACATGTGCTGGGTTCGATGCACCGGTCCGGCATTACGGCGGTCCGTGCCGAACTGAACGAATCCAATGCCGCGGCAACGGCATTGTTCGAGAATATCGGCGCTCGACAGGTGAGCAGCAGCCTCGAGTTGGTGCGCCGATGACGAAGGGAGCCATCGAAATCGAAGGCCGCGTGGTGGAGTGCCTGCGCAGTGCCACGTTCACAGTCGAACTCCACAATGGGCACCAGGTTCTCGCGCATATCAGCGGGAAGATCCGGATGAACTACATCAAGATCGTGCCCGATGACCGGGTGCTGGTGGAGCTCAGCCCGTACGACCTCACCCGGGGCCGGATCATCTTCCGCTACCGGAATTAGCCGACCGCGGCCGGGCGCGGACGGCTCAGTTCGTGCCCGGCGGGAAGGATTTCGCCTGCTTGTCCTTGAAGGTCCGGATCAAGCCTTCCTGGACGACGACGGCGACCAGATGGCCCTGCTGATTCCAGATCCGGCCGCCGGTGAGCGCCCGGCCGAACCCCGCCGATGGCGACTGCTGGTCGTAGAGCAGCCAGTCGTCCGCGCGGAAGGGGCGCAGGAACCACATGGCGTGATCGAGCGAGGCGTTCTGCGTGGGCTCGTCGGGGTGCGGCACCTTCGACGAGCCCAGCAGGGTCATATCGCTCATGTAGGCGAGCGTGCAGACGTGGAACAGCGGGTCGTCCGGCAGTTCGTGGCGGTATTGGAACCACACCTGCTGCTGGGCGGCCAGACCGTCGCGGCGGTCCACCTCCTCCTGGGGGACGGTGCGGATATCCCAGTGCTCCCATTCGCGCATGGCCCACAGTCGTTCCGGGCTCATGCTGGTGCGCGCGTCGGGAAGTTCGAGCGGTGCGGTGACGGTCGGCATCACGTCCTGATGCTCCGGCCCCTCGTCGCCGATGTGGAATGACGCCGACATGGTGAAGATGGCCTCGCCGTTCTGCACGCCGGTGACCCGTCGCGTGCAGAAGGAGCGCCCGTCCCGAATGCGATCGACCAGGTACACGGTCGGCTCGACCGGATTGCCCGGCCGCAGGAAGTATCCGTGCAGCGAATGCACCTGATACTCCGGATCCACCGTGCGCACCGCCGACACCAGCGCCTGCGCGGCGACCTGACCGCCGAACGTGCGCGGCAGCTGGGTCTTCGTGGACGCGCCACGGAAGATGTCCCGCTCGATCTGCTCGATCTCCAGCGCCTCTTCGATCGTCGCCATGCACCGTTCCCTTCCGGATTGTCGGGCTCAGGCTAGCAATCGCACACCCTCGGCAACCGCGCGACGTGCTCGAACATCGGTGTTCGTCACCGTTCGATCATGATGGTCGAGTGCCCGATTTCACCGCCATCACCCCCGACGGCCTGATCGACCTGGTCACCGAGCGCGCCGCCGACCTCCCGGGTCACGCGGTGATCGCCATCGACGGAGCAGACGCCGCCGACCCGCTCTCTTTCGCCCGCTCCGTCGCCGACCGCCTGCACACCGGCGGCCGCCCCGCCGAGGTGATCTCCCTCCACGATTTCGTCCGCCCCGCCTCGGTCCGCCTCGAATACGACCGCGACAGCGAATTCACCTACCGCACAGCCTGGTTCGACTACCCCGCCCTCGACCGAGAAGTCCTCACCTCGCTCCGCAAGGAGGGCCGCTACCTCCCCGCCCTCTGGAACGAACACACCGACCGCTCCGCCCGAGCCCGAATCCGCACCGCAGCGCCCGGCACCCTCCTGCTCCTCGCGGGCCCGATGCTCCTGGGCCGCAACCTCCCCTACGACCTCACCGTCACCCTCCACATGTCCGAAGCCGCCCTTCGCCGCCACACCTCCCCCGACGACCACTTCACCATCACCGCGATCCTCGAACACACCCGCACCAACCCCGAATCCCCCGACCTCCTCATCGCCTGGGATCACCCCGACCGGCCCGCAATCCGCCGCTCAGCCACCTGAGTTCTGAATCATGAGGTGTACCAGGTGAAGTGGTACGCGCCATTGAAGGTGGCGTCTATCTGCTCGCGGACGTAGGCGGCTGTTTCGACGATGACCTGGCCGTCGGGGTTGGTGCCGATGAGGAGGCCTAGGAAATCCGCGCCGCCGTTGAGGTTCGTGTGGAAGACGGGGCCGCCGGAATCGCCCTTGTCGGAGGTGAAGTCGGTGATGAAGTAGTTGGCCGCATTGCGGACGACCGCGCCGCAACTGCGGGTTGCCCAGCCGATGTGACAGACGCCTTGACCGATGTAGGCCTCAGTATTGGCGGAACCGAGGCCGAAGGAGCCGTTCGAGGCACGCGCGGCGACGGTCTTGTCCAGTCGGACCAGGGCGAAGCCGAGGCTATTGGTGGTCACGTCATCGCCGGAGGTTTCCGCGTACCAGCCGATGCGGGTGCCATTGTCGTCGTAGACGGTCGCATTGGGCTCGGCGCAGTGCGCGGCCGTGACCGCGTACTTCTGGGTGCCGATCTCACCGGTCGCGCCGACCGTGCACAGCCGGTCACTGGTGCGAATGGTCATGCCCGGATACACCGCCACCTGGGCATTCGCCGTCACCGGTAAGGCCGCCGAGAATCCGGCCACGAGCGCCGCCACGAGCAGAAACTTCGACAGCTTGGTGCGGTGGAACATGACGCGCGGTACTTCCCCTGATCGCTCACTCCGCGATCAGATGTGCCGCGGACCGGTCACGGTAACACGCGGAACCGACACGGCTGGAAATGATTCCGCACCGCTTACTCTTCGACCATGACTCAGCCGCCGCGCCTCGACCAGCATGTCGACCAGCATCCCGCCGTCGTCTCCCTGCGCGAGCAGCGCGCCGCGAGTATTCAACTCCGAGTCGCGGATTGGATCACCAAGTTCGCGGGCTCCATGCGGTTCGTCTACATCCACGCCGTCGGCTTCGCGCTATGGATGATCTTCTTCGAGAAGAGCCCCTGGCCGACCCTGACCCTCGCCGTCTCCCTGGAAGCGATCTTCCTCTCCACCTTCGTCATGATCGGCCAGAACCGGCAGGCCGAATTCCAGCAGTTGAAGGCCGACCACGACTTCAACGAACAGGAACTCGAACTCAAAACCAATACCGAACTCACCCGCGCCATCCACCAGATGACCGCCGAACTGCACCGCCGCCTCATCGACGATCCGCAAACCCGCCCCTGACGCCCGTCGGTCAGTGCGCTTCGACCACCGCGACCGTCCTCGCGAGGGTGGCCTTCGCATAGCGCCGCCACAGCGGTGCGGCCACGCCCCGGATCAAGAACCGTCGTCCCGGTCGCGGATAAGACGAATAAGTCCACCGGACAAGGCAATCCGAGCCGCCCGGGGCGAACGTCCACTCGCCGCGCACATGCGCCACCAGCCTCCGCATCGGACCGGTGAAATCGGTGATCGCCCTCTCCCGCGCGACCGCGAATATGCCTGCGGCAAACACCGGTCGGACGATAATGGCGTGCAGCCCAACCGCTTTACGAGGGAGGCACCATGCCCGGCATCGACCACGAGAAGATCTTCGCCCTGGCCTGGGAGGACCCGTCCGCCACCCGCTACGAGCTACCCCCGGCGGACGTCAATCGGGCGCTGGCCGAGCGCTACGATCTCGGCGCACCGGTTGTCTTCACCCGAACGATGCTGTGGGACATGGAACGACGCAAGGCGCGGCGACCGGACCTGTTCATTCCCTACGTAGTTGCCGCAGGCACGGCCGAATCATGGGGCGAAGGCGATATTTTCGTGCGACGGTCCATGCAACGCCTGTGGCTGCAACCGGATACATACGGCCTGGTCCTGGAGCAAACCAAGCTCGACGACGCCGCTCAGACCGTCACGTTCATCGGCGCGGCCGAACTCCCCGGCCCCGACGGCGAGCCCCTACAAGCCGACAGCCGCCAACCGGTCTTCCACGTCGAACACTCGGTCTCCGGCAGCGAAAACCAGCCCCTGAACTGCTGGCGCACAGTCCATCTCACCGAAACCCCCGACCAACGCCTCACCGACCACTTCGCCCGAATGGCCACCAACCCCTGGCTACCCGAATTCATCGAGATCTACATCCGCGACATCCTCGGCATCCCCATCATCCGCCGCACCGGCCTGCCGGACTGATCAGATCCCCGGCGGGCAAACTTCCGCAGCGCGTCGGTCGAGTCACGCCACCACGGCGGCCAATAAACGACGTCATTCCTGGCGGATAGGTGTGCCGCGCGCACGGTGAGGTGCGCTTCGAACTCGCCCTGTCGTCACCCGTGCATCGTGTCAAAACCGGATGCGCTGCGTCGCCTGGATTTCCGGCCCGCGGCTACCGGCGGCGGTGGCGCGGATCGAAGGTCTCGGTGGGGAAATCGTCCGGCGGGAAGCCGCGATGTTGGTACTCCGTGGTGTTGCGGCTGGGCCAGAACCGGCTGGCGTACTGGCCGCGAATGCGGCTGAGGTCGGGCTCGTCCACATCGGTGATGCCGACCTGCAGCAGCATGAGCATGGTCACCATGCCGACCGCGACGATCAGCGGGGTCAGCAGCTGATTCGCCTGCGCACCCGAGGGCGCGTGCATGTGCTCGGCCACATGGGCATGCATGGCGAACATGCCGGTGTAGTGCATGCCGCACACCGCGACCCCCATGATCAGGGCCGCGCCGATGGTGGCGAGAATGCCGCGCACATGCAGCGCGAACCACAGTGCGGCGGTGGCGGCGAAGACCGCGATGGCCAGCGAGAGCATGACGATCCAGGGGTCATAGCGCACGGTCGCATCGGTTTTCATGGCGTACATGCCGGAGTAGTGCATGGCCCCGACCCCGAGCCCGGTGATCGTGCCGCCGACGATGAGCGCGAACGCCTCCGCATGCCGGTGCACCACGATCGAAAGTCCGAGCCACACAACGCCCATCGCGATGGCGGCGCTGAACAAGGTGATCGGCACGTTGTAGCGAATGGTCGCGTCCCGCACCGAAAAGCCCAGCATCGCAATGAAATGCATGACCCAGATCCCGGTGCCGCCCAACGCGATGGCACCGATGGCAACCCAGCCGCCATGCCCGTTCTGACTGCGGGCCCGCACCATGCAGCGCAGGGCCAGCAACGAGCCGATGACGGACATGAGATAGGCCAGTGCCGGGGTAAGCCAGCCATAGGTGAACTGGTCGATCTCCAGCATGCGGACTCCTTGCCAGAAAGCTCTATTCGACTGTCGAGCAGGTGCTCGAGCCGAACATTAGCGAGGAATCGCCAGGTAGTAAATTTGCCGCAGTACAATCCTAGTTAATTAGCTGAGTTTGCTGGAGTGGCATGCACGCAGGTAGCGGGAATTTCACCGGACCGGTCGGCCGTGCACGTTCCGCGTCTGGCTCCCTTGACATGTAGCACCCCGCCCGCAACCGCGACTAGGGCCGAAAGACACTGCGGCACACAAAAGAACCGCCGGACCGTCCCGAAGGACCATCCGGCGGTTCAGAGTTCAGCGTTCGGCTGCGCTCACCGGCCAGCCGCGCGAGCCGAATTACCAGCCGCGCTCGGCGAGCCGGTGCGGCTGCGGGATCTCCTCGACATTGATGCCGACCATGGCCTCACCCAGACCACGCGAAACCTTGGCGAGCACATCCGGGTCGTCGTGGAAGGTGGTGGCCTTCACGATGGCGGCGGCGCGCTCGGCCGGGTTGCCGGACTTGAAGATGCCGGAGCCGACGAACACGCCCTCGGCGCCGAGCTGCATCATCATGGCGGCGTCGGCCGGGGTGGCGATGCCACCGGCGGTGAACATGACGACCGGCAGCTTGCCGGTCGCGGCGACCTCGCGGACCAGCTCGTACGGGGCCTGCAGTTCCTTGGCGGCCACGAACAGCTCATCCTCGGACAGCGAGGTGAGCCGGCGGATCTCGCCGCGGATGGTGCGCATGTGGGTGGTGGCATTGGAGACGTCGCCGGTGCCGGCCTCACCCTTGGAGCGGATCATGGCCGCGCCCTCGGTGATGCGGCGCAGCGCCTCGCCCAGGTTGGTGGCGCCACAGACGAAGGGAACGGTGAAGTTCCACTTGTCGATGTGGTTGGCGTAGTCGGCCGGGGTCAGCACCTCGGACTCGTCGATGTAGTCGACGCCGAGGGACTGCAGGATCTGCGCCTCGACGAAGTGGCCGATGCGGGCCTTGGCCATGACCGGGATGGAGACCGCGGCGATGATGCCGTCGATCATGTCCGGATCCGACATGCGGGACACGCCACCCTGGGCGCGAATATCGGCGGGCACCCGCTCGAGCGCCATGACGGCGACGGCGCCGGCGTCCTCGGCGATCTTGGCCTGCTCCGGCGTGACGACATCCATGATCACGCCGCCCTTCAGCATCTCCGCCATACCGCGCTTCACGCGGGCGGTACCGATGGTCGGGGTGGTGTCGGGCGTAGTCACGGCAAACTCCTGTGTCATCTGGGCCAATCGAATCGCTCGGAATCGAACAACCCGATTCTAGGCGTCCACATCAGGCCACTTGATAGCCAGTCCGACACGACTGGACTGCCCGCCATCGAGGACGATGACGGGCGTCACAGCATCCAACGCGATTCAGCCCAAGAAGGAGCTACTGCGTCGCTATTCCAAGCGGCTGCAGGACGAGCAGAGTCGCCCAATACTCGGCCGCAGACGTACCCAGGTACGGCTCCAGGAAATCGAAAAGCAGGTAAGACACGAAAGCATTCACCTCCACACAAGGTCAGCCGCTTCCTTTGCGCAGCAAACCATCCCGGACCCTAGTCGAGAACGCGCCGGTATTCATCCGGAAGCTTCGAATCTCGTTTGCCGACAGTCGTTCTCTCCCTGAAAATCGACAGCGATGACAAATGAACTGGAACAAGCCCGCCGACTCGCCGACGAAGGCGATGTGCCGGGTGCAATCCGCGCCCTGCGATTCACCGCGGACGCAGCTCCGCTGGTCGATCTCGCGGTGATCATGCAACAGCTGGCAACCGCCGCCGACTTCGACGATCTGGCCACCGCCGCACGGGCCGTGGCCTCCGAACCGGCGGACGCGAAGGCCCTCACGGTCTTCGGATACGAATGCGTCGAACGCGGCGTGTCCTTCCTCGCCGTCCCATTCCTACGGGAGGCTCTGCTGCGGGCACCCGACTCGCATCTCGCACTCGCAGAGCTGGTCACCGCCCTCGAAGACGAATACCGCCACCATGAGGCCGCCGAGGTACTCATCGCCAACGAATCGATGCTGCGGCCCTGGCCCGAGCGCTACCTGCTGGTCTACAACAGCATCCTCGCCAGTGACCTGCCGCGCGCCCGTACCGAATTCGCCCGCCTGACCCCGCCCGACGACGACCGATGGCTCTTCGCCCGCGACCGCGTGGCCCGGATGCTCTCACGCGCGGACCGCGTCGAGCCGATCTCCGCACTGGACCACCACGACCTGCGCGGCTGGCACTTCACCCTGACCGGCGGCTACCTGGCCACCCTGTCCCCCTACGGTTTCCGCGCCGGAATGACCGGCCGCTGGGCATACCTCGGCGACAGCCCACAAATGTGCCGCTACAGCCTCGACCGACTCTCCTTGATCCTCAACGCCTCCGGACGCCGCCCCCGCTCGGTCTCCATGCTGCCCGACCGCTCGAGCGCCATCCTCGGCCTGGCCGCCGGCCAACTCCTCGGCCTCCCCATCCAGCCGTACGCACCGGGCGGCACAGACACGGTGGTCGTGGCCTACAACCTCCGCGACCTCGACCCCGACCTGCTGAACACCCTGCGCGAACGAGCCGACGGCCAAATCCTCTACGAACACGCCACCTGCTGGACCTCCCCACCCCCGGTAAGCGCAGACGTCAGCGGACTGCTGCACCAGGTCGTCGTGGAACCCTGGGCAGCGAAGCAACGAGTCGACAATGACCCCCTGCCCGCAGACACCCGCCGCGAGCCCAAAATCGCCGTCGACATCGTCCTCGCCGACGGCACCCCCGACACCGGCGACGACGAAACCCCACCCGACCTCGACCCAGCCTTCGCGGCCTTCATCACCGCAACCCGCGACACCTGGCTCACCGGCCCGCGCACCCCGATGAATTCCCCAGGCCCGGTCCGAAGCTCACACTTCGGCTGAGGCCATCAGGCCAGCGGGTATACATATCGGCTAGTGGGAACCAGGTCCAGATCGAGGTGTGCGCCGAAGGAGACGACGCTTTCCATCATCCGGGTAACCCGCTGCTGGAGTTCAGCGTCGTCGGCCGCACCGTAGAAGGCGTGCGCGCTGGTCATGGCCGCCATCGGAAACAGCTCCTCGACCAGCGCATCAACCCGCTTACCGTCGGTGATGGCTTCGCGGACGGTGTTCTGGACATACCCGAAGGTGTCCTGAGTTTCGATGGCAACCGTGGTGTGCAGGTCATGCCAGCGATGCAACCATTCCTCGCGAGTGAGATCGGCAGGGATCCGCAGCAGCGCGAAGTTCGCGAGGGCATCGGTGCGCACACCGCTCTCAACCGCAGGCGGAACGATCGGCGTGCGCTCCTCCACAATCCACCCGTCCACCTCCTTGGCCACGGAAGCCAGTGCGGCAGTGATCGATTCGTGTGAACCCTCGGTCCGCACACTCACAATGGCCGCAATCGCCTCGTCATACGTGCTATGCCGCACCTGAGCCGCCTCAACATCCGCATCACGAATATTGACCTGCAACTCGGTACCCCAGCCGCCGCCAACTCCCGCCGCAACTCAGCCCCGTGCAACCGCTCGCCCAAACCCTCGCCCCACAGGGCATACATCAGCTTCATCCCGAAGTCCTTGCCACAGATCACCATTGACCGGCCCACCGTAGCCCCGCAATCGCCCGCTGTAACCGGTTCTCGCTCCCCCATCCCGCCCACCGGATTCCAATCCGATTCGCGTGATCGCGCCGCAATCTCTCACCCCGACCTTCGCCATCCTCGACCTCGCAGGCGAATGGCGTGACCGGGGCGCGGCCCACTCACCAAGATCAGGGAGCTCTGGTGGCGGGATCGGGGCCTGATTTACGCCACCACAGCTCCCTCGGCGGGCGGGTCAGCGGATGGAGCGGACTTCGGGGGCTTGGGCGGTGTCTACTGCCTTGATGGCTTCGGGGAGGAGTTGGTCGAGGTGGTAGGGGTAGACGGTTTCGCCGGAGAGGTCCAGGGCGACTATGTCGGCGGGGGTGCACCATTTGTTGCCGGTGATGGAGCGGCGTTCCAGGAAGGTTAGATTCGCTGGCTCCGGGTCGAATTGTTGGACTCGGAGGATGAAGAAGAGTTCTTCGGAGCGGATCAGTTCGCCGTTGAAGGGGAAGACGGCTACTCGGCGCCAGAGGGGGCCGCAGAGGGCGGAGGGGTCTGCGGTGTGGCCGGTTTCTTCGTGGAGTTCGCGGATGGCGGCGTCGCGGAGGGATTCGCCGGGGTCTACGCCGCCGCCGATGGTGAACCAGAATTCGACCTGGGGGATTTTGGGGTCGTGGCCTCGGAGGAGGAGAACGCGGTCGTTTTCGTCCAGCAACACGACTCGGGCCGAGGTTCGGACGGTGTCCACTTCGAGGCCGGTGGATGCTGCGGGGGTTACTCGTTCGGCGATTTCGAAGTAGGTGGGGAGGGGGGCGGTACCGCCGAGGTGCAGCCAGCGGACCGAGCGTCGGGTGCGCAGGGCGAGGGTGTCGCGGACGGCGTCATTGTGGAAGCGGCGGGCGATGAGGACTCGCGCTTCGGCATCGGCCAACTCGGCCACCAACTGGGGTGGGAGGGCCGCGATGTCGACGGCCGACAGTGCTGCGGCGAGCTGGTTTTCGACGGTTTCGCGGTCGTGCCAGTTGGCGCGTTCGGCTCGGTCCGCGAAGGTGGAGAGACGGCGGGCTCGTTCGACCCACTCCACATCGGAATCGAGACCGGCGAGGACCGCACCCACCGAGCGAGCCACGACCGCGCGGCGGGCCAGGGCGGCGTCCAGGGCGAGGCGAGCCTGGTCGCTGCGCACGTGCAGGCGGTCCAGGCGGTTCGCGGTGGTGTAGGCCCAGACGCCGAGCGTGATGATGAGCGCGGCGACGAGTGCGAGGACCAGGATGGTCGTCGCGGAGAATGTGATCATCCGGCAGTCCTGACGGGTACGCCGCCGACGGTGACGGTCTCGTAGACGCGCAGGATCTGCTCCGCCACGACGGGCCAATCGTATTCGCCGACAACCTGATTGGCCGTGCGGATGAGTTCCTCGCGACGATCGGTATCGGTGAGCACGGTGTCGATGGCCTCCGCGAGTCGATCGGAATCACCGACGGGGACCAGCATTCCGGCGGTGCCGTCGCGCAGCACCCGACGGAAGGCATCCAAATCGCTTGCGACAACGGCGGTTCCGGCGGCCATGGCCTCCACCAGCACGATGCCGAAGCTCTCGCCGCCGATATTCGGCGCGCAGTACACATCGGCGCTGCGCATGGCCGAAGCCTTCTCCGCATCGGTGACCTGGCCGAGAAAGCGCAGATGCCTGGCATTTTCACCGGCTTCACGCCGCAACCGGTCCTCGTCACCGCGGCCCACGATCAGCACTTCGAGATCGGGATGGCGGCGCACCAATTCGGGCAGTGCACCCAGCAGAACGTCCATACCCTTGCGCGGCTCGTCGAAACGCCCCAGGAACAGCACCGATTTCCCGGGCTTCGGATAGCCCTCCATCAACGGCGCATGCGCGAACGCGGGCACATCGACCCCATTGGGAATCTCGACCGCGTCCCCGCCGAGCGCCTCCACCTGCCACCGCCGCGCCAGCTCGGATACCGCGATCCGCCCACTGATCTTCTCGTGATACGGCCGCAGCACACCCTGAAAAGTACTGAGCACCAACGATTTCGTGGTCGAGGTATGGAAGGTGGCCACGATCGGCCCCTCCGCGATCTTCAATGCCAGCATCGACAGACTCGGAGCGTTCGGCTCATGAATGTGCAGCACGTCGAAGTCATTGTCGGCGATCCAGCGCCGGATCCGGGTATAGGCGGTGGGCCCGAAGGACAGTCGCGCCACCGACCCGTTATAGGGAATCGCCACGGCCTTGCCCGCCGACACCACATATTCCGGCAGCGGCGTGTCATCGGCGGCGGGCGCGAGCACGCTGACCCGATGCCCGCGTTCGATCAATACCTGCGCGAGCTCCACGACATGCGACTGCACCCCGCCCGGAACATCGAACGAGTACGGGCAGACCATGCCGATTCTCATAGCGCGCCGTCTCCCAAGTCCCCCTCGGTCCCGGTGCCCGCCACCGGATCCCGATACCCCAATGCCTGCTGCGCCGCCTCGATGCGCGCCAGCCGGGCCTCCGACAAGTCACTCTCCCACAGCGGTTGCAACATGTGCCAGTCGGCGGGATGCGCGGCGATATTGGCGGCGAAACGATCCGCGAGGGCCTGGGTGGCCGGTTGCACACCACCCGAGGTGTCCAGGGCCCGATGCACTTCCATGCCCCAGTCTTCACGGCCCCGATCCCCGGTGAACCAGCAGTGCACGGGCATGAGCGGCGCACCGGTGTCGATGGCGAGTCTGGCTGCGCCCGCGGGCAGCCAGGTGCGCTCACCGAAGAAGTCGACCGGAACACCCTTGCCGGTGAGGTCGCGCTCCCCCATCAGGCAGACAATCTTGTTCTGCCGCAGGCGTTCCGCCAGCCGCGGGAATGGCGGCTCGCTGCCGGTGAGCGGGAAGACCTCGAACCCGAGACTGTCCCGGTAATCCATGAAGCGCTTGTACAGCGATTCCGGCTTCAGCCGTTCCGCGACGGTGGAGAACCTGCCGTAATTCTGCGCCAGCCACACACCGGCCATATCCCAGTTGCCCGAGTGCGGCAGCACCAGCAGTGCGCCGCGCCCCTGCACGAGGGCCGCGTCGAGATGTTCGGTACCGGCCACGCGCAGCGATTTCCCCAGTGCCACATGATCCATGGTCGGCAGCCGGAACGCCTCGCGCCAGTAGCGGGCGTAGGAACGCATGCTGTCGCGAATCAGCTCGTCCGGCACCTGCTCGGGAGTGGTGCCGAGCACGCGGGCGAGGTTGCGCCGCAATTGATTCGGATGTCCGTGATGCGCCGCCTTATTGGCTTTACGCGCCGCGGCGTCCGCGCCGAGGTCGAATGTGCGCCGCGCCATACCTTCCGGCAGACCGCGGACAAGACCCCACCCGGCCGCGTATGCCTTATCGGTCATCGCGGACGTGAAATCGGTATTCACCGCTGCGGTTCCTCCGGAGCCTTCGCCGCCGGGGCGATAATGTCGCGCGCGCCAGGCGAATTGCGCACGGCCAGCACCCGCTGGAAGACGGTGACGATGCTCAGCACCGCCAGAATGTAGATGGCCACATAGACGGCGTAGGACAGCCACTCGATCTCGAAATACCCACCGATACCGGTCAATCCGGCACCGACCAGGCCGATGACCAGGCGGTCGGGACGCTCGATGAGCCCACCGTCCGCCGAGAGTCCGCTGGCCTCCGCGCGCGCCTTGGCATAGGAGATGACCTGCGAGGTCACCAGCACCACCAGGGTCGCGACGAACAGATGCTTGGAGTGCGCGTGATACACCGACCACCAGGCCAGGCCACCGAAGATCGCGCCGTCGGCGACCCGGTCGCAGGTGGCGTCCAGCACCGCACCGTATTTCGTGCCGCCGCCGCGCGCCCGCGCCATCGCTCCGTCGAGCATGTCGAACATGACGAACAGCCAGATCACCATGGTTCCCCAGAACAGGTGATCGGATGGGAAGAGTGTCACCGCCGCGGCAATCGAAGCGGTGGTGCCGATGAGCGTCATCGCGTCCGGGGTCAGACCGGTGCTCACCAATGCTTTACCCAGGGGGGCAGTCGCTTTGGCGAACGTCTCGCGACCGAAGAAGCTCAGCACGCTATTCGGATTCCTTCCATGCCTCCGCCAGCAGCGCCCGGGTCTCCCGCAGCAGCTGAGGCATTACCTTCACGCCGCCGACAACCGTAATGAAATTCGCGTCTCCACTCCAGCGCGGCACGATATGTTGATGCAGGTGATCGGCGAGTGAACCACCGGCAACGCCACCGAGATTCAGGCCGACATTGAAGCCTTCCGGCCGCGACACCCGCTTCATGACCCGAATGGCCTGCTGGGTGAATGCCATCAGTTCGGCACTCTCCTCCGGCGTCAGGTCCTCCAGATTGGCGACGCGGCGGTAGGGCACCACCATCATGTGGCCGGGGTTGTACGGGTAGAGATTCAGCACCGCGTAGACCCACTGACCGCGCGCCAGGACCAGCCCGTCCTCATCGGTCATCTGCGGGATGTCGGTGAAGGGATGCCCGGTCTTCTTCGGCGCATCCTCTTGTGCGGCATCGCGTTCCACGACCGCCCCGGTGATGTAGGACATCCGGTACGGAGTCCACAAGCGCTGCAAGCGATCCGGTTCCCCCGCCGCGCCACCATCCACTATCTGCTCCCGAGGTGCCGAATCCTGTTGCCCGGCAGCCTCACCCGCGAGACCCCCGGGTCCCCTACGTTCCGTCATGCTGTTGTCCCCCTGAGGCATGACTGGGGGCCCTGCGTGGTTACGCAAGCTACCGCCTCCGGGCCCTGACCATTCATGCCTGTGCCGATCGGATCTCGAAGCCCTCCGCGGTGGGAGAGGTGTTCTCGCGGCGGCCGACCCAGTCGCGAATGGTGGCGATCGCATCGGCGACGGGCACACCATTGACCTGGGTGCCGTCACGGAAGCGGAAGCTCACCGCGTTCGCCTCGACATCGCGCGCACCGGCCAGCAGCATGAACGGGATCTTCTGCGCGGTCTGGTTGAAGATCTTCTTCTGCATGCGATCGTCGCTGCGATCCACTTCGGCGCGAATATCGTGCGACTGCAATGCCTCGATAACCGCGTCCAGATGCGGGGCGAAGTCGGCCGCGACCGGAATGCCGACCACCTGCACCGGCGCGAGCCAGGCCGGGAAGGCACCGGCGTAATGCTCGGTGAGCACGCCGAAGAACCGCTCGATCGACCCGAACAGCGCCCGGTGGATCATGACCGGCCGGTGCTTGCCGCCGTCGGAACCGGTGTACTCCAGCTCGAACCGCTCCGGCAGGTTGAAGTCCAGCTGGATGGTCGACATCTGCCAGGTGCGGCCCAGTGCGTCCTTGGCCTGCACCGAGATCTTCGGGCCGTAGAACGCGGCCCCGCCCGGATCCGGCACCAGCTCCAGGCCGGAGTCGGTGGCCACCTTGCGCAGGGTTTCGGTGGCTTCCTCCCACAGCTCATCGGAGCCGACGAACTTCTTCGGGTCCTTGGTGGACAGCTCGAGGTAGAAGTCGTCGAGGCCGTAGTCGCGCAGCAGGCTGAGCACGAATTGCAGCGTGGAGGTCAGCTCCGCGTGCATCTGCTCCTTGGTGCAGTAGATGTGCGCGTCGTCCTGGGTCATGCCCCGGACGCGAGTCAGGCCGTGCACGACGCCGGACTTCTCGTAGCGGTACACCGAGCCGAATTCGAACATGCGCAAAGGCAGTTCGCGGTAGGACCGGCCGCGCGAACGGAAGATCAGATTGTGCATCGGGCAGTTCATCGGCTTGACGTAGTAATCCTGGCCGGGCTTGCGGACGGTGCCGTCCTCGTTCAGTTCGGCGTCCAGATGCATGGCCGGGAACATGCCCTCGCGGTACCAGTCCAGGTGGCCGGAGACCTCGAACAGGTGGCCCTTGGTGATGTGCGGGGTATTGACGAACTCGTAGCCCGCGGCGACGTGGCGGCGACGCGAGTAGTCCTCGAGCTCCTTGCGGATGATGCCGCCCTTGGGGTGGAACACCGGCAGGCCGGAACCCAGCTCATCAGGGAAGGAGAACAGGTCCAGTTCCAGACCGAGCTTGCGGTGATCGCGCTTCTCGGCCTCTTCCAGCAGGCGCAGGTACTCGTCCTGAGCCTCCTGCGATTCCCAGGCGGTGCCGTAGATGCGCTGCAGGTCCTCGCGGCTCTGGTCACCACGCCAGTAGGCGGCGGAGCTGCGGGTCAGCTTGAACGCGGGAATGTACTTGGTGGTGGGGATGTGCGGGCCGCGGCACAGATCGCCCCACAGCTTCTCCCCGGTGCGCGGGTCCAGATTGTCGTAGATGGTCAGCTCTTTGCCGCCGACCTCCATGATCTCCGGATCGTCGATGCCCGACTTATCGGCGATGAGCTCCAGCTTGAACGGCTCCTTGGCCAGTTCGACGCGAGCATCCTCGACCTCGATCACGCGGCGCGAAAACCGCTGCGCGCCTTTGACGATCTTCTTCATCCGGGATTCCAGCTTGGTCAGATCCTCCGGGGTGAAGGGCTTGTCCACCTGGAAGTCGTAGTAGAAGCCGTCCTTGATGAACGGGCCGATACCCAGCTTGGCCTCGGGGAACTCCTGCTGCACGGCCTGCGCGAGCACATGCGCGGCCGAATGCCGGATCACGCTGCGGCCGTCCTCGGAATCGGCGGTGACCGCCGTGACCTCGACATCGACCTCCGGGGTCCACGACAGATCCCTGAGGTTGCCCTCGTCATCACGAACAACGATGACCGCGTCCGGCCCCTTGCTCGGCAGTTCGGCCTCGCGCACCGCGGCACCAGCCGTAGTCCCGGCCGGCACCCGGACGAGGGCGGCTGGGGTCCTTGCGGCTGAGGTGGTCACGGCTGCGCACTCCTTGGCAATATGGCGGCGGACGGTAGATCCGGCCGATCGTCTGAATGGTCCTGCGGGCAGATACGTGGGGAGGGTTCCCCACTATCACGGCCGGTCACGCTCGCCATACTCCGCGAAACGCTTTACTCCGGCGCGCACCATGCTATCGGCACCGAGGTGGCCGCGCGCCGATGGACCGGCCCCGCCGCGTCGCCACCCCGCCCGGCCGCACAGGTCGCACCCGCGACACCGGGGCCGACCTCGGGTTATGCAGCCACAGGTGACATCGCGTCGCTCAACACCGGCGGCGGACCCCGGCCTGCCGACCTCTTCGGCAGTGGCAGGTCATCCGGCGTCGACCACCGCAGACATCGGTCTCATCGACTGCGCGAATCACCTCAGCTACCGCGCGAATCACCTCATCGGCCATGCGAATCACTCTGCGGCGCACAGCGGATGCCGGTGGGCAGCGGCGAAATCCTCAGCCGCGGGCCGCCAACTCCGCCAGCAGCATTTCCCGCTCTGCCGCAGGACGTTTCGGACAGCTCGTGCACATCTCGCACCCCGGCACCTCGAACACCAGGCAGCAGGAGATGCGGCGCACGAAGGTCCGGCCACCGAAATCGGCGAATCGAGGCACCGGTAGCCGCCCGGCCACCTCCCGAGCCAGCCTGGCCCCGGCCTCTTGATCGCCACTGTCCAAGGCCCGATTGCCCACGGCATCAGCCACGATCGCCCACAGTGACGCCACTCCGGCCCCGGATACCTCGGCGACCATGGGAATCACTCGCGACAGGGTCTGCCGCAGCGCATGCCCGGCGGGGGAAGCGACACAACAGGAATTCGCCGTCGCGGTCCCGCAGCACGAGTCTCCGGCATCCGACTGATTCACATCCAGCCCGAATTCCGCCACCCCCTGCGTCAGCGCGGAGAAATGCGCGTCATCCGCCGAACCCATAGCGGGCAGCACCCGCTCGACGCCGCCATCGGGCCGAATCTCCAGCGCAATGTGCTCGAGCGTCGGATCCATGGCGGCCCGCCCGGTCGCGAAGGCGGTAACAATCGGATTCACCAGCGACGACGCGGCCATACACCACCACAAAGTCCCGGAAACCCGACTATCCCCAGTCCCCCAAGAAATGCCCATCTCGGCGATCCGCTCCCCCAGCCACTGCTCCCGCAACAGCTCGGTTCCCGGCACGACGGCCATCGAAACAGGGGGCTCCGCAACCATTTCCATTCGACTCCGATCCGGCCGACACAAGGCTTCCACCAACCACAATGTCACGATCCGCGCCAGCGTAGGCCGCCCACCTCACCGAGCGTTCAATAGTGCAGACGACACGCCGGAACACCCTCCACCATCACACACCCGGCAGAACATGCCCGGCCCCAACTGTCGATACACCGCGACGAGCATGCAATGGCTGGGGCAAAGCCCGAGTGGGGCCTCAGCCATTGCATGCTCGTCAACAAAGGGGGCGGAGTCTGGCCACCCACTACCAATCTCAGGGCATTGCTGCGGCCAGGGCCGATAGGTCGGCGTCGGCGATTTCCGCGATGCCGTCGGCCGTTACTTCCAGGACTCGGGCGGAGCCGATGTCGAAGAAGAGGCCGGATACCGTGATTCCGCGGGACAGGACGGCATTCCGGATTACCGGATGTGCTCGCAGGACTTCCAGCTGCACTGCCACATTGACCATGCTGAGCTGGTCGACCACACCGAATCCGGCGGCTGCGGCTGCGGCTGCCACGGGGTGGTGACCGGAACGGAAACGGTCCAGGCTGGGCCGTCCGTGGGCAAGCCAGGCACCGAGACCTCCCCCGGAACCGGTGGGTGCACCCGCGACCAGAGCATTCATTGCCCCACAGGAGGAATGGCCGCAGACCACCACGTTGTCCACTTCCAGCTCATCCAATGCGAAGGCCAGGGCGGCCTCGATCGAGTTGTCCCGCCCACCCGAGGGCACCAGGTTTCCGACATTGCGGACCGTGAACAGGTCGCCGGGCCCGCTATTGGTGATGACGTTCGGGACGATGCGGGAGTCGGCGCAGGTAATGAACAGCGAGTGCGGATTTTGTCCGTCACGTAGCTCGTCCATATGCGGGCGCACCACATGCGCATTGCGCCGGTGGTAGGCGGCCACACCCTTGGTGATGGGATCGCCATCATTGCCGTCGCGCCACGGGCGCAGGACGTCGTCGAGCAGGCCCCGCGCCCGTCCGCGCACGGGCGGTCCGGTCAGGGCAGCCGCCATGTGAGCGGTGCCGAGCTCGACGTATTCGACTGTGCCACCGGTGGTTTCATGCTGGGTGGCCCAGTCGTGAATGGCCTCGTAGGCGGCGTGATCGAGGAAGTCCACGCTCATTTCGACCAGCACACCGGTTCCCTCGGGGACCTTCGCCAGTTCCGAGGACAGCTTGGGCAGCGCCAGGAATGTGCAGGTGCCGTCGATGGTGACCAGCCAGCGGTCGGTTCCGACCACGGGTCCGGCCGACACCACGACCCGCACCACGCGCCACAGCAGCAGCGCGAAGGCCAGCAGCAGGCCGATGAGCACGCCTTCCAGGAGGTTCAGGAAGACGACCGACACCACGGTGACGGCGTAGACGGCCAGATCGCCCGTGCGCCGGGCCAATCGGATGTGGGCGAGCTTCACCAGCTGGATGCCGACGACAATCAGCAGCCCGGCCAGCGCCGATTTCGGGATCTGCTGCACGACCGAGGCCAGGGCCACCGCGAACACCAGGATCCAAATGCCGTGCAGGAAGGCCGAAGCGCGGGTGCGCGCACCGGCCTGCACATTGGTGGCGCTGCGCACGATCACGCCGGTGACGGGCAGGCCGCCGAGCAGTCCGGAGGTCATATTCGCCGCGCCCTGCGCGACGAGCTCCCGATCGAAGTTGGTGCGCGGCCCGGTGTGCATCTTGTCGACGGCGACCGCCGACAACAGGCTCTCCACACTGGCGATGAGCGCGATGGTCAGTGCCGCGAGTGCCACGGCTCCCCAGCCTCCACTGGGAATCTGCGGCAGCCCGATGGCGTCGAACAGCGAGCCGCTCAACACGATTCGCTCCGGATTGCCGGGCAGCACCAGCGCCAGCACGGTGCCCACCAGTACGGCGACCAGCGGTCCGGGCAGCATCTTGAGCTTGCCGGGCACATACTTCCAGCTCAGCATGATGGCGATGACCACCACGCCGACAATGAAGTCGTCACCGTGGATATTGGCGAGTTCACCGGGCAGCTGAATCAGGTTCTGGTAGGCCGAGCTGTGCGAAGCCCCGCCGAGCAGCACATGCAATTGCTGCAGGGCGATGGTGATGCCGATACCGGCGAGCATGGCATGCACGACCACCGGGGCAATGGCCAGGGCGGCGCGCGCGATACGGCTCAGGCCGAACAGGATTTGCAGCAGACCGGCTGCGACGGTGATGAAACAGGCTGTCTTCCAGCCGAATTGGTTGATGGTCTCGGCGACGACCACGGTCAGACCGGCGGCGGGACCGCTGACCTGCAATGGCGACCCGCCGAGCAGGCCCACCACCACGCCTCCGACGACCGCGGCGATGAGACCGGCGGCAATGGGCGCGCCGGAGGCGACCGCAATGCCGAGGGACAGTGGCAGTGCGACCAGGAAGACGACGATTGATGCGGGAAGATCGTGGCGCAGCACGGAATTGAGCCGGCCATCGAATCTACCTGGCGGTGAATCGGTGTCGATCGACATATTCGCTCCTTCATCCGAGGCATTGCGCCTCGGAAGAGAACATGTGCGTAGGGGCATCGAAAATTGCTGTGGACACCATTGGCCACAGACTCACCGGACGAGCTCAGGCCAGGCTAGAAGTAAAGACTTAGCAAAGGCTGAGAAAAGCTGGGCCACAATGTAAAACGGGCGTGAATCTTTGCAGATTCACGCCCGGTACTGCACAAATCACGCAGGTAATGCCTCGACGGGGTGGCCCACGTCATCAATCTCGGCGATCCCGTCGACCGTGACCTCCACCACACGAGCGCTCGTGATATCGAAGAACAGGCCCGAGAGCACCACGCCCCGTTCCTCGACCCCGCGCCGCACCACCGGATGTGCGTGGAGCGCCTCCAGCTGCACCGCCACATTCACCATGCCCAGCTGATCCACCGGACCGAAACCGGCGGCAGCCGCTGCCGAGGCCACCGGATGACCCAACCGGTAGCGGGTCAGGCTCGGCCGGGCATGCGCCAGCCAATTGTCGAGATCGGATCCGGTCACCGCCTCCGAATGCAAGGCCTCCATCGCGCCGCAGCCGGAATGCCCACACACCACCACCGAGCGCACATCCAGCTTGTCGAGCGCGTAGATGAGCGCGGCCTCCATGGACGCGTCCTGTCCGCCCGTCGGAATCAGATTGCCGACATTGCGCACGGTGAACAGATCGCCCGGACCGCTATTGGTAATGACATTCGGGACGATGCGGGAATCGGCGCAGGTGACGAAGAGCGAATCCGGTTCCTGCCCATCGCGCAGCACACCCAGGTGCGGTCGCATCACATGCGCGTGACTGCGGTTGTAGGCGGCGACGCCCGCCACGATCGGAGACACGTCCGCGCCGGTGCGCCGCCATGGACCCAGCACCTCATTGAGCATGTGCCGGGAGTGCCCGCGCGCGGGCGGGCCGTCGGTGGCATCGGCCATGCGCGCGGAGCCCATTTCCACGAATTCGACTGTGCCGCCGTCGGATCGGTGCTCGCACACCCACTCCTGAATGGCGTCGTAGGCGGCGTGGTCGAGGAAGTCGACCATCATCTCGATGGTCACGTCCGCGCCGGTGGGCACCTTGGCCAGTTCGGCGGACAGCTTCGGCAGCGCCAGGAAGGTGAAGGTGCCGTCCACGGTGATCCGCCAGCGCGCGGGCTCGACCGCCTCGGCCACCACGCTCACCCGCACCACCCGCCACAGCAGCAGCGCGAAGGCCAGTGCGAGACCAACCAGCATGCCCAGCAAGAGATTCCAGAACACCACCACGACCACGGTGGCGGCGTACACCACCAGGTCGCCGGTGCGCTGCGCCCGCCGAATGTGGGCCAGCTTGATCAGCTGGATGCCGACCACGATGAGCAGGCCCGCCAGCGCCGCCTTCGGAATCTGGCGCACCACGCCGACCAGCGCCACCGAGAACAGCAGAATCCACAAGCCCTGCAACATGGTCGAGGCCCGGCTCTGCGCTCCGGCCTTCACATTGGTGATGCTGCGCACGATGACCGCCGCGACGGGCAGGCCGCCGATCATGCCGGACACCATATTGGCCGCGCCCTGGCCGATCAGCTCACGATCCAAATCGGTTCGGCGCGTGGAGTTCTGCCGCATCCGGTCGACCGCGACGGCCGATAGTAGGGTCTCCACGCTGGCGATCAGCGCGATGGTCACCGCCATGAGCGCGACCGTGGCCCAGCCGCCGTGCGGAACCTGCGGCAGCCGCAGCTCTTCGAGCAGCGTGCCATTGAGCACGATGTGCTCCACCGTGGTCGGCAGCACCGCCGCCAGCAGCGTCGCCACCACCACCGCGACCAGCGGGGCGGGCACGCGTTTGATCGGCGCGGGCACTCGCCGCCAGCCGACCAGGATGGCGATGACGAGCAGGCCGAGGAACAGATCGCCGGGATGCACCGAGCGCAACTGCTCCGGCAGGCCCACGATGCTGTCCCAGGATGAGCTCAGCGAATTGCCGCCGACCAGGACGTGCACCTGTTGCAGGGCGATCACCACGCCGATTCCGGCGAGCATGGCGTGCACCACGACCGGTGCGATGGCCAGCGCGCCGCGCGCGATCCGGCTCAATCCGAACAGGATCTGCAATCCGCCCGCGAGGACGGTGATGAAACAGGTTGCGGCCCAGCCGAATTGATTGATCGATTCGGCGACGACCACGGTGAGACTGGCCGTCGGTCCGCTGACTTGTAAGGCCGAGCCGCCGACCAGGGCGGCGACCACGCCACCCACCACGGCGGCAATGAGCCCGGCGGCGACCGGCGCACCGGCGGCCACGGCAATGCCGATGGACAACGGCAGGGAGACGAGAAAAACCACTACGGAAGCGGGCAGATCGCGGCGCATCAGATCCGCGAGCCCGGGCAGTTGTCCCTTCATGAGCGACGTCCGTGGAGGCTGATCGGTGTCGGTGGACATATTTCTCCTTCGCCGGAGCGGCAGCGCCGTCCGGTTCATCGGTCAACATGTACTGGCATCGAGAGCGAGCGGCGGGCGTAGCTGTGTCAGCACGACGCTTTGATGTCTGGCGAAGAACGGGGGTAATCGTAAAGACAATGCAAAGACCATGGAAAGGGTTTGCGGCAGTTGGGGCGAACCGCTACCAAACTGTGATCTAGGCCACTCCGCGAAACGAGGGCCGAACGCCTCCGGAACAAGCGTCCAAGTGGGGGAATCGGGCGATCGACTCATCCTTCGACAAAGGGGCAATCGCACCGGTCAGAAGTGCCAAAAGTAGCCGGGAGGAGGTTCGATAACCATCCCGTCACGAATCCTGGTTACCCGTTCTCATTCGCTTGAAGCGCGTTCGAGGACGTGCCACGGTGAAGAAGTTTTCGATCGGCATTCAAAAACATTCGACCTCGACTGAGGAGTATGGAATGACTATCGGACACTCGGATGACGCCTTCTCCGATTCCGTTTGCGATCTGTTGTCGATTCCCGTGGCCGACCGCCCCGCACCCGCCCCCGATCGGCAGTTGCACATCGTGCTGGTGGCTCCGCCCTATTTCGATGTACCGCCGTCGGGTTATGGCGGCGTGGAGGCCGTCGTGGCCTCGCTCGCGGATGAGCTCGTGGCTCGCGGACGTCGGGTTACGCTGCTCGGCGCGGGCCGGGCGGGAACGAAGGCCCGGTTCATCCGGGTGTGGGACGAACCGCAGAGCGCCAAGCTCGGCGAGCCCTATCCCGAGATCGTGCACGCCATGAAGGTGTGGCGAATTATCGAACGATTGCACCGGGAAGATCCGATCGATATCGTCCACGACCACACGTTCGCGGGCCCGCTCAATGCGGCGGGATACCGGATGCTGGGGATACCGGCCATCGCCACCGTCCATGGTCCGGTCGACGCCGAAATGTGTGACTATTACCGGGCATTCGACCGCAATATGAAACTCGTGGCCATCAGCGACCGGCAGCGCGAATTGGCCCCGGACCTGAATTGGATTGGCCGCGTGCACAATGCGATCAATCCCGAGGAATGGCCGTTCCATACCGAGAAAATGGATTACGCGCTGTTCCTGGGCCGCTACGCCCCATACAAGGGTCCCGATGTGGCATTGCGGGCCGCGCACGCCGCCGGTATCCGGCTGATTCTGGCCGGTAAGTGCAATGAACCGGCCGAGAAGGCGTACTTCGCAGAGCATGTCGAGCCCCTGCTGACCGCCACCGACGATGTGTTCGGCGAGGCCGACGCCATTGCCAAGCGGCAGCTGCTGGCGGGCGCGAAATGCATGTTGTTCCCGATCAGCTGGGATGAGCCGTTCGGCATTGTCATGATCGAGGCGATGGTGTGCGGCACACCGGTGGTCGCCTTGCGTGGCGGCGCGGTCGCGGAGGTCATCGAGCACGGGGTGACCGGCTTCATCTGCGACCATCCCGACGAGTTGCCGGACGCCATCGCCCGCGTCGGCGAGATCGACCCGCACGCCTGCCGCCGCCGGGTCGAGGAACTGTTCGCCACCGATCGTTTCGCCGCAGGGTATGACGCGGTCTATCGGCAGGCGGTTCTCACCGGCATCGATTCCGGGCGTTCCATCGGCCGCCATCGCCGGGCGACCATGGTGCCGTCGCTGAGCCGCAAGTCCGGCGGCACGGTCCGGAGCGCTTGGTGAGTGTGTTCAATGCGGGCCCCCCGGCCGCGATCAGCGGCCGGGGTGGCGTCGTCACCATGGTCGAGGCGAGCACCTTCTGCCTGTCCGATCCGCTCGGCGATATTCATTCGGGTACGTCGCACGGGCTGTTCTATCGGGATGCGCGGGTGCTCGACCGGTGGGAGTTGCAGCTGGACGGCCGTGCGCCGGAACAGCTTTCGGTCATGTTGCCGGAGGCGTTCCGGGCCCGGTTCGTCGGGCGCAAGCATCCGGCGCCGGGCGTCGCCGACGCCACGGTGCTGATCGTGCGACGCCGGATGATCGGCAATGGCATGCGGGAGTCCATCACCATCCAGAATCTGGGCGACGAGGACACGGCCATGACGGTCACGCTCGGTGTGGACTCCGATTTCGCGGATCTGTTCGCGGTCAAGGAGGGTCGCGCGGGCAGTGGCGGGTGTGAACTCAGCGCCACCGAGAGCGCATTGCATCTGATCGACCGCAATGATCCGGGGCGCGGGCTCACCATCACCGCGGACGGCCACCCCGTCATCCACCCCGGATCGCTGCGTTGGCGGATTGTAGTGCCACGGCACGGCAGCTGGCGGACGGTGGTGCAGTGCCAGCCGGTGCTCGAGCATCGCATTGTGCCGATGAACCTCGACAATGACGATCAGGACAATCCCACCAATAAGATTCGGGCGTGGCGGGCCAGCGCCACCAGCCTCGCCGCGGGCGGGGTCAATCTCACCGCCATCCTGCAACGCACCGAGAGCGATCTCGGTGCGCTGCGCATGGACGATCCGGACGAGCAGACCTCCTATGTGGCCGCGGGCGCGCCCTGGTTCATGGCGCTCTTCGGGCGCGACAGCCTGCTCACCTCCTGGATGGCGCTGCTGCTGGACTCCGACCTGGCCCTGGGCACGTTGCGTCAGCTCGCGAAACTGCAAGGCGCACAGGTGGATCCGATGACCGAGGAGGAGCCCGGCCGGATCATGCACGAAATGCGACACGGCCCTGGCGGCGAAAGAGTGCTCGGCGGGTCCGTCTACTACGGCAGCGTGGACGCGACACCGCTATTCGTGATGCTGCTCGCCGAATGCAGGCGCTGGGGCGTGGACGCGGAGGCCATCACCGAACTGCTGCCCGCCGCGGACGCGGCACTCGGCTGGATCGACGACTACGGCGATGCCGACGGCGACGGATTCGTCGAGTACCGGCGCAAAACCGATAAGGGACTGGCCAATCAGGGATGGAAGGACAGTTGGGACGCGATCAGCTTCGCCGACGGCCGCCTCGCCGAACCGCCCATCGCGCTGTGTGAGGTGCAGGGGTATGTGTATGCCGCGCGGCTCGGCAGGGCCGATATCGCCGCGGCGTATGGCGATCACGCCACCGCGGATCGGTTGCGTGCACAGGCCGCGGAGTTGAAACATCGCTTCGACGAAGCCTTTTGGCTCCCGGAGCGGGGGTGGTACGCGCTCGGGCTCGATGCCTCCAAACGCCCGATCGACGCGCTCTCCAGCAATACCGCCCACTGCCTGTGGACCGGCATTGTCGAGGACACGCGTGCGGCGACCCTCATCGAACGCCTCGGCAACTCCGATATGGACAGCGGATTCGGTTTGCGCACAATGTCTTCCGCCATGCATCGCTTCAATCCCATGGGCTACCACACCGGTTCGATCTGGCCGCACGATACCGCCATCGCGATCGCCGGTCTGCTGCGCTACCGGCATATCCCGGGCGCTGTGGAACTTGCCGAACGCCTCGCGAGCGGTCTCCTCGAAGCCGTCCACGAATTCGGTTCGCGCCCACCGGAACTCTTCTGCGGCTTCGCCCGCACCGACTTCAACGCGCCCATCCCCTACCCCACCTCCTGCTCACCTCAGGCGTGGTCCAGCGCCGCGCCGTTGCTGCTGATGCGCTCGTTCCTGGGACTGGATCCCGATGTCCCGCAACGCACTCTGACGCTGGCCGCCCAGATCCCGCAGCGCGCGGGCCGCGTTCGCCTCGCCGATCTGCGGCTGGGACCGGCAACGGTGACCATCGAAGCCGAAGGCGCGACGGTCAAAGTGGAAGGCCTGCCATCGGACTGGAAGCTCATCCAATCCTGACCGGAGCCGTCAGCGGTTGTACTTGAACACCGACACCACATTGTCGTTGCTGACATAGAGGAAACTCTGGTCCAGCACCATTCCATGCGATGTGCCGGGGATGTCGATCTCCGCGTACGAGGTGGGCTTGTCCGGATCTATGGCGGAGACGATGTCATGGTCGCCGCGCTTGACATTGACGAGCGCTCCCCACGTGCTGCCGACGATAAGTTTTGTCTCGGAAGTTATCTCGGTTCCGGGCGGTGGAGCCACCCGGGTGGAGACAGTCTTCGCATACGGATCGATCACCGCCACCGTGCCATCGCTCAGCAGGACATATGGCGTCTTGCGGAAGGGATCGACAGCCACCCGCACGCCTTCGATATCCATACTCGCCGTCACTGTCCGGCTGACCGGATCGATCCAGTGCAGCTGCTTCTCGGTGAGCACGAGGATGGTGTGGTCGTCGGTATCGACCGCGATATCCCGGATGGAACCGGGCAGGGCCACGGTCCCCTCGGCGAAGGACTCGGTGCTGAAGAATCGGAGTCCGGCCGCATTGTCCGTGATCAGCAGGCGGCTACCCGGGTCGAACGCGGCGTGGGTCGCGACGAATGGGATATTGCTCTTGACGTTGTGCCCGAACGGATTCAATACCGTGAGCGTGCTGCCATCGAGCACGATCAGGTCGTTCACGTCGGCGAACAGGTACGTCGGGAATACGTTGCCGGTCTTGAAGGAATCATTGACGGCCTGCTTGGCCGGATCGATCCGAGAGATCGTGCAGTCATTGGCATTGCTACTCGCCCCGACATACACCGACAGCCCGGAGACATCGACGGCCAGCGGTTCCGGATACTGCCCCACATTCTCGATCGTCGCGACAAGCTGCACCGACGGCCCCGCCGATGACGATGATCGAGGCCAGCGCCACACCACGATGGCTGCCACGACGAGGACGGTGAGCACAATGAGCGCCGACCGAATCATGGTGCGGGACAATCGCTTGCGACCGATCGGGGATGGCTTTACGACCGATTGCGGCGGGGGTGGCTTTTCGACCGATAGCGGCGGGGATGGCCTTTCGTCCTCTTGCGGCATGGGCGCGCCCAGCGCCTGGCTGATGGCGTTCTGATGCCACACTTCGAAGCCGGGGAACGGCGGTTCCGGCGGATCGACTGCCGGACTGTCCAATTGCGTCGCCTCCATCGACACTTCCCTGGGTTGCGTGATGTCGGTCGCCGCGCTGTGCTGTTGCGTCGCCTCGATTACCGGGCCACTCGGTCGCGTTGGATCGAGTGCATCCCGCGCGGCAGCGCACAACTCACCCGCGGTCGCATATCGGGCACCGGGATCCTTGGCAAGTCCGCGGGCGAGGACGGCATCGAGCACGGGCGGCACCGAGGGCCGAATTCGACTGGGCGGCAGTGGCATTGCCGCTAGGTGGGCGGCGATCTGCTGTTCGATCCGGGGTTGCGAGAACGGGCCGATGCCGGTCAGGCATTCGTACAGAACGCACGCGAGCGCGTAGACATCCGCGCGGGCATCGACCGGGCCGCCGCCGAACCGTTCGGGGGCCATGTAGGCGATGGTTCCGATGGCCTGGCCCGTGGTGGTCAGGTAGGTGTCGTCGGCGGTGCGGGAGATGCCGAAGTCTATGAGGTAGACGAAGTCTCGCGCGGTGATGAGCACATTCGATGGTTTGATATCGCGGTGCAGGATCCCGTGTGAGTGGGCGTCGTCGAGCGCGGCGGCCACCTGCTCGGCAATGACCACCGACCGTTCAGGAGTCAGCGCCCCGGTCCCCCGCAGCAGCTCCTGCAGATTGCCCCCGGCCACCAGGCGCATGTCCAGGAACAACTGGCCGTCGATCTCGCCGAAGGTGTGAATCGGCACCACGTGCGGGTCGGTCAACCGTGATACCGCATTCGCCTCGCGCCGGAAGCGCGCCCGGAACATGCTGTCCCCCGCGAGCTGTCGAGGCAGCAACTTGAGCGCCACGGCCCGCTCGGTGGCAGTGTCATACGCCTCGAACACCTGCCCCATGCCGCCCTCGCCCAGCAGCCGCCGCAGCTGGTAGGGCCCGAAAACCGCACCCTCCATCCCGATCTCCTCCCGCCACGACACGACAACCGTAGCGGCGCGGCGCACTGCCCGCCCGACAGTCGAGCAGATCGGAGCGGAACCATCATGATCAAGGAGCACTGGTGGCGGGAATCGGGGTGATTCCGCGCCATGAGTGCTCCCTGATCTTGATTTCGCTCGGCCGCAGCGAGGGAGGAGCGATCAGCGCTTGGCGGCGGCGCGGTCTCGGATGCGGTTGAGGGTGAGGCGCCACATTGTGGTGGCGACGTCGAGGGGGACTCGGGGGGTGGCGGCGCGTTTGGCCATGTCCAGCTTGGCCTTGCGGAGGAGGTCGGCGGGGGCCTTGTCGGGGTGGCCGGTGTCGTAGGGCGGGTGCGGGTCGTATTCGATGCCCAACTGCGTCAGCTGCGCGAACTCCTCGCCCGCGATCTCGCCGACCAGCCACAGGCCCAGGTCGATACCGGCGGAAACGCCTGCGGCGGTGACGATTTTGCCGCTGCGGACGACTCGCTCATGGGGGCGTGACTCGGCGCCGAAGGCGGCCAGGGCGGGCTGGGCGGCCCAATGGGTGGTGGCGGGGTGGCCGCGCAGGATGTCCGCGGCGGCCAGGATCAGGGCTCCGCTGCATACCGAGGTGGTCCACTGGGTTTTCGGGTGGACGGCGCGCAGCCATTCGATGAGTTCGCCATTGGCCATGGCTTCGGTGGTGGAGGCCTCGGAGCCCGGTACCAGTACCAGGTCGGGTGCGGGCGTCTCGGCGAAGGTGTGGGTTGCACCAAGGACGAGTACACCGCTGTCGGAGACTATGGGGCCGACTTCATTGGAGACGAAACGCAATTCGCTGTCGGGCAGGTTGCGGATCACCTCGTACGGGCCGATCGCGTCCAGGACTGTCATTCCCGGATATAGCACGATCGCGATCTGGAAGGTCATGGGGCACTCTCTCTTTCAGTAGCGGGTGAAGCGGGCGCGGTATTCACCGGGCGCAATACCCAAGTGGCGGTGGAAGAGTCGATACAGGGTCTCGGGACTGCCCAGTCCGACCGCGGCCGCGACCCGATCCAGGGGTTGATCGGTGGTCTCCAGCAGTCGTCGCGCGGCCCCGATGCGCACGCGCTCGACATACCGCGCGGGCGTTGTACCCGTTTCGTCGGCGAAGACGCGGGAGAAGTGGCGGGTGCTCATCCCCACGTGTTCGGCCAGCGCCGCCAGCGACAGGTCGCCCGCCGCGTTCTCTTCCAGCCACACCTGAAGCGCGCGTAGCGAATCGCGTTTCGGCGTCTGTGCCGCGATGGGTGCGCTGAACTGGCTCTGCCCGCCGGGCCGATGCAGGTACACCACGAGCCAGCGCGCAATCTCCCGCGCCAGGTCGGGGCCGTGATCGGCGGCCACGATGGCCAGGGCGAGGTCGATTCCCGCGGTCACCCCGGCCGAGGTCCACACCCGCCCGTCGCGGACATAGATGCGATCGGGTTCGACCCGGACGCCGGGATACGACTGGGCCAGCAATTCCCCACCGGCCCAATGTGTGGTGGCCCGGCGGCCGTCCAGCAGTCCGGCGGCCGCGAGCAGGATGGTTCCCGAACACACCGACCCCACGCGGTCCGCATGTTCGGCGGCCTGGCGCACCGCCCCGACCATGACAGAGTCCTGGCTCGCGTCCCAGGCCGCGAACCCGCCCGCGATCAGCAGCGTATCCACCGGCTCCGACCAGCTCTCGAGGTCGCGCGTGGCCAGCACCTCGATCCCGCACGCCGAGCGCACCGGCCCGGCCCGAAGGGCCGCGACCTCGACCCGATACCCCGGATTCGCCCCCAGCGCCGCGGCACCGGCGAACACATCGGAGGGCCCGGCGAGATCAAGGAGCTGAAACCCGTCGAAGATCACCATGAGCACCACCCGCATGCCCCCAGCCTGCGGGTTCACCGGCCATGGCGTCAATGACACGACTATTGCAGATCCAGCCATCCGCGACCGATGAGTCGCAGGCCGTCCCGCGCATTGATCCGGAACCCGCTCGCACCGGTGGCCGCGAGGGCGAGAACCAGGATCGGCAAGAACCAGGGAATGGCCTGCTTCAGAGTCACGACCACCTACCAATCTCGGTCGCCTCGGTGGAGGTCCAGAAGGTGAGGATGGTGGTCAGTCCGATCACGCCCGCGATGCAGGGCGCGGTCACTCGACCGGGTGGGTGGCCTTGTACTCGGCCTCGGCGGTGCGCCCGCGGCGGCGTTCGCGAATCTTCCAGATGATCAGCGCCACAATGACAATGCCTACCGCCCCGAACGCCATATCCCGGCCGACGGTCTTTGCCACCGCCTCATAGGACTGTCCCGCAACGAACCCGAGCACCACGAACGTTGTGCCCCAAACGATCCCACCGATGGCATTGAACTTCAGAAAGCGCGGATACGGCATCTGCGAGGTGCCTGCCAGTGCGGGCATCATCGCACGGAAGAAGGCGGTGAAGCGGCCCAGGAAGACGGCCCAGCCACCTCGCCGAGCCAGGAACTCCTGAGCGCTCTCCACCCGGGCGCGATGCCGATCCAGTATGGATGCCTGCAATATCCGCGGTCCGACCCGCTTCCCGACCTCATACCCCACGCTGTCCCCCACAATGGCCGCACCAACCACCAGAACGATCATCGCCCACAGCGCCACATGCCCCTGACTGGCCGCCACCCCACCCAACACCGCCGCCGTCTCCCCCGGCACCACGAACCCCACAAATATCGCGTCCTCGACAAACACCAATAGCGTGACGATGACGTAAACCCACACCGGCGCGATATCAAGGATCCGGTGCATCAACGAACTCATGCCCGCAACGATATCCACCATCCTCGCCCCCCGACACCGATGCAGCTCAGTGCGACACCTGGATGCCGATGATTCCGACAAGCGCGGCATGCGTTTCCGCGTCCGCCGCAGCCACCGCCCGCCGGGACGTCCGAGGGAGCTGTGGTGGTGGGAAATCGGGCGAGATTCCGCGTTCAGTGCTCCTTGATCTTGATCGCGGGTCGCGGATCTCAGGCGGGGACGGGGTCCGCGACCGCACCGTCGAATGGGGGGTAGTGCTCGTCGGCCATTTGTTCGGCTGCGGTGATGTAGGTGGTGAGGGCCTCGCGGGATTGGGCTAGGCGGCGGATTTGGTCTTCGATTCGGTCGAGGCGGGATCGCATGGCGGCGATGAGGTCTGGGCAACCGGCTAGTTCGGGGACTTCGCCGATTGCGCAGGGTAGGAGGTAAGCGATGTCTTCGGAGGATAGGCCTGCGGCTAGGAGGTGGCGGATTTGTTTGACACGGAGGGGGGCGTCTTCGTCGTACTCGCGGTAGCCGTTTGCTTTGCGGTCTGCCTCGAGGAGTCCTTGCGCTTCGTAGTAGCGCAGCTGGTGGGTGTTGACGCCTGTGCGGCGACTCAGTTCTCCGATACGCATCGAAACCTCACTTGACCTTCACACCGGTATCAACGTTGACGATGTTGCCATGAGCAATGAAAACGCTTCTCCCGTGACGGTTATCGGACTCGGATTGATGGGTCGGGCGCTGGCTGGTGCGTTCTTGAAGGCCGGGCATCCGACGACGGTGTGGAACCGCACTTCCGTCAAAGCCGACCAGTTGGTAGCAGCAGGCGCACATCTGGCCCCAACCCTCGCCGACGCACTTCAGGCAAGTCCGCTGACAATCATCTGCGTCACCGACTACCAGGCCGTGTACAAACTCCTCGACGCGAACGAGCCCAGCCTGCGAGGCACCACGCTGATCAACCTCACCTCCGGTGACTCGGCGCAGGCCCGCGAGGCCGCCGGTTGGGCCGAGCAGCACGGAGCCCATTACCTCGACGGCGCGATCATGGCCATCCCCTCGACAATCGGCACCCCCGACGCGGTGATCCTGCACAGCGGCCCGCACTCGGACTTCCACGCGCACAAGGCAACTCTCGAAGCACTGGGCACCGTCGAACACCTGGGCCCGGATCACGGCCTGGCCTCCCTCTACGACACGGCAGGCCTGACCATGATGTGGAGCGTCCTCAATGCCTGGCTCCACGGCACCGCTCTACTCCGAACCGCGGGCATAGACGCCGCCACCTTCGCCCCCTTCGCCCAGCAGATCGCCACCGGCGTAGCCGAATGGCTCCCCGGCTATGCCACCCAAATCGACAATGACTCCTTCCCCGCCGAAGTCTCCACCCTCGAAACCGACGCCCACACCATGACCCACCTCATCGAGGAGAGCGAGGCCGCGGGAATCAACACCGAACTCCCCCGCCTGATCAAGGCAATGGCCGACCGCGCGATCGCCGCCGGTCACGGCTCCGACCAATACCCCGTCCTGATCAAGGAATTCACCAAGCCCAGTCACAACCGGCAGGGTCAGCGGTGATCGATCAAGCGGACGTGAGGGGCGAGGGTTTGGAGGGCGGCTGACAGTTGGACGGTGTCGAGTTTCCAGCCGGTGATTGTTCTGGCGCACTGCATCAGTCGCTCGTCCGGGGCTCCGCTGAGGGCTGTGGCCGTGGACATCAGTGCCCGGCGGCCGTTCGTGGCGGGGTGCAGAGGTGGGGCGTCGGTGCGGCGGAGGATTCCGATCCATGGGAGGTTCTGGGCGGTGTGTTGGCGCCATAGGACCACGGCTTCGAGGTCGGGCCAGGGTAGGTGTTGGGTGGATTTTCGATAGCGCATGGGAGCGCCGCCCAGCGTGATGCCGGTGTGATCGATGCGTAGAGCGACCTTGCGGGACAAGGAGTTCGCCAGGATGAGGAGGCCACCGAGGCCGAACAGCAGCAGCATGACGATCCGCAGGGCGGTGGACATATCGGGGATGAAGATCGTGGCTGCCACGAACAACCCGGATATCAGCAGCACGAGCACTGTTTTTGGGTTGAAGCCGTATCGCTCTTCGTAGATCATCCCCCACACCCGGTGCCGGACCGGGCCCTCCTTCGGCCACACGTTAGCACCGCCCCGTGACCACAATCGCGGCAAGGATTTACGACCGATAGCCGTGTAAGAGCGGGCTGCGGGAACTATGTGGATTCGGGATGAAAGGGGCGTGGACCGGCTTTCGGGCCGGTTTCGCGGGTACCGTCGGGCACCGATCGGCACCGCAATCAGTGGTGCTACGGAGTAATCGGGGGTCAGTCAGTTGAAGCTTCACAGGAGTGGGCGGATTGCGGTTGCCGTGCTGGCAGTGTCGACGGTTTTGGGGCTGTCGGCATGCGGGAGTGACGCGAAGGAGCCGAAGCACGCCAAGACCTCGCAGACGAGTGTGACGCAGACGAACTACCCGCCGACGCCGACCGTCGACCAACTCAATGCGGAGTTTCAGACGGTTCTGGATCCGAACGTTCCGAATGAGCAGAAGCTGGAGTTCATGCAGGGCGTTTCGGCGGACCCGACGCTCCCGCAGCGGCTGGCCGACATCTATAAGCAGAACAATGCGACCGTCGTCGTCACCGGTGTCACCGATCTGGGCAATGGGACCGTGACCGCCGACGCCCAGGCGAGTATCGGTGGTGGACAGCCGCAGCAGGTGGTCGTCCCGTTCGTGGCCGAAGGGGGCAAGTGGAAGGTGCAGAAGGAGTGGATCTGCAATACGTTGTCGCTGGGCAACCAAACCTCGCCCGCCTGTAGCTGATTCACCTCAGTCGAGATCGATTCGGATGGTGAGCATTTCGCCTCCGGCTGCGAGCCCGCGCAGGGCGATGATGAAACACTCGCGAATTGAACTCCAGCCCCCACAGTGGCGACATCGCCCGAACCCCCTGAGACCGTATGCGATCGACGATCGTGTCCGAGTGTAGTCGGCGGTGCGTAGCGGGGGCGTGGCCTTCGACTCAGGGCTCGAGGTCGGATACTCCCTTGCCGCTCGCATTATCGAAGGGGACGGAGGCCTGGTCGTGGGTGATCAGCCAGTCGCCGTCGATCTTGCGGTAGCAGAGGGTGATTCGGACCCACATGCCTTTGGTTTCCGGCCCGTTGGCGAGAGTGCCGCTGAGGCGACCGAAGCCGTGGGCGAATGCCACGTCTTCGCCGACGGTGAGGGTCAGGTCGCGGATCTCGTAGGTCACGTCTTCGAAGAGGGTGAACACGGTGGCCCAGTTCTTCATTTTCGCCGCGATCCCGACATGCTGGAGCGGCGGCTCGACGTCGAAGGATACGACGTTGATGGTGTAGAGCTGTTGCAGGCCTTGGAGATCCTTGAAGTGGATCGCTTCGGCCATCTTTCCAACTTGCTGCCTGATTGTGGCTTCGTCCAGTTCGCGTTGCGTAGGCATCTCTACCCACTCCCTTCTGTATCGAATGTCAGGCGACGGTGAGCGGCGCGCGCAGCGGCGCGAGCGCATCGCTCCAGGTGACAACCTGCTCCAGCATCCTGTTCAGTCCCGTGACATGCCGCTCGCTCGGCGTGAAGACGGTGTGGTCCTCGAAATCGGTGAGCACCGAGATCGCGACATAGTGGCTCACATCGGCCATACCCAGTGCGCCACACACCAATCGCAGCTGACCGACCGCGAGGACGCCGCCACCCACCCCGTAGGAGACGAAGCCGACCGCCTTATTAGCCCATTCCGCGAACAGATGGTCCAGGGCGTTCTTCAGCGCTCCGGGCGCGGAGTAGTTGTATTCGGGCGTCACGATCACGAAGCCGTCGAACGGGGCGATCCGCTCGGCCCAGGCCCGGGTGTGCTCGTTCGCGGAAGGGCCGAACATGGGCGGTACCGCCTCGTCCAGGTGTGGTAGCGGGTGATCGCACAGATCGATGAGCTCGAACTCGGCGTTGCCGAGGCGAATCGCTTTGTCCAACACCCACTGCGCGACCTGCGGGCCTCTACGGTTGGGACGGGTACTGCCGAGAATGATGGCGATTTTGGTCATGTCCTACCGACGACGCAGCCGTCCGGAATGTCAGGCCGCCTCACATTCCGGGTCGCTGTTTCGTCGGTTCGGTGAGGGCCCGCATCGACCGAAGGAGCCGAGATGACCGATCCGAACCTCAGTGCGGTGATCAGCGAACGCCGTCAGCTGATCAACCTCGCGTATCGGTTGCTCGGCTCGCTGGCCGAGGCAGAGGACGTCGTGCAGGAGACCTACGCCCGCTGGTACGCGCTTTCCGAGCCGCAGCGCCGTGAGGTGGCGAATCCCGGAGCCTGGTTGACGACGGTGGCCAGCCGGATCTGCCTCGACCTGCTCGGATCGGCGCGCGCCAGGCGGGAACGCTATGTGGGCGAATGGATTCCGGAGCCGGTGCCGGACAGTTCGGAATGGCTCGGCGCTCCCGCCCCCGCCGATCCCGCCGACCGGATCACCCTCGATGAGTCGATCAGCATGGCCTTCCTCGTCGTCCTGGATTCGCTGACGCCCGCCGAGCGGGTGGCGTTCGTCCTGCACGATGTCTTCCGCTACTCCTTCGCCGAGGTCGCGGACGTGGTCGGGCGCACTCCGGCGGCCTGCCGTCAGCTCGCCTCCTCCGCACGCCGCCGCATCCGCACCGCGTCGGAGCCGTCGAGCACGCAGCGCGCCGAGGTGGTCAGGGACTTCAAACGAGCTTGGGAGACCAGCGATATCGGGGCGCTGATCGGCCTGCTCGATCCGCAGGCGATCGCGACCGCCGACAGCGGCGGCCTGGCTCAGGCCTTCCGGCACCCGATCGTCGGCGGCGAACAGATCGTCCGCACCTGGCTCGAGATCACCGCCCGGGCCCCGCAGGTCACGCTGATCGAGCGCACCGTGAACGGCCAGCCCGGATTGGTGGCGCGGCTCGGCGACAGCGTCGTGTCGGTCTACGCGTTCGATATTGCCGACGGCCGGATCACCCGCATCTGGGCCATCCGCAATCCGGAGAAACTGCGGCCTTGGACCGTGAGCTGAACCGCGGCGGAACTCGAACCGTACCCACAGGTACCTGACAGGCCGCGCCAGGCGGTGCCTTCATGACCGCCCGGAGCATCTCGACACCACCACCAATTACCCCACCTGACCAGTACGAACATCACGTCAGCGGCCGTGTCAGCGCCGCGTCAGCGCGATGACAGCTCCGTGACAGCGCGGCTCGCGAAAGTATCCCTCGTGAACAGCACAGCATTCGCCACCCCCGGTACCGCCTTCGCCGACCAGTCGATCCTCGACGACCTCGATCGGATCATCGGTGCGGGCGAAGAGCTGCGCACGACATCCCTCGATCGGCTCGCCCGCCTCGGCCGGTACCTGCGCGGTGACCATGTCTTCGCCCAGCTGATCCGCTTCGCCCTGGTCGGCGGCTCCAGCAATATCGCCTACGTCCTGCTGTTCATGGCCATGAGCGGAACCGGCCCGCTCATCGCGAATATCGCCGGTTCGATCGTCAGCACGATCATCGCGAACGAACTGCACCGTCAGCTCACCTTCCAGGCGGCCGACCGAGTCAACTGGTTCACCGCTCAGATAGAAGGCGGCGGCCTGGCCCTCATCGGCCTCGCGATCAGCACCGCGGCCCTCGCCGCCCTCGGCTTCTGGGCCCCCGGCCTCGGCGAAATCGCGCAGGCAACCGCCGTAATCGTCATCATGGCCGCGGTCGGCGGAGCCCGCTTCCTGGCCCTGCGCGGCTTCGTCTTCTGAGGTGTACGACTACCGAAACCCCTGGCGGCGCTAGGGGTTTCGGCGGACTGCGGTGACGGCTTTGCGGGCTGCGACCAGGATCGGATCCCAGACCGGGGAGAAGGGCGGAGCGTAGCCGAGGTCCAGGGCGGTCATTTGTTCGACGGTCAGGCGAGTGGTGAGGGCTACCGCGGCGATGTCTATGCGTTTGGCCGCGCCTTCTCGGCCTACGATTTGGACGCCCAGGAGACGGCCGGTTCGGCGTTCGGCGAGCATCTTCACCGTCATGAGGGCGGTGCCGGGGAAATAGCCTGAGCGACTGGTGGATTCGATGATGACGGTGACGTATTGGAGGCCTGCGGTGCGGGCGTCTTGTTCCCGGAGGCCGGTGCGGGCTACTTCGAGGTCGCAGACTTTGCTGATGGCTGTGCCTACTACGCCGGGGAAGGTGGCGTAGTCGCCGCCTATGCCGGATCCGATGATTTGGCCGTGCTTGTTGGCGTGGGTGCCCAGGGGGATGTGACGGAGAGAACCGGAGACCAAATCCAGGACCTCGACGCAATCGCCTCCGGCCCAGATGTTTTCGTGGCCTCGCACGCGCATGGAAAGGTCGGTGAGGATGCCTTCGTTCGGGCCCAGGGGGAGACCGGCGGCGCGAGCCAGGTCGATATTGGGGCGGACGCCTATCCCCAGGACGACTACATCAGCCTCGTATTCGGCGTCGGAGGTGGTGACGGCTCGTGCGCGACCTGCCTCGTCGGCGCGAATGCCGGTCACCTCGGCATTGCTGACTACCTGAATGTCCATGCCCTCCATGGCTTTACGCACCAGAGCGCCCATATCAGGGTCGAGGGTGGACATGGGCTCCGCACTGCGGTTGACCATGGTGACCTGGTAGCCGCGGTGGATGAGCGCTTCCGCCATCTCCACGCCGATATAACCCGCACCCACCACTACCGCGCGCCTGCCCTCAATTGATTCGAGGGTGTCGATCAGTGCCTGACCATCGTCGAGCGTTTGCACGCCGTGCACGCCCTGCGCATCGATGCCGGGCAGCGGCGGCCGGATCGGAGTCGCCCCGGTGGCGAACACGAGTTTGTCGTAACCAGTCCAGGTTTCAACCCCGGACTCCAAGTCCCGCGACCGCACCCGCCGCCCGTCGATATCGATCTCCAACACTTCGGTCCGCAGCCGCAGATCGATATCCCGCGCCCGATGCTCCTCGGGCGTCCGCGCGATCAGATCATCGCGTTCCTCGACCTCACCACCCACCCAGTACGGAATCCCGCACGCCGAATACGAGGTGAAATGCCCGCGCTCGAACACCACGATCTCGAGCTCACCCGGTTTCCGAAGCCGCCGCGCCTGCGAGGCCGCCGACATCCCGGTCGCATCCCCACCGATGACCACCAACCGCTCACTCATGCCGCTCACGTTACGAGACTCCGGAGCAAAGCCTCGTCACCGCACGTACGGAGACAGTCGCGCGTGGCTCAACGGGTGGCGGGTTGCCGCCGCCGCAGTGTCCGGCCGAAGTCCTCGTGCGGTCAGCGGTCACCAATGCTTGGTTCGAGGATCGCGGATACCCTTTCGGCGCTTGGACAGTTGTTCGCGTCGAAGTAGTTCACACTGATGCTCAATACCCCGGTGGCGGTACGGAGGTGGACTGCGCAACCAAGTATGGACTGCGGACCAACGTACGCATCGCGACCGTTGATCTGGGTGACGGTAGGTGCCTGCCCGCCAGGGCTATTGGCAACCGACTGTGCCGAGGCGAGATAGGCCTCATAGGTCCGAGGGGGAGCCACGCCGTTGGGATGCTCGAGACCCAAGCTGCCGGAGCGACCGGACGAAGAGATCCGGCACCGCACCGAGTAGGGCGTAACGCCCTGCACGGACTCCTTCGTGGCCGGATCAAACCCAGCACTCTTTATCGCGTTGTCCGAGATTTCCGCACAAGGATCAAACATCCCCGTCGGAGTGCTCTCCGAGTCCGAACAGCCACTCACCGCCCCGAACGCCAGACCCACAACAAGAACGCCAACCAGCTTCGCCCGCATGCCTCAACCGTTCCCGCACAACCATTCCGGCCACCAGAACCGATCCGGCCACAACCTTATCGACGTCCCTCAGAACGCCCGGGTCGCGGCATTACAACGCGTCACGTAGCCCATCAGACCGGAACAGCGCCGACTAGATATCAGTCCTTGAGGTCGTGTGCGACCTGGACCAGGAACGTGGTCACCGCCTGGACGTCGGCGGGCTTGAGTAGCTCCTGTTCGGGGCTCTCCTTCACGAATCGCATTTCCGCACTCCAAAGTCCGTCCTGGACGTGGACTTCCGTCCAATACGGCAGCGGGGCTCCTACCCACGCTTTCCCTTCGAAGCCGGGAACTGCCGGGTAGTCGGTGGGTATGCCGTCGATTTCGCCGTCGTCTATTCGTGGGTTGTGTACCTGGAGCGCGCCGATTAGGCCGAGGCCGGAGTGGCGGCCGGTACAGATGGTCGACCATCCGACGGTGCCGCCCTCTTCGAAGGTAAGAGTGTCCGCCGCAGCGTCTGTGATCGACAGCGAGCTCCGCAGAAAGGTCTGGTAGCGATCACACAACTTCGCGCCGTCGTATTTCGAGGGTCGAGTGAAATGGACCGACGGACCCGAACATGAGGAGCAGCCGAACACCGCGACCAGCGTCAAAACGACTAGGATGACAACGCGTTTGGTTCGCATCGTATGGTTGGCGCGGTCACCCTGGTCCGCCACCAGCGACCGCCAGACCAGATCGAATGCCGCGCGCCGATACACTCTGTGCTTGCGCTGCACCCCGGCGAGCACATCTGAGCGGCTCCGCAGTCCCAGCCACGCCCGCAACATCACAATCCGCCCCCACATCCACAAATACCGCTACCCGCGGCACACCGAAGCGGATCGTAGCCACTGCACCACGATTCAGTCATCCGACAATGTCGGGGATGTAGCTCCGGGCCGATCCGGCACACTAACGCCGGTGCAAGCTACCAATCCAGCGCGATCAGCGGCATGACAGGATGCCGCGTTCGGAAGGCACTGCAGCGATCGCGTCCGGCCTGAACATGCAATTAGACCCATGAACAGTCAGAAAACTGACCAGCAACAGAGGTTAGTGCATGAATAGGCCGGTAATCCGGACCTCGGCAAGAGCGGACATTTAGCGCCGCAGCGGATCTCACCCGCCAGCCTCATCGCTTTGGCCGGTTTAAACAGCGCGATACGCGGCAGTTGCGGATGTATCGCCGACGCACCAAATCATCCCAGCGGGGCAGCCACGGGACTGCGTTGTGGGCAAAGCTCTGCTTGACTGGCACCAGGTCTGCGTGATGGTCCAACGCCATTATCGTGACTCCGACAAAGCCGGCCTCATCGCCTTTGGACGCCACGGTCGATCCGCAGACCGGGCAAAACCCGCGACAGACCTACTGAAAGTCTCGAACCAGGCCGGTTCCCCGCCTGGCCCAGTCCACTCGAAGCCCTCTACGGGGAAAGACACCCAGGACATCACCGGCGCACCCGAAAGCCGCTGGCAGTGCACACATGAGCACAAATGTGGGAAGTCCGGTTCGCCGGTCGCGGAGAACCGGATATTGCCGCAGAGACAGCCGCCGTTCAGAGTCTGTGACACGTCGCGAATCCTACCCAGCCACACTGACACTCAGTCCGCCTCCGGCCGTGGTGACACGCCCTCGATTCGGCATGAGCGAGTGTTCGTGGGTCCCCCTCGGTCAGCGGCTCCGGCTCAGGTCATGCTCAGCCGACCTCCTGGAGTGAAAGTCGGCTCAATATGTCCTGTGTGGCAACAAGGTTGGGTGGCAAGCCCCGAAGGGGCACGGCAGTACATCGGAATTGCATTGATTGATGGGTGATGCTCGATTCCCACCTCGGGCGGCGCGGCCCGGCAGTCGCCCCCATGCAGGTCCCATGGTGGACCCCACCCGTCTCCCGCATCCGCACCGAGGTATCCGCGCGGCATGTGCCCGACGAAATCATCCAGGCGCCGGGTATTCCCCGCACCCGGACAGGTAAGAAGCTTGAGGTTCCTTTGAAACGCATACTGCAGGGCGCAGATTCAACGACGGTCGTTGACCCGACTGCGGTGGATTCGCCGGAGTTGTTGGCCTGGTATGCCTCTCGTCGCGTACAAGCCGCTATGAAATGAGGACAAATGCCGCGAATGGTTGTGGATAAACAGCCCGGTTGCGAACAACGAGATAGTCTGAATATCCGCAGTTCAGATGCTGTATTCCCTTCTCTTGCTTGATCATTCACGGTAGAATTAGCACATGAGTTCGAACAGGGAAGTTCTCACCGCATCGGGGGCCGGTACGCTGGCCACCGCGGTGAATGCCCTGCTCGACACCTCCCTCACCGCACTGCCCGAATCCGATCTCACCGCACTGCTGCACGAGATCGAAACCAGCACCCGCCAGTTGGCCGCACTCGGACACCGACTCCTGGTCGAAGCGTGCGAACGGTCGCTGCCCCAGCGAGTGGGGGCGGGATCACCGGTACGGTTCCTGGAAGAAACCCTGCGCCTGTCCCACGCCGATGCCATCGCGCGCGTGAACGCCGCCAAGCACCTGGGGACCTGGCATGACGTGAGCGGGCGGGCGTTGGCGCCGATGCTCGCGCACACCGCGAACGCGCAAGCCGCCGGGGAGATCTCCGCCGATCATGCCCGCGTGATCGCGAAGATCACCGACCGGATCCCGCACCTGATCCCGCGCGAGGACCGCGAAGCCGCCGAACAGATCCTGGTCGAGTTGGCGCGCTCCGCCTCCCCGGATGACCTGATCAAGGTCGGTGCACGCATCCTCGATCACCTGGACCCGGACGGCACACTCACCGACGACTCCGACCGCGCCCGCCTGCGCGGGATTGTGATCGGGCGCCAGCGTGCCGATGGGATGTCCCCGATCAAGGGTGAACTCACCCCGAGCCTGCGTGCCCTGCTCGACCCCGTGTTCGCGAAGCTGGCACGCCCGGGCATGTGCAACCCCGAAGACCCGCAAAGCCCGTGGGTGGCCGATGATTCGGTGCCGCGCGAGCAGGTCGAACAGGCCGCCCAGCGGGATCACCGCAGCGCCGCACAACGCAATCACGATGCGTTGCAGGCGTTGCTGCGCCCGGAGATGGGACCGACCGAACTCGGCTCCCATCGTGGGCTGCCGGTGTCGACGGTGATCACCATGTCTTTGGCCGAGTTGGAGTCCGCCGCCGGTGTCGTCACCACCGCTTCGGGTGGGACGGTGTCGATTCCGGCCGCGTTGAAGCTGGCGGAGAAGGCGTTGCCGTTCCTGGCCTTGTTCGATCATGCGGGTATGCCGCTGCACCTCGGGCGTGGGCAGCGCCTGGCCAACCCCGCACAGCGGCTCGCGCTCATTGCCGCCGAGCGGGGCTGCACCCGCCCGGGCTGCAACGCCCCGGCCACTCTCACTGCGGTGCATCATGTGTCGGAGTGGGCCGACGGCGGAAACACCGACATCGAAAACTTGACGCTGGCGTGCGATCACTGCCACGCCTTGGTCAACGACGGCCCCGACGGCTGGAAGACGGTGAAACTCGGTGCTGATTCGCAGTTCCCGGGTCGTACCGCGTGGATCGCACCGGCGCATATCGATCCGACCGGTACGCCGCGCGTGAATCACCGGCACCATTCCAAAGAGCAGTTGGCGCTGGCGAAAGCCCGGATCCGGGTCCGTGAGGAACGCGATGCGCGCGCGGCATGGTTCCACCGCCGTACTACCGCGCAGCGCACCGCCGCACTGGCCTGCGCCCACGCCAATATTTGAACACCCTCCCAACGTCACCGCCTAGGCCACTCGGTGTGGCGGGCTCACCGGGCGGCGGGCTGCCGTCGCCGCAGGGTCCGGTCGTAGTCCTCGAATCGGGCCTTCGCGATGACCGACCGATCCGGGGTGCGCAGCACGATCCCCTCCGGGTGACCGCCACCGCCCTCGTCGAGCCCGCATCGGGTCATCGGCATGTGCTCGGCGAGGAATTCCCGCATCGCACCGATCTCGCCGGGCAGTTCCGAGCCGTCCACGGTGAACAGGCGCGGGGTGAGTTCCAGACCCGACCGATCGGCAGCGGCGGCCAGTTCGGGCTCGGGTGCGAAGGGCTGCCCGCCCGCCTCCCGCCAGGCCGAGATCGCCGCGACCGGCATGGCAAGGACGGACTGGAAGTCCCGCAGCTCAACCATGTCGAACAGGCGGTAGCCGACGGTCCGGGTCCCGGTGTACTGCTTGCTTGCCGCGGTGATCTTGCCCCCGTAGAGCTCCAGGTAGTACACCCGGATCGCCTCCGCGACCGGCGGCAGCGCATCCGCGAACTCACGCAATGCCGCGACGATCCCCTGCGCCGGATTCCCGATCAAATCCCCTTTGGCGCACAGCAATTCCTCCCGGCTGCCCAGCAGCCAGGAGCCGTCGGGCAGGCAGATCACTCGCGAATTGCTCCCGTCGACCTTCTCGGTCCCGATGACCGGTCCACGAAACTCGGTGAAGGCATCGGTGAGCGACCCACGTTCACCAAGCTGGTGGTAGGTCTGAATGGACGGATACTTGGTCGCGCTATTGAGCGCGTCGAGATCCGCGGTGCGCACGTCGAAGGTCATCGGTGCATCGTGCAGAACCGCATCACCGCATGTCCAGCCAATTTCCGGCGAGTCAGTCGGGGACGTTCCAGAAGGCGAGTTCGTGACGCATGCCTTCCAGGAAGAGTGTTTCGGCACGTGCGGGATCGGCATCGGACTCGTCGAGCATTTGGGCGCAGCGGCGGGTGAGTGCGGCGAAGCCCGGATCGGAGTAGGTCTCGACCCAGCGGCGGTAGCGGGGCTCTTGCGGGAGGTTCCGGGCGAGGATCGAGCCGAGGGTGGAGTAGCCCCACATGCAGGGGTAGAGCGCGGCCAGGCCGTCGGAGTAGGAGGCGGCCGAATCGAGTAGGAATGTCGTATATGCCTGGCACGGCGCGCCTTTCACCGCGCCGTCGAGGTCGGCCCCGAACTCCCCCGCCAGCGAGCGATGCAGCGACAGCTCCTCGTGATAGGTGGCATGCGCCAGATCCACCAGGTCGCCCAGATGCGCCGCGGGCGCTTGCCACGCGAGCCGGGAGAACACCCGCACATAATCCAGTAGGAACAGGTAGTCCTGTTCGAGCCAGGATCGAAAGACCGCTTCCGGCAGCTCACCTTTGGCAATACCCACCACCGTGGGGTGTTCCAGCTGCCGCTCGACCAGCGGGAAACCTACATCCTCGAGATGCGCCGAAAGACTCATACACCAGAGTCAATCAGGTGCGTTCATTCTGCTGAATGGCGGACATCGCGCCCGCCAGTGCGCCGATGCAGGTGTCGCGCAGCTGTTCCCGGGTCAGGGTGCCGCGTTCGAGCCAGTCCAGGCACAGGCTGTGGACGAAGGTGAGCCAGGCCATCAGGATCGCGGCGGCGACCTCGCGCGGTAGGTTGCCGGGGGCGACGGCGTCGAGCATGCGCTGCTGTACGGCGACGAGTTCGCCGGTGATGATGGCTTGAATGACCGGGTCACCGGCGAGTGCCCGGTTGGCGGCGAGCACGGTATTGCGGTTGGCGGCGAAGTAGTCGAAGTGGGCGTCCAGGCCCGCGGTGACCTGTTCGTGCAGTGGGGTGCCGGAGTCGAGTTCGACTGTGGCGGCCAGGGTGTCGGCCGCGAGCTGGTAGATCGCCGCGAAGAGGGCGCGCTTGTTGGGGAAGTGCCGGTAGAGCAGTGCGCGCGAGATGCCCGCGCGATCGGCGATCTCGTCCATTTGGACTGCGTCGTAGGGGCGTTCGGCGAAGATTCGCGCGCCGACGTCGAGTAGTTCGGCGCGACGCTGTTCGGGGGTGAGTCGGCGGCGGGGTGGCACGCACCCACACTAGTTGACGCGCGTCTACTAGCGGTCGTAGGCTGCATGCACAGCTAGTAGACACGCATCCACTAAGGGATGTCGCAGGCATCCTCCACTCGGGGAAGGGGCGGCGATGCGCACCGCATTGCAATGGATTCTCATCGTCTTCGGAGTCGGTTGCGCGGCAATCTCCTTGTCGCACATCGTGATCGGGCCGAGCACCATTCCGGGTGCGAATACCCCGAACCCCAGCTTGGACGGCGATATCCGCATGGTGATGGTGTTGTTCCTCGCCTTCGGCATTGCCTGTGTGTGGGCGGCGCGGGATCTGGACAAGCATGCCGGGCTGATTCATCTGCTCATGCTGCTGTTCTTTGTCGGCGGCCTGGTCCGGCTGCTGACCGTGGCCTATGTGGGCTGGCCGAACGCGTTCTTCCTCGCCATGATCGTGTTCGAACTCGCCCTGCCGCTCATCGTGACGCCCATGCTGCAACGCGTCACCGGCCGTCAGGCCTCGAACGACCTTGTCGCACTGACCCGATAACTGGCATTGCGTGTTCCGGCACGCACCGGCCCCCGCTTCGCTTAGCGTGAGCAAGTTGATGCCGAGAGGGGTCTTGATGCGAGCCGGAATGCTGACTGCTGCCGATCTTGTACAGCAGGTCGAGGCGGGAATGCTGGACACCGTGTTGGTCGCCATGACCGACATGCAGGGGCGATTGCAGGGAAAGCGTTGTTCGGCGCGATATTTCGTGGACGAGGTGCTGAACCACGCCACGGAGGCGTGCAACTACCTGCTGGCCGTCGATGTCGATATGACGACGGTCGACGGCTATGCCATGTCCTCGTGGGACACCGGATACGGCGACTTCGTGCTGCGACCCGATCTCACCACGCTGCGGCTCGTCCCCTGGTGGCCGGGCACCGCACTGGTGCTCTGCGATGTGGAGCAGGTGGACCCGCACGGGGCGACCGGACAACCGGTCAAGCCTTCACCCCGGCAGGTGCTGCGCGCCCAGCTCGACCGCCTGGCCGAGCACGGCCTGCACGCCTATGTCGGCACCGAACTCGAATTCCTGGTCTTCGACGACAGTTACGAGGCGGCCTACAGTGGCGGCTACCGCGACCTGACGCCAGCCAACCAGTACAACGTCGACTATTCGATGCTCGGTACGGCCCGCATCGAACCGTTGCTGCGCCGCATTCGCAATGAAATGTCCGGCGCGGGAATGTATGTGGAGTCCGCCAAGGGCGAATGCAATCCGGGACAGCACGAGATCGCCTTCCGCTATGACGAGGCGCTGATCACCTGCGACAACCACAGCATCTACAAGACCGGTGCGAAGGAGATCGCCGCCCAGGAGGGTCGCAGCATCACCTTCATGGCCAAATACAATGAGCGTGAAGGCAATTCGTGCCACATTCACCTCAGCCTGCGCAATGACGCGGGTAAGCCGGTCTTCGCCGGGGACGATGCCGACGGCGGATCGGCACTGATGCGGCACTTCATCGCCGGACAGCTCGACTGCCTGCGCGAATTCACCTATATGCTCGCCCCGAATATCAACTCCTACAAGCGATTCCAGGCGGGCAGCTTCGCGCCGACCGCCGTCGCGTGGGGACGAGACAATCGAACCTGCGCGGTGCGGGTCGTCGGTCACGGTCCCTCGCTGCGCTACGAGAACCGCGTACCGGGCGGAGATGTGAATCCGTATCTCGCCGTCGCGGCCTCCATAGCGGCCGGACTGCACGGCATCGAACAACGGTTGCCCCTGGAACCTGAATTCCACGGCAATGCCTACCGGTCCCAACGCCCGCGCGTCCCCCGCACCCTGCGCGAGGCCGCTCAACTGTTCGGCGACAGCAAGATCGCTCAGGCCGCCTTCGGCGACGAGGTGGTGCGACACTACCGGAATGCGGCCCAGGTCGAACTCGACGCCTACGACGCCGCGGTGACCGATTGGGAGCGAGTCCGTGGCTTCGAACGACTCTGAGACGCGCAGGCCGGTCATCGGCCTGCCCACCTACTCCGAACGCACCCGGTACACGCAGTGGGATGTCGACAGCGCGGTACTCCCCCGCACCTATGTCGATCTCGTCGCGCAGGCAGGCGGCATCCCGGTACTGCTCCCGCCCGCCGGACCCGCGCGCCCGGAACTCGTGGAGCGGCTGGACGGACTGGTGCTGACCGGCGGCGCGGATGTCGTCCCGTCCCGCTACCACGCCGAGGCACATCCCGAGACGCTCGGAACCCGTCCGGACCGGGACGAATCGGAGTTCGCGCTCTTCGAATACGCCCGTGCCGCGAGCATGCCGGTACTGGCGATCTGCCGTGGCCTGCAGCTCGTGAATGTGGCGCTCGGCGGCACACTGCACCAGCATCTTCCGGACGTCGTCGGTCATGCCGACCACTCCGGCGGCATGGGCACCTTCGGCGTCACGACCGTCCGGACCCTGCCCGGCAGTCAGGTCGCCGAGATCGTCGGCCCCGAGGTGAAGGCGCACTGCCACCACCATCAGGCGATCGATACGCTCGCCCCCGAACTCACCGCCACCGCGCACGCTGCCGACGGCACCATCGAGGCGGTCGAAACCGGCTCCGGCCCCTTCCTGCTCGGCGTGCAATGGCATCCGGAGGAGAACACGACCGACGACCGGCTCATGCGAGCCCTGGTGGAGCGGGCGACAGCATACGAAAGGGAACGCAACCGGTGACTACGACGCAGCTCGTCAACCCCGCGACCGAAAAGGTCGTGGCCTCCATCGAATTGGCCGATGAGGCCGCGACGGATGCCGCCATCGCGCGCGCCCAGCAGGCCGCGCCGGGCTGGCGCGATATCGCACCGGGCGATCGCGCCCGCCTGCTGCGCCGATTCGCCGAGGCCATCGACGCCGACCTCGAGAATCTGGCCCAGCTCGAGGTGCGCAATGCGGGCCACACCATCGGCAATGCCCGCTGGGAAGCCGGTAATGCCCGCGACGTGCTGCATTACAGCGCCGGACTGCCGGAACGCCTGCTGGGCAATCAGATTCCGGTCGCCGGTGGCGTCGACATCACCTTCCACGAACCGCTCGGCGTGGTCGGCATTATCGTGCCGTGGAATTTCCCCATGCCGATCGCGGCCTGGGGCTTCGGCCCCGCGCTGGCCGCCGGGAACACCGTGGTGCTCAAACCCGCCGATCTGACCCCGTTGACCGCGATCCGTCTCGGTGAACTCGCACTGCAGGCGGGCCTGCCGGAGAACGTCTTTCAGGTGATTCCCGGCCGGGGCTCGGTGGTCGGCGCACGGTTCGTCACCCATCCCGCCGTGCGCAAGGTGGTCTTCACCGGCTCCACCGAGGTCGGCAAGCAGATCATGGCCGGATGCGCCGAGCAGGTGAAGCGAGTCACCCTCGAATTGGGCGGTAAGAGCGCCAATATCGTGTTCGCCGATGCGGATATCGAGAAGGCCGCCGCCACGGCCCCCTACGGCGTCTTCGACAATGCCGGGCAGGACTGCTGCGCCCGCTCGCGGATTCTGGTGCAGCGCAGCGTCTTCGATCGATTCCTCGAACTGCTGGAACCCGCGGTCCAGGGCGTGCGCGTCGGCGATCCCGCCGATGAGGCCACCGAGATGGGACCGCTCATCTCGGCCGCGCACCGCGAGCGGGTCGCCGGATTCCTGGAGCCGTCCACCAAGGTCGCGTTCACCGGATCCCGGCCCGAAGGCCCCGGATTCTGGTTCCCACCAACGGTTGTGCTGCCCTCGGGCCCCGAGGATCGGGTGCTGACCGAGGAAGTGTTCGGCCCGGTCGTCGGCGTCCTGCCCTTCGACGATGAGGCCGACGCCCTGCGCATCGCCAATGACACCGAGTACGGCCTGTCCGGCTCCATCTGGACCTCCGATGTGGGCCGCGCCCTCCGCGTCGCCCGCGGCGTCGAGGCCGGAAACCTGTCGGTGAATTCGCATTCCTCCGTGCGGTATTGGACCCCCTTCGGCGGCTACAAGCAGTCCGGCCTCGGCCGTGAACTCGGCCCCGACGCGGCCCGCGCGTTCACCGAGACCAAGAACGTCTTCATCGCCACCGACTGAGGCCGAGACGCCCATCCCCCATCAGACACAAGGAGTCATGTTGCAGCGCTTACAGGATCGAGTAGCGGTCGTCACCGGCGGCGGCAGCGGGATCGGCCTGGCCACCGTCCGGCGTTTCGCGCAGGAGGGGGCGAAAGTCATTGTCGCCGATATCGATGCCGCCTCCGGCGAGGCCGCGGCGGCGGAGGTCGGCGGCCTGTACGTGAAGGTCGACGTCACCGACGAGGCTCAGGTCGAGGCGCTGTTCCAGACGGCGGTCGACACCTACGGCGGCCTGGACATCGCCTTCAATAATGCGGGAATCTCCCCGCCCGAGGATGATTCGATCCTCACCACCGGTATCGAGGCCTGGAAACGCGTGCAGGAGGTCAATCTGACCTCGGTCTACCTGTGCAGCAAGTACGCGATTCAGCACATGCTCGAGCGCGGCAAGGGCTCGGTGATCAATACCGCGTCCTTCGTGGCGGTCATGGGTGCGGCCACCTCGCAGATCTCCTACACCGCATCCAAGGGCGGTGTGCTCGCCATGAGCCGCGAACTCGGAGTTCAGTTCGCCCGCCAGGGGATTCGCGTGAACGCGCTGTGCCCCGGTCCGGTGAACACTCCCCTGCTCCAGGAACTGTTCGCCAAGGATCCCGAGCGCGCCGCCCGGCGTCTGGTGCACATTCCCACGGGCCGGTTCGCCGAGCCGGAGGAAATCGCCGCGGCCGTGGCCTTCCTGGCCAGCGACGATTCCTCCTTCATCACGGCGTCACAGTTCCTGGTCGACGGCGGGATCTCCGGCGCGTACGTGACTCCGCTGTAGCAGCCCGGTTCAATGACCAACGGGCGCTTCGGCTCCCGGCGGTTCCGCGACATTGCGCCTCGGCCCGGTGAACCAGCGCCGGGCCGAGGCGAACCACCAGATGGCGATCGCACCCACGACTCCCACCAAGGTGATCGGGGCGTAGTTGACTGTGTTCCAGGTGAATTCGTCATTCCATGGGTAGCCGCGATCATCCGTCGGCAGGATGAACAGCAGGCTGATGAAGACAATCCAGATCAGCGCGATGACCCCGATCGGCCGATACCAGCGCCCGAGTTGCCAAGGCCCGGTCCGGAATCGGCCGCCGTGCATCTGCCGCAGCAGGATCGGAATGCCGTAGGCGATGTAGAGCCCGATGGTGGCGACCGAGGTCGCGGCCGCATAGGCGGTGGGCGCGTTGGCCTCCGGCACCAGCATCGACGGAATCAGCAGAATGAACGCGAACACCGAGATGAACCAGACCGCATTGACCGGCACCTTGCGCACCGACAGCTTCGACCACAGCGCCGAACCCGGCACGGCGCCATCGCGGGAGAACGCGAACAGCATTCTCGACGCCGAGGTGACCGAGGCGTAGCCGCAGAACAATTGCGCGACGGCCGCGATGATGAGCAGGAAGCCGGACCAGAACGAGTTGAGCGAGTTCTCCAGGATGTAGATCACCGGATAGCCGCTGTTCTTGGCCGGGTCCAGCGAGTCATCCAGATTGGGAATCGCGAAGGTCACCGCCATGATCAGCAGATAGCCCGCGATCGCCGACACGATGATCGTGTTGACAATGCCCTTGGCCGCCATCCGGGAGGCATCGTGCGTCTCCTCCGACATGTGCGCCGAGGCATCGAACCCGGTGAACGTGTACTGCGCGTGCAGCAGCCCGAGCAGGAAGCTGAACGCCACCCCGCCGAACCCGACCGCACTATTGTCGACCGTCTCGGTGAAGACGAACTTCACGCTCTGATGGTGTTCCGCGCCGATCCCGAGCACCAGCACGAACAGCGCCACACCGCCCACATGCCACCAGGCGGAAATATTATTGATGACCGCGGACAGATGCGGCCCGATGGCGTTCAGCACCGCGTGCAACACCAGAATCGCGGCGAACACCAAAAATATTGCGGTGCGGTCGGTTCCGATGTCGATGCCGAGCACATTCAGCACCACCGTGGTGAAAATGGCTGCGCCATAATCGATCGCGGCGGTGACGGCGATCTGCCCTATCAGGTTGAACCATCCGGTGAACCAGCCCCAGATCGGCCCGCCCAACTCCGAGGCCCACCAGTAGAGCCCGCCGGAAGTCGGGTAGGCCGAGGCCAATTCGGCCATGGCCAGCCCGACGAACAGCACCATCACCGAGACCAGCGGCCACCCCCACGCCATGGTGATGGGCCCGCCATTGGCCAGCCCGATCCCATAACTCGCGAGTCCGCCGGTCAGGATGGAGACGATGGTGAAACTGATGGCGAAATTGGAGAATCCCGACCACGATCGGGCCAGATCCTGTTTATAGCCGAGTTCGGCGAGACGGCGTTCATCGTCGGATTGGGGCTGTATTTCGGTCATGCTTGCTCCCGGATGAAAACGCCGCCCTCACACAGCGTTTGCAGAAGATCAGTGTGAAGTAATCACGCGTCAACCGCAGGCCAACGAGCAAACTCGGCCCGCCGGAAGCGCCTACGGCCACAACCTCGCAAATCCGAAACCTCATTCCCTCTCGCACCGGCGATCCGCGTGCGAAGGTAGTGCGACCCGTGGGTCGGGAGCGGACGAGGAAGTCGAATCATGATGTATGCACTATGGGTCGTCCTACCCGGTCTCGCCGTTCTCTCCTGCCTCATCGGCCATGTCTGGCGCTACCGTCACGACCGGTTCGGCAGCGTGCTCTACGGCCCGCACACCGATGCCACCCAACGGGTCGGGATGCGCGCCTTCCGCATCGGCCTGCCCATGCTCTTCTTCGCGCGCGTCACCGAAGTGTTTGCCTCCGGACCGCATTCGCGCCCCGAGGGCAGCATCAAGACCGTGCTCACCGTATTCCAGCTCATCGGCTGCCCGCTCGCCGTGATCGGCGCGGGTCTCCTGCTGGTCCCGCCGCTGATCGCCGCCGATGTCCGGGTCCGGGTAACCCCGCTGGACCGGATCACCCTCCCGCTCATGGTCGCCGCCCTGATCTCCGCGGTGCTGGTCCGCTTCGACCCCTACTCCACAGACGACCGATACCGCACCGCCGAAACCCTTTTCGCCTGGGTCCGCTCCCTGCTCACCCTGCATCCCGACCCCGCGGTCATGCAACACGCCCCGCTCGTCTACCAGGCCCGCGGCCTGATCCTCATGGCGCTCATCTCCATCTGGCCCTACACCCGGCTGGCCGGTATCTTCGCCGTCCCCGCGGTGCGCCTGCTCCGCCAGATCCCCCGCTCCTTCCGCCACTACCCGATTCCCGGCTAGCCACAGTCCGGTTCAGCACCGGATCAGCGCCAGCTGGGTAACCAGAGGTGGTCGTGCCAGTTGTCGACGGTGATCGGGTGTCCGGTCAGAATCGGCCATAGCCAGATGAAATTGGCGACCACCAAGCCCGAATACAGGCATACCAGAGCCAGTTTCAAATCCTGCCGCTTGCTGGGCACCAGGAACAACCGGCCGTCAGCGTCGAGGTATGGCGCGGGGCCGAGGATACCGGCGAGCACCAGCGCTATGCCCATCACCAGGAATGGGGCCATCGGGACCGCGTAGAAGTAGTACATCTGCCGGTCCAGATCCAGGAACCAGGGCAGGAATCCGGCGCAGTAGCCGACGAGCAGCGCGGCGTAGCGCCAGTCGCGACGGGTCGCCGAACGCCAGCTCGCCCAGGCCAGCATGGGCAGCGAGAGCCACCATAGCGCCGGGGTGCCGATCAGCATGACCGCCTGCACGCACTGCGGGCGTCCGCAACCGGTGACACCGGTCTCGGCGTAGTGGTACAGCATGGGCCGCAAGCTCATCGGCCAGGACCACGGCTTGGATTCCCAGGGATGATGGTTACCCGCCGAATTCGTCAGTCCCTTATGGAAACTCAGTGATTGACCCTGGTTGTGCCACAGCGCACGCAGGGCGTCGGGCATCCAGGACCAGAAGCCGCCGCGTCCGATCGGATTAGCTCCGGCGTAGAGATTGCCCGCCGCATAGCGGTCGTACCCGTCCTCGCTGGCGAACCAGGCCCCATAACTCGCCAGGTAGACGAGCACCGGGATGAGAACGATGGCGTAGAGCGCCGGGCCGATGTCACGCACGGCGGTCCCCACCCACGGTCGCGGCATTCGGTAGGCGCGGCGGGCGGCGATATCGAAGCAGACCGACAGCAGCCCGAAGGCGACGACGAAGTAGATCCCGGACCATTTGGTGCCGCAAGCCAATCCGAGCAGCACGCCCGCGCCGAACCGCCACCAGCGCACACCCAGGCGCGGACCGTACGGGCTGCGCGCGATGCGGCCCTCGAGGTCGGCGCGGGCCAGCCGATAGCGCACCTCGTCACGATCGACGATCAGGCAGCCGAACGCGGCGGTGACGAACAAGGCCTGGAAGATATCGAGCATCCCGTGCCGCGAGGCCACGAAGGTGGTGCCATCGCAGATCAGCAGCAGGCCCGCGAACGCGCCGATCATGGTGGAGCGGGTCATCCGGCGGGTAATCCGAATCACCAGCAGCACCAGCACGGTTCCGGCGATCGCCGCGGAGAACCGCCAGCCCACCGGGGTGTAGCCATAGATCAGCTCACCCAGCGCGATCAACTGCTTCCCGACCGGTGGATGCACGATCAATCCGTAAGCCGGGTTGTCCTCGACCCCGCCATTGCCGACCATCTCCCACGCCTGATGCGCGTAGTACTTCTCGTCGAATGTGGGCGTGCCGCCATCGGTGGGCCGGTCCAGATTCACGAAGCGGGTGATCGCGGCGATTCCGGTGAGGAGCAAGGTGACCAGCCATCCGCGCAACCGATCGCCGGGGCCGAAATCCGGGGCCGGGCGCAGCGGGGCCGGACTGGACGCGGCCGCGTCCACACCGAGCAGCGGTGGCTGGTAGGTCGGCTTGGTCACGAGTCCGATGGTATGCGCAGCCTCAGTCGCGCTCGGGCCCAAGGGAAATGCCGCGACTGGCCAGCCAGGGCAGTGGATCGACCTTGTTCGCGCCATTCAGCCAGACTTCGAAATGGCAGTGCGGGCCGGTGGAGAAACCGCGGTTGCCGACTGTTGCGATTTGGTCGCCCGCGAGGACTCGCTGGCCTACCGAAACCGTGGCGGTGTCGACGTGGCCGTACACCGTGATGGTGCCGTCGTCGTGTAATAGGCGCACCCACATGCCGAATCCGGAGGCCGGGCCCGCGCTGATCACCTGGCCGTCCTCGACCGCATAGATGGGGGTGCCGATTGGTGCGGCCACGTCCACGCCCAAATGCTCTACACCCCAGCGTGCACCGAATCCGGAGGTGAATGTGCCCTGGGCGAACTTGATGAACAGCGGGCGCAATCCGGCCGATGCCCGGATCGCGGCATCGGCGGCGAAATGCTCGCCATTCTGGAGAATGTCCTGGTACTGGCTCAGGTCCTCGATCGGGGCGGCGTCCAGGATCTCGGGGAAATGCGCATCGGTGCCGCCGATATCGGATTGCGGCAGCGCTGCGACCTCCTGTGCCGCGGAATCGATTTCACCCAACTCGTGCGCGGGGGCATCCTGCATGCCCGCCTGCACTGCCGCCACCGCCGCACCCGCGGCGACCGCCACGACCACGGCCCGGCCCTTCAGCGCGGGCAGCGGGGAGAGCTTGCGATGGGTACCGCCACGGCGCTGCTCGCCACTCCACTCCGACCTGTCTTCATGCACCCGAGATCCCATCCCTCACAACACCGGTTAGTTCCTCATCCTCGTTCGGATGCGAGACCATACCAGCCGAAGCTGTGAGTGCTCGGACCTGTGAAGTCGGTGTGAATCGGACCTCAGTCACCGACCGGTCTCGTTGATAATCGTCGGTCCGAATTCATCAAATACATTGGCGGACAACGGCAATGCGGTTGCCGATTCGGCCATGCGTACGCGGTGAACGGCCTAGCATCAAGGGCAGGCAGCGACCGGTGAGTGATTCTCCTCACCGCTATTCAGTGACGAATCTCGTTCTGCCGCAACACACTCCAACACCTACCTGCGCATGCATTCAGGAGGTCGATGACGCATTTCACGAAAAGCGCCATTCCGAATGAACAAGGATCGAAAGGATAGTGTCATGTCCGACGCACGCCCAGAGCAGTTGCGGTTGCTGACTCCCGACCAGGACAACCTCCTTCAGGCGGTGATACGAGCCCTGTTCACCGGTGATTACACCGGCGTACCGGAATTCCTGGTCGACGATATCGAGGCGGTGCGAGCGCAATCCCGGCTCGGAGTGGAGAAGATCGACGTCGGCAATGGAATACTGCTCGATGCCAGCGCGTCCTGGCCGCTCACCGACGGTCCGCATCCGCTGATCGTCATGCCCGCCGGACTGGATAAGACGGGCTGGAGAATGTATGCCGGATCCATCGTCCGGCTGCTCATGCGCGGTTACGCGGTCGTCGCCTATTCCGAACGCGGCCTCGCCGAATCCGGCGGTGCGCTCACCGTCGCCGGGCCCGAAGACGTCGCGGACGGACGCGCGGTGATCGATTGGGCGCTGAACAACAGCGAACTCCGAGCCGATCCGGACAAGATCGGGATGACCGGCATCTCCTATGGCTCCGGCATCAGTCAGCTGGTCGCCAATGCCGATGAACGGGTGAAAGCGGTTGTCGCCCTGAGCACCTGGGCCGACCTGGGTGAAGCGCTGTACGACAACCAGACCCGGCACGTGCGGGCCGCGGAACAGCTCGCCACGATCGGCCACACCAATAGTGCGGACCTGGAAATCGTGCTCGGCGAGTTCCGCGCGAACAATATGAAACCCGTCCTCGCCTATGCGGCCGAACGATCCCCCGCCCTGATGGAAACCATCAGACCCGTACCGACGTTCTTCACCAGCTTCTGGCACGAAACCATATTTCCGCAGAATCAACTGCTCGCCTACTTCGAACGCTTCCCCGGGCCCAAGCGCCTGGATCTAGCAGTGGGCGACCATGGGGCAGTGGAGATTCCAGGCGTCCTGCTCGGCGTCTACACTCGCACCACCGAGGCCGCTTACGACTGGTTCGACCACTACTTGCTGGACGTGGACAATGGCATCGACCGCGACGGCATAGTGCACACCGAAGGCATGTACACCTTCGGCCAGTCGACAGCGCCGAATCTGGCAGCCTGGTCGAATCCGATGCGCCGCTACCATTTCCAGTCGCCAGGTACCGAATCATCGGACGGCCTGCTCGCAAAGGAACCGCCGCAGTCCTTCACCAAGCTGATTCAGGTGGGCACCCAACAGGTCCGAGCCGCGGAGGCACTCGTCATGGATGGCTTCGCGGAGCGCCTCCTGATGCCCAAACGTCAGAAGCTGGCCACGGTCGACCGCGAGGCCGCCGGAGTCTGGACCACCCGCTTCGGATTCCTCAAACCCCAGCACATCGCGGGTACCCCCGAAGTCCACGCGACCGTGAAGCCCTCCACCGAAGCGGTCACCCTCATCGCCTACCTCTTCGACCACAACCCGTTCACCGGCTCCATGCGAATCATCACCCATGCCGCCACCACGGTGAAGAACATGCAACCGAACCAGGCGACGGCCATCCAGCTCCCGCTGCGCGCCATCGAGTACCAAGTCCCCATCGGCCACAAACTGGCCATGATCATCGATACCAAGGACCACTTCTACATGTACGACGAGGACGACCCCGCACCCGGCGGCACGGTCATCCTGTCCAATGAACATGGTCAGGCCTACATCGACATACCGATGACGTACTGATCGAAAAGGACTGATCGAAAGGCAGGTCATCGCCATTCCCGGCAATGACCTGCCGCATCGGTTTCGGCGAACAACGACGCGACGGCAATTCGACGGCAAACGAAGCACATCGCCCACCCTGATCGATAAGCTGGCGACGACACCCCGGGTCCTGACATGGTTCAGCCGAGAGGACGTTTCCGATGAGCGTGGAAAACGCCGCCACCGCATCGACACCGGCAATTGCCGGCGATCTGTCCGGCATCGTCGGCAAACATCTGATTTACGTCTACGACAACGGCTGGAAATACGAACTCTACGTGCGTGATTCGCAGACGGTCGCATTCCGCTGCCTGATGGGCCCGATGTTCGGCCGGTGGTCGACGAATCAAGCGGCGAAAATGATTCAGCTGGACGGCGATATGTACAAGCTGGCCTGGGTGGAGCCGACCGGGACAACCACTGTGCTCATCGCGTGGCTGCGCGAACGCCGGGTGCACACCACCATTTGCTATCCCCAGTGGATGCTGGATTTCCCGGAGAGCACGCTCGGCCGCTACGAGGACAACCTCAGCGAGATCATCGCCGAACGCGATAAGGGACCGACCTACCCCCAAACCCTCGTGGCCTCCACGGGCGTGATCACCTTCCTCGATACCCGGGATCCCGAGGACGACGCCGTCATCGACCGCCCACCGGCCAAACTCCCCCGCGATTACGCCGATCGGAACAACTGACCGCGAAGTGTGCGGGTTTACTCCGGCAACGGCGGTGAGGGCGGGAAGGTGACCGGGAGGGCGGTCAGGGCGCGGTGGAATGGGCCGGGCCGCCAAGTCAATTCGCCGATCGGGACCGCCAGGCGGATTTCGGGGAGAGCGTCCAGAAGCTGGTCGATGGACTCCTTGGCGATCAGGTACGCCAGTGAGCTGGCGGGGCAGGTGTGCGGCCCCGCGCCCCAGGCCAGATGGGAGCGATTGCCCGAGAGCTGGCCGGTGCGGATGGCCGGATCGGTATTGCAGGCGGCCATGCTGATGACGACCGGCTGGTGCGCGGGCAGCCAGTAGTCGTCCAGCAGGATCGATTGGCGGGGAAAGCTGATGCAGACGTTGGCCATCGGCGGGTCGTCGAAGAGCACCTCGTCCAGCGCATCGCGAGTGGACAGGCTGCCGCCGAGCACGCTGCCGCCGAAGCGGTCGTCGGCCAGCAGGACCAGCAGGGTGTTGACTATCAGGTTCTGTTGCGGCTCGATGCCCGCGCCGTAGAGCGTGGCGAGCTGATGGATCATCTCGGTATCGGTGAGCTCGGCCGAGTGCGAGAGCATTCGGGTGGTCACGTCATCGCCAGGGTGGGCGCGCTTGTGCAGGGTCAGTCGCAGAGCAGCGCGTCGATGAGCAGTTTATTGCCGCGTTCCGCGCCGACGCCCTCGAAGATGGCGGCGAAGCCCTCCGCCGCCTGCCCGGCGATCTCCGTCGGGCAGCCGAGCAGCTGATTGAGCACATTGAAGGCCAGCGGAAAGGCGTAGTCGCGCACCAGATCCGCCGATCCGGCCGCGCAGAATGTATTGATCAGCGGTATCGCGATGCGTTCCACGGTGCCCTGCAAACCGTATTGATCGATCCCGGTCAGGCCCGCCGTATTGGTCTGCCGATAGCGCGCGTGTTCAGCGCCGGAATTCCGTAGCGCATTGGGCCGCCACTGCATCATGGGCAGCACGGGGCAGTCGGCGGGCACCCCCTCCTGCCAGGCCCGCGGGTCGGCCGGAAACCGCTCGGGATCATTGAAAATGCGCACGGCCGTGCGATATCCGAGCACCAGCGTGGCGGGCACTCCGGGCGCGAGCTCCACCGGAGCCAGCGCCCCGTACTTCTCGCGCATCTCCCGGTAGGCCCGCTGCGGGTCGGCGGCGAATTCGGGGGTGTACATGGGCACACGTGGACCGGCGGGATCGAATGGCGTGGCCGTGCCCCGGGCGGAGTGGACTGGATCTGACATCGAACGAGCTCCACGCGGTGAACAACACTCTCACCGCCACAGAACACCGCACATCCCGGACGAACGCCTCACCCTACCGAGCCGGGCCCGGCTGCGGGCGGCTATCAGAACGATTCCGACTGGTCAGACCACACATCCACATCTCGCCAAAATTTGCAGTTTCCGCAAAATTGCAGTTTCTGCTAAATTTTGAGGCATGGCTGAAGCGAAGCACGCGGACCAGGAGATCGGGCTGCGGGAACGCAAGAAGCGGCAGACCCGGCTCGACCTGTGCATGGCGGCCCGGCGGCTCACTCTCGAGCGCGGGCTGGACGCCACGACGACCGAGGACATCGCGAAGGAAGTCGGCGTCTCGCCTCGGACATTCTTCAACTACTACGACACCAAGCTCGACGCGGTGGTCGGACCGGTCACCGAGATCGGAACGCCAGTGGCGCGTGAGGAATTCGTTGCGGGCGGGCCGACTGGAGTCCTCATCGATGACGTGATCTGGCTGTACGCCTCGGGCTATGAACCCGAAGACGAAGTGCGCGAAAGCATTTCGCTGGTCGCGGAGATCATCAAGACCGACCTGCGGGTGCTCGCGGGCTTCATGGCTGCCGGAGCACAGCATGAGGCGGCCCTGCGCGAACTGCTCTCCGGACGCAAGGGCTCGGAGGTGACGGCCGAATTCGCCGGAATCACCGCGGGACTCATGTCGACCCTCGCCACCCGGGCCGCGATGTCGCTGGCCACCAATCCTTCTCGATCTCTGGCCGATGCCTTGCGCGAGGTATGCGGGGTGGCGACCGAGCTGTTCCACAGACCCGAAAACCGATAAGGAGATGTGCCGATGACCACGACGGCTGCTGCGCCGCCGACCCCGATCGTCCTCACCCAGAAGCGGATTTGGCTCATTTTCTCCGCGCTGATCGCGGGCATGTTCCTGGCCAGCCTCGATCAGACCATTGTGGGCACCGCCATGCCGACCATTGTCGGTGAGCTCGGCGGTGTCTCCCAAATGGCTTGGACCGCAACGTCTTACCTCTTGGCCACCACCATCGTGATGCCGATCTATGGCAAGTTCGGCGATCTGTTCGGACGGCGGTGGCTGTTCTTGTTCGCCATCGCGGTCTTCACCGCGGCCTCGATCGGCGCGGGGCTGTCGACGAGTTTCTGGGAGTTCATCGCCTTCCGCGGCCTGCAAGGCGTCGGCGGCGGCGGTCTGATGATCCTGGCGCAGGCCATCATCGCCGATGTGGTGCCCGCCAAGGATCGCGGCAAGTACATGGCCCCGATGGGCGCGATCTTCGGCATCACCTCGGTGGCCGGGCCGCTGCTGGGCGGCTTCTTCGCCGATCACGTCGGATGGCGCTGGTGCTTCTGGCTCAATGTGCCGATCGGCATCGCGGCCATGGTCATCGCGTTCCGGTACCTGAGCATTCCCAGCCATCGACCCAAGTCCCGGCCGGATTACCTGGGCGTGGCGCTCATGTCGTCGGCGACCACGCTGCTCATTCTCATTACCGATTGGGGCGGTAAGCGCTACGCGTGGGATTCCTCGGTCATCATGGTGATGATCGCGACCCTGGTGCTCGTGGTCGGCACGTTCATCTACGTCGAGTCTCGGGCCGAAGAGCCCATGTTGCCGCTGTGGCTGTTCCGCAATCGCACCTTCGTGCTGACCTCGGCCATCGGCCTGGTGGTGGGCCTGGTCATGTTCGCGGCGCTCGCTTTCATTCCGACCTATCTCCAGATGGCCACCGGCGCTTCGGCTTCGGTGTCGGGGCTGCTGCTCATTCCGATGATGGTCGGCATGATGGCGACCCTGGTCACCTCCATGGCCGCCATCACCAAGACCGGCCGCTACCGCGTGTATCCGCCGCTCGGGACGATCATCATGGGCGGCGGCATGCTGTGGCTGACCACGCTCAGCGCGCACACCTCCATGTTCGTGGTGTCGGCCATGCTGTTCGTCATGGGCGCGGGCCTGGGCCTGATCATGCAGATCATCGTGCTGGTGGTGCAGAACGCGGTGACGCCCGACCAGATCGGCACCGCGACCAGCGCCAATAACTACTTCCGCGAAATGGGCGGCGCGATCGGCGTGGCCGTCTTCGGGTCGATCTTCACCAACCGGCTCACCGAGGGACTCACCGACGCGTTCCGGTCGAATATGGGACAGGCCGCCGGGGTCGACCCGGGCGCGCTGGTGCCGTCGGTGGTCAAGCACCTGCCCGAGGAATTGCACAATGCGATCGTCGGGGCGTATGTCGACGCTCTGGTGCCCGGCTTCTGGTACCTGATTCCCGGTGTGGCCATTGCCTTCCTGCTGGCACTGTTCATTCCGCAGCTGAAGCTCTCCGACGAGGCGGGCATGGTGGCCCGCGGTGAAGCGGTGCTGGAGGAGGACCTGAAAACCGAACCTGCATGATGGGCACATGCTTCCCACCGACCATCTGGCTCAGGTAGACCGTCGTCCGGCCGTGATCGACACGCCACTCGGCATTGTCGGATTCTCCGTCACGCTCGGCTCGGAGGTACTACCGGCGGGACCGAATACCGTGTGGCGCTTGCCGAATGGCTCGCATCTGCACCGGTGGCGGCAGTCGGGCGCGACGGTGGATCTGCTGATCGGAAGCATCGACATTCCGGCATGGGACGGCGGCGCACCGGTCCCGGTCTGGGCCGCCATCTGGCAGGTGGCGGCCCAGTCGGGGATACCGGGACTGGTCCTGTCGGCCGAACTGACCGATCTACCCGCCGACGCGGACGGCGGCCCGGACTCCGGGGAATGCCTCGCGGCCGTGACCGTCCAGAACGACCACTTCATGGTGTCGATCGGCGGCCCGGACTCCGAACTGCTGGCCATGCAGGCCGTGGACGCCCGGCTGCTCCCCGCGAGCTGGGCGCACGTGCTGCCGACCTACGAGGATGAGGCCACCTCCGAATACGGTGTCCAGTACCGGGATCCGGCCCGAATCGCCTGGCACCTCCCCGCCCTGGCGACCGGCGAAGCAGTCCGCATGTGCGTCGCCACCGCATGGTGCCCCCGCGACGACGATCGCGCCGCCAGCTGGTTCGCCGTCGACCTCCCCCTGGACACCGCCTACCTCCACCTCACCGCGGGCCTGAGCTGAGTTCCCTGATCTTCACGTGGCCGGTACTTCCTGTTGGAAGAGGTCGAGGATCTGGGGCAGGGCCACCTGGACGCTGGCGCCGTGGTCGATATCGCCGAGATCGGTGAGGGTCGCCTTGTCGGAGTGCAGGGCTTGCAGGCAGTGTTCCGCATTGGCGTAGGGGACATTGTGGTCGCCGGTGGCGGCGAAGAGGTGGACGGGGATACGCGGGGTCCAGGCGCACGTGCCATCGCTGTCGGTGATCGACTTCAGGACCACGCCACTGGGATTCACCGCCAGTTGGATGAACTGCGGGGTCAGCAACTTTTGGGGAGTGTCCGGAAGGGCGAGGGCGATCGCGACTTCATTGTGGGTGCCGTCGAAGAGTTGCTCCACCTGGGCGGCATAAGGCTGCTGGAAGGCGTCGGCCGGATTATCGTAGAGGTGGTAGATGCGGTTCATCGAGGTGATCCAATAGGCGAAGTACACCACGGCAATTCGCCCGCTGACCCGGCCGTCGAGACCGGCAGGCGTTTCGACGTTCTGTATGTCGTAGGGACCGCTGATCGGGGCCAGGTCCGCGAGCCCGAAGCCGGGAGCGTCGCCGCCTTGCAGCGCCTTGGCGAACGCCGTCGCGGCGTGACCGCCCTGCGAGAAGCCGGTCACGAGGATGCCGGGATCGAACTCGCGGTGCTGCTGTGCCGCGAATGTGTTTGCGGCACGGAGCAAGTCGAGGGAGGCGCTGACCTCCGACGGGGCGTGCGTGTAGGGATGCGTGCCGGGTCCTTCGCCGAGGCCCAGATAGTCCGGCGCGAGCGCCGCATAGCCCGTGGCAGCGAACATGATCGTGCGCGCCTGATCCGGGCGGGTCCGACTATTCACCGAGGGCGCGTCGGTCTTCAATACCAGGGTGCCGTGCTCATAGGTCACCACGCGCAATCGAGGAGAATCGGTGCGCGGCAGTACGACCAGCCCGCTGGCGGTGGTCGGCGAACCATCCGGGGCTATGGTTCGGTACACGACGCGGTAGGCGTCCACGCCATTGCGGACCGGGGTATCGAACTTGCCTTGGCTCAGATACGCCGCAGTTTCCTCCGTCGACATTTGCGACACCGGAGTCGTGGAAACGATCTCGCCGCGTGTGGATTGCGGCGCGGAGGTCGGCGTACTCGTCGTGGGGTGATTCGTGTCTGATCCGCAAGCGGTGGATCCACACAGCAGTGCCAACGCACCGAGAACGGCCGCGAAGGAACGTTTCCTCATGAATTCCCGGTCCTTTCAACGGTCTTGCCCGGATTCGACGAATCGATTCGGCGGAGCCTCGGCCACGCCCACAGTGCCGGGACCAGCCAGCATGCCAATCCCACCGTGTCGCCCAGCAATTCGGCCATGGCGGGATGGGTCACCGAGATCAGCAGCTGATCCGCGTAGCCCCCGGCGATATTGTTCGCCGCGTGCAATGCCACTGCGGGCCCTACGCTTCCGGTGAGCTGCCGCAGGTATCCCGCATACACGCTGACCGCGACCAGGGTGGCCGTGAATATCGGCAGGTACAACCATAGTGACAGCCCATTGGGCGGGCCGTCACCGATGATCAAGCCGTAATGGAAGACAGCCCACGCCAATCCGGTGAATACGACGGCCTTCCGGACGTCCAGCAGGGCACTCAGCTGTGGTTGCAGGAACCCGCGCCAGCCGATCTCCTCGAACACGCCCTGCCGGATTCCACTGAGCACATGCCAGGCGCCGATCGGCAATAGCCACTGGGTGACCGGCGGCAGGTGATCGAGGCGGCAGGCGACGAGCACGAGGACGCCGACCGCGATCGGCACGATTGCCGCGGCGACCGCCACCCCGACAGACCCAGGCGACGTGCGGCGAATCCCGAGCCCGGCCGCGATCGCGCGACGGTGCGGGGAAACGGCCGTCAGTGCGAGCGCGACCACCGAGGGCATGGCGAACACGACCAGGATCGGTGCGCCGGTGAGGCCGAATCCGATCATCGCGGGGAGCACGACAGCGAGGAAAACGCCGATCAGAATCCAGCGTTCACGTCGCTCAGGATGTTTGATCATCAAACATAGTATCCTGCAATTATGTTTGATCGTCAAACACAAGAATCGAAGGCCCAGCTCGAAGCACAGGTCGCGAATGAGTTGGCGGCATTGCAGGCCGCCCACGACGACAGCGACCGCGCGCTCGCCGACTACCTCGGCATCGGGCGCAATGACCTGCGCTGTCTGGACGTCATCATGCGCGAGGGACCGCAGTCGGCCGGGCGCATCGCGCAGCGACTACACCTCACGCCCGGTTCGGTGACCGCATTGCTCGGGCGGCTCGAAGCCAAGGGTTATGCCGTGCGCAGGCCCGATCCCGCACACGGCAAACGCATTCTCGTGCACCCCACCGATCGCATCGTGGAGCTGATCACCCCACTGCTCGCGAGGCGGATCGCCCGCGGGCGCGAACGGCTGGCAGGTTATGACAGCGCCGAACTCACCCTGATTCGCGAGTTCCTCGCCGGAACACGCACGAACCACGAACAATTCAGCGCCGAACTGCGTGACCGGCCCGATCTGTCCGGTTAGCGCGGCGACCGGTCACGGAGGTGATTCATCGAGCGGACTGCTGGATGACCTCTTGGGCCAGGGCCCGATACTGTTCCGCGCCACTGGATTTCGGTGCCCACGTGGTGATGGGTTCGCCCGCGATGCTGGAATCGGGGAAACGCACCGTCCGGGAGATGACCGTGTTGTAGAGGCGGTCGCCGAAGGTTTCGGCCACTCGGGCCAGGACTTGCCGGGAATGGAGTAGGCGGCGGTCGAACATTGTCACCACAATGCCGAGCAGGTTCAGGCGCGGATTCAGGCGGTCCCGAACCTTTTCCATGGTGTCGGTGAGCAGCGCCAGGCCGCGCAGGGAGAAGAATTCGCATTCCATCGGGATGATCACGCCATCCGCGCAGGCCAGGGCGTTCACGGTGAGGAGGCTGAGGGCGGGCTGGCAATCGATGAGGATGTAGTCGTAGCGGTCGCGGACCTGAGCCAGAACGCGACTCAGCGTCTGCTCGCGGCCGAATTCGTTGACCAGCTGGATCTCTGCCGCGGACAGGTCGATATTGCTGGGCAGCAGATCCATGTTCTCGACACCGGTTTTGGTCAGTACGTCATCGATCGGCGGGGCGGAGCGGCCCAGCAGGTTGTAGATCGTCGCGGTCAGGTCATAGAGCGGCACACCCAGACCCGCGGACAATGCGCCCTGCGGATCCAGGTCGACCAGCAGTACCCTGCGCCCCGATTCGGCAAGTGCGGCACCCAGATTGACGGTCGAGGTGGTCTTTCCGACGCCGCCCTTCTGATTGCAGAGAGCGATGATCTGTGCGTCGCCGGACCGGGCCGGCGCCTCCCCGAGTGCAGTCACGATCCGCCGACGCTCCTGTTCCACAGATGATTTGCCAAGATGTCGCCAGGCTAGCCCAGGTCCCTGGCACCGGCCGAAACCCCCGGTGAGTCGTTGCTCACTCGGGTGCCCCTTTGCCCGGTAAATCCGATTTCAAACACAGGGTGATTACGGGTCGGTACAGTTTCCGTCACACCTCTGCGATCGAATTGAGGACGGGCCTTGCCGAATCACCGTGTATCTTCCGGTTCCCTATCCGTCACAGATCTGCTCGGCGTGGCAGACACTGGTAATTCCCACAGTCATCGCGCGGACTCCCCCGTCACCGGACGCTTCATGGCGGTCGCGGGCGCCGCCGTGGCGGCCGGGGCGCTGCTGACCACCGGCGCGCACCTGAACCCGGCGGTCGCCACCGCCACACCCCTGGCCCCCGCCGACGACGAGAAGGCCGTCGAACCGGCCGCCGCCCCGGTCGAAGCCCCCGTGGCCGCGCCCGCCAGCACCCCCTTCGGCCTGGTCGGCCTGCCTGCGGAGATCGCCACCCCGCTCGCACAGGCCGAACAACTCATCAAAGACCTTCAGCAGCAGGCGATTCAGGCCGTGCCCGCCGCCCCCGCCGCACCCCAGGTGGACACCACCGTGCTCCCCGTGCTGGGCCAGATCAGCTCGGGCTTCGGCAGCCGCTGGGGCCAATTCCATTACGGCGTGGACATTGCCGACCCCATCGGCACCCCCATCCGCTCGGCCATGAGCGGCACCGTCCTGGATGCCGGACCGGCTTCGGGCTTCGGGCAATGGGTTCGAGTCCAGCAGGAGGACGGCACCATCGCCGTCTACGGCCACGTCAACGACATGTACGTCACGGCCGGTCAGCATGTGGAAGCGGGCGACACGATCGCGTCGGTGGGCAACCGCGGCCAATCCACCGGCCCCCACCTGCATTTCGAAATCTGGGACGTCGACGGCAGCAAGATAGACCCCGTCGCCTGGCTCGCGGGCAAAGGCATTCTCATGGAACAGCATTGGGGCGCGGACTGACGCGACCTCCGGCGTCAGGCGCTGTGGCCGCGCCGCTGATGCCAAGGATGTAGCACCCACACCGCCGCGAAAAGCGCCGCGAATATCACTCCGGCGACGACCGCGGCCCATACCCCCGCGACCGTGTGGAAGATCAGGATCGCCACACCGGTGAGGGCAATGCCGAGCAGGCCCAGACCGGCAATGGCATAGCGGTGCGCGGCGGTGACCACATTCTCGATCCGATGCCGCCGGAACAGCATTCGATGCGCGGCCACCGGTGCGATCAGGCATACCGTGGCGGTGATCGAGGCCGCGACGATCCCGAGATACAGCCAGCGCATGGCAGCGGGCAACTCCGCGAACCGATTCTGGAAAGGCAGGGTGAGCAGAAAGCCGGTCAGCACCTGGACGCCGGTCTGCACCACACGCAGCTCCTGAATGAGGCTGCTCCAATTGCGGTCCAGCCGTTCGGCATCCGTCTCATGCCGCCCGTCCGGTCCCGGCGGTCCGGACCGGTCTGCCGACACCTCGGTGCCTCAATGTCCTTGCCGCGTATCGGGTGTCATTCCCTTGCGCGTGCGACGCCGCCGCCACTCGGTGAGCAGTACGCCGGTGCCCGCCAGCAAGAGCAGGACGCAGACGCTACCGGCGATCGCCAGCCAGCCATCGAATCCATAGCCACCGGCGACCAGCGTGAGCGCCAGCGCCACTATGCCGAGACCGATCAGGACGATTCCCAGGACATTGAAGCCGTCCTCGATGCCCTCGCCCTCGTGCCTGCGCGCGATGACCGAATCGGGGTCCTTCAGCGGTGCCTGGGTTCGTTTGGCCCAGATGGCCTGGGGGGATACTCGCCACCGCCGCACGCCCGGCTCACTTCTCGTCATGACCTACCTCCCATACATTCGCGCTGATCGTCAGGCGTCGCCGCTCTGGCCGACTGTTTGCCCGGACATCCGGGATCTACCCGCGACCTCGTCCCCGAAACAGGTCCGGCCCGGTTTCGCGGCGGCAGCGCCGGGCATTCGGGAGCCGGGAAAGACCCGAACTGAGGAGTGTCATCATGATCGGCAGATACCGAATCGGCGTCCTGGCCGCGGCCCTGTGCGCACCCCTGTTCCTCGGCGCCTGCGATACGGCGAAGGAGGCCGTCAACAAGGGCGGCAGCACCCCGTGCAGCGAATTCACCGCCCAGGACCGGGACAAACAGCGAATCACCGTGCGCAAGTATCTCGAACAGGACACCAAGGTCACGACGAGCCCGAGCCCCGACACCGTGGACGCCTCGATCGGCGCGATCACCCTGATGTGCAAGGCCCAGGCCAACCAGGACACCCCGATCCGCGACGCCGACCTCACCGGCGTCCTGGTACCGAAGAAGTAGAGAGAACACGCTTTCGTTTGGGGAACACGCTTTTCGTTTGAGCGCGGGTGCGCTGGGCACTGCCCAGGTATCACCGTCGGCTTTATGAAGGAAACGACATGATCATCCTGGGAATCATCCTGCTCATCGTGGGAATTCTGCTCGGCATCCCGGCACTCACGACCATCGGAATCATTCTGGTGATCGTGGGAGCGATTTTGGCGGTGCTGGGCGCGACCGGGCGGGCCGTTGGCGGGCGCAGGCACTACTACTGATTCCGATCGAGCGTCACCGGAGGTGCGACATGCCAGAGGAATGGACCGACAAAGAGGAACGTCAGTACGAGCACGTCAAGGAATCCGCGCAGAAGCGGGGAGCGAAACCGAAGCGGGCCAAGGAGATCGGGGCACGCACGGTGAACAAGAATCGTGCGCAAGCCGGTAAGACCAAGACCGCGAGTCGGAGTTCGGTCGAGGACAAATCGCCGCAGCAGCGCGGCGGGCAGCGGTCGGGGAAGAAGGGGCCCAAGGGCCTGACATTGGAGCAGCTGTACAACGAGGCGAAGAAGCGGAACATCAAGGGACGCTCCCGGATGTCGAAGGCGCAGCTCGCCAAGGCGCTCGGTAAGGAGACGTGAGGCCGCATCATTCCAGGCAGTGGGCGGCCGTTGGCTCCCCGCCTTGCCAACGGCCGCGGTGCAGGGTCGGGGATGGATAGGAAACACGCCCTCCTGCGCGTATGACGATGCCGGATCGGGGGGTGGCGTGTCTGCCCGTTGTTCGACGGACAGCGGGCGCGGGAGGGGGCGTGCGAGGGTGGGACGGTGCCGGGTGTGGGACCGGTGATGGGTCGTACCCGTTAGGGCCGGGGATTTGTTAGGTACGGTGGCCGCGTGTTGCGCGACCCCGATCCGACCCGTGCCGCCGTCGCACAGGAGGCGATGTGGCTCGCCGTCAGATTCCGGCATGCCGGGTGGTTTGTGCTCGGGGTCGTTCATGTGGCGAGTGGCGCGGCGGATCCGGCGGGCGGGACGGCGCTGACCGTGCTGTTGACGGCGTGGGCGGCGTGGCGGCTGTGGGGACGGCAGATCGGGGCGGGGTGGACCGGCGCGGATCTGGCCGTGGTGTCGGTGTATCTGCTGGGGACGGTCAGCGTGGCGGCGTCCGGTGTGGCCACGAAGAATCTCATTGACGTGAAAATCGTTGCGGCCACCGTGATCTCGTTCGGCATCGCGGAGCGGGTGCGGGTGTCGGCGGGGGCCACCGCATTGGTTCTGATGCTGCTGTATTACGCCAATCGGAATACGCCCGGGTTGACGCCGGTGCAATTCCTCAGCGATTTGGCGATCGCCTATCTGCTGGTCGAGTGGGTGCTCGCGGTCTTGGTGCGGCGCACGGTATTGCGCGCGGCGGGAGTGCATGATCGGACCGTCGACGCGGCGACCGATGCGCGGGTCGCGGGCGAGGTGGCTGCCGCGCGACGACGTTACGAGCATGAGCAGTGGGCGGTCATGCATGACACGGCGGCGGCCACCCTGCTCATGGTGGGTCAGGGCGTGGCCGCCGATCCGGAGCGAATCGCGCGGCAGGCGGCCCGGGATCTCAGTGTGCTGGAGGCGGGAATTCCGCCGCCCGGCGATTGTTCCCGTGTCGAACTGGCGGAATTGCTGCGCGGGGTGGTGCGGGAATGCGCTACTCCGGTCGAATTCCGCGGCGAGGGGGACATGCCCACCCTTCGCGGGCTGGCGTGGACGGTGACGGCCGCCGCGCGGGAGGCGCTGACCAATATCGACCGGCATGCCCGGGCGACATCGGCTGTCGTCGTGGCCGGACCGGGGCGGATGATCATTACCGATGACGGGATCGGATTCGATCTGCGGGCGTGGGACGACCGGTATGGCATTCGCAATTCGATCGTCGCCCGCATGCGGGCGGCCGGGGGTGACGCCGAGATCGACAGTGCGCCAGGGCGGGGCACCGAGATCCGGCTGCGCTGGCCGGTCGGCGAATCCCCTGCCGCCGAGCCCGATTCGGCGGATGAGCCGGTCACGGCGGCGGGAATCGAACGGCTCGGCAATAGTTTCGGATACGGCATGGTGGGCATCGCCGTGGCCGACACCCTATTGCAATCCGTGTTGACCCCGTCCGCGGCGACACCGCCCGGCTGGCTCGACGCGGTTCTCGCCGTGGTGACCATCGGGTGCGCGGCGGCCGCCCTGATTCCCCGGCGGCGCGAAAACCTCACGCTGGCACTGATGGTGGCGGCCATCGCGGCCTCGCTTGCCCTGACCGCGCTGCTTCCGTCCACCGATGTGCTGGCGGGGGCGAATTGGTCCATCGGCGCGACCGGCTGGGTGGTGGTCGCGCTGGGATTCCGGCTGCGGCCGATGCTTTCGCTCTCGGCGCTGACCGGCTGGTGGGTGCTGGTATGCGCCATGGTGCTCGTGCGCGATCCCACCGCGGATTCGGCGACCGTGCTCGGATATCACACGGCGGCAATCTTTTTCCTCCAGGTGCTCACGGCGTGGTTCGCCGCGACGCTGGACCGCGCCACCCGGCAGGCCGCCACGCATCACCGCGAACGATCACGTCATCGCACCGCCGATGCGGTGGCCCGCACCCTCGAACAGGAATGCCGCCGCCGCTATGAGGCGCTGCTGGCCCAGCTCACCCCGCTGTTGCGCGGACTCGCCGAAGGCGCGCTCTCGCCGGACGATCCGGCCGTACGCACGGCCGCCCGCACCGAGTACGCCCGGCTGCGTCGACTGCTGGCTCAGGCCGACGGCGTCGGGGATCCGCTGCTGGAGGATCTGCGATCGGGCATCGACGAGGCCGAGCGGCGCGGGGTGGCGGTGACGGTGGAGTCCGCGCCCATCGACCGCGAACTGCCCGACGAGGTACGCGGCCACCTGGTGATGGCGGCCCGAATGATGTTGGACGCCAGCCGCTCCCGCGCTCGCGTGGTGGTGACCACCGATGCGTCCGGGTACACCGTCAGCGCGCTCGGCGACTGCCCGCCCGAGACTCGCGACCGGCTCGCCGACATCTCCGGCAGTACGGTCGACACCGAGGTGGTCGCCGCCGGTGAATTGCTCTGGGCGCGACTGCATCACCGCTTCGATCCCGCGGGCAGCACGATGAAAGGCAGTGCCCTATGATCCGCATCGCGATTGTCGACGACCACCCCCTGATCCGCGACGGCGTGCGCGGCTGGTGCGCCGCCGCCGAACCCGCCATCACCGTGACCGCCGACCACCCAGACCCGGCCGCGTTCCTGTCCGCGACCGGCCCCGACCGCGGTGACCTCGACGCCATCGTCCTGGATCTCCAATTCGACCAGCGCGCACCCGATCTCACCGCCCTGTCCGCCATCTGCGAACGCGGGCACCGCGTGGTCGTCTACTCCCAGCACACCGAACCCCGCCTGGTCCGCGACTGCCTCGACCTCGGCGCGGTCACCTACCTCTCGAAAACCGAAGGCCGCGAACACCTCATCACCGCCCTGCACGCCGCGGCCGAGGTCCGCCCCTACCTCGGCCCCACCATGGCCCGGGCCATGAGCGCCGACGCGGGCGACGACCGCCCCCAACTCTCCCAGCGCGAGCGCGAAGTCCTGCTCTCCTGGTTCCAGACCGAATCCAAAGCCCTGGTCGCCCAACAGCTCTACATCACGGTCGGCACGGTGAACACCTACCTGGAACGCATCCGCGCGAAGTACGCCGCCATCGGCCGCCCGGCCCCCACCAAGGCGGCCTTGGTGGCCCGCGCCATCCGCGACGGCCTCATCACCGCCGACGAACTCTAGCCGCGAGCACTGGGTCGCCGGGAAAGTCCGGCGCGGTCAGGGTTTGGCGTAATGGCTTGCGCCCCACCAGTCGATGAGGATTACATCCTCATCGCCGACCACCCAGGCGTCGTGGCCTGCTGGCACGGAGGTGACTTGGCCCGGGGTGGCTTCGACTTCGGTGCCGTCGGTCATCTGGATGTGCAGGGTGCCTGCCACGTGGTACTGGAAATGCGGGGCCTCGCACCATTCGGTGCCCGCGATCGGCTTCACGTGCTCGGACCAGCGCCAGCCGGGGTGCAGGACCAGGCGACCGATATCGCTACCGGCCATCTTCACGATCTCGGCCTTGCCCAGGCCGAATTCCCGCACCTCGTCCGGTGCGGCGAAATCGCGCTGTTCGACGGTCATTTCGGCACCCCTTACTGATCCCAGGCCTGGACGCCGAGCTCGCGTACGATGCGGCCGTCGGCCAGATCCAGTGTGGCGGCGCACAATACGCGGGTGCCGTCGGCGTAGAGGCAGGACTCGAGGAAGTTGACGGTGGTGCCGTCGGCGACCACATGATGCAGTTCGTGGGTCATATCGCGGGCACAGACATCGTCCAGATAAGCGCCGATCTGGTCGCGGCCGTGCAGGACGAGCGGGTTGCTCGGCGGGTGGAGGTGATCGACGAGGCTGATCTCGGCGTCCTCGGCGTAGAGGGTGCGCAGGGCGGCGGCGTCGCGCTCCTCGATACCCCGGCGGAACGTCTCCAGATCGAATCCGGTGGCGGTACTCATGGCAATTGCCTTCCTGATGTATTTCGGCTGATGACGGGCAGTCTGCGCGGGAGTGTGTCAATCGATCGTCAACGCCGTCGATCGCATGGTTGCCAGGGGTGCACCCGACGCCGAGACTGGTAGGCCACGGAGAGAAGCCAGATGTTGCGGATACGGGTTTTCGGCCCCCTCGAAGCAGAATTGGACGGTAACCCGCTCGAGCTACCGCATAGGCGGCTGCGAGTCTGCGCCCTCCTCGCCTGGCTGGCCACCCACCCCGGCCCCCACCCCCGCTCCCGCCTGGCCGCCGAATTCTGGCCGGAAGTCCCCGAAGCCAATGCCCGCGCCAACCTCCGCAGCGCGGTCTGGGCACTACGCACCACGCTGGGCCCGGCCAATGGATGCCTCGAAACCTACCGTGACACAGTAGAACTCGGCGGCGACCTATGGGTCGACCTAGCCGAGTTCAACAGCCTCGCGGCCGCAGGCGACGTCACCGCCGCCGCGAACCTGTGCCGAGGTGAACTCCTTGCCGGGCTCGATGAGGAATGGGCGCTACGAGCCCGCGAAGACCACGCACGACGCCACTCGCAGGTCCTGGCCATCCTCATCGAGCAGGCCGAGACCACCGGCGATCTGAACACGGCCCTCGACTGTGCGCGCCGACGAGCAGCCCTGAACTCCCTGGACGAGAACGCCTGGCGAACCCTGATCGAGCTACTCGCCACCACCGGCGACACAGCGGCCGCAGTATCCGCATACGACCGCTTGAACCAAACCCTCCAGACCGAACTGGGCCTGTCCCCCGCACCGGAGACCACCGCCCTCATCCACGGGCTGCGCCCGGCCGATTCCCCGAAAGGGACGCTCCGGCCATGGACCGAACCCGGCTCGGCAGCCGCGGCGGAGCCCGACTCCTCGTCCCACCGGTCCCCTTCTCCCGAGCCGTTTCGCGGGAAGGGCACGCCCGGTCGGCAATTCGTCGGGCGGGCGTTGGAACTTCGGCGGTTGTGTGAGTGCTTGGAGCGCGTCGGAAGCGGGAACGGCGCGGTTGTCATGATCAGTGGTGAGGGCGGGATCGGGAAGACCGCGCTCGCTGAGGAGTTGTTGGATATTGCGGGTCGGCAGGCGGCGCGGACCGCGAGTGGCGCGGCGGGAGGACCCGGGGATACTCCGCTCGGATTGTGGTCGGAGGTGCTGGCGGACTTGACTGGTGGGGCCGGGGCGCTGCCGGGGGATGCGCCGTGGGTGGCGGATTTGGCTCGGCTGGTGCCTGGTGTGGCGCCGCGGGTTCGGTCGGCTGCGCATCCTGAGCATGATCGGATACGGCTGTTCGAGGCTGTGGTGCAGTTGCTCGGGGTACTGGCCGCGCGGGGGCCGTTGGTGCTCGCGCTGGAGGATTTGCATCTGGCCGATCCGACCAGTTTGGATTTGATCGGCTATGCGGGGCGGCGGATCACGCGGCTACCAATACTTTTCGTGTTGACTCGACGTCGGCTGCCACCTAGTTCGCGTGCTGATGCCGTGCTGGCCGCGCTGCGGGCGAGGGGGACTCTTGCGGCCGAGTTGGAGCTGGGGCCATTGGATGCCGCGGCGGTGCGGACCTTGTCCCGGCTCACCGCGGAACTGACCGCACCGCAGGTGGAGAAGATTGTGGCGGCAGCGGGCGGGAGTCCGCTCATCACGGTGGCGGCCGCCCGGCAATTGGCTCTCGGCCGTGATGAGCCGGTCGAGGATCTGAGGGCCGCTACCCGGGCCGAATTGGGCCGACTGACCGGTCCGGCGCGGCTCTTCGTCGAACTGGCCGCGGTGGCCGGTCGCGATCTGGGCCGGGCCGATGTCGTACACCTGCCCTTGCTCGCCGATCCGGGCCGCGCGGCCACCGAGGCGCTGGGTTCGGGCCTGTTGCGGGTGCGCGAGGGCATGATCGGGTTCCGGCATGAGCTGCTGCGGACCGCCGTCTACGCGGATATCGCCGATCCGATGCGAGCCCGGCTGCATGAGGCGCTGGCCGAGGAGCTGCGCACACGCGGCCCGGGCACCAGGCCCGCCGCTGAGATCGCCAACCACCTCCTGCTGGCCGGTCATCACGAACTTGCCGTCGGACAGCTGATCCAGGCCGCCGCCGATGCCCGCGCGGTGGCCGCGCCCGCCGAGGCCGCCGGGTTCCTGCGCGCTGCCCTGCGTGTAGCGCCGGACCGCCCGGACGTGCTGATCGAACTGGGCGAGGTGGAAGCGTGGCGCGGCCGTGCGGAGGCCTCCGACGCCGCCTTCGATCGGGCATTGGAATTGATCTCGCCGCGCGACACCGGGGCCCTGATCACCGCGTGGCTGCGGCGCGGCATGTGGTTGCGCGGCGGCATCTGCCATCCCCGGGAATCGCGGCGCTCCTATCGGGCCGCGCTGGATCTGCTGGATCGCGAGCCGGGGGTCGATCCGGCGACCGAGGCCGAGATCCTGGCCGGTCTGGCCTGGGCCGAATCGGTGGCCGGTGATCCCGGTGTGGTCGACGAATTGCTGCGCAGGGTCAGCGTTCTCACGCACGCCCGCCCCATGAATGACCTGCTCACCCACGATGTCGGCGTCGCCCGGGCGCACGCTCTACTGCGTGCGGGCCGGTTCACCGAAAGCTACGGACCGCTCATCGCCGCCGCGGCCGCCGCGGAGCGGGCGGGACGGCCGGACCTGGCCTACGGCTGCCTCATCAATGCGGCCAGCGCGGCGGCCTGTGCCGGGGATGTCGATAGGGCCTTGGATTTCGCCGATCGCTGTCTGGCACTGGTGGTTCCGAATGGACTACTCCGCCTGGTCGTCTACGTCCAGTCCGGCCGCGGCGCCATCCTCCGCCGCCTCGGCCGCCTGACCGAGGCCCGTGCCGCGGTGACCGCCGCCGCGTCCGCCGCCGACCGGCTGGGTAGTGCGGACCTGGACGGTTTGGTGTGGCACGACCGTGGGCTGCTGGCCCTGGCCTCCGGCAATCTGCCCGAGGCGGCCGAAAACCTCCGTCTCGCATTGGAACTCGGCGCACCGGTGAACCGTGCCCGCACCAGACTGCACCGCGCCGAGATACTGGCCCGCGACGGCGATCTCCCGCGAGCCGAGGCCGAACTTCGCGCGGTGACCCTCGAACCCTTGTCCCCCAGCGATTTTCCCGACACGCTGGTCGCCGGAACGCAGTTCATTCAGGGACTTATCGCGAACGCGCGCGGGGATCGCGCACTGGCTCTCACGCGGCTGCGAGAGGCCGCCGGAACGTGGCGCGGACGAGTCGAGGCCGGAAGCCGTACCGGCGACCAATATGCCGCCACCATTGTCGATCTCGGCCGACCGCCACTATCTGCGGACATCGATCCCGAACGGGAACTGGAGATCGTCCTGACCGAACTGGAATGCCTCGAGTTCTCACGCGACCGTTCGCTGAGCGAACGAAATTGGCTGTCCTATCGCTGAATCCGCGGAGGTGAAAGCAGCCGACGCCGTGCAATATCGATCCAAAACAGCGCAATATCGCGAAAGGCCCCTTGACGAATCCCTTGTCTTTGCGCCGTAAAGTGATATTTTTCATCTGTGGTCGACTAGACCTATGCTAGCTGCGCATCTAAGGAGATGCCATGTCCAGAGCCGTAAAAGTTTCCGCCGCACGGGTTTGCGGAGTAATTCTCGGGTTTGTCGCGTGCCTGCCGGTCGTCGGCACCGCGCACGCCGAGGAGAGATCCGGCCCCGCAGTGGTCGATGGCACGGCATATTTCGCCCTGGGCGACTGGAACTGTTCGATCGATGCGGGCGGCACGGTGGGTTGCGACCTCGTGGTCCCGGCTGCGTCCATGAACGTGCTGACGTTCGGAACACAGGTGTCGCTGCCGAATGTCCCCGCCATCATCATCGATTCGGCCGCCCTGCCGGCGCATCCCGAGTGGAGCTCGAACGGCAGTCACACTCTGCCCGGCGGTAATCCGGTCCTGGAGCGCCTCACGGCCGTGAACTATCACGACCCGCAGTATTCGGTCACCCATGCCGGAGCGACCTGTCAAATCACCTTCAACGACTCCGCGGTGTGCACCTCGATGGGGCACGGGTTCATGCAAAGGGGACCAGTGCCGAATGGCTACTGATCCCCAATGATTCACCGTTTACCGGTACCAGACGCCGGAATCCCAGTCGCCGTAGTCCCAGACGTTGAAATCGTAGCGACTATGCGCACCCGCGAACAGGTACCCCCACCAACCAGCGTTGGTGTCGCAGATCTGGTCGTCACTATTGCACACGCTCAGCACCGGGAAGCCGCCGAACCAATCATCGACGCCCGCAAGGGGATAACCGACGATCCCGCTGCCCGGGGTCGCGGACAAACCGGGACCGCCGGGACCTGCGGCCCGCTTGGGGTCCGCCAGGAGAATGGCATTGGCATTGTCGGCATCCTGGTGTGCGGTGACCCAGGCATGCACGAGGCCCGCACCTTCGCTGTGCCCGATCAACCTGATGTGGTCACCCGGGCATTGGTCGCGATGCGACCAGAACAGCCGGTTGACTTCATTCAACCCCGACATCGGGTCGGCGGAGTTGTATCCGACAGGCTGATCGACAAAGGCCGAGAAAACCGAGGAGGAGTTATCGCCTAGGCCACCGATACCTATGGCCCAGTCACCATTACAGACATCCGCTCGAGCTTGGGGGCTGGTCGCGAATGTGACGGAGAAGAGGAGGGCCAGCAGTAATGCGGCGAAGAGCGCCGTTGCTCTACGCATGGTCGTACTTCAATCTTTATAGTGCTTCCGGGTCCGGCCCGGCTTGACCCCTATGTACCCAGAAATTGCTGGCGTTTCTGTTTGCTGTCGAAACAGTGACCTGGACGCCAATTTTGTAGGCCGTAACGCAATGTTGCAGACCCACACTCGCAAAGGGCCCGCGCTTGCCCAGCGCGGACCCTGAACGACCCCCGCAACGGTTTGTCTCGAAACCCTCTCCCCCATAGGAAAACCCGCATAACCAAAGATTCGCAGGCTCGTTGTCCCACCGTGACCGGCCGTGTGGGAGCAAGGGCAGCCACCCACCGATCAGTGGCAGAAGAATTGGACAACGGCCCGGAAGCGCTCGGGCTTCCGGGCCGTCTAGGTGCTTCAAGGCTGGTGTGTGTCCAGCGGCCCGCCGGCGCCATCCACTGGTCCTGCGACCGCGCCCGGAGTCTGAAGCCGACGCGGCCACGAGGGGCTTACGCCCTGGATGACGCGAACTCCCGGTCCGCCACACCGTGCCCGTAGCAGATCGGCATCGATGCGCACTGCCCGTGCACCTCCGCCGATCACAACGAGTCTCACGCCAGCGGGGACTCCGCGCCTCCCCGGCAGCCCCACATGGCACGGCACGTCGCGGAGTTGGCACTACTCGTCGGCACATCGTAAACCGTCGAACCCGAATGAGATTGCAACTGTAACAACAGCTCTCATACGGCCTCGGGCCGGGCTCGATCATTGCGCAGGATCGGCGAGTGCGGTCGCACAGGAATCCATGAAGGCGGTGACCATCGGATCGGGTTCGGCACGCGCGTAGACGTAGAGGTCTCTCCGAATAGGAGGCTGCGGCCACAGGATCCGGCCGTCGTAATGGGGTGCGAGCGCCTCGACCGGCACCAGCCCCACGCCGATACCCGCGGCCGACATCATCGGTACAGCAGCGGTTTGATCTGTTTGCATGGCGATACGGGGGTTGAATCCGGCTGCTGCACACGAGGTATCGAGTACCTCTGACAGTCCGTTGTCGGGAGAGTAGTGCACCCAGTCACGTTCGGCGAGGTCGGCCAGACGTAGCCGATCGCCGACTGCCGACAACGGATCGTCGCCCGCGGTGACCACCACGAAGTCCATGCTGCACACGTGACGGACCGGGCCACGCCAGCCGACCGGCTGCGGACCGATCGCGACATCGGCTCGACCTGCCGCCATCGCGGCGGCCAGTTCGTTGGCGTGCCGGTGCTCAAAGACTCGAATCCGGATACCAGGGTGGTGTTTTCGCCACTGCCGCAGCACCCGGGGCAGAACGCCGAAGCTGACCGACTGCACGGCCGCGATTTCGAGCTCTCCGGCGTCCAGCTCGCCTGCTTGCCGGGCCACGGCGGTGGCCCGGCAAGCCGCGGCCAGAGCAGCACGTGCGTGCGGCAACATCGCCCGGCCCATCGGGGTGGCCCGCACCCCGTGCGGCAGTCGTTCGATCAGCGGGCCGCCGGTCTGTCGTTCCAGAGCTCGAATCTGGTGGGACAGAGCCGGTTGCGTGACGAACAGCGCCTCGGCGGCACGGGTGAAGGATCCGCGGTCGATCACCTCGACCAGGTACTCCAGCTGACGCAGCGTTGCCATAAACACAGATAATGGCAGACGTCATCGTTATGCATTGGATTCATTCGCACCTGACCGGCGAAGGTGAATCGAGGCCGGTCATCCGGATCGACACACCAGCCGAGGAGGCTCACATTCCGCGCATGGACGACACCGCGACCACGATTACCGAAGTCGCACAGGTGGTATTGCGAGAACGTCAGGCGCGGGATCGCGGATGGTGGACCCGCATGCAGGACTACTTCGCACCGGATTCGACAGTCCGGTTGAGCTGGTTCGATGGCAGCGGAACGGATTTCGTGGAGCAGTCGCGCGCGATGGCCGAACACGGCACGCGCTCGCAGCATCGGACCAGTCCACCGTTGGTCGAAGTGGTGGGCGACCGTGCGGTCGCTGAACTGCCCACCGCTATCGAGATCCGGCTCGTACTCGATAGTGTCCCACTGGATCTGACCTCGTATGCCCGGCTGATCTATCGACTCGAGCATCGAGCCGATCGGTGGATCATCGTTTCGCTGGACGCGATCTACGAGCGCGACACCATTACCCCGGTTCACCCGGGCACGGCATGGACCGTCGACCCCGAGGCCCTCACCGGCTTCCGCGCCTCATATCCCCTGCTCGCCCACGTGGTCGGCCACCTCGGCTACCCCGTCGACCACAACCTCTACGGCGATGACCGCCCCGAGCCCGTGGCGACGTTTTACGAGGACCTGGCCGACTGGCTGCGCACTGGGTGAGATTCGGGGTGGACAAACTATTACGTATCACTCTGTAATGTATTTCCGTGCGGGTAGAGAGCCTATTGGGCCGAGAACCCCGCGCGTTGAGCCATGAAGGAGTGCCGATGCACAGGGAGCAGCGCGGGCCTGAGATGCCCGAGGGTTTCGATCTCACCGATCCGGGGTTGTGGGCGCGGCGGGTGCCTGCGGAGGAGCTGGGGCGGCTTCGTCGCAGTGCTCCGATCTGGTGGAACCCGCAGCCTGCGGGGGTGGGCGGATTCCAAGACACCGGGTTCTGGGTGGTCACCAAACATGCTGACGTGAAGGAGGTTTCGCGACGTAGTGAGGTGTTCTCCAGTTTCGAGAACACTGCGATACCCAGATACGCCGACGATATGTCGCGGGATCAGATCGAGATGCAGCGCGTGTCGATGCTGAATATGGATGCGCCGGACCACACTCGGATTCGCAGACTGGTTTCCCGGGGATTCACTCCGCGCGCGATCAATAGCCTGCGAGGGGCGCTGTCTGCCCGCGCGGAGACGATCGTGCGCGCCGCGGCGGAGGCGGGGGGTGGGGACTTCGTCGAGCAGGTCGCGTGTGAGCTGCCTTTGCAGGCCATTGCCGAACTCATCGGTGTGCCGCAAGAGGATCGGATGAAGATCTTCCAGTGGTCCAATGACATGCTGGCCTACGACGATCCCGACTCCACCGCCGATCCCATTGCGGCCTCCATCGAAATCCTCGGCTACGCCTACGCAATGGCGGAAGCGCGCAAGAACTCTCCCGCCGAGGACATTGTCACCGAGCTCGTACATGCGGGACTCGACGGCGAGGCGCTGACCTCGGAAGAGTTCGGGTTCTTCGTGATTCTGCTGGCGGTGGCCGGTAATGAGACCACCCGTAATGCCACCACGCACGGCATGATCGCCTTCCTGGACAACCCCGAACAGTGGGAGTTGTACAAGCGGGAGCGGCCCAGGACCGCCGCCGACGAGATCATTCGATGGGCCACCCCGGTGACCTCGTTCCAGCGCACCGCGCTCGAGGACACCGAACTCTCGGGGGTGCGCATTGCCAAGGGCGATCGGGTGGTGCTGATGTATCGCTCGGCCAACTTCGACGAGGATGTATTCGACAATCCGGACTCGTTCGATATTCTGCGAGACCCGAACCCGCACTTGTCATTCGGCGGGACCGGCGCACACTTCTGCATCGGCGCGAATCTGGCCCGGCTGGAGGTCGACCTGATCTTCAATGCCATTGCCGATCATCTGCCCGACATCAGCGCGCTCGGCGATCCGGAACGGCTGCGGTCGGCCTGGCTCAATGGGATCACCCGGTTCCCGGTCGACTATGGGACCGCGCGCAAGTGAAGGTCGATCTACGGCTGGACGCGCCCATCGAATCGAGTGCGGCGCGGGCGGCGGAACTGGTGGGGCTGGGAGCCGCCGGGCTATTCACTTTCGAAGGCGCGCATGATGTTTTCCTGCCCTTGGCATTGGCCGCCGGGCAGGTGCGGGCGGACATCATGACGAATATCGCTGTCGCGCTGCCGCGTAGCCCGATTCATCTCGCGCATACCGCGTATGACCTGCACACGCTCAGCGGGGGGCGCTTCCGGCTCGGCCTGGGTTCACAGGTCCGCGCTCATATCGAAAAGCGTTATGGCGCTTCCTGGGTGGATCCCGTCGCGCAGATGCGGGAGACCGTGCTGGCGATCAAGGCCATCTTCGACGCCTGGGAAGGCCGGTCGGCATTGCGATTCGAGGGCCGCTACACCAGCCACACGCTCATGCCGCCGACCTTCGATCCCGGTCCCAATCCGTATGGGCCGCCGGAGATCTGCCTGGGTGCACTCGGGCCGCGCATGACTCGGGCCGCCGCTGAAGTGGCGGACGGGCTGCTGGTCATGCCGTTCAACAGCGCCCGGCATTTTCGCGAGCGGACCCTGCCCGCGGTGCGTGAGGGTCTCGATCGCGCCGGGCGGTCACCGGCCGAGCTGCGGATCTACCCGCAGGTCATCGTCGGTGTGGGCCGGACCGAGCAGGAGCTTGACGCCGCCGCGCGCGGTGTTCGCGAACTGCTCGGCTTCTACGGTTCGACACCGGCCTACCAGGCGGTGCTCGACGCCGAGGGATGGACGGATCTGCATACCGAGCTGCGCGCGCTGTCCAGACGCGGCGCGCGAACCGAGATGGGCGAGCTGATCGACGACACCATGCTGCACACCCTGGCCGTGCATGGAACGCCGGAACACTGTGCCTGGGAGATACTTTCGCGATTCGGCGACCACGCCGATCGAGTGTGCTGCTACTTCCCCGGATATCCGGTGCGGGATCGGCATATCGGCGAGCTCATCGCGGCTCTCGAGGCGGGCGGCCGATGAGCCCGATCCGGGTCAAGGTCGACGGCGGGGTCGCGGTGCTGACCCTGCATCGGCCCGGCAAGCACAATGCGTTCACCCGGGACATGGGAATCGCACTGGGAGAACACTATCGGGCGTTCGACGCCGATGACTCGATCCGTGCGATCGTGTTGACCGGGACCGCACCGGCGTTCTGCGCCGGAGCGGATCTCGGTGGTGGGGCGAGCACCTTCGACTCCCCCGACGCACCGGAATTCAGTGCGTCGCCGGTGTTTCCACCGGCGTACGAGCTGCGCAAGCCGGTCATTGCCGCGGTCAATGGACATGCGATCGGCATCGGCCTGACTTTGGCATTGCAGGCCGATATCCGCATCGTCGCCGACGAGGGGGCGTACTCCGTGCCGCAGGTGCGACTCGGTGTCATTCCCGACGCGGCATCGCATTGGACCTTGCCCCGCATTGCCGGAATGGCCGCCGCCGCCGAAATCATGTTGACCGGGAGACGATTTCGCGGTCCAGAGGCCATCCGGCTGGGTATCGCGAGCCAGTCCTTGCCCGCCGCGGAGGTACTGCCCGCGGCCCTGGAGATGGCGCGAGATATCGCCACCAATGTGGCCCCGATGTCGGCCGCATTATGCAAACGCCTTCTCTGGGAGGGCGTGAGCGGCGGGCTCGATGCCGCGCAGACAGCACAATTGGAAACCGACCTGCACCACCGGGTGATGGGCACCGCCGACGCCGCCGAAGGTGTGCGCGCCATGCTCGAGCGCCGGACTCCCCGGTGGAGCGCGCGGGTCTCCGAAGAATGGAAACCGATCCGATGACCCTGGCAATCGATAATGATCAACTCCTGCTGGCCGAATCGGTCGCCGCCTTCGCGAACCGGCATGCGCCCATCGGCGAGACCCGGGCCGCACTGGACGAACTGCGGCGCGGTGCGGGATTCGAGCGGGTGTGGAAATCTGTAGTCGCGCAGGGACTTCACAGTATTCACCTGCCGACACAGTTCGGTGGTTCGGACTGCGACCTGACCACCCTGGCGGTCGTGATCGAGCAATTCGGCAAGGCCCTGTTGCCCGGCCCGTACCTGCCGACGGTGGCCGCCAGTGCGATCGCGGCGGTGGCCGGGAACGAATCCCTCCTCGAGGCCTTCGGCGGCGGTGCGACCGGAGCCGTCGCGGCGGGCGAGGCATTGCGCGTGTATGAGGACGGTGACCGTTGGACGATCACCGGAATCTCCGATCCCACAGTGGGTCTGGTCGGCGCGGAGAAGATTCTGATCTCGGTTCAGGACCGATCCGCGCCGGTGTGGTTCTGGCTCGACCAGCCCGATACCGATGACCCGACCGTGGCTGTGCATGCCTGCGATGCACTGGATCCGACACGGTCGGTCGGCCGGATCGAGTTCAGCGGCTATCGGATTCCCTCCGGAGCAGTCCTGGCCGGAATCGACACCGCGCGAGCCGATCTGATCACGACCGCGCTGCTAGCGGCGGAGGCGAGCGGCATCGCCGCCTGGTGTCTCGACACGGCCGTCGACCACATCAAGACTCGACGGCAGTTCGATCGGCCCGTGGGCAGTTTTCAGGCAGTGCAGCACAAGGCCGCCTTGATGCTCATTCGGGCCGAAGTCGCCTCTGCCGCAGCGTGGGACGCCGCGCGGGCCGCCGGGCAACCCACCGATCAGCAGCGATTGGCCGCCGCGCATGCCGCGCTTACAGCACTCCCCGGGGCAGTGGACCAGGCGCTCGATTGCATCACACTGCTCGGTGGCATCGGCTTCAGCTACGAGCATGATGCCCAGTTGTATTGGCGGCGCGCGATCAGCATCTGTTCGCAGGCGGGCGCGGAGGAGACCTGGGCGACCCGGCTCGGCGAAGCGGCGCTGAGCGCGGAGCGCGACTTCTCCTTTATCGACGCGGACACCTTGCCGCAGCTCCGCAGCCAGATCGGCGTCACCCTCGATGCCGCGGCGGCGATGCCCGATGACGACCAGCCGTCTGCGGGCTGGGCTCCCCCGCGTGGTGGAGCGCGCCGTGAGCTGCTGGCCGAGGCCGGGCTCACCGCACCGCACTACCCACACCCCTACGGGCTCGACGCGGGCCCGCGCGAACAAGCTGTGATCCGTGACGAATTCCTCCGCCGCGGCCTGCCTCAGCCCGAGCTGGGCATCGGCGGGTGGGCATTGCCCACGGTGCTCGTGCACGGCACCGAGGCGCAGAAGGAGCGATTCGTCGCGCCCACGCTGCGAGGGAAGATCATCTGGTGCCAGCTGTTCTCCGAGCCCGGAGCGGGATCGGACCTCGCCGGACTCACCACGCGAGCCCGCCGCGTCGCGGGCGGCTGGCGACTGACCGGTCAGAAGGTGTGGAATTCGCAAGCGGTGGAAGCGGATTGGGGAATGTGCCTGGCCCGCACCGATACCGACGCGCCCAAACACGCTGGACTGACCTACTTCCTGGTGGATATGCGCTCCCCCGGCGTCACCGTGCGCCCGCTCCAGCAGGCCACCGGCGTCTGGGAATTCAATGAGGTCTTTCTCGATGACGCGTTCGTGCCCGACGACTGCGTGATCGCGAACCCCGGCGACGGGTGGAAGCTGGCCGTCACGACCCTGTCCAATGAGCGACTCGCCATGGGCAGCGCGGCCTTCGGGCACGGCGCGGCCGATCTGGTGCGCAGGCTTCTCGACCGCGGCGATCACGCCTGCTCGCGCGGCGAGGCGGTGCGCGTGCTCGGGCGCAATGCCGCGCGGGAACTCTCGGTCGCCGCACTCAATCTCCGTGCCGCGCTCGCGAAGATGAACGGCATCGACGAAGGCCACCACGGCGCGGCCGGTATTCGCAAGGCCTTCCACGCCCTCGCCCAGCGCGACAGCTCCCGCGCGGTCCTGTCGGTTCTGGGACCGTTGGGCTGCGTCGACACCCCCGAAGAGCCCTATGCGAACGACTATCTGGGCGTCCCCGCCGTGCTCATCGGCGGCGGCACCATCGAGATCCAGCTGAATGTGATCGCCCAGCGTGTGCTCGGCCTGCCCCGCTAACCCCGAGCAGCCACGAAAGGAGAAGTCCCCCGCGCCATACGATGTCAGGGTGAATCCCGAACCGCGCCGTCCCGGACGCCCCCGCGACACCGACAAGGACCTCGCGGTTCTCATCGCCACCCGCAAACTCCTCGCAGAGGTCGGCTACCAGCAGACCACGGTCGTAGGCATCGCCCGCCGAGCCGGTGTCAACACCGCCGCGATCTACCGCCGCTGGCCGACTCGCGAGGCGTTGCTCGAGGAAGCCGTCCACGGTCCCGGCGGCCACACCCTCCCCGACCCCACCGGCGACCTCCGCGCAGACCTCCGCACCTGGGTCCACATCTTCCTAGCCCGCGCCGCCAGCCCCGCCGCCCGCGCGGGCGTCCCCGGCCTCCTGGCCGACTCCCAAACCGACGAAGCCCGCCACCGCCTCCTCGCCATCGGCGCCCCGGTCCGCAAGGCCTTCGCCGAACTCCTCGGCCACGCCGTCGACACCGCCCAAATCCCACCCGGCGCAGACCCCGAAGTCCTCTTCGAAATCCTCTCCGGCACAACAACCTTCCACGCCCTCGCCCTCGGCGGCAACGACACCGACGGCTTCGCCGAGAAACTAAGCGCGGCCCTCTACACCATGGCGGTCCATCCGACCTGAGCAATCCCGCACCGCAACGACCGACAGGATTCGACCCCGCCGGTCAGCCGGGCAAGTTCTCGATGCCGAGAGCCATGAGCTGCTCGAGATCACGCAGCGCGACCCTCAGCCCGGAGTCGTTCGGCGGTGGTAAGCGGTTCCGGAAGGACGGCTCGCAACTCGGACGCCGCGTCCTCGGGACGGCCCAGCACTTTGCGGAAGTACGCGTCGTGCGGATTCCATGGGGACACAGACATATCCCGGCAAACTACTGCTATAAGCACAGCGACACAGCAGTTTCCACGATCGAGACGACTCGCTCCGGCGCGTCATGGCGCGCCGGAGCGAGGCCGGGACCGTATGAGGCTGTTTATCCCGCGTTGATCGTGGTCAGCTCGCGAGCTTCGGCCACGGCTTGTGGGGCGAGCTGGGGGTAGGTCGGGTACTCGATGCCCGAAATGTATTGCACCGTACGGACAACCTGGCAGGAGTAGCCGAATTCATTGTCGTACCAGACGTAGAGGATGGCGGTGTCGCCCTCGACGATGGTGGCATTGGCGTCGATGATCGAGGCCGCGCGCGAGCCGATGAAGTCGCTCGAGACCGCGTCGGTGGCGGCGGTGTAGTCGAGATTGCGGCTCAACGGGCCCGACAGCGACACCTGACGCAGGTAGTCCAGGACATCCTGCTTGGTGGTCTCCTGCTCGAGTTGCAGGTTCAGGATCGCGACCGAGACGTCGGGGGTGGGGACGCGGATCGAGTTACCGGTGATCTTGGCCTTGAAGTCCGGCATCGCCTTCGCGACCGCGGACGCCGCACCGGTTTCGGTGAGCACCAGGTTGAACGGCGCGGAACGGCCGCGGCGATCGGCCTTGTGGTAGTTGTCCAGCAGGTTCTGGTCATTGGTGAACGAGTGCACCGTCTCCACGTGACCGCGGACGATGCCGAACTCGTCGTCCATGGCCTTGAGCGGCGGCACGATCGCATTGGTGGTGCACGAGGCGCAGGAGAAGATCTGCTGCGACAGGTCCAGGCTCAGGTGGTTGACGCCGTGCACGATATTCGGGACGTCGCCCTTGCCGGGCGCGGTGAGCAGCACCTTCGCGATGCCGGGGCGCAGATGCTGTTCGAGGCCTTCGCGGTCCCGCCACTTGCCGGTGTTGTCGATCAGGATGGCGTTATTGATGCCGTACTCGGTGTAGTCGATCGTGGTCGGATCATTGCTGTAAATGAACTTGATGACGTTGCCATTGGCGATGATCGTGTTGTTCTCGGTGTCGACCTTGATCGTGCCGTTGAACTGACCGTGCACCGAATCCCGGCGCAGCAGCGAGGCCCGCTTGACCAGATCGTCATCGCCACCGCTGCGCACCACCACCGCGCGCACATTCAGCCCATTGCCCGATCCGGCCTTCTCGATCAGCAGGCGAGCGACCAGGCGACCGATCCGCCCGAAACCGTAGAGCACGACATCCCGCGGCCCCTGCGGCTCGGCCTTATTGCCATTGGTCACGTCGGCGAGGACGTCCGCGGCGAACTCACGAATCGACAGCCCGCGCTCATCGGCATTGAAAGCCCGCACCAGCAGACCCAGATCGATCTTGCAAGGCCCCAGATCCAGCTCGCTCAGCGCCTGCAGGAACGGCAGCGTCTGATCCACCGAAAGCTCTTCACCCTCGATCTGCCGCGCGAACCGATGGGTCCGCAAAATGCTGATCACCGACTTGTTCACCAGCGACCGGCTGTGCAGCAGGATCGTCACGCCCTTCCCACGATACAGCGTCCCGATGATGGGAATCATCGCCTCCGCGGCAGCTTCCTGAGCGTTCCAGCGGTCAAGGTGTTCGGTAGTCAACGCGCGTTCCTCGGGTTCCTCGAATTGTGTTCGACCCATCGATGCTAGTCAGCACCGGAATATCACCGAGACCGGCCACCCACCGGTGAGATCTACGCCATGTGCGTGAGCCTCCCGGGCGGCCACCGATAGCCAGCCGGGTCGATGCGCCGCCAGGCGAAATGAGCAGGGTCATATATCGAAGGGCGTGGTCTGCACCTCGCCTTTGGCTCACCGTGTAGTCGTCCTCGGAGGCTGATGGCGGAACCAATCCAGATGTTGGCCGTGGGGGGTGGCGTACGCCAGTGGAACGCCGTCCAACGCGACTGCGAATCGGCCGGGGGTTTCCGCGGGCGGTGTCGGGAGTTGGTCTGCTACTGAGGCGATGACAGTGCAGGCCTCGTTGGAGATCCAGTGGCAGGGCAAGCTGCGGATTGTTTGTTCGAAGTGGGCGCGGTCTTCGTTGGTCAGATATGCCAGTACGGCGCTGTGGAAGACCACTACCGTTGCATCGGTCGGTGCGGATGAGACTAGGTGTGCCACGGTCTCGTTCAGGTCGCCGATTGTGATGTTCGGGGGCTCGCGTTTTGCGATCTCGATCGCTGCGCGTAGGCGTTGCAGGCGGTCGGGTTGGCCGGGCCAGATCAGGGATTCGAGCCATCGCATTTGGTCGTCGTTGGTGACGTCGAGGGGGTTCAGGTCGACTCCTGCTCGCCACACCACCTCGGGCAGGCGGTCCGGAATTGGGGGCTTACCCGTGGTTACGCATCGCACGGTTACATCGGAGACACCGTCGGCCGGATCGAGCGCGGTGCGCTCGTCGTAGCGATAGCTGAAACGATCTGGATACAGACATAAACCGGCCGATGCGCCGACCTCGATCAACGCCAGCGGGCCGGGTAGTTGTGCTAGCAGCGGCAGCAGTACCGCCGTGCGGCCGACCTCGTTGGTTTGGGTCCTGTGCGTCAGAATCACCTGTGCCAGCGCATCCCAATGCGCCAGCACCCACGCCCGGAACTCGGCGAACGACACCTCGCCCACCCCGAGGAAACGTGCGGCCGTGAGAACAAGATTCGGCTGCCGCTTCTCCGGCGGGAGCCGATCGATCAACGACAGCAGTTCCGGATCCGAGGCAATTCCCAACGCCCACAGCTCATAACGCGAGGAATTACCCCGAGCCTCGAACTCACCGAACCACCGATACCACTCACTCGTCGTCTCCCCGTACACACCACTGTTCCTACCGGCCTCCCACGCCGCTGACCACCCCCAGAATCAGCGTGATCCGCCACACCCAGCCGCTCAGATCGGGCGGAATTCGAGGAGGGCGCGTTGGGGGGTCAGGTCGGTGATGGATTCCAGGGTTAGGCCGTGGGGGGCGGTCAGGGATTGGAAGGCTTTCAGGGGGCGTTCTCGGCTGCCGAAGATTGTGAGCATGGCGAGGTCGAATTCTGTGGCGGCGTGGCGGCCGCCTATGGGTTCGATGATGAGGATTCGGGTGGTGGGGTGGGCGGCTTCGGTGCAGCGGGTGAGGATTTGGTGGGCTTGGGGGTCGGGCCAGTCGTGGAGGATGTCGCAGAGTAGGTAGGCGTCTGCGCCCTTGGGAAGGGGGTCGAAAAAGCTTTGGGGAGTGATTTGGGCGCGGGACTCGACCTGGTGGGCGGTGAAGGTGTGGTGGGCTTGAGTGGCGGTGGGGGCCAAATCGATCAGGTGGCCGTGGGTTTGGGGGTGGGCAGCGAGGATTGCGGCCAGGAGGGTGCCGTGGCCGCCGCCTACGTCGACGATGGTGGAGAAGCGGGACCAGTCGTAATTGGTGATTATTTGGGGGATTTGGTCGCGGAACCGGTGGGTCATCTGGTGGTTGAAGGACTCACGGAGGTGGGGGTGTTGGGTCAGGTCGGCCCAGAAATCCTGGCCGTAGTGGCGGGGGTAGGCGGCTTGGCCGGTGGTGATGCTGTGGAGGAGGTCGGCGAAGGCGAGTTCGGCTCGGCCGCCTGCCATTTCGAGGTGCAGGAAGTTGGTGAGGCCATTGTCGGCGTCGGTGCACAGGGTTGCGCCGAAGTCGGTGGTTCGGTAGCCGTCGGGGGTGTGTTCGATGATCTGCAGTGTCACAAGGTGATTCAGTAGGAGTTCGAGGGCCGTGGGTGACAGTTCGAGCTCGGTCGCGAGGTGCTCGAGGGTGGTGCCGTCGCCGCGGAGGCGGTCGGGCAGGCCGAGCGTTACCGCGACGCGCAGGGTCATCGGTGTGGCCAGCCCGGCCATGGCGCGGATCGCGGCGACATTGTCATTCATTGGGGCCCTTGTTATTACGTCGGTTTGCTTGGTAGCGGCCCGGGGTGGTGCCGATGAGGTTGGTGAAGGCGGTGATGAAGCTGCTCGGGTTGGACCAGCCGCAGGCGAGGGCGACGCGGGTGGTGTCGTGGCCGTCGGCGAGCAGGATGAGGGCGTGGAAGACGCGGACCTGGGTGCGCCACTCGTAGAAGGTCATGCCCAGTTCGTCGTGGAACAGACGGCTCAGCGTGCGGCCGCTGGCTCCGATGCGCTGGCCCAGCCCGGCGAGCGGGGTGTTGTCGGCGGGGTCCGCGTACAGCCGTCTCGCGATGGCTTGCAGACGGTCATCGCGGGGTTCGGGCAGTTGCAGGGGCTGCTCTCGAGCTTCGTGCAGTTCATCGACGAGAACCCGGCGCAGACGATCGCGGGCAGCGCGGTCATGCGCGCTGGCGGGCCGCTCGTAATTGCTTGGGCCGGTGAGGGAGAGCAGGGCTTCCCGGGCGAGTCCGGAAACCGTGAGGACAGCGGGGTGAGCCGGTATGAGCCGGGCCAAAGATGGCGGCAGGAACAGGATCCGCATATCGGTGTTCCCGTGCGCGCGGTGGTAGTGCATGAATCCGGCGGGAGTCCACGCGGCGCGATTGGCGGGCACGATCGACGTGCCCGCTTCGGTGTGCACCGAGAGCACCCCGCTGGCCGCGTACACCACATGCCCGCGCGGATGCGCATGCGCCGAACTGGTTCCCCCGGACGACCAGAGATGCACCCCACCGGACGCCCAGAGACGCGACACCGGATCCGGCTGGCTGAGTTGGCGGCCAACGAGCATAAGTTGGCATTCTATCGGTAGCCTGCCACCCGCCGGTCGACGACAGTGAACTCATGAGCGAAAACACAAGCACAACAATGCGAGCCGCGATCTGCACCGGCCCGGGCGGCCCGGAAGTACTGGAGATCCGCGAGATGCCGATCCCTGCGGTGCGGGAGGGCTGGAGCCTGGTGCAGGTGCGGGGCACGGGCCTGAACCGATCGGAATTGCGGACGCGCCAAGGACATTCCCCGACTGTGAAGTTCCCGCGCGTACTCGGCATCGAATGCGTGGGAACCGTGGCCGTCTCGACCGATCCTCACTTGCCGGAGGGGACGACCGTCGCAGCGGTAATGGGCGAGATGGGCCGCGACTTCGACGGCGGCTACGCCGAGTACGCCTTGCTGCCGAACTCCCTGCTGATGCCGATCACCACCACATTGCCCTGGGAAACCCTGGCCGCACTACCCGAGACATACCTGACCGCGCAGGGCTCGCTGGACGCCCTGGGCATCACACCGGATAACAAGGCGCGCTTGCTGATTCGCGGCGGAACCTCCTCGGTGGGCATGGCGGCCGCGTCGATCGCCTCCGGCCACGGACTCGAGATCGCGGCCACCACCCGGCGAAACAGCAAGGTGGACGCCTTGAAGGCGGCGGGCGCAGACCACGCACTCCTCGATAATGGCGAGTCGCTGGCGGAGAGCGTGCGCACGATCTGGCCCGAGGGCCCGGACTACATTCTGGATCTCGTCGGGACCAGCACCGCCGTGGACTCGCTGCGCCTGGTCCGCCGCGGCGGAACGGTCTGCGTATCCGGTTCGCTCAGCGGCTGGCTGATCCCGGACTTCGAGCCGATCGCGATGATCCCGTCCGGAACCAAGCTCACCGCCTTCCATAGCGACAACCTCAAGGGCAGCGCGGGCGCGACCGTCCTGCAGCGCGTCATCGGCGAGGTGGAGGCGGGTGTCTATCGCCCCAATGTCGATCGAGTCTTCGAGCTGGCCGACGTCGCCGCGGCCCACCGCTATATGGAGGACAACCAGGCCACCGGCAAGCTCGTCCTCGCGCCTGCCGTTCGGTAGCCCAATGATCGCTGTATCGTGTGCCGTCCCCTTTGTCGCCTGGATTGACGCTCCCGAAGGAGTACGGCTCCGATGGCTTTGCGGTGTATCTGCACAGGACTCGCGGGAATTGCCATGCTGACCTTGGTCAGCGTGGCTTCACCCACTTCCACCTCGCAAGTTCCAGCGACCTGCGGACTGGATCCGACGGCCGGAACGATCACCCGAAGCGTGGGCGCACGGTCGTATCACCTCTACGTCCCACCCGGGCTCACGGCCCGTCAGGCTCCGCTGCTGATCAGTAACCACGGCGGCGGAAACACGGCGGCGATCCATGAGGCGGTGACGGGATGGACGCCCTATGCGACCGAACATCATTTCATCGTCGCCTATCCCGAATCACCCACCACCTACTGGAATTTCGACCAGAACTCCCCTGATGTCGCGTACTTGCGCGAGGTCGTCGCCGATGTCGAATCCGCCTGGTGCGTCGACCCCCACCGAGTGTTCAGCGATGGATTCTCCAGCGGCGCGATCATGTCCCAGCGCATGGCCTGCGATGCCCCGGAGGTGTTCGCCGCCGCCACCTCCTGGGCGGGCTTCGACCCCACGGACCCGAATGTCGGCTCGGGCCCCCAGCCCACCCCCTGCACGCCCAGCCGCCCGATCGCCATCGGACTCTTCCAGGGCGAGAACGACTTCAGTTCCACCGCGACCGTCGGTCAGGGCAATGTCGAGAAGTGGATCGCCCGCGCGGGCATCGACTCCACCCCGCAAACCTCCACCGACACCTACGCCACCCTGAAAAAGTACGAACCAGGCAAGTCCGGCGCATCAATCTGCTGGCGCACCTACAAGAACGTCACCCACATCTGGCCCGGCGGCGACACCGGCCAAGACCTCCGCGACCACATCTGGCAGTTCCTCGACGCGCACGCCCGCCCCTAGCGCCCGATCCCACCAGTTCGCAGTCCCGTTGCCAGCAGCTCGGCGGGGCCGTGCTGCCGGTAGCGGTCGATGAGATCGTCGATCAGCCGCGCGGTGTCCGGATTGTCCGGCGTGTAGATCCACAGTTTGGTGTCGGGCGCGGAGGCCGCCGCGAAACCGGAGGCGGTCACCGTGATCTCGTCACCGTCGACGCTCCAGAACGACTTGCTGCGGGCATCCGATGCGGCGACTTCCTGCCTGGCCCACATCTCGGCGAAGCGCGGGCTCCGCGCGGAGAGTTCCCGGATGAACTCGGTCCAGTGCGGGTCGTTGAGGCGGCGGCCGAATTCGGCCCGCAGTTGCGCGAGCATGAAGGAGACATCCCGCTCCCAGTGGACCAGCGGTTGCACCTGCTCGGCCGCGGTGAACAAGTGCCAGAGCACATTTCGCTCGGACTGCGGTAACAGCGCGATCGACGGGTCGAGCGCCCCGTAGGCGTCGTTGAACGCGAGCACGTCGTACCGGGCGGTCGTGATGGTGGCCGGGAGCGGGTTGAGGGCGTCCAGGATGACCTGGCTGTGTTCGGGCTGCGTGTATGTGGAAGCACTCAATGGCGCGCTGGGTGCGTCGACCAGACGATAGAGATGGTTGTGCTCGGTGACGTCGAGCTGCAACGTTCGCGCGATCGCGTCCAGCACCTGAACACTCGGGTTGATCGGCCGTCCCTGCTCCAGCCAGGTGTACCAAACCACGCCTACCCCAGCGAGTTCCGCGACCTCCTCGCGACGCAGTCCGGGCGTTCGACGGCGCTGCCGGGCGGGCAGGCCGACGTCCTCTGGAGTGATCTGTTCACGTCGTGCCCGCAGGAAGGCGGCCAGTTCGGCACGCCGTGGGGCATTGGGATCGAGGACCGTCACCGGACCATCCTGTAGCACCCGCGAAGGTATTACCAAATACCCGAGGTAACAGGATAACGGGTATCTGGTACCCCTCTAAGACTTCCACAATCATCGGCAACCATGAGCCACACACCACTGCTCCGGGTCGATGCCGAGCACCCCGCCGGTACCGCGGAACCGGATCCGATCGCCTTGAAGCGCCGCGACAATCGCATGCTCACGGTCCTGCTGTGCGCGGTCTTCATGGCCCTGCTCGACTCGACCATCGTCAATGTCGCCACCCCGACGATCCGGACCGATCTGCATACGAGCGGTTCGGCGCTGCAATGGATCGTCTCCGGTTACACGATTGCCTATGCCGCACTACTGGTTTCGGGCGCACGCCTCGGAGCCCGCCTCGGTTTCCGGACCATGTTCCTGTTCGGGCTGGTCACCTTCACGGCGGCCTCGCTCGCCTGCGGCCTCGCACCGGGCGCGGGTCTGCTGATCGTCGCCCGGGTGCTTCAAGGCGTCGGCGCGGCGATGATGATGCCGCAGATCTACAGCCTGATCCAGCTGAAGTTCGAAGGCGCGGCCCGGGCCCGGGCGCTCAGTCTCTACGCGGCGGTGATCGGGCTCGGCGTCGTGGTCGGTCAGGTTGCCGGTGGCCTCTTGGTCAGCGCGGACCTGTTCGGCGCCGGATGGCGTCCGGTGTTCCTGCTCAATGTGCCGATCGGGGTGCTGCTGGCGATCGCCGGGGTCCGGCTGCTGCCGCAGGGCAAGGCCTCGACGGCCAAGAGCCTGGACCTCGGCGGCCTGATCACGTCGACCGCGGCGCTGCTGCTGCTGGTGATCCCGCTGGTCCTGGGGCACGACCAGCAGTGGCCGGCCTGGTCGAAGATTTCCCTCGTCGCCTCGATCCCGATGTTCGGCGTGTTCATTCTGGTCGAACGGGCCGTCGCGCGCCGAGGCGGCTCACCGCTGGTGCCGGGCCGGGTATTGCGGGCACCGGGCCTCGTATTCGGTGCGACCGCAATGTTTTTCGCCATGGCCGGTTACGCGGGGTTCCTGTTCTCGTTCTCCCAGCACCTCCAGTCCGGGCTCGGCGAGTCGGCGACCCGCACCGGCCTGACCTTCGCGCCGCTGGCGATCGGCGTGGCGGCCGGAAGCCTCACCTGGCAGCGGGTTCCGGCCCGATGGCATCGCTCGATGATCGCCGCCGCCTGCGCGGTCACGGCCCTCGCCTACTTCGGCATCGGACTCGAGATGCGCTCGGGCGGGTCCGGCGGCATCGCACTGCCGGCACTCCAGCTGGCTTGCGGGCTCGGGATGGGATACCTCACCAGCCCCTTGCTGACCGTCGCGCTGGCCCGGGTGAACCCCGCCGACGCCGCCGACGCCAGCGGCGTCATGACCACCTCGTCCCAAATCGCACAGGTCCTCGGCATCGCGGTCTATGGCAGCGTGTACCTGTCGAACGCCGGACAGCCGGTCACCCCCGGCCTCTCTGCCGACGCCATCCACCACACCGCACTGTTCGTGGCAATCGGAGCCCTGGTCGCAATGCTCGCAGCGCTGTTGCTGCCACGCACCAGCCAATCCTGAGCAGTCGCCACGTTTTGTCTCGACGTCTTGAAACGCCCACCGGGGACTATCTCGAAAATTCGGAAGTTACCCGGTGGTAGCTCGCGCCCTGGGTGCACCCTGGAATACGGACAACAAATCCTCGCAATTCGAGGGAGGAAGAAATGGTAAGGGTGACAGCAAGGGAGCCGAACGGAGAGCATTGGCATCCGCATCCCGGCGACGCGGTCGAGGATCCGGGCGAAGAACCAGCCCTGATACTGTGCCTGCTCGGCGTCGCCGCACTCGGCATGACGATTGTGGCTGCCGCATCCGGATTTCACGGCTGGGCGATACTGGGCGCGATCGTGAGCGCGGTGCTTTTCATCTCGGGTCTCCTGATGATCCGGTTCGAGTATTTTCGTGAATTTCGGAAGGAGCAGCGCGCCGGACGACATGGACACAACCCCTTGGTATCCGGTGAATGGCGTCCGGGGCTGATCAGTTCCTGGCAAGAACGCCGTGGCGTCTCGCCACAGCTACCGGGCCGTAATCGCTTGTGATCGAAAGTAATCCGAGCGGCACGCCCGCACTCCCTCGACGAGGAGCGGCCTGCCGCGGGTGACCCGTGCGGTACTCGGGTTAAACCCTTTCAAGGTGTGATCTCTCACTCTTCGGAAGCGGTCCGCGAATACCTGTCGCTTGGACGCGGATTCGAGACCGGCGCGGGCGCTTGCCCACAAATTGCCTGTTGGGACGCCTGTTCCGGGGTCAGGTCGTACCCGTGATGGTTCCATGCCGCATCGACGGCGGCACCTGATGTTCATCGAGAGTTGTGCCCCAGACGTTTTCGCCAATTTGCTGGAGGGTGGCCTTCCGACAAAGCTGTTCTGGTTCTGAAGTTGTAGCACCAGGGAGGAAGACAACCATGGCCGCGACTCCCCCGATGCAACCCCACCGGGTCCGCGAAATCGATGTGGGCGCAACGCCCGATCGCTTCGCGCGAGGTTGGCACTGCCTGGGCTTGGCCGCATCGTTCCGCGATGGCAAGCCGCACTCCATCGATGCCTTCGGCACCAAGCTCGTCGTCTGGGCCGACGGCGACGGCGAGTTGCGGGTGCTCGACGCCTACTGCCGTCATCTCGGCGGCGACCTGTCCCGAGGCTCGATCAAGGACGGCAATATCGCGTGCCCGTTCCACGATTGGCGCTGGAACGGCGCGGGCAAATGCGCCGATATCCCGTATGCGCGAAGGGTTCCCCCGCTGGCCCGCACCCGCGCCTGGACCACCCTCGAGCGCAATGGCCAACTGTTCGTCTGGCATGACCACGAAGGCAATCAGCCGCCGCCGGAGGTCACCATTCCCCGGATCGAGGGCCCGTTCGACGAGGACGGCAGCCACAATGCCGAATGGACCCCGTGGACGTGGAACTCACTGCTCATCGAGGGCGCGCACTGCCGCGAGATCATCGACAATGTCGTGGATATGGCGCATTTCTTCTATATCCACTACGCCTTCCCGATCCACTTCAAGAATGTCTTCGAAGGCCATGTCGCCACGCAGTACCTGAAGACCAAGCCGCGCACCGATATCGGCTTCGCCGCCGACTACGGCGACACCCTGCTCACCTCCGAGGCCTCCTATTTCGGGCCGTCGTACATGATCAATCCGCTGCGAAACAGCTTCGGCGGCTTCGAGATCGAGAGTGTGCTGATCAACTGCCACTACCCGGTCAGTCACGACTCGTTCGTCCTGCAGTGGGGCATGACCCTGCACAAGCCCGCGGGCCTGCCCGACGATGCGGCCGAAATGCTGGTGGCCAAGATGGAAGAGGGCATCAGCGTCGGCTTCCTCCAGGACGTGGAGATCTGGAAACACAAGTCCAAGATCGACAATCCTCTCCTGTGCGAAGACGACGGCCCCGTCTACCACCTCCGCCGCTGGTACGAACAGTTCTACGTGGACGTCGCCGACGTCGACCCGAAGTCGGTGCAGCGCTTGGAATTCGAGGTCGACACCACCAAGGCCAACGAGGCCTGGGAGGCCGAGGTCGCCGACAACCTCGCCCAGCGCGCCATCGAAACCGAACAGCCCACCACCACCCACTGACCCGCGAGCCCCGAAGTTACGCTGAGATTATGACGACAGTCGTTTTTCGGGGCCAGTGGAAATGTCGGAATACCTTCGCGCAGTGGGCAAAAGACGACGCGGGCGACTTCCGCCTACCCTGACTGCCATGACCGACCAGACAACCGACCGGGGTGGGGCGGCGCAGGCGCGTACCCATCCGTTCGTGCCGTATCGTCCGTCCCGCGTCGAGCAGACCGAAGCCATCGCGCGAGGACGACAGTTCCTGGAATTGCTCGAAACCCGCCGCAGCGTGCGATCTTTCGCGGCCGATCCGGTTCCGGGCGAGCTGATCGAGCTGGCCGTCGCCACCGCCAATACCGCGCCTTCCGGTGCTCATCACCAGCCCTGGAAGTTCGTGGCGATCAGCGATCCCGCGATCAAGCACCGCATCCGGGAGGCCGCCGAGCATGAGGAACGCATCAACTATGACGGCGGCCGCCTGCCCGATGCCTGGCGCTCCGCGCTGGCCCCGCTCGAGACGAACGCCGACAAGTCCTATCTCGACATCGTGCCGTGGATCGTGGTGGTCTTCGCGGAGAAGAGCACACCGCTCGCGGACGGCTCACTGCGAAAGAACTACTACGTCAACGAAAGTGTCGGCATAGCCTGCGGCCTGTTCATCACCGCACTGCACACCATGGGCCTGGCAACTCTGACCCACACCCCCAACCCGATGGCTTTCCTGACCGATATCCTCGGCCGCCCCGCCACCGAGCGCCCCTACATCCTGTTCCCGATCGGCTACCCCACCCCCGACTGCGAGGTCCCCGACCTGCACCGCAAACCCCTGACCGAGGCCCTCGAACACTTTCCGAACCGCTAGTCCTCGGGCTTGGCCCACCGGCCACGGGCCTGCGCGATGTGTGCGCGGAGAGCCGACAGCATCGGCATCACGACGCTCACCAGCACATTGCCCAGCGGCACACCGGCCTGCGGCCGACTAGCCCAGAAACCGCGGCGGCGACCCGGACTGTGCTCGCAGCACCTAGGGAAGTGATCACGCTCATGCAAATGCTTGCGCGGGCTCCGCGAGATCCGATACCGTCTGTGCAATGTCACACCGCACTGTAGGTCTGGGGCGGGTGCCGGTCTCCGCCCCACCCGGCCTACCACGATCGATGAATGGGGCACGCGCGCAATGACTCTCGACTCTTCCGGCGCGGAATCCCTGGACGGGCTCGGCGTGCTGATCATCGGCGCGGGCATTATCGGAAGCGCGCTGGCCGATCGGCTCGCCTTCGCGGGCGCATCGGTGCGGCTCTGCGAGGCGGGTGGTCCGGCCTCCGGAACCACCGCGCACGGCGAGGGCAATGTCCTCGTCTCGGACAAGGGCCCCGGACCCGAGCTGGAACTCTCGCGGTTGTCACGCAGGCTGTGGCCCGAGGTCCTCACCCGGATTGCCGAACGACTCCCCGAGGAGGTCGCGGCGGTCGAGTGGGATCCCAAGGGCGGCATCGTCGTCGCCACCGACGCGGCCGGGGCCGCCGCCCTCGGCGAGTTCGCCCGCGGCCAGCGCGCGACCGGATTGCACTGCGAAGACCTCGACGCGGATCGACTGGCGAAGGCCGAGCCCGCGTTGACCCGGGATGTGACCGCGAGCGTCCTTTACCCCGACGACGCTCAGGTCCAGGCCGTCGGCGCGGCGGCGGCCCTGATCGGGTCCGCCGTCGCGGCGGGCGCGATCATCGAAACGCAGTGCGCCGTCACGGGATCCATCGTCCGCGATGGACGGATCATCGGCGTGCGGACCAACAAGGGCGCGCGCTATGCCGATGTCGTCATCAATGCGGCGGGCCCGTGGTCGGGCCTGGTCTCCGAGCGGCTCGGCGCACCGATCGCGGTCAGAACCCGCCGGGGCGACGTCCTGATCACCGCACCCATGCCGCCCACCGTATTCCACAAGGTCTACGACGCGGATTACGTTGGCGCGGTCGGTAGTTCGGAAACGGAGTTGCAATCCTCGGCGGTGGTCGAATCCACTCGCGGCGGCCCGATCCTGCTCGGTTCCTCACGCCGAGAATGCGGTTTCGACAACCGCCTGCGGCCGGACAGCCTGGCCGCCATCGCCCGCCGGGCGCTACGGCTCTACCCCGTGCTCGCGGACGTGGCGATCATGCGCGCGTACGGCGGCTTCCGCCCCTGGTTCGCCGACCACCTCCCGGTGATCGGCCCGGACCCGAGGCTGGCCGGTCTCTGGCATGCGACCGGACACGAGGGCGCGGGGATCGGCCTGTCGATCGGCACCGCGCACCTGCTGACCTCCGCACTCGCGGGCCACACGGAAGAGGTCGACATCGCCGCCTTCTCCGTCGACCGGCCCGCCGTGATCGCTTCTGTCCGAACGGAACCGAGCGGGACGCACCTGATCGGCACCCACGCCTGAGCGGGTTCGGCGCAGCCGCACGGCTAGTCGGAGCGTTCGCGGCGCTCCAGCCCGACCGACTCGGCGAGTTCGTCACGATGCCGGGCCAATTCGGGGTGCTCGGTGCTGAGCTCGCCCATGAAATCGGCCAAGGCGCTGGCTATCGCATTGAGCTTGTCCTGTACTGCCTCGTCGGACCGGCGCTGGGTGTTCTGCAACAAGGCCACGAGCAGGAAGGTGATGATCGTGGTCGCGGTATTGATGACCAATTGCCAGGTATCGACGCTCGGCATCAAGAAAAAGCTCGGCGCCCAGAGCAAGACCAGGAGCACACAGAAGACGAAGAACACTGCCTTCGACGCGATGGTGCTCGCGGCCGTGGCAAAACGATCGAAAACCGAGAGTCCGCCCATGGTGACAATTATGCGCTGCGTTCAGTCCTGCTTCACCCGTTCATGCACGGTGAGCAGCAGGTGATCGAATTGCGTTTGCAGACGGGCCGAGGCCGACGGCAGAGTTCGTATGTCGGTGAGGAGTTGATCCGCGAGGGCCCGTAATTTGACGTTGGTCTGCTGAGACCGCCATTTCAGCACGGCGAACGCCTGGTCGGGACTGATGCGATAGACCAGCATCAGAACGCCTTTGGCCTGCTCGATCCCGGCTCGGGCCTGATAGAGCTCAGGAATCGTCTGGTCCAGAATCTCATTGCGTTGCTCGTCGAGTGCCACCGTGACGTCGATATAGAACCCCGCGGTACCGATAACGTCGCCGGTGTCGTCGAGCATATGATCGGCGACCACGATGACCTGGTGAACCTTCCCCGCGGTATCGATGATCCGATGGCGGCTGGAGAACGGCTGGGCATTGGTGATCGCATCGGCGATGACGCCGGCCACCTGTTCGCGGTCGTCCTGATGCTTGTGCGAGAGCAGCAGTTCGGTGGTCGGGTGCGCCTCACCGGGACCATAGCCGTGGATCGCCGCGACTTCGTCCGACCATTCCCAGCGCTGATCCGCATACCAGAATCGGAAGGCACCGGTGATCAACGGTCGCCCCGCACCGATCACCGACTCGATGGCAGCCACCGGACTCGCGGTCGCGTCCCCTATGTCGGTCACCGCCCAAGTATGCCCCCCGGCCGACTCTTTCGTATCAACATCGTCCCCGGCGTGACGCTGCACCAACCCGGTGCGGTCGGGATCAAGCTGGCACCGCGCTTCACGTCGTAACTATCACCCGTCATCGTCCTCACTCCGCAGTCTGCGGAAGTGCACGACTATGGGGTACCCACCGCATACGGCGTCGAACTCGTCACGGGTGGTTTCGATCGAATCGGTCAATGTGTCCAGTACGTGCCAGCCGACGCTGTTTTCGCCCAGGGCGCCCTCGACTTCGGCGATAGAGGCCACTCGAATGCTGACCTCCCGGGCGTCATAGTTGAATTCGCAGTCGATCGTCGCGCCCTCTATGGCCGATACGATGAGCGCGGTCGCCACCTCGTCGATGGCGACGCGTAGATCGGTCACCACATCGACCGTGAAATCCGCTGTCAATAATACGGTTTCAGCGACGGCCCGCAGCATTGCCAGCTGCTCCACTTCCGCAGGTAAACGCAATCCGATCTCCCCGGCACGCGGCTGCGGCTCCGCGTCCGATCGGTCGACGACCATCTCCGCCTTCCCGCCGTGCAACAGGGCGGTGTACGACATCCCGAGTTTGCCGGCTCCATTACTTCGCGGTGATCCGTGTGCTCCGTCCATACTGCATCACCCATCGGTATCAATTCCGCTCTCTATCCCACTCCTTGGTTGCATACCCCATGGGGCGGCCGGAAAACGGAAGTGAAGAGACCGCGGGTGAGTCCGGTGGCGCCATTGGCACCGGACTCGCAGACCTCAGGCGTTCCGACGCGTGCCGTTACCGCCGGTCCTGGTGTGAGCGCTGGCGCTGTTCGTCGAACTCGGCCTGACCGCGGTCCTTCTCGGCCTGCGCCTCCTTCTTCGCGGCTTCACGCTGGGATTCCGCCTTGTCCTGCTGCGTGCGGCCTTCCTCGCGCAAATCCTCATTGCCGAAGACGGTGCCCGCGACCTCCTTGGCACGGCCCTTCAGCCCCTCGGCGACGCCTTCGGCGCCTTCTCGCGTACCACTCTTGTCGTGTTCGGACATGGGATGTTCCTCCAAATATCGGATAGCAAGGACATTCGGGCTCTACCCGTCAATTCAGACCCGAAACACGGTCACCCACAAAGTAATTCGGCTCTACGGTTTCATCTCCGCCGTGATGGCTGTTTCATCTCCGCCGCGATGGCTGTTTCATCTCCGCCGCGATGGCTATGGCCTCGTTATGACACCACTGTGGTTGATCGATCATCCGACACCGGCCCGGCTGCGGGTGACGCCCGGGCTCCGATTCGACGTTGTCGTGGTCGGCGGCGGCTTGACGGGCCTGGCCACGGCACTGCTGCTGGCGCAGAGCGGGGTCGAGGTCGCCGTCGTGGAGGCCCGGCGAATCGGCGACGGAACCACCGGGGCCAGCACCGCGAAAGTGAGTCTGCTGCAAGGGGTCCGGGGACAACAGATCCGGCGACGGCATTCCGCGGAGGTGCTGCGGTCCTATCTGGAGGCGAACAGCGCTGCTCAGCAATGGATTCAGACCTATTGCGAGTCCTCCGGCGTGCCCATTCAGCACGCCGACGCCTTCACCTACGCCCAGTCCGATCACGAGGTCGCGGCGGTGTATGCCGAACACCGGGCGCTGCACGCGGCCGGGCTGCCCGCCGAGTTCGTCGAACTCATCGATACCCCGTTCCCCGCTCGCGGGGCGGTGCGGCTGGCCGGGCAGGCGCAGGTCAATCCGATGACGCTGCTGTCGGTGCTGGCCGCCGACGTCGAGTCGCACGGCGTGCAGATCTTCGAATCCAGCCGGGTGCAGGGGGCCAGTTTCAACCGGTCGGGCGATCACACCATCGACACCGAGCACGGACCCGTGCACGCGGGAACCCTCGTATTGGCCACCGGCACTCCGATTCTCGATCGCGGCGGCTTCTTCGCCCGGCTCGTGCCGCAACGGTCCTATCTCGCCGCCTTCCGGACCACCGATCCCCTGCCGGACGGCATGTTCCTCAGCGCCGGGGAACCCACACGATCCCTGCGACGGGTGCCCGACCCGGACGGGGACATCCTGCTCGTCGGCGGGAACGGCCATATAGTCGGCCGCGCGGACCGTACCGAGGAATGCGTCACCGACCTGATCGAATGGACCCGGCGCTGGTTCCCCACGGCGGAACCGCTGACCAGCTGGTCGGCGCAGGACTACAAGCCGATCGGCGAGCTCCCCTACGTCGGCCCGCTGCTCCCGGGCAATGAGCGAATCCTGATCGGCACCGGATACGCCAAGTGGGGAATGACCAATGCCGTGGCCGCGGCGTTCGCGCTCGCGGGCCGGATCACCGGCAAGCCGCCGGAATGGGCCGACGTCCTGGCCAGCTGGCGGGCGTCGGACGTGACCTCGCTCCCGGCGGGTCTGGCCGCGAATGCCGCTGTCGCCCAACAGCTCTCCACGGGATGGCTGCGAGGCGCACGCTCCGGCGACGATCCGAACCCGCCCGCCGAAGGATGCGGGCGCGTGAATCGGCGCATGCTCATGCCCACGGCCACCTCGACCGTGGACGGCGTCACCACCGAGGTCTCGGCCGTATGCCCGCATCTCTACGGCATAGTGCGCTGGAACTCGGCGGAGAAGTCCTGGGACTGCCCACTGCACGGTTCGCGCTTCGCCCCGGACGGCACCCTGATCGAGGGCCCCGCGACGAAGCCCTTGCCGCGCTGACCCGATCGAGCAACGCTGCAGCTGTTCGGACCGACACCCGGCATGAACAGTTGGCCGAATGGGATGCGGGGTGGGCCGCCACCACATACAGTTACTGCGCAGTTTCTTGACGTGTGGTTGAGGGCATTATCCGATCGGAAGCCGATGGCTCACATCGCGGCCGCACCAGGTCCTCCTCGGACCCGTAAGCAGGACCCTTCGATTCAGGCGCTCCGCGGGGTCGCGGTGATCCTCATGGTGGCCGGGCACGTCATCGGCATCGGCAATCATGGCCTGCACGTCGGAGACCATTCGGCCTGGCACTATTCGTATTTGGCCTTGGCCGATATTCGGATGCCACTGTTCACGCTGCTCTCCGGCTATGTCTATGCCATGGTTCCGGTCGAGGGCTGGCATCAGTTCCCGCGACTCCTCACCGGCAAATCCCGGCGTCTGCTCTTCCCGCTGGTCACGGTCGGCACGCTGCAATACGTGCTGGCATCCAATATCCCGGGCGCCAACTACAACCCGCACGGTCTGCCCATCTGGCGCATCTACGTGTTCGGGTTCGAACATCTCTGGTTCCTGCAGTCGATCTTCCTCATCTTCCTCACCGTCGGAATCCTGGACGGCGTCGGCATTCTCGACTCGCGCCGCGGTTGGGCCATTGCCACCTCGATCGCGGCCGTGGGATACGTCGTCGTGCAGATACCGACCCGGATCGATGTCTTCACCGCCAGCGGTGCGGTGCGGCTGCTCCCGTTCTTCCTCATCGGCTATGGCCTGCGCAGACATTCGCTGCTCGACCTGCGCGGTACGCCCGCGCTGCTGGCCATTGCGACTTTCGCCGGGTGCTATACCGTCCGGATGCTGTCGATCGACGGCATCTTCCACCCGGACGGGTTCGAGGACCGGACCATCACCCTGGCCGTCGGCGCGACCGCATTGGTCCTGATCTACTCGGCCCGCGACTACATGAACGCCAAGCTGCTGGCCTGGATCGGCGGCTTCTCGTTCGGAATCTATCTCCTGCACGATCTCGCCACGGCGGGCACCCGCATCGTGCTCGAACATCTCGGCGTCCACCTGCATTGGGAGTTGTTCCTCCTGGGCTTGCTGATGGGTATCACCGCACCCATCGTGTTCCAACTGCTCTTCCGCAATGTCGCTGTGATCCGCACCTTCGTTCTAGGCGAGAAGTTCGGCAGGGCGGACATGCCACCGCGCGTCTGCTGATCTGCCCAGCCACACCGCACCGACGGTGGCTCCGGCCGCCGACCCGAGGGCGATGGTCCAGCCGACCGGGCCGAGCGGCCTGCAACCGAAGTAGGTACACAGCCCGGGCGTCATCACGACCGCCCCGAGCACCGCGCCGCTGGCCACGGTGGTCAGCCAGATCAACGGGCTGGTGCGGGCCGCGAGCAGGGTCTGGCCGAGCTGGGATCCGATCAGCGCGATCAGGCCGATGGTGGCGGCGCGGCGTTGGGTGCCGGTGTAGCGGCCCACCGTCCACGCGACCGAAGCTCCTGCGGCCGTGGCGATTCCACGCACCGCCAGGGTGCGGGCCAGGTCCGTGCCGAGCCGCGCCGGTGGGATCGCGGCGAGTTCTCGGGCGCGGTGCGCGGCACGGGTTTCCACATCGATGCCGGGATCGTCGCCGGGACCGGTACCGCCGCGCGACAACGCCAGGGCGAGCGCGGGGAACATATCGGTGAGCATGTTCACCAGCAGGAATTGCCGTGTCCCCAAGGGGGCTTGACCGCTCAGGGCCGTGCCGTACAGCGTGAAGCCGACCTCCCCGGCATTGCCGCCGACCAGCACACCCACGGCGTCGGTCACTCGCTGCCACATCCCGCGCCCCTCCACCAGCGCATCCAGCAGCGCGAGCGGTTCAGGGCGAGTCAGCACCAGATCCGCGGCATTGCGCGCGGCCACGGAACCGCGTGCGGCCAAACCGATTCCGACGTCAGCGGTGCGAATGGCCGCCGCGTCATTGCTGCCGTCGCCGGTCATGCCCACCACGTGACCCTTGCGGCGCAGGGCGGCCACGATGCGCACCTTGTGTTCCGGATTCACGCGGGCGAAGACGGTGCTGCGCTCGATGAGTTCGGCCTGCCCGGACTCATCCAGGCGATCCAGATCCGCGCCCGTGGTGACCCGATCGGCCGCGATACCGAGTTGGTCCGCGACGGCCGCGGCCGTCACCGGATGATCGCCGGTGATCATGCGCACCTGGATCGCGTTGTCCTGCAGGGCCTTCACCAGCGTGACGCTGTGCGGGCGCGGGGTGTCGGCCAGCCCGAGGAAGCCGAGCAGCGTGAGTTCGCCGACCGCGTTCTCGACATCGTCGGGGGCCGTGGAGAAATCGCGCCGCGCGACAACCAACACGCGCAGACCTTGTTCGGCGAGCTCGAGCACGGCCTGCCGCACCCGCTCGCGCTGCGGCTCATCGAACGCACGGACGCTGCCATCCGCATCCCGGAATCTGTTGCAGCGCTGGATGACCACCTCGGGTGCGCCCTTGACGAACAGGCGGAGCCGACGACGGGTATTGCCCAGCGCGGCGGCATAGCCGCGATTCGATTCGAAGGGCACCTCGTCGATGGGGTCCCATTGGTGCGCATCGGTGGTCAGATTGGCGTCGGCGGCGTCCAGGACCGCCCGATCCGTCGCGTGATGCACGGGGCCCTCGGCCGGATCCGGGCAGGCGCGGGCGGCAGCGCGCAGGAGTCTGCGCACGTCGGCGGAATCGGCGTCGGGCGACCACTGTTGCCGCATATCGGCAAGGGCGGTGAGCCGCAGGCGGCCGTCGGTCAGGGTGCCGGTCTTGTCGAAACACAGGGTGTCGACCCGGCCCAGCGCTTCCACGGTGCGGCTCGCGCGCACCAGCAGGCCGAAGTGGGACAGGCGTCGCGCGGCGGCGAGTTGCGCGACGGTCGCGACCAAGGGCAGTCCCTCGGGAACCGCGGCCACCGAGACGGCCACGCCATCGGCGACGGCCTGGCGCAATACCTGCCCGCGCAGGCCGCCGAGGAGGGCGACCACCGAGCCGCCCGCCAGGGTCAGCGGCAGCGCACGATCGGTGAGTTCCCGCAATTGGGCCTGCACACCGGCCTTTTCGGGCGGTTGCGCACCGGCGGCGGCGCGGCCGGCCTGGGTATCGCTACCCGTGGCGACCACCACTGCGCGACCGTCGCCATTGACCACCGTCGAGCCTTCGAAAACCATGCAGGCGCGGTCGCCCAACACCACACCGGGTGTGGCGGCGGTCTGCTTCTCGACCGTCACCGACTCTCCCGTGAGGCCCGATTCGTCCAGTTCGAGATCATCGGCCCACAGGAGGCGGGCGTCCGCCGGGACCACATCACCGGCGTGCAGCGCGATGATGTCGCCGAGCGCGAGCCGCTCGGCGGGCAACTCCGTTTCGGCCGGATCCGGATCATCGAGATCGCTTCGCTCCACCAGTCGCGCGATCGTCCGCTCGTGCTCGATCAAGCTGTGCAGCGCGCGTTCGGCTCGCTGCCGCTGATAGGCCGACACCATCGCATTCACCGTGAGCACCGAGGACAGCAACACCGCGTCCGCGGGTGAGCCGAGAATCGCCGTCGCCACCGCACCCACTCCGAGCAGCGGCGTCAATGGGTCGGCGAGCTCGTGCCGGAGGTGGCCCGCGAACTCCGTCACCGTCGCCAATCGTGCGAACGGTGTTGTGCGCTGGGGCTTCTCGGCTTCCGTCCGATCCCGGGATTGCGCGGGTAGCCGATCGAGTACCTCGCGCGGTTCGAGAGCGTGCCAGGGCAGTAGCGGCGCGAGTGTGCCGCCGGGTGCGCCGTTCGTCGCCCGCCAGCCGGTCAGCGCGCCGGTGCACAGTCCGGCGACGGTGGCGACCACCAATGGCGAGTACGTCGGGCCGCGGTTGGGCGTCGCGGCCAGCAGCAGGCCGCCCAGTGCCGACCCCGACAGGGCGAGCACGCGCGCGCGTTCACTGACCTCGCGGGCGGGCCCGACCACAGCCAGAATGCGCTGCACCTGGCTCAGGTCGCGGCAGACCGCGTCCGCGCTCCACGGGACACGCACCTCGCCGTGCTCGCGATCCACCATCCCGATGGCCACGTCGGCCCAGTCGAGCGCCTTGAAGGAGCGTGCGCTCAGCATCGCGACCACATGCCCGTCCCGTTGCAGGTCGTCGACCAGCTTGCTGCGCGACACCTCGGCGGGCACGAATTCATCAGCCAGCGACCGCAATTCGCGCAGATCCTGGTGGGCGGAAAGAATGACGCGCAGTCCGGCGGACCGGGCCGCCTCCAGAATCGGCTGCGCCCTGCGGTGGAGTTCACGGCCGAGGAGAACCCGGCCGAGGACACGGTCTCCGTCGCGGAGCTCGCGCCATACCGGCCTGCGGGTGAGGCCGCGATCGGGCGTCCCGCTCCCGGGATGCACCAGTCGTAATGTCGTGGCCCCGTCGCGGTTCGAGGTGGTCCGGTCTTCGGCGTCGTGTAGCAGGCGTTGTGCCGCGGCCCAGATCTCGGCGGGCGATCGATCGTCGGCGGGTTCGGCGTCGAGTACCACGCGATGATCGGTGACCAGGGCTTCGCCATCGATCACGATCGCGGTGAGCCGATCCAACCGCCGCCACACCCCCGGGTGCAGGGTGAGGATTCCAGCGCGCGAGAGCTTGGTCGATACCGTCGCCGCGTAGGCCTCCCGACTGACCCGGGCCGCCTTGGGCGCACCGAGTTCGAGGGCGTCCAAGGCCTCGGAGAATCGATTGCCGCCCGCGAAAGCCAGTGTGCCGAGCAGACTTCCGCTCGCGGTCTCATCGGCCACCCGTTCCACCGGTCCCTGCGGTAGAGCGACGGGACGCTCGCGCGGTGGCAAGGGCTCGTGGACCGGCGACTGGGCGTGCCGCGCGACCTCGGCCTCCCAGTCACCCCAGCGGGTATACGTGCTGTTCGCCTCGAGGAAGGTGAAGCCGCGTTGTGCCGCGTCGACAGCCAGTTTGGCCACGCTCTCGGTTGCCGCGCCGCCGATGGCCGTCGCGAGCGTGAGCACCACGTCGGTGCGGGTGCGGCCGAGCAGGTCGTCGATCCGCGCACGCAGGCGCGGCTGATTGTCGGCCAGCAGCGCGACTCCGCGCAGCAGCCGGGCCGGGCCGCCGAACGGCAGGAGCGCGCCGGAGGCGGCCAGTCCGATGGCGAGCACATCGGCGGTCAGCTGAATTCCGGCCGCCAGCACGGGTTCCCGATCCGCTGGATGTTCGACCGACCGATCCCAGGTCTGCTCCGCCACCGCGGCATCCGCCTCGACCGCATCGACGGCGTCCAGTAATGCCGGGAGCTGCGAGTCGAGGTCAGCGAGGCCCGCGACCAGTCGGCCGGTGACCGCATTGACCCGCCACCAGCGGACGGCGCCGAGCTCGTCCAGCCGATCCTCCAGCGCGGCCAGCACGTGCGGATTCCGTTCGGTCGAGAGCCCGCGGACTTCCATCGCGGCACGATCCGGCCCCAGCGCGACCCGGCGCTGGCTCCGCTCCGAATGTGGATCCGCCAGCGTCACAAGATCATCCCGTAACCGCCGCGCGGATTCCGCGGGTACCGCCTCGGTGACGATCTTCAGACCGAGATCGAGACCGGCGCGCACCGCTCCTGCGGCCAGCGCCACGGGCGGCTCCACCAACCGCGCCGAAATTGCTACGCACAGAGAACGAATCATGCTTCGCAGCTACCCAGGTCGCGCGGGCGCAAACCGGCCGTGGGCGCGTTTGACCGCTGGAATGCCGGGCATTGCGAGAGTGCGATATTCAACTATCCGATAAGGAAACAGTCATGATCGTGCTCGGCCTGATCCTGCTCATCGCAGGCATTTTGTTCGGAATCCCCATCCTCACCACCGTGGGCGTCATCGTCCTCATCGCGGGTGCGGTACTGATGCTGCTCGGCGCTACCGGGCGGCCGATCGGGGGACGTAGTCACTATTACTGATCCAGCACTATTACTGATCCGGCTCGTCCAGCCGCGGGTAGAGGATTTCCTGCACCAAGAGCAGGATCGCCGCGGCCAGCGGAATGGCCAGCAGGGCACCGAGAACGCCGAGCAGAGCCCCGCCGATCAGGACCGCGACAACGGTCACGACGGCGGGGACCTGCACGGTGCGGCCCATGATCCGGGGCGCGAGGAGATAGTCCTCGAGCAGCCGGAGAACGATGAAGAAGCCGACCGTGGCCACGCACACCGGTAGCGAGACCGTCAAAGCGACAATCGCGATCACCAGTCCGGCGAGAGTGGAGCCGATCATGGGGATCAGATCGAGAACCGCCACGAGCACCGCCAGTACGAGCGGAAACGGCACATCGAACACCGCCAGCCAGACGAAGGTCAGACCGCCGGTGATGAACGAGATCAATAGGTTTCCGAGAACATACCCGCCGACTTTCGCGAAAATGGCGTCCCCGATGAGGATTGCGCGCGGACGGCGCGAATGCGGGAACAAACGATAGAGATTCGTGCGCAGGCTGGGCAGATTCGCCGAGAAATACGCTGTCAGCACCGCGACGATGACCGTGCTCGTCAGGGCGCCGAACACGATTCGCCCCGCACCGACGACACCGCGGGAAAGCCCGCCCAGATCGCCGTCCAATCCGTGGCGGAGCTTCTCATCGAGTTCGAAGCGCGCGGCCGCCGACCGCACCACCGGGTACTTCTCCTCCAGATGGCGCAGGCTATCCGGCGCATGCTCGATCAGCCCCTGCCCCTGAGCGATCAGCGGCGTGATCGCCGCGGCCAGGAATCCGGCGAGACCGGCCAGCACGAAGACATACACCACCGCCACCGCCAGCCCGCGCCGAAACCCATGCCGCACCAGCCACGAGACCGCGGGTTCGATACCGATCGCCAGGAACATCGCCGCCACCACGAGCAGCAATGCCTCACGGGCGGCGAGCACGACGCGCACCACCGCCAACACGACAAGCACACCCGCCGCAGCACTCAACCCGGTCATGAACGGCGAACGCCGATCGAACGGACGCCCCGGCCGACCGAGTGGATATCGCGCACTGGCGAGCTCAGCGGCATCGACCTCCGCCGCCTTCATGGGCTCGGGCTCATCACCGGGCCGCGGCTGCCCCACCCAATCGCTGTCCCGCGAATCCGCCTGCTCACCCATGACTTCCACCCTCACTCCGGTCCCACTGCTGCCGCATTACCCGGGAATCAAGAGCGAAACCTCGTCACCACACAGATCGCCGCTCGCTGGGCGATATCCAATGCCGCCTCCGTCCGCGGCGTCCGTGCGAGAGTGATGGGTACGACGAAGGAGTCCGTATGGAAACGATCGTGTCTGTGACCGGCGGCAAGGTTCGAGGCCTGACCGACGGCGGCATCAGCAGGTTCCTCGGGATACCCTATGCCGCAGCACCTGTCGGCCCCGCGCGGTTCGAAGTCCCCAAGCCGGTGGCGGACTGGGCCGGGGTGCGCGACGCGGTCGAGCTCGGGCCGACCTGTGTGCAGTCACCGTATCCGCCGCCGATCCACTCGCTCATCGGCAGCGACGGCATTCCCGGCGACGAGTACCTGAATGTCAATGTGTGGACACCCGATGCCGGAGGATCCGGGCTTCCGGTGCTGGTCTGGATTCACGGCGGCGCATTCGTTCGCGGCTCGAACGCGCGGAAGATCTATGACGGCAGCGCCTTCGCGCGCGACGGTGTCGTGGTGGTGTCGATCAACTACCGCCTCGGCATCTCCGGATTCGCCGCGGTGCCGGGCGCACCGCTCAATCGCGGTCTGCGCGACCAGATCTTCGCACTGCAGTGGGTGCAGGAGAACGTCGTGGCCTTCGGCGGTGATCCCGGCAATGTCACCATATTCGGAGAATCGGCGGGCGGCATGAGCGTCATCGACCTGATCGCTTCTCCCCTGGCGCGCGGGCTGTTCCGGCGTGCGATCGCGCAGAGCGCCAATGGATCCGCGGTCGCCACGGCGGACGACGCTCTCAAGGTTGCGGAGAATCTGGCTACCGCACTCGGAATCGCGCCGAATGCCGCGGAGTTCGGCGCATGCGGACCGGATGAGCTACGCAGAGCACAGGATTCGGTCGCACTCGCCCTGATCACCGATCCGGATCCGGCCCGATGGGGTGCCTCGATCATCACCAACGGGCTCGGCATCATGAGCTACCTCCCGGTCGTGGACGGTGAGCTGATCCCGGATCGTCCGGTGGATATCCTTACCGCCCAAGCGGATCGAACCGTTCCCCTCATAGTCGGCTGGACCGCCGAGGAATTCCGGTTCTTCACCTATCCGAGTGGTGCCGCCGCGGGCATCACCGACCAGACTCTCCCCCTCGTCCTGCCACGTTACGGCCTCGATCCCGCTGTCGCCGAGCGCTATACCGCCAACCGACCGAACGCGTCCGCCGCCGACGTGTTCTCCGCGATCATCACCGACCTCGTCTTCCGCGACGACGCCATGCGCATCGCGGAATCCACCGCCGCGGCCGGAAACCCGGCCTACGTCTACGAATTCGCATGGCGCTCGAGCATCGAGAACCTCGGCGCCTCCCACGTCATGGAGGTCCCCTTCGTCTTCGACCAGCTCGCCGCCGCCCACACCCTGACCGGCCCCAACTCACCCCAGCCCCTGGCCGACGAGATCCACCGAGCATGGACCCGCTTCGCAACCCACGGTGACCCCGGCTGGTCCCCCTTCGACCCCACCACCCGAATAGTCCAAATCTTCGATTCCCCCGCCTCCCACGAGGTCGCCGACCCCCGAGCCGACGAGCGCCGCGCCCTACGCCGCTCACGCGCCTGAGCACCCGTCCGCGATCTCTGGATCAGAGATAGGCCGGAGACGGCGGCTGGTCCCGCTTTCGTAGCGGGTCGCAGACTGTCGAGGGACGGTAGGACACTCGCTTGCTCAGCTGCCGTTCGGCGATCCGCTCCACCAGCAAGGGGATGAACTCCCGCACCCGGTGATCCTCGAACTCACGGTGGATTCCGCGCACTTCCTCGCTGACCACCCGCGGGGCAAGGTGGGGGAATCGAGCGGTCAACCGGGCCACGAGCTCGGTGATCTGCCGCTCCTCTTCGGGCGCCGTCATGCTCTGGTCTCGCCTCCATGTGCATACAGCTGAATCCGGCCCGCCCCTTCGACGGCGGACGGCGGAATGGACAACGGCCCGTAGATATTTCATCTTCGAACCGCGCTCAAAGTGTCATCTCGACAGTGGAACTTTACTCGCCCGAATCCTTTTCTGGCACACCACGTCCGAACGAAGGCACAGCAAGTCGTCGACAGCGACGAATGCAAACAGCAAATGAAACCCCAACTGCAAACACATTTGGCGCACCCGATCGGCGCTGGACGGAAGCGAGACGATTGACGAAATCGAATTTCCGCCCAGCGCCGATCGTGCGGATTGTCAGCGCGCGGTTCAGGCCGCGGCCTCCAGGATGATGTCGGCGACGATATCGGGGTGCGAGACCATGACGGAGTGGCTCGAGCCCTCGACCTTGGTGGTCTTGGCACCCATGCGGTCGGCGAGCAGCTCCTCGAGCTGGGGGCTGATGATCTGGTCGTTTCCGGCGACGACGTACCAGGTGGGGAATTCACGCCAGGCGGGCGGGCCGGAGATGAACTCGAAGCGGGCGGCGTCGCTGGGGCCTTGGACGGCCGCCATGATGCGGGCTTGGACCGGGTCCACGTCGGGGGCGAAGTATTCGACGAACTTGTCCTGCGGCAGGGTGACGCGTCCCTGCGGATCCAGCGCGAAGTGCGACGCCGAGGGCGGCGGGGGGAACTGGGTGCCGAGCTGTGCCACCGTTTCACCCTCATCGGGGGCGAAGGCCGCGACATAGACGAGTGATTTCACATTCTTCGCACCGTGCGCGGCATTGGTGATGACGCAGCCGCCGAACGAGTGGCCCACCACGACGGTGGGGCCCTCCAGGATGTCCAGTGCCTGACGGACTTTCGTGACATCGTCGGGAATCGAAGACAGCGGCTGCTGTGCGGCCACCACATGATGTCCGGCGTCCTGAAGGGTGGGGATGACGGCCGACCAGGACGAGCCATCGGCGATCGCGCCGTGTACGAGCAGGATGTTGACCATGGAAAACCTCCTGAAGCTGTAGGTGGTCGCAAGGTCCGATCTGATCGGCGGGTCGCCGCCGGTCACTCGCGACTGTAGCGGCAATACTCGCTCAGCGATGAGCCGCAGGTCACTGACCTGCGGCTCTTCTCAGAGTGGACAGCCTCGATTCACACCGATTCGGGTACTCGCAGGTGCGCGAGCGCCAATTCGAATTCACAGACGTCGATGACCTCGACACCGATTTGGCGGGCGGTCTGGTCGCGTAGGGCGAGGGCCTGTGCGCGGTTGCGGGCCATTGCCTCGGCACTGTCAAAGGTGCTGCACGAGACGCCGTAGCCGGATTCCCGGTCGACCAGCAGGCTCGCGCTGCAGAAGCCCTCCAGGGCTTCCATTCCGGGCAGTGACTGGGACTTGTAACCCTCGATCGCGGCATCGAGCCGCCCCGGATCGGTCTTGAACCACACCGCGCGTGCGCAGGCGCCCGGTGCCGTGTGGTGATCGCGATGCAGGACCGCGATATCCCATTCCTCGACCTGGGCGCTGCCGCCGAACAACTCGGCCGCGTGCTCGCGCATCGGGCGAACCCGGTCCGCGCTGTCGCGCATCGCCTCCTCGGATTCCCACGCGGTCGTGAGGATGCAGCGACCCGACTGCCGGTCGACCAGCAGCGAGAGCCCGATACACCCGGGGATGTCTTCCACCGTGGGAAGGACCTCATCGCGAACGTGCGCGATCCCGGCATCTATTGCGGCCAGTCGCGCATGAATAGTGGTAGAGCGTGCGAACACGATCCGCCTCCTCGGTGCTCAGGGCAGCGCCCCGGCGACGCCACCGGTGACACTCACACTGCTCCTGGGTGGGCACCGTGGCAAGAGCAATGCAGAGGGGGCGGGCGTCGGCGCCCCGCAGACCGACCTTCGGTCATACCGGCGTTATCTGTTCTGCGGGTGAGGGGCTGTTCTCGGAGGCGGTGCGCCGACCGGGCAGGGTGATCGCGACGAGTGCGCCGAGGAATGCCAGGCTCGCACCGACGGTCATGGCGGGGCGGAATCCCGTGGCGAACTCGGCTGCCGAGTCGTAGCTGCCGTGGGAGGCGAATACCGCTACCACCACCGCGATTCCGAATACGCCACCGAGTTCGCGCATCATGCTGTTGGCACCGGCGGCCTTGCCCAGTGCTTCGTGGCGGACGGCGCTGACGACGGCCGACTGGGCGGCCGGGACGGTAATCGACGTGCCGACTCCGGAGAGGATGAACGGGATCACCAACGCGCTGTAGGACATTGCGGGATCCGCGATCGAACCGGTCCAGAACATACCGGCCGCCATCAGACACAATCCGCCCACCATGATCGGCCGCGCACCGATGCGGTCGGCCAGGGCACCCGCGATCGGCGCGCAGAAGAACAACATGAGAGTCCATGGCAGCAGCCGTAATCCAGCGCCGAGTGGGCCGTAGTGCAGGACGGTTTGCAGCAGCTGGGCGTAGAAGAAGACGGCGCTGAACAGCGTGGCGAAGGTCAGGAAAATCGCCGCATTGCCTGCCGAGAAGCCACGCGAGGCGAAGAGCGTCATCGGTAGCATCGGCTGTTCGATCCGCCTCTCCCACACCGTGAATACCCCGATCAGGGCGACTCCGGCGAGGGCGCTCAGCACGACCTGGCCGCTGGCCCAGCCCACGGGATTGCCTCGCATCAGCGCCCACACGACACCCAGCGCGCCACCGGTCACGAGGACGAGACCGAATAGGTCGAGGGCGTCATCGGAGCCGAAACTCTCCGGAATCCTGGTGAGTGCCAAGGGAATCGCGATCAACCCGATCGGCACGTTCACCCAGAAGATCCATTGCCAGGCGAGCCCCTCCGCCACCGCGCCGCCGACCAGCGGGCCGCAGGCGGTGGCGATTCCGGTCAGGCCTTGCACGATGCCCATCGCGACCCCGCGTCGTTCGGCCGGGAATGCCGCGCTGACCAGCGCCAGCGCCAGACTCATCATCAGGGCCGCGCCGACGCCCTGCACGGCGCGGGCGACGATCAGCACGGCGACCGAGGGCGACAGCGCGCACAGTGCCGACCCCGCCGTGAATACCGCCAAACCGAGTCCGAACATGCGCCTTCGGCCGAATCGATCGCCGAGTGCGGAGGCGGTCATGAGCAAGACCGCGAAGCTGAGGTTATAGGCGTTGACGGTCCATTCGAGTGCGTCGATCGAGGCGTCGAGTTCGCGGCGGATGGTGGCGAGGGCCGTCGATACGACCAAGGTGTCCAGCGCGGCCATTATCGATGCGACCGCTCCCAGGGCGAGCACCCAACATTGTGTTGTACGAGCGATATTCGGTGTTTCCATGCTGCACCTCGAGATGTCGCGACGGGCGTCGACCCGGACGGCGCCGAGGGGCCGTCCGGATCATCGAGATGCGGTCAGAGCGTCTGCAAGACCTTGCGCAGGCGCTCCTCGAAAGCCACCGGCTCCGAGACGAACCCGGTGTGATCGCCGGGGAACAGCACGGGGTCGACCTCGAGGGCGGTGGCGAGTGCGCGTGAGGTGCGGTCGCAGATCTGTCCGGTGGAGCCCTCGCCGATGCCCACGACAATGCGCACCGACCGCAACTTCTCGATATCGGGCCGGAACAAGGCGGTGCCGCGCAGCTCGTGCGCGAACCAGTAGCTCTCGCTCGCGAGCTGGCGCGGGTCGCGGTCATTGCCGAACACCATCTCGATGACCGGCTCCGGCATCGCAATATCGGCTTGGGCGAGGAACTTTCGCCACGCGCCGAGCTGATCGCCGCCTAGGTGAGTGGCGATGATGTCCTCGTTTCCCGCATGCAGCGCGCTCCGGTCGTCGAGCAGCTCGGTCACCGGGGGTTCGTGGGCGATCACCGCGGTGACGAGTTCGGGGTGCGCCTGCGCGAACGCCAGCACGGTGATCGCGCCTCCGCTGGATCCGAGCACCACGGCGGGGCCCGCGTCGAGGTGGGTGATGAGCCGGGCCAGATCGTCGGCGCGAATCTCCGGCGTCGAGTCCTGTTCAGGATCTTCCAGGGTGCTGTTGTAATGGCCGCGAGGGTCGGTGGTGAGCACCGTGTGGTCGCTCGCGAGCAGCTCGGCGAGCGGCGCGAACGCGGGGGCGGCCATCGGTGCGCCGACCAAGGCGATGAGGGGTCCGGATCCGCGCAGCTCGTAGTGCAGGCGGGCGCCGGGTGCCTCGAGCGTGTGCGTGGTGACGGGGTTCATTGTTTCCTCCGAATAGCTGGTGTTCATGGTCGAAGCCGCAGTGCACGGTCCTGCAGGTATTGCTGTTCGGGGAGGCTGGTCGTGAGACGAGCCGCCGTGTCGTAGCTGTCACGGGCCGCCGAGGTATCGCCCGCCATTTCCAACAGGTGTGCTCGGACGGCAAACAGGTTGTGGTTCAAGGCCATTCGCGGGTCTTCCTGCAGCGCAACGAGCATGGCGAGCCCGGCCCGCGGCCCCTCCGACATGCCCACCGCGACAGCATGATTGAGCGTGACAATGGGATTGGGATCGAGCTGTTCGGCCAGCTCATACAGCGCGACGATCTGCCGCCAATCGGTGTCCTCGGCCCGGGCCGCTTCGGCATGGACCGCGGCGATGGCCGCTTGCACCTGATAGGGGCCGAGTCGACTCGTCGCCAGCGCTCGACTGATCAGGGCGACGCCCTCGTCGATGAGTTCCCGATTCCAGAGGCTGCGGTCCTGCTCCGCCAGCGGCACCAGTCCGCCGTCGGGGCGGGTGCGCGCGGGGCGGCGCGCATCGGTCAGCAGCATGAGCGCGAGGAGTCCGGTGATCTCGCCATCCTCGGGCAGCACTCGCCCGATGGTGCGGGTGAGCCGGATCGCCTCGCGCGTCAGGTCACCGCGCGTCAGATCGGGGCCGCCGGTGGCCTTGTAGCCCTCGTTGAAGATCAGGTACAGCACGTGCAGGACGACGCGGAGCCGGTCCGCCTGCTCGGCGACGGGCGGCATATGGAACTGGCCGCCCGCGGCTTTGATGCTCTGCTTGGCGCGGCTGATGCGTTGGGCCATCGTCTTTTCCGGCACCAGGAAGGCCCGGGCGATCTCGGCCGTCGTCAGTCCGCCGACGGCACGCAGGGTGATCGCGATCTGTGAGGCCGGGGTCAGGCTCGGGTGGCAGCACAGCATCAGCAGCATCAGGGTGTCGTCCTCGCCGACCGGTTCCTGGTCCGCGGCGGGAGACAGCAGTTCCTCCGGGAGGGCCTGCGCGGCGACCTTCTCCTCGCGCCGCTTGCTCGCGAGCTCACTGCGCAGGTGGTCGGTCATCCGGCGGTCGGCCACCGCGATCAACCAGCGCTCCGGGCTGTCGGGCGCACCCTGTTCCGGCCATTGTCTCGCCGCCGCCAGCATCGCCTCCTGCACCGCGTCCTCACAGGCCTCGAGGCTGCCGTGCCGCCGGAGCAGCGCGGCGAGGACCCGCGGCGCCAAGGGGCGCAGCAGGGTCTCCACGTCACCGGCGGTAGTCACGGCTCCAAGCCGCACTTGTCCATGACCGGGCGGATCTCTATGGCACCGAAGAGCGCGTCCGGGAATCGCGAAGCGATCTCCTCCACTCGTTCGAGACTCTCGCAATCGACGATGAAATACCCCGCGAGCTGCTCTTTCGACTCGCCATACGGGCCATCCGTGGTCGCCGGCATTCCATTGCGCACCCGCACGGTCTTCGTGTTCACCGGATCGGCCAACGCTTCCGTGCCCACCATCTCACCGGACTCATCGATCTCGGTGATCAGTTCCACGAACTGCCGTTCCCACTCCTTGCGCTGCTCCGGCGACGCGGCCAGTGCCTCGGGGGTCCGCAGGAACATCGGATGCCCCCAGTTGAGGGTGTTGCCGTAGATCAGAATCATGTACTTCATGTGCGGGTCCTTTCGACCTGAGTACCGGCGCGGAATTCGCCTTCATATCAAAGGTCGGAGCCGACGGCTGATCTTCGACATCATCGGCTCGCGCCGGTTTTCCGAGGATGCAACTATCGTTGCTCGAGTTGGTGCATCTGGCGGAGTTCGCCGACCGTCCGGCCCAGGAGCTCTCCCGCGGTCAGAAGCAACGCCTCGGGTTCGCCCGGGCGCTGGTCCATCACCCTCGCGTGCTGCTGCTCGATGAGCCCGCATCCGGCATGGACCCCCGGTCGCGAATCGACCTGCGCAACCAATTGAGAACACCGGCGGGCGGACCCGTGAGCCCGTGGCCGAGCAGGGGATGCTGTGGCGGGTCCGCGAGGTCGGCCAACCGGTGAGCAGCTCGCCGACCCTGTCCTTCCCCGATGAGGAACGCGCGGCCGAGCATCTGGCCGAGATCATTGCCGGGGGCGCCCGCATCGCCGAATTCTCCAGGGTGACATCGGGACTCGAAGACGCCTACATCTCCCTCGACGCGGACAGGACCTGATGATGGCAACCCGACTCACCGCGCAACCCACCCCCAACCCCCAACCCCATTCCCCCACGATCTCAACCGAAATCGCACGCCTACTCTCCGAAGCCCGCTCCGGCCCTACCTACCCCACAAACTCAACATGCAACGAACCCCCGCGCGACGACTCCGACTCCGACTACCCCCGTACGCGAGAGCACCGCGACTCCCAACTAGGAAACAGCTGGTACCTAGGCCTCCTAGCCAACCTCGCCCTCGGAACAATCGGCACAACCATCGCCGCCCGCCGCCTGACCGTGCCCGCCCGCAACCTACCCAGAGGCGTCCGAATCGCCTAACCCGGAACCGGATGCGAATCCCGCTGACAGACGAAGGATCACCCTCGCTCGGGAAAGCCCTGATTTGAGCTATCGGGGCAGAAGTTGCGTTCCGGGCGAACATGATTCGATCAATGCGCGGTGTTCGGCGGGTGGGAGGGTGCGGGCTGTGCCGATGCGACTGCGGTCGAGGGTGGCGGAACTGTGGGCGAGCCAGGTGGGGTCGGGGTCGATATCGAGGAATTCGGCCAATCGGGTCAGTTCTGTGTGGGGGTTGGTGAGGAGGTGTTCGAAGGCCAGGGGCAGGTGTCGATCGGGCGGCAGGTCAGCCAGGGCGGCGGTCCCGGTGTGGATGAGTTGTGACCACATTCGGCCGAACCTGGCCAGGGGCAGATCGAGATCGGCGAGATAGTCGCGGTCGATTCGGTCGGCCAGCAGCTCGGCGGTTTCGGCGGGGATGGCGGCGGGATCGAATTGCCAGTAGCGGTTGGCGGTATCCGGGTCGAGGAGGTCGAGGCCGTCCTGAATGAGGGCCATCATGCGGAATCCGGTTTGGCGGCTCATCGACAGCGCGGTATCGGGGCCGTTGCGGTAGAGGTGGACGAACCGCGCATCAGGGAAGCTCTCCCGCAGCCAGGTGACCCATCCCAGCGACATACCGGAGCGTTCGATCACCACGGATCCGCCGAAACGCGCGGCCAGCCAGGCGAACAGGGATCGGAAATGTTGTGCGGCACACTGATCCGGCCATCGCGAGATTTCGGCCGCGAGTTCGTCGAAGACAAGGTCGGGGGTGCCGGACAGATGGGGCAGGGTCATCAGGCTGATCGCGGGGATGCCGGTGGTGTGCGCGTCGTAGCGGGTGCCGGCCAGTGCGGGGTAGAGCAGCTCGGGTATGCCGGAGCCGCCGCGGATCATCGGGTCGAACAGCGGGTGCGGGTCGGCCAGCAGCTGCCAGAATTTCTCGGCGGCCAGGACGGTGTCGGGCGTGGTCGAGGTTCGCACCGACAGGAAGAATTCGTTGAGGCTCAATACATCCGGATGCGCTCGCAGAATGCGGGACACGGCGGTGGATCCGGCGCGGCCGGTGGTGACAACGAAGGCCAGCCCGCGCACCCCCGTGCCGGTGCATGTCAGTGCGGGGGTCGAAATCGGTTGCGGTGCAGGGGTTGCGCGGACGCGCATGGGAACCGCGCCGGTCGGATGGTCGGCGGGCTCGGTCTCGCCGCGATATCCGATGCCGGCGAGCATGTAGTTCAGGTCGACTGTGGTGGCGCTGGTCGGCGGGCCGATCAGCCGGCGGGTGTGAGTGTCGTCGAAGATGCGGCGGTGCACCAGGTAGGGAATGACCACGCGGGCGGGACTGCGTATTACGCTGCGCTCGTACAGATTCGGGTCCGACGGCGGTTCGGGTACGAGGGTCAGCGGCAGCGGTGACAGGTGCTGCAGCAGCTCCAGCACCACCGGTACGGGGACATCGTGATGATGGACCACGTTGTAGGTGGACAGCCCGGGCGGGGCGGTGGCACGCAGCCGCACCATGGTGGCCGCGGCGGCCTCGACGGGCATGAAGTTCAGATGCCCGGTCCGATCACCCACCATCCGCAGTGGCGGCAAGCCCGCGCGAGATCGCCTGCCCGACAACCCGCGCAGCCGCTTACCGGCCTCGGTGCTGTTGTTCAATTGCAGCAGCGTGTGCACGGGGATCGCCGGGTGTGGGGTGCGGTCGGTGATCAGGATGCTCGGGCGCATCACCGCCACCCGCCTGCCAGAGGTTCGCGCGAAGTCGCGCACGAGCATTTCGGCCTCGTATTTCGAATGCTCATAGGTGGTTTCGAACCCGGCGCTGTCGTCGAGTTCGTCCTCGAAGACCCTGCCGTGTAACCCCCGGCGCCCGGCCACGAACGCGGTGCTGACATGGAACAGGTCCCGGCACCGTCGGCTTGCCGCGACGAATTCCAGCACTCGCGCGGTGCCGCCGACATTGACCGCGCGCATATCCTCGAGATCGGAGGCCAACTCCGTCGAGGCCGCCAAGTGCCACACCGTGTCGACGGTGTCAGCGAGTCGCTGAAAGTGCTTGTCGCTCAACCCGAACCGCGCAGCCGTCAAGTCGATACGAACCACCGAACACCGCTCGCGCAGCTGTGCCACCAACCCGGCGGGTGTGTCGATCGCGGTGAGTGATTCAGTCAATGCGACCAGGGTCGCCTCCGGATCCCGGCGCGACAGCAGGACGAACTCCCCCTCACCGCCGAGCAGTTCCCGAAGTAGATGGACACCCAGAAAGCCGGTCACTCCCGTTATCGCACAACGCATTCCCGCACCCCTCATCAGCCCGGACCCGGCCACCCACTCGAGCGAGCCGACAGTACCGATGTAACCGCCATCACACCAAATCCAGCACGGAACCGGCCTCATCAGATCAGAAGTCAACCCGCTGAGTGCGCGCCAGCCGGGATCCGGCTACAGCAATCCGACAGCAATCGACCTACGGGGTTCGAGAATGGCGAGCTAATTGTGCCGCGCAAGCAGCTGGCCGTGCGTGGGGCTCCGGTGGGACCGGCCCGTTATAGATCCGCAGATACGGGTAAGCCGCGAAAAAGGAGGTGGATTGATATGGCTGTATTGCTGCTCGTCCTGCTGCTGGCTCTCCTCTTCGCAGGGCTGGGATTCGTCGTGAAAGTGCTGTGGTGGGTCGCGATCGTCGTGCTGGTGATCTGGATCCTTGGCTTCGTCTTCCGTAGTGCCGATTCAGCGGGCACTCGAGGGCGCTGGTATCGCTGGTAGAGCAATCGAAAAGGAGGACAATCATGGGATTTGCCGACCAACCTCAAACCCCGCCCGGTTCACAGCGATTGATGGATCCGGTGCCCGATTGCGGCGAGGACAGTTACGAAGGCTGCGGCAGGCTTACCGGCAAGGTCGCGGTGATCACCGGCGCGGACAGCGGTATCGGGCGTGCGGTTGCTATCGCCTTCGCCCGTGAAGGCGCCGATGTGGTTCTGGCCTACCTCAATGAACACGAGGATGCCGCCGAGGTTCAGAAACTGGTGGAGGACGCGGGGCGCACGGCGGTGCTCGTTCCGGGCGATCTCTCCGACCCGGTGCGCTGCTATGCCCTGATCGACACCGCGGTCGAGGAATTCGGCCGCATAGATGTTCTGGTCAGCAATGCCGCCTATCAAATGACCCACACCGATCTGGATGAGATCTCCGACGAGGAATTCGACTACACCTTCAAGCTGAATGTCGGCGCGTACTTCACATTGGTGAAAGCCGCGCTGCCGCACATGAGCGCGGGCGGTTCCATCATCGGTAGCTCCTCGGTCAACTCCGACATGCCCTCACCGACCCTGGCTCCCTATGCCGCGACCAAGGCCGCCATTGCCAATCTTTCCGCCAGTCTCGCTCAGCTACTGGGCCCGCGTGGGATTCGCGTGAACAGCGTTGCCCCGGGCCCTATCTGGACTCCGCTGATCCCGACGACCATGCCAACCGAGAAGGTCACCTCCTTCGGTGAGGACACGCCCCTGGGACGTGCGGGTCAACCCGCCGAACTCGCACCCGCGTACGTCCTGCTCGCCAGCGACGAAGCCAGCTATATCACCGGAGCCCGCGTGGCCGTGACCGGTGGACGACCGATCCTGTGACAACGATCAAGGAGTGAGTCCTGATGCCAGATCCCAATAATCCCGGACAATTCGGAAACCGTGAGGACACCGTGGAACAGGCCCGCAAGGGCGGGCTGGCCAGCCACGGCCACGCCACCACGGAGCTCGCGAGCATCGGCGATGCGGTCGGGCTACTGGCCGAGCAACACCAGCAGATCCGTACGTTATTCGCCGAAACCCTCGAAGCGGCCGACACCGGCGAGCGGGAAGCCAAGTTCTACACGCTGCGCCGTCTGCTCGCGGTCCACGAAACCGCCGAAGAGGAAATCATCCATCCCCGCGCCCGCCGCGAGCTCGACAATGGCGCCGCCGTGATCGACGCCCGCTTGCACGAAGAGAACGAGGCCAAAACCGCACTGGCCGAACTCGAGTCCCTCGATGTCGACTCCGCGGAATTCGAGAAGAAGCTGACCCAGCTGCGCGACGATGTCCTCGACCATGCGGAACACGAAGAGAACGACGAGTTCTCGCGATTGCGGACCGAGCTGGCGCCCAGCCAGTTGCACGCCATGCGCCGCGCGGTCGAGATCGCCGAAGCGTTGGCGCCCACCCGCCCGCACGCGGGTGTCGAATCCGTGGGTGCGAACCTGATCGCCGGTCCATTCGCCGCCATGCTCGACCGGGCACGCGACGCCATCACCAAACCTCACGGCGCATAGGCCGGTCACCCGGGCGGCAGCTGTTTCGGGGCGTGTCGGCTGAAAGAGGGATTTCGGTCGTAGAGGGCGGTGATCGCCGCACCGGCGAGGACGGCGACCACGCTACCGATCGATACCTGGAGCCACGCCGCATGCAATCCCGAACTCGGTGCCGAATGGAAATAGAGGATCGAGCGCAGCCCTGTCACGATCGGCCGCATCGGTTCGAATTTCGCGAGGATGTGAAAGAACGCGGGGGTCGCTTCGATCGGAATCGTGCCCGCCGAGGATGTCATGGCCATGGCGACGAAGAAGAACATGTTGATCAGCGGAGCGAGCGAACCGAAGATTGCGAAGACCGTGAGGGCGCCGAGGACGACGGCGGCAATCGTGGTGGCGGAGAACAGATACAGCTGCCGCGGGGAGGCGACCGGCATGTCCAGGACCCGGGTCGCCACCCACTGGACCAGTCCGGCGCTCGGGGGCACCGCGATCAGCGCGACACACCATTTGACGATCATCATGTGCAGGCGGGACAGAGGGGTGTAGTCGCGGCGTCGCACCCTCGGCCCGAACTCGGTGGGCTGAAACCCGCTGGCGGAGTCCACCACCGGATGGATCACCGAGGCGCCGACGAATCCGAGGAGAACCAAGACCATCGCATAGTAGAAGACACCGGTTCCCAACCCGGTATGCGCGGGTAGTGCGGTCAGCGGTGCGGTCACGACCGAGAAGGGGTTGGCCAATGCGGTAGCGGCGGCCGCGTTCGGCACCTGCTGCGGCAACTCGGCACCCAATCCCGCTGCCACCGCGCTGATTACGGGCGTCAGGTATCCGGTGAACAACCCGGCGCTCATGGTCCCGGCAGCCGGATTGGTGTCGAGATGGATCACCGCGTGCGTGGCGGGACCCGGCGCTCCCCCGGCGAGCCGGGCGACCTCGGCATTGAAATCGGCGGGTATGCGAACGGCTCCGAAGAGCTTGCCGCTCTCCATCTGCTCGCGTTCTCGTTCGGCGGACATCGGAATGAGCTCGATTGCCTCATGGTCGACGCCCCAGATGATGGCCGCACCGACTTTGTCGGCGACACCCACACCGTCGGTGGTCTGCGGCTCAACGACCATGGCGACCGGCAGCCCGCGCAGGTTCCCGCTCGGATCGAGGGTGCCGCCGAGGTAGACCGCGGGCAGCGCGACCGCCAGGATCAGCGTGACGAGCAGGGCTGGGAGCCAGGTGCCGGGATGGCGGGCGAAGTCACGGGTGCTTTTCATGCCGCGCGATCGGGTGTGGCCGAGCCGCGTTGCTCGGCGAGTCGGCGGCTGATCTCGTCCCAGGACAGGCGCAACTCATCCGCCGGTGCGGTGAAGAACACGAAAGTCGCGTCCCGCATGACTTTTCGCTTGCGGACCACGGTCGAGCGGTGCGGCTCGGAACGCGCGTAGGTGTAGATCGCCGCTTTGTCGTCCCATACCGAGTAGGTCCAGAAGACGCCTTTCAGCATTTCCGCCTTCAGGGTCAGCCCGAGCACTCCCGGCGAGCGGCGGGCCTGCCACCACAACGACAGCGATGCGAGCAGGAACCCGGGAGCGTGGCGCCACGAGTTCACCTCGAGGCGGGAGGCCATGCATTGCACCTCGGGGGTGGTGGGAGTGCGAACCGTCATCCATGGAATCGTTGGCATGTTCTCAGCCTCGGTTCGCGGCCCGAATTGATCAACGAGGAACTGCGTATGATGCGTTAAGCCACCGTGATTGATAGGAAGACCGCATGGACCTGCGCGATCTGGATTTGCGCGACATCGAGATCTTCCTGATGTTGTCCGCGGAGCTGCATTTCGGTCGGACCGCCGAACGATTGCACCTCTCGCAGGCGCGAGTCAGCCAGGTGATCGGGAAACTGGAACGCCGTATCGGCGGCAAACTCTTCGAACGAACCAGTCGCACCGTGACTTTGACACCGATCGGGCTACGGCTGCGGGACGACCTCCAGGCCAACTATCGCGACCTGCGGGCCAGCCTGGGCCGCGCGGCCCGCGCCGCCCGCTACGGCGAGGCAGGCATACTGCGGCTGGGAATCACCAGCAGCAACCTCGACGATATCCGCCCGCTGTTGAACACCTTCCAGTCCCGGCATCCCGACTGCACCGTGCACGTCGAACACGTCCATTTCGGCAACCCCTTCGGCGCGTTGCGCGGCGACGACATCGACGCACTGGTGAGCTGGCTGCCCATCGAGGAACCCGATCTGGTGGTGGGCCCGACCCTGCACGAAGAACCGTTCATGCTGCTCGTCGGCGCGGATCATCCACTGGCACAACGAGAATCGGCCTCCTACGAGGATCTGGCCGACTACGGCGTCTTCGGAGTACCCCCGATAGACCCGGTGAACTCGCCCCCCGACTACTGGACCGCCGCCGCCGTCCCCTACTTCACCCCCAGCGGCCGCCGCATCCCCCGCGTAGCCCAAGCAGCCAACTTCCAAGACCTCATCCTGCTCGTAGCCGCAGGCAAGGCCATCACCCCGGTCCACGCCCACGCCGCCCGCTACTACTCCAGACCCGACGTCACCTACATCCCCATGCCCGAAGTCCCGCCCGCCCGCTGGGCCCTGATCTGGCGCCGCTCCGCCGAAACCGACCTCATCAAAGACCTCGCCGCCGCATCCACACCCGCTACGCGCAGCACTCCCTCATAGGCCGGATCATAGGTGGAGGCTTGCCATGACAGTCACGCAGATCGACCTCGACGACGACGCTCTACAGCGCGTGATGGCTCTATCGAAAGCGAAAACGAAAAAGGACGCGGTGAACCTGGCCCTGCGGTTCTACGCGGAGAAGCAGGAGCGTGCCACTCGCATCGCCCAGCACTTCGAGCGAGCACGGAACTGGGGGGCGATCGACGAAGCTGCTCGTCGGCACGAGGAGGAGAAGGCCCGGTGATCTACCTGCTCGACACCTCGGCCCTGGTTCGACTGCTGCCGAACGAGAAATTGCAGCACACGTGGTTCGACGCGATCGATGGGTCGCAACGACGCAGTACCGGATGTCGCGGGCAGGCGAACACCGCAGCGCCTCAGCGATCGATCTCATCATCGCCGCGACCGCCGCGCACCACGGATTGACTGTGCTGCACGACGACAACGACTTCGCAACCGTCGCACGCCACGCACCCGAGTTGCGGCAGCACAACATTCACGACATCGCCTGAAACCCTGCCTGCTCGATGATGACCCACACCGCAGCCACGGTGATCATCGAGGCACTGCACCAATCAGTTCGCACCGCCAGCCCTCATACACTCAGCGAGCACGCAACACGACCAGAACGGTGATGGCTCACCGGTGACGGTTGCGGCACCAACATCACTGCGGCGCAATCACGTTCGGCTGTTTTCTATGCGGGGATGCGAGGGTTGCGCGCATCATCGAGCTAGCACTGCCTGACAACGAGTGGAGAGGCGGTATGCGAGTTCCAGTGACCGCGGTGTCGGATGCCTCGGCAAGGGCATGGCTGGGAGCGGCGGTGATGATCGTTGCGGTGTGCGGCGCGGGCGGATGCGGTTCGGAGAAGGCCGGGTACCCGGTGTCGGCGGAAACGACGACCGCTCGGACAGTCACGACGGTCCGAACGACGACACCGCCGACTACAACGACAACCACCACCACGGAGACTGTTCCGGCCACCTTGCCGCCGGCTGCCGACGGGACCGATCTCGATGCGTGCGCCGACGGCAACTGCGAGATTCGAGTTGACGGCCCGACCGCCATTCCGGTCGTCAACTATCCCGGGGTCAAAAACCTGCAGGTGCAGCAGATCAGCGAAAACGCGATCACTCTCACCGCGACGACAGGATCCATGAACATGACGGCCACCTCCGGCCCCGGGGGAACCATCACTCTGAACGGCCTCGTCGTGAAGGTCATCGCGATCAAAGACGGGTCGGCGGTGCTTCACGTGAGTACCCCGTAGTCACACTCGGCTCGGCAATCACCACTGCCCGTAGTACCGGGCCAGCTTCGATGGTGAACGGGTGCGGAATGTCGGGTTCGAACATGACGAAGCCGCCGACCCAGAGTGCCTTGTTTGTGACAAATATGGCCAATGTCCAATTCGTTGGACTGAAGGATCCCATGCGTCAGGCGGAGATTCGAAGAGTCGTTGGATCGTTTACGACGCCACTGGAGGCCCCGATTCGATCTCATGGTCGACGCACATGGCCTGCCTGGCACTGAAAGCTGGGATCCCACTGCGTATCTGGTCGACGACTGCGCCGATGCACAGATGGCGGTGATACCCGCGATACGACTGTCGGATCCCGAACAGGTGCTGAACGAGGTTGGGGCGGCTGTGCGACGAGCTTGTCATCAACCGATCTGTCTTCGTCTCACCGAAGCGGACCTCTCCGGCGATGACGCATCCAGCCTGCCGTGGCGAGTCGAGCGTGCAGTTCACGCCCTGGGGAAATCGCCGGACTCCATTCACCTCGTTGTCGATCTCGGTACCGTCGCCGACGAGGACGACGCCCTACTCGAGGCCAGAATAGCCCGGCGGGCACTCCTGCACCTCCCGCACATTGATGGGTGGAAATCGATAACGGTTGCGGGAGGCGGATTTCCACAGGATCTCCGGCGCATCCCACCCAAGGTGATCACGCGAATAGAGCGCAGTGAAGTGACCCTCTGGCGCACCGTACTAAGGCGGCTGGACGAAAAGTTCAGCAGGACTCTATCTTTCGGCGACTATGCCATAGCCTTCCCGCGACAGGCATCAGGCGGAGGATTCAGTCCTCCACCGCAACTTCGCTACACCGCCGACAATGCCTGGCTGGTCATGAAATACGGCAAGAACGAACGTCATGCCCGATTTTTCGACATCTGTGGAGTGATCGCCGACCAGCCCGAGTTCACCCCCGGACTGACCTGGGGAGACGAGGAAATCGAGGCACGAGGCCGCCGTGAGGACTTACATCCCTTCCCCACGGAACCCGGGCCGGGTAATGCATCGACCTGGCGAGCCATCGGTACCAGCCACCACATCGGATTCGTGGCCACCCGTCTCACGGCACCAGGTGAGCCATGACGCCCAATCCATCCATACCCACATCAATTACCGGCCCTCATCGCGGTTCGACCGGAGCGGGTGGGAGGGGTTCGGGGAGTCCGCAGCGTCGCAGGTCGTATTTGGCTATGCGCTCGATGCGGGTGCTCGCGAATCCGAAGGCCTGGACGATGTTGTGACGGAAGCGGCTAAAGGTCAGGGGGGCTCGGGTGGAGGCGATGAGGTCCTGGGTGGCGGGGCAGGACAGGGCGGTTCGGGCCTGCTCGACCTGGGCCTCCCTGATATGGGCGGCCATCCACGGGTGCAGGGCGACGACGCCGGTGTCGGCTACCACCCAGCTCGCGTCAAGGTTCTTGTCATGGCCGATGCGGCCGTCGGTGAGCCGATCGGTGTGCGCCGCAATCGGATACGCCAGACCGACCGGGTCGAGGACTCGTACGTTCAGGGGCACGTTCATGCTCGACATGCCGAGGTTCAGGAAGAAGACGGTGTGGCCGATGCCGCCTGCGGGTACGGGCTCCGGCGGGGGGATGACATACCAATAGGTTTGGTCGGGCAGGTTGATCACGAGCCCACCGTTCGGGGTTTGCGCGATATCGCGAACCAGGGGCCGCATGCGCGGGAAGTCCAGGTAGTCCTCGGCGCGGATGGGATGGTCGTGACCGCTATAGAGCACGTAGTAGATGCGCTCGTCCACAATGCCGCTGGCCCGGATCGTGGTGCCGGAGGTGATGGCGGTGGTCTCGGCCGCGAACCACGCCCAGCCGATCGTGCCGAGGAATGCGACCAGGACAATCGCGAAAGGCCAATCGAGACTGGGCCGTTCGTGACTCGCCGCCTCAGCGACCAATCGGATGGGCAGGACCATCACCGGCATCAGGAGGCAGAACAGCTGTGGCAGGAGCATGCGGCCGTGCATGAAGTCCCCGCCGACCCGGAGCTCATAGACGGTGAGCAGCACTCCGGAGCCGACCATGAGGGTCACCACGGCGGCCGGACTGTGCAACCATCGACTGAATTGGTGAATCTTATTGAGCAGTAGCCTTTTCCGGTCTGTCACCACCGAACCCACGACTGCGGGATCGGCAGCCGAACCGGGTGTCCGTTGCTCCCACAGCACCACACCGGCCCACATCGCGAGCACCACGAGCGGCACCCACAGCCAGTAGGGCCCGGCCAGATCCTGGAGGTAGAGGAACCCCTGCTTCCATTTGGCGCCGCTGGCTTCCTTGGCGACCGCGGTATTGGGATAGGGCAGACCGTAGTAGCCCATCCGCCAGATCTGATACGAGCCGGGCACGAGCCCCGCGACCGCAACCGCCGCTCCGCGAAACACCCACGGCCGCAATCGAGTCGAGGGAACCGGAGCACACACCAGCATCAGCAGGGCGAGCGCTCCCACCATGGCCAACTCCGGGCGAATGAGCGGAGCCAGCCCGGCCCAGCACGCCAGCGCGAAAAACGCTGTGGGCCGCACTATTTGCGCTTGTGACCATCGAATCATCGACCACCACAGCACCGCCAACCAGAACAGGACCAGACAGCTCTCCAATCCGGAGCTGGCGTAATCGCGCGCCGGCGGCAGGGCGATATAGACGAGCGCCCCGGCCGGAATCAGCAGCGCTGATCGCGTTCCGCCCCATAGCCGTGCCGCACCCACCATGGCGATGACGATCGCCACTACCGACAGGGTGAGCGAGATACCGAGCACCACGTATTCGAGCCGCAGCCCCGTCAGCCAGCTGAAGAACCACACGACATAGGTCCAGGCCGTACTGGTGTTGGTCTCGACCCGCTCGTTCATATTGAAGACGGGTCCGTTGCCCGCCAACAGATTTCGCACCGTGCGCAGCACGATCAGTCCGTCGTCCGCGATCCAGCGGCGTTGCCACGCACCGGAGGCGAAGAGTGCCGCGGTCAGGACGATGCCGCCGAGTAGAACAAAGCGCGAGAACCTGGATGTCGATCCGGCGAGCCGAGGTGCCGATGATTCCGCGGTAGTGGCGTCTTCCGCCGGGGTCCATTCCCGCGCGACGTCGAGCGAAATGGACAGTGTCACTGATAGCTCCGATCAAGGAGAGGTTCGTGAGATTCGAGATCGACTGTGCCGAAATCGACATGCGCTCCGGGCTCGGCGTCCGGAGGTGAGAGGAGGTCACGACGCCGCACGATCACATAGATCGCGGTCGCAATGAGCAGCATCGGATAGCACCCCGCGTACACGGGCACCGCGAGATAGGACCACCAGTCCGGAATGTCGTCGCGCGGCAACATGAACAGACCGATGCCGATCGGGTGCGGCGACTCGGCCAGTGGCGGCCGGTCGGGGTAGTTCCACCACCAGCAGAAGCTCACCGCCAGCACGACCGCCAGCGCCACCCAGCGCGTGCGATCGATGGTGGTGCACGCATGGTGAATCGCGAGAATGAACAGCGGCATGAACCACACCCAGTGATGCCCCCATGAGAACGGCGACGCACACGCCGACGTCATACCGGCCACCGTGATCGCCAGCAGCACCCGGCCCGACCGATAGGCCAGTGTGGCGGAGTACAGCCCGAGCGCGATAACCGGTATCGCGGCCGCCAGCCACATCCACATCGGCGGCGTATACACCGTCCCGACCATGAATCCGTCGGCGTCGAAGAACCGAAGTAGTTGTGCGACAGAGCCATTGATCGATTGATTGCCGGGCGAATCGACCGCCCCCACCCGCCCGGAGGACGTGACCTGCGCACCCCAGTAGGCCCAGGCGTCACGCGGCCGGGTCAGAAATCCGATCCCGATGGTCGCCGCGAAGGTCGCGGCCGCGATGCCGAGCGTGCGCCACTGCCGGGTGCAGGCCAGGTACAGCAGAAAGAACGCGGGCGTCAGCTTGATACCCGCCGCGAGTCCGACACCGATCCCGCGCAGCCGGGCATCTGCCGGGCGGGTCAGATCCCACACGATCAACAGCACTAGAAGGACATTGATCTGACCCAGCCAGATGGTCGAGCGCACCGGCTCCAGCGCGGTGCACACCACGGCGAGTACCGCCGCGAAAACCCAGGTGCGCGCGGTGTTCTCATAACGCAGCACCAGCAAGCAGCGGGCGACCAAGGCGATCAGGGCGACCATGATCGCGATCCACCAGAGCACCTTGGCCGTCATCACACCGACCAGCGCGAGCGGTACGAACACCAGCGCCGCGAACGGGGTGTAGGTGAACTCCATCTCCCACACGATCGGCCCGCCATACAGCGGAGTCCGCTCCAGCAGCGCCTGCCCTCCCGCCCGGTAGACCTGGAGGTCGAGGTCGCAGCTGAAGATTCCGTAGTACGGGTTGCTCATCGGCAGCGCGAAGACATGCCACACCAGGACCGCGACCGCGGCGATCGCGCAGACCGTCATCATCGGGGTCGTCACCGCGAACCGGTCGATGGTCCTGTTCGAAGAGACTCTTCGTGGAGCGGGCCGTACAGGAGAGCACATCGGATTCCGATCCGCGCGCTCGCTTCACCTCGTGTTCGAAAAGCCGCACGCAAAGTGTTCGGCCGAGGCCGGGAATCGACCTGGCAAACCAATGAAAGATCTCAACCGAGGCTGAATAGTAGCGGCACTTCCGTCCTGGTTTGTGCCGCGAAACACCCAAAATCGGCATATCAGACCAACTTTCATTGCCGATTTTCGAAACATCGCCGATGAAGGTCCCGCAGCGCCCTTCCACGTGAGCTCGCACGCTCGGATCAGAATGCGGGAACGTCGCTTGTGGTGGCGTTGCCGGTGACCGACGGTTTCAGGGAGAGGTCCCAGTCGGTTTGCTCGTCGAACGGGTCATCGAACTTCTCGAATCTGCGATTGCGGGTGAATTCGAGCGTGCCCTCGTCCCAGTCCGTACCGGTCTTCATGTAGACGAAGTAGGTGCCTGCGATTCCACTGAGCGTCGCCTCGGAATTGCCCCATACATAGATCGTCGCCTGTGGTGTCGAAGGGTTGCCGTTCGTCACCACTATCGCGCAGTCCGCGCTGTTGTCGTTGATGATGTGCAGGTTCCCCGAACCCACAAGGCCGCTCTGCTGAACAACCCGGCCATCCTCCCCGCGACGGTTCAACACCGGTGGTGGTGGCGCCGTAGTCGTGGTCATGGTCGTCGTCGTGGTCGCGACCTGGCTGGTTCGTGCAGTCGTCGGCGCGGACCTGCTCGAGTCCTGCGAAGTCCCGCACCCCCCGACCAACGCCACCGCAGTAACCGCGACAACGGCAAACCAGCTTCGCCCCGACATCACGCCCCCGTGTTCAGGCTCGCAGCAACAGCTTTCGCATTCCAGCATCGCGCGCGACGCCGGACGATGCCAGCCCCCGAAGTACGGGGCAAGCAGTTCGGAGTGTCAAAGACCGCGGTCCTGGCGTTGCTGACCGAACGAGGTGTGACCCGCCGCCATGGTCCGCGATAGGCATCCACGTCGACCTGCGCCACGAATGACTTCGCAACTCCACGAATTGGCCTCTGACGCAACATAAACCGCCGGATGCCTTGACTCAACCTGCCGGTTCGGCAGCATCGCCACTCACAACCTGGGCAAGCAATCGCAAAGGACAACAGGCAATGACGGATTTCCTGACCATGCTGATTCGACCTGCCGGAAACTCCCAACACATCCTGACCTTGGGAAACGGATGGTCAACCGCCATCGAACAGCTTCACGACGGCACCTACTCTGTCGAACATCCAGCGGCGATAGACGAAATTCTGCGAATACTCGAGCGAGGAGAAGAAGCCAGCCTGATCCTGCGAACCTTCACTCCGGAGATCGGCCACACCCTGCCGAACGGCACATCCATCCCGATCAAAGAGGTACGCGGCTGGTACATCAACGAGGGCGTCGTCCACCCGCTCTCCGAACAGCAGATGTTCAACGCAAGCTGCATCGATGCGGACACAGGAGAGCCGATCCCACCAGAGCGGGCAGTCCGATACGTCGACGCCTACACGCTCCAATTCGAAGTCTGAGCTCGCCTTTCAACCCCTCGATTCAACGGGCCTCCGCGCACGCCACGAACACCGCCGAAACCGGCAGCAAGGATGCGACATGGCCCTTCGCGATGATTTTCGGCCCGTTCGCCGGTCTACTACATGGTCCTCACCAAGCAGATGGTCAAGGCGGGCAGTGCGGCCGGTGATGCCGGGACTCCGCCACCGTGGAAGGTGGGCCTCGCGCTACTGCGCAACCTCGTGTTGACGGTGGTCGCGGCGGAACTCGCGGCGTCCATCGGGATCGACGGGTGGTTCGACGGGGCGAAGCTTGGCCTCGGACTCTGGCTCGGCTTCCCGGCGATTCTGCTGTCCGGCTCTGTGATCTGGGAGAACGTCTCATGGCGACTCGCCGTCATTCATTCCGGCGACTGGCTCCTGAAGCTGCTGATCATCGCGGTACTCATCGGCGTATGGCGCTGACGCCCTCGAATTACTCACCGCAGCTATTCATTTCGTGGCAGTGATGGCTCACCGGTGACGGTTGTGGCACCAACATCACTGCGGTGCAATCGCATTCGACTGTTTTCTATGCGGGGATGCGAGGGTTGCGCGCATCATCGAGCTAGCACTGCCTGACAGCGAGTGGGGAGGCGGTATGCGAGTTCCAGTGACCGCGGTGTCGGATGCCTCGGCGAGGGCATGGCTGGGAGCGGTGATGATCGTTGCGGTGTGCGGCGCGGGCGGATGCGGTTCGGAGAAAGCTGGGTACCCGGTGTCGGCGGAAACGACGACCGCTCGGGCAGTCACGACGGCCCGAACGACGACACCATCGACTACAACGACAACCACCACCACGGTGACTGTTCCGGCCACCTTGCCGCCGGCCACCGACGGGACCAATCTCGACGCGTGCGCCGACGGCAACTGCGAGATTCAGGTTGACGGCCCGACCGCCATTCCGGTCGTCAACTATCCCGGGGTCAAAAACCTGCAGGTGCAGCAGATCAGCGAAAACGCGATCACTCTCACCGCGACGACGGGATCCATGAATATGACGGCCACCTCCGGCCCCGGGGGAACCATCACTCTGAACGGCCTCGTCGTGAACGTCATCGCGATCAAAGACGGGTCGGCGGTGCTACACGTGAGCACCCCGTAGCCGCAGCCTGCGGAAACTTGAATTTGCACGCGCCAAAATCGATGCAGGACAGCGCGCCGGGCGTGTGGTGCGCGACGACGCGCGCACCACAGCCCTCTCCTCACGCCAGAATGAGGTTGGTTTGGTTGATTCCTTGGCCTGCCCCAGGGTCAGCTCCGGAACCAGTGGTTCCGGAGCCGTTTTCGCTAGTAGCGGGGACCTCTCCCAGCCGCGACAGCAAGAGCACCCGCGCCTGACAATGGGCCGACCACCACCTCAGGACTTGGATGATCCGCTCGACGAGCCCGAGGTGATCAATTCGAGGATGCATTCCAGGCCGAAGGACATTGCCGGGTGGCATCCGTACCCCACCTCCCGTGCGGGAGTCGCTGCAGGCACAGCAGGGTCGGCCAGGGCAACGCCGCTTCCGAGTGCCGTTGCCGCAATGATCAGCGAACCCGCGACTGCCGTGCGCACTGCGTGCCGGGTGGTTAATTGCATCCCGAAAACTCCTCCGAGCTGATGAAACAGAATCCCGGGAACCTACAGCCGAGAAATAAATGCCGAGTTGGCAGCTGATTGTCGTGGCCACCTGTGAGGCATTCCTGAAGCCGAGTTCGGCGAATGATGTTGAACGCGATGTCCGTTTTCGCGGCCCCCCGCGGACATTCATCAGCGCCACGACAGCCGTCGATATTGCACGTATATCGCACAAAAAACGGCAGGCCATCGCAATCTATGCGTTGACCTGCCGTTTCTTGGTGGACCTAGCTGGGCGTTATTCAAACCGCGCTGACCTGCAGAAACTCGAAACCACGCGCGCCAAAATCGACGCCGGACGGCCATCGGGACTGCCACGCCGCCGGAAACAGCAACGCGCGGACCACCCACGCGAACCACGCAAAATCGAGCGTCGCCTCACCACCACGACCGTCGAGGAACTCATCCAGGCCTACCGGGATGGCACCTCCACCGCACAGCTCGCAGCGCACTACGGGATCTCCAAAACCGCAGTCCTGACCATGCTGACCAACCGCGAGGTTCCCCGGCGCTATCAGTCGATGACTACCGCCGACATCGACCACGCCGACCTCCTCTACCTCGCGGGCCACTCACTCGTCAGCTGCAGCAAGCTCACGGGCTTTCCCGCCAGCACGATCAGAGACGCTCTCCGCGAGCGCGGCACACCCATGCGCCCCGCCGGAGGCCGCCGCGGCGATACCAGCCCATGACCGCAGGCGATGTCGCGTGAGCCGAGCAGCTCTATCTCAGCGGTCACTCTCTGGCTGCCTGCAGCACGCTCACCGGCTTTCCCGCCAGCAGCCTCGACCGTGCCTTGAACAAGCGCGGCACCCCACGCGACTTGTCGGCCGACCTCGCTCCACCGATCGGTAGAACCAGGACGATCCGGCGTGTCGCCACGCCGTACCTCGAACTAATTCGCCACTTCAGCAATCGATCAGCAAAACGATAGTTCGCCGCGAATCGCTCTCCGGACACACCTGAGGACAAACATGCCACCAACCACCCACATCAACGCCATCCCGTTCGGCGCCGACTCGTCCGCAACGACACACCCTGCCACAGACGCCAAACACGACAAGCGTGCGCACATCTTCTTCTGGTGCGCGCTCACCACCTCCGCCACTGTCAGCGTCACCGGCAATGCGACTCACGCTCTCCTGCATGCCCAGTCGCTGCCGGTCGTGGCCGCAGCAGTCGCCGTGGTGCCCCCGATCGCGCTGCTCGCCGCCGTGCACGGTGTCACGATCCTGCTGCGTGCGCACGCCCGAGCTCGTGTTACCCAACTCCTTGCGACACTGATGACCGTACTGATAGCCGCCGGCGCGTTCCGGCTATCTTTCACCGCCCTGCGCGATCTCGCAGAACTGGCCACCGTCCCCGGACAGGAAGCATGGCTGTGGCCCCTCATCATCGAGGGATCCATGGCGCAGGCAACGGTCGCCCTGCTCGCTCTCGCCCGTTCGGAATCGTCGCGTGCGCACGAGCCGTCCGCCGCGGTCGAGCCGAACATTGGTACGGACGCTGGTTCCGCCGACGTGAGCGCGAACATCGCGCCCGAAGCTCGCATCGATACCAAGGCCGAGTCGGAGCGTGCACACGACAACGATCCTGCGCGCGTTGCGCACAAGACGACACCAGATGCCGGTTCCCCATCGACGGATTGCGTCCTGGCCGGTCTTCAGGCTGACGGCGGCGCCGACTTCCTCGCCGAGGATGTCGTCGGGTATGCCGACGACGGCAACTTCGCGCACGGCCGGGTGCTCGTAGAGCACTTCTTCGATTTCCCGGGGGTACACGTTGTACCCGCCGCGGATGATCATGTCCTTCTTGCGGTCGACGATGAAGTAATAGCCGTCTTCGTCGATCGTGGCCAGGTCGCCGGTACGGAACCACCCTTCGTCGTCGATCGCGGCGGACGTCGCGTCTGGCCGGTTCCAGTAGCCCTTCATGACGTTGTGGCCGCGGATGCCGATCTCACCGATGCCGTTCTCGCTCGGGTCGAGCAGTTTCATCTCGATGCCTTTGACGGGGGTTCCGATGGCCTTCGCCTGTGCCGTTTCCTCACTCCTCGCTGACTTCGATCGCGCCCGACGGGCAGTAGCCCCTCGCGGTCCGAACCAGCTCGACCAACTCGGGCGGGACATCGATCGGACCGGCATCCAGCCGTTGCCCTGCGTTCAGGGCGACAATGCTGTCCGGTCCGAGCGTGAACACCGCCGGGACGGTTCCCACATAGAAGGCGGCGGCCTGGCAGATCTCCGGGTCGACCGATACGCGCGTCATGCGTGCTTCCTTCCGTTTCAGATCCGGGTCAGGGTGACCGGGACGCCGCCCTGCACGGTGGTCACCATGCTGCAGGCATGGCGCGGCTGCCATCCGGGAGGCGTCTCGAGGCGGTAGCGCTGGAAGATCAGCGCGAGCAGGAATTGGGCGTTCATGTAGGCCATGCCGAAGCCGATGCAGTGGTGCGGTCCGGCGCCGAAGGGCAAGAAGGCGAGTTTGGGCCGCGCGTTGACCACTTCGGGGTTGGTGAACCGGCTCGGGTCGTAGCTGTTGGGGTCTGTCCACCAGCGCGGGTCGCGCTGCAGCGCGTACAGGGAGACGCCGACCATGGTCCCCTTCGGGATCGGATAGCCGCCGATCACGTCGTCGCGCATCGCGAAGCGATGGTTCAACGGATGCCCCTGAAGGCGCTGGCCCTCGTCGAAGCACGCCTTCGCCCAGCTCAGGCGAGCGAGGTCATCGATCCCCGGGACGGCACCGCCGAGAGCTTCGACCTCGGTGTAGAGCGTCTGCGCCGCGTCCGGGTTCTGGCACAGCAGCGCCAAGGTCCACGAGAGCGAGGCGACCACGGTGTCGTAGCCGGCGGTCGTCAGGACGCCCAGCTCGGCACGCAGATCCTTGCGGCTGAGCCGGGATCCGTCCTCGTAGCGCGCGTCGAGCAGGAGTTGGAGCAGGTCGGTGCCTTCGATCGGATTCGCCTCGCGCTCGGCGATGAGGCGGTCGGCGAGTGCCTGCGTGCGCCGTAAAGCCCCCGGCAAGCTGCGCCGGCCGGGGCGCGGCACCAGGTTGGGCGGCGGTTTGAGCAGCATCCCGGTGGCGAAGGTGCTGATGATCATGTGTAGGTCGGCGTTGATCTGGGTGAGCTCGGTGTCGGAAAAGGACGTCGAGTACATCGCGCGCAGGAATGCCGGTAGCGTCAGCTTCGCGATCTCATGCTGCAGGTCGAACACCTCTCCGGTGTCGGCGGCGGCGTCCCAGCGCGCGAGCCGGGCGACGAACTCATCGGTGATCTGATCCGCGATCTGAGCCAGGTGGCGTCGGCCGAACATCGGGTCAGCAAGCCGCGTCGCTCGCGGAACTCCTTGCCCTCCATCCACGGCACCGCCGCGCCCACCAGGCGGGAAGCAGGCGCACCCAGATGTCCGATCATGCTGTAGGCGCCGGTGCGGTCGAGCATGATCCGGGCGACATGGTCGGGGTGGTTGACCACGACCAGGTCGTGGACCGGTAGCGGCAGCCGGAAGACATCGCCGTAGCGGCGGGTGCACTCGCGCAGGTACTCGTACGGGTCCCGAGCGTATGACCGCAGGACACCTATGCCCGGCAGCCCGGTGGGACCGGGCGGAAGCGGGCCGGGGCGACCGCGCCCGCCGGCGACGCTGCGCGCGAACCTCAGTGGGCGCCGGGTCGGCCAGAACGGGTCGCTGGCCAGGGCACTCGGCAGCCTCCGCAGCGTGCGGCTGCTGATCCCAGACCTGCAGATGACAGGGCACCGAGGCATCGGCGAGACGCTCCGCGAGGTGCTCGACATCGGCGAGGACGTACTCGGTGGAGCCGATGATCAGCAGGGTGGGGGGCAGCGCGGTGAGATCGGCGTTCGCGGGCTGCAGCCGCGCATCGAGCTGCGGGTGGCGACCGACGAACCGGTGCACGAGGAAGGGTACGAGGTTGCGTGGGAGCAGCGGGTCACGGCGGGCGTTGGGGTGTGTCGCCATGCCGGCGCAGTCGATGTGCACGACGGGGGAGATCCCCACCACGCCCGCGGGACGCGGAAGGTCGCCCATCCCGATCGCCAGGCAGGTGATCAATGCGAGCATGCCACCGGCCGAATCGCCCGCGATGACGATCTTTTCGCTCGCGTAGCCGCGGTCCAGCAGGTAACGGTAGGCCTCGACCGCGTCGGCGGCGGCATCGGCGATCGACCACTGCGGGAACTGGCGATACGCCACCTGGAGCACCGGAGCCGACGTAGTCGTCGCCAGCCGCGCCGACACGCCGCGGTGGCTGCGCAACCCCCCGGACACGAAGGCACCGCCGTGCAGCAGCAGCGTGGCCGCGTCGGAGCGCACGGAGTAAGGCGTCCTCACGAGCTCGCCGCGACAGTGCGTCAGCGCAACGGTCTCGACGGTGGTGTCGTCGGGAGTGCGCAGCGCCGCACCGACCAGGTGATCGACCACACCGTAGGGCAGGCGGTCCAGGACACCGTCGGGCAGTCGCTCGGCGACTCGTACCGTCGCATCGATGCCACCGCGTATAGGCAGGGCGACGAGCTCGGTCAAGAGCTTCGTCCGCAGTCCTGCCGGGCCGCGGTTCTCCACCAGGAGATACGACTGGTCGAACGGGCGCAGCGCGCTGCCGACGGGCGTCATGAATGACGGGGCGGCAGCCTCCGAACGGTAAGTAACTGCGGTTGTTGTCATTTCTGGGTTCCTCAGACTTCCTTCTGCATGGCTGGATGAAACCTGTGTCCTGAACCGGCCGGCCGCGGCCGCTGGTGCGTCTCCCGTTGCCTCCGCGTGCTAATGCAGGATTCGAGTGACGCCCTCGCGTACGACGGGCAGGAACAGCCCGTGCGGTGCGTAGCGCATGGTCGGTGCGAAGAGGAACCGGGACTTGGGGCCGGTGACGACTGTCCGGTCCCCGCGTCGCATCGCGCGCACGGCGGCGCGGGCGACGAACGCGGGCTCGCGGAAGAGAAAGAGGAAGTCCTCGGCGGAGGAGAACCTGGACCGGCGTGCACGCGCGAGGCGATCCTGGTTCGAGACCGTGTCGGTCACCAACTTGGTCAACGTGGGGCCGGGCTGCAGCGACGTGCACGACACACCGGTGCCCGACAGCTCGACGTGCAGGGCCTGGGAGAAGGAGTGCAGGAAGGCCTTGGTGGCACCGTAGGACGTGGCGAGCGGGAGGGGGCAGTTGGCACCGATCGATGCCGTGTTGAGGATCGCGCCTTCCCCGCGCTCGACCATTCCCGGGAGCACTGCGCTGGTGAGCTCGTGGGGGGCCACGGCGTTGACCGCCATCACGCGGCTCTCGCGTTCGTAGGGCAGCTCGTGGAACCGCCCGGTGGTGTAGAGCCCGGCGTTGTTGCAGAACCCCACCAAGTGCCGTGGGTCCTCGGCGATGCGCTCGATCAGCGCTCTGCGCTGCTGCGCGTCGGCGAGGTCGCAGCCGATCGTGACAACGGGAGTTCCCGCGGGGGCGGCGTTCGCGGCGACGTCGGCCAGCCTCTCCTCGTCGATGTCGACAGCGATCACGCCGTAGCCCCCACGCGTGAATTCCGCGACGAGCGCTGCGCCTATGCCGGACGCGGCGCCGGTGACGACCACGACCGACTCGGGGGAAGGGCTGGGTAGGCTCATCGCTTTTCTCCAAACAGTCGCTCAACAAATATTCGCGTAATGACAACGCCCATTGTTACTATGCATGACATGACTGTCAATCAACGACGGTGCGCGAGCGCGCCGGACCATCGCGTCGTGATACTCGGGGCGGGCATCGCGGGGATCGGCCTCGGCATCCGCCTCAAGCAGGCGGGCATCGAGGATTTCGTGATCCTCGAACGCGCCGATGACTTCGGAGGCACCTGGCGAGACAACGTCTACCCCGGTGTCGCGGTCGACATCCCGGGCTTCGGCTACCAGTTCTCATTCGAGATGAAGCGCGACTGGCGGCGCGTCTTCCCGACCGGGGGCGAGGTGAAGGCCTACCTCGACGGCTGCGTCGACAAGTGGGGCCTGCGCCCGCATATCCGGTTGGGTGTCGAGGTGACCGGGGGGACCTACGACGACGAAAACGCCCTCTGGCACGTCGAGACCTTGCGTGGCCCGCTCGCGGCGCGGTTCCTGATCATCGCCGTCGGCCCGTTCGCCGAGCCGAAGATGCCCGACATCCCTGGGCTCGACGAGTTCGACGGCGCGCTGCTGCACACCGCACGGTGGGACCGCGACGTCGAGCTCGACGGGCGCCGGGTGGCCGTCGTCGGCACCGGCGCCTCGGCGGTGCAGGTCGCGCCCACGGTCGCGCCGGTGGTACGCAGCCTCACGGTGTTCCAGCGCACGCCGGTCTGGGTCATGCCGCGACCCGATGTGGCGTTCGGCCCGATGCGCCATGTGCTGAAGCGGCTGCCGCTGGTCAACGAGGCCGCGCGGGCAGCGACGATCGGCGGCATCGAGATGGTGGCCGGCCGGGTGTGGAGAGCCGCGCCTCCGCGGCTGGTCGAGAGGATCTCGCGCGCACACATGCGGGTGTGCGTCTCCGACGCCGAGACGCGCCGGAGGCTGACGCCCAAGTACGGGTTCGGCTGCCAGCCGTTCGGAATCTCCAACGCGTACTGGCGCACGTTCAACCGCGACAACGTCACGCTCGAGACGACCCCGATCGAGCGGGTGACGCCGCGCGGCATCCGGACCTGCGACGGTGTCGAGCATCCGTTCGACGTCATCGTCATGGCCACGGGCTTCGCTGATCACACGCCCCCGGTCCCGCTGCGCGGCGCCGGCGGTGCCGATCTGCGCGACTACTGGCGCGAGCATCGTCCGCAGGCCTACGAGGGAGCAACCGTGCCGGGCTTTCCGAATCTCTTGTTCGTCCTCGGACCGCACGCGTATACCCCCGGTTCCTACACGAACCTCGTCGAGGTGCAGGCCACGCATCACATCCGGCTCATCAAGGAGGCCGAGCGGCGGAAGGCTGTGGCCGTGGAGGTCACCCAGGACGCCACCGCCCGCTTCCTCGGCGAGGTGGATCGTGCGATGGACGGCAACTTCCTCCGCGGCGAGGCATGCGCCCGATCGAACAGCTTCTACGTCGACGACAACGGTGAGATCACGATCCTGCGGCCGCAGACGCTGATCAAGGCATGGTGGCGGGCGCGGCACTTCCCGCTCGAGGACTACCTCTTCCATCGCGAGCCGGCGACGAGCGATCATTCGACCGTCTCGGCGGTCGCCTCCAGCCCGACGCCGAGGATCGCATCGATGTAGGCGCCGCGAATCGAAGCGCCGAGCTTCGACCCTTCGTGTGTCGAGCGTCGGCGCGCATCACGCCGCGAGGTTGGACGCCCCGGCCGCGGCAGGCGGTCAGAGGCTCAGGCGCCGGTCGATAATCCCGCGCACGAGATCGAGCCCCAGTTCGACGAACTCGTCGATCGATACGTCGGCCTCGCCGGTGGCCCAGCGACTGATCGAAAAGACCACTGCCCCGAGCAGCGCGCGGGCAATGAATGCAAGCTCGCGATCCTCGGCCTCGACGGTGGCGAGGCGTCGCAGGATGTGCGTGACGATCAGTTGCTCGCCGGTGTTCATGAACGCGTCGAAACGCTCCCGAAGGACCGGCTCGGCGGGGGGCTCGATGAGCAGCAGCCGGACGAGCCGCGGGTCCTGTTCGAACGCTTGCAGAATGGTCGTGAGTGCCTGGCCCAGGACCGACATCGGCTCCTGATGCTGTGCCTCGCCGGCGTAGTAGAGGACGAGGCCCTCCGAGACAAGGCGTCCGACGGCGTCGTCGAAGACGGCAGCGACGAGCGCGTCGCGTGAGGCGAAGTTGTCATAGACGTGGCGCTCGGTCAGCCGGGTGCTCTGGCACACCGCCCGGATCGTCAGCGCGCTCGTGCCGCCGGTGCCGATCAGGTCCAGGCCGGCGGCGAGGATCGCGGCGCGGCGCGCCGCGCGACGCTTCTGGAGCGCCGGACCCTCGCGGCGGGACGGTATACGAGTGTTCATCTACGAGTGTCGATCAGACGCTTCTGACGCATGTGCATAGTGTCTGACAGCTTACGATGTCAGGTGGGATCATCCGTCGCGGGCGGCGCGTGGCAGGCCGCGCAGCTTCTCGAGCGAGTCAGCGTCGGCCTTCTCGGTCACGGCGGTGCCCATCGGCTCCCGAGAGCGGTCCGCCGTCGAAGAAGGCCTCGATTGTCACGCTGATGTCGCAGGCAATATACACTCGGTGGTTAATATGTCTACGTCATTTTGATCGACCTTCTCAGGGATGGACTAGGACTTGCACGATGTCGACTACTGAGAGCCGCCCTGCGACCGTCCGCTCTGTCGGCGTGGGCCGGGCGGTCAGCGCACTCCGAACCTTGATCGAGATGGGCGCCGGCTCGCGTCCACCCGAGGCTCTCGATCCACTGCTGGACGCCACCGTGCGAGCGGTTGCCGCTCACGGCTTTGTGCGCACGTCGATGTCGGACCTGGCGCGCGAGCTGGGCGTGACGCGGAAGACCCTCTATCGGCAGGTGTCCTCGGTCGAACAGGCCATCCTGCTCGTCGTCGAGCGCTCGACGTACGCGTTCCTCGACGACGTCAGCTCGAGCCTCTCGGCCGGGAAAGGCCCCGAGCAGGTCCTCCTCGAGTCGGGCGGCCGGTGGGTCTCCGGGTGGCAGGAGCATCCGTTCACCCGCCGGCTCTTGGAGCACGAGCCGGAGGTCCTGGGCTCGCTGTTCACCACCGGACTGATCGTCGAAGGCGTACAGCGCATCGCTGATCGGCTCGCACCGATGATGCCGCTCATTGCACCCGGGCCCATCCAGGAGAACGGCGATTCCCGCCGACGCGCCGAGTGGCTGGTGCGGACGCTGGTGAGCCTCATCATGCTGCCCACCGACGACGACCTCGACGCCGTCGTAACACTCGCCATCGCCCCCATCCTCCGCTGAGCGATAGGTCGCCTATTTCTGCTCGCGCGTCGCGTGAGCGGACTGGGCCGCGAGGGCCGCAAGCACCGGCAGACGAGCATCGCCAACGCTCGAGACCGCACCGCCGAGACGGTTGGTGACAAAGGCGACCGACAGGCCCAGTTTCGGCATGGCGATCCCTCCCGATCCACCGATGCCGATGTGGCCCAGCGCATCTCGGCGGAACCGGCGGCCGACGATGGCGCGATGGTAGCCCATCGAGTGGTTCAACGGGACGCCCGCAACGTAGTCGTAGCGGCTGTTGAAGGGCATGTCGGTGATGGTCCGCACGGTGTCGGCGCGCAGCAGACGGTGGGAACCGACGACACCGTCATTGGCGACAGCGGCGTACAGCCGCGCCAGCGAACGCGCAGTGAACACACCGTTCCAGCCCGGCATCATGGCGTCGTAAGCAGCATCGGAGTCGTGGGGGATATCGAAGACGCCGTCGTAGACGGAGCCGAACAGAGCGCGCAACGGCGGGATGAGTGTTCCTGCCCTCGCGAGGGTATCCACAGGGACCCTCGCAATGTGGTGGCGCGGACGAAGTTCGGCGAGTCGGTGTCGCTGCTGCGTGGGGACCCCAAAGTAGAAGTCGTTGTCGCCCAATGGTTTCGCGAGCTCGTCGCGAACCAGGTCCTGGAAACTCCGCCCGCTGGCGCGCTGCGCAAGTTCAGCCACCAGGGTTCCGAACGTGACGGTGTGATAACCGGAGGCCTTCAGTCGCCGCGGGTCCGGTGCCGCCGCCGCCAGCGCTTCCGCACTGGCGTCATGGTCCAGCAGCGCATCGGGGTTGGCCAATAGACCCCGCACCTGCTGCAATCCCGCTCGATGGCGCAAGAGGTCGCGCACGGTGATGGCGTCCTTGCCCTTCGCGGCAAACTCCGGCCAGTACTCAGCCACGGGGTTGCGGTATTCGATCATCCCCTGCTCGGCGATCCGGTGCAGGACGGTTGCGGCCACCCCCTTGCCCGTCGAGTACGACAGCGCCAAGGTGTCGGCCTCCCACGGCCGACCGGGCGCCGCCCAGCCGCCCCAGATGTCCAGCACCGGCTCACCGTCAAGGTAAACGGCCAACGCCCCGCCGCCCGGATCGGGCGGCCCGAACATCGAGTAGAACCTGGCAGCGACCTTCGTGAACCGATCGTCGATGAGCTCGTAGGGGTAGCCGGGTTCAGTGAACGTCGACATCGCTGCTCGCTAGTCGGAGTAGGGCGCGGCGCCCATCACCAGCGAGGCGGGCATCAACCTGACGACTACATTGAGACGGCCGTTCGGCACGGCACGGGCCTCGGCATGCAGGGCGGTGATCAGTTCGCGCTTGAGGTTCAGCCGCGGGTAGCGGGTCAACAGGGCTGCCACCCATGTGGGGTCGAACTCGTCGAGCCGCTTCGCCATGCAATCGACAAGAGAGCCGGCGAGGACATACCCGCCGGGGATGTCGAGGTGGTGGTCGATACCCGCGTTCGCATGATCACTGGCGGCGGCACCGACCGCTTGCGCCCGCTTCGGATCGACACCGACGGCTTCGGCGACCGCGACCGCGCGCTCGCCGCCGACGACGGTGAAGCATCGTCCCGGAGTCGGCCGGTCGAGGCCTCGATCATGCAGCAGCGAACCAGCGTAAGCGAGCTCGTCATCGACCTTGATGCCATCGATCTGGGTCAGCACGCGGGCGAAAAAGTATGTCCGCATCGAGTGGTTGAACAGCCACGGCGGCAGTGTGTCGCGTGCCTCCTCCTCGGCCGCTGTTGCGAGCTTGGAGTCCGGAAGCCGGACGTCGTCGAAGTTCAGCCGGCCGGCACCGCGCCGACCCAGCCGGTACCTGACGGCACCGGGAACCGAAGACGGTATGAGCGCCAACGTGCGACCCGCCACCCGCAGTTGCTGCGCGCGGGTGAGATTTCCACCCGTCCGCTTCGCCCATTCCCAGTCGAACTCGTTAGATGCGCTCACGGCGTTCCCTTCGTGCTTGGCCGGTGAAGACACCGTCCGACGTAAGTATACAAATGATACAGATTGTCTGAAGAGTGTATACTAGCCCGATGTGTGCGACCCCACTCCCGATGAACTGCAGCAGGCGAGGCGACCGATGAAGATCGCAGCGCTCAATCCGAACGGCTTGCTCCGAGCGCCGTCCTACGACGTGCAAGGGCGCGCGGCCCTGGTCACCGGTGCCGGGCAGGGCATCGGCCGGGAAGTCGTGCGCATTCTGTCCGAGCGCGGTGCGTCGATCGTCGCGGTCGACATCGACGAGGCGGCAGCGCAGGAAGTCGCGACCGAGTTCGGCGATCGAGTCCTTGCGATGGGTGCCGATGTCTCCGACCGCGCGGCCATGGTGCGCGCGGTCGAAGCGGCCGTCGAGCGGTTCGGCCGCCTCGACATCGTGGTCGCGAACGCGGCAATGATGGCCGGCAAGGCGACGATCAGGACCATGGTCGCGGAAGATTTCGACCGCGTTCTGGCGGTCAACCTCACGGGCGTTTTCAATACCGTCCGCCCCGCACTGCGTCACGTCGTCGACAACGGCGGTCATGTGGTCGTCGTGTCCTCATGCGCCGCGTTCGGGCCAGGACCGAGTAACGCCGCATATTTCACGAGCAAGGCCGGAGTCGAAGCGTTCGGCCGGACCTTGGGCGTTGAGCTGGCCGCCGTTGGCGCCAGCGCCGGCGTCGCATACTTCGGCGTTGTCGACACGGCGATGGCTCATCAGGCCCTCGACGCCGACGAGTTCGCACGCGGGGCGGCCGCGATGCTTCCCTGGCCGCTGGACGCGAGGGCCACCGCGCAGGAGGCGGCGAAGTCGATCGCGGACGGCATCGCGCGGCGGGCGGTGCGCACCTACTCCCCTGCGCGGTGGGAGCTGCTCGGGCTCGTCCGCGGCGTGGCGAACGTGGCGATCGATCGCTGGTTCGCCCGCGATCGGCGCATGCACGAGCTGATCCGCGGAGTGGAGTGCGACCCGATGGATCGAGCCCCGAGAGGACTCACCCGATGAAGCTCCTCCGGGATATCAGGTGGCTCCAGGAAATGGTGCCGGTGCTACGCGCGATGCGAGGGTTCTCGGCGACGGGACGCGAGACGATCGCGACACAGATCGAGGCTGTCGTCGACCGGTCCCCCGATCGACCGGCTCTCATCTCGGACGAGGCGACCTGGTCGTATCGAGAGCTGGACGCCTTCGCCAACCGATTCGCGCACTTCTATCTGTCGCAGGATCTCGCAACCGGCGACGTGATCGCCCTCGACATGCCCAACCAGCTCGAGTACGTGGCGGCCTGGCTGGGAGCGGCCAAGCTGGGAGTCACGACCGCGCTCATCAACACCAACCTGTCCGGCCCGCAGCTCACCCACTGCCTCGAGCTGGCCGATCCCAAACTGGTGGTTCTCGGCGGGGACCGGGTCACCGCCTTCGCCACCGTCGACGGTCGGCTGGATGACCTGCCGGTTTACACCCTCGGCGGCGACGGCGCGCATGTGGCCCTCGAACCACTGTTAGCCGCAGCGCCGACCACTCGTCCGGGTGATGCGCACCGCAGGGGCATCACCACTGGCGGGACCGATGTCTTTCTCATTTACACGTCGGGAACGACCGGGCTGCCCAAGGCCGCGAGCATGAGCCATCTGCGCGCCCTGTCCATGACTTCCGCGCTCGTCATCATGCTCGAGCTGGGGCCGGGGAGCCGCCATTACACGTGCCTTCCGCTGTATCACGCCGCGGGTAGCGGGTCGATTTGCGGGGCCCTCCTGGCCGGCGCGACCGCCATCATCGTGCCCAAGTTCTCTGCCCGCCAGTTCTTTCCGGATCTGGTGCGGTTCGAAGCCACCTCGTTCCATTACGTCGGCGAGCTGTTCCGTTACCTGGTCAACCAGGACCCGGTCCCCGAGGAGAGGACCCACAAAGTCACGCGCTGCGCGGGCAACGGGCTGCGGCCCGACATCTGGCCAGTTGTCCAGGAGCGCTTCGGGATTCGAAGGATCCTCGAGGGCTACGGCTCCACCGAGGGCAACGTCTCGATGATCAACGTGGAAGGCAGGCGGGGCGCGGTGGGCCGGTACCCCAGCTTCGTGCGCAAGGCCCTGGGTATCGAGTTGATCCGCTACGACATCGAGGCCGACCAACCGGTGCGCGGCCGGGACGGTCGCTGCATCCGCTGCGCACCCGGCGTTGCCGGTGAGTTGATCGGCAAGATCCCCGCCAAGACCGGTGTCTCCACCGGCCGCTTCGAGGGGTATACCGAAGCGGAAGCCAACGAACGCAAGATCCTCCGCGACGTCTTCAAACCGGGCGATGCCTATTTCCGCAGCGGTGACCTGCTCCGCATGGACGAGGACGGCTTCTTCTACTTCGTCGACCGGATCGGCGACACCTTCCGATGGAAGGGCGAGAACGTCGCCACGACCGAGGTCGCCGAAATGCTCTCCGTGCTTGCCGGCATCGACGAGGTCAACGTCTACGGCGTCGAGGTGCCCGGCGCCGACGGGCGAGCCGGAATGGCCGCCATCGTCTCGCATGAGGACGGCCCGCTCGACCTGAGCGCGCTATACAAGGCGACCGAACGTGACCTCGCCCCGTACGCGCGCCCGCTGTTCCTGCGCATCCAACCAGGAATCGAGGTCACCGGCTCGCTCAAACATCGCAAGGTGAACCTGGTGCAGCAGGGATTCGATCCCTCGAAGATCGAGGACGCCCTCTACTTTCGCAGCACCCTCGCCGGGACGTACGTGCCGTTGACCCAGCAGGTGTACGACGAGATCTGTGCCGGTGCCACGCGCATTTGACCAGGGCCGGCCGTCCTGCGGCCAGCGTGAAGAAGTCGACGAAAGAGCAGAGAGTATGAATACGGCGAAAATGTGGCCGGAGGACGCCGATGCGTTCCGCGAAGCGGTCCGTGAGTGGCTCGCGGAAAACTGTCCGCAGTCGATGCGGACACCGATGCGTCCGGAGGAAATGCCATTCGGCGGTTCGAAGGGTCACCCGGCCGGCAACCCGGACATCCGAATCTGGCTGGAACGGGTCGCGAGCCGCGGCCTGGCCTTGCCGATGGCCCCCGTCGAGTACGGCGGCGCGGGACTCGACGGTCCTCGTGCGGCGATTCTGGCGAAGGAGATGAGGCGCATCCATGCCCGGCCACCGTTGATGGGCGGTGGCGTTTCGCTCATCGCGCCGGCGCTGTTGATATACGGCACGGAGGAGCAGAAGCGACGCCATGTGCCGGCGATCGCGCGCGGGGAGACGAGCTGGTGCCAGGGTTTCAGTGAACCCGAGGCCGGCTCCGACCTTGTCTCCTTGCGCCTGCGCGCCGTCCGCGACGGCGACGAGTTCGTGCTCAACGGCCAGAAGACGTGGACATCGAAGGCCACGGTAGCGGACTGGATGTTCTGCCTGGCCCGCACCGCAGCCGACGCGCCGAAGCAGAGCGCGGGCATCAGCATGTTCCTTGTCGACATGGCAACGCCCGGCATCACGATCCGGCCGATGCGTCTGATCAATGGAATCGAAGAGTTCTGCGAGACCCACTTCGACAACGTCCGGGTCCCGGCGAACGAAATGCTGGGAGCCGAGAACGAGGGTTGGAACGTCGCGAAGACGATCTTGATGTTCGAGCGCGCCGCGATGTCGGAGCTGGGGGGCGCCGCTTGGCCCTTTCCCTTGCTGGAAACCTTCCATGAGCTCGCGGTGAGTTCTCCGGAGATCGCCGTCGCGGTGGCGCGCAACGAGCTCGACCAGCGCGCTCTCGAAGCCACGATCGAGCGGATGAGCCGCATGGTGCGATCGGGCGATCTGACAGGCGCTGCACGACTGGCCAATGTCATCAAGGTGGTCTTTGCGGAGCACACTCAGCGCCGGGCCGAGTTGCTCACCCTCCTGCGCGAGTGGGACGGCAGCTCGATGGCCGGCGAAGTCGAGCCCGAGTCGCTGGACACCACGCGCAATTGGCTGGCCGCGCGTGCGTGGTCGATCGCGGGCGGTACCACAGAGATTCAACTCAACATCATCAGCAAGCGCGACCTAGGACTACCTGCCTCATGACGACCACCATGGATCATTCCGCAGAAGTCGCGGCACTTGCCGAGACCGCGCAGCGCTACCTGTCGGGGAACGTTCCCCTCGACAACGCTCGCCGCGTGCAGCGCGGCGACATGACAATCGGCTTCGATCGCGAGCGCTGGCGCGCTCAGGCGCAGCTGGGCTGGACCGGGTTGGCGTTGCCCGAGGTGGTGGGCGGGGCCGGTCTGGACATCGCCGCCGCCGCGCGCCTGTTGGAGGTGTGCGGGCGGAATCTGAGCCCCGACCCGTTCCTCAGCACGGTCGCGCTCGCAGTTCCGGTTGTCCGCGGTGCCGTTGCTGCGGGCAATGATGCGGCAGGTGCCCTGGGTGCCGCGATTGCGGACGGTTCGGCAATCGTGGCCGTCGCCGTACCGCCGGTCGCGGATCTGCAACGCGGTTCGACGCCGTTCACCGCCGACTTCGCCAACGGCGTGGCGACGCTGCGAGGACGCGCGGCAGTGGTCGATCTGCCGGGGTCGGATTCGGTGCTCATCCCGGTCAGTACTGCCAATGGTGTTCTGTGGCTGAATGTCCCGTCCGGCTCGCTTGCCGTCGAACGGGAGGCGGCCCTGGTAGACGGACGCCGAGTGGCGTGGGTGAGCGCGGACGAAATCTGTGTCGGCTCCGATTCCGCGCTCACCAGCGAGCAGTCGTTCGAGGACGCATTTCTGCCGGTGCTGACCGAGGGCGCTGTGCTGGTGGCGAGCTGGCAGCTCGGACTGGCGCGACGCGCCTTCGCGATCACCGTCGACTATCTGAAGGTCCGCAAGCAGTTCGGCGCGGTGATCGGCACGTACCAAGCCCTGCAACATCGGGTAGCGCGGCTGCACTGCGAACTCGAGGTCGCCACCTCGGTGATCGACGACGCGGTCCGCGCGACGGATGGCGGGCATCCTGACGCCGCCCTGTCGGCGAGCGCGGCCAAGTTCCGAATGGGCGACCTCGCCAACCGGCTGACCGGCGATGCGATCCAACTACACGGCGGGATCGGGATGACCGACGAAGCCGATATCGGACTGTTCTACAAGGCTGCCCGCGGCGCCGACCTCACCGCGGGAAACCACCTGTTCCATGCCCAGCGTGCGATGGCACTGCTCGGTGTCACCGCACATACGAAGGAGGGGTCATGACGGAAGAGATCAGCGAATCGGCCCAGGTTCGCTACGAGGTTGACGGGCCGGTCGCCCGGCTGGTGCTTGCCCGCCCAGAGAAGCTCAATGCGGTCGGCGTTTCCATGTATACCGACATCGTCGCGGCGATGAAGGAGTACGAAGCCGACGATGCCCGCAGAATTCTGGTGCTGTCCGCCGACGGGCCCAACTTCTGTGCAGGGCGCGACATGATGGAACAAGCCGCTGCCGGTGCCGAAGGATGGCTCGATGCCTACGACCCATCCGTGACCCAGCTCGGATTTCCGCCGAGCAGCAAGATCGTGATCTCGTCGGCCCGCGGCTACGCCCTCGGGCTCGGTGCCTATCTGTTGTGCACCGGGGACGTGCGCCTCGCGTCGAGCACGCTGCGCTTCGGCATGCGCGAACTGCCCACAGGTGCGCTCGGTCCCTATTGGATCGGCGCCGCCGAGCTCCTGCCCAGGGGCCTGGCATTCCGAATCGCGATCGGCGATGACATCCCGGTCGAGGAACTGGGTCGAGCGCATCTCCTGACGGAGGTCGTCCAGGACGACGACCTGGAGGCGACCACGGAGCGCTGGGTCGAGAAGCTGCTGAGGCTGCCTCCCCAGCATCTCCAGGAAACCAAGCGGCTCGCCGCCAAGGTCGACGCCTTCGAGTACAGCGCACAACTTCGAGAGGACGAGCTGGCCACCCGATTCCGCCTCCTCGCGCTCGATGACACCGTGGAAGCCGCGATGGCGTTCATGCAGAAGCGTCCGCCGGTATACACGGGGCACTGACCAGCCGCACAGCTGATCATCGCCGGTGGGGCCTGGCCCCACCGGCGATGATCAGCGAAGCGGCGTTCGCCGCACTTTCTGGGATGGCGCGGGTCCGGCGTCGTCCGGCCGCTTCAGCCGACACTGCGCTGGGAGTTCTCCCAATGCTGTGCGCGTAGTTCGCGTTTGAGGATCTTCCCGGCGCCGGACAGGGGCAGGGCATCGACGAACGCAACGCTGCGCGGGATCTTGTAGTTGGCGATGTGCGCCCGGCACGAGTCGCGGATCTCGTCCTCGGTCACGGCGGCGCCGGGCTTGAGAACGACGACGGCGTGCACTCGTTCGCCCCATTTCGGGTCCGGGATCCCGATCACCGCGGCGGCCGCGACCGATTCGTGCTTGGCGAGGGCGTTTTCGACCTCGGCGGAGTAGACGTTCTCGCCGCCGGTAATGATCATGTCTTTGAGCCGGTCGACGATGAAGACGTAGCCGCGCTCGTCCATGTAGCCGCCGTCACCGGTGTGCATCCAGCCACCACGCAGCGCAGCAGCCGTCTCGTCTGGGTTGTTCCAATAGCCGCGCATGACGTGGTCGCCTCGGACGAGGACCTCGCCGACAGTGCCCCGTGGCACCTCGATGTCCGCGGCGTCGACGATCTTCACCTCGGCGTGTGGCGCGCTGCGGCCGGCGGCGCGGCGCAGCGCTGGGTCCGCGTGGTCGGCGGCCGAAAGCAGGGTCGCGACCGGTGCCAGTTCGGTCATGCCGTACGCCTGCGTGAGGCCGGCGGCCGGGAAAGTCTTGCGGGCTCGTTCGAGCACGGCCTCGGAGATCGGCGACGCGCCGTAGGTCACCGAGCGCATGCCGGTCAGGTCGGACTCGGCGGCTTCGGGTGCGTCGACCAGCATCTGGATCATCGTGGGCACGAGCAGGGCGTCGGTGACGGCGTGTGTCGAGATCGCCTCCAGCACCCCGGCTGGGCTGAATACTCCGACGATGACGTGCGTCGATCCGGCGAGCATGCCCGCGGTCCAGGAAGCGATGTCGGCGATGTGGAACATCGGCGCTGCGTGCAAGAGGCGGCCGCCGGGCGTCGCGAACGCGCCGGTGCACAGGGACCCGAGCGCGGAGGTCAGCAGATTGGTGTGGCTGAGCATGACGCCTTTGGGGCGTCCCGTCGTGCCGCCGGTGTAGAAGATACCGAGTAAATCGTCTCCTCCGCGTCGGGCGTCCTGCGCAGGCTGCGCCTCGTCGATCAGCTGTTCGTAGCCGAGGGCGCGGTCCGGGAGGGCGCCGTCGCCGCAGAAGATGACGGTGTCGAGGTTCGGCACGCCGGCCCGAAGCGCGGGGATCATCGCCGCGAACGTGTCGTCGACGAGCAGCACGCGGGTGTCACAGTCCACGAGCGAGTACGCGATCTCGGCGATGCTCCAGCGGATGTTGACCGGATTGACTACCCCGCCGGCCCATGGCACCGCGAGCAGGTACTCGTGGTATCGGTCCGAGTTCAGCGACAGGATGCCCACCCGATCGCCATCGGCGACACCCAGCGAGCGGAGTGCTCCCGCGAGTCGAGCGATCCGATCGACGGACTGCGCTACCGTCCGTTCGCGGGCGCCATCGATGGTGAGCAGCCGATCCGGGTTCTGCTGGAGTGCGCGGTGCAGGGTCTGGGTGAGGTACATGACGCTCGCCGATCCTCTTTCGTGAAGCAGGTGGGGACAGCATGGCGGCCGACCCTTTCGTCGCGACCGCCATGCTCTGGAGCTCTACAGGTAGATGGTTTGCAGGTCCGTGTAGTCGTCGATGGCTTCGGGTCCGAATTCGCGCCCGATGCCGCTGGCTTTCACGCCACCGAACGGGGCGGCCGGATCGGGGGTGTATCCATTGATCCCGATGGTTCCGGTATCGATCCGTTCGGCGAGGGCCCGAGCGCGGATCGGGTCCTGCGACCACACGGTGCCGCCCAATCCATAAGCCGAATCGTTGGCGATCGCCACCGCGTGGTCGTCGTCGTCGTAGGAAATTACGGCTAGGACCGGCCCGAAAATCTCCTCTTGGGCAAGCTCTTGGCTATTGTTCACGTCCGCGAAGATTGTCGGCGCGACGAACCAGCCCGCACGCTCGGGCCGTGAGCCGCCCGCGACGATTGTGGCGCCGTCGGCGCTTCCTCTCTGGATGTAGCCCTCGACGCGGTCTCGCTGACGCGCGCTGACCATCGGGCCGATCATGGTCGCGGGGTCCATGGCGTCGCCGACTGTTGCCGCTTGTGCGAGCCCGGCCAGGGTGTCGACGATCTCGTTGTATCGACGCCGCGGCGCCAGTACGCGGGTGCCGAGGAAACAGGTCTGCCCATTGTTGAGAAGCGTTGCACCGAAAAAGCTTTCGATCGAATTGGCAATGTCGCCGTCGTCGAGGATGATCGTCGCCGATTTTCCGCCGAGTTCGAGTGAAACCGGACGTAGCAGCCGGCCGCAGGTTTCGGCGATCGAACGTCCGGCCGCCGTGGAGCCGGTGAAGGCGACACGCTTGATGCCGGGATGGCGTACGAGGTATTCGCCGATCTCACGTCCGCCGGGGACGATGTTGATAACACCGTTGGGCACTCCGGCCTCGGCGATGCATTCGGCGAGAATGATCGAGTCCAGCACAGTCTCCGGGGATGGTTTGAGCACCACGGTGTTTCCCGCAGCGATGGCCGGCGCCACCTTGGACATTGCCAGGGTTTGGGGAAAGTTCCAGGGCACGATGGCCGCGACGACGCCCATCGGCTTGCGGACGACGTCGATCTGCCCGCCGAGCAGGCCTGGGCGCCGGGTTGTCTTGGGTTGTTCGTCGATGGTGTCGGCGTACATGTTCAGCAGCAACGCCGGGAACGCGGCCTCCAGCCCCGAGGACACCGCAATGGGCATACCGTTTTGCCTCGAGACGATCTCGGCGGTTTCGCTCCCGCGGCGGTTCAGAGCATCGGCCAAGCGCCGCAGCACGGCCGCGCGTTCGGCACCTGTCCACGTGGACCATCCGCCGGGGTCCTTGAACGCATTTTGCGCTTCGAGTACGGCCCGGTCGACGTCGCGCGGTGTGGCTTCGGGAATGCTTCCCAGAAGGGCTTCGGTACTCGGGTTCACCACGTCGATGCGGGCGTCACCGCTAGCGGTCACCCATGCCCCGCCGATGAACAATCCGGTCTGTTCGGCGCTAACCATGACTCTCCTCAAACTGTCGGAATTGCACAACGAGTAGTCGGCTCTCCACGTGTGAGGACGATGATGTCCCTGCGCGCGGGGGCCTGACTGTTGCAAGTCGGATTTGTCGCTACGCGTCTTCGAGAGGTTCGTAGTGAATGATTTCGGCACCTCCGGTGGCGTAGTTGGGCAAATCCGCGATCAACGCCTGCCCTTCTTCGGAAGCCATGGCGGCGGCCATTGCCTCGGCGGAGTCGAACTCGCCCTCCCAGATCGCAAAGTAGGGGCTATCACCTTGTGCGGCAGCAATATTCAAACTATGCCGCATGGACTGGAGGCCGGGAAGTTTCGCGGTAAGCGGCAAGTGGACGGACTCGTAGTAGCTGCGGAACGCAGCGGGGTCGGCGGGCTGGGGGTACAGCACAGTCAGTCGATACATTTGGAAAGGCTTTCTATCGTTCGTCTATTGGCACCATTGATGTTGTCGCCCAGAAGACCGGTTTCGTGTACCACTTCGGGACACATGCGCTTTGCTCGGGAATAGGTATCCGCGGCAACCCCGTCAGTCAGTCGCTGAAGCGGTAATTGTCGATGGGAAAACTTCGGTGCTCCCGGCGTGCTCTCCCTGAGAATTGCAGGCGTACGAGAGCCACGTCGCCGTGCGAGTTGATGTAGTAGGTATTCGAGCCGGCGCAGTTTCCGCTGAATAGGACCGTGTCCGGGGTTCTCCGGAGGCAATCTTGGAAGTACTCGTCGTGCGGTTGCTGCCGGATCTCTGCGACGGCGTGCCCGCGGTCCTCGGCCTCGCGGATCACTCGTACCATGTGCCGCGCCGTGTCCTCCATGGATGTCAGGGCGGAACTGCCGGCGAGTCCGTACGGGCCGTGAACCAGGAACAGATTGGGGAATCCAGGCACTGACACCCCTTGGTACGCCTGGAACCGGTTGGCCGCCCAGTACTCGGTCAGGCCCTGCCCCGTCCTGCCCATCACGGGAAAGGCCGGGGTGGCGCCGGGCTCCATGATCTTGAACCCGGTTGCCGTGACGAGGACGTCGACCTCCCGCTCCACGCCGTCAGCGGTCACCACTCGGTTGCCGATCACCTTGGCGATCGGCTCTGTTACCAGGTCGACGTGATCCTCGGTGAAGGTCTTGAGGTATTCGCGGGACATCGATGGACGCTTGCAGAAGAAGTTGTAGGTCGGTGTCAGCTTCTCGCGCAGGACCGGGTCGGGCACCTGGGTCCGGTAGTAGATGCGCAGCGCACGCTCCAAAGCGTGTGTGGGGTAGGGGAAGCTGCGGTAGTGGAGCACGGTGTTCAGGAGTCCGTAGTCCATCGCCGCGAAGCCGATCCCCCGTGCTGCCTTGCGCAAACCGGGGACATGGTCGATCGCTCGCTTGAGTCCCGGGCCGACGGCGAAATCAAGTTTGGGCATCACCCAGATCGGGGTGCGCTGAAACACGGTGACGTGTGCTGCGATCTTGGCCATTTCGGGGATGACTTGAAGGGCGCTGGCACCGGTGCCGATGATCCCGATCCGCTTGCCCTCGTAGCTGTAGTCGTGGTCCCACCGTGCGGTGTGCACGATCTTGCCGCCGAACTGCGCGAGGCCATCGATATCGGGCAGCTTGGGAGTTTCGATCGAGCCGAAGGCAGCAATCAGATGCCGCGCCGTGATTTCGCCCGAATTGGTCATCACTGTCCATACGTTGGCCGATGGATCCCAATCGCAGCGCTCGACTTCGGTCTCGAGTCGCAGTTTCGACCGCAGGTCGAATTCGTCGACCAGCTGTTCGGCATAGTCCTGAACCTCGGCGCCGTCGGCGAATTGGTTCGACCACTTCCGCGGTGTGGTGTGGGAGAAGCTGTAGAGCAGCGAGGGTACGTCTACGGCAACGCCGGGATAGGTGTTGACCTGCCAGGTCCCGCCGACCCGCGGCGCGCGATCGAGGAGAACGATGTCCTCGATCCCGGAACGGCGTAACTCGATCGCCGACGCGATGCCACCAAAACCGGCGCCGACGATCGCCACCGTGAAATCTGGTCTCCGCGGTTCCTTCGCCATGTGATCAGCTCCTTCTCGAAAGCCCGCTCGCCGACACAGGGTATGCACCAAGTGCACCGTGTGCCTACAAGCGTGACGCCGCATCTCGCCTCGGTTCATCTCGCCGGACGGCAGCTCTGGAATGGTCCACATCTGCAAGTGCTCGCCAATCTTGCGCAGGAGGCACTCGCGTGATGTAGACAGCCTATACGTTTGGTGCTTAATATGTATACCAACTCGTTCGGGTGTTGGTTCGCTGAACCACGATCCGAGAGTCGAAGAGACTTCAAGAAGCAGGGAGGGGCAACGATGCCCGCTCGAAACATCAAATCGGTACACCACGTCGACACCCCGGCGCGGGGGGCCGACCTCGCACCGTACGTCGACGCTGGCAAATACTCGGCCCACCACCAGGACTCCATCGCGATCCTGCGCCCTTGGTTCGCCAAAACCCAGGAGCAGGAAGACATATACGTCGCTGCCGGGTTCCCCGCCGCGGGTATCACCCGGTTTCTTTCCGAGTGGTTCGACGCCTGGCTTCAGCACTCGGCCGAGGGACTGCGAGAGATGGTCACCGACGACATCGTCTGGGCCGAGCCGGTGTTCGGCCACCGCGAGACGCGCGCCCGCCAGGTCGACTTCGACATGTACAACATCGCGTTCAAGTGGGCACCAGATTGCGCCTTCTATCCCCGCGGTGTAGAGGCCCAGCACCTGTGCTACTTCGACTTCACTGACGGCGTCGTCCGGATCACGCTGCCGTGGCTGATGGTGGCCCGCGGCAGGGTCACGCCGCGCACCGTAAAGGTGTTCGGCGTCGACCGCTACGTCCTGGTCAGAGACGCGGCTGACGAAAATTGGCTGGTTCAGCGCATCGACTCCGAGTTCGACCTGAGCATCATGGCCGGCCAGCTCATTCCCTTCTTCCCGATTCGCGGTTTGAACGAATCGCTGGTCTACGCCGCCGTGAAGGTCGCCACCCGTATCGCTCCGTCGCTGCGCAGCAACCACATTCGGCCGCTCGTCTGGGACAACCAGTGACCGGGCGCGGGCGGGTCGCCGTCTTCGGCGCAGGACCGGGCGGTCTGTCGGTCGCCCTCGAACTCGCCGAGCGCGGCTTCGAGGTCGACCTCTACGAACGCCACGAGCGGGAGGTCGGCGGCAAGGCCCGCTCCTACAACATCGCCGGGACCGCGAACGGCGACCGCGCCGGACTGCCAGGCGAGGTCGGACCGCACCTGATCTTCGGCTTCTACGAGAGCATGCCCGACACGCTGCGTCGAATCCCGGCCCGGGACGGGCGCACCGTTCTCGACCACTTCGTGACCCTGCCGCGAGGCGTCGTCGGGTGGCGCGGACACGCGCTGTCGGCTTCCTCGGACGTCAGGGTAGACCTGCGTTCGATGATCACCGGTGGACCGAAACACTTCAACGCTGCGCCCGAACTGGTCCGCGTGCTCTCGAACCCGAAGAACGTCGCGCTCGCTTACCGGCTCGTCAGGATGCTGGTGTCCGGGTCGAAGCGACAGTGGTCCAAGCTGGAGCACATCGGGACAGACGACTACTTCAAGAAGTCGAAGCTTTCCGCCGACGGCAAGATCCTGTTGAACTGCGCCACGTCCGGCGGGTTCGGTAACTCGGAACGACTCAATGCCCGGGTTACTCGCCAGGTGATGGTCGGCTTTCTGCGCAGCGTGATCGGTGACACGGATCTTCCGTGGGGACTGATGGCGGATGGGCCGATGAACGAGGTCTGCTGGAACCCATGGGCCGACCACTTGCGCGGTCTCGGCGTACGCATCCACCTGGGACGACGGGTCACCGATCTGACCTACCGGCACGGCAGGATCGTCGGCGCGACCGTGGTCGACGCGACCAGCGCCGCCAGTGTGGTCGAGGCGGATTACTACGTGCTGAGCACGCCGCCGGAACGCACAGCCGAGTTGCTGAACCCGCAGCTCGTCGCCGCCGACCCACGCCTGGACCTGATTCGCGGTATCGAGCCGACTTGGCTGAGCGGCTTCGGTCTCTATCTGCGTCGGCCGGTGCCGCGGTTCCCCGACGCCTTCTTGGCAGTCGACCAGCCATGGGCCATCGCCGGCATCCGGCAGACCGGCTTCTGGAACCGGGACTTCGCCGACCGGTACGGCGACGGCGAGGTCGTCGACTACATCTCCTTCGACATCCCGGACTGGCACATCCCCGGTCCGTTGTCCGGCAAGTCCGCCTCCGAGCTGACGCCGGAGGAGGTCGTGCGAGAGGGCCTGTGGCAGATCCGTGCCTCCCTGCCCGAGGGCGATGACATCCTTCCCGACTCGGCGATCCACTCCTGGCACGTTGCGGAGAACATCCACTGGGAATGCGGTCAGCCGCCCGCCGTCAACGACGAACCGTTGTTCGTGAACACTGCGGGCCTGCGGGACGACCAGCCGGACGCCAGCACGGCCATCCCCAACCTGTTCCTGGCCGCGGCGTACGTCCGAACCGATATGGGGATGGGCGCCGACTTCATGGAGAGCGCGATCGAAGCCGGCCGACGGGCCACCAACGGCGTCCTCGCAGCAGCAGGGGTGCGCGGCGAGGACGTCCACATCCCGGAGTTCGCCGAACCGGCCTGGCTGACACCACTGACGACCGCTGACGACATCCTCTTCGGCCTCAGGCGCCGAATCACGAAGGGCAAGGTGGTCCACGCCCTGCGCCGCGGACGCGCTCAGCGAGGCCAGGACGTTGCCTCGAGCCACGCGCCGGATCGACAGTCCGAGACCTCACTGCGCATCGCGGTCTGAGTGGCTTCGCCGAGGAGCGGTTGATCGCCGATATCGACTAGGCGAATGCTGTTCTTACGAAACCCAAGTGGTCGTGGAGTCTTCGATGGATCAGTCGAGTGCGCTGGTGATGATCGGGACGAAGTATCGGGTGGCGACTTCGCGTGCGGCGTCGTCGGTTTCGATCGAGACGTGCTCGGTGGGTGCTACGAGCAGTGACGCGGTGACGCGGGTCATGATCTCGGCGATGCCGAGTGCGCGGTCGTAGGAGAGTGTTTCGGTGGCCAGGCCCATGGCGATCGCCGAGCAGATGAAATCGCGGTTGGCGGGGTCGGGGTCGAGGAAGACGTTGGTGAAGGCCTCGGGTTCGAAGTTCCGGATGGCGGTGAACAGCTGGTTCGCCCGGGTTCCGCGGACGCCGAGGACGAAGCCCTCGACGGCTCGCTCGGCGGGGGTAGGAAGGCCGAGGATCTCGGTGGCGATGCCGGTGAAGAATTCCACGACCTCGTCGAAGACCACCGCCTGGAAGATGGCTTCCTTGTCGCCGCAGTGGCGATAGACGGTCGGCCGGGAGACTCCGGCCAGTTTGGCGATATTGCCGACGGACGCCCGCCGGAAGCCATGGCTGATGAACTCGGTGCGCGCGGCCGTGAGAATGCGCCGCTTCTCCGTGCCGTGGACGGGCGGGTTAGCCGCACCCGACAGCAGTGCCGACAAGTCCATGCCCGAATCGTAGTGGCCGCCTGGGCAACTGCTGTCGGGGTCTTCCGAGGCGCGGCTCAACCTGTTACATTTTATCAACAATGTTTCACTGATTCGGAAGAGGTGGCTCCGCGGAGACCACACCGTCGCCGCGGACTCGAAGGAGAGTGGCGACGATGTCGACAACGACACGTAATACCAAGGCCGACAGCAACTTCGTTGCCCGCAGCACGGTGCCGGAGATATCGGTCGATGCGAGTGATTACTCGCAGGAGCACACTCGCTATATCGCGCTGCTCGAGGACTACATGGCGAAAGTCCGCGCCCAGGAAGACATGTACGTCGCGGCCGGGTTGCTATGCGAGGGGATGACCGACTTCCTGATCAAGTGGTTCCATGCCTGGGAGCAGCGCTCGATACTTCAGTTGCGGGACTGTATGGCCGACGATTTGACCTATGCCGACCCGACCACCGGTGGGCGGGACTGGTTTCCCGGCCAGATCGAGGCCGACCTGTATGTCCTGATGTTCCGGCTGGTCCCGGACCTGGTGTTCTACCCCCAGGACGACACCCCGCGTGGTCTGCCCTACTACGACTTCCTCGACGGCAATGTCCGGCTCACGGTGCCGTGGCGGCAGATCGGACGAGTCCGGTTCACCCCGCGCACCATGGATATCACCGGCGTGGATCGCTACAACATGGTGCGCGATCCCGAACGCGGCTGGCTGATCGCGCGGATCGACACCGACGCGGACCTCTTCTACGCCCTCGGCCAGCTGCTCCCGATCCCGATCCGACCCCCCGCGCAGCGCACCGTGGAACGCGTAATGCGCTTGCTGCAGAGGGTCTTTCCCGGTCTCCGTGGACCGCAGGTTCGCCCGACCGTGCATGCCAAGCGCTGAATCGGCTGCGAAACCCGTTCGGCCAGAAAGGGAATGAGATGACGACCGCTTCCGCATGCCCGCATCCGGCGGGCCGCGCCGCGCTCGGCGACCAGGACACCACCGTCAGAACCCGGGAATCCGACGGCCGCGGCGATGTGTTCCGCTGGACCAGAGCACCCCTGTTGACGGGGCGGCGCGGTCCCGATCGCCGGTTGCCGGGCCCGCGGGGATTACCGGTGGTCGGGGTGGTGCCGCAGTACATGCGCGACCCGTTCAGCTACGTGCGAGAAGGTGCGCGGAAATATGGTGACATCTTCCGCGTCCCGATGCCGCTGTGGGATCTGGTGGTGATCACCCACCCCGACCTGGTCGTCGAGGTGTTCCA